>NZ_JBWKPA010000003.1:0-402092 GCF_059416405.1 Variovorax sp. GW821-FHT09D04
GAAGCGGAGGGACGCAGACAGTAGGGTCGCCTTTCTTTTGCCTACGTTTCTTTGGCGAAGCAAAGAAAAGTAGGTCGCCCGCCGGGGCGAGACCCGGCCTCGGAACGTCCTACGACCACGCGGCAACTACCGAGGCAGAGCCAACGCAAACGGCAAGCTAACTACCCCCAAGATCGTAGACAGCGTCACCAGCCCTGCCACATAAGGCCCGTTGTATCCCATCCGAGCCGCCAACACATAAGCACTCGAAGCGGTCGGCACAGCAGAAAAAGCCATCAACACCGAAGCCTGCGTAGCGTCCAGCTTCAGTGCAAGCGACAACCCCCAAGCCACGAGCGGCAAGAAGAAGTGCCGTATCGCCAGCACAGACACCGCCAACACCTTCCCCCGCCCCAACGTCGCGAACTGCATCCCCGCCCCCGCCGCCAGCAGCCCCAACGCCAGCGACGCAGCCCCGATCCGCGTGAGCGTAGGCGTCAACCAGCCAGGCACCGTGAGCCCCAGCACATTGGCCAGCAGCCCCGCCAGCGTCGCCACGATCAGCGGATTGCGCACCAGCTGCCGCACGAAGCCGGTCTGCGCGTGCCGCGTCATCGGCCACACGGCGGCGATATTGAACATCGGCACGCACACGCCGATCAACACCGCGATCAGCAGCAGGCCTTCGGGCCCGGCCAGCCGCTCGGCCAGCGCCAGGCAGATGAAGGAGTTGAAGCGGAATGCGATCTGCGCGCTCGCGGCGTGGTCGTGCCGGTCGATGTGCGCGCGCAGGCCCGGCACGAAGGGCAGGGCGTAGGCCATCGCGATGCCGGCCAGCCCGACGCCGACGCCCGCGGTCAGCAGGCTCGAGGTCGCACCGAAGTCGAGCGGGCTGCGCACGATCGAATGGAACAGCAGGACGGGAAATAGAAAGTAATACACCAGGCTCTCGACCTGGTCCCACACGCGGCGGTCGAGCGCGGTGTAGCGGCACAGGAGCCAGCCGATGGCGATGAGGGAGAAATCGGGGAAGAGCAGCTGCGCGTAGTTCACCGCTTCGAGCATAAACCGGCACAACCGTGGGTATTCCACAGCATGACGGAAAGCCCCGACCCGCTAGCATCCGGGCTTCGCTTTTTTCCGGCCGCCCCGGCCGGTTCCGTCAAGTCAAGGAGTTATCGATGCAACGTCGTCAATGGAGCGCGCTTGCGGGCGCTGCCGCGCTGGTCGCAGTGGCAGGCCAGAGTTTTGCGCAAGGCTATCCCAACAAGCCGGTCGAACTGAGCGTGCCGTTCGCACCCGGCGGCACGACGGACATCGTGGCGCGCGTGATCGCCGACCCGCTGGGCAAGGTGCTGGGCCAGCCGGTGGTGGTGATCAACCGCGCCGGTGGCGGCGGCATCGTGGGTGCGGCTGAAACCGCGCGGGCGCCCGCCGACGGCTACAAGCTGGGCGTGGCCACGGTGTCGAGCACGGCGGCCAACCCGGCCATCAACCCGAAGACGCCGTACGACCCGATCACCGACTTCACGCCGATCATCAACATCGCGGCCACGCCGAACGTCATCGCCGTCAACCCGAGCTTCCCCGCCAAGAACTACGCCGAGTTCGTGGCCGAGCTGAAGAAGAACCCGGGCAAGTATTCGTACGCCTCGTCGGGCACGGGCGGCATCGGCCACCTGCTGATGGAGCTGTACAAGAGCCTGACCACCACCTTCGTCACGCACATCCCGTACCGCGGCGCGGGCCCGGCGTTGAACGACGTGGTGGCCGGCCAGGTGCCGATCATCTTCGACAACCTGCCCTCGGCGATGCCCTTCATCCAGAGCGGCCGCCTGGTGCCGATCGTGGTGTCGGCGCCGACGCGCGTGGCCGGCCTGCCGAACGTGCCGACCTTCAAGGAAGTCGGCCTGGAGCCGGTCAACCGCATGGCCTACTACGGCATCCTCGGCCCCAAGGGCCTGCCGAAGGAAGTGGTCGACAAGATCAACGCCGGCGTGAAGAAGGCGGTGGAAGATCCGGCCGTGAAGAAGCGCATCGAAGACACCGGCTCGCTGATCGTGGCCAACACGCCCGACCAGTTCGCCGCGCAGATCAAGGCCGAGTTCGACGTGTACAAGCAGGTCGTGAAGAAGCAGAACCTCAAGCTCGACTGAGCCTCTTCGCTTCCCCCGAAAGCCGCCCGCGTTCCGGGCGGCTTTTTCTTTTGTTATCTTGCACCGCATGACCGAGGCCGCCGCCGTTCCCCCCACCGCCGACATCGACACCTTCATCGACGCCCTCTGGCTCGAGGACGGGCTGTCGAAGAACACGCTGGCCGCCTACCGCCGCGACCTCGCGCTGTTCGCGCAGTGGTTGCGTGAGCAGCGCGGCGGCATGGGGCTGGACACCGCACGCGAGACCGACCTGCAGGCCTACATGGGCGTGCGCCTGTCCACCAAGGGCAAGGCGACTTCTGCGAACCGCCGGCTCACGGTGTTCAAGCGCTACTACCGCTGGGCGCTGCGCGAGCGCCGCATCACGGCCGACCCGAGCATCCGCCTCATGCCCGCGCGCCAGATGCCGCGCGCCATCAAGACGCTGTCCGAGAAGCAGGTCGACGACCTGCTGGCCGCGCCCGATGTCGAGAGCCCGCTCGGCCTGCGCGACCGCGCCATGCTGGAGCTGATGTACGCGAGCGGCCTGCGCGTGAGCGAGCTGGTCGCCCTGAAGGCCATCGACATGAGCCTGAACGACGGCGTGCTGCGCGTGCTCGGCAAGGGCAACAAGGAGCGCCTCGTGCCCTTCGGCGGCGAGGCGCGGCGCTGGATCGAGCGCTACCTCGACGAGTCGCGTCCCGTGATCCTCGACGGCCAGCAGACACCCGACCTGTTCGTGACCGCACGCGGCGCGGGCATGACGCGCGTGATGTTCTGGGTCATCGTGAAGAAGCAGGCGGCCGCGGCAGGCATCCATGTGCCGCTGTCGCCGCACACGCTGCGCCATGCGTTCGCCACGCATCTGCTGAACCATGGCGTCGACCTGCGCGCGGTGCAGCTGCTGCTGGGCCATGCCGACATTTCGACCACCACCATCTACACGCACGTGGCGCGCGAGCGCCTGAAGCAGCTGCACGCGCAGCACCATCCGCGCGGCTGAGGCTGCGTTCGTTCTCAGCTCTTGCGCTTGCGCGCCTCGATGGCCGGCACCAGCGTGTCGTAGAAGGCGCTGACCATGCGCATCTCGCGTCGCTCGGCCAGGCACAGCACGTGGGCGTAGGTAAAAATTTCGGTGTCGCTGAAGCCGACCATGTGCAGGTTGGGCCCCGGCACGAACTCCACGCCCGACACGGCCGCGATGCCCAGGCCTTGCGCCACGGCTTCGCGGATCACTTCGCGGCTGCTGATCTCCATCACCACGTCGACTTCGACCTTGGCTTTCGCGAGCGCCAGTTCGAGTGCCTTGCGCGTGGTCGATCCTTGCTCGCGCAGGATGAGCCGCTCGCCCTGCAGCTCGGCGAGCCGGATGTTGCGCCGCTTCGCGAAGCGGTGCGTGGAGGGCACGAACATCACGACGGGGTGCTGGCTGAAGGGCACCGACAGAAAGCGATCGTCGCGCACCAGCTGTGCGAGCACGCCGACGTCGGCGCTGTAGTCGAGCAGGCGGTCGAGCACGTCCTGTGAATTGCCGGTGCTCACCGTGACCTTCACGTCGGGGTAGCGCAGGCTGAAGTCGACCAGCATCTTGGTCACGTGGTACGGGCCCACGGCCGCCACGCGCAGGTGGCCGGTGCGCAGCTTGCCGGCGTCGCCGAGCAGCGCCACCGCATCGCCTTCGAGGCTGAAGATCTGCTGCGCGAGCTGCATGAGCTGCTCGCCGATCTCGGTGAGCTGCACGCGCCGGCCGCGCCGGTGAAAGAGCTCGACCTGGTAGGCCTCTTCGAGAAAGCGCACCTGCGTGGTGATGGTGGGCTGGCTCACATGCAGGTGCTCGGCGGCCCGCGTGAAGCTGCCTTCGCGGGCCACGGCATAGAAGGAACGCAGCTGGGTGAGGCGCATCGCGGGAGCCTTTCTGATCTATAGGTTCAGTATATAGATCATCGAAAAAATTTGAATTTGATCGATATGAGTACCAGTGATGTACTCGCGCTCAAGACGGACCAGGCCTCGACAGAAACACGCCGGACGTCCCGAATCCTCACGTTGTCATGACCATGACACGCACGACTGGAAGACTCGAGACGGGTACTTTTGCCCTTCGAAACGACCTGAGGATTCCATGCAACGCAGACCACTGGAGACAACCATGATGAAGCGTAGAAAGCTGCTGCTCGGCACTGCCGCCGTGACAGCGTCCGCCTTCGTGCCGATGGCACGGGCACAGCAGGTTCTCACTGTCGGGCTGATTCCTTCCGAGGACTCGCGCGCCATGATCGCCAACAGCCAGGCCATGATGGACATGCTGTCCAAGGCCCTCGGTTTCACGGTCAAGCCCTTCGTGGCGGCCGACTACAACGGCGTGATCGAAGCGCTGCGTTCCAAGCGGCTCGATGTGGCCTACCTCGGCCCCTTCTCGTATGTGCTGGGCACCACGGTGGCCGACATCGAGGCCTTCGCGGTGGCCGAGACCAAGAAGGCCGGGCGCACCTCGTACCACAGCCAGATCGTGACCCACAAGGACACCGGCATCAAGACGGTGGCCGACCTCAAGGGCAAGACCTTCGCCTTCGTCGACCCGAGCTCCACCTCGGGCCATCTGTTTCCCAAGGCCGGCCTGCTGAAGGCGGGCTTCAATCCCGACAAGGATTTCGGCCGCGTGATCTTCTCGGGCTCGCACGACTCGAGCGCGATCGCGGTGCAGAACAAGAAGGTCGATGCCGCGGCCATCGCCGACCGCATCCTCGACGCCGCCGTGTCCAAGGGCCTGGTCAAGCGCGAAGACCTGGTCGAGGTCTGGAAGTCGGAACCCATTCCCGAGTCGCCCACCGTGTGGCGCAAGGACCTGCCCGCCGACCTCAAGACGCGCGTGCAGGCCGCCTTCCTGCAGGTGAAGGACATCCCCTGGTCCGACCAGGGCCTGCTCAACGGTTTCCACCCGACCAACGACGCGGCCTACAACATCATCCGCGACACGGCCAAGGTGCTGAACCTCGACCTGAGGAAGATGAAATGATCGAGATCCGCGGGCTGTGCAAGCGCTACGGCGACTTCACCGCGCTCCACCGTGTGGACCTCACGGTGGCCAAGGGTGAGTTCGTCGTCATCCTCGGCGCGTCGGGTGCGGGCAAGTCGACGCTGCTGCGTTGCATCAACCACCTGGCCGAGCCGAGCGAAGGCGAGATCCACGTGGACGGTGAGCGCTCGCGCGGTGACCGCGCCGGCCTGCGCAAGGTGCGCCGTGACGTCGCGATGATTTTCCAGCACTACAACGTGGTGCCGCGCCTGTCGGTGCTCAAGAACGTGCTGACGGGGCGGCTGGGTTCCATGCCCGCGCTCTTGTCGTGGTTCCAGGTGTTCCCCGCGAAGGACATCGCCATCGCCCGCGAATGCCTGCGCCGCGTCGAGCTCGACCCCAAGGCCGACTTGCGCACCGACACGCTCTCGGGCGGGCAGAAGCAGCGCGTGGGCATCGCTCGCGCGCTGGCGCAAAAGCCCAAGGTGATCCTGGCCGACGAGCCCGTGGCCAGCCTCGACCCGAAGACCTCGCGCAAGGTGCTCAACTACCTGAAGCAGGCCAGCCGGCAGGACGGCATCACGGTGATCTGCAACCTGCACCAGGTCGACTACGCGCGCGAGTTCGCGCAGCGCGTGATCGGCGTGGCGGCCGGACGCATCGTGTTCGAAGGCCGGCCCGACGAGCTGACCGACGAGGTGCTGCACCTCATCTATCCGGGCGGCGTGGAAGAGGGCACCGAGGCCGCCGCTGCAGGCGCAGAGCCCGACACCGCAACGCCGAGCGTGCCCGCTGCGGCCCTTCATGCGGCGCCGGTGCGCACCGCCCCGCAACTCGCCATGGAGCAATCATGATCGCCCTCGGACGCTACAACCTGCTGATCGCCAAGAGCGCCGGCAACCCCGGCTGGTGGAAGTACGCCGTGGCCGTGCTCGCCGGCATCGGCGTGTTCTGGTGGGCCGCCATCGGCAGCCAGGTGAGCTTCAGCGAACTCGGCAAAGGCATGCCCTGGATCGCCGACTTCCTGGGGCGCATGCTGCCGCCCAACTGGGAGTTCATGGGCAAGCTCGTGAAGCCGGCCATCGAGACCGTGCAGATCGCGCTGTGGGGCACGCTGCTGGCGGTGATCCTCGCGGTGCCGCTGTGCTTCTTCGCGGCGCGCAACATCTCGCCGAACGTCGCCGTGTTCCACGCGATGCGGCAGGTGCTGAACATCACGCGCGGCATCAACGAGATCATCCTGGCGCTGATCTTCGTGGCGGCCGTGGGACTCGGTCCGTTCCCCGGCGTGCTGGCGCTGGCGCTGCATGGCGCGGGCATGCTCGGCAAGTTCTTCGCCGAGTCGATCGAGGAGATCGACCAGGGTCCGATCGAAGCGCTGCGCGCCACCGGCGCGGGGCCGATCCAGACCATCATCTTCGGCGTCATTCCGCAGGTGGTCACCGCGTGGATCGGCGTGATCGTCTACCGCTTCGAGACCAACCTGCGCCAGGCCACCGTGCTGGGCATGGTGGGCGCGGGCGGCATCGGCTTCGAGCTCGTGGGCAGCATGAAGCTGTTCCAGTACCAGGACACGGCCACCTGCATCCTGGTGATCGTCGTGATGGTCATGACGGCCGACTACCTCTCGACCCGGCTGCGCGGCTGGATCCAGCAGGGCGCGCGCTGATGGCCCGCTCTCTCCCTGCGGCTCTTGCCGCCTCCTGAAGCCACTTTCCCATGAGCGCCAACTACCACAACCCCGTGCACAGCGTGTACGGGGCAGGGGCCCTGCTGTCCCTGCCGACGCTGCTCGAAGGCCGGCGCGCCGCGCTGGTGACCTTTCCCGAGGCGCGCGCGCTGGGCCTGCTCGATCGGCTGGCGTCGGTGCTCGGCGACGCGCTGGCCTGCACGCTCGACCAGACGCGGCCCAACCCCGACGTGGCGGAACTGGCCGAGACCTACGAATGGTTCTGGCGCACGCATGCCGACGTGGAGGTGATCGTCGCGGTCGGCGGCGGCAGCGCCATCGACACCGCGAAGGCGCTGATGGTGGCCGACGACCACGGGCGCTTCGCGGACCTGGTGGCGGGCCTCGCGGGCGAGCGGCCCTTCGTGGCAACGCGCCACAAGACGCTCATCGCCGTGCCCACCACGGCCGGCACGGGCAGCGAGGTCACGCCCTGGGCCACCATCTGGGACCGCGAGCGCCAGAAGAAGTACTCGCTGCATTTGCCGCAGACCTGGCCGAGCCATGCGGTCATCGACCCCGAGCTGATGCTGTCGCTGCCGGCGGCGGTCACGCTGCAGAGCGGGCTCGATGCGCTGTCGCACGCGCTCGAAGCCATCTGGAACGTCAACGCCAATCCGCTGTCCGACACCTTCGCCGTGGCCGCCGTGCAGGACACGCTGGAGGTGCTGCCGCAGCTCATGGCCCGGCTCGACGACGTCGAACTGCGCGGACGCATGGCACTCGCGGCACTGAAGGCGGGCATGGCGTTTTCCAACACCAAGACCGCGCTCGCGCATTCCATCTCGTACGAGATGACGCTGCGCTACGGCCTGCCGCACGGCATCGCCTGTTCGTTCCCGCTGCCGATGGTGCTGGCGCGCGCGATCGGCCGCCGGCCCGACCGCGACGCGGTGCTGGCGCAGGCGCTGCGCATGCCGCTGGCCGAGGCACCGGCGCAGCTCGCGGCCTTCATCGAATCGCTGGGCGTGAAGACGCGCTTCGCCGACTACGGCGTGGGCGAGGACGAGGCGCGGGAGATGCTGCGCCATGCGCAGGGCGGGGCGCGCGGGCGCAACTTCATCGGCAACGACGTGGAGGCGCAGGAAGCCTGAGCAGGTGCGAGCCGGAGGTCCGGCGATGTTTCAAAATGGATGCTCTTATTCAAGAGACATCGAGAGACATCCATGAACCTTCGCAGACTCTGCACCGGCCTCGCACTGGCCACGACCGCCGGCCTCGCCATCGCCCAGGGCTTTCCCACCGCCAAGCCCATCCGCCTGATCGTCGGCTACCCGCCCGGCGGCGGCATCGACTTCGCGGCGCGCACGGTGCAGGTGCCGCTGCAGGAAGCACTCAAGCAGCAGCTGGTGGTCGACTACAAGCCGGGCGCGAGCGGCATGATCGCGGCGACCGAGCTCACGCGCCAGCCGGCCGACGGCTACACGCTGCTGCTGGCCAACACCGGCCCCTTCGCCATCGCGCCGTACCTGCAGAGCAAGCCGCCGTACGACCCCATCAAGCAGTTCACCTACATCGGCCAGATCAGCCAGGGCAGCTACATCGCGGTGACGCGGCCCGACCATCCGGCCAAGAACCTCAAGGAGTTCGTGGCGTGGGCCAAGGGCCAGCCCGGCAAGGTCAATTTCGCCTCGGGCGGCAACGGCACCTCGACGCACCTGAACGGCGAGCTCATGAACCAGGTGACGGGCCTGGACATGACGCACGTGCCGTACAAGGGCAGCGCGCCCGCGGTGCAGGACCTGCTCGGCGGGCAGACGCAGATCCTCATCGACGCGGGCAGCGTGCTGTTGCCGCAGGTGAAGGGCGGCAAGCTCAAGGCGCTGGCCGTGACCGGCCCGGTGCGCGACCCGCAACTGCCCGACGTGCCGACCGTGAAGGAGCTGGGCCTCGCAGGCATGGAGGCAGTTGGCTTCCAGGGGCTGGTCGGCCCCGCCAACATGCCCAAGGAGGTGGTCGATCGCCTGTCGGGTGAACTCGCCAAGGCACTGGCGACGCCCGAGATCAAGGCCAAGTTCGCGACGGCCGGCGCCGAGGTGCATCCGCTCGGCCCGGCGGCCTTTGCGGCTTTCGTCAAGGCGGACAATGAGAAGTGGTCCAAGCTGATCCGAGAGCGCAAGCTGCAGCTGGACTGACCGATCTTTCTTCTTCTCCTCGACGCATGCCTTTCATCGACACCATGAACTTCCTCGCCGCCTCCAAGCCTCCGCGCCGCACCACGACCCGGCTGCTCGCCGCCGCGGCGCTGTGCGCGGCCAGCGGCGCGCATGCGCAGGCCGTGCCGCGCACGGTGCGGCTCATCGTGGCCTACCCGGCGGGCGGCGTGAGCGACGTGGTCGCCCGCGCACTCGGCGACCGGCTCGCCACGCAGCTGGGCACCACGGTGATCGTCGACAACCGCGCGGGCGCCAGCGGTGCCATCGGCATGGACGCCGTGGCCAAGGCCGCGCCCGACGGCGCGACGCTGGGCTTCTCGGCCATCAGCCCGCTGGTGCTGAGCCCGCACCTGGGCAAGTTGCCGTTCGACCCGCTGAAGGACATCGTGCCGGTGGCCAGCGTGATGTATTCGCCCGTGCTGCTGGTGGCCACGCCGGCCAGCAAGGCGAAGGACTTCCGCGCGCTGATCGCCGAGGCCAAGGCGCAGCCCGGCGCGGTGCGCTGGGCCACGTCGGGGCCGGCCTCGCTCGGGCACATCGTGCTCGAACAGGTGTGCGCGACGGCCGGCGTGGACATCACGCACGTGCCGTACAAGGGCGGCGGCCAGCAGCTCAACGACGCGCTGAGCGGGCAGTTCGAGATCCTGTCGACCAACGCCAGTCCGACGCTCTCGGCGCACATCCAGTCGGGCAAGCTGCGCCCGCTGGCGGCGGGCGCGCCCGCGCGGCTCGAGAGCCTGCCGCAGGTGCCCACGCTGGCCGAGCTGGGCTACAGCGCGGCCAACATCCATTCGCTGTTCGGTGTGTTCGCGCCTGCGGGCACGCCGGCGGCGCTGGTTGCGAAGTACAACGCCGAGATCAACAAGGCGCTCGCCAGCCCCGAGCTGCGCGCCAAGCTCACGGCCACCGACAACGTGCCCGCCCCGGGCACGCCGGCTGCCTTCGCCAAGGAAATCGCCAGCGAGTTCGAGAGCAACGGCCGCATCGTGAAGGCCGCGGGCATCAAGGCCGATTGACCCCGGCGCTTGCAGGGCTGGGTTTCCCTACCTTATAGTAGGTAGATGAACGACGCTTCCACCCTGGCCCCCGGCGGCACCCGCGAGCAGATCCTCGCGGTGGCGCGCGGGCTCATCGAAACCCGTTCGTACCTGGGCTTCAGCTTCCAGGACGTGGCCAACGCGGTGGGCGTGCGCAAGGCGAGCCTGTACCACCACTTTCCCACCAAGGAAGCGCTGGGCATCGCGGTGATCCAGGGCGCCACGCAGGGCTTCAAGGACTGGGTGGCGGCGCGCGCGCGCGAGCCCAAGGACGCGCTCGAATCCTATTTCCGCATGTACCGCAACACGCTGAAGGCGGGCTCGGGCCTGTGCCCCGCGGGCGCGTTGGCGCCGGGCTGGGACTGCATCAACGAGGACCTGCGCCAGGCCGTGCAGGCGCTGCGCAACACCCAGGTGATGTGGCTCACCGGCGTGCTCGGCGCGCTGGTGCCGGTGCAGGCACAGAAAGACAACCCCGTGGCCTCGCTCGCGGCCTTCGTGTTCTCGTCGTGCCAGGGCGCGCTGCTTGCGTCGCGCATGACGGGCCGCGTCGAAGACTTCGACGACGCCATCGCCCAACTGCGGCGCGCACTGCCGCTGGACTGACCGATGCGTTTCACCACGGGCACGCCGGACGTGCCTTTTTTTGAATCCCGAAGCCTACCGATTGGAAGGTAGTTTTTCTCTAAGGAGTGTTCCCATGAAAGCCGTGATTTCCGCCTACGCCCGTTCCCCGTTCCACTTCGCGAAGAAGGGCGCGCTGGCCGGGGTGCGCCCCGACACGCTCGCCGCCGGCGTGGTGCAGGGCCTGCTGCAGCGCACCGACCTCGACCCGGCGCTGCTCGAAGACATCATCCTGGGCTGCGCCTACCCCGAGGCGTCGCAGGGCAACAACCTGGCGCGCATCGTCGGGCTCCTGGCCGGACTGCCGCACGAGGTGGGCGGCATGACGGTGAACCGCTTCTGCGGCTCGTCGATGCAGGCCGTGCACATCGCCGCCGCGCAGATCGAGGCGGGCATGGGCGACGCTTTCCTGTGCGTGGGCGTGGAGTCGATGACGATGGTGCCGCAGGGCGGCTTCAACTTCTCGCCCAGCCCCGAGCTGCTGGCCAGCACCGATGCCTACATCTCGATGGGCGAGACGGCCGAGAACGTCGCGCAGCGCTGGAACGTGAGCCGCGCCGACCAGGAAGCGCTGGCCGTCGAATCGCACCGCAAGGCGACCGAGGCGCGTGCGCAGGGCCGGCTGGCCGGCGAGATCGTGCCGGTGCGCCTGGCCTCCGGCGAGGTGGTCGATGCCGACGGCTGCATCCGCCCCGCGACCTCGGCCGAGGCGCTGGCCAACCTCAAGCCCGCGTTCCGACCCGACGGCGTGGTCACGGCCGGCACGTCGTCGCCGCTGACCGACGGTGCGGCCGTGGTGCTGGTCACCAGCGACGCCTTCGCCGCCAAGCACGGCCTGAAGCCGCTGGCGCGCATCCGTTCGTTCGCGACCGTGGGCGTCGACCCGGCCGTCATGGGCATCGGACCGATCCCCGCCACGCGCAAGGCGCTCGCACGTGCGGGCTTGGGCGTGGCCGACCTCGACGTGGTCGAGATCAACGAAGCCTTCTCGTCGCAGGCGCTGGCCTGCATCCGCGACCTCGGGCTCGACCCGGCCACCGTCAACCTCGACGGCGGCGGCCTGGCCATCGGCCACCCGCTGGGTGCGACCGGCGCGCGCATCACGGGCAAGGCGGCGGCGCTGCTCGCGCGCGAGAACGGCCGCTATGCGCTGGCCACGCAATGCATCGGTGGCGGGCAGGGCATCGCCACCATCCTCGAGCGCGTCTGATCGCCCGAGAATGACGGGCAACGCAACAAGGAGACTCCCATGGACAAGCTGTATCTCGAAGACCTGAAGGTCGGCGACCGTTTCCAGAGCGGCGAACACCTGCTCGACGCGGCGCAGATCAAGGCCTTCGCGCAGCAGTTCGACCCGCAGCCCTTCCACACCGACGAAGAGGCCGCCAAGAACACCTTCTTCGGCGGGCTGGCCGCGAGCGGCTGGCACACGGCGGCGCTCACGATGAAGCTGCTGGTCGACAGCGGCATCCCGCTGGCCGACGGCATCATCGGCTCGGGCGGCGAGCTGCAGTGGCCCAAGCCCACGCGGCCCGGCGACGTGCTGCATGTGGTGAGCGAGGTGGTCGACATCACGCCCTCGCGCTCCAAGCCCGGCCGTGCGATGGTCTCGATGCGCTGCCAGACGCGCAACCAGCGCGGCGAGGTGCTGCAGTACTTCACGCCCAAGCTGGTGGTGCACAGCCGCACCGCGACGGCCTGAATCTCAGACGACGCGCAGGCCCAGTTCCTCGACCAGCGCGGCGGCCTGGCGGTGGGAGATGGTCGCGCCCTTGAACGGCGCGGCGTTGGCCAGCCGCAGGCCGCCCAGGTCCACGTCGCGCAGGTCGGCACCTTCGAAGCGCGCGAGCTTCAGGTGCGCGTTGCGCAGGCTGCCGCCTTCGAAGAGGGCCTCGCGGAAATCGCAGCCCGAGAGGTCGGCCTCCGACAGGTCGAGCTGCGCGAGCGTCTGCTTGCGGAACGACAGGCCGCGCAGGTGCGCGTCGACCAGCAGCGAATCCTTGAACACGACGCCCAGCGCCGACACCTCGCCGAAGTGCGCGCCCGTGAGCTTCACGCCCGTGAAGAGCGCCGAGGCCAGCTTGGCGCGCGCCCACTGCGTGTTGTTGAGGTCGCAGTCCTGGAAGCGCGCGTTCGTGAGGTCGGCCAGACCGAAGTCGGCCTGGCGCGCGCGGCAGCCAACCCAGCGCGTGTCCGCCAGCTGGGCGCGGTCGAACGAGGTTTCGGCGAAGCTGCACAGCGTGAACTGCGCGCCGCGCAGATCGAGGCGCGACAGGTCGGCCTCGTCGAAATGGCAGCGTTCGAAATGCGGCGGCGCGTCGCGGCCCTGCAGGCAGGCCTGCAGCTCGGCGCGTGACCAGGTCTGGTCGGAAATCACTTCGGTCATTCGGGGCGGGAATCGGTCAGCGCGCGCAGCTCTGCGGGGCTGAAGCCCGCCCGGCCGCGTGCTTCGAGGTTGAAAGGCGGCTTGTGGCGCGGCGCGTCGTAGCGCGCGACCAGGGCCGGGTAGTTGGCTTCGGCGTCGAGCCCGGCGCGC
The DNA here is from genome assembly GCF_059416405.1 of Variovorax sp. GW821-FHT09D04. NCBI lineage: Bacteria > Pseudomonadati > Pseudomonadota > Betaproteobacteria > Burkholderiales > Comamonadaceae > Variovorax > Variovorax sp. GW821-FHT09D04. Next base: position 13,213 of record NZ_JBWKPA010000003.1, read on the forward strand.
TCGCACAGCCAGCGGTACCAGTGGTTGCCGATGGCCACGTGGCCCACTTCGTCGCGCAGGATGATGTCGAGGATTTCCACTGCGCGCAGCGCGTCGGGCGTGTTCACGCGTTTCAGCTTGGACTGGATCAGCGGCGTGGCGTCGAGCCCGCGCGCCTCGAGCGTGCGCGGCACCAGCGCCATGCGCGCGAGCACGTCGTCCTTGGTCTTCTCGCACATGTTCCACAGGCCGTCGTGGCCCGGAAAGTCGCCGTAGCGCCAGCCCATGGCCTGCAGGTGCGTGTGCAGCATCGTGAAGTGCTGCGCCTCCTCGTCGGCCACGCGCAGCCAGTCGCGGTAGTAGGCTTCGGGCATGCCGTCGTAGCGCCACACGGCGTCCAGCGCGAGGTTGATCGCGTTGAACTCGATATGGCAGATCGAATGGATCAGCGCGGCGCGGCCCTCGGGCGTGAAGGGCGAGCGCTTCTGCACGGCGGTGGCGGCCACGCGCAGCGGGCGCTCGGGGCGGCCGGGCACGCCGTCGTCGTCGCCGGGCGTGCGCAGGGGCTCGATTGCTATGGAAATGGTAGCTGCCTGTGCAGCCGTGGCGCGCGTGGCGGCCACCTTGTCGTCGGGGTCTGTCAGGCGCAGCGCGGCCAGCGCGCTCAATCGGGGGTGCATCCCTACAATTCTAGTTTTGCCCCTCCGGAGACAACCACGATGGCGATTTACGAATTGGATGGCATTGCACCGCGCCTTGGCGAAGGCGCATGGGTCGCGGACAGCGCCCAGGTCATGGGCAATGTCGAACTGGCAGAGAACGCGAGCGTCTGGTTCGGCGCCGTGCTGCGCGGCGACACCGAGGTGCTGACCATCGGGCGCAACAGCAACATCCAGGACCTGTCGGTGCTGCACGCCGACATCGGCTGCCCGCTGACCATCGGCGACAACGTGACGGTGGGGCACCAGGTGATGCTGCACGGCTGCACCATCGGCGACAACTCGCTGATCGGCATCCAGGCGGTGGTCTTGAATAACGCCAGGATCGGCCGCAATTCGATCGTTGGCGCCGGCAGCGTCGTGACCGAGGGCAAGGAGTTTCCCGACAACTCCCTCATCATCGGCTCGCCCGCCAAGGTGGTGCGCACGCTCGACGATGCCGCCGCCGCCAAGCTGCGGCAAAGCGCCGAGCACTATGTAGAAAACGCCCATCGCTTCGCGAAGGGCCTGAAAAAAATCGCCTGACCTGCGCAGGCACACAGAGAAAGATTCCGTTTTGAGCGAGCTGCACAAATTCCTGTTCGATGGCCTGCCGGTGCGCGGCATGATCGTGCGCCTGACGGATGCGTGGCAGGAGATTCTTGCGCGGCGCGCCTCCAACACCGCCACCGGCGCCTATCCGCCGCCCGTGGCCGAGCTGCTGGGCGAGATGACGGCCGCGGCCACGCTGATGCAGGCCAACATCAAGTTCAACGGCGCACTCATCCTGCAGATCTTCGGCGACGGCCCCGTGAAGGTGGCCGTGGCCGAGGCCAAGCCCGACCTGAGTCTGCGCGCCACCGCCAAAGTGATCGGCGACCTGCCGGCCGACGCGCGCCTGCCCGACATGGTCAACGTGAACAACAAGGGCCGCTGCGCCATCACGCTCGACCCGAAAGACAAGCTGCCCGGCACCACGCCGTACCAGGGCGTCGTGCCGCTGTTCGGCGACGACGGCCAGAAGCTGGGCAAGCTCAGCGACGTGCTGCAGCACTACATGCTGCAAAGCGAGCAGCTCGATACCACGCTGGTGCTCGCCGCCGACGACAAGGTGGCGGCCGGCCTGCTGATCCAGCGCCTGCCCATCAAGGGCGAGGGCAACCTCGAAGGCACCTCGCAGCAGACGCAGGACGAGGCGCACCAGGACCAGATCGGCCGCAACGAGGAATACAACCGCATCTCGATCCTGGCGTCGAGCCTCACGCGCGACGAGCTGCTCACGCTCGACGTCGAGACCATCCTGCGCCGCCTGTTCTGGGAAGAAAAGCTGCTGCGCTTCGAACCGCAGGCCGGCCTGCTGGGCCCGCACTTCGCGTGCACCTGCGGCCGCGAGCGCGTGGCGCAGATGATCCGCGGGCTCGGCGTGGAAGAGGCCGAGGAAATCCTCGCCGAGCGCGGCGACATCGAGGTCGGCTGCGACTTCTGCGGCAAGCAGTACCGCTTCGACGCGGTCGACACCGCGCAGCTGTTCAAGCCGCTGGGCGACCAGCTGCCGGGCAGCCCGGTCGTCCAGTAAGCGCGACGCGGTTCAAGCGGGCTGCGACGGCTGCCGCAGCACCTTGACCATCGCGGCCAGGCGCTCGTTGCCCAGGCCCGCGCGCAGCGCGCGCTCGAACTGTCCCATCAGGAAATCGGGAAAGCCGGCGTCGAGCTGCGCCTCGCGCGCCTGCTTCACGAAGAGCCGACCCGAGCCCGCGCAGGTGGCCATCGAGCTCTCGGGCTCGCCGTACCGGCCGGCGTGGATCGCCTCGCCCTCGGCCTGGATCATTTCGCCGAGCACCGGCGAGATCGCGCCGATCATCTGCGCGAACCCGTCCACCGGCAGCCCTTCGGCTTCGCAGATGCGCACGCCGTGGAAGAAGCCGCTCATCGCACCGAACATGCACGACAGCGTGGCCAGGTCCCAGGCGGCCGCGTTGCCGATCGGCTCGCCCATGTGCTGGATGTTGCCGGCGATGGCTTCGAGCAGCGGCCGGCAGGCGGTAAGGGCGCGTGCTTCGCCGGAGATGAAGAGCGGCGTGTCGGGCCGGCCGATCTGGCCCGGCGTGGCGAGCAGGGCGCCGTCGAGGTACGCCACGCCGCTCAGCGCGGCCCAGTCGTCGCGTGCGTCCTGCGGCGTGCCGGTGCTCAGCTGCACCAGCACCTTGCCGCGCATCGCGTCGTGAACGCCGGGCGCGGCGAGGATGGCGCGCGACGCCGGGTAGTCGGCCACGCAGACCAGCACGACGGGGCTGGCCTGCACGGCGGCCAGGGCCGTCGGTGCGAGCACCGTGCCCTGGTTCAGGAGGGGCGTCGCGCGCTCGGTGGTGCGGTTCCACACCGTCAGCGTGAACTTCGATGCTTGAAGGGCGCGCGCGAGGGCGATGCCCATGGGGCCGAGGCCGATGAGAGAAACGTCGGTCATGTGAGGTCCTTGGTGAGAGATCGGATCAGGCGGCCGCCGGCGTCAGGCCCTGGCCTAGCCCGCCATCGACGGTGAGTCGGGCGCCCGTCGTGAAGGTCGCCTCGAAGGCGAAGAAGAGCACCGCGCGCGCCACTTCGACCGAGGTGCCGTGGCGCCGCATCGGCGTGATCTGGTCGCCCAGGCGCATGAACTCGGCGCGCTCTTCGGCGCTCGCGTCGGTCACGCCGAGCGTGGGCGTGTCGATGAAGCCGGGGCTCACCACGTTCACGCGGATGCCGCGCGTCACCAGCTCCGCCGCGAAGCCGGAGGCCATCGAGCGCAGTGCGGCCTTGGTGGCGCTGTACACGCTCATGCCGTGCATGCCGCCTTCGTCCGCGATGGACGAGGTGAAGACGATCGCGCTGCCCGCCGGCATCAGCGGCGCCAGGCGCTGCACGGTGAAGAACGGGCCCTTGGTGTTGACGGCGAAGGCGCGGTCGTAGCCGGCCTCGGTCACCTGCTCGAAGGGCTCGAGCGAGGAGATGCCCGCGTTGATGTGCAGCAGGTCGATGCGGCCGAAGCGCTCGCGCACGGTGGCGGCGAGGGTGTCGATGTCGGCCAGCGAGGCCGTGTCGGACGCGAGCACATGTGCGCGCGCGCCGAAGGGGCCGAGCACGCGGCGTGCGGCCTCCAGGTTCTGCGGGTTGCGGCCGGTCACGAGCACGTCGGCGCCGCCGTCGAGCAGCGCCTGCGCGGTGGCCAGGCCCATGCCGAGGGTGCCGCCGGTGATGACGGCCTTCTTGCCTGCGTAGGGGGTGTGGGGTGTGGTGTTCATGGCCGTCGATGATCCGGATCGCACGGCTTGCGGTCGCGCACGTTCAGCCGTGGGGGAGCACAAACGGCCGACGGCATGCACGCCGCGCGCGGCCCATAATGTTTCGATGAGCGATACCGATCTGGACACCGATCTGCACGGGCACGGTGGTGCGGCGTCCGAGGTGGCGCTGTCGGCCGACAGCTTCGTCGCGCCGCCCGCCACCGACAGCCTGCGCGTCGACGTGCGCCAGACCCCCGGCGGCGTGGTCGGCTACGAGGCGCTGCCCGACCACCGTCTCAAGCTGCACGCGGGCGCGCCGGTGGCGGGCGCCTGCCAGTTCCACCGCTTTCTCTACACGCGCGGCGACCTCGACATCCTGCCGGCCGGCAGCACCGACATCTGGCATGAAGAGTCGCCGAGCACCTCGGTCGTGGTGCGCATGGCGCCCGCGCTGCTCGTGCGCACGGCCGACGAGATGGGCCTGCCGGCCGAGCGTGCGGTGCTCGGCGAACGCCACCAGTTCCGCGACCCGCAGATCGAGCACATCGCCTGGGCGCTCGACGCCGAGCGGCGCGCGGGCTTTCCCAATGGCCGGCTCTACACCGACAGCCTGGGCACCGCGCTCGCGGTGCAGCTGATCGCGGCCGGCCCGCAGGTGGCGCCGTCACCCGAACAGGGGTTGACGCGGTTGCAGCTGAAACGCGTCACGGAGTTCATCGAGGCGCACCTGGACGGCGACCTGTCGCTGGCCGCGCTGGCCGAGGTCGCGGGCCTGAGTGCCTCGCACCTGAAGACGCAGTTCAAGCGCTCCACCGGCCAGGCGGTGCATGCCTACGTGGTGCACCGCCGCGTCGACCGCGCGCGCGGCCTGCTGCTGAACAGCGAGATGCCCGCGAGCCTCGTGGCGCTCGAGAGCGGCTTCTCGCACCAGAGCCACATGGCGCGCTGCATGCGCCGCGTGCTGGGCCTCACGCCCGGCGAGGTGCGGCGCGCGGCCTGAGCTCAGCGCGCTGCGTCGTCGAAGGCGCCGAATGCGATGTCGGGCGCGCTCGTGTTGTGCTTGGAGGGCAGGCTGCGGCCGAAGCGCACCTGCGTGGCATTCAGCGTCTTCACCTCGGGCAGCGGCAACGCCTGCTCGGCCGCTTGCGGCGAGGCCTGCCAGCGGACCTCGCTCATGTCGGCGTTGTCGGGCGTCACATACATCGAGCGCAGCACCGCGAAGGGCTGCTTGGCGCTGGCTGTGGGCTTGGAGAGCGTCACGTCGAGCGCAGTGCGGGTGCGGCTGATCTCGGTCACGCGCGCCACGGCGCTGCCGCCGTCGGCGAAGCGCAGGTGGATGGCCAGCGGCTGGGGTACGACGCGGATCGACGCGATGTCCACCACCGGCCGCCCGGCCTGCACGACCGGGCCAAGCAGGAACGACGAGCCGTACACGCCGTCGCCGAAGCGCGCCTCGGGCAGCGGCTTGAGGCGCCAGTAGCCGTCGGAGGGGTAGAGCACGATGGCCTCGAGCGCCTTGCCGTTTTCCTTCTTGAACACCTGCAGCAGGTGAAAGCCGCGGTCGTGCCGCGCGCCGACCTGCACCGGCACGCGCGCTGATCGCCAGAAGGTCGGCAGCGTCATGCCGACGATGCGCCACTGCGCGTTGTCGAGCAGCACGACGGTGCGTTTCTTGAAACGGTGTGCCGGGTCGGTGGGGTGGGTGCCGCCGTCGAAATTGCAGCCCGAGAAATCGGGTGCGGTGACGTCGTTGCCGATGCTGCCGAGGTAGTTGGGCTGCAGCGCTTCGATGCGCAGGCGGCGGATGCCGTCGCCGCGCAGCACCATCGACACGTTGTCTTCCTCGGCGCAGGCCGTGGCGGTGGTGGCGTTCTCGACGGTGGCTGCAACGGGCGCAGCAGAGGCGGCACCGGCGGTCAGCAGCAGGGCGAGGAAAGCGGCGGCGGGAGCGCGCGGTGCAAGGCGCGCAGCAATCGAAACGGGCATCGGGTCTCCGGTGAAGGGGAGAGGGCGCGCAGGAGCCGGAAGGCTCAGGGCGGGTCGCGGCGCGCCATCAGGTCGCTGAAGAGCTTATGTTCGCATTCCGGGTCGGAACACTTCTCGCAAGGCCATGTCCACGAGGCGGGCTTGGCATCGCGGCGGGTGCGCGTGCGGGCGCGGCCTTCGTTGCCGGCGATGGTGTTGATCGCATTCCAGGCGTTCGCCAGCCGTTCTCCACCGCTGCCATGCACCACGGCATACGAGAGCCCGGCGCGCGAGAGCGCGGCGCGCACCAGCGTGTCGGTCGGCTGGCGCGCATGCGGGCCGTCGCGCATGTCGTCGGCCACCCAGGGCAGGTCGAGCGCGGTGAGCAGCGTGATGGCATAGCGCCGCTGTGCGGCGAGGGCGCTGTCGTACAGCGAGGTGTCGGCGAACAGCTGCTCGCTGTAGACCGCCGTCATGAGCGCCGTGGTGTCGGCCACCACCACGCCCGTGGCGGCAGCGGCGTCGATGCGGCGCCTCTGTTCGTCGGCGATGGCCTGCTGCTCGTCGGGGCGCGGCGTGCGGCCTTCGCGTTCGCACCATTCGCGCAGGTACTCGCCCACCAGCGTGACGGGCGTGCCGCGGTCTTGCAGGCGCTGTGCGATGGCGCGCGAGAGCTCGGTCTTGCCGGTGCTCTCGGCGCCCACGAGCGCGATGACGCAGCCGGTCGGCAGGTTCGGCGTCATGCCGGCACCGCCTTCGCCGTGGCCTTCGGCAGGCGTCGCTGCCATGCCAGGAAGCCGGCCACGCTGAGCACGGCGAACACCGCGTACAGCGCTGTCGTGAGCCACAGGCCCTTGTGGATGAACAGGCCCACGCTGACCACGTTCACGGCCAGCCAGATGAGCCAGTTCTCGATGAACTTGCGTCCGAGCAGGAACTGCCCGACCAGGCTCAGGCCGGTGACGAAGCCGTCCCACCAGGGCACGTCGGTGTTGGTGAAGCGACGCAGGAAGAGGGCGACTACAGGCCACGCAATGGCGCAGGCCACGAGGGCGTATGCGGTGCCGCGCGGCGACAGCCGGCTGACCCGCAAGGCGCTGCCGTCGGCGCGAAAGCCGCGCAGCCATTGCGCCCAGCCCCACAGGGCGACGAAGGCAAAGAAGACTTGAAGGGAGGCGTCGCCGTAGATGCGTGCGTTGGCGAACACCACCACGTAGAGCAGCGAGCTGACGATCGCCAGCGGCCAGCCCCAGTGGATCTCGCGCATGTTGCAGCCGACCATCGCGAGCGCGAGCACGGCGGCGACGAGCTCGAGCCAGGTGACGGGAGAACCCCACAGCGCAAAGGCGGAGGCCGAGAGAAGCTCTGGCATCGAGAAGCGGCGAAGGAAAGGATCAGTGCGCGATCTGCACGAAGACTTCGTTCGGTTTGACCATGCCGAGTTCCGCGCGCGCGCGTTCCTCGACCATCTCGAGGCCGTCTTTCAGGTCATTGACTTCGGACGCGAGCCGCTCGTTGTTGAGGGCGGCCTTGGCGTTGGCGTCCTTCTGGTCGGCCAGCTGGGTCCTGAGCTGGGCGACCTCGCGCACGCTGCCGCGCCCGTTCCACAGCTGCCACTGCAGGATGACCAGCAGGAGCACCAGGATGAGAGGAGGGACGAAGCGCGCGCGCATGCAGGCTGCGAGGCGCTACTTGAGGTTGTAGAACGCGCCGCGGCCCGGGTAGACGGCGATGTCGCCGAGGTCTTCTTCGATGCGCAGCAGCTGGTTGTACTTGGCGATGCGGTCCGAGCGCGACAGCGAGCCGGTCTTGATCTGGCCGGCGTTGGTGCCCACGGCGATGTCGGCGATGGTGCTGTCTTCGGTTTCGCCCGAACGGTGCGAAATGACGGCCGTGTAGCCCGCGCGCTTGGCCATCTCGATGGCGGCGAAGGTTTCGGTCAGCGTGCCGATCTGGTTGATCTTGATCAGGATCGAGTTGGCGATGCCCTTGTCGATGCCTTCTTGCAGGATCTTGGTGTTGGTGACGAACAGGTCGTCGCCCACCAGCTGCACGCGCTTGCCCAGGCGTTCGGTCAGGTGCTTCCAGCCGTCCCAGTCGCCTTCGTGCATGCCGTCTTCGATGCTGATGATCGGGTACTTGTCGACCCAGGTCGCGAGCATGTCGGTCCAGCTCTCGGCCGTGAGCGACAGGTTTTCGCCCGACAGCACGTACTTGCCGTCCTTGTAGAACTCGCTGGCCGCGCAGTCCAGGCCCAGGGCGATCTGTTCGCCGGCGGTGTAGCCGGCCTTGTCGATGGCTTCCAGGATCAGCTGGATGGCCGCTTCGTGGCTCTCGACGCTGGGGGCGAAGCCGCCTTCGTCGCCCACGGCGGTGCTGATGCCGCGGTCGCCCAGGATCTTCTTCAGGGCGTGGAACACCTCGGCGCCGTAACGCACGGCCTCGCGGAAGCTCTTGGCGCCCACGGGGATGATCATGAACTCTTGCAGGTCCAGGCTGTTGTTGGCGTGCGCGCCGCCGTTGATGACGTTCATCATCGGCACCGGCAGCTGCATGCCGCCCATGCCGCCGAAGTAGCGGTACAGGGGCAGGCCCGACTCTTCGGCCGCGGCGCGGGCCACGGCCATCGAGACGGCGAGGGTGGCGTTGGCGCCCAGGCGGGCCTTGTTGTCGGTGCCGTCCAGGTCGATCATCGTGCGATCGAGGAAGGCCTGTTCGCTGGCGTCCAGGCCCAGCACGGCTTCCGAGATCTCGGTGTTGATGTTCTCGACGGCCTTCAGCACGCCCTTGCCGAGGTAGCGGCTCTTGTCGCCGTCGCGCAGCTCGATGGCCTCGCGCGAACCGGTCGAAGCGCCCGAGGGCACGGCCGCACGGCCCATGGTGCCCGACTCGAGCAGCACGTCGCACTCGACGGTGGGGTTGCCTCGGCTGTCGAGAATTTCGCGGCCGACGATGTCAACGATTGCACTCATCTCTATCTCTTTCTCTGGGTCTCTTGGTGGAGTGGACTGGCAAAAAACGGAATCAAAGGCCTTCGACCGCGATCATGTTCATGATGGCGGCGCCGGCACGCGCTTCACGCGCTTTCAGGTATTCGGGCGTCTCGTAGAAAGCCTTGGCCTTCTCGAAGCTGGGGAATTTGAGCACGACGACGCGGGTGGGCTTCCAGTCGCCCTCGAGCGGCTGCACCTGGCCGCCGCGCACGCAGACTTCGGCGCCGTGCGCCTGCATCGCGACGCTCGACCACTTCTTGTATTCCTCGTACTGCGTCGGATTGGTGACTTCGACGTGGGCAATGACGTAACCGCTGCTCATGCTTGAAAACTGTCCTCGAGGAAAGCGTTTTTCTTGGTGACCCGGTCGAGCGCGACCAGCGTCTCGAGCAGGGCCTTCATGTGCTTGAGCGGCACGGCGTTGGGGCCGTCGCTCAGGGCTTTGTTCGGGTCGGGGTGCGTCTCCATGAAGAGACCGGCCACGCCCACGGCCACGGCCGCGCGCGAGAGCACGGGCACCATTTCGCGCTGGCCGCCCGAGCTGGTGCCCTGGCCGCCGGGGAGCTGCACCGAGTGGGTGGCATCGAACACGACCGGCGCCTTCGTCTCGCGCATGATCGCCAGTGAGCGCATGTCCGACACGAGGTTGTTGTAGCCGAAGCTGGCGCCGCGTTCGCAGGCCATGAAGCTGTCTTCGTCCAGGCCGGCTTCTTTTGCAGCAGCGCGGGCCTTGTCGATCACGTTCTTCATGTCGTGCGGTGCGAGGAACTGGCCCTTCTTGATGTTCACCGGCTTGCCCGACTGCGCCGCGGCGTGGATGAAGTCGGTCTGGCGGCACAGGAAGGCGGGTGTCTGCAGCACGTCGACCACCTTGGCGGCCTCGGTGATGTCTTCATGGGTGTGCACGTCGGTCAGCACGGGCAGGCCGAGTTCGCGCTTCACCTTGGCCAGGATCTCGAGGCCCTTGTCGCGGCCCGGGCCGCGAAAGCTCGTGCCCGAGGAGCGGTTGGCCTTGTCGAAGCTGCTCTTGAAGATGAACGGGATGCCCAGCGACGCGGTGATTTCCTTCAACGTGCCGGCCGTCTCCATCTGCAGCTGCTCGGATTCGACCACGCAGGGGCCGGCGATCAGGAAGAAAGGCTGGTCCAGCCCGATGTCGAATCCGCAAAGCTTCATGCCACTGCCTTGAGCGTCTTGTTGGTGCTGCCCGCGCCCTTGTCCTTGTGGTCGAGCGCCGCCTTGATGAAGGCGTTGAACAACGGATGGCCGCCCCACGGCGTTGACTTGAACTCGGGGTGGAACTGCACGCCCATGAACCACGGGTGCACGTTCTGCGGCAGCTCGACGATTTCGGTCAGGTGCTCGCGCTGCGTGAGCGCCGAGATCACGAGGCCGGCGTTGCGCAGCTCGTCCAGGTAGTTGACGTTGGCTTCGTAGCGGTGGCGATGGCGCTCGGTGACCACGTCGCCGTAGATGCTGTGCGCCAGCGTGCCCGGCGTGACGTCGGAGCTTTGCGCACCCAGGCGCATGGTGCCGCCGAGGTCGGACTTCTCGTCGCGCGTCTTCACGGTGCCGTCGCGGTCCTTCCACTCGGTGATCAGCGCGATCACGGGGGTGGGCGTCTCCGGGTCGAACTCGGTGCTGTTGGCGTTCTTCAGGCCGGCCACGTGGCGGGCGTACTCGATGGTGGCGACCTGCATGCCCAGGCAGATGCCCAGGTAGGGCACCTTCGATTCACGGGCGAAGCGGGCGGCCGAGATCTTGCCTTCCACGCCGCGCTGGCCGAAGCCGCCGGGCACCAGGATGGCGTCGTACTTGGCCAAGCGCGACACGTCTTGCGCCGAGATGGTCTCGGAGTCGATGTAGTCGATCTTCACGCGGGCATGGTTCTTCATGCCGGCGTGGCGCAGCGCTTCGTTGAGCGACTTGTAGCTGTCCGACAGGTCGACGTACTTGCCGACCATGGCGATCGACACTTCCTGTTGCGGATGCTCGACCTCGTACACCAGCTCGTCCCAACGCGTGAGCTTGGCGGGCGGGGTGTTGATGCGCAGCTTGTCGCAGATCAGGCCGTCCAGGCCCTGTTCGTGCAGCATGCGGGGCACCTTGTAGATGGTGTCCACGTCCCACATCGAAATGACGCCCCATTCGGGCACGTTCGAGAACAGCGAGATCTTCGCGCGCTCGTCGTCGGGGATCGGGCGGTCGGCGCGGCACAGCAGGGCGTCGGCCTGAATGCCGATGGCGCGCAGTTCCTTGGCGGTGTGCTGCGTGGGCTTGGTCTTGAGCTCGCCGGCGGCGGCGATCCAGGGCACGTAGCTCAGGTGCACGAAGGCCGAGTTGTTCGGGCCCATGCGCAGGCTCATCTGGCGCACGGCTTCCAGGAAGGGCAGCGACTCGATGTCGCCCACGGTGCCGCCGATTTCGACGATGGCCACGTCCACTTCATGCGCCGTGCCGATGCCGGCGCCGCGCTTGATGTATTCCTGGATCTCGTTGGTGATGTGCGGAATGACCTGGACGGTCTTGCCGAGGTAGTCGCCGCGGCGTTCCTTCTCGAGCACGGTCTTGTAGATCTGGCCGGTCGTGAAGTTGTTGGCCTTGCGCATCCGCGTGTTGATGAAGCGCTCGTAGTGGCCGAGGTCGAGGTCGGTCTCGGCGCCGTCATCGGTGACGAACACTTCGCCATGCTGGAACGGTGACATCGTGCCGGGGTCGACATTGATGTACGGATCGAGCTTGATGAGGGTGACTTGGAGGCCGCGCGATTCGAGGATCGCGGCGAGCGAGGCGGAGGCGATTCCCTTGCCAAGGGAAGATACGACACCACCGGTGACGAAGACAAATTTGGTCATGCCAGTTCCGGACGCGTGAATCCGGGCAGTGGGAAATTGCGATTATAGGTGTCCCCTTTGTGCCTCCACGGCCGAAGGCCATCCGGTTCCTGATCTTGTCGGTATGTGAGCAACAATATGTCCCATGCAAGATCTCGCTGGCAAACACATCGTCCTCGGACTCACAGGGGGCATCGCCTGCTACAAATCGGCCGAGCTGTGCCGCCTGCTCGTGAAGGCGGGCGCCACCGTCCAGGTCGTGATGACCGAGGCGGCCGAGCAGTTCATGACGCCGGTCACCATGCAGGCGCTCTCGGGGCGCACCGTCTACACCTCGCAGTGGGACGCCCGCGAGCCCAACAACATGCCGCACATCAACTTGAGCCGCGAGGCCGATGCGATCGTGCTGGCGCCCTGCAGCGCCGATTTCATCGCGCGGCTGGTGCAGGGCCGTTCCGACGAGCTGCTGAGCCTGCTGTGCCTGGCACGCCCGACCGACCGCGTGCCGCTGTTGATCGCCCCGGCCATGAACCGCGAGATGTGGGCCCATCCGGCCACCCAGCGCAACCTGATGCAGGTGTCGGTCGACGGCGCGACCGTGCTGGGCGTGGGCAGCGGCTGGCAGGCCTGCGGCGAAACCGGCGACGGGCGCATGCTCGAACCGGCGCAGCTGCTCGAGGACATCACGGCCTTCTTCCAGCCCAAGCTGCTGGCGGGGCAGAAGGTGCTGGTCACGGCCGGCCCGACCTTCGAGGCGCTGGACCCGATCCGCGGCATCACCAACCATTCGTCCGGCAAGATGGGTTTCGCCATCGCCCGCGCGGCGCGCGAGGCCGGTGCCGAGGTCACGCTGGTGGCCGGCCCGGTGCACTTGCCGACCCCGCGCGGCGTGAGCCGCATCGACGTGCTGTCGGCGCAGGAGATGCTCGAAGCCACCACCCGTGCTGCGCAGGCAGCTAGCATTTTTGTAGCAACGGCCGCCGTGGCCGACTGGCGCCCGGCGACGCACAGCGACCAGAAGATCAAGAAGGACGGCAGCGGCCAGACGCCGGTGCTGCACTTCGTCGAGAACCCCGACATCCTGCTCACCGTGGCAAAGAGCGAGCGTGCGCAGGCCAGGAAGCTGTTCTGCGTGGGCTTTGCCGCCGAGAGCGAGAACCTCGCCGAGCACGCCAAGGCCAAGCGCGAGCGCAAGGGCATTCCGCTGCTGGTGGGCAACATCGGTCCGCTGACCTTCGGGCAGGACGACAACGCACTGCTGCTCGTGGACGCGAAGGGCGTGCGCGAGTTGCCCCGCGCGCCCAAGCTCCGGCTGGCACGCGAGTTGATGACGGAAATTGCCGCGCGACTTCCGGATTGGAGGGCCTGATGAACACCGAATCGAACACACCGCCGAATGGCGACTTCGCCCGTTACGTGGAGCAGTTGTCGGCGCGGGCCGGCCAGTCCGCCCGCGTTCCGGGCAAGGAATCCGAGCACGGGCTGGACGTCGGCATGACGCCTTCGCCCGGTGCGCAGGGCACCGTGGCCACGCGGCGTGAATCGCCGGGTGGCGAGGCCGCGAAGGCAGACGGCACCAAGGCCATCCCCCTGGGCACGCTCAAGGTGCTGGCCGGCATGGGGGCGCTGGTGTTCCTGGTGCTGTGGGCCATCGGCGTGCCGCTCTCCGTGCTCGTCCTGGGCGCCGCCGCGGCGGCCTGGTTCGGCAAGCGTTTTCTCAAGGGGCTCAACCTGAGGCCCGGGGTCGCCAAGTGGCAGCAGGTGCTCGAAGAGGCCGCGCGCAGGCAAAAAGAACAGCAACAGAAGTAACCAAGGCAGCAAGTCAGTGAAAGTAGACGTCCGAATCCTCGATCCGCGCATGGTGGATCAATTGCCCGCGTATGCCACCCCCGGAAGCGCCGGCCTCGACCTGCGGGCCTGCCTCGACGCCCCGGTCACGCTCGAACCCAATGCCTGGCAACTGGTGGGCACCGGCATCGCGATCCACTTGGCTGATCCGGCCTATGCCGCGCTGATCCTGCCGCGCTCGGGCCTGGGTCACAAGCACGGCATCGTGCTGGGCAATCTCGTCGGCCTGATCGACAGCGACTACCAGGGTGAGCTGAAGGTCAGCGCCTGGAACCGCAGCAACACGCCCTTCGTGCTGCAGCCGATGGAGCGGCTTGCGCAGCTGGTGATCGTGCCGGTGGTGCAGGCGCAGTTCCGCGTGGTCGCCGAGTTCGAGGTCTCGCAACGCGGCGAGGGCGGGTACGGCTCGACCGGCAAGCACTGAGCCTTTGCCCCAGCGAAGCTGAAGGGCACCTGAGTATCCAAGGCGTAAAGAACGGAACCGCCGGCGCGTGGTTCGTCTCGAAGGTTTCAGCGTGTGTCTTTCGTCATCGCGGCTTCGGCTGAAACGTTAGACACAGGCAGGCATGCAGCCCGTCCGGGCGCGTGCTGTTTTCTTCGAGGAGCCTCTTTCATGAACATCTCAATGCGCTTCATTTCCGTCACGGCGTCCGTGCTCGCACTGGCCACGCTCACGGCCTGTGTCGCGCCGGCCCCGGTCTACCAGACCTCGCGCTACCCCTACCAGGCCCCGCCGCGGGCGATCCAGTACCAGGAAGCGGCCTACGTCGAGTACGGCCACGTGGCCAACATCGAGGTGCTGCGCAGCGAAACCGCGGGCGTGGGCACCACGGGTGGCGGTGCCATCGCGGGTGGCCTGATCGGCGGCGTGGTGGGCAACCAGTTCGGACGCGGCAACGGCCGTGCCGCAGCCACGGCGCTCGGCCTCGTGGGCGGCGCCTTGCTGGGCAACACCATCGAGGCCCAGCAGAACGGCCCGCGCGCCTACGAGAGCTACCGCGTCTCGGTGCAGACCGACCGCGGCGGCTACCGTGCCTTCGACGTGCAAAACCCGGGCGACCTGCGCATCGGCGACCGCGTGCGCATCGACAACGGGCACATCTCGCGCATGTAACCCTTCGGCCGTGCGCACACAAAAAAAGCCGGGCACTGCCCGGCTTTTGCTTTGTGAAGTGGCGTGGTCTCAGTGCAGCATCTGGCCGCCCGGCGCCATCGGCGGCACCTTGAAGAAGGCCGTGCCGGCCGAGCCGCGGCCGACTTCTTCTTCGGTGGCTTCACGCACCGAACGCACGGTGATGTCCAGGCGGATCGCGATGCCCGCCAGCGGGTGGTTGCCGTCGAGCACGAGGTGGTCGGGGTAGATCTCGGCCACGGTGTAGATCGCGTCCTTGGGCATGGCCTCGCTCACGCCCTTGGGCAGGGCGGAGCCGTCGAAGGTCATGCCTTCCTCGGTGCCTTCGGGGAACAGCGCGCGCGGCTCCAGGAAGAGCAGCTGGTCGTTGAAGTCGCCGAAGCCCTGTTCGGGTTCGATCTGCAGCTGCACGCGCGCGCCGGGCTCATGGCCCTGCAGGGCGGCCTCGATCACGTCGAAGAGGTCGTCGCCGCCCACCATGAATTCCACCGGCTCGTCGAGCACGTCCAGCACATCGCCGAGCGTGTCTTTCATGGTCCAGGTCAGGCCGACCACGCATTGTTCAGAGATTTCCATTGCAGAATTCTCCCATGGAGATCAATCAACCGCTGCCCTTGCTTGGCGGCCTGAGTCCCGCGCAGTTCATGCGCCGGTACTGGCAAAAGAAACCCCTGCTGATCCGGCAGGCCGTTCCCTCGATGGTGCCACCGATCGACCGCCCCGCGCTGTTCGCGCTGGCGGAGCGCGAGGGGGTCGAGTCGCGCCTGATCCGGCATGGGAAGGCCGGCTGGTCGCTCAAGCACGGCCCGTTGCCCCGCCGCGCGCTGCCGCCGCTGAAGCAGCCGGGCTGGACGATGCTGGTGCAGGGGGTCGACCTGCATCACGACGGCGTGCACGACCTGCTGCGGCAGTTCCGCTTCCTGCCCGACGCGCGCCTGGACGACCTGATGATCAGCTACGCGAGCGACACCGGCGGCGTCGGCCCGCATTTCGACAGCTACGACGTGTTTCTGCTGCAGGCGCAGGGGCGGCGCCGCTGGTCCATCGGCAAGCAGTCCGACCTGCGGCTGCAGTCCGACGTGCCGCTCAAGGTGCTCGAGCACTTCGAGCCCGAGCAGACCTTCGTGCTCGAGCCCGGCGACATGCTGTACCTGCCGCCCAAGTACGCCCACGACGGCGTGGCGGTGGGCGACGACTGCATGACGTACTCCATCGGGCTGCGCTCGTCCGCCGTGGGCGAGCTGGGCGCTGACCTGCTGGCGCGCGTGGCGCAGGCCTATGCCGAAGACCTGGAAGACGCGGGTCCGGCCGAACTGGCGCGTTACCGCGATCCGTCGCAGCCTGCCGTGGAAGCCCCGGCCGCGATGCCGGCCGCGCTGCAGGACTTCGCACGCAAGGCCGTCGAGGCCGCGCTGCGCGACCCCGACGCCATCGACCGCGCGCTGGGCGAATCGCTCACCGAGCCGAAGGCCAACGTCTGGTTCGGCGAGGGCAACGAAGTGCCCGGGGTGCTGCGCGCGGTCGCGCTCGATCGCCGCACGCGCATGCTCTACGACGCGCGGCACATCTACATCAATGGCGAGAGCTTCCGCGCCGGCGGGGCCGACGCCACGCTGATGCGGCGGCTGGCGGACCAGCGTGCGCTCGGTGCGCGTGACCTGGCCCGTGCCAGCGAGGGCGCGCGGGCGCTGCTGGGCGATTGGTGCGAGGCGGGCTGGCTGCATGCCGAGTGAAGGTGCCGTCCCGGTCCTGATCGAAGGCCGCTTCGACGGCCGGGAGGCGTTCGCTGACCTCGTCCGCGGGGCCTTGTCCGCCGCTGCGCACCAGGGCTGGAACGAGATTGTCTTCAGCGATCCCGACTTCGCCGACTGGCCCCTAGGCGAGCGCGCGAGCATCGAGGCGCTGCAGGCCTGGTCGGCCAGCGGGCGCCGCCTGTTGCTGCTGGCAGGGCGCTTCGACCTGATCGAGCGCGGTCATGCGCGTTTCGTGACGTGGCGCCGCACCTGGGACCACATCGTCGAATGCCGCGCGGCAGGCCGCTCAGGCACGGCAGAAGAGGTGCCCAGCGCCTTCTGGACGCCCACCTGGTGCCTGCACCGCATCGACCCCGAACGCAGCCGCGGCGTCTGCAGCAGCGAGCCGCGTGCGCGGCGCGACCTGCGCGAAAGCCTCGACGAGCGCTGGTGCCAGGGCCGACCGGCCTTTCCGGCCTCCACGCTCGGCTTGTAAGCCAATGCCGCAAATACACCCCCGCGACATATCCGGGCGGGGTTGGCGGTCTAGAATTTTTTGGTTCCAGACCTTCATTGCCAAAGGAGTCCTCATGAAGAAGTCGTCGTCCGTCCTGATTGCCTCGCTGATCGCCGCTGCCGCCCTGGTGGCCTGCGGAAAGAAAGAGGACGCCGCCCCCGCGGTCGTGACCCCGCCGCCCGCTCCCGTGACCGAACCCGCACCCGCCGCACCGCCAGCCGCCGCGCCTGCGTCGGCACCGTCGGCCGCTGCTTCGTCGGCCCTGGACGCCGCCAACGCCGCGACCGAAGCCGCCAAGAAGGGCGAGGCACCGAAGCAGTAATTCCGCTGCCAGGTCCGCACCATGCAAAAAGCCGCCCTCGGGCGGCTTTTTCATTGGGGGAGGGCGATGCCCCGCCTGCCTAGACGTCGAGCCAGGGCGAACCCTCGGCGGCGGTGGCCGTGAGCATCTCGGCCTCGTCGCCGCCCAGCGCCTCGGCCATCAGGCGACGCACGATCTCGGGTCGGTTGTTCTGCTCGCTCAGGTGCGCCGCGACCACGTGGCGCAGCCCGTCGTGAAGCACGGCACGCGCGATCTCGGCGGCCGCGGTGTTCGACAGGTGGCCGTAGTTGCCGCCCACGCGCTGCTTCAGGAACGACGGGTAGGCCGAGCCGGCGAGCAGGTCGCTGTCGTGGTTGAACTCCAGCAGCAGCGCATGCGCGCCGCGCAGCCGGGCCAGCACGTGGCTGGTGGCGTGGCCCAGGTCGGTCAGCACGCCCAGCGTGCGGTTGCCGTCGGTGCAGCGCAGCTGCAGCGGCTCGCGCGCGTCGTGGGGCACGGTGAAGGGCTGCAGGCAGAGGTCGCCGACCGTGAACTCGGCATCGTCGCGCGCCAGGTGCAGGCGGCCTTCGTAGTCGCGGCCGCCGGTGGCAAGCCACGTGCCTTCGCTCATCCAGACCGGAATGCGGTCGCGCAGCGACAGGGCATGGGCGCAACCGATGTGGTCGCCATGCTCGTGCGTGATGAAGACGGCGTCGAGGTCCGCTGCGGCCAGGCCCGCCTGGGCCAGGCGCCGGTCGAGCTGGCGGATGCCGAAGCCGCAGTCGACGAGGAGGCGGGTGGTGCGGCCGGCGCTGGTCGTTGCTTCGACCAGCGCGGCGTTGCCCGTGCTGCCGCTGCCGAGGCTTCGGAAGCGGAGCATGGGGCTTACTTCAGGTCGTCGGCGATGACCTTGACGATGCGCTGCGCGTTGGCCGAGGTTTCGGGCGCGCCGGCGTCGTTCAGGACCGAGACCGTGGTGGCTTCGCCCTGGCTCTTGACCGAGATGCGGAACTTGATCGGCGCTTCGTCCTTCTTGGAGCTGCTGAACAGCTTGCCGAAGAAGCCGTCGTCCTTCTTGTCGGGGTTCGGCGTCACGTAGCGCACGTAGTAGATGCCGGCGCTGCGGTCGCGGTCTTCGACGGTGAAGCCGGTGCGGTCCAGGGCCAGGCCGACGCGGCGCCATGCGCGGTCGAAGCCTTCGTTGATCTGCACGACCGGCTGGTTGCCGACGGTGGCCACGGTGGCGGTCTTGGGCGCTGCGGTGGTCGCGGCGAGGATCTTCGACTGCTCTTGCGACACGCCGAGCTTGACCATCAGGCGGCGCAGGAATTCGGTCTCGAGCTCAGGATCGCTCGGGCGGGGCTGCCACACGGTCTGGTCCTGGCGGGAATTGTTGTAGACCTCCTGCATGCCGCGGTGGCTGACGAAGATCTCGGTGCCGTTGGTGCTGCGCTCCAGGCGGGTGCGGAAGCGATCGAGTTCGCCGGTCGAGTAGACCGAGTCGACCAGCTTGCCCAGCGTGCCGCGGATGATGTCCTGCGGCAGCTTGGCGCGGTTCTCGGCCCAGTCGGTTTCCATGATGCCCAGGTTGCGCTGGTCGGTGGTCAGCAGGAAGCCGTTTTCCTGCCAGAAGTCTTTCACAGGCTCCCACAGCTGGTCGGGCGTGCGGTTGATGACGATCCAGCGCTGCGTGCCTGAGCGTTCCATGCGCACGTCGCCGATGTTGGCCACGGCGGTGGGGATGCCCGGTGCGTTCGCGATGCCGGCCTGGTAGGCGTTGGCGGTGACGGCGCCGCCTGGCACCGCGTAGCGGTTGTCGCGCGAGAGCTGGGACAGGTCGGGTGGGACTTCGAGCGTCGGGGCCTTGCCTGCGCTCTTGTAGTCGATCTTGTCGCTCTCGAGGACGGAGCAGGCGGCGAGGCTGGCAACGAGGGCCAGCAGTGCAAGTCGCGAAATGTTCTTCAACGTCGTCTTCCTTGGTGGAATGGTTCGGTCAATCGATGGGCCCCAGCGCCCCGCCCTCTCTGAGCACTGTTGCGGCAAAAGGTTGCTTGACCTTGCTGCGAACAGGGGAAAGGGCGGACGGGAACCGGTGTGATCGGGGGGAAACCCGGGCTCGGTCAGTCCTTGAGCAGGCCGGTGGCGCGCAGGGCGCCCTCGACCGCCGGGCGGCTCGCTTCGCCGAGTTCCGTGAGCGGCAGCCGCAGGGCGCCGCCGCACAGACCCAGGCGGGCCATGGCCCACTTGAGCGGGATCGGGTTGGGTTCGACGAATAGGTTGCGGTGCAGCGGCATCAGTTCGAACTGCAGCTGCATCGCGCGCTTGACGTCGCCGGCCAGCGCGGCCACGCACAGCTCGTGCATCTTGCGCGGCGCCACGTTGGCCGTGACGCTGATGTTGCCCTGGCCGCCGCACAGCATGAGCGCGACCGCGGTCGGGTCGTCGCCGGAGTAGACGGCAAAGCTCTTCGGCAGGTCGCGGATGAGCCACTGGGCACGTTCGATGTTGCCGGTGGCTTCCTTGATGCCGATGATGCCGGGCACCTGTGCCAGGCGCAGCACGGTATCGTGCGCCATATCGGCGACGGTGCGGCCGGGCACGTTGTACAGCACGACGGGCAGGTCGCCGACCGCTTCGGCGATGGCCTTGAAGTGCTGGTACTGGCCCTCTTGCGTGGGCTTGTTGTAGTAGGGAACGACCTGCAGCTGCGAGTCGGCGCCGACGCCCTTGGCGAACTTGGCGAGCTCGATGGCTTCCTTGGTCGAGTTCGCGCCGCAGCCGGCCATCACGGGCACGCGGCCCCGGGCCTGCTCGACGGATACGCGGATGATTTCGCAGTGCTCTTCCACATCGACCGTCGGCGATTCGCCGGTGGTGCCGACCACGCCAAGGCAGTCGGTGCCTTCGTCAATGTGCCAGTCGATGAGCCGCCGCAGGGCGGGGTAGTCGACACTGCCGTCGTCGTGCATCGGCGTGACGAGCGCGACGATGCTGCCTGTCAGTTGCTCCAAGGGAATCTCTTTGTCGGTGGACGAAAGCGGCCATTCTACTGACTCCGGCCGGGCCGGAGACAGTTGTGTCGGCCAGCTCAGCTGGCCTTCAGGAAGTGGCGCGGCGGGGCGCCCGCGGCCGCTTCGCCGGGCCGCACGGCGGCGATGCGCTGGACGAAGCGCGCCGGCGCCGGCAGGAAGCCGTCTTCATAGGCGATCACCTGCAGGCTGGCGCAGGCCCCGAGCAGCTCGCCCGGCTGCAGCAGGAAATCGGGCCGCGAGGGCTTGCCGACGGTTTCGTTGCCGGCCGCGAAGGTCTCGTACAGCAGCACGCCGCCCGGCGCCACGGCGGCCACGATGTCGGCCATGCGGGGGCGCCAGAGGTAGTTCGTGACGACCACCGCGCCGAAGCGCTGGGCCGCGAAGGGCCAGGGGCCCGACTCGATGTCGGCCGCCACCACGCGACCGAAGGCGCCGGCCGCCTCGACGGCCTCGGGCGACCGGTCGACGCCGGTCGTCGCATGCCCGCGCCCGGCGAACCACTGCATGTGCCGCCCGGACCCGCAGGCCACGTCGAGCACCGTGGCGTTCGGCGCGAGCAGGTGCGACCAGCGCACGATCCATTCGGAGGGCGCCGTGCTCGCATGCACGGGAATTGCTACATCTTTCATAGTGGCCTGGGCCCGTCAAGCGGGCGTTTCGGGGCGAAGTCGTTCAGAAACAGGACCACACTTGGTCGACCAGCGTGACCAGGAACGTCGGATGCACGTACAGCGCGAACACGCCGCCCAGCGCCGCCAGCACGGCGGCGAGCCAGGCGGCCTGGGCCAGGTAGTGGTTGCGTGTGCGGGGCGTCATGGCGATGGCTCCTTGCAAACAAGACAGAAAAGCGCGGGCCGTCAGCCCGCCACGGCGACCGGCCGGACCGCGCGCGCAATGGCGCTTTCCTTGACCGGCAGGTTGATCAGCGCCGCGAACACGCCCAGCGCGATCGAGATGTACCAGACGATGCTGTAGCTGCCCGTCGTGTCATACAGGAAGCCGCCCAGCCACACGCCCAGGAACGAACCCACCTGGTGGCTCAGGAACACGAAGCCGCTGAGCATCGACAGGTGGGCCACGCCGAAGATGCCCGCCACGATGGCGTTGGTGGCCGGCACGGTCGACAGCCACAGGAAGCCCATCGCCGCCGAGAACACGTACACGCTGAGCGGCGAGATCGGCGCCAGCAGGAAGAGGGCGATCGACACCGCCCGTGCAAAGTAGATGGCCGCCAGGATCTTGGGCTTGGACAGCTTCTGCCCCAGCAGGCCGACCGTGTAGGTGCCGAACACGTTGAACAGCCCGATCAGCGCCAGCGCGTAGCCCGCCACTTCGGGCGACAGGTTCTTGTCGCGCAGGTAGGTCGGCATGTGGATGCCGATGAAGGCCAGCTGGAAGCCGCAGACGAAGTAGCCCGCCATCAGCAAGCCGAAGCTCGGGTAGCGGAAGGCCTCGCCCACGGCCTGCAGCACCGATTGGTCACGGTGGCCGGCCAGCGCCGCGGTCTTGGGCTCGCGCAGGCCGAAGGCCAGCGGCACGATCACCAGCACCAGCACCGCCACCACGGCCAGCGCCGTCTGCCAGCCGAAGGCCCCGATAAGGCGGCCTTCGATGGGCGCCATCAGGAACTGGCCGAACGAGCCGGCCGCCGCGGCCACGCCCATGGCCCAGGAACGGCGCTCGGCCGGAATCTGCCGGCCGATCACGCCGTAGATCACGGCATAGGTCGAGCCCGCCTGCGCCGCGCCGATCAGCACGCCCGCGCTCAGGGTGAACAGCAGCGGCGTCGGCGAATGCGCCATGCCGAAGAGGCCCGCCGCGTACAGCAGCGAGCCGCCGATCAGCACGCGGAACGCGCCGAAGCGGTCGGCCAGCATGCCCGCGAACACGCCGAAGATGCCCCACGACAGGTTCTGTACCGCCAGCGCGAACGAGAAGGTCTGCCGGTTCCACTCCTGTGCCTGCGTGATGGGTTGCAGCCAGAGGCCGAAGCCGTGGCGGATGCCCATCGAGAGCGTGACGATCATGGCGCCGCAGAACAGCACCTGCTTGATCGAAAGGGTGGGAGCGGGGGAGGCTTGCATCCTTCGAATGTAGCGAAATGGATGCTGCGGCAGGTGGCGCGGTGGCCATGGCCATTGATGATTTGTGGGCGCGGTTTCGATGCGCGGACGGCATCAAAGAAAGAAGGCAGGCACGCAGCCTGCCTTCGGGGTCAGCGCGCCGGTGCCGCCGCCGCGCCACGCGCGCCAGGAAAACCGTGCTCGCAGGCCCGCCACGCCAGCACCAGCCCCGGCACCAGCAACGCCAGCAGCGACCAGGGCAGGCTGCCCGCGCCGCCGCCCTGCAGCAGCAGGCCGCCCGCCAGCCCGCCGCCTGCGATGGCGAGGTTCCAGGTGGTGACGACCATCGACTGCGCCACGTCCGCCGCATCGCCGGCCGCCTGGGCCGAGGCGGTCTGGAACAGCGTCGCCGCGCCGCCGAAGGCCAGGCCCCAGACCGCGACCGCGAGGTACACGCCCGCCGCCGATCCGCCCGCTGCGGCGAGCATCAGCGCCGCCAGCGTGAAGGCGGTCGTGCCGGCCAGCACCAGCGTGCGCAGCCAGCGGTCGATCAGCACGCCCGTGAGCCAGATGCCGCCCAGCGAGGCCGCGCCGAACACCAGCAGCACCCGCCCGACCTGCGCGCCGAGCCCGGCGTGCGCCAGGAAGGGCGCGATGTAGGTGTAGAGGATGTTGTGCGCCAGCACGAAGGCGAACATCACGGCCAGCACCGGCCGCACGCCCGGCAGCAGGAACACGCGGCGCACGCTTTGCTGGCGCCCGGCGTCCTGGCCCGGGAAGTCGGGCACCTGCCAGCGCACCCAGCCAAGCAGCAGCACCGACAGCGCCGACATGATCAGAAAGGCCGGTCGCCAGCCGACGCTCGCGCCCAGCAGCGTGCCGGCCGGAATGCCCAGCGACAGCGCCAGCGGCGCGCCCAGCATCGCCACGGCGATGGCCCGGCCCTGCTGCGACGGCGCCACCATGCGCGCGGCGTGCCCGGCCAGCAGCGCCCACAGCAGGCCCGCGAACACGCCGGCGAAGAAGCGCGCGACCAGCGTCAGCGTGTAGTCGTGCGACAGCGCCGTCACTGTGTTGACCACCGCGAAGCCGCCGATCGCGCCCATCAGCAGCGGCCGGCGCCGCCAGCCGCGCGTGAAGGCCACCAGCGGAATGGCCGCCACCAGCGAGCCCAGCGCATACACGGTGACGAGCTGGCCGACCAGCGCGGGCGCCACGCCCAGGTCGGCGCCGATCTGCGGCAGCAGGCCGGCCGGCATCGCCTCGGTGAGGATGGTGATGAAGCCGCCGGCCGCCAGCGCCAGCAGGCCTGAAAGGGGCAGCGGTGAAGAAGAGGTCGTGTCACGCATAGACGGCGTCCCTCAACTCGGTGACGAAGCGGCCCGACATGCCTTCGTAGAGCGTGTTCGTGAAGGCCACCACGCTGAGCCCGTGCGCCCGGTCGACGAACCAGGCATGGCCGTAGGCGCCGCCCCAGCGCCAGGTGCCGGGCGATTCGGGCGTCTGCGTGGGCTGCGGGTCGTGCAGCACCGAGAAACCCAGGCCGAAGCCCCAGCCCGGCGCGTCCGCCGGCCCCCAGGCGCCCGTGTGGTTGCGGCCCATGGCGTCGACGGTGGCGGTGCCCAGCAGCGGTGCGCCGCCGGTGCGCAGCGTGTCGAGCAGGCGCAGGAAGTCGCCCGCGCTGCCGACCATGCCGGCGCCGGCCGAGGGCCAGGCGTTGGCGTCGAAGGCGCGCGCCGGGTCGAAGCGGATGCCGACGGCGCCTTCGAACGGCGTGGCGACGACCGGGCCGTCCATGCGCTGCGGCGGCGTGGCGCCGGGGCCGTTCACGTAGGGCGTGGCCAACCGCGGGTCGCCGGGGACGGCGGCGAAGCCCGTGTCGTGCATCTGCAGCGGCCCGGTCACCAGCGTGCGCACCGCCTCGGGCAGCGGCAGGCCGCTGGCCGTCTCGACCACCGCGCCGAGCACGTCGATGGCCAGCGAGTAGAGCCATCCGGTGCCGGGCGGGTACAGCAGCGGCACGCCGGCCAGGCGTTGCAGGTTGGCGGCCAGCGTGAGGCCGTCGTCGCGGTCCATGCCGTCCGACACACCGGCGCGCGCGTACGGGCCGTCGTCCGTGCTTTCGAGGAAGCGGTAGCCCAGCCCGGCCGTGTGGGTCAGCAGCTGCCGCAGCGTGATGACCGCTTCGCCGCCATCGGGAAGGCGCGGGCGGAAGTCCGGCAGCCAGCGCGTCACCGGGTCGTCCAGGTCGAGCCGGCCCTGGTCCACGAGCACCATCGCGGCGGTCGAGACGATGGGCTTGGACACCGAGGCCAGCCGGAACAGCGCGTCCTCGCGCATCGGCCGGCCGGCCTCGCGGTCGGCCAGCCCGGCGGCGCGCCGGTGGACGAGGCGGCCACCGTGGCTCACCAGTACCACGGCGCCAACCAGCCGCTGCTCGGCCAGCGCACGGTCGATGGTCGCGTCGATGCGCGACGGGTCCGGGCCCTGCCACGCAGGGGTGAAAGTGGGGGAAATGTCGGGAAGAAAGGTCATGCGGCCAACGATAGGAAGAAGCCGACTTCGGATAAAGACGGCTACAGTTCCGCTCAATGCGGACGTTGAAGTCCGCAATGGAGATTCCCCATGGACAGCCTCAGCGGCTTTGCCGTCTTCGTTCAGGTCGCCGAGACCCGCAGCTTCGTGGCGGCGGGGCGCGCGCTCGGCGTGTCGGCCTCGGCCGTGGGCAAGCGCGTGGCGCGGCTCGAGGAGCGGCTGGACGTGCGCCTGTTCCACCGCAGCACGCGCAGCATCACGCTCACCGCCGAGGGCGCGCTGTTCCTGGCGCGCAGCCGCCGCGTGCTGGCCGAGATCGAGGCCGCCGAGCAGGAGCTGTCGCACGCCGCCGAAGCGCCGCGCGGGCGCCTGCGCGTGAGCCTGCCGCTGGTCAGCTCGCTGGTGCTGCCGGTGCTGGCCGACTTCATGGCCGCCTACCCGGCGATCGAGCTCGACCTCGACTTCAGCGACCGCCTCGTCGACGTCATCGAGGAGGGCTTCGACGCCGTGGTGCGCACCGGCGAGCCGGCGGATTCACGGCTGTCGTCGCGCCAGCTGGGCGAGTTCTCGCAGCTGCTGGTGGCCTCACCCGCGTACCTGGCGCGCCACGGTACGCCCACTTCGCCGGACGACCTGGCCCGCCACGCCTGCCTGCACTACCGCTACCCGGCGACCGGCAAGGTCGAGGTCTGGCCGCTCGCGCCCGGGCCCGACGGCAGCGAGGTGCGCCCGCCGGTCTCGATGATCTGCAACAACATCGAGACCCGGCTGTGCTTTGCCCTGCGCGGGCGCGGCATCGCCTGCCTGCCCGACTTCAGCGTGCGCGCCGCGCTGGCCGAGGGCGCGCTGCAACCCGTGCTGGCCGACCACCTGCGCCGGCCCCGTACCATCGCGTTCCGCGTGCTGTGGCCTTCGGGGCGCCATCCGTCGCCCAAGCTGCGGGCGTTCATCGATTTCCTGGGCGCGCGGATGTTCGGTCCGCCCGCAGAAACTCCCGCCTGATGTGCGAAAAGACCGAAGCCGGTGCCTGTATGGGTATCCAGTCATTTCAACCCAACTGACTACAATCCGCCCCCATGGCGACTTCCCCCAAGACATCTTCAGACTCCGCTTCCGGCTATTCGGAAGGCTCCATCCGCGTGCTCAAGGGCCTCGAGCCCGTGAAGCAGCGCCCGGGCATGTACACCCGGACCGACAACCCCCTGCACATCATCCAGGAAGTGCTCGACAACGCCGCCGACGAAGCGCTGGCGGGCTACGGCAAGAAGATCAAGGTCACGCTGCACACCGACGGTTCGGTCAGCGTTGAGGACGACGGCCGCGGCATTCCCTTCGGCCTGCACCCCGAGGAAAAGGCCCCCGTGATCGAGCTGGTCTACACCCGGCTGCACGCCGGCGGCAAGTTCGACAAGGGCTCGGGCGGCGCCTACAGCTTCTCGGGCGGCCTGCACGGCGTGGGCGTGTCGGTGACCAACGCGCTGTCCAAGCGCCTCGAAGTCAGCTCGCACCGTGAAGGCTCGGTCGCCAAGCTGGCCTTCAGCGCCGGCGACGTGATCGAGGCGCTCGAAATCCGCAAGCTCGAAGCCGGCGAACGCAAGCAGGGCACCACCGTGCGTGCCTGGCCCGACGCCAAGTACTTCGAGACCGCCGCGCTGCCGATGGGCGAACTCACCCACCTGCTGCGCAGCAAGGCCGTGCTGATGCCCGGCGTGAGCGTCACGCTGGTGAATGAGAAGACCGGCGAAAGCCAGCAGTGGCTCTACAAGGGCGGCCTGAGCGACTACCTGATGCAGACGCTCAACGGCGACCCCGT
Source organism: Variovorax sp. GW821-FHT09D04 (assembly GCF_059416405.1). Classification (NCBI taxonomy): domain Bacteria; kingdom Pseudomonadati; phylum Pseudomonadota; class Betaproteobacteria; order Burkholderiales; family Comamonadaceae; genus Variovorax; species Variovorax sp. GW821-FHT09D04. The sequence continues at coordinate 39,916 of NZ_JBWKPA010000003.1, forward strand.
CATTCCGCTGTTCGAAGGCAGCGGCCATGCCGACAAGAACGCCGACAACTTCGCCGAAGGCGAGGGCGCCGACTGGTGCGTGGCCTTCACCGAAGACGGCCAGCCGGTGCGCGAGAGCTACGTCAACCTGATTCCCACCAGCGCCGGCGGCACGCACGAAAGCGGCCTGCGCGACGGCCTGTTCACCGCAGTGAAGAGCTTCATCGAGCTGCACTCGCTGCTGCCCAAGGGCGTGAAGCTCCTGCCTGAAGACGTGTTCGCGCGCGCCTCGTACGTGCTCAGCGCCAAGGTGCTCGACCCGCAGTTCCAGGGCCAGATCAAGGAGCGCCTGAATTCGCGCGACGCCGTGCGCCTGGTGTCCAGCTTCGTGCGTCCCACGCTCGAGCTGTGGCTCAACCAGCACGTCGACTACGGCAAGAAGCTGGCCGAACTGGCCATCAAGGCCGCGCAGACGCGCCAGCGCGCCGGCCAGAAGGTCGAGAAGCGCAAGGGCTCGGGCGTGGCCGTGCTGCCCGGCAAGCTGACCGACTGCGAGAGCAAGGACATCAGCCACAACGAGGTCTTCCTGGTCGAGGGCGACTCCGCCGGCGGCAGCGCCAAGATGGGCCGCGACAAGGAAAGCCAGGCCATCCTGCCGCTGCGCGGCAAGGTGCTCAACACCTGGGAAGTGGAGCGCGACCGCCTGTTCGCCAACACCGAAATCCACGACATCTCGGTGGCTGTGGGCGTCGATCCGCACGGCCCCGCCGACACGCCCGACATGAGCGGGCTGCGCTACGGCAAGATCTGCATCCTGTCGGATGCCGACGTGGACGGCTCGCACATCCAGGTGCTGCTGCTCACGCTGTTCTTCCGGCACTTTCCCAAGCTCATCGAAGCCGGCCACGTGTATGTCGCAAAGCCGCCATTGTTCCGGGTCGATGCGCCTGCGCGCGGCAAGAAGCCGGCCTCCAAGGTCTATGCGCTGGACGAGGGCGAACTCACCGCCACGCTCGACAAACTGCGTAAAGATGGCGTGCGCGAAGGCGCCTGGAGCATCAGCCGCTTCAAGGGTCTGGGCGAAATGAGCGCGGAACAATTGTGGGAAACCACGCTCAATCCGGACACCCGTCGCCTGATGAAGGTCCAATTGGGGCGGTTCGATTTTTCGTCCACCCAGGGCGAGATCACCAAGCTGATGGGCAAGGGCGAAGCGGCGGCGCGGCGCGAGCTCATGGAATTGCGCGCAGACGACGTCGACATCGACGTCTGACAGTTTCCTTTTTCTTTCCTTCTTCTCATACGCATGTCGGTTTTCAAGCGTTCGCTGTGGTTGGCCCTTCTGCTGTGCATGCAGCAGGGGCTCGCGCACGCGACCGACATCTATGGCTACATCGACAGCAACGGCGTGGCGCACTTCGCGGCCGAGAAGGTCGACGAGCGCTACAAGCTCTTCTTCCAGGGCGGCCAGAGCTTCGACACCGCCAAGGGCCTGTCGCCGATGGGCCGCGGCAGCATCAATCGCCGGCTCGACGGCAAGGTGTCGCCGGCGTCGCAGAACCTGCTCGCCATGTTCGAGGCCTCGCCCGGCTACAAGACCGCCAAGGCGGCGCTGCGCGATGCGTCGAGCAAGCACGCCATCGACTACGAGCTGCTGCAGGCGCTGGTCGCCACCGAGTCGGGCTTCGATGCAAAAGCCGTCTCGCCCAAGGGCGCGATGGGGCTCATGCAGCTCATGCCGGCCACCGCGCAGCGCTACGGCGTGGCGACGGACAAGCGCGGCACGATCGAGAAGAAGCTGTTCGACCCGCACATCAACATCGCCGCCGGCTCGCGCTACCTGCGCGACCTGATCGCGATGTTCCCGGGCCAGATCGAGCTCGCGCTGGCCGCCTACAACGCGGGCGAGGGCGCGGTGCAGCGCGCGGGCAACAAGATCCCGAACTACAAGGAAACGCAGAACTACGTGCAGACCGTGCTGCAGCTGTATGCGTACCTCAAGCCCTCGGCCGTGACCGTGGGCGGCAACCTGCGCAGCGGAAGCGGCAGCAGTGGTGGCAGGACGCCGGGGCGCATCCGCATGGAAATGTCGGTGCCCAAGGGCGGCGCGATCGGGCGCGGCAACATGCCGTCCGAGTCGCCGCGCAACGTGCCGACCATGCCCGAGATTCCCGAGCCGTCCGACGTGCCCACCAGCGCGGTGGAGCCGGGCGACGCTTCGCCGCCGTCGCCGCTGTCGTGATCCCGCAGGCCGCCATGCACCCCACTTTCATTTTGGGCTGAGCGCGAACGCACGCCGCCCGTCACTGTTTTTCTTTCTCTCTTCTTCATGGACGACTCTCAACCTCCGCTCGACCTTGCAGGCCCCACCGACGGCGACACCACCCTCACGCTGGCCGACTACGCGCAGACCGCCTACCTCGAATACGCCCTGAGCGTGGTCAAGGGCCGCGCGCTGCCCGATGTGTCCGACGGCCAGAAGCCGGTGCAGCGGCGCATCCTGTACTCGATGTCGCGCATGGGCCTGGGCTTCGGCGGCACCAACGGCACTGTGGGCGCCAAACCCGTGAAGAGCGCGCGCGTCGTCGGCGACGTGCTCGGCCGCTTCCACCCGCACAGCGACCAGGCCGCGTACGACGCGCTGGTGCGCATGGCGCAAGACTTCTCGCAGCGCTATCCGCTGGTCGACGGCCAGGGCAACTTCGGCAGCCGCGACGGCGACGGCGCCGCGGCCATGCGCTACACCGAAGCGCGCCTGGCGCGCATCACCAGCCTCTTGCTCGACGAGATCGACGAAGGCACGGTCGACTTCATTCCCAACTACGACGGCAGCACCGAAGAGCCGCGCCTCTTGCCCGCGCGGCTGCCGTTCACGCTGCTCAACGGCGCCAGCGGCATCGCCGTGGGCCTGGCCACCGAAATCCCGAGCCACAACCTGCGCGAGATCGCCGACGCCTGCGTGGCGCTGATCAAGTCCAACGGCAAGCTCAGCGAAGAAGAACTCTTCGCCCTCGTGCCCGGCCCCGACTACCCGGGCGGCGCGCAGATCATCAGCAGCGCGAGCGACATCGCCGACGCCTACCGCACCGGCCGCGGCTCGCTCAAGGTGCGCGCGCGCTGGAAGATCGAAGACCTCGCGCGCGGCCAGTGGCAGCTCGTGGTCAACGAACTGCCGCCGGGCGTGAGCACGCAGAAGGTGCTCGAGGAAATCGAGGAAATCACCAACCCGAAGGTCAAGGCCGGCAAGAAGGCGCTGAGCGCCGACCAGACCCAGCTCAAGGCCGCGATGCTGTCCGTGCTCGACGTGGTGCGCGACGAATCGAGCAAGGACGCCGCCGTGCGCCTGGTGTTCGAACCCAAGACCTCGCGCATCAGCCAGGACGAGTTCGTGACCACGCTGCTGGCGCAGACCTCGCTCGAGACCTCGTCGTCGATCAACCTCACGATGGTCGGCATCGACGGCAAGCCCACGCAGAAGTCGCTGCGCCAGATGCTCAACGAGTGGATCGCGTTCCGCGAGATCACCGTCGAGCGGCGCTCGCGCCATCGCCTGGACAAGGTGCAGGACCGCATCCACATCCTCGAAGGCCGGCAGCTGGTGCTGTTGAACATCGACGAGGTCATTGCCATCATCCGCGCGGCGGAAGACCCGAAGGCGGCGCTCATCGCGCGCTTCAACCTCAGCGAACGCCAGGCCGAGGACATCCTTGAAATCCGGCTGCGCCAACTCGCGCGGCTCGAGGCCATCAAGATCGAGCAGGAACTGGCCGGTCTGCGCGACGAGCAGAAGAAGCTCGAAGACATCCTCTCCAGCCCGGCCACGCTGCGCCGCCTGCTGGTGAAGGAAATCGAAGCCGACGCCAAGACCTTCGAAGACCCGCGCCGCACGCTCATCCAGGCCGAGAAGCGCGCCGTGGCCGAAGTGAAGGTGGTCGACGAGCCCGTCACCGTGATCGTGTCGCAGAAGGGCTGGGTGCGCGCGCAGAAGGGCTGGGCCAGCGAGAAGGCCGCCGGCAACGGGGGCACCGCGCCCGAGTACAGCTTCAAGTCGGGCGACACGCTCTACGGCGCCTTCGAATGCCGCAGCGTCGACACGCTGCTGGTCTTCGGCAGCGCCAAGGACAAGAGCGTGCGCGTCTACACCGTGCCCGTGGCCTCGCTGCCCGGCGCGCGCGGCGACGGCCAGCCCGTCACCACGCTCATCGAGCTCGATGCCGGCACGCACGTCACGCATTTCTTCGCGGGCCCGGTGGGTGCCTGCCTGCTGCTGGCCAACACCGGCGGCTACGGCTTCATGGCCACCATCGAGAACATGATGTCGCGCCAGCGCGGCGGCAAGGCCTTCATCGACGTGGGCGAGGGCGAGCAACTGTGCCGGCCGTCGTTGGTGGGTGGCGCGAGCGGCGCCGAGCCGATGCCGGCCGCCACGCACGTGGCCTGCGCCTCGAGCGGCAAGCGCATCCTGACCTTCGACATCGCCGAGCTCAAGAGCCTGCCCAAGGGCGGACGCGGCCTGATGCTGATCGACCTGGAGGCCAAGGAATCGCTGGCCGGTGCGGTGGCCTACACGCGCAGCGTGCGGATCGAAGGCGTCGCCCGCGGCGGCAAGGAGCGCGAAGAAACGCTCGAGATCCGCTCGCTCAACAACGCGATGGGTGCCCGCGCGCGCAAGGGCAAGGTGGCAGACCTCGGATTCACGCCGGCGAGCGTGGTGCGGGTGCTCTGATGCTGGGCGGCATCGACATCAGCATCCTCGGCGTGATCCTCGCCGTGGTCACGGGCTTCGGCAGCTACATCCTGGGGCGCCGCATGCGCGAGAAGCGCCAGGGCAAGCGGCGCGCGAAAGACCGCGCCATCGCGCAGGCCAACGAGACGCGCCAGGTGCGTCGCGCACGCGAGCGGCGCGAGCAGGAAGGCAAGTAGGCAGGCAGGCCGAGCGGCTGGCTCACCAGCCCCCGTAGCCGTCGACGTTCTCGCGCGTCACGAGCTTGGACGGCAACAGCAGCACGCGCTGCGCCGGGGGCTGGCCCTTCAGGAGCTTCAGCCCGATCTGGGCCGCCCGCTGGCCCATCAACGTGGGCGACTGCGTGGCGCTGCCGACGATCAAGGTGACCGGGTCCTGCAGCCGCTGCGCCACCTCCGGCGAACCGTCCATCGCCGTGATGACGATGTCGCGCCGGCCCGCGACCTGGGCCGCCAGTTCCGCGCCGATGCCGCACAGGTCGTTGATCGCGAACACGCCCGACAGCTTCGGATGGCGCGCGAGCAGCCGCGTCATCTGTTCGACGCCGCCGTCCTTGGTGGCGCCGCCATTGAGCGCCATCGACACGACGCGCACGCCGGGTGCGGCGTTCAATGCCTCGCGGCAGCCGTTGACGCGGCCCACCGCGGCCGTGTTCGGCGGGCCGTCGATGATCGCCACTTCGCCCTTGCCGCCGAGCGTGCGCACCAGGTGTTCGCAAGAGAGCCTGCCGGCCGCGCGGCTGTCGGTCACCACGGCCGCGTCCGCGCCTTGCACGAGCGCATCGACCGCCACCACCTTGATGCCGGCGGCGCGCGCCTCCGTGACGCGGGCGTGCAGGGTGGTCGAATCGACCGGCGTCACGATCACCAGCTGCACGCGCTGGCGGATCATTTCCTTGAGCTGTTCGTCCTGCCGCTGCGGATCGAACCCGCTCGACACGACCGTGATGTGCGCCGCGTTGCGACTGTCTGCGGCCAGCGTGCTTTCCACTGCGCGCGCGATGTAGGCAAAGAAGGGGTTGCGCAGGTCGCTCACGAGCACGCCGACGCGCGGGCCTTTGCCATGGTTGGCATGTGTCGCGAGCGCGCTGCCCACGGGGCCCACGGCGAGGAGGAGGGCCAGCAGCCAGGTGCGCCAGGGACGTTTCATGGGCATGGGTGCGAGGGCCTCGTTGCGAGAGGGGGCCGGTGAAGGGGTGGGGATGATGACATGTTCCGCACCGCCTCGCATCCGCGATCTGCGGGGCAAGCGTGGGGGAATGGACGGACCTGCCGGCCCCGGTCGGTGCCGATGTTGTCGCGGGTCAGCAGCGTGGGCGGCAGCAGTGTCAGACCTGGAGGAAGAAGGGGTTGCCCGGGTCGCTGACGATCAGGCCGATGTGCGGCGCATCGAGGGGGCGACGGCCCGTGCGCCCGCGATCGATGCCAGCACGCGCCCCGTGGCGAAACCCCTGGCGATGCGCGCCAGGCGGCGCCTCGGGGCGCGCGTCGAGATGGCGGGAATGCCGCCTCCTTTCTTGCCGGTTCTTCTTGTGATCACCTTGCTCCCTGTGGCTGCTGCCTTGCAGATGACGGTGTCGTCCGCGATCGGCGTCCGGTGAGGGATTCGTCGCGGCGACACGGCGATTGAACCGGCCGCTGGTTAACTGTCTGTAAACCTTCCAAAAGTGGCGAGCAACATTTGAAATACACACCGCCGCGCGGACGGTGCGCTCCTTACTTCAGCCCGGCCCACCAACGCACGTTGGTGCGTGCTTGGCCCACCGTGAGCACTTCGCCGATCACCGGCGTGGCCAGGTCGATCTTCTTCGCCTGCGCCAGGTCGGCGATGCGGTCCAGCGGGTCGTGCCAGGTGTGGAAGGCCAGGTCGAAGGTGCTGTTGTGCACCGAATAGAGCACCTTGCCGCGCAGGTCTTCGAAGGCCTGCACACTCTGCTCGGGCGTCATGTGCACGCCGGGCCAGTAGGCGTCGTAGGCGCCGTTTTCCATCAGCGCGAGGTCGAAGCCGCCGAAGCGTTCACCGATCTGCTTGAAGCCCGGGAAGTAGCCCGAGTCGCCGCTGTAGAAGATGCGCTGCTCGCCGCTTTGCACCACCCACGAGGCCCACAGCGTGCGGTCGCGGTCGGTCAGCGTGACCGCGCGGCCCGAGAAATGCTGCGCGGGCGTGGCCGTGAGCTTCACGCCCGCATGCTCGCCGCCTTGCCACCAGTCGAGCTCGGTCACGCGCTCGGCGGGCACGCCCATCTCGACGAGTCGGGCGCGCACGCCCAGCGGCACGAAGTAGCGCTGCACGCGCGTGGCGAGGTACTCGATGGTGGCCACGTCCAGGTGGTCGTAGTGGTCGTGCGAGAGGATCACGGCCTCGATCGGCGGCAGCTGCTCCAGCTGGATCGGCGGCTTGTGAAAACGCTTCGGCCCGACCCAGGTGAAGGGCGAGACGCGCTCGCTGAACACGGGGTCGATGAGCCAGTACTTGCCCTTGAGTTTCAGCAGGTGCGACGAGTGGCCCAGGCGCACCACGTGGTTGGCGTCGGCCGCGAGCGCGTCGAGCGCCTGGGGCGTCAGCGCGCGCACCGGAATGGGGTCGACCGGCACGGTGTCGACCTTGCTGCCGACGATGAAGCGCGACCAGATGCGCCAGGTGCTGGCGGCGGGCTGCAGCTCGGGGTTGGGCATGTTCTGGAACACGCCGCCCTTGAACTGCGGCGAGTTGTCGTAGCGCGTTTCCCCGCCGCCGGCGCTGCTGCAGCCGGCCACGAACGCGCAGCCCGCCGTGGCGAGCACCGCGCTGCGGCGCAGCAGCCGGGGTAAATAAGCGCCTTGCGAATCCGATTCGTCAGCCATGGGAAAGCCCTCTGCGTGTGTGTTGGTCTTGAGGCGCGAGACTAGCGGGAGTTGGCTTTTCAATGGTTTCAGCGACAGAAACATTCGGCGAGCGGGGGCAATCCGCGGGGCGGCGGCATACTGCGGCGATCCACGGCTTCAGCCCTTCATCGCCATGAAAACTGCCATCCTCGTCATCGACATGCAGCGCGGCCTTTGCGACGATCCGCCCCGGCCGTACGAGGCCGAAGCGGTCATCGCGCGCATCAACGCGCTCACGGCGCGGGCCCGCGCGGCCGGCGTGCCGGTGGCCTTCATCCAGCACGAGAACGCCATCGACCTGGAGTTCGATTCCGAGCGCTGGCAGCTGGCCGATGCCTTGCAGGTGACACCGGCGGACGCGCGCCTGCGCAAGACCACGCCCGACTCGTTCCTGCGCACGCCGCTCGAGGCCTGGCTGTCGGGGCAGGGCGTGCGGCGCGTGGTGGTCTGCGGCTACTCGTCGGAGTTCTGCGTGGACACCACCGTGCGCCGCGCCGCCGCGCTGGGCTACGAGGTGGTGCTGGCGGCCGACGCCCACACCTCGCACGACAAGCCGCATGCCAAGGGCGCCTTCATCCGCGCGCACCACAACGCGACGCTGTCGGACATCACGAGCTTCGGCGTGCCGATCCGCGCGGTCGACAGCGCGGACATCGCTTTCGGCGATTGATCGATCGATCGCTAGGGCATGCGCCCGGTGGCCAGTGCGTGGGCCCAGTCCGCACGCCCATTGGCAGCAGCCAGTGCCGCCATGGCCGCGTGGTCGTAGGGCACGGTGACCAGCGTGCAGGTCCACTGCCCGTGGTCGTGCCGTTCGACCAGCGCGTAGCGCGCATCGGGTGAGCCGGTCTCCACGTGGTGCGGGTACGGATGCGCGTCGCCATAGGCCTGCAGGCCGACGCTGCCCGGGTTGACGATCAAGGTGCCGTTGGATGCGTGCATCACGCGCGGCAGGTGCGTGTGGCCGCAGGCGACCAGCTCCGTGCCGGCTTCCACTGTGCCGAGACGCGTATCGACCTCTGCTGCGGTGGCCGTGCGCAGTTGCGTGGGCTCGACCGTTTCGAGGAAGTAGGTGAGGTCGCTGTCGGGCGTACCGTGGCACAGCAGCACCTCGGGGCTCAAGCGCAGGCGCGGCGTGAGCGAGGCGATCCATGCGAACTCTGCCTCGCCGAGTCGGGCGTGTGCGAAGGCGTCGGACTCGCCGCGCTGGCCGGAGGTCGGCAACGTGAGCAGTTGCCGTTCGTGGTTGCCGGCGAGTTGGACCCAGTCCTGCGCCATCAGGAACTGCGCAGTCTCCAGCGGCATCAGCGGGCCTGAGAGGCTGTCGCCGAGGTTGACGATGGCATCCACGTTGCGGCGTGCGATGTCCTCGACGACGGCTTTCAGTGCGGGGAGGTTTCCGTGGATGTCGGAGACGAGGGCGATGCGCATGCGTGGCTTCTTTGTGAGGGCGGTGATCTTAGTTCGGGGTGCGTGCACAGGCCACCGGGTACTTCCCTCCGCGAATGTCCCCCGGCCTTCGGCCTCCTCCTTGATTTCGCTGCGGGAAGCACCCAGTGTCCTGCGCACTGGACGCGCTGCTGGTGCTCGCCGATCAACGACTGCACTGCCCAACGCTCACGTCGATGGGGTGCCTTGCGCAGCGAAATCAAGGGGGAGGCCGCAGGCCGGAGGACATTCGCGGAGCAAGGTACGCCGTCGGCGGGAGCGTCGCCCCGAACAAAACTTTCAGTCCGCCCCAGCCCGCCACACCCGCGCCAGCGCAGCCAGCTTGCCCCGAAAACTCAGCCGGTCGTTCGACAGCGCATCGATGAAGTCCGACAGCCGCTGCGACTTCACCATCGTGTAGATCGTGAGCCAGGTGGTGAACACGAACACCACGCCGAACCAGATCGCCTTGCGCCACAGCGGCGCGTCGGCTTCGGCCAGCAGGTTCATGCCGAGGAAGCCGGTGGTGACGGTGCCGATGAGACCGAACAGCGTGACCACCGTGAGCCGCACCACGGTGCTGGCCTGCCGGCGCAGGCTGTCGGCATCGAGGTAGGTGTTCATGTCGGCGATGCGCGCCTTGACCTCGTCGTACAGCGGGTCGAGGCCGAGGTGCGCGGCGCACATGTGCGAGAGCGCGCGCACCTGCGCCTGCTCCGAAATCTCGTGGAACCAGTAGCGGTGCGTGAAGCGCAGAAAGCGCTCGAAGCTCGCGCGGATGGCGCGCTTGAACTGCTTCACGCTCGGCGTGCTGCGGATGTCGAGCTTCTTCAGCGCCTCGACCAGCTGGTCCGAGAACATCAGCAGCGAGGCCTTCTGGAAGTGCGCGATGAGGAACAGCAGGAAGTGCTGGTGCCTGAACTGCGCGAGCACGCCGCGGTCGCGGCAGCAGAAGAACTCGGAGCGCGCGTCGCCCACCACGATGAGGGCGTGGCCGTTGCACAGGTAGCGCGTGTTGGGCGCCGCGCCCGTGTTCACCCAGAAGCGGTCGTAGCAGTACTTGTGCTCGAAGTCGGCCAGGTGGTGCTCGGCATAGGGCAGGTGGGCGTCGGCCCCGCCCGCGCCGGTGACCAGCGCGAGCCGCACGAAGTCGTCGCGCGTGAGACGGCGCGGGTCGTCCAGCGACAGGTAGGCCATCACCGGCATGCGGTAGTACTCGATCTGGCGGTAACGCAGCACACCGGGGTCGTCCGAATGGTCGCTCACCAGCGGCTGCATCAGGTAGGCCCAGTGCGCCGCGATGCGCGGCGCGCGGTGCTGGGCCACGTGCGACAGGAAGGCGTCGCGCTGCTGCGCGTCGGAGGCGGCGAGCACGCGGCCGTCGGCGTCCAGCCACTCGACGCTGGCCATGCAGTGCAGGGCGGCGCCGTCGGGCTCCCAGCCCGAGGGGTAGGCGCGGCCGAAGCGGTAGAGGATGTCCTGCGCCTGCGCCAGGCTCAGGTGGTCGGTGCCGACCTCGAGGTTGAGCAGCACCACGTCGATGTCGAAGAAGAAGTACAGGTCGCAGTGAATCACGTCGAGCGTGATGGGCGCCTCGCCGGGGTGCGCCACCAGCCGCACGGCCGCGATGTCGCGGCGGCGGAACACGCGCATCGGCGAATCGCCGTCGCTGCCTGCGGCGTCGGTGCTGCCGCGCGATCGGCCTTCGCCGTACAGGAAGCGCTGCACGTACGGCAGGAAGCTCACGAACTCGTTGTAGTGGCGCTCGTGGAAGCGGCCGCTCTCGCCGGTGTATTCGTCGACCTCCTCGCGCCAGGGCGAAGCCTCGCCCAAGTCGCGCAGCACGTGCCAGGGGCCGTGGTGCGTGGGCGCCGCGCCGGGCGCCGGCACCAGGCGCAAGGGCCAGAGCAGCGCCTGCCGGAAATGCTGCACGACGGGGCCGGTGGCCGGGGTGCCTGCCGGGGAAGAAGTGGGGTCCGCGTGGGGGTTCGGCATCGCGCCAGTGTAGGCAGGCGGGTAGGGCAAAACGCCCACCTAGGGGAATCCCTAGCTAGGCCTGAAACCGGTTTCATTTAAGCTGCAAGCATTCCTTTCAGGGTCTGCGCACGGCCTGGCCGTGCACGCTCCGCCATGAACTACCAGTTCCAATTCGACGCCGTCTTTGCCGCCTGGCCGCTGCTGCTCAAGGGCACGTGGATCACGGTGCAGCTCTCGCTCACCGCCACCTTGCTGGGGCTGGTGGTGGCCATCTTCTGTGCCTGGGGCAAGACCTCGGGGCCGGGCTGGCTGCGCTTCCTCGTCAATGCCTACATCGAGGTGATCCGCAACACGCCGTTCCTCGTGCAGCTGTTTTTCTTCTTCTTCGCGCTGCCGGCCATCGGCCTGCGCTGGTCGCCGCAGACGGCCGCGCTGGTGGCGATGGTGGTGAACCTGGGCGCCTACGCCACGGAGATCATCCGCGCGGGCATCGAGTCGATTCCCAAGGGCCAGATCGAGGCGGGCCGCGCGCTCAACCTCAAGCCCTGGGAAATCTTCCGCTTCGTGATCATCAAGCCCGCGCTGAAGGCGATCTACCCGGCGCTCACGAGCCAGTTCATTCTGCTGATGCTGAGCTCGGCGGTGGTGTCGGTCATCTCGGCCGACGACCTGACCTCGGTGGCCGCCAACCTGCAGTCGCAGACCTTCCGCAGCTTCGAGATCTACATCGTCGTGGCCGGCATCTACCTCGCGCTGGCGCTGGCCTTCTCGGCCATGTTCAAGCTGATCTACAAGCGCACGCTCAACTACCCGGACCGCCGGTAACTGACTGACCACGACGGACGGAGCACACACCATGCGCACCTTCGGTTTCCCCGAATTCCTTTTCATCCTCGAAGCGGCCCAGTGGACGCTGGCGCTGTCGGCCATCGCCTTCGTGGGCGGCGCCATTCTTGGGCTGCTCATCGCGCTGATGCGCACGTCGGAATCGACGTGGGCGCGCGCCGTGTCGACCACCTTCATCCAGATCTTCCAGGGCACGCCGCTGCTGCTGCAGCTGTTCCTGGTGTTCTTCGGCGCGCCGGTGCTGGGGCTGGACATCAACCCGTGGGTCGCCGCAGGCGTGGCGCTGGTCCTGAACAGCGCGGCCTTCCTGGGCGAAATCTGGCGCGGCTGCATCCAGGCCATTCCGCGCGGCCAGTGGGAGGCGGCGCAGGCGCTGAACCTGCACTACGTGGCACGCATGCGCGACGTGGTGCTGCCGCAGGCCTTCAAGATCGCGCTGGCGCCCACGGTGGGCTATCTGGTGCAGATCATCAAGGGCACCTCGCTCGCGGCCATCATCGGTTTCGTCGAGGTCACGCGCGCCGGTCAGATCGTCAACAACGCCACCTTCCAGCCGCTCATCGTGTTCTCGGTGGTGGCCGCCATCTACTTCGTGATCTGCTGGCCGCTGTCGCTGCTCGCGGCGCGCATGGAGCGCAAGCGCGCCCAGGCGCTCGCACGTTGACCCTTTTCGCTTTTCCTTTCTCGTCGCTTCCTTTCTTTATTCAGGAGACACATCCAATGACCGTTACCACCACCCGCCGCGCTGCCATCGCAGCCCTGGGCCTCGGCGCCGCGCTGACCGTGTTCGCTCCCTTCGCTTCGGCGCAAAGCATGGCCGACATCAAGAAGAAGGGCGAGATCACCATCGGCATGCTGGTCGACTTCCCGCCCTACGGCACCACAGACGCGAAGAACCAGCCCGACGGCTACGACGCCGACGTGGCCAAGCTGCTGGCGAAAGACTGGGGCGTCAAGGCCAACATCGTGCCGGTCACCGGCCCGAACCGCATTCCGTTCCTCTTGACCAACAAGGTCGACCTGCTGGTGGCATCGCTGGCCGTGACGCCCGAGCGCGCCAAGCAGGTGCAGTTCTCGCAGCCCTACGCGGCGGCGACCATCGTGCTGTACGGCGCGACCAAGACTTCCATCAAGGCGGCAGGCGACCTGAAGGGCCTGCGCGTGGGCGTGGCCCGCGCCTCGACGCAAGACGTGGCCGTGACCAAGGCCGCACCCGAAGGCACCGAGATCCGCCGCTTCGACGACGACGCCTCGGCCATGCAGGCGCTGATCTCGGGCCAGGTCGATGCGATCGGCTGCTCGGTCACCGTCGCGGCGCAGATCGCCAAGCGCGTGCCGGCCAACACTTTCGAAAACAAGTTCACGCTGGTGCAGCAGTCGATGGGTATCGCGATGCGTCCGGGCCAGGAAGAGCTGCACAAGGCCGTGAACGAATTCGTGCAGAAGAACACCGCCAACGGTGAGCTGAACAAGCTCTATCAAAAGTGGCTGCAGGCCGACCTGCCGAAGATGCAATAAGCGAAAGCGCTTGAAGGGAATCCTGGCATGACGACGGAATCGATCATCCGCATGGAAGCGGTCAACAAGTGGTACGGTGAATTCCAGGTGTTGACCGGCATCGACCTGTCGGTGCGCCAGGGCGAGCGCATCGTGATCTGCGGGCCCTCGGGCTCGGGCAAGTCCACGCTCATCCGCTGCATCAACCGGCTCGAGACGGTGCAAAAAGGCCGCATCGTGGTCGACGGCATCGACCTCACGGCCGGCGGCAAGAACGTGGACGCGGTGCGTGCCGAAGTCGGCATGGTGTTCCAGCAGTTCAACCTGTTCCCGCACCTCACCATCCTGGAGAACTGCACGCTGGCGCCGATGCGCTCGCGCGGCATGACCAAGGTGCAGGCGGAAGAGGTGGCCATGAAGTACCTCACGCGCGTGCGCATTCCCGAGCAGGCGAAGAAGTACCCGAGCCAGCTCTCGGGCGGCCAGCAGCAGCGCGTGGCCATTGCGCGCGCGCTGTGCATGTCGCCCAAGATCATGCTGTTCGACGAGCCCACCTCCGCGCTCGACCCCGAGATGGTCAAGGAAGTGCTCGACACCATGATCGGCCTGGCCGAAGACGGCATGACCATGCTGTGCGTGACGCACGAGATGGGCTTTGCCCGCAGCGTGGCCGACCGCGTGATCTTCATGGCCGACGGCAAGATCGTCGAGCAGGCACCGCCGCAGGAGTTCTTCGGCAACCCCAAGGACGAGCGCACGCGCCAGTTCCTCGGGCAAATTCTCAGCTCGCACCAAGCCCACTGATGGCCTTCGAAGTCCTGATTTCTCTGTCGTCCTTCGGTGCGGCCGAGGTGGGGCGGCACGGCCAGCTCTGGTGCTCGCAACTCTCGCGCGCGGCCGGTGCCGATTCGGTGGAAGTGCGTGGCGAGATGCTGCGCGACGCCGAGGCCGAACTGCCTGCGCTCAACGGCCTGGCTTCCGTGTACTCCAGCCCCGAGGGCCTGTGGGCCGAAGGCGGCTGGCTCGACAGCGCTGCGCTGCAACGCGGCATCGCCGCCGCCACGCGCGTGGGCGCGAAGCGGCTCAAGATGGCCATCGGCGATTTCCAGGCTTCGTCGCACGGCTCGCTCTGGGGCCTGAAGGTGGCGCTGGCCGAAACCCGCGTCGAGCTGCTCATCGAGAACGACCAGACCGTGCGCGCCGGCACGCTGGCCGCGCTGCAGACCTTCTTCGACGTGGCCGACCGCGCTGGCGTGCCGCTGGGCATGACCTTCGACATGGGCAACTGGCACTGGCTCGGCGAGTGCCCGCTGCAGGCCGCGCAGGCGCTCGGCCACCGCGTGCGCTACGTGCATTGCAAGGGCGCGCAGCGCCTGCCGCACAAGTGGGTGGCGGTGCCGCTGGGCGACTCGGTCGCGCCGTGGCGCGCGGTGCTGCGCGCACTGCCGGCCGACGTGCCCCACGCCATCGAATACCCTCTGGTGGGCGACGACCTGCTGGCCGTCACCCGCACGCAGATCGACTTCATCCGCGCCGCACGGGCGTAGGAACACACACATGACGCAACCCACCGCCTTCGACGTCGCGCTGTTCGGCGAAGCCATGCTGCTGCTCGTGGCCGACCGGCCCGGCCCGCTGGAAGACGCCCAGTCCTTCCACAAGCGCACCGCCGGCGCCGAGACCAACGTGGCCATCGGCCTGTCGCGCCTGGGCCTGAAGGTCGGCTGGGCCAGCCGCCTGGGCACCGACTCCATGGGCCGCGCGCTGCTGGCCGCCATGCGCGCCGAAGGCATCGACTGCTCGCACGTGATCACCGACGCGACGCAGCGCACCGGCTTCCAGTTCAAGGGCCGCGTCACCGACGGCAGCGACCCGCCGATCGAATACCACCGCAAGGGCTCGGCCGCCAGCCACATGGGCCCGGCCGATGTCGACGAAGCCTGGCTGCGCTCGGCGCGCCACCTGCACGCCACCGGCGTGTTCGCCGCGATCTCCGAGACCAGCCTGCAGGCCGCGCTCAAGTCGATGGACGTGATGCGCGCGGCCGGCCGCACCATCTCGTTCGACACCAACCTGCGCCCCACGCTGTGGTCGTCCACCGAGACGATGCGCCACTGGGTGAACGAACTCGCCTCGCGCGCCGACTGGGTGCTGCCCGGCATCGAAGAGGGCCTGCTGCTCACCGGCCATGACAAGCCCGAAGACGTGGCGAAGTTCTACCGCGAACGCGGCGCGAAGCTGGTCGTCGTCAAGCTCGGCGCGGCCGGCGCCTACTACGACAGCGACCTGGCCGGCACCGGCCATGTCGATGGCTTCCCGGTGAAGGAAGTGATCGACACCGTGGGCGCGGGCGACGGCTTTGCGGCCGGCGTGGTGAGCGCGCTGCTCGAAGGCCGCAGCGTGCCCGACGCGGTGCGCCGCGGCGCCTGGATCGGCGCGCGCGCCGTGCAGGTGCTCGGCGACACCGAAGGCCTGCCGACGCGGGCGCAACTCGAAGAAGCGGGACTGTGATGACCAAGAAGAATGTGCTGGTGTTCCGGGCGCTGCCCGACGACCAGCTCGCGCGCCTGCAGGCCGCGCACCACGTCACCGTGGCCGATCCGCGCAAGGCGCCCGAGGCCTTTGCCGCCGCGCTTGCCACTGCACACGGGCTGATCGGTTCGAGCTACAACGTCGACGCTGCGCTGCTGGATGCGGCGCCGCAGCTCGAAGTGATTTCGAGCGTGTCGGTCGGCGTCGACAACTACCCGCTGGCCGAACTGCACAAGCGCGGCATCGTGCTGTGCCACACGCCCGACGTGCTCACCGAGACGGTGGCCGACACGGTGTTCGCGATCCTCATGGCCACGCAGCGGCGCGTGGTCGAGCTGTCGACGATGGTGCGCGAAGGCCGCTGGACGAAGAACATCGGCGAAGAATTCTTCGGCACCGACGTGCACGGCAAGACGCTGGGCATCCTCGGTTTCGGCCGCATCGGCCAGGCCGTGGCGCGCCGCGCCGCGCTGGGCTTCGGCATGCCGGTGCTCTACCACGCGCGCCGCCCGGTCGACCTGGCCGCGCAGGCGCCCGAGCTGCAAGGCCGCGCCACGCACACGCCGCTGGACGACCTGCTCGCGCGCGCCGACATCGTGCTCGCGATGCTGCCGCTGACCGACGCCACGCGCGGCATGATCGACGCCGCCTTCTTCGCGCGCATGAAGCCGGGCGCGTCGTTCATCAACGGCGGCCGTGGTGCCACCGTGAACGAAGCCGCGCTGCTCGACGCGCTCGACCACGGCACCTTGCGCGCCGCCGGCCTCGACGTGTTCGCGAAAGAGCCGCTGCCGGCCGACTCGCCGCTGCGCACGCACTCGCGCGTCACGCCGCTGCCGCACATCGGTTCGGCCACGCACGAGACGCGCCACGCGATGGCCGAGCTGGCCACGACCAATCTGCTGCAGGTGCTGGCCGGCCAGAAGCCCACGGCACCCTACGACACCGCCGCCGCCTGACATGAAGCCCACAGGCCGCGCCACCATCGCCGACGTCGCCGAAGCCGCGGGCGTCTCCAAGGCCACCGTCTCGCGCTTTTTGAACCACCGCGAGCGCCTGCTGAGTCCCGACATCGCCGCGCGCGTCGAGGCCGCCATCGCCAAGCTGGCGTACTCGCCCAGCCCGATGGCGCAGGCGCTGAGCCACGGCCGCTCGCGGCTCATCGGCCTGATCGTGGCCGACATCACCAACCCGTACTCGGTGGCCGTGCTGCGCGGCGCCGAGAAGGCCTGCCAGGACGCCGGCTACCTCGTGATGCTGTTCAACCTGGGCAACGAGAGCGAACGCGAGCGCGAGGCCATCAATGCGCTCGCGGGCTACCAGGTCGACGGCTTCATCCTCAACACGCTGGGGCGCGGCAGCAACGTGGTCGATGCGGTCACGCTGCACGGCAAGCCCGCCGTGCTGGTCGACCGCCGTCACACGGGCATGCACACCGACTTCGTCTCGCTCGACAACCACGCCGCCATGCGCGACACCTGCGGCCACCTGGTCGAGGGCGGCTACCGCGAGCTGCTGTACGTCACCGAGCCGCAGAAGGGCGTGAGCTCGCGGCGCGAGCGCACGGCCGCCTTCGGGGCCTGCGTGGCCGCGCACGAGCCGCGCGTGGCGGGCGAGGTCTTCGAATCGGTCGAGGGCGAGAACGACGCGCTCGACGAGGCCTTGCGCGCGCTGCGCCAGCGGGCCAAACGGGGCCGGCGCGCGGCGGTGGTCGCGGGCAATGCCGTGGTCACGCTGCGCGTAGCGCAGGCCATGGCGCGGCTGGACTGGCGCTTCGGCGCCGACCTGGGCTTCGTGGGCTTCGACGATCCCGAATGGGCCTCGCTCATCGGGCCGGGCCTGAGCACCGTGGCGCAGCCGACCGACGAGATCGGCCGCGCCGCCGCCACCTGCCTCATCGAGCGCCTGCGCGGGCTCGACGCGGCGCCGCGTCAGCTCTTGCTGCCCGGCGAACTCATGGTGCGAGGCTCATCGACGGCACTGCCGTAGCGGATTCCGCGAAGGAGGCCGGCCCGCGCATCCAGCCGGCCGCGCGCTCCGCGATCATGATCGTCGGCGCGTTGGTGTTGCCGCCGATCAGCGTCGGCATCACCGAGGCATCGACCACGCGCAGGCCCGCGATGCCGTGCACGCGCAGCTGCGGGTCGACCACCGCCATCGCATCCACGCCCATCTTGCAGGTGCCCACCGGGTGGTAGATGGTGTCGGCGCGCGCGCGGATGTGCGCTTCGAGTTGCGCATCGGTGTGGGCGTCGGCGGTGTAGACCTCGCGGTGGCGGTATTTTTCGAGCGCGGGCGCGCGCATGATCTCGCGCGTCTTCTTCACGCCCTGCAGCAGCAGCGCCATGTCTTCCGGGTCGGCCAGGAAGCGCGGGTCGATGCGCGGCGCCGAGTCGGGGCTGGCGTCGTTCAGGCGCACATCGCCCCGGCCCTTGGGGCGCAGCACGCACACATGGCACGAGAAGCCGAAGCCCGCGTGCAGCTTGCGCGCATGGTCGTCGGTGATCGCGATCACGAAGTGCAGCTGCAGGTCGGGCCGGCGCAGCTCGGGCGACGACTTGATGAAGGCGCCGCCTTCTGCAAAGGGCGTGGCGACCAGGCCCGTGCCGTCGCGGCGCCACTGGCCGATGGCCTTCAGCAAGTGCAGCCCGCCGACCGGGCCGATGCCGAACATGTCGGTCTGCTTGGACTTGTAGGCGATGATGAAGTCGCAGTGGTCCTGCAGGTTCTGCCCCACGCCGCGCAGCGCATGCCGCACGGCGATGCCGTGACGCGCGAGTTCGTCGGGGTCACCGATGCCCGAGAGCATCAGCAGCTGCGGCGAGTTGAAGGCGCCGCCGCACAGCGCCACCTCGCGGCGCGCGCGAATGGTTTCGACGTTGCCGCCGCGCCGCACCTCGACGCCCACCGCGCGCCGGTCTTCGAGCACCACGCGCAGGGCCTGCGTGCCGGTCATCACCGAGAGGTTGGTGCGCTGGTCCATCACCGGGTGCAGGTAGGCCGCGGCGGCCGAGCAGCGCTCGCCGTTCTTCGCACCGCCGTGGAATTGCGTCACCTGGTAGAGCCCCGCGCCTTCCTGCTCGGGGCCGTTGAAGTCGTCGTTGCGCGCAATGCCGCATTCGGTGGCAGCGCGCACGAAGGCCTCGGTGATGGCGCGCGGGCTTTGCTGCTCCGACACCTGCAGCGGGCCGTCGGCGCCATGCAGCGCGCTGGCGCCGCGCTGGTTGCCTTCGGCGCGCAGGAAGTGCGGCAGCACCTCGTCGAAGCTCCAGCCGGCGCAGCCCGCGCGCGCCCAGTCGTCGTAGTCCTCGCGGTGGCCGCGCACGTAGAGCATGGCGTTGATCGCGCTGGAGCCGCCCAGGCAGCGCCCGCGCGGCTGGTAGCCGCGCCGCCCGTTCAGGCCGGGCTGCGGCACGGTCTGGTAGGCGTAGTTGTTGATGCGCGGGCGGCCCGGCAGCATCGCCACCACGGCGGCCGGCGCCCGCACGAGGATGCCGCGTCCGTCGCCGCCGGCCTCGATGAGGCAGACCGTCACCGACGGGTCCTCGCTCAGGCGCGAGGCCAGCGTGGCGCCGCCCGAGCCGCCGCCCACGATCACGTAGTCGAATTCCGCCATGGCATCTGGTCCTTCTTGTCGTTGGATGTTGGGGGGCGCCGAAGCGCCGATGCGCGCACCGGCATTGTGGCCAGCGTCCCCGGGGTCGGGCCCCACGGGTTTCCCCTGCCGTGGACGCACCTCGGGGGCTTTACCGATGCTTCACCCAGCGGACAAATTGCAACGCGCGGCCCATGGCCCAATGCGCCTTCGGAGCGGCCGACCCTGCGCCCGTCCTTCAACGCTCTGCCCATGCACCTGCTTTCAGACGCGACGATATTCACCGAGGTCCGCTTCTGGGGGCTGGTGTTGTGCTCGCTGGTGCTGCCTGCCGCGATCTTCGTCACGCTGTTCGTGCGGCGCGAGTTCTCCAAGACCACCGTGCTGGCCTTCGGCCTGCTGCTGATCGCGCTGGCGGGCGCGGACATCTTCCTGCTGCGCGCGCTGGCGCGGCTGGCGCAGGCCACGCCTTCGCTGGCGGACGACCTCGTCTTTTCGTCGGAGCTGTCGATCGCGCTGTACATCTTTCCGGCGGCGTTCGGCACCCTCGGGCTGAACATGGTGTCGCACGTGCTCATGCACTACCTGAAGCAGAAGGAAGCGCGCTTCGAGGCCCACCGGCAGACACCGCCGTCGGCACTGCAAGGGCGCCGAGGGTCGCGCGTGCTGCGTCACCGTCGTGCGGCATCGCGCATGCCGCCCCGGCCGGGCTCGCGCACGGCGGCGGCGCGCCGTCCGCCCGCGGACCGCTGAGGGCGATACCCGGCGGGTTTCCTCCGGCACCCACGGGGAACCGTGGGGTTCGATGTGGGTTGCGGCCAGAATCGAAGGATGCCCGCCACCATCCTGTTGATCGACGACCACGCGATGTTTCGCGAAGGCCTGTTCCTCGCGCTGCGCGAAGCCGAGCCGACGATGACCGTCGCCACGGCCCGCAACGGCGCCGAAGCGCTCGAGGCGCTCGCCACCTTGCCCCAGCTCGACGCGGTGATGACCGACTATTACCTGCCCGACCTCGGCGGCGCGGCGTTGCTGGCCGAGCTGCACCGGCGGCGCGGCGGCTTGCGCATCCTGGTGCTGTCGGCCTCCGAAGACCCGCAGGACATCGACACCGCGCTCGACGCCGGCGCGCAGGGCTTCGTGCACAAGTCGGCCGACAGCCAGCAGCTCATGGACGCGCTGCGCCGCGTCATGGCGGGCGAGCAGAACGTGGTGCAGGCCTCGCCGGCGGGCGGTGCGTCGCTGCCCGTGCTGTCGACGCCCACCGACGTGCTGAGCACGCTCACGGCGCGGCAGGCCGAGGTGCTGCAGCTGTTGTGCGAAGGGCTGCGCAACGCCGAGATCGCGCTGCGCCTGGCCACCAGCGAGAAGACGATCAAGGCGCACATCTCGGCGATCTTCGGCGCGCTCGGCGTGACCAGCCGCACGCAAGCCGTGATCGCGGCGCGGCGCGCGGGGATGCTCGGTCGCCCGCGCTAAGGCCAACGCATCAGCGCGGCTGCTGCTGCGTCGTGCAGTGGATGCCGCCGCCGCCCGCGGCAATGGCGTCGATGTCGAGCTGGACGATCTCGCGTTTGGGGAACAGCTCGCGCAGCAGCGCACGGGCGTTGCCGTCGGCGCGTGCATCGCCGAACTGCGGCGCAATGACGGCGCCGTTGCAGACATAGAAGTTGATGTAACCCGCCGCGAATTCGTCCGACTCGAAGGTGCTGCGCACCGTCTCCGGGCCGCGCAGCACTTCCACGCGCAGGCGCTGCCCGCGTGCATCGGTGGCCTGGCGCAGGATCTCGAGGTGGCGCCGGGTCACGGCGTGGTCGTAGGAGTCGGGGTCGTCGTCCAGGCCCGCGACCACCACGCCCGGTGCGGCAAAGCGCGCATAGAAATCGGTGTGGCCATCGGTGATGTCGCGGCCCGCGATGCCCGGCAGCCAGATGATCTTGCGCAGGCCCAGCAGGCGCTTCAGCTCGGCTTCGCAGGCCTCCTTGCGCAGGCCGGGGTTGCGGTTGGCGTTGAGCACGCAGCTCTCGGTGATGATCGCCGTGCCCGCACCGTCGACCTCGATGCCGCCGCCTTCGAGCACGAGCCGCGTGCGCAGGCGCTGCACCTCGGCGGCGTCGGTCACGTACTCGGCCACCTCGGCATCGCGCGCATGCGACTGCTTGTTGCCCCAGCCGTTGAAGTTGAAATCGATGCCGGCCCATTCGCCCGCGCCGTTGCGCACGAACACGGGGCCGGTGTCGCGCATCCACAGGTCGTCCACCGGCTGCACCTCGAGCGTCACGCGGTTGCCGCACAGCCGCGCAGCCAGGTCGTGCTCCTGCTCGCGCACCAGCAGGTGCACGAGCTCGAAGGCGGCGATGGTGCGGGCGATCTGTGCCAGGTGCTCGCGCGCCGGCTTCAGCAGGCGCCGCCCCCAGACGCGTTCGCTGGGGCCGAAGGACATCCAGGTGGCGCGGTGCGCGTCGCCCTCGTCGGGCATGTGCCAGGTGTCGGGCGCCGCGGCGGTGGCCGTGGCGACCAGGCCCAACGAAGCCAGGGGCGCGAGGCCCATGCCGTGCAGCAGGCGGCGGCGGGTCAGGGGAAGGTGCATGTCGGTCTCCGGAATCAGGGGAGCGGGCGCGGCATCACGCCGGTTCCTGTTGCGTCGTGCAGTGGATGCCGCCGCCGCCCGCGGCGATGGCGTCGATGTCCAGCTGCACGATCTGGTGGCTGGGCAGGTGCGCGGCCAGCGCCGCGCGGGCCGCGCTGTCGGCCACGGCGTCGCCGAACTCGGGCAGGAACACCGCCTTGTCGGTGAGGAAGAAGTTGACGTAGCCGGCCGCGAACTCCTTGCGCGCAAAGGTGGGGCGCACCTGGCTCGGCGTCTTCAGCGTGACGATCTGCAGGGGGCGCCCGCGCGCGTCGGTGGCGCCGGTCAGCAGTTCCAGGTGGCGGTGTGTCACGGCGTGGTCGTACGATTTCGGGTCGGTGTCCAGTGCCGCCACGACCACGCCGGGCTTGAGAAAGCGCGCGTAGAAGTCGGTGTGGCCGTCGGTGATGTCGCGGCCCGCGATGCCTGGCAGCCAGATGATCTTGTCCAGCCCCAGCATGCGCTTGAGCTCGGCCTCCGCGTCGGCCTTGCTGACGCCCGGGTTGCGGTTCTTGTTGAGTACGCAGCTCTCCGTGATGATCGCCGTGCCCTGCCCATCGACCTCGATGCCGCCGCCTTCCATCACGAGGCTGCTGCGCAGCAGCGGCACGCCCGTGAGTTCGGCCATGCGCGCGGCCACCGTGGCGTCGCGCGCATGGGCCTGCTGGTTGCCCCAGCCGTTGAAGTTGAAGTTCACGGCGGCGCGCTCGCCACGGGCGTTGCGCACGAAGACGCAGCCGGTGTCGCGCATCCAGAGGTCGTCGATGGCGTGTTCGATCAGGTGCACGTTGGAGCCGCACAGTTGGCGGGCCGTGGAAATATCCGCGGGGTTCACCAGCATCTTGACCGGTTCGTAGACGCTGATGGCATTGGCGATGCGCGCCAGCGCTTGGAACACCGGCTGGCGCATCTCGGCGGTCCAGATGGACTCGCGCGCCGCGAAGGCCATCCACACGGCGCGGTGGGCGTCGCCTTCGTCGGGCATGCGCCAGCCGGACGCAGGTGCCGGGGCCGGTGCCGGCGAAGGGGTCGGCATGGGCACGGGGAAGGGCGGCAGCATGCCGCTGCCGCTCCCACCACCGCCGCCGCCACAGGCGGTCACGAGTCCACCGAAAAGGCCGAGGCCGCCCAGGCCCAGGAGAGTGCGTCGCGTTGTCATTGGAATCAGGGTTATTGCTAAGTTCTAGGAAGCCCCGGATTCTGTCGACGCCTATCTATCTACACAATTGATGTCTTTTAAAGGGATTGATCGATCTGGCTCATATCGCAAGCATCTTCCTGCGCAAACAGCCGCAGGCTGTCGAACACCTCCCGCACCAGCGGCAGGCGTGAGGGGCCCTCGGCGCACGCGATCCAGAGGGTGCCCAGCGGCAGGCTCGGGCTGTCCGGCAACCGCCGCAATTGCCCGCTGCGCAAGGCGTCGTCGGCCAGCAGGCGCGACACCAGCGCGATGCCCCGGCCGCGCAAGGCCGCGTCGAGCACCAGGCGCGGGTCGTCGTAGATCGCGGCCTTGCGCAGGCCGCCGAAATGCGCGCGGATGAAGGGGCCGATGCGGTCGCTCGTGAGGTCTTCTTCGAGGCACAGCAGGCCGAGGTTGTCTTCCTCTTTCTGCGTGGGCGGGCCGACGGCCACGAGTTCGTCGGTGAGCAGCGGCACCTCGAACACGCCCTCTTGCCGCAGCGGCGCGCGGGTGATGGCGATGTCCACGTCGAGCTCGTCGATGAAGCGCGCGCTCTCGTCGACCGAGATGATCGGGCACAGGTCCGGATGCGCCTGCAGCAGCCGGTCCACCCGCGGCTGCAGCCAGCCGCTGGCCACGGGCGCGGGGCACACCAGCGTGACGAGCCGGTCGTCCATGTAGGTCTCGATGCGGGCCAGCCCGTTGCGGATGTGCTCGAGCGACTTGCCCACGCTGTCCAGCAGCAGGCTGCCTGCCACCGTCAGCTCCACGCCGCGCCCCTTGCGCCGGAACAGCGGCTGGCCGACCTGCTGCTCCAGCTGCGAGATCTGGTGGCTCACGGCGGACTGCGAGACGAACAGCTCTTCCGCTGCGCGCGAGTAATTGCCCAGGCGCGCCGCCGCCTCGAAGCCGATGAGGAACTTGAAAGAGGGCAGCCGGGTGTTGGACATATGAATGGGGTCGATGAATTCAGCCAAGAAATGTCGCTTTTTCATCGAAGAAATTCAAGTCAGAGTGGGCGTCCCTGCAATTTCTTCTGAAGGACCCTTTGATTTCCAACGATTTCGACGCTCGCCGCGCCGGCCTGCGCATGCCCGCCGAATGGGAGCCGATGGCCGCCACCTGGCTGGGCTGGCCGGTGCTCGACCACCGCGAAGCCCTGTGGGGCGCGCACTACGACGCGGTCTGCCGCGCGTTCGGCCTGCTGGCGCGCACCATCGCGCGCTACCAGCGCTGCATCGTGGCCGCGCACGCGCCGCTGGCCGACGCGGCCCGCGCGGTCTGCGGCCCGCAGGTGCGCGTGGTGCCCATCGCGGCCGAAGACAACTGGCTGCGCGACTGCGGCCCGATCTTCCTCGTCGATGAGCACCAGGTCAGCCAGACCGCGGTGGGCTTCCGCTTCAACGCGTGGGGCGAGAAGTACCACCCGCACGACGGCTGCCAGCGCGCCGCCGCGGACATCGCCGCGCTGGCCGGCGTGCCGCTGGTGCGTTCGGACATGGTGCTCGAAGGCGGCGCCTTCTACGTGGACGGGCAGGGCACGCTGCTCACCACCGAGAGCTGCCTGCTGCACCCGAACCGAAACCCTGGCCTGCGCAAAACGGAGATCGAGGCCGAGCTGCGGCGCATGCTGGGCGTGCACAAGATCGTCTGGCTGCCGGGCCACGCGGCCGAGGTAGAGACCGACGGCCACATCGACGGCATCGCGTCGTTCATGGCGCCGGCCCGCATTCTTTTCAATGCGGCCGACCCCGACCAGGGCGACTACTTTCGCGCGATGCAGGAGAACCGCCGCGCGCTCGAACTGGCGACCGATGCGTGCGGCCGTCGCTTCGAGATCCTCGATCTGCCCGTGCCGCGCGACGTGCACAACTACGGCAGCGCGCGCTTCTGCGACCTCTATTCGAACTACATCCTCGTCAACGGCGCGGTGATCTCGACCGCCTTCGGCGTGCCGCGCGATGCACAGGCGCGCGAGGTGTTCGCGCGTGCGTTCCCCGACCGCCGCGTCGAGTTGCTGCCCATCGACGCGATCTCGCTGGGCGGCGGCGCCGTGCATTGCTCGACGCAGCAGCAGCCGATGCAGGGGAATCGCTTGGCCGCGCGCGGCTTCTAGGGCGCGATCAGCTGCGACACCGTCGCCTGCAGCTGCGCCGGGTCCACCGGCTTGTGCAGCATCTGCCAGCCGCGCGCGGCCACGTCGCTCAGGCGGCGCGGATCGGTGTCGCCGCTCACGATCAGCGCGGGAATGGTGTCGTCGTTGTATTCCTCGTGCAGGCGATCGACCACGTCGATGCCGGTCTCGCCCGCGCGCAGGCGGTAGTCGCTGACGATGAGCGCCGGCTTGCCGGGCTGGCGCGCGGCCAGCGCCAGCAGCTCGTCGCCGCCTTCGGCCGCGATCACGCGCAGGCCCCAGCTTTCGAGCAGCAGCTGCAGGCCCAAGCGGCTTTCGCCGTCGTCCTCGGCCACGAGCACGAGGCGGCCGGTGTCGGCCGGCAGCGGCGCGGGCGGTGCCTCGGGCGCGGGCAGTGCCTGGCGCGCCAGCGGCACCGTCACCGAGAACACCGTGCCCCGGCCGACGCGCGAGCGCAGCGCCAGCGGATGGCCCAGCAGCGCGGCCGTGCGCCGCACGATCGCCAGGCCCAGGCCCAGCCCCTTGGTGCGGTCGCGCTCGGGGTTGCCGAGCTGGTGGAACTCCCAGAACACCTGCTCCTGCTCGGTGGGCGGAATGCCGGGGCCGGTGTCCCACACCTCGATGCGCAGCGCGTCGGCACCCGCGCGGCGGCAGCCGATGAGCACGCCGCCGCGCGCCGTGTAGCGGATCGCGTTCTCCACCAGGTTGCGCAGCACGCGGTCGAGCAGCGCGGGGTCGGAGTGCACCACGGCATCGCCCGCGCGCAAGCGCAGCGACAGCGCCTTGCCCGCCGCCTGCGGCGCGAACTCCAGCTGGATCTGGTCGAGCAGGCCCGCCAGCGCAAACGGCCGCGCCTTCACGCGCACCACGCCCGCGTCGAGCCGCGAGATGTTGAGCAGGCCTTCGAACAGCAGCCCCATCGCCGCGGCGGCGCGGCCGATGCTGTCGACCACATGCCGGCTCGCCGCCGGCAGCGCCTGCCCGCGCAGCACGCCCACGAACAGGCTCAGCGCATGCACCGGCTGGCGCAGGTCGTGGCTGGCCGCGGCAAGGAAGCGCGACTTGGCGAGGTCGCTGCGCTCGGCCGCGTCTTTCTCCAGGCGCAGCTGGCGCAGCAGGTAGAGGTTTTCGAAACGCAGCTCGAGCGAGTCGACCTGCGTGCGGTACATGCGCTGCGCGAAGGCCAGCGTGACGAACAGGTAGAGCACGCCGGCCGCCGACATCACGCGCAGCAGCACGTCGTCGAGCGTGGCCATCGCGAGGATCGCGGGCGCGAAGTACGTCACCTGGAAACCGTAGAGCAGCCCCAGGTCGATGCAGTAGGCATAGATCGCGCCCGTGCCCATGGTGAGCATCGCCACCACGATGAACATCTGCTGCGGCAGCGACACCTGCAGCATCCACCCCGCCAGCGGCAGCCCCCACAACAACCCGCCGAGCACCGCGCCGACCATCGCGCCGCGCCGCCAGCGCCGCAGCGCGCCCGGGTCGTGCTCGGCATGCCGGTAGCGTGCGACCTGCCAGGCGCGCGCTGCCGTCAGCACCGCGTTGGCGCCGACCCAGGCCAGCAACTGCTCGTGCGGAACGGCGCCCCACAGCGCCGCCACCACCAGCCCCGCTGTGAGCATCACGCCAAGCAGCGAGAACGGAAAGTTGCGTCGCAAGGCGGCCATGCGCGCGGCAAAGACGGGGTCGGCGGGCGTCGTGGGTGGGGTGGCGCTCATCGGTGTGCGAAGGGTGGGGGAGGTGGGATCGCCGAAGGTGGCGATCCCAAGGTAACGCGTGGCGTGGGGGGCGTCATGGGACTTTAGTCCAATGCCTGCGCTTGCCCGAGGCCGCGCAGGCGGCATGGCATCATCGTGCGCCGCTTCCCACCGCCCACCCATGTCCGCCGATTCCTTCGTCCGCCGCGTTCGCAGCCAGCTCGACCAGCTGTCCGCGACCGAACGCCAGCTTGCCGATTTCGTCCTGGAGTTTCCCGGCGAGCTGGCCAGCTATGCGGGCAACGAACTGGCGGAGCTGGCGGGCGTGTCGCCCTCCACGGTGAGCCGCTTCATCCGGCGCATCGGCTACGAGAACTACGAAGAGGCGCGGCGCCAGGTGCGCGAAGAAAAGCAGACCGGCTCGCCGCTGTTCCAGAACGCCACCGAAGCCTCCAAGCGCGGCCACCTCGTGGCCACGCACTTCCAGCAGTCGCAGGCCAACCTGGCGAGCACCTTCGAGCGCCTGAGCGACAAGCAGATGGCCGAGATCGTGAAGGCGATCATCGGCGCGGGGCAGGTGCTGATCTTCGGCACGCGCAGCAGCCACGCGTTCGCGCTGTACCTGCGCTGGCAGATCATCCAGGTGGTGCCGCGCGTCACCGCCATTCCGGGCCCCGGCGAGACGCTGGCCGAGCACCTGGCGGGGCTGGGCGAGCGCGACTGCGTGATCGTGTTCGGCACGCGCCGCCAGACCCGCCAGCTCGACACGCTGCTCGCGGGCGCGCAGCGCGTCGGCGCGAAGATCGTCTACATCAGCGACCGCGCCTCGCCCGACTTTGCGGGCGCCACCTGGTCGCTGCAATGCGACTGCCGCGGCCCGGGGCTGCTCGACAACCACGCGGCCGTGATGGGCGTGTGCGACCTGATCGCCACGATGGTGATCGAAGCCGCCGGCTCGGCCGGGCGCAAGCGGCTGGCGGCGATCGAGCTGGGGCACGAGGAAAACGGCGAACTCTGAAGGAGCACTCGGCCCCCGCGCCGTTTACTTCGCCGCTTCGCTGCGCGGCAACTGCGCCTTCAACAACTGCGCCATCTCCTTCTTGCGCGCCGGCGGCAGCCGCGGCGTGATCGCGCCGAAGCTGATCGCGGCCAACGTGGTGGCGGACGCCGCGAAGGTGCGCCCCACGCCCGACACCCCTTCGGTGAGCGTGTCCACGATGTCCGCATGGCCCGCCGCGCGCGTGCGCTTCACGGCCTGCTTCATGCGCTCGCGGGTGAAGCCGGCCTGCGCGTACTCGGCGGTGTGGCGCTCGAGGATGCGGTCGATCTCGGCATCGGTGAGCGCGGCCATCAGCGCCAGCCCGCCCGCGCCCAGGCCGAGCAGGCGGCGCCCGCCGACGTCGGTGGTGAACACCTTCACCGGAAAGTGCCCCTCTTCGCGGTGCAGGCACACGCAGTAGTCGCCCTGGCGGATCACGAGGAACACGGTGTCGCCCGACATGCGCGCGAGCTTTTGCATGAGCGCGCGGCACGAGTCCACCAGCGGCACGCGGCGCATCGAGGCAAAGCCCAGCTGCATGGCATCGATGCCCAGGCGGTAGGCCTTGCCGTCGGGGTCGCGCTCGGCGAACTGTTCCTCGGCCAGGCACGAGAGCAGGCGGTGCACGGTGGAGCGCTCCAGCCCGGAAGCGGCGATCACTTCGGTGAGCTTGATGCCTTCCTCGTGGTGCTCCGCCAGCAGGCGCAGCAGCTGCAGGGCGCGCCGCAGGCTCTGGGCGCCGGCGGTCTCTCTGGGTTCGTCCATATAGTGGGAAAAATTGGAACTAGTGTTTGGGATGCAGGAATTTCGAAGTCTAAACTGCCCCCGCCCCAGACACAGACCCGGAGACACACGATGGCGTACGACACCCTCGAAATCGAACACCACGGCGCCGTGCGCCGCATCCTGCTGGCCCGCGATGCCCAGCGCAACGCCCAGAGCCAGCAGATGCTGGACGAGCTCATGGCCGCCTTCGACGACGCCGCGCGCGACGACACGGTGAACGCCGTGGTGCTTGGCGGCAAGGGCGCGCACTTCTCGGCCGGCCACGACCTCAAGCAGGCGCAGGCCGAGCGTGCGAACTTCACCGTGGAAGAGCGCTGGGCCTACGAAGAGCTGCGCTACTTCGACTACTCGATGCGCATCTGGGACTTTCCCAAGCCCACCATCGCGCAGGTGCAGGGCGCCTGCGTGGCGGGCGGCTTCATGATCGCCAACATGTGCGACCTGGTGGTCGCGGGCGAGTCGGCCTTCTTCAGCGACCCCGTGGGCCACACGCTGGGCGCGGCGGCCACCGAGGTGCTGATCCACCCCTGGGTGATGGGCGCGCGCAAGGCCAAGGAAATGCTCTACACCGGCGGCAAGCTGTCGGCGCAGGAGGCGCATGCGATCGGCATGGTGAACCGCGTCGTGCCCGATGTCGAACTGGCCGACGCCGCACTGGCGCTCGCGCAGCAGATCGCCAAGGCGCCGCCGTTCGGGCTGCGGCTGATCAAGCGCTCGATCAACCGCACGCTCGACGCGCAGGGCCTGCGCACCGCGCTGGCCGCGCACTTCGACACGCACCAGCTCTCGCACCTGAGCGAGGGCTTTCTCACGGCCCGCGACCGCGGCCTGGCTTCGGCCATCCAGAAGAACCCCGCCTCCGCCTGAATCAAGATGACCTTGCACCGCCTCGAACCCCTGCTGAACCCGGCATCGATCGCCGTGGTCGGCGCCAGCGGCAATGCCGCGCGCATCGGCGGCATGCCGCTCGCGCACCTCACGACATTCGGCTACCGGGGCGCGATCTACCCGATCAATCCGAAGTACGAAGAAGTCTTCGGCCTGCGCTGCTGGCCCGACCTCGAAGCGCTGCCCGCCGCGCCTGATCTGGTGGTGTTGGCACTGGCCGCGGCCGAGGTGACGCCGATGCTCCGGCGCTGCCAGGCGCGCGGCGTGCGCGCGGTCATCGTGTATGCCGCGGGCTTCGCTGAAGCCGGTGACGCGGGCGCCGCGCTGCAGGCCGAGCTGGAGGCCTTCGTGGCCACCACCGACATGGTGGTCGCGGGCCCGAACGCCATGGGCTTTGCCAACCTCAACACGCAGGCCCACACCAACTTCGCCTCGGTGTTCAACACCGCGCCGATGCAGCAGGGCCCGGGCCGCGTGAGCCTGCTCACGCAAAGCGGCAACGTCTGCGCCGCGGTGTACGCCATTGCGCGCCGGCTGGGCGTGGACTTCAGCCACTTCATCAACACCGGCAACGAAGCCTGCGTGGACTTCGCGCAGTACCTCGAGTACCTGGCGCAGGACGACGCGACCGAAGTGGGCATCGGCTACATCGAGGAGCTGCGCGACGGCCCGCGCTTCATGGAGGCCGCGGCCGAGTTCGTGCGGCGCGACAAGCTGCTCATCCTCTACAAGGCCGGCGAAACCGAGAAGGGCTCCGAGGCCGTGCGCTCGCACACCTCGGCGCTGGCGGGCGACCAGCAGATCTACCAGGCGGCGTTTCGCCAGCTCAACATCATCCAGAGCCACGACTTCGCGCAGATGGCGCAGCTCGCGCACCTGGCGGGCTACCGGCACCGAAGCGCCGGCAAGCGCGTGGCGATCATCACCATCTCGGGCGCGCTGGGCGCGATCCTGGCGGACAAGTTCATCGGGCAGGGGCTCGACGTGCCCACGCTGCCGCAGCCGCTGCAGGACCAGCTGCGCGCCGGCATTCCCGACTACGGCATGGTCTCCAACCCGGTCGACGTGACGGGCAACGTGGTGAACGACCCCGGCTTCGTGCGCACGGCGATGGAGGCGCTGGCGGTGTCCGACGCCATCGACGCCATCGTGGTCTACGCGCCGGGCTACATGCTCGACCGCATGGCCGACGACCTGTGCGCCGTGGCCGAGAAGCATCCGCGCCTGATCGTCGCGATCGACACCGGCGCAGCGAAGACGCGCGATCAGTTGCGCACGGGCGGCGTGCCGGTGTTCGAGGACATCGGCGTGGCCGTGTCGGCGCTGTCGCCCTTCCTGCTGTGGCAGGAGCGCCGCAAGCACAACCCCTGGCTGCAGGTGCGCAGCCAGCCCGCGCCCGCGCGCGCCGCGCTGGCGGGCCGCGCCGACGAGCACACCACCAAGCGCTACCTCGCCGAGTTCGGCGTGCAGCCGGTCGACGAGGCCGTGGCGCGCAGCGCCGACGAAGCCGCGGCCGTGGCCGGGCGGCTGGGCTTTCCGGTCGTTCTGAAGGTGCTCAGTGCCGACATCGCACACAAGACCGAGGCCGGCGGCGTGCGCCTGCGCCTGGGCAACGCGCAAGAGGTGCGCAAGGCCTTCGACGAAGTGATGGCCTCGGCGCGCGCCTACGCGCCCACGGCGCAGATCGAAGGCGCGCTGCTGCAGAAGATGGAAGCAGGGCAGGCCGAACTCATCCTCGGCGCCACGCGCGACCCGGTGTTCGGCATGACGCTCACCGTGGGCCTGGGCGGCGTGCTCACCGAGCTGTACAAGGACGTGAGCCATCGCGTGCTGCCGGTCGACGAAGCCATGGCGCGCGACATGCTGGGCGAGCTCAAGGCCTTTCCGCTGCTCACCGGCTACCGCGGCCGGCCGCTGGGCGACGTCGAGGCTGCGTGCCGCGCCATCGCCGGATTTTCACGCGCCGTGCTGGCGCTGCAGGAACAGGCAGACGAGGTCGAGGTCAACCCGCTGCTCGTGAAGGAAAAGGGCCAGGGCGTGCGCGCGCTCGACGCGCTGGTCCTGGCTTCGTAGACACAACCACAACCATCGACAGAGACAGGAGACATCCCATGTTCAAGAAAGCACTGGCCTGCGTGGCCCTGGCCGCCGCCGCTTTGGCGGCCAGCACCGCCGTGGCGCAGACCTACCCGACCAAGCCCGTCACGCTCGTCGTGCCGTTCTCGCCCGGCGGCGCGGCCGACATCATGTCGCGCCTGCTCGCCGAGCGGCTGCACAAGCGCCTGGGCCAGCCCGTGCTGGTGGAGAACAAGCCCGGCGCCGGCACCATGATCGCGTCGGAGTACGTCGCCAAGGCCGCGCCCGACGGCCACACGCTGCTGCTCGCGGCTTCGTCGCTGGGCATCGCGGCCAGCCTGTACAGCAAGGTCAACTACGACCCGGTGAAAGACTTCGCGCCGGTCTCGCAGGTGGCCTCGGTGGTGCACGTGCTGGTGGTGCATCCGAGCATTCCGGCCAGGAACGTGGGCGAGCTCGTGAGCTGGCTCAAGGCCAATCCCAACAAGGCCAACTACGGCTCGGTGGGGGCGGGCACGTCCACGCACCTGGAGGCCGAGCTCTTCAACAGCGTGGCCGGCGTGAAGATGCAGCACATCCCCTACAAGGGCAGCGCGCCCGCGCTCACCGACATGATCGGCGGCCAGCTGCAGGTGATGTTCGACGCGTACGCGTCCTCGGGCCCCTTCATCAAGGACGGCAAGGTGCGCCTCTTGGCCGTGACCACGGCGCAGCGCTCGCAGTCGCTGCCCGACACGCCCACCGTCGCCGAGTCGGGCCTGCCCGGCTACGAAGCCATGCCGTGGCTGGGCGTGGTCGCTCCGGCGAAGACGCCCGCGGCGGTCGTGAACAAGCTGCACGACGAACTGCAGGAAGTGCTCAAGGAACCCGAGGTGAAGGACAAGTTCCGCAGCCTGGGCCTGGATATCATCGGCAACAAGCCCGAAGAGTTCGCCGCGTTCCTGCGCAAGGACATCGTCAAGTGGGCCAAGGTCATCAAAGACTCCGGCGCCAAGGCCGACTGACCTGCGCGATCCATCAGCAAGAACGAGAAAGCAGACAAGCATGCAAGTGGGTTACTCGGCGGAAGATGAAGCCTTCCGCCTCACGTTGCGCGACTGGTTCGAGACGCACTATCCGCGCTTCGTCGCGGCATGGCCCGGCGGCGCGCCGGACGCCAACGAGCTGACCTGGCGCCGCGCCTGGGAAGACCACGTGTGCCAGGCCGGCTGGTCGGGCCTGGGCTGGCCCGAGGCCCACGGCGGCAAGGCCTGGCCGCTCACGCGGCAGGCCATCTTCCACGAGGAGCAGGCCCGCATCGGCGCACCGCTGGGCGTGAACATCATCGGCCACGGCATCCTGGCGCCCACGCTGATCCACTTCGCGAGCGAGGCGCAGAAGGCCCGCTACCTGCCCGGCATTCTGAGCAACCGCGAGATCTGGTGCCAGGGCTACTCGGAGCCCGGCGCGGGCTCCGACCTCGCGGCGCTGTCCACGCGCGCCGAGCGGCGCGGCGACCACTACGTGCTCAACGGCCACAAGGTGTGGACCTCGTTCGCACACATTGCCGACCACTGCTTCGTGCTCGCGCGCACCGACGCCGCGGCCGCGCGCCACAAGGGCATCAGCTTCCTGCTGGTCGACATGAAGAGCCCCGGCGTGCGCGTGGAGTCCATCCGCCAGATCACGGGCGAGTCGGACTTCAACGAAGTCTTCTTCGAGGACGTGAAGGTGCCGCTCGATGCACTCGTGGGCGAGGAGAACGGCGGCTGGCGCCTGGCGATGGCCGCCGCGAGCTTCGAGCGCGGCACCTACTTCATTCCGCGCCAGGTGCGCTTCACGCAGGAGCTGGGCGCGCTCACGCGGTTGGCGGCCGGCGTGCAGAGGGGCGGACGCCCCGCGCTCGACTGCCCGCACCTGCGGCGCGACCTCGCGCGGCTGGCGGTCGACAGCCATGTGCTCAAGCTCAAGTCGTACCGCGCGCTCACGCACGCGATGCACGGCGGCCCGCCGGGGCCCGAGGGCTCGTCGACCAAGCTGCACTGGAGCGAGTCGCACCAGAAGCTGCTCGCCACCGCCATGGAAGTGCTGGGCGAGCGCGCGCTGGCCGGCCCCGAGCCCACGGGCGCCGACCCACAGGCCGCGGCCTGGGTGCGCGACTTCCTGTGGACGCGCGCCGAAACCATCCTGGCGGGCACGTCCGAAGTGCAGCGCAACATCCTGGCCGAGCAGATGCTGGGCCTGCCCAAGAACTGATTGAAGACGACGAAACGACGATCGCCATGGATTTCGCACTGAACGACGAGCAGCAGATGCTGCACGCGTCGGCCCACCGCTTCTTCGCCGACCACCATCCGCTCGCGCGCGCACGGCGCGCCTTGCCCTGGACCGATGCCACGCAGCAGTCGCTGTGGGCCGACATGGCCGGCATGGGCTGGATGGCGCTGCTGGTGCCCGAGGCGCATGACGGCCTGGGGCTCGGCATGAGCGAGGCCTGCATCGTGGCCGAGGCCGCAGGCCAGCAGCTGCTGAACCTGCCGCTGGCCGGCAGCGCCGTGCTGTTGCCGTTGTGGCTGCGGGCGTGTGGCGAGACACCGCCCGAGTCGCTGCGCGAATGGGTGCGCACGGCGATGGCGGGCGAGCGTGCCTTCCATTGCATCGCGGACGGTGATGGCTGGATCGACCACGCGGGGCAGGCGTCTGATCTCGTGGTGGTGCAGGGCTGGCACGACGATGCTGCGCCTTTGCGCGTGGCGCTGCGGCCGATGCCCGAGGGCGCGGCATCCGATGCGCTCGATCCCACGTTGCGACAAGCGCCGGCGGCTCCTGCGCCATCGCTCGCGTGGGAGACGCTGCCCATCGCCCCCGAAGCGCGTGCCCGCGTGCGCGCCGCCCACCGCGTCGCGCTGTCGGCGGAACTCGTGGGCGTCGCGCAGGCCGCGCTCGACCTTGCCAGCGCCTACGCCCGCGAGCGCGTGCAGTTCGGCAAGCCCATCGGCAGCTACCAGGCCATCAAGCACCAGCTCGCCAACGCCTGGATGGGCGTGGACAACGCGCGCCTGGCCGTGCGCTACGCCGCCGCCGCGCTCGACGGCGGCCTGCCTGACTGGCGCTTCGCCTGCGCCGCAGCCGAGTTCACGGCCATCGAAGGCGCGCAGCAGGCCACGCGCACGGCCATCCAGGTGCATGGCGGCATGGGCTTCACCTGGGAGCACGACGCGCACCTGTACCTGAAGCGCGCGCAACACCTGGCGACGCGCCTGGGCGGGGCCTCGCGGGCGCTGGACCAGGTCGAAGCGCTGGCCCTGGCCTGAGCGGCTTCAGGCCTGCGCCGCAGGAGCGTCTGCGCGCAGGCCATCGATGAGAAGGGACAGGCTCGCCCGAAACTCGGTCTCCGCATCGCTGGCCGTGGCTGCGGTCGCGATCTCGATCAGGTGCGGGAACCGGTCTGGCGGCAGCGCCTGGAAGCGCGCGATGGTGTCGTCGGGCGATTCGTCGGCCTGCAGCGTGAGCGGCCCGGCCAGCTCCGCCTGTGCGGCGCCCATGATGAGCGCGGACACGGCGCGAAAACCCACGAGCAGGCGCGCGCCGCTGCGGCCGCTTTGAGCCAGCGTGCGCAGCAGGGCTTCGGTCACTTCGAACACTGCGGGCGAGCGGCTGCGCTTCGTGAGGATCAGCGGAATCACATGGGGATGGTCGCGGATCACGCGCCACAACGCGATCGCGATGTCCTCCAGCGCTTCGTGCCAGGGCAGGCGGTCGTCGGTTTCCCAGCGCACCTTGCCCAGCACCGCCTCGACCACCAGCATCTCCAGCTCTTCGCGCTGCGAGACGTAGTTGTAGAGCGTCATGGCGCCGGTTTCCAGCCGGCTCGCGAGCGCGCGCATGGTCAGGCCGGAGAGGCCGTCCGCATCGACCAGCGCCAGCGCGGCCTGCTGGAGCTGTTCACGGGTGAATTTGGCGGGACGTCCCACGCTTGACTCCGTTCTCGAAGGGGTTGTAAAGTAATAAACGTACAGTGTACTTAAAAATCGGAAGACGCTTTCCAGCCACCCGGCCCGGCGTCCTCGCAACCCTTCCTGAAGGATCATCGATGAAGTTCTCGCCCGGCGATGTGGTGCCCGCCACGGCCCTGGAAACGATCCACGGAAAGCCCTTGCAGCTGCCGGACGCCGGTTCGCGCTGGGTCCACCTGCAGTTTCGCCGCTTCGCGGGCTGCCCGGTCTGCAACTTCCATCTGCTGACCTTCGCCCGCAGGCAGGGCGAGCTGGCGGCGGCGGGCATCCGCGAGGTCGTGCTCTTTCACTCGTCCGCGCAGGAGATGCGCAAGTACCAGGCGCAGCTGCCGTTCGACTGCGTGGCCGACCCCACCAAGGCGCACTACCGGCGCTTCGGCGTGGAAACCTCGCGGCTGGCGTTCCTGCATCCGCGCGTCTTCTGGAGCGGCCTGCGTTGGGTGCTCGCGACGGGCCGCTTCTACAGGAAGGCGGAGAACGGCATCACGGGTTTGCCAGCCGACGTGCTCATCGACGCGCGGGGCACCGTGGTCGCCGTCAAATACGGCGGGCACGCGGACGACCATTGGGAGGTCGACGAACTGCTGGCGCTGGCCGGCGCCGCGAGTTCCTAGACAGAGGCGCACGCCCGCGGTGCGCAAGTGCACGCTGCAGGTGCGCTCGGGCGCCACTTTCCAGCCCAATCCCGGAGAACCCGTCTTCCAGGCCTGAAAACCACCCGGCATAAAGCTTGCAAACGCTCGCAACTGAGTGAAATTTGAATTTCAACTATTTAAAGTAGGTGAAATCCATATGCCATTCAGGCGCGATGCGGCCTACGATGCGATCCGCGACACCGGGCTGCACCGCGCAAGCAAGCACTTCATTCCTTCTCAAGGGGTTTTTCCATGGCTGGACCTGCACTCTCCTCCGGGCCCGACTCGCCCCGAGTCGCGGAGCTCGATCGCGCGCTCGACACCATCGGCGTCACGCGCTCGCACCACACGATCATCTTCCTGATCCTCATCGGCTGCCTGTTCGATGCCTTCGAGCAGAACGCGGTCGGCATCGTCGGCCCGATGCTGCGCGAGCAGTGGGGGCTGAGCGCGTCGGACATCGGTTTTCTGAACACCGTCACCTTCGCTTGCGCGGCCATCGGACGGATCATTTCGGGCTTCATCGCCGACCGCTACGGCCGCCGCGTGATGCTGTCGATCGACCTGCTGCTGTTCACGCTCGGCGCGGGCATCTGCGCGATGGCGCCCAACTTCACGGTGATGGCGCTGGGCCGCGCGGTGGTGGGCTTCGGGCTGGGCGGCGAGATCGCCATTGCGGTCACGATGCTGGCCGAGTTCTGCTCCACCAAGTTCCGCGGCACGGCGGTGGGGATGGTCAACGTGGGCGCGGGCGGGCTCGGCAACTTCCTGGCGCCGGGCTTCGGCCTGCTGGTGTTCTGGATGTTCCCGGGCGACAACGCCTGGCGCTGGCTGTTCGCCTGCCTCATGGTGCCGGCGCTGCTGGGTGCCTTCTACCGCCGCTACATCCCCGAGACGCCGCGCTTCCTGCTGTCGCAGGGCCGTGTGAAGGAAACCAACGCGGTGCTGTCGCGCCTCGCCTCGGGGCGGCTGTCGGGCAAGCCGGCGGCACCGCACCCCTACATCACCGACGACGGCACACTCGCGCAGGCCGCGCGGCCGAAGGTGCGCGTGACCGAGATCTTCCGCGGCGCGCTGGCGCGGCGCACTGTGCCGCTGTGCATCACGATCTGGATGACCTACGGCGCGCAGATCTCGGTGCTCACGCTGATGCCGACCATCCTCGTGACGCTGGGCTACAGCATGTCCAAGAGCCTGCTGTTCACGATGGTGATGCAGGGCGGCAGCCTGCTGGGCGCGATCGCGGCCTCGCTGCTGGGCTTCCACTTTCCACGCAAGCGCGTGCTGACGGCCGGCGCCGTGTGCGCCTGCCTCGCGGCGCTGACCATCGGCTTCGTGGCCAAGAGCATCGTCGTGATCCTCATCGCGGGCGCGGTGTTCCAGTTCTTCGTGCTGCTGCTCAACACCACCATCTGGATCTTTGCGCCCGAGCTGTACCCGACGCGCGTGCGCGCCTTCGGCACGGCCTTCATCCTGGCCACGGGCACGGCCGCGGGCGCGCTGATGCCGCTGGTGGCGGGCCGCCTGTTCGACAGCTTCGGGCTGGTCGGCGTGTTCGGCCTGGCCGCCGCGATGTATGCGGTGTTCGTCGCCAGCGTGCAGTGCGTGCCCGAGACCTACGGCCAGTCGCCCGATGCACTGCCGCTGCCCGGCGAGGCCGAGGCCGAAGACCGCGCACCGGGCGTGACGCTGGCCCGCTCGAACTGAACCGCGCACCGAACGATCTCCAAAGAAAGCGTTTTTCCGCATGCCCGACATCCTGCTCATCAACCCCAACGCCTCCGTCGCCACCACCGAGATGATGGTCGACATCGCGTCCGCCGAAGCGCCCGCCGGTTGCCGCGTGACCGGCCGCACGGCGGTGCAGGGCCCGCCGATGATCGTCAACGAAGACGAGCTGAACGCGGCCGCGCACGAGGTGCTGAAGGTGTGGCGCGCGGCGGCGGGCGAGGGCTGGGACGGCGTGATCGTCAGCGCCTTCGGCGACCCCGGCGTGGCGCTGTTGCGGCGCGAGGCCGGCGTGCCCGTGGTCGGCATCGCCGAAGCCTCGATGCTCGCGGCGGGCGAGGGCGGGCGGCGCTTCGGCATCGCCACCGTCACGCCCGACCTCGTGGTGCCGATCGAAGCGCGCGCGGCCGCGCTCGGGTTGGGCGCGCAGCTCAGCGGCATCCGCCTCACGCAGGGCGATCCGCGTGCGCTCGCGGCCGATGCGAAGGCGCTCGAGGACGCCTTGGCGCAGGCCGTGCAGCGCTGCATCGACGACGACGGCGCGCAGGCCGTGATCATCGGCGGCGGTCCGCTCGGACAGGCCGCGCTCGCGCTCGCACCGCGCTTCGAGGTGCCGGTGATCGCGCCGATCGGTGCGGCGATGCGGCTGCTGTGTTCGAAGCTCGCGGTCACGCCGTGAGACGATGGTCGCGGCGATGAGAGGCGAGGCGTTTTGGCAATGAACGCCTTCTAGAATGAAACGACACACTTGTCCGCCAACATCGGGCAAGCCGCATCGTTCGTTTTCTTTTTTGCATGCCTCACCTTCGACCGCGTTCCGCTTTCCTCGCTTTTCTTCTTCTCTCTTCCCTCGGCGCCGTCGCACAAACCGCGACACCCCAGCTGGTCCTCGTGCCGCATCACGAGCGCGCCCCGGAAACATCCCAGGCCCCCGCACTCGACCTTGCCGTGACGCGCTTCGCGGGCATGGCGTCGGGCTCGTACTACTGGCCCGAAGGCCTGCTGGCCGAGCAGTTGATCTCGGGCCTGGCCTCGCGCCCCGACCGCAAGCAGCAGGCGCTGCCTGACGGCCAACGACTGCTTTCGTCGTACCGCCGGCCCTACGACGGCGGCGAGCGCGCGGCCGTGCTGGTCGACGACCGCAGCGGTGACGTGCTGGCTGCCGCACTGGTGCATCGCAGCTGCGGCAAGGACTCGTCGTCGAGCGGTTGCCTCGACGACCAGCATGCCGTGCTCTCGATCTTCCTGCGTCCCGGCCTCGACCGCACCAAGGCGCAACCGCTGGTCGCATGGAGCCAGCAGGTGCCCGACCGCATGCAGGGCGGTGAGGGCGTGGGCGAGAAGATCGCCACGACCGAGTACGTCACGATGGACGCCGCGCGCACCACGGCACGGCCCATCGTGCGGCCCAACAAGGCCTTCTCCGCGCAAGTGCCGCTGTACCCCAAGGCGCTGATCTACGGCACCGCGCAGGACGCACTGAGCGACGCCAAGGCCAAGCGCGTGCTGCGCCTGCAGACCGTCGACACGCCGCAGCAGGTGCTGGCGTTCTACAAGCAGCTGTCGCCGCCGCTGAAGGACATCGAGTCCAGCGACGGCTTCATCGCCGGCAGCCGCAACGGCCTGAGCTTCTCCGTCAGCACGACGGTCCCGCGCGACATGCCCGCGATCACGAACATCGAAGTGGAAATCTCAGAATGAAGAAGAAGTTGATTCCGGCGGCGCTCGCGTCGCTGCTGTTCGCCTGCGCGCTCACCGCCCATGCACAGGACACGGCCGGCCCCGTCACGACCGAACTGCCGCCGCCCACGCTGCGCCTCAGCGAGCAGACGCGCATCCGCAGCGCCGTGATCGGCCTGGTCGGCTACGCGCGCGGCAGCTACACCGAGCCCGACACGCTGATTGCGCAGCAGCTGCTCGAAGGCATGCGCTCGAAGTTCGACGTCACGCGCACCGTGTGGCCCGACGGCCGCCAGGTCATTGCGTCGGTCAGCGGCGGCGGTCACGGTGAAGAGCGCGCGGCGATGCTGATCGACGCCGACGGCCGCGTGCAGGCGGTGGGGCTGGTCAACGGCCACTGCCGCGCGGCCGCCAAGCGCGACGAGCCCAAGGTGTGCAACCCCTTGCCGCAGACCGTGCTGTCGGTCTTCCAGCGTGCCGGTGCCAGCCAGGCCGACGCCGCGCCGCTCGTGGCCTGGAGCAAGCAGCTGCCGTCGTTCCTCGCGGCCATGGCCGACAGCGACGATCCGGCGGACGTGGCCGCCGCGCAGAAGATCGCCAGCGTCGAATACATCACCGGCCAGCCGGGCGTGCCGGGCTGGCGCGCCGAGCAGCTGCCGCCGGGCTTCCCGGCGTCGCTGCATCCGCTGCTGGTGCAGACGGCCGAGGTGAACAGCACCGCCAGCGCCGGCAAGATCGTGCTGCCCAAGGGGCTGGCCGGCCTGCCGATGCGCACGGCCTACCAGAGCGCCCAGCGCCCCGAGGCGCGGCTGCCCGATGCCGAGGTCACGCTGCGCAGCTACGAGCCGATCGCCAAGCTGGTCGACGCGTACCGCGAACTCGCCAAGGGCGCGACGCTGGACGAGGAGGGCCGCGAGGTCGTCTTCAACGGCACCGACGGCGCGGGCCGCTACAGCGTGCGCCTGCGCGACGCGAAGGAAACCGGCGTGTACATCACCGTGGCGAGCTGGAAGCGCAAGTAGCAGCCGCCAAGCGTTGCATGGCCCTTTGCGGGCCGGATGTCAATCGGAGGATTCTTGCCGCCCCCCTGCGATGACACCGAGGCGGGCGGGGCAGGGTGCTCACGAGAATCGATGCATGACCGAGGCCGTCAGAGCCCGCCGCATCCACCTCGAGGAGACAACCACCATGCACCGCTCCCGTTCTTTCGCAGGCCTCGTTCGCCTGCTGCTTCGCACCACGGTCCTGTGGGCGCTCGCGATGCTCGCGGCGCCCGCGCTGGCCGCCTACAACCAGAGCCTCACGCGCACGCTGGACGCCGGCCAGATCTACGGCAAGGTCGCGGCCAACAACACGCACGCCTTCCTGGGCATTCCCTTCGCGCAGCCGCCCGTCGGCAACCTGCGCTGGCGCGCCCCGCAGCCGCCGCAGCCGTGGAGCGGCGCGCGCGCCGCGACCACGCTGGCCGGCATGTGCGCGCAGGTCGGCAACCCCTTCGGCGAGCCCGACCCGGCCACCTTCGGCCAGCCCGTGGGCACCGAAGACTGCCTGTACCTGAACGTGTGGCGGCCGAACTCCAGCGCCGAGAACCTGCCGGTGTTCTTCTGGATCCACGGCGGCAGCAACACCAAGGGCTCGGCGCGCGAGCCGGCCTACGACGGCGCCTACCTGGCGCAGAAGGCCAACATGGTGGTGGTCACCGTGCAGTACCGCATGGGCATGCTGGGCTGGCTGAACCACCCGGCCATGAAGACCGGCAACGCGCTGGACGATTCGGGCAACTTCACCACGCTGGACCTCGTGCGCGCGCTCGACTGGGTGAAGGCCAACGCGCGCGCCTTCGGCGCCAACCCGGGGCAGGTGACGGTGGCGGGCCAGTCGGCCGGCTGCATCAACACCTGGGGCCTGCTGCAGTCGCCGCTGGCCGACGGCAAGTTCCACCGCGCGCTGTGCATGTCGGGCGTGCCCAATGCGTACCCGCCGGTGGTGGGCACGCTGGCGGCCGATTCGCTCATCGACAACCTGCTGGTCGACACCGGCCGCGCCTCGACCACGCTGCAGGCCGCGGCGCAGCGCGTGACGATGAGCCAGTCCGACATCGCCGCCTTGCTGCGCGGTGCGAGCGCGGCGCAGATCATGAAGTTCACGCCCAGCCCCGTGGTGCCGGGCCACTTCACCGACGGCACCGTGATCCGCGCGAGCGGGCTGCCCGGGCTGCTCGCGGGCAACTACAACAAGATGCCGCTGATGATCGGCTCCACGCACGACGAGGGCTCGTACTTCGCCTTCCTGTTCGGCATGGGCCAGCCCTCGCAGCAGGAGCTGTGGAACCTGACCAACTACGCGGCGCCCGGCAGCGTCACCTTCAACCAGCTGATCAAGCCCGAGTTCCGGCCGATCTACACGCAGACGCACGAAGTGATCAGCTACGCGCTGGACAACGTGATCGACAACGTGATCCGCGTGCTGCGCCTGCAGAACGGCGACATCTACCGCTACAACTACAACTGGGACGACACGCCGCAGCCCTGGAAGGACACCTTCGGCGCGTTCCACGGCATCGACGTGGCGGCGCTGTTCGGCAACTTCGTGACCGACGAGCCGAACTTCATGCGCTTTGCCTGGAGCTCCGCGAACGCAGGCAGCCGCAAGGCGCTGTCGGACAAGTTCATCGGCCACGCGGCGAGCTTTGCCCGCTACGGCGCACCGAGCCGCATGTTCGATGGCCAGACGACCTGGAACAACTGGACCAACTTCGTGTGCCTGCTGTGCAGCAAGCGCATGGTCTTCGACAACCAGCCGCGCATGTCGGCCGACGACTACCTGTTCTTCTGGCCGCGCTATTCGCTGCTGTCGCCGCAGCAGCGCGAGTTCCTGTTCCAGCAGATCGACTTCAACGCGCTGCCCGAGTCCGTCGACCCGCTGCGCAACGGCACACGCTGAGTTTCCGAAGCGATCGATCTACTGGATGATCCCGTGGCGCACGGCATAGAGCACCAGCTCCGCCGTGCTGGCCACGCCCAGCTTGTCGAGGATGTTGCTGCGGTGCGTGCTCACGGTCTTCACGCTGATGAGCATCTCGTCGCCGATGGCGGTGAGCGACAGGCCCTTGAGCATCATGAGCATGATCTGGTGCTCGCGCACCGTGAGCCGCTGGTGCGCGGGGCGGTCGTCGCGGCCTTCGAGCTGGCCGCTGACCTGCGAGGCGGCGCGCGCGCTCAGGTACTGGCCGCCGGCCGCCACGCAGCGGATCGCGCGCACCAGCTCGGCGGGCTCCGCGTCTTTCGCGATGTAGCCGCGCGCGCCGGCCTGGATGGCGACCAGCGCGTACTGTTCCTCGGCGTACATCGACAGCATGAGCACCGGCAGCGCGGGCTGCAGCGCGCGGATCGAGGCCAGCACCTCCAGGCCGTTGCGGCCTTCCATGTTGATGTCCAGCAGCACCACGTCGAAGCGGCGCTGGCGCACCAGCTCGAGCGCCTCGGCGCCGTTGCCGGCCTCGGCGGTGGTGCGCAGGTCGGTCTCGTCGAGCAGCAGCCGCTGCAGGCCCGAGCGGAAGATCGTGTGGTCGTCGACCATCAGGATGTCGATCATGCGGGGCCGTTCTCCTGGTGCAGCGGCACGCTCAATGCGAGCCGCGTGCCCGCACCGGGTGCCGAGCGGATGTGCAGCTCGCCGCCGATCTCGCGCGCGCGCTCGCGCATGCTCAACAGGCCCAGCGCGCTGCCCTCGGGGGCATCGACGTCGAAGCCGCAGCCGTCGTCGTGCAGCGCGAGCTGCAGGCGCTCGCGGTCCACGCGCAGCCGCACGTCGACGCGTTGTGCTTTGGAGTGGCGCGAGATGTTGGTCAGGCCTTCCTGGAAGATGCGGTAGACCGCCGTGGCGTGCTTGGGGGCGAGGCGCAGTGCGGGTGCGTCGGTGTCCAGCGCATGGGGCACGCCGGAGCGGCGCGTGAAAGCCTGCAGCTCGTTCGCGAGCGCCACCGACAGGTCGAGATGGTCGAGTGCGCTGGGGCGCAGTGCTTCGGACATCTGCTTGACCGTGTCGATGGTCTGCTGCGTGAGCGCGATCAGGTCCTGCGTGAGTGCCTGCACCTCGGGGTTGTCGGCGCGGCGCTGGATGCGCGTGACGTCCATCTTGATCGAGGT
Source organism: Variovorax sp. GW821-FHT09D04 (assembly GCF_059416405.1). Taxonomy (NCBI): domain Bacteria; kingdom Pseudomonadati; phylum Pseudomonadota; class Betaproteobacteria; order Burkholderiales; family Comamonadaceae; genus Variovorax; species Variovorax sp. GW821-FHT09D04. The sequence goes on from NZ_JBWKPA010000003.1 coordinate 83,999, forward strand.
CAGCATGCCGCCGAGCACGTCGTGCACATCGCGCGACAGCGCCAGCCGTTGCTCTTCGAGCTTGTTGGCGGTGTAGGCGGCCAGGGCCTGCAGCTGTTCGCGCGAGCGCTGGCGTTCTTCTTCGTTGCGCAGGCGGTCGGTCACGTCGACGCCCACGCCCATCACGGCCGGTTGTCCCCGGTAGGTGATGCGCGAGCCATGGACCTCGATGAAGCGCACGCGGCCGTCGCGGTGCAGGCCGCGCGTGATGAAGTGCATGCTCGGTGGCTGCCCCGCCAGCCGGGCGCGCACGCGCGAGCGCACCACCTCCAGGAAGTCGGGCGGCACGAGGCGGTCGAGCGACATGCCGATCGCTTCTTCCACGGTGTAGCCCACGATGCCGGCCCAGGTTGCGTTGCAGTACACGAAGCGGTCGTCCTGGATCACGTAGATGCCCGCGACCATCTGTTCGACGATGGCGTCGAAGGGAATGTCCGGCTGGCGCTCGGGTGCGGGATCGGTCATGGGGTGGGCGGTGGCGCGCTGCATGATAGGTCGGGGGCCGCGCCACGCACCCCGCGCCCGAGGGTTTGCGAGCAGCAGGGTTCCCCGTAGCGCCGGCCGGAAATGTCCGATGGCCGCCGCATACGGTGCGCCGCCAAGATCGGGGTCCGCCTGCTTCAGGCTGCCCCACGGCCGGCGACGCCGGCAAGGACGACACGACGATGGTCTACCGCTGGCTTGCGCCTCTGCTCCTCATGCTTCTCGGCCTGCCGGGCCGCGCCGACGAGATCGTGGTGGGGCAGTCGCTGCCGCTGAGCGGGCCACTCGGCGAGGCCGGGCGCAACGTGAAGGACGGCATCGACGCCTACCTGGCGCGCGTGCAGCGCGAGGGCCTGCTCGGACGCCACAAGCTGGTGTGGCGCGCGCTGGACGACGGCTACTCGGTGGAGCGCCACACGCAGAACATCCGGCAGCTGGTGGTGCAGGACAAGGTCGATGCGCTGGGCCTGTCGGCCGGCACCTCGCACATCGACGCGGCCTACCCGACGATGCGCGATGCGGGCACGCCGCTGATCGGCGCGATGACTGGCGCGTCGGCGCTGCACGGCGTGCAGCGCGCGCTCATCTACCACCTGCGCGCGAGCTACGCCGACGAGGTGCGCCAGCTGGTCGCGCAGGCGGTGTCGGTGCGGCAGCGGCGCGTGTTCGCGGTCTGGCAGGACGACGGGCTGGGGCGCGACGCGTTTGCGGCGCTCGAGACCGCGCTGCGCGGCGCCGGCATCGAGCTCGTGGGGCAGCAGGGCGTGGCGCTGGCGCAGATGGACGGCGCCGCGCTGGCCGCCAGCGTGCGCGCGGCCAAGCCCGATGCGCTGTTCGCGCTGTGCGTGACGCCGTGCGGGGTGAAGCTGCTGTCGGGGCTGGCGGCAGAGAGTGGTGTTGCGAGGCCGACGCCGTACATGCTCTCGATCGTCAACGGCGAGGTGCTCGCCAAGAGCGTGGGGCCGGCGGCGCGCGGCACGGTGATCTCGCAAGTCATGCCCAACCCGCGGCTGGCGACGTCGCCGCTGGTGCAGCGCTACCAGCAGGACATGCGCAGCCACATGGGCCGCGACGAGTTCAGCTACTTCTCGCTGGAAGGGTACGTGGTGGCGATGGTGACGGTGGAGGCGGCGCGCACGGCGCTGGCCGCTTCACCACGCCGCTCGATGCAGGACGCCATGAAGCTGATGCTGCGGCGTGAGATCGAGGGGATTCCGGTGTCGAGTGGCGACGATCCGGGTGTGCGTCCGCACCCCGTGACGCTTTCGATGATTGGCAACGGAGGGCGGCTCATTCACTGAAGGCGCGAATAAACCTACTGCGCGTCCCGATCTCGCATCTGCGGTCCTCACCGTACGGGTGTACGGTTCCGGTCCTCGATGCGACCTCGGGCCGCTCGCTACGGTTTCTTCACGCCTTCAGAGGCCGAGCCGCCCTGAAGAAGATCAGCCGATCTCGGCGATCAGCTCGATCTCGACGCAAGCACCCATCGGGATCTGCGCCACGCCGAAGGCGCTGCGTGCATGCGCGCCCTTTTCGGGGCCGAACACTTCGGCGAAGAACTCGCTGGCGCCGTTGGTCACCAGGTGCTGTTCGGTGAAGGTGCCGACCGAGTTCACGAGGCTCATCACCTTGACGATGCGCTTGACCTTGTTCAGGTCGCCCACGGCCGCGTGCAGCGTGCCGAGCAGGTCGATGGCGATGGCGCGTGCGGCCTGCTTGCCTTCGTCGGTGCCGATGTTGGCGCCGAGCTGGCCGACCCAGACCTTGCCGTCCTTCTTGGCGATGTGGCCCGACAGGAACACGAGGTTGCCGGTCTGCACGAAGGGCACGTAGGCGGCGGCGGGGGCGGACACCGGGGGCAGGGAAATGCCGAGGCTGGAAAGCTTGTCGTAAACGCTCATGGAGACTCCTGATCTGAGGATGGTGATGACGATGACGGGGGTGATTGTGTCTGTGTTTGCGCCGCCGACGCCGGCAGCTGCACCACTTCCCCCACGGGTTGCACGGTCACGCCGACATGCAGCGTGTGGCGCGCGCCGCCATGCAGCACGCCGCGCATCGGCGAGACGTCGGAGTAGTCGCGCCCGATGGCGAGCGTGACGTAGTCCTCGCCGGGCTGGCGGCCGTTGGTGGGGTCGAAGTCGGCCCAGTCGCCCACGCTCTCGGGGCCTTCGCCCTCGCCGGGCAGGTACACCGACACCCATGCATGCGAGGCGTCGGCGCCGACCAGGCGCGGCTGGCCCGGTGGGGGCTGCGTGAGCAGGTAGCCGCTCACGTAGCGCGCCGGCAGGCCCATGGCGCGAAAGCACGCGATGAGGATGTGGGCGAAGTCCTGGCACACGCCCTTGCGCTGCGCCAGGGCTTCGACGGCGGGGGTGTTGATCTCGGTGCTGTCGGCGTCGTAGGCGAAGTCGCGGTACATGCGCTCGGTGAGGTCCATCGCCACGTCGAAGGTGGGACGCTCGGGCACGAAGCTGGCGCGCGCGTAGGCGACGAAGTCGTCGTGACGCGGCACGTACGGCGAGGGAAACACGAACTCCGAGGCGGGGTCGAAGGGCGCGTCCTTGCGAAAGCGGAAGCGCTCGCGCACGGCCTCCCAGGGCAGCTCGCGCGCCACGGCGGGCGAGAGCACGGGCTCCGACGTTTTCACGACGCTCTCGGCCGTCACGATGAGGTGGTCGTGCGTGCTTTCGAGCGCGAAGAAGGCGCGCGTGTTGCCGTACAGGTCGGGCACTTCGTTGCGCTGCGCGGGCGCGGGGTCGATCGTGAGCTGGTGGCTCACGAGTTCCTGCGAGGCGGTGGCCAGCGGGCGCAGGTGCGCCAGGTGCTGCGCCGTCTCGACCGCCGGCGCGTACGCGTAGCGCGTTTCGTGGGTGACGTGCAGCAGCATCGCGCGGCTCGCTGTCTACTTGGACTCGGCGCCGAAGTGCGAGGCGTAGATCTTGGCGTAGGTGCCGTCGGCCTTGATGTCGGCCAGGCCCTTGTCGATCTTCGCCAGCAGCTCGGCGTTGCCCTTCTTCACGGCGATGCCGTACTGCTCGGTCGAGAAGCCGGCGTCGCTCACGGTCTTGAAGCCGCCGCCCGGGTTGTTCGCCAGGTAGTGGGCCACCACGCCGTTGTCGGCCACCACGGCCTGCACGCCGCCGGCTTCGAGTTCCTTGAGCGCCAGCGGCGTCGACTCGAAGCGCTTGATGTCGGTGCTCGACTTGCCCAGCAGCTTGCCCACCACCTCGTCGCCGGTGGTGCCGTTCTGCACGCCGACCTTGAGCTTCTTGATGTCGTCGAACTTCGCGACCGTCGAGTCGCTCTTCACGGCGATGAGCTGGCGGGCCTCGAAGTAGGGCTGCGAGAAGTCCATCGTCTGGCGACGCTCGGGCGTGATCGTGATGGCCGACACCAGCAGGTCGCGGTCGCCCAGTTCGAGCGTGTTGAAGATGCCTTCCCACGGCGTGTTGACGAACTTCACCTCGATGCCGGCCTTCTGCGCGACGGCCTTCACCACGTCGATGTCGAAGCCCACGACTTCGCCCTTTTCGTTCTGCGATTCGAAGGGCGTGTAGGCCGCGTCGGTGCCCACGACCAGCACGCGCGGCGCGGCGGCGGGCGGCGGTGCCGAAGCGGCCGCGGGCGCGGCGGATTCCTGCTTGCCGCAGCCGGCGAGCGCGAGGCCGACCAGGAGGCTGGCGGCGGTCAGTGTGAGACGGCGGTTGAGGGCGATGCCGGACATGGAAATGCCTCCTTCGAAATATCGTTGTGTGTATCTGTGGAATCAGGCGCCCACTGAGCGCAGCGATTCCGACGTGAGCGTGAAGTAGCGCGTGCCGATGGCGTCCGACACGTGGTACGCCGCGGTCTCGCAGGTGGCGAGCAGTTCGACCAGCGCGGGGTAGTCGGCGCCGGGGCCGGCCGCGCACAGGTGTTCGAGCGTCCAGGTGGCGGGGTCGGGCAGCTCGTACGACAGGGCGGTGAGCTTGCCTGGTGCGCTGCCTGCGAGCCTTGCGATGCGACCGCGCAGCGTCTGCGTGACCCAGGCCAGCGAACGCGGGTTCTCGGCGTCGAGCACCAGCAGGTCGACCAGCGTGGCGACGTCGCGGCGCTGCTGGTAACGCGCATGGAAGGTGATGGTGCTGTCGAACAGCGCCACCATCGCCTCGAAGCCGCTCACCTCGTGCACGGCGCCGTTGGCAAAGCCGGCCTCGAGCGCGCTCGAGAGAAAGCCCAGCCGCTCGATGTGGCGGCCGATCGACAGCAGCCGCCAGGCGTCGTCGCGCGTCATGCGGTCGGTCTGCGCGCCGGTCATGGCGGCCAGCGCAGTGCTGGCGGATTCGAGTGCGCGCAGGGCGGCGCTGGCGGCAAAGCTGCCTTCGCCGGCCTGCTCGGCCGCGCGCCGCAGGAAGTCGCTTTCGGCGCGCACGATCTGGTTCCAGTTGTCCTGCGACAGCCGTTCGCGCACGGCCGCCGCGGCCTGCCGGATGCTGCGCAGGCTGTAGCCGACGCTGCCACCGTTGTCGACGTCGCCCAGCTCGGCGATCAACGCGCGTTCGAACACGCGGCGTGACTGCGGCGCGCTCGGCGCTTCGGCCGGCACCAGCGCATTGCGCACCGCCATGCGGTGCAGCCATTCGAGCAACGGGCGCGACGACTGGTCTTCGCTGCCCAGCAGGTTGAGCGTGAGGCGCGCCAGGCGCACCGCGTTTTCGGCGCGCTCGGTGTAGCGGCCGAGCCAGAACATGTTCTCGGCCGCGCGGCTGGTGACCGGCGCACGGTGCCGCGCGAGCGAGGCCGGCGTGGCGTGCGGCTGCAGCAGCGTGGTGCGGTCGACCTCGCCGTGCGTCTGCACCCAGACGTCGGCACTGCTGCCGCCGCGCTGCATCGAGGCGATCTGCGCATCGGGGCCCGCCAGGCGCGCCAGGCCGCCGGGCAGCACGCGCCACGACTGCGGGCCGTCGCTCACCGCGAACACGCGCAGCATCAGCGCGCGTGGTGCGATGTGGCCGGGGCCGAGGTCGCTGGCCCAGGTCGGCATCTGCGACAGCGGCAGGTAGCCCTGCACCGTGTGGACGTCGCCCTCGCGCACGATGCGGCCGGCCCATTCGTCGATTTCGCGGCGGCCGAGCTGGCTGCCGAACACGGCATCGAAGCTGGAGCGGCCCTGGAAGCCGGGGTAGGTCGGCTTGATGGCGCTTTCGCCGAGCTGCGGCAGCACCGCCTCGAGCGCGGCGCGCTCGCCGCACCACCAGGTCGGCAGCGCCGGCAGCTTGAGTTTTTCACCGATGAGCCGCAGCGCCAGCCCCGGCAAAAAGCCCAGCAGCGCCGGCGATTCGAGGAACGCCGAGCCCGGCATGTTGGCCACCAGCAGGTTGCCCGCGCGGATCGCCTGCAGCAGGCCGGGCACGCCGAGCGTGGAGTCGGGGCGCAGCTCCAGCGGGTCGAGGAACTGGTCGTCGAGCCGCTTGATGAGGCCGTGCACTGGGCGCAGGCCCTGCAGCGTCTTGAGGTACAGGCGCTGGTCGCGCACCGTGAGGTCGCTGCCCTCGACCAGCGTCAGGCCGAGGTAGCGCGCCAGGTAGGCGTGCTCGAAGTAGGTCTCGTTGTACGGGCCCGGCGTGAGCAGCGCGATGTGCGGCGGCGAGCCCGAGGGGCACATGCGCTGCAGGCCTTCCATCATCGCGCTGTAGGTGGCGGCCAGCCGCTGCACCTGCAGCGCCTCGAAGGCCTGCGGAAACTGCCGCGTGATCGCGAGCCGGTTCTCCAGCAGGTAGCCCAGGCCCGAAGGCGCCTGCGTGCGCTGCGAGACCACCCACCAGTTGCCGTCGGGGCCGCGCGCGAGGTCGAAGGCGGCGATGTGCAGCCAGGTGTCGCCCGCCGGCTTCACGCCGTGCAGCGCGCGCAGGTAGCCCGGGTGACCGCGGACCAGCGCCGGCGGCAGCAGGCCTTCGGCCAGCAGCTGCTGCGGGCCGTAGGCGTCGGCCATCACGCGGTCGAGCACGCGCACGCGCTGCTGCACGCCGGCCTCGATCTGGGCCCAGCTCTCGGGCGAGACGATCAGCGGGAACAGGTCGAGCGACCACGGCCGTTGCGGGCCGTTGGCGTCGGCGTACACGTTGTAGGTGACGCCGTTGTCGCGGATCTGCCGCTCCAGGCTGACCGCGCGCCGCGGCAGGTCGTTGATACCGCCGGGGCCGAGCTGTTCGAAGAAGGCGTTCCAGGCGGGGGTGAGCGGAGGCTGGTCGCTGGTGGGGGAGGGTTCCTGTGCTTGTGATTGTGAGGACGACTGCGACTGGGACTGCGATTGCGACGGGGTCGGTCGTTCCTCGGCGGCGTCGTACAGCAGCGGGGCCGCAGCGGGCGCCGGGGCTGCGCCCGACACCGGCCGCGAGGGCGCCGCGGGCGTCGCCTGTCCCCGCAATTCGTCGAAATGCCCAGGCAGGGCCGCCGGCGCGAGCGAAGACGCCAGCGCCGCCGGATGCTCCGGGGCCTGGGCGTCGAACAGGGATTCGTTCAGGGGTTCCACAGGGGGGAGATTGTCACATCACCGTCACCGGGGCCGATCCGGCGGTGCGACAGGGTTCCCCCTGAGTCCTCGGACCGGTCAGCGCCGCAGGTCCAGCGTGAACGGAAACTCCCGGCTGCCCGGCAGCTCGATGGTGGCCGGCGGCGTGCGCAGCAGGCCCGGCGTGTGGCCGGTGCGCGTGAAGCGCGAGTGGCGGCGGCTCTCGGCCTCGTAGGCGTTGACCGGGAAGGTGTCGTAGTTGCGGCCGCCCGGGTGGGCGACGAAGTACTGGCAGCCGCCCAGCGAGCGCTTCATCCAGGTGTCGACGAGGTCGAAGGTCAGCGGTGCGTGGGCCGGGATGCTGGGGTGCAGCGCCGAGGGCGGGTTCCAGGCCTTGTAGCGCACGCCGGCCACGAACTCGCCGGTGACGCCGGTGGGCTGCAGCGGCAGCACCTTGCCGTTGACGGTGACGACGTGGCGGCTTTCGTTCAGGCCGGTCACGCGCACCTCGATGCGCTCCAGCGACGAGTCGACATAGCGCACCGTGCCGCCGGCCGAGCCTTCTTCGCCCATCACGTGCCACGGTTCGAGCGCGTTGCGCAGCGACAGCTCCACACCCATCGACTGCATCTGGCCCACGAGCGGGAAGCGGAACTCGAAGTGCGGCGCGAACCAGTCGGCATCGAAGGCAAAGCCGGCCTGGCGCATCTCGCTGATAACGTCGTCGAAGTCCATCTTGACGAAAGTCGGCAGCAGGAAGCGGTCGTGCAGCTCGGTGCCCCAGCGCGTGACGGGCGCCTGGTAGGGCGCGTCCCAGAAGCGGGCGACCAGCGCGCGGATCAGCAGCTGCTGCGCGATGCTCATGCGCGCATGCGGCGGCATCTCGAAGGCGCGCAGTTCCAGCAGGCCAAGGCGGCCGGTGCTGGAGTCGGGCGAGTAGAGCTTGTCGATGCAGAACTCGCTGCGGTGTGTGTTGCCCGACACGTCGATCAGGATGTTGCGCAGCGTGCGGTCGACCAGCCACGCGGGCATGTTCTGGCCGTAGATCTCGCGGTTCTTGGCGATCTCCTTCAACGCGATTTCGAGCTCGTAGACCTGGTCGTTGCGCGCCTCGTCCACGCGCGGCGCCTGGCTCGTCGGGCCGATGAACATGCCCGAGAACAGGTAGCTCAGCGATGGGTGGTTGTGCCAGTACAGCAGCAGGCTGGCCAGCAGCTCGGGCCGGCGCAGGAACGGGCTGTCGGCCGGCGTGGCGCCGCCCATCACGAAGTGGTTGCCGCCGCCGGTGCCGGTGTGGCGACCGTCGGTCATGAACTTCTCGGCCGACAGGCGCGTCTCGAACGCGGCGTTGTAGAGGAACTCGGTGTGGTCGACCAGTTCCTTCCAGTTGTGGGCCGGGTGGATGTTGACTTCGATCACGCCCGGGTCGGGCGTCACGGCCAGCATCTTCAGGCGCGGATCGCGTGGCGGCGGATAGCCTTCCATCACGATGCGCACGCCGAGCTGCTGCGCGGTGGCTTCGACGGCGGCGACGAGGTCGAGGTAGTCCTCCAGGCGTGCCAGCGGCGGCATGAAGACGTAGAGCACGCCTGAGGCGTTGCCCTTTTTCTCGGCCGCCGGGCCGTTGGCGCGGCGCGGGTCGCGCACCTCGACGCACAGCGCGGTGCGCGTGACCCAGTGGGCCGATTCGCCGCGCAGCGGCTGGCGCGTGGCGGGCGTGGCGGCATCGGCAGAAGCAGCTGCATCGCCCTTCGCCGCATCGCCGGGGCTCTGCATGCGCAGCGACGCGGCCATCACGGGCGGCGTGCCGAAGGTGTAGGGCACCTCGCCCAGGTCGGCGCCGGCCACCGGGGTGGCGGTGGCATAGCGCGCGCGGTAGTCGGACGCGCTGGGCAAGGCGGCGCGCGGCGCGGTCGGATCGCGCTCGATGAGGTAGGGGTAGTCGCCCTTGCTGGCCCACGGCTGCGAGTCGAGCGGCAGGCGGTAGCCCATGGGCGAATCGCCCGGGATCAGGAACAGGCGGTCGTCGCGCAGGAACCAGGGGCCGGTCTTCCAGCCGGGGCCGGCGAGCGCGGGCGCGTCGCTGTTGGCGTTGCCGGGTTCGATGGGCAGCATGTAGCCGATCACCGCGTCGAGCTTCTGCGTGAACACGCGGCGCAGGCGCACGCGTTCGAGTTCGTCGTCGAGCTTGGAGTCGAAGGGGTCGACGTTCACCGGCAGGCGGCGTTCGCGCCACAGGTAGTAGTAGGTGTCCTCGTAGCCGGGCTGGATGTAGCGCTCGGTGAGGCCCAGCTTGTGCGCCAGCACGGTGGTGAAGCGGCGCGCGTCCTCGCTCGTGTAGTGCGTGGGAAAGCGTTCGTCGGCGAATAGCTCGGGGTCGTGCCACAGCGTCTGGCCGTCGGCGCGCCAGAAGATCGACAGCGCCCAGCGCGGCAGTTGTTCGCCCGGGTACCACTTGCCCTGGCCGAAATGCAGGAAGCCGCCCTGGCCGTACTCGGCGCGCAGCTTGTGCACGAGCTCGGTGGCGTAGCCGCGCTTGGTGGGGCCGAGCGCGTCGGTGTTCCATTCGGGCGCGTCGCGGTCGCTGGTGGCGACGTAGGTGGGCTCGCCGCCCATGGTCAGACGCACGTCGCCGGCGACGAGGCGCGCATCGACCGCGTCGCCGAGCGCGAGCACTTCGGCCCACTGTTCTTCGGTGTAGGGCTTGGTGACGCGCGGCGATTCGTAGATGCGCGTGACCTTCATCTCGTGGCTGAACTCGACCTCGGATTCGTCGACGCCGCCTTCGATGGGCGCGGCGCTCGACGGCGTGGGCGTGCAGGCGAGTGGAATGTGGCCTTCGCCGGCCAGCAGGCCCGAGGTGGCATCGAGGCCGATCCAGCCGGCGCCCGGCAGGAACACCTCGCACCAGGCGTGCAGGTCGGTGAAGTCGACCGTGGTGCCGCTGGGGCCGTCGAGGGCTTTCACGTCGGGCGTGAGCTGGATCAGGTAGCCCGACACGAAGCGCGCGGCCAGGCCGCAGTGGCGCAGCAGTTGCACCAGCAGCCAGCCCGAGTCGCGGCACGAGCCGCTGCCGTTGCTCAGCGTTTCTTCCGGCGTCTGCACGCCGGGCTCCATGCGGATGAGGTAGCTGACGTCCTTCTGCACCTGCTGGTTGATACCGACCAGGAAGTCGATGGTGCGCTGTTCCTTGCGGTCGACCTTGTCGAGGTAGGCCTCCAGCAGCGGCGTGACCGGGTCGGCCACGAGGTAGGGCGCCAGCTCTTCGGCCTGCGAGGCCGTGTACTTGAAGGGGAAGTTCTCGGCCTGCGGCTCGAGAAAGAAGTCGAAGGGGTTGTAGACCGCCATCTCGACCACGAGGTCGACCGTGACCTTGAACTCGCGCGTCTTCTCGGGGAACACGAGCCGCGCCTGGTAGTTGGCGAACGGGTCCTGCATCCAGTTGACGAAGTGCTCGGCCGGCTCGACCCGCAGCGAATACGAGATCACATTGCTGCGGCAATGGGGCGCGGGGCGCAGTCGCACGACTTGCGGGCCCAACTGCACCAGGCGGTCGTATGTGTAGTGGGTGACGTGGTGGAGTGCGGCGTGGATGGACATGCGTAGGGGCGTGCAGTGCAGCGAGGTTGCATCGAAAAGATGTCTCTGGTGAGACGCATACTAGCCCAGTTGCCAAGCAATTAACGCGCCATCGAGCGTGGGTTGGGGGAGGGTTTGCATCATGGATTCCGAGGTGTCGGGAGGGCAGTCGCGGCGTGCGTCCGAGGCTGTCGCGGGTGGGTCGGGGGCCTTCGTTGTGCTGGGCGGTACGCTGCTCGGCGCGGCGGTGCAACTGCGTCAGCCGCTGTTGTGGGCGGCGGGTGTCTACGTCGCGTTGCTGCTGGCGGGGCTCGGTGGCGGATGGCTGCTGTGGCGGTGGCGTGGGCCTCGGCTGCTCGTGCTGATGCTGTCGCTGGCCTGCGGCGCGATGGCCGGCGCGGGGCTCGCCGGATGGCGCGCGACGGCCTATGCGAGCGGGGCGCTGGACCCGCAACTGGAAGGGCGCGACCTGCGGCTCACGGGCGTGGTCTCGCAGATGCCACAACCCGGCGAGATCGGAACGCGCTTCCGTTTCGATGTGGAGACGGCGCAGTGGGCCGATGCCTCCGATGAGGCGCCACCGATGGTGCCGCCGCGCATCGCACTCGCCTGGTACGGCGACTACGGCGGGATGTGGGAGCAACCCGCCGAGCGGCGTGCGTCCGTCGCACGCACCGTGGGCGAGGTGCACGCCGGCCAGCGCTGGCAACTGACCGTGCGCCTGCGCGCGCCGCACGGCAACCTCAACCCACATGGCTTCGACAGCGAGCTGTGGGCGTGGGAGCAGGGCGTGCATGCCCAGGGCCATGTGCGGGCCGGGGCGCGCGATCCCGCGCCGCGCCTGCTGGGCACGACGTGGCGGCACCCGATCGAGCGGGCGCGCGAGGCCGTGCGCGATGCGGTCTTCGCGCGCGTGGACGACCGGCGGCAGGCCGGCGTGATCGCCGCGCTCGTCACCGGCGACCAGGGCGCCATCGACCGTGCCGACTGGGACGTGTTCCGCGCCACCGGCGTGGCGCACCTGATGTCGATCTCCGGCCTGCACATCACCTTGTTCGCATGGTTCGCGGCGCATGTCGTGGGCGCGCTCTGGCGGCGCAGCAGCCGGCTCATGCTGCGGCTGCCCGCGCAGCAGGCCGCGCTCGCGGGCGGCGTGCTGCTGGCGGCGCTCTACGCGCTCTTCAGCGGCTGGGGCGTGCCTTCGCAGCGCACGGTCTGGATGCTCGCGGCCGTGGCGCTGCTGCGCCTGACCGGCCGGCGCTGGCCATGGCCGCACGTCTGGCTGCTGACGGCGGCGGTCGTGGTGGCCGCCGATCCGTGGGCGCTGCTGCAGGCCGGCTTCTGGCTCAGCTTCGTCGCGGTGGCTGTGCTGTTCGCCTCCGCCACGGCCGTGCCGGGCGAAGGGCGGGTGGGCGCGCTCACGCGCCTGGGCCGCTTCTTTCGTGAGCAATGGACGATCACGCTGGCGCTCACGCCGCTGAGCCTGCTGCTGTTCCAGCAGGTGTCGGCGGTCGGGCTGGTGGCCAACGCGCTCGCGATCCCGTGGGTGACGCTGGTGATCACGCCGCTGGCGATGCTCGGCGTGGCGGTGCCGCCGCTGTGGGACGTGGCGGCTGGCGCCTTGAAGCTGTTCGCGCTGTTGCTGCAGGCGCTCGCCGGCCTGCCGTTCGCCACGCTGTCGATGGCCGCGCCACCAGCGTGGCTGGCCGCAAGCGGCGTGGCAGGCGGCGTGCTGTTGGCGATGCGCCTGCCGTGGTCGGTGCGCGCGCTCGGGCTGCCGCTGCTGTTGCCGGTGCTGCTGTGGCAGCCGACGCGGCCCGCCGTGGGCGAGTTCGACCTCCTCGCCGCCGACATCGGGCAGGGCAACGCGGTGCTCGTGCGCACCGCCACGCACAGCCTGCTGTACGACGCCGGGCCGCGCTACGGGCTCGACAGCGACGCGGGCCACCGCGTGCTCGTGCCGCTGCTGCGCGCACGCGGCGAACGGCTCGACCTGCTGCTGCTGAGCCACCGCGACATCGACCACACCGGCGGCGCCCCCGCCGTGCTCGCCATGCAGCCGAAGGCGGCGCTGCTGAGTTCCATCGAGGCCGGGCACCCGCTGCAGGCGCTGCGCCCCGCGCGCCGCTGCGAGGCCGGGCAGCGCTGGACCTGGGACGGTGTCGCTTTCGAGGTGCTGTTTCCCTTCGACAGCGACTACCTCGGCTTCACGCGGCCCAATGCCGTGTCGTGCGTGCTGCGCATCGGCAACGGCCGCGCCACGGTTCTATTGGCGGGCGATATCGAACGGCTGCAGGAGGCCGCGCTGGTGTCGCGCACGCCGGGGCTGTCGGCCGATGTGCTGCTGGTCCCGCACCACGGCAGCAAGACCTCGTCGAGCGAGGTTTTCCTGGATGCCGTGCGCCCGCGCATTGCGCTCGTGCAGGCCGGCTACCGCAGCCGCTTCGGCCACCCCGCGCCCGAGGTGGTGGCGCGCTATGTCGAACGCGGCGTGCGGGTGGTCGACAGCCCGCGCTGCGGCGCCGCCCACTGGGCGAGCCCACGGCCGGCCGAGCTGAAGTGTGAACGCGCGCACGACCTGCGCTACTGGCGCCACCGCATGCCATGAAGGTCCGAAACGCGAAATGCCCTCGCATCGGGCCCAAACCTAGGGCTTCTACTGGCCTCGAACTTGCTAAGCTATGGCTCAAGGAGATTGGTCGTTCCATGCACAAATTCGACGAGATGTATGAGCAGCTCCCCTATGCGGGCGCTGCAATCCGACAGCACTACAAGCGCTACGACCAATGGCTTGCGAAGCAACCCGGTGAGGTGATGCGATCGCGGCGTGAAGAGGCGGAAATGATTTTCCGCCGGGTCGGCATCACCTTCGCGGTGTACGGCGCCAAGGACGAGGACGGCTCCGGCACCGAGCGGCTGATCCCGTTCGACCTGCTGCCCCGGATCATTCCCTCCCACGAGTGGGAGAGCATGGAAAAGGGGCTGGTGCAGCGTGTCACGGCGCTCAACCGCTTCCTGTACGACGTGTACCACGACCAGGAAATCATCAAGGCCGGCATCATCCCGGCCGAGCAGATCCTGAACAACGCCCAGTTCCGCCCCGAGATGATGGGCGTGAACGTGCCGCACAACGTCTACTCGAACATCTCGGGCATCGACATCGTGCGCGCCCCCGATGCCCAGGGCAACGGCGAGTACTACGTGCTCGAAGACAACCTGCGCGTGCCCAGCGGCGTGAGCTACATGCTCGAGAACCGCAAGATGATGATGCGGCTCTTCCCGGAGCTGTTCAATCAGAACCGCATCGCGCCGGTCGCCCATTACCCCGACCTTCTGCTCGAAACCCTGCGCGCCAGCGCGCCGCCGGCCACGGCCGAGCCTACGGTGGTGGTGCTCACGCCCGGCATGTACAACAGCGCCTACTTCGAGCACGCCTTCCTGGCCCAGCAGATGGGCGTGGAACTGGTCGAGGGACAAGACCTGTTCGTGAAGGACGACTTCGTCTACATGCGCACCACGCGCGGTCCGGTGCGGGTCGACGTGATCTACCGCCGCGTCGACGACGACTTCCTCGACCCCGAGGTGTTCCGCCCGACCTCCACCCTCGGCTGCGCGGGCCTCATGCGCGCCTACCGTCAGGGCAACGTCGTGATCTGCAATGCCGTGGGCACCGGCGTGGCCGACGACAAGTCGATCTACCCCTACGTGCCGAAGATGGTCGAGTTCTACCTCGGCGAGAAGCCGATCCTGAAGAACGTGCCCACCTACATGTGCCGGAATAAAGACGAGCTGCAGTACACGCTCGACAACATGAAGGACCTGGTCGTCAAGGAGGTGCACGGCGCCGGCGGCTACGGCATGCTCATCGGACCGGCCGCCACGCAGGCCGAGATCGAAGACTTCAAGAAGGCCGTCATCGCCAAGCCCGACGGCTACATCGCCCAGCCCACGCTGAGCCTGTCGACCTCGCCGACCTTTGTCGACGCCGGCATCGCGCCACGCCACATCGACCTGCGTCCCTTCGTGCTCTCGGGCAGCGAGGTGCAGATGGTGCCCGGCGGCCTCACGCGCGTGGCGCTCAAGGAAGGGTCGCTGGTGGTCAACTCGTCGCAGGGCGGCGGCACCAAGGACACCTGGATTCTCGAAGCGGACCGCACGGCCAAGCCGAAGGCGGCCACGCAGTCGCAAAGCCAATCGCAGTAGGAGCACCCACGATGCTGTCCCGCACCGCAGACCACCTCTACTGGATGTCGCGCTACACCGAGCGTGCCGAGAACACGGCGCGCATGCTCGACGTCAACTACCAGACCTCTCTGCTGCCGCAGTCGGCCGAGGTTGCCAAGTACGGCTGGCAGGGCGTGCTCTCGATCAGCGAATTGCTGCCCTGGTACAGCAAGAAGTACGACCAGATCACGCCCAACGAAGTCATGGAGTTCATGGTCAAGGACGAGAGCAATCCGTCGTCGATCGTCTCCTGCCTGAAGGCCGCGCGCGAGAACGCGCGTGCCGTGCGCGGCGCGCTCACTACCGAGGCCTGGGAGACGCAGAACACCACCTGGCTCGAAGTGAACCGAATGCTGCGCGCCGGCGACTTCGAGCGCGACCCGGGCCAGTTCTTCGAGTGGGTCAAATTCCGCTCGCACCTGTCGCGCGGCGTCACGCTGGGCACCATGCTCCAGGATGAGGCGTTCTACTTCTCGCGCCTGGGCACCTTTTTGGAGCGCGCCGACAACACGGCACGCCTGGTCGACGTGAAGTTCCACGCGCTCAACAGCGAGTTCTTCGGCGCCGCCACCGAGGAAGACCAGGAGTACGACTTCTATCACTGGAGCGCGATCCTGCGCAGCGTCTCGGCCTTCGAGGTGTACCGCAAGGTGTACCGCGACGTGATCAAGCCCGAGCGCGTGGCCGAGCTGCTCATTCTTCGCGCAGACATGCCGCGCTCGCTGCACGCCAGCCTGGTCGAGGTGGTCAACAACCTCGCGAAGGTGCAGAACGAGCAGAGCGCCGAAACCCAACGCCGCGCCGGCAAGCTGCTGGCCGACCTGCAGTACGCGCGCGTCGACGAGATCCTGGCGACGGGCCTGCACGCCTACCTCACGCAGTTCCTCGACCGGGTGAACGAGCTGGGCGGGCGGATCAGCCAGGACTTCCTGGTGCCGGCGCACTGAGTGAACGGATCGCTGCGCCTGTGCCTATGCGGGTGACGGCCCATTCGCCACGGGCCTTTTCCATCGAGGGCTTTCTTGAGCCCGAAGAATGCGAGCAACTGATCTCCCTGGCCGAGTGCGAAGGTTTCGCCTCGGCCGGCGTTCGCACCGTCGACGGACCGAAGGCCATGCCGACCATTCGCAACAACGAACGCGCGATGCTGCCATCGCCGGAGTGGGTCGAGCTGCTGTGGGCTCGGTTGGGGCAGGTCGCGTTGCCCGAGGTCGCCGGGCAGGTGCCCAAGGGCCTGCCGAAGGAGCTGCGCTTCTACAAATACTCGCCCGGCCAGCGCTTCAAGATGCACAAGGACGGGCCGTGGCATGAAGACGGGCTGACGAGCCAGCTCACGCTGCTCGTCTACCTGAACGACGGCTTCACGGGGGGCGACACCGACTTCCGCGAGTTCCGCGTCAAGCCGGAAGCCGGAGCGGCCCTGCTGTTCATCCACGACACGTGGCATGAAGGCGCCGCCATCGAATCCGGAACCAAGTACGTGTTGCGCTCCGATGTGATGTACGGCAACGCCGTTTGAGCGCGCTGCATCGCAGGCCGTCGGCAGCTTTGGCGCTTCAGCGCGAAAACGACTCCACCACCACCGGAATCTCCGGCGCCTGCCACCGGTAGCTGTCGCCCAGCACATTGCGTTCGGCCTTCTGCCCGCTCCAGCGGATGCCCAGCAGGTCCATCAGGCTCCAGCCGGCCCAGTCCGCGCGAAAGGGCTGCTGCGTGGCGGCGCCGGTGGGCAGCGGTTCGCGGTTGCGCCAGACGACGGCCGGGATGCGGTAGCCCGAGGCGGTGGCGGGGCTGTGGCCTGCGCGGTTGCTGCCGTGGCCGACTTCCTGGCCGTGGTCCGACAGGTACATCCAGGCGCGGTAGTCGTCCGGCTTGCCGGTGCTGCGGGTCTGCTGCAGCAGTTCCGACACCACGAAGTCGTGGTACAGCAGGGCCGCGTCGTACTCCTGGCGGAAGTGGCGCACCCAGGCCGAGCGGCCGTCCTTCACGAGGCCGTTTTCGACCGCGTCGACGCTGTCGTCGAAGGGGTTGGCGTTCTCGGGAAAGCGCAGGCTGTAGTGCGGGTGCGCGCCCATCAGGTGGACCACGATGAGCTTGCGCTCGGTGCTGGTGTCGGCGAAGGCCTCCTGCACGCAGTCGAGGATCTCGCCGTCGAGCGAGGCGCTGGCGCGGCCCGGCGTGCGGTTCACCATGTCGACCACGTCGGCGTAGCGCGCGTGCTGCTGCTCGATGGCGAGGTCGTCGTGGTTGCTGATCCACCAGACCTTGTAGCCGGCGGCGCGCGCCAGGGCCAGCAGGTGGGGCGGGCTGTCGCCATTCCCGTTGTTTCCGTCGTTTCCATTCGCGGGCTGGCCGAAATGGAACATGTTGCGCAGCGCGGGCAGGGTGCTCGCGTCCACCGACCACGCATTGCGCAGCACGGCCATGCGATCGCCTTCCTGCGCCTTGTGCGCCTGCAGGCGCGGCGTGGTCGGGCGGCCGTAGCCGTACAGGCCCATGTTGTCGCGGTTGATGCTGTCGGTGATGACGAGCACGACCGTGGACGGCCCCTCGCGCGTGATCACCGGTGCGATCTGTCGGGCCTGGGCCATCTGCGCATCGCGGGTTTTTTCCTGGTCGGCCCAGGCGGCGCGCTGGTCCTGCAGCGACTGCGACCACTGGGTCCAGAAGACGACCGGGTGCAGCCGGCGCCAGGGTTTGCTCGCGTAGGCCACGCAGGCGACCAGCAGGATGAGCAGCAGCAGCGAGCGCACCCAGAAAGGCCGACGCGCATGCGGCGCCGTGGCACCGCGTCGCGCGAACAGGCCCGCCAGCAGGCCCGCCGCCACGAGTGCGGCCGACCAGACGACGGCGGAGCGCCAGTGCATGCGCAGGTACTCGGCGCTTTCCCGCGCGTTGGTGTTGGCCGCGGCGCCCAGCACCATGGCGCTGTCGGGCGCGGCCTGGTAGGTGTCGAGCAGGTAGGCGCGGACCACGGCGTCCAGGCCGAAGCCCATCACCCAGAGCCACACGAGCGCCGTGCGCCAGCGCCGCAGGCGCGCGCTGTGCAGCGGCCACAGCAGCCAGAGCACGGGCGGCGCGGCGAGCACCGCGAGCTGGGCAATGCGGCGGCCGTCGTGGCCCAGGGCGATCAGCGCCAGCAGCGTCGCGCCGACCACGCCGCAGGCCAGCAGGGCGCTGGAGGGAGGACGCGGGGCGTCGATGGCGGGATGTGTCAAGCGCGGCGCGGGGAGTCGAGGGCGGGCGAATTCTGCCCCGCACCCTGCGCCCACGCGTCCAGTGTCCCGACCCTCGCGGGGTCTTTGGAGCGCGCCTCAGGGATATCCCCGCGGAACTTATCGGCGCTCAGCGTCCCAGAGGGGGCTTCGGCCGGCATTTGCCGGACTTCTTGTGTCTTCTCGAAAGGAACCCTCGCCCCATGGCCCGATTCAGCCGCCGACTGCCCGCGCTCCTGCTCGCATTCTTCTTCTCGTGGATGGTGCTGCCGTCCGCCTTTGCCGCGCAGCCGCAGATGGTCAGTGTCGCGGTCAAGACCCTGAACATGCGCACCGCCCCCAGCCAGCGCGCCGAGGCGCACTGGACGGTGAGCCGGGGCTATCCGCTGCGCGTGATCGGCCGCAAGGGCGACTGGCTGCGGGTCACCGACTTCGAGAACGACAAGGCCTGGGTCTTCCGTTCGATGACGAGCAAGACGCCGCACCACGTCGTGAAGGCGAAGACTGCGCAGTTGCGCCGCGCACCCGGCGCGCGCAGCCCGGTCGTGAAGAAGGCCGTGTACGGCGACGTGCTGCGCACCCTCGAGCGCCGCGGCGACTGGGTGAAGGTGCGCCACGAAGGCGGCACCACCGGCTGGGTGCTGAAGCGCTCCCTCTGGGGCTGGTGAAACCGAGGGCGCTCAGGTCGCGGTGGCCTGGCGCACGGCGCGCTCCCAGCGCGCCATCGATTCCTCGGCCTGCGCACGGCCCATGGTCGGCATGAAGCGGCGCTCCACCTTCCACAGCTTCGAGAGCTGGCGCGCGTCGGTGTAGACGCCGGTCGACAGCCCCGCGAGGTAGGCCGCGCCCAGCGCGGTGGTCTCGACCACCTCGGGTCGCACCACGGGAATGCCCAGCAGGTCGGCCTGGAACTGCATCAGCAGGTCGTTCACGCTCGCGCCGCCATCCACGCGCAGCTCGGCCACGGGCTTGCCGCCCGCGGCCACGGCGTCGCGGCTCATGGCTTGCAGCAGCGCGGCGCTTTGGTACGCGATGCTTTCCAGCGCGGCGCGCGCGATGTGCGCGACCGTGGTGCCGCGCGTGAGCCCGGTGATCGTGCCGCGCGCGTCCGCGTCCCAGTAGGGCGCGCCCAGGCCGGTGAAGGCCGGCACCATCATCACGCCGCCGGCGTCGGGCACGCTCTCGGCGAGCGACTGCACCTCGGCGCTGCCCTTGATGGCCTTGAGGCCGTCGCGCAGCCACTGCACCACGGCGCCGCCGACGAACACGCTGCCTTCCATCGCGTACTGCGGGGTCGCGTCGACCTGCGCGGCGCTGGTCACGAGCAGGCCGTTGTGCGAGGGCTGGAACGCGCCGCCCGTGTGCATCAGCAAAAAGCAGCCGGTGCCGTAGGTGTTCTTGGCCATGCCGGCCTCGAAGCAGGCCTGGCCGAAGAGGGCGCTCTGCTGGTCGCCGGCCACGCCGCCGATGGGCAGCGCGTGGCCCAGCAGCGCGGCGTCGGTGTCGGCAAAGTGCGAGCTCGAGGGCTGCACCTTCGGCATCAGCGCGGCGGGGATGTCCAGCGCCTTCAGCAGGTCGGCGTCCCAGTCGTTCGTGTGCACGTTGAAGAGCATGGTGCGCGAGGCGTTGCTCACGTCGGTCACGTGCACCTTGCCGCCGGTGAGCTGCCACATGAGCCAGCTGTCGACGGTGCCGAAGGCCAGTTCGCCGCGCTCGGCCTGGGCGCGTGCGCCGGGCACGTTGTCGAGCAGCCAGCGCAGCTTGGTGCCCGAGAAATATGCGTCGATCACCAGCCCGGTCTTCTCGCGGATGGTGTCGCTGAGGCCCTGTTCGCGCAGCTGCGCGCACAGCGGCTCGGCGCGGCGGTCCTGCCAGACGATGGCGTGGTGCACCGGCTGGCCGGTGGTGCGGTTCCACAGCACGGTGGTCTCGCGCTGGTTGGTGATGCCGATGGCGTGGATGTCGGCGGGCTGCAGCTTCGCCTTGGCCAGCACCTCGCGCGCGGTCGCCAGCTGGCTGCGCCAGATTTCCATCGGGTCGTGCTCGACCCAGCCCGGCTGCGGGTAGATCTGCGTGAGTTCCTTCTGGGCGATGGCGACGATGCGGCCTTCGCGGTCGAACACGATGCTGCGCGAGCTGGAGGTGCCCTGGTCCAGGGCAAGCAGGTAGGTGGTCATTCGATGAGTCTGATGGGGTTCAGTTGTCGCGCGCGATCTCGAGGCGCACCTGCGCGGCGTGCAGCAGGTCGGGGAAGGGCGACGGCGGCGCGGCGTCGGTGAACAGGCGGTCGATCTGCGAGAGCGTGCCCAGCTGGATCATGGCCGGCCGGTTGAACTTGCTCGCGTCGGCCGCCAGCCACACCTCGCGCGCCTGGGCAATGATGGTCTGCGCGACCTTCACTTCGCGCAGGTCGAAGTCGCGCAGCGAGCCGTCGGCCTCGATGCTCGACACGCCGATGAGTGCGATGTCGACCTTGAACTGGCGGATGAAGTCGATGGTGGCTTCGCCCACCACGGCGCGGTCGCGCGGGCGCACCGAGCCGCCGGCCACGATCACCTCGCAGGCCGTGTTGCCGCTCAGGATGGTCGCCACGTTCAGGTTGTTGGTGATCACGCGCAGGCCCGTGTGGCGCATCAGCGCCTTGGCGATGGCCTCGGTGGTGGTGCCGATGTTCAGGATGAGCGAGCAGTCGTTGGGCACCAGCTCGGCCACGCGGCGCGCAATGCGCGCTTTGCCGTCGGCATTGAGCGTTTCGCGCTGCTGGTAGCCGATGTTCTCGGTGGTCGAGCTGGGCACGCGCACGCCGCCGTGGAAACGCGTGAGCAAGCCCGCGTCGGCCAGCCGCTGCACGTCGCGCCGCACGGTCTGCAGCGTGACGCCCAGCATGTCGGCGAGCTGTTCGACGGTGACCGAACCGCGCGCGCGCACGGTGTCGAGGAGGTTGATCTGGCGCGGGTTGGAGTTCACAGAGGCGTCGTGGAAAGCGGAAAGACTGGGGTCGAGGGTACAGGCCGCGTCACTTTAAAACGAAAGAAAACGAAGCCGAGTAAGGGAAAACTCGGAGGAAAATCGCGCCAAAAGGAATCCAAATGAAAAAACGCGAAAATACAATCTCGGCCTTTGCTGACAAAAGTCACGAACCTACGGACCTCCAGCCTGTGACCGATTTCTCCTCTCCAGCGGCCGAACCCGCCACCGATTGCGATGTGCTGATCGTCGGCGGTGGCATCAATGGCTGCGGCATTGCGCGCGACCTCGCCGGCCGGGGCTGGCGCGTGGTCCTGTGCGAGAAGGACGACCTGGCCTCGCACACGTCGTCGTCTTCCACCAAGCTGATCCACGGCGGGCTGCGCTACCTGGAGTACTACGAGTTCTCGCTGGTGCGCAAGGCGCTGCAGGAGCGCGAGGTGCTGCTCAAGAGCGCGCCGCACATCATGTGGCCGCTGCGCTTCGTGATGCCGCACGACCCCTCGATGCGCCCGGCCTGGATGATCCGCATCGGCCTGTTCATGTACGACCACCTCGCCAAGCGCGAGGTGCTGCCGCCGTCGCGCGGCATCGACCTGCGCCAGCACCCGGCCGGCGCACCGCTCAAGGCGCAGTACAAGCGCGGCTTCGTCTACTCCGACGGCTGGGTCGACGACGCGCGGCTGGTGGTGCTCAACGCCATCGATGCGCGCTCGAAGGGCGCCGAAGTGCTCACGCGCACGCGCTGCATCCATGCGCAGCGCGGCGCCGACGGCTGGGTCGCCACGCTCGAAGGCCCCGATGGCGCGCACCGCACCGTGCGCGCGCGCGCCGTGGTGAACGCGGCCGGCCCGTGGGCCGAATCCTTCCTGCGCGGCGTGGCCCAGTCGGCGCGCGGCGAGGCGCTGGCCACCAAGAGCCTGCGGCTCGTGAAGGGCAGCCACATCATCGTGCCGCGCCTGTTCGACCACGACCACGCCTACATCTTCCAGAACCCCGACAAGCGGATCATCTTCGCCATTCCGTACCAGGGCGCGTTCACGCTGATCGGCACCACCGACATCGAGATCAGCGGCGACGACCCCGGCGCCGCGCGCATCGCGCAGGAAGAAATCGACTACCTGTGCACCCAGGCCAGCCGCTACTTCGACAAGGCCATCGTGCCGGCCGACGTGGTCTGGACCTACTCGGGCGTGCGCCCGCTGCTGGACGACGCCTCGGGCGACCCCTCGGCCGTCACGCGCGACTACCTGCTCGAGTCGAACACCACCGCCGCGCCGCTGCTGTCGGTGTGGGGCGGCAAGATCACCACCTTCCGCAAGCTGGCCGAGGACGCGGCCGACGAGGTCGGCAAGATGCTCGGCCAGTCGAATGCCCAGCGCCCGGCCTGGACCGACGGTGCCTTCCTGGCCGGCGGCGACCTGTCGGCCTGGATCGGCGCGCCCAAGCGCCCCGACGACGACTTCGCCCGCTTCGTGGCCGCCGTGCAGGCGAAGTACCCCTGGCTCGACGCCCAGGTCGCGCTGCGGCTGGCGCGCGGCTACGGCGCGCGCGTGGCCGAACTGGTCGGCGAGGCGCAATCGCTGGCCGACATGGGCGCCGAGGTGGCTCCCGGCCTGCACGAGCGCGAGCTGCGCTTCCTGCAGGCGCGCGAATGGGCCGTGAGCTCGGACGATGTGCTCTGGCGCCGCACCAAGCTCGGCCTGCACTACACGCCGGCCGAGCGCGAGCAAGTGGCCATCTGGCTGCAGGCCAACGCAAAGAACAACAACGACACCGTGGAAGTGGAGGTGAGCTGATGCAGCTGACTCTGGAGCGCGTCACCAAGAAGGTCGGCGCGCAAACCTGGCTCTACGAGCAGAGCATTGCGCCGAAAAGCGGCGCGGTGACCGTGCTGCTCGGCGCCACGCAGGCCGGCAAGACCAGCCTGATGCGCCTCATGGCCGGGCTCGACACGCCCAGCACCGGGCGTGTGCTGGTGGACGGCAAGGACGTCACCGGCACGCCGGTGCGCGAGCGCAATGTCGCGATGGTCTACCAGCAGTTCATCAACTACCCCTCGCTCAAGGTGGCCGACAACATCGCCTCGCCGCTGAAGCTGCGCGGCGAGTCGAACATCGACGCGCGGGTGAAGGCGCTGGCCGACAAGCTGCACATCGGCATGTTCCTCGACCGCTACCCGCAGGAGCTGTCGGGCGGCCAGCAGCAGCGCGTGGCGCTGGCGCGCGCGCTCGCCAAGAACGCACCGCTCATGCTGCTCGACGAGCCGCTGGTCAACCTCGACTACAAGCTGCGCGAAGGCCTGCGCGAAGAACTCACGCAGCTCTTCGCCACCGGCGACTCGACCGTCATCTACGCCACCACCGAGCCCGGCGAAGCGCTGCTGCTGGGCGGCTACACGGCCGTGATGGACGCCGGCGAGCTGCTGCAGTACGGCCCGACCGCCGAGGTGTTCCATGCGCCGCAGTCGCTGCGCGTGGCGCGCGCCTTCAGCGATCCGCCGATGAACCTGCTGGCGGGCACGGCCGCGGCCGGCCGCGTGCAGCTCGCGGGCGGGCCCGCGCTGACGCTGGCCCTGCCGGAAAGCGTGTCGGGCACGGTCACGGTTGGCCTGCGCGCGAGTGCCTTGAACGTGAACGCGGGGGAGGGCGACATCGCCTTGCCCGGCAAGGTGGAGCTGGCCGAAATTTCGGGCTCCGACACCTTCGTGCACGTCGACACGGCGGTGGGCGAACTGGTGGCGCAGCTCACCGGTGTGCACCGCTTCGAGCTGGGCGCTTCGATCACGCTGTACTTCAGCGCATCGCAGGCCTATGTGTTCGATGCCAGCGAAAAGCTGGCACTGGCGCCGGCTTGGCGCAAAGGAGCTTGAGATGGCACGCATCGATCTCGACCTGGCCCACGCCTACCGCGCCAACCCCACGCAGGACAGCGACTACGCGCTGCTCCCGCTGAAGATGAGCTTTCGCGACGGCGGCGCGTACGCCTTGCTCGGCCCCTCGGGCTGCGGCAAGACGACCATGCTCAACATCATCTCGGGCCTGCTCGTGCCGTCGCAGGGCAGCGTGAGCTTCGACGGCCGCGACATGACGCGCGCCACGCCGCAGGAACGCAACATCGCGCAGGTGTTCCAGTTCCCGGTGATCTACGACACCATGACCGTCGCCGAGAACCTGGCGTTCCCGCTGCGCAACCGCAAGGTGCCCGAAGACCAGATCAAGAAGCGCGTCGGCGAGATCGCCGAAATGCTCGACATGAGCGGCCAGCTCAACCAGCGCGCCGCGGGCCTCGCGGCCGATGCCAAGCAGAAGATCTCGCTGGGCCGCGGCCTGGTGCGCAGCGACGTGTCGGCGGTGCTGTTCGACGAACCGCTCACCGTGATCGACCCGCACCTGAAGTGGCAGCTGCGCCGCAAGCTCAAGCAGATCCACCGCGAGCTCAAGCTCACGCTGATCTACGTGACGCACGACCAGGTCGAGGCGCTGACCTTCGCCGAAGAGGTGGTGGTCATGACGCGCGGCAAGGCCGTGCAGGTGGGCAGCGCCGAGGCGCTGTTCGAGCGGCCGGCCCACACCTTCGTCGGCCATTTCATCGGCTCGCCGGGCATGAACTTTTTGTCGGCCCACAGCGCCAACGGTGCGCTCGAGGTGGCGGGCACGCCGCTGGTGCCCACGCGCGAGCTGCCGCCCGGCGCGCTCAAGATCGGCATCCGGCCCGAGTACCTGCGACTGTCGAACGCGGGTGCCGCCGGCGCCGTGCCGGCGGTGGTGAAGCAGGTGCAGGACGTCGGCACGCACGCGATGCTCAGCGCCGAGGTCGACGGCGGCGTGGTCAAGGTGCGCATGCATTCGGACGAACAGCCGCCCTCGGTGGGCGACACGGTGTGGCTGCGGGTGCTCGACACCCACACCTGCTACTACAAGGACGAGGAACTGGTCGCATGAACCCGACGAACAAGCCGATCAACCAGAAGGCGTGGTGGCTCGTGCTGCCGGTGCTGATCTGCGTGGCCTTCTCGGCCATCGTGCCGCTGATGACGGTGGTCAACTACTCGGTGCAGGACATCATTTCGCCCGACCGGCGCGTGTTCGTCGGCACCGAATGGTTCGCCGCCGTGATGCGTGACGACGAGCTGCACCAGGCGCTGTGGCGCCAGCTGGGCTTCTCGCTGTCGGTGCTGCTGGTGGAGATTCCGCTGGGCATCGCACTCGCGCTGTCGATGCCGGCCACGGGCTGGAAGTCGTCGGCGGTGCTGGTGGTGGTGGCGTTGTCGCTGCTCATTCCATGGAACGTGGTGGGCACCATCTGGCAGATCTACGGCCGCGCCGACATTGGCCTGCTGGGCCACGCGCTGCAGGTCATGGGCATCGAATACAACTACACGGGCAGCGCGACCGACGCGTGGCTCACGGTGCTGGTGATGGATGTGTGGCACTGGACGCCGCTGGTGGCCTTGCTCTGCTATGCGGGCCTGCGCTCGATTCCTGACGCCTACTACCAGGCCGCGCGCATCGACGGCGCCAGCAAGTTCGCGGTGTTCCGCTACATCCAGCTGCCCAAGATGCGCGGCGTGCTGATGATCGCGGTGCTGCTGCGCTTCATGGACAGCTTCATGATCTACACCGAGCCCTTCGTGCTGACGGGCGGCGGGCCGGGCAACGCGACGACCTTCCTGAGCCAGTACCTCACGCAGAAGGCCGTGGGGCAGTTCGACCTCGGGCCGGCGGCTGCGTTCTCGCTGATCTATTTCCTGATCATTCTGTTGTTCTGCTTCGTGCTCTACAACTGGATGCAGCGCGTGGGTACGCAAGAAGTGGAGAAAGAACAATGAACGAAAAGCGATTCCACAAGCGCAGCATCTTCCTGCTGCTGTACATCCTGTTCGCGCTGCTGCCCATCTACTGGATGGTCAACATGAGCTTCAAGACGAACGAGGAAATCCTGTCGAGCTTCTCGTTCTTCCCGCAGCAGCTCACCTGGGCCAACTACGCGCGCATCTTCACCGACGAGTCGTGGTACTCGGGCTACATCAACAGCCTGATCTACGTGGCGATCAACACGGTGATCTCGCTCACCGTGGCGCTGCCGGCGGCCTACGCGTTCTCGCGCTATTCGTTCCTCGGCGACAAGCACGTGTTCTTCTGGCTGCTGACGAACCGCATGACGCCGCCCGCGGTGTTCCTGTTGCCGTTCTTCCAGCTGTACAGCACCGTCGGCCTCATGGACACGCACCTGGGCGTGGCGCTGGCGCACCTGCTGTTCAACGTGCCGCTGGCGGTGTGGATTCTGGAAGGCTTCATGAGCGGCATTCCGCGCGAGATCGACGAAACGGCGTACATCGACGGCTACTCGTTCCCGCGCTTCTTCCTCACCATCTTCCTGCCGCTCATCAAGGCCGGCGTGGGCGTGGCGGCGTTCTTCTGCTTCATGTTCAGCTGGGTCGAGCTGCTGCTGGCGCGCACGCTCACCAGCGTGAACGCCAAGCCCATCGTGGCGACGATGACGCGCACGGTGAGCGCCTCGGGCATGGACTGGGCGACGCTGGCCGCGGCCGGCGTGCTCACCATCGTGCCCGGCGCGATCGTGATCTGGTTTGTGCGTCACTACATCGCGAAGGGTTTCGCGATGGGCCGCGTTTAAGGAGGTCGAAAGATGTTCGACTGGATGGTCTGGACCACCCCGGTGGCCGTTTTCTTCAGCTGCATCGCGCTCATGCTGGTCGGCATGACCGTGTGGGAATTCAAGTCGCCCACCACGATGCGCCGTGGCTGGCTGCCTATTGCCACTACGCGCGGCGATCGGCTCTTCATCGGCCTGCTGTCCGCGGCCTACGTCAACCTGATCTTCGTCGGCCTGGCCGGCAAGGTGCAGGAGTGGCTGAGCCTGGAGGCCGAGCCCTCGATCTGGATCGGCTTCGTGCTGTCGATGTTCGTGCTCGCGCTCGTGATGCGCAAAGGTTAGCCCACCGATTTCGTCAACGCGTCCGGCTCTCCGCCTCCCCGGAGCCGCGATGAAAAAACCGGGGAAGCACAACCGAGGAGACACATTCATGAAGATGCGCTACACGGCATTGGCAATGGCGGCGGCGATGGTCGCCGCGCACGGCGCATGGGCCGCAGAGCCCGAAGCCAAGAAATGGATCGACAGCGAGTTCCAGCCGTCGACCCTGAGCAAGGACCAGCAGGCGGCCGAGATGAAGTGGTTCATCGACGCGGCCAAGAAGCTGCAGGCCAAGGGCGTCAAGGAAATCTCGGTGGTGTCGGAGACCATCACCACGCATGAATACGAATCGAAGACGCTGGCCAAGGCCTTCGAGGAAATCACCGGCATCAAGGTCAAGCACGACCTGATCCAGGAAGGCGACGTGGTCGAGAAGCTGCAGACCTCGATGCAGTCGGGCAAGTCGATCTACGACGGCTGGATTTCCGACTCCGACCTCATCGGCACGCACTACCGCTACGGCAAGATGATGAACCTCACCGACTACATGGCCGGTGCGGGCAAGGAGTACACCAACCCCGGGCTCGACCTCAAGGACTTCATCGGTACCAAGTTCACCACCGCGCCCGACGGCAAGCTCTACCAGCTGCCCGACCAGCAGTTCGCCAACCTGTACTGGTTCCGCGCCGACCTGTTCGATCGCAAGGACCTGAAGGACAAGTTCAAGGCCAAGTACGGCTACGACCTGGGCGTGCCGCTGAACTGGAGCGCCTACGAGGACATCGCCGAGTTCTTCAGCGTCGACGTGAAGACCATCGACGGCAAGCCGATCTACGGCCACATGGACTACGGCAAGAAGGACCCGTCGCTGGGCTGGCGCTTCACCGATGCGTGGCTCTCGATGGCCGGCACCGCCGACATCGGCACCCCCAACGGCATGCCGATCGACGAGTGGGGCATCCGCGTGGCCGACGACAAGTGCACGCCCGTGGGCGCGGCCGTGTCGCGCGGCGGTGCGACCAACTCGCCGGCCGCCGTGTACGCGCTCACCAAGTACATCGACTGGATGAAGAAGTACGCGCCCAAGGAAGCCATGGGCATGACCTTCGGCGAAGCCGGCCCGGTGCCCGCGCAGGGCCAGATCGCCCAGCAGATCTTCTGGTACACGGCCTTCACGGCCGACATGACCAAGAAGGGCCTGCCCGTGGTGAATGAGGACGGCACGCCCAAGTGGCGCATGGCGCCCGGCCCGAACGGCCCGTACTGGAAGCAGGGCATGCAGAACGGCTACCAGGACGTGGGTTCGTGGTCGTTCTTCAACGGCCATGACGCCAACAAGACCGCCGCCGCCTGGCTCTACGCCCAGTTCGTGACCTCCAAGAGCGTCTCGCTCAAGAAGACCATCGTGGGCCTGACCCCGATCCGCGAATCGGACATCCAGAGCAAGGCCATGACCGACATGGCGCCCAAGCTGGGCGGCCTGGTCGAGTTCTACCGCAGCCCGGCCCGCGTGGCATGGACGCCCACCGGCACCAACGTGCCCGACTACCCCAAGCTGGCGCAGCTGTGGTGGAAGAACGTGGCCGAGGCCGTCACGGGCGAGAAGACCCCGCAGAAGGCCATGGACAACCTGGCCGACGAGATGGACAACGTGATGGGCCGCCTGCAACGCGCCGGCATGGCCCACTGCGCGCCCAAGCTCAACGCCAAGGGCGACCCGAACAAGTGGCTCAGCGACCAGCACGCCCCGTGGAAGAAGCTGGCCAACGAGAAGCCCAAGGGCGAGACCATCGACTACAACAAGCTGCTGAGCGCCTGGAAGGCCGGCAAGGTGCGCTGACCGGCGCTTCGCCAGCAGCAATTGCAAACAAGGGCCGCGCCGCGAGGTGCGGCCCTTTTTCGCTTTCTGGCGCCCTGGTTCGTCGGATTCACGCGACGCCATGACCTATGGCAGATGCACCTTTGAAAAGGTTCGCTTACATTCGACGGCCCCCGCCACGGCCCGCCAGTGAATCCAAGTTCTTCCAGCCCCACCGCCAGCCCTCCTGCCACCCCGAGCGCGCGTGTCAAACGCGTCCTGCTGATCCAGTACTCGCAGACCGGGCAACTCGACCGCGTGGCCGGGCAGATCGCCGCGCCACTGCGCGCCGACCCGGGCATCGAACTGCGCGTGGAAACGCTGCGGCCGCTGCAGCGCTTTCCCTTTCCCTGGCCGTTCCTGACCTTCTTCGACGCGTTCCCCGAGTCGGCCCACCTGAAGCCGGGCCCGCTGGCGCCGCTGACGCTCATGGGCGATGAAGACTTCGACCTCGTCATCCTGCCGTACCAGGTGTGGTTCCTGGCGCCCGCGCAGCCGGTCGTGGCCTTCCTGCAGCACCCCGTGGCGGCGCGGCTGCTCAAGGGAAAACCCGTGGTCACGGTCATTGCCTGCCGCAACATGTGGCTGCTGGCCCATGAAAAGCTCAAGGGCCTGCTCGCCGCCACCGGCGCGCGCCTGATCGACAACGTGGTGCTCACCGACCCGGGCCCCACGCTCGCCACCTTCTTCACCACGCCGGCCTGGCTCATCTGGGGCCGCAAGCGCGGCTTCTGGGGCATGCCCGACGCGGGTCTGAGCGAGGAACAGATCCGCGGCTGCGGCCGCTTCGGCCGGGCCCTGCGCGACGCATTGCACGCAGGCCGCGAGCAGGGCGATGCGCCCTTGCTGGCCGGGCTGGGCGCGGTGCGCGCCCAGGCGCGGCTGCTCATCAGCGAGAAGGCCGGCACGCGCAGCTTCTACCTGTGGGGCAAGCTGATCATGGCGGCCGGCGGGCCGGGCGCGGCGGTGCGCAAACCGCTGCTCTTGCTGTACGTGCTGTTTCTGCTGGCACTGATCGTCACCGTCGTGCCGGTGAGCCTGACGCTGCAGGCCCTGCTGCGGCCGTTGTTCCGAGGGTGGCTGACTAAAATGACGGCTCAATTCGAGCGCCCGTCGGGCTCTGCCACGGACCGGCTCCCTCTCTATGACGACTGATGTTTTCCTGACCCGCACCGCTGCCTTCCTGCCTTTTTCTCCGGTCAGCAACGAAGACATCGAAGAAGTGTTGGGCCGCATCGGCGGCAAGGTGTCGCGTGCGCGACGCCTCATCCTGCGCAGCAACGGCATCCAGTCGCGCCACTACGCCATCGACCGCGCCACCGGCCAGCTGGCCATGACCAACGCGCAGCTCACCGCCGCGGCCATCCGCGCGCTCGGCGACGACATCGGCCCGGTCGACTGCCTGGCCACCGGCACCTCGCTGCCCGACCAGCTCATGCCCAACCACGCGGTGATGGTGCACGGCGAACTGGGCTGGCCCCGGCTCGAGGTGGTGGCCTGCGCCGGCATCTGCCTGGCCGGCGCGGCGGCGCTCAAGCATGCGTGGCTGTCGGTGCGTGCGGGTGACGCCCGCCGCGCGGTCGCCACGGGCTCCGAGCTGGCCTCGGCCGTGATGCGCGGCATCAACTTCGAGGCCGAGCTCGAGCACAAGCTCGAAGCGCTCGAAGCCCGCCCCGAGATCGCCTTCGAGAAAGACTTCCTGCGCTGGATGCTGTCCGACGGCGCCGGCGCGGTGCTGCTGGAGCGCGAGCCGCGCGGGCCGCTGTCGCTGCGCGTCGAGTGGATCGAGCTGTCGTCGGCAGCGCACGAGCTGCCGGTGTGCATGTATGCCGGCGCCGACAAGAACGAACAGGGCGGCCTCGACGGCTGGGCCCGCACCTCGCCGGCCGACTGGCAGCGCGACTCGACCTTCGCCGTCAAGCAGGACGTGCGCCTGCTCAACGACAACATCGTGCGCGCCACGCTGGCCGAGCCGCTGGCCGCCATCATCGAACGGCGCGGGCTGAAGACCGACGACATCGACTGGTTCCTGCCGCACCTGTCGTCGCACTATTTCGTCGAGCCCGTGGCCGCAAGCCTGGCCGCGCTGGGCCTGCCGATTCCGCGCGAGCGCTGGTTCAGCAACCTCGCGACCAAGGGCAACACGGGCTCGGCCTCGCCGTACATCATGCTCGACGAGCTGTTCCGCTCGGGTCGCATCCAGCGCGGCCAGAAGCTCCTGATGTTCGTGCCCGAAAGCGGCCGCTTTTCGAGCGGCTTCATCTACCTGGAGGCTGTGTAGCCATGGACCTCGATGCCGTGCCACAGGAGGGCAACGCGACCCTCGCGGGCCATTCCAAGCTGATGTACGCCCGCGACGCGCAGGGCCGCGTCGTCACCACCACCTCGAAGGGCTGGGAGGCGGAAGAGATCGTCACCAGCCACGCGGTCGATGTGCTGGTCGAACAGGCGCAGGAGGCCAAGGCGCGCGTGAAGGCCGGGCTGGCCTCGCCGCTCGAGTACTGGATGTACGAGCGCCGCATGGACGTGGCGCTGCTCTCGCAGACCAGCGGCTTCTGGCAATGGCGCGTGCGCCGCCACCTGCAGCCGCGCCATTTCGCCGCGCTGTCGCCGGCCCAGCTCGCCCGCTACGGCCAGGCGCTGGGGCTGCCCGTTTCCACCCTGCAAGGCCTGCCGTGAACTTCCAACACCAACAGGCGGCGCACTGCGAAAGCGGCGTCATCTCCAGCCTCATGCGCCACCACGGCGCGCCGATGAGCGAGGCGATGGCGCTGGGGTTGTCGTCGGCGCTCTCGTTCGCCTACCTGCCGTTCATCAAGCTGTCGGGCCTGCCGCTCATCTCGTACCGCATGCCGCCCAAGGCCATCATCAAGGGCCTTTTGGCGCCGATGGCCGCGCGCTTTCGCTTCGAGACCTTCCGCAGCCCGCAGGCCGGGCAGCAGCGCCTCGACGCGCTGCTGGCCGACGGCCAGCTCGTGGGCCTGCAGACCTCGGTCTACTGGCTGCCGTACTTTCCGCCGAACATGCGCTTTCACTTCAACGCGCACAACCTGCTGGTCTACGGCAAGGACGGCGACGACTACCTGATCAGCGACCCGGTGTTCGAGGAGCCCGTGCGCTGCGCGAGCGAAGACCTGTCGCGCGCCCGTTTCGCCAAGGGCGTGCTGGCGCCCAAGGGCCTCATGTACTACCCGCAGGCCATCGAGCGCAAGGCGGTCGACGCCGCCTCGGTGACCCAGGCCATCCGCAAGACCGTGCGCAACATGCTCGCGCCCATTCCCATCGTCGGCGTGCGCGGCATGCGCACGCTGGCCAAGCGCATGCAGAAGCTGTCGCCCAGCGATCCGCGCAGCGTCGACTTCATCGGCCACCTGGTGCGCATGCAGGAAGAAATCGGCACGGGCGGGGCGGGCTTTCGCTTCATCTACGCGGGCTTCCTGCAGGAGGCGGCGCAGCTGCTCGACAAGCCGCAGCTCACGCAGATGTCCGAACGCCTGATCGCCATCGGCGACGGCTGGCGCGCGTTCGCGCTCAAGGCGGCGCGCATGGTGAAAGGGCGCGAGCCCGTCGATCCGGTGGCGCTGGCGGGCAAGCTGCGCGAGCAGGCGCAGCAAGAGGAAACCTTCTTCCGCGACCTCAAGGCCGCCGTCGCCTGATGCTCGAGCTTCACCAGCTCGGCTACCGCTACCCGCACGCTGACAAGGCCGCGCTGGCCGACGTGTCGCTCGCCGTGCCGCGCGGTTGCGTGCTGGGTTTGCTGGGCCCGAACGGCGCCGGCAAGACCACGCTGATCTCGCACCTGTCGGGCGCGCTCGCGGTGCAGTCGGGCGACATCCGCATTGACGGCCAGCCGCTGCAGCAGGTGCGCGCCAAGGCGCCCACGCGCATCGCCGTGGCGCCGCAGGACCAGGCCTTCTACCCGATGCTCACCGTGGCCGAGAACCTGGCCTGCTTCGCCGCGGCCGGCGGTCTCTCGGGTGCGCGCAAGAAGGCGCGCATCGACACCTGCACGCAGTTCGCGCAGCTCGAACAGTTCGCGGGCGTGCGTGCCGAACGGCTCTCGGGCGGCCTCAAGCGCCGGCTCAACCTCGCGATCGCCTTGCTGCCCGAACCCGAGCTGATGCTGTTCGACGAGCCGACGGTGGGCGTCGATCCGCAGTCGCGCGCCTTCATCCTCGATGCGATCAAGAGCCTGGCGCAGGCGGGCGCGGCAGTGATCTACGCCTCGCACTACATGGAAGAGATCGAGGCCATCGCCGACCGCGTGGCCATCCTCGACCAGGGCCACGTGCTGCGCGAAGGCCCGCTCGACGCGCTGCTGTCGCAAAGCGCCATGCTGCTGACCCTGGCCGCCGACGGGCTCGACGCACAGAGGCTCTCGCGCTTCGGCACGGTGGAGCAGGGCGCGGCGCACTGGCGCATCCACCTGAACGCGGGCACCGGCCCCGGCCCCGTGCTGGCCGCGCTCGAAGCCGAAGGCATCGAGGTGCGCCAGGCCGAGTTCGGCCGGCACGACCTCGAGCAGCTCTTCATGGCGCTCACGCACCGTTCGCTGCGCGACTGACCGAACGCCATGCTCTTTGCGCTCATCAAGAAGGAACTGCTGGCCCTCGTGCGCGACATGCACGGGCTGGCCGTGCTGTTCGTGATGCCGATGGTGTTCATCGTGCTGATGTCGCTCACGTTGAAGGACATCTACCGCCCGCCGCTGGCCGAGCTGAGCTACGCGGTTGATGCGCGCGACAGCGGCACGCCCGCCAAATGGCTGCTGCAGATCTGGCAGCGCAGCCACGGCGCGCCGCAACCGCTGGGCGCCGACTGGCAGGCGCGGCTGCGCAGCGGCACGCTCAAGTACGTGATCGTGTTGGAGCCGGGCCTGTCGGACGAGCTGGAATCGGCCGCGCTCTCCACGCGCGCTCACATCCGCCTGCTGGCCGAACCCGGCATCGACGCCAACCTGTTCAACGCGCTGCGCGCCGAACTCATCGGCGCCTCGGGCGAACTCAAGGCGCGGCTCGCGCTGGCGGTGCCCGGCACGGCCAGCCCCGCGCCCGATGCGTCCATCCAGGCGATGGTGCAGGCCGAGCGCTTTGCCACCGCCGGCCCGCGGCCCACGTCGGTGCAGCAGAACGTGCCGGCCTGGCTGGTGTTCGGCATGTTCTTCGTGGTGGCCTCGCTGTCCAGCCTGTTCGTGCAGGAGCGCGGCTCGGGCGCGCTCGGCCGGCTGCAGAGCCTGGGCGTGTCGCGTTCCATGCTGCTGGCCTCCAAGGCCTTGCCCTACCTCGGTGTGAACGCGCTGCAGGCGCTGCTGATGCTGGCGGCGGGCATCTGGTTCATGCCGCTGATCGGCGGCGACGCGCTCTCGCTCGCGGGCATCCACTGGGGCGGCCTGCTGCTGTCGCTGGCGGCCGTGAGCCTGGCGGCGGTGAGCCTGTCGCTGGCGGTGGCCTGCCTCGTGAAGAGCCATGCGCAGGCCGCCACGCTCGGGCCGATGGTGAATGTGCTGATGGCGGCGGCGGGCGGCATCATGGTGCCCAAGTTCGTCATGCCGGGCTTCATGCAGCGCATGGTCGAAATCTCTCCCATGAACTGGGGGCTCGAAGCGTTGCTCACCGTGCTGCTGCGCGGCGGCGGCGTGGCCGAGGTGCTGCCGCAGGTCGGCCGGCTGGTGGCGTTCGCGGCCCTCATGTTTTTCGTGGCTGTCTTTCTGTTTCGCAGGCGCGCACCGTGACGAGCACCGTTTCTTCTCCTGAATTCATCGCCCGCCTCAAGGCCCTCGTGCTCGAGGCTGTCGAAAAAGACGCGCCGCCCGGCGGCCTCGGCGACGACGAGCCGCTGTTCGGCCCCGAGGCGCGCCTGGACCTCGACTCGCTCGACGCGCTGCAGGTGTCGATGGCGATCCAGCAGCACTTCGGCCTGCGCATGCCCGACAGCAAGGACACGCGCCGCGCCATGACGTCGATCGCGCACCTGGCGGAACACCTGGTGCAAGCGGGCAAGGCATGAGTCCGGTGTACCTGGCCGGCATGGGCCTGGCCTGTGTGCTCGGCGACGATCTGCCGTCCGCGCTCGCGGCGCTGCGGCGCGGCGGCGTGCCGCCCACGCCGGTGACGGTGGCCGAGGGCCTGCAGTGGCCGGTCTACACGCTGGCGGTGCCGCCCGGCGACTGGGCGCAGCGCGTGCAGCACACGGTGCGCCGCGTGGTCGCGCAGACCGGCGACGGGCTGGACCGGCAGGGGCCGCTGTTCGTGGCCTCGTCGTCGCTCGACATCGGGGCCATGGAACACGCACAGCACGACGCGCGGCTCAGCGGTGACCTGCAGGATTTTGCCGACATCGCCGCCGCCGCGCTCGACTGGCAAGGCCCGGTCTTCACCGTCTCGACCGCCTGCACCTCGGCGCTCAACGCGATGCTGGCGGCGGCCGACATGGTGCGCGCGGGCGAGGCCCGCGAGGCCTTGGTGATCGGAGCCGAACTCGACAACCGCTTCACCGTGGCCGGCTTCGGCGCGATGCAGCTGCTGGCGCCCGACAGCGCGCGGCCTTTCGGCGCGGGGCGCCAGGGGCTGGTGCTCGGCGAAGCGGTGGCGGCGCTGCGGCTCGGGTCGCAACCTGCCCGCTGGGCGCTGCTGGGCGGCGCCAACGTGGTGGACGGCCGCAACCCCTCGGGCACCGAGGCGAGCGCGGTGCGCGCGATGTGCCGCGACACGCTGGCGCGCAGCGGCCTGCAGCCCACGGACATCGACCTCATCAAGGTGCAGGCCGCCGGCAGTCCGGTCAACGACGCGATCGAGGTCGAGGCGCTGCGGGAGGTGTTCGCGCCGCTGCCGCCGCTGGTGTCGCTCAAGTCGGCGATCGGCCACACGCTCGGCGCGGCCGGGGCGGCGGAGCTGGCCCTGCTGGTCGGCTGCATCGAAGGCGGCGCCTGGCCGTCGGTCGGCTACGCGCTGGACGAGACGCTGGGCATCGCGCTGAGCGACGGGCCGCCGGCGCGGCTGCGCCACATCCTGCTCAACGTGGTGGGCTTCGGCGGCGGGCATGCGTCGCTGGTGCTCAAGGATTGCAACGCCGCATGACCACACCGACTTGGCGCACTGTCGCGCACGTCGTGGCGCATCCGCCGCCCGACGACTGGCGCGACGCGCTCGCGACCCGCCTGGGCCGCCGGCCGCGCCGCGTCGGCCTGTGGACCGAGCTGGCGATGTACGGCGCGTTGCGCTGCCTCGACGCGGCCGGCGAAGCCGCGCTGCCGGCGGGCGCGCGCCTGCGCGTGACCAGCCGGCGCGGCGCATGGGAGGCCACGCGCGCGGGGCTGGCGCAGCTCGACGCGGGCTTGCCGATGCCCTTCACCTTCATGCAGGGCCAGCCCGCGCTGATGCTGGCCGAGGTCGGCCGCAGCCTCGACTGGCAGGGCGATGCGAGCTTCATGCTGTGCCGCGATCTCGCGCGGCCGCTGGCGCTGTCGCAGCTGGGCGCGGGGCGCGACGGGCTGCTGTTCGGCGTGGTGGAGGAGACGTTCGGCGACGTGCCGCCGCGCTCCGAATGGTGGCGGCTGGTGCCGACCGATCAGGCGGCGATCGAACGCTGAAGGTTCTCGCGCGCCCGCGCTTCGAGCAGGGCGTGCATGCGCGGCGTGGCGTAGATCGCGGAGCGATCGAGAAAGCGCTGGAGGATCGCGCGCCGGCGCGGCAGGCGAATCTCCTCGGGAACGAAACCGTATTCCGCGTGCACCTGGCGCTCGTACTCGTCGAAGCGCGCACGTTCGGCGCCGAGGATCGACAGGTCGATGTCGATCAGCAGCTCGGCGTCGCGGCCTTCGGGCACGGCGTCGTGGCGCGTGGCCATGACGAGCGCGTGGACGCGGTCGGCCGACGCATCGCTCGCACCGGCCGCCTGCAGCGCCTGCCGCGCCCAGTCGGCGCTGCGGGCTTCGTTGTCGTGCGCATGCACGTCGTAGATCGCGTCGTGGAACCACAGCGCCAGCGCGACTTCGCCGGGGCGTTCGGCCAGCGCCTGTTCCCGGTCGAACCACGCGAGGCATTCGCCCAGGTGCTGCATCGTGTGGTAGTGGCGCTGCGGCTCGCCGTAGCGGCGTTGCAGTTGCTGCCGCAGCACATCGTCGGGCGCGGCCACGCCCAGCGCTTGCCAGGCGGCGGTCCAGTTCGCGTGCAGCGCCTGCGGTGTCATTGCGGTCACTGCTCCATCGCGGCCTTGACCTCCTGGCCGAGGTCGAGCACCGACATCGCGTAGTAGCTGCTCCAGTTGTAGCGCGTGATCACGTAGAAGTTGCGCGTGCCGGCGACGTAGGTCGGCGGTGCGTCGAGGCCGTTCTGCAGTTCGATGAGCGCCAGCAGGCCCTTGTGCTTCAGGCCTTCGCCCTCGGGCACGGCGCCCGCGGCCACGAAGCTGTCGGCGCTGAAGGTCGGCAGGATGTCGGGTGCCAGCAGCAGCGCCTTCTTCAAGCGCGCTTCCTCGAAATGCACCGGATAGATCGACGGCATGCCCGGCGTCCAGCCGAAGCCCTTGAAGTAGCTTGCGACCGAGCCGATCACGTCGACCGGGTTGTTCACGAGGTCGATGCGGCCGTCGCCGTCGAAGTCGACCGCGTACTTGGCGATGCTGCTGGGCATGAACTGCGGCATGCCCATGGCGCCGGCGTAGCTGCCCACGGGCGTGAGCGGGTCGTCGGCGGTGCGGCTTTCGGTGCTCAGGAAGCTCTCGAGCTCGCCGCGGAAGAAGGCGATGCGCTCGGCCGCGCGCGGGTGGCCCTGCGGGAAGTCGAAGGACAGCGTGGCCAGCGCATCGATCACGCGGAAGTTGCCCATGTTGCGGCCGTAGATGGTCTCGACGCCGACGATGCCGACGATGATTTCCGGCGGCACGCCGTAGGTGGCCTCGGCGCGCGCGAGCGTCTCGGCGTTGGCGCGCCAGAAGCGCACGCCGGCCGCGATGCGCACCGGGTCGATGAAGCGGCTGCGGTAGGTCTGCCAGTTCTTCACCGTGCCGACCGGGCCCGGCAGCATCAGGCGCGGCACGTTGGGCAGGAAGCGCGCGGCGCCGATGGTGGCGCGCACCCATTCGCGGTCGAGGTTGCGGCGCTGGGCGACGTCGTCGGCGAACGCCATGGCGTCGTCGCGCGTGGCGTACGGAGTGCTGCCGCGCACCGGCGTGACGGTGGGGCGGCCATTGGCCTGGGGCTTCTGGGCCAGGGCGCCCGTGGGCCAGGCGACGCAGGCGGCGAGGAGGGCGGTGGCGGCCACTGCGGCGCGCAAGGGCGTGGGGAAGGCGTGTGACATGGGCACGATTGTGCCGCCCGTGCGCATGCGCACTTTCGGGGGACACATGTGGTTGCAGCCGCGCGTCAGGCGCGCGTCAGGCGCGCGGCGGCGTGGGCGGCCAGGGCAGCCGGCGGAACTCGACGCGCAGCGCGGCGAGCGAGGCCGATGGGCCGGACGCGGCGGGCGCGTAGCGCTGGGCTTCGAGCTTCAGCAGCCAGTCGCGCACGGCCTGCGCGGCGGGCCCGAAGCGGGCGTCGGCGGCCTGGGCCATCTGGCGCGGCGGCGCTGTCTCGGGCAGCGGCAGGCCGGCCTTGGCCAGGCGCGCGCGGGCCCGGCCCAGCAGGCGCAGCCACGGGTCGTGCCGGCTGCGCTCCCACAGCGTCCAGCCGGCGCCGGCCAGGCTCGCGGCCACCAGCAGGTACAGCAGCACGTAGCCCAGGTCTTCCAGGCTCGGGGCGTTGAAGCCGAGGGTCTTGAGCAGGTCGAGCTGGCGGCTCTGCGTGTAGTTGAGCACCCACTGGTTCCAGCCGTTGTTCACGGCCTCCCAGGCGGCGCGCAGGTTCTGCACCAGCGTCGGGCTCATGACGCCGATGGCGCCGGCCAGCAGGCCGGGCTGCGGCGTGAGGCGCTGGAACTGCCCGATGCGCCCCGGCGCGACCGAGCCGGTCGGGTCGACGCGCACCCAGCCCGCGCCCTCTTGCCACACCTCGGCCCAGGCGTGGGCGTCGCTCTGGCGCACCACCCAGTAGTTGTCGACGTTGTTGAGCTCGCCGCCCTGGTAGCCGGTGACGATGCGCGCCGGGATCTGCAGGTTGCGCATCAGCACCACGAAGGCCGAGGCGATGTGCTCGCAGAAGCCTTCCTTGCGATCGAACCAGAACTCGTCGGCGGTCTCGTTGCCGTACACGCCGGGCTCCAGCGTGTAGGTGTAGCCGCCGGTGCGCAGGCGTTGCAAGGCGGCCTGCACGAAGGCGTTGGCATCGGCGCCGGCCAGCGTGGGGTCGGCGCGCATCTGGGCGGCGAGTGCAGCGGTGCGTGGGTTGCTGCCGGGCGGCAGCACCAGGTAGGGCTGGAGCCGGCCGCCGGTGCGCACGATCGGGCCGCTCTGGAACTGTGGATGGCTCTCGGCGCGGTAGCGCACGAGGTCGGTGATCGGCCGGTTCACGAACCACTGCAGGTCGGGTGTGCCGGTGACCTCGTAGCCGGGCACCTCGGGCGCACGTGGCGCGGCGTCGAGCGTGAGCAGCCACGGGCGCTGGCTGGCCTCGAGCGTGACCTCGTAGCGCACCGACTCGCCGCGCGTGCGCAGGTTCGACACCGACTGCCCGCTGCGCGCCCAGGTCGGCAGTGCCGTCCATTCGCGGCCGTCGAACTGCGCCAGCACGGGGCCGCGGAAATACAGCTGGCTCTGCGGTGGCGCGCGGTTGTCGTCGAACTTGATGCGCGCGGCGATGCTCCCGTCGAGCGCCAGCTCGGCGATGGTGCCGACCCGCATCGTGTTCGACAGGCCGGTGCGCCCGGCCATGGCGTCGCCGGGCGTGCCCCACAGCGGCGCGAAGCGCGGGAACAGCAGGAACAGCGCGAGCATCACCGGCGCGCCTGCCAGTGTCATCCAGCCGGCCATGCGCGCGGCCTGCATCAGCGGCGGCCGGCCCACGGGCATGTGGGCGTTGACCAGCGCCGTCAGCAGGCCCAGCAGCGCCAGCAGCATGGTGAAGGCGGTGAGCAGCGACTGCGAATAGAAGAAGTTCGTGAGCATCGCGAAGAAGCCCAGGAAGAAGACCACGAAGGCGTCGCGCCGCGCGCGCAGCTCCAGCGTCTTGAGCGCCAGCAGGCACACGACCAGCGTGACGCCCGCGTCGCGGCCCAGCAGCGTGCGGTGGGTGGCGTAGGTGGCGGCCAGCGCCAGCGCCAGCAGCGCGAGGCGCCACCACTTGCTGGGCAGCGGGCGCGCCTGCACCGCCAGCGAGGCGCGCCACAGCAGCACCATGGCGGTGATGGCCGAGCACCACCAGGGCAGCTCGTCCACCTGCGGCAGCAGGATGAGGCCGATGACGCAGAGCAGGAACAGCGTGTCCCGTGCGTCCCTCGGCAGCGCGGTGAGTTCGCGTACGACCCGGTTCATGCGGCGACCCCGTTCATGCGCACAGCGCCAGCGCCTCGAGGCAGGCGCGCCGGTGCGCCTCGCCCTGCGACGGTTTCACCGTGCGGCCGACGACGCGCACGCCATAGTCCATGCCCAGCCGGTCGGCCATCAGCACCCAGGCGCACAGGCGCGACAGGCGGGCCTCGATGTCAGGCAGCGCGGCGGCGTGCGCGTCGAGCCAGAGCTCTTCGCGCTGCGTGTGCTGCGTGTCGCGGCTCACCAGGTCTTCGGAGCCGTTGGCCTGCGCGCGGGCGGCCTTCTTCCAGACCACGAGCTTGAGCGGGTCGCCGCGCCGGTAGGCGCGCACGCCGTCGTATTCGCCGGCGTTCTGCGCCCGCACCGCGGCCGACGCGGCGGCGGGCCCCGAGAGCGGCTCGCCCGCCGGCAGCGGCGGCGGATGGGCTTCGGGCGTCGGGTACACGAGCAGCTGCGCGGCCGGGCGCCAGACCGTCCAGACGCGGAAGGTGCCGAGCGGAAAGCGCGTCTCGGCGGTCAGTGGCGGCACCGGGTGCAGGCCGCGCCGCTCGGGCTGGAAGGCGATCTCCACCGTGGCCGTGCCTTGGGCGGGCACGTCGGTCCAGGCCCACTGGCCGCTGCCGCGTACCGCCATGCCGATGCCGTAGCGCACGCTGCGCCGTTCGTTGTGCAGCACCACGCGCAGCACCGCGGCGGCGCCCGCGAACTGCGCCTCGGGCGGCACCATGCGCAGCGCCAGCCCGCGCAGCGTGGCGTGGCACACGTGCATGCCCACCGCGACGCTGCCCGCAAGCAGGAAGGTCAGCAGGTAGCCCAGGTTGAGCTGGTAGTTGATCGACGCGACCAGCAGCACCAGCAGCGTGGCCGCCAGCGTCCAGCCCGCGCGCGTGGGCACGATGTAGACGTTGCGCTGGGTGAGCTCGAGCGTGTCCGACGGGGCCCGGCGCGAGAGGAACCAGCCGTCGATGCGCGAGCGCAGGACGCCGACAGGGTTCACGGCAGCGGCACCGCGGCGATCATGGCGCGCACCTGTTCGACGGCGCCGCGGCCCGCGTCGCCCACGGGCGTGAGGCGGTGCGCGATGGTCTGCGGCAGCACGGCCTGCACGTCGTCGGGCGCCACGTAGTTCCGGTTGGCCAGCAGCGCCTGCGCCTTGGCGGCGCGCAGCACGGCGATGCCCGCGCGCGGCGACAGGCCCTGCAAAAACCAGCGGCCCGAGCGGGTCGCGGCGATCAGGTCCTGCAGGTAGTTCAGCAGCGGCTCGGCCGCATGCACCTGCTGCACCCGCTGCTGCAGGGCGGTGAGTTCGCCGGCGGTCAGCAGGGCGGGCAGGCCGGCGAGCATCTCGCGGCGGTCGGCGCCGGCCAGCAGCTGGCGCTCGGCCGCGCGGTCGGGGTAGCCCAGCGAGATGCGCATCAGGAAGCGGTCGAGCTGCGATTCGGGCAGCGCGAAGGTGCCGAGCTGGTCCTGCGGGTTCTGCGTGGCGATCACGAAGAAGGGCGAGGGCAGGGGGCGGGTCTCGCCCTCGACCGTGACCTGCTTTTCTTCCATCGCCTCGAGCAGCGCGCTCTGGGTCTTGGGGCTGGCGCGGTTGATCTCGTCGGCCAGCAGCACCTGCGCGAAGATCGGCCCGGGGTGGAACACGAAGGCCTGCTGGCCCCGGTCGTAGATCGCCACGCCCGACAGGTCGCCCGGCATCAGGTCGGCCGTGAACTGCACGCGCGAGAACTGCAGGCCGAAGGTGTGCGAGAGCGCATGGGCCAGGGTGGTCTTGCCGACCCCCGGCACGTCCTCGATCAGCAGGTGCCCGCCCGCCAGCAGACAGGCCACGCAGTCGCGCACCTGGGCCTCTTTGCCAACAATCACCGTGTTAAGCTGACTCAGCAAAGTGGCTAGCTTCGCAGCAACGTCCATATTTGTATCCATATGCAAACGATACCGTAAGACCTTGCGGCCCCATGCTGCGTGAGGTCTAGACGCGACGACACGAGACACGGCGAGAGATGGGCAAGACAGGCTACTTCACGCATCGCGACTTCTGGAAGCACGACATGGGCAACGGGCATCCCGAATGCCCCGAGCGGCTGGATGCCATCGAAGACCGGCTGCTGTTGACCGGCGTCGGCGACGCGCTGGCGCGGGGCGAGGTGCCCCTGGCCACGCTGGAACAGATCACCCGGGCCCACAGCCACGCGCATGTCGAACACCTCGAGGAGTTGCAGCAGCGCCTCGTGGCCGACGCGCCCGCCGGCGGCCCCGACCATGCGCAGGTCGACCCCGACACCGTACTGACCCGCTTCACCCTGCTGGCCGCGCGCCGCGCCGCGGGTGCCGCCGTGGCGGCCACCGATGCCGTGATGGCCGGCGAGATCGAGAACGCCTTCTGCCCCGTGCGCCCGCCGGGCCACCATGCCTGCCGCGAGCAGGCCATGGGCTTCTGCTTCTTCAACAACGTGGCCATTGCCGCGCGGCACGCGCTCGAGGTGCACGGGCTGGACCGCGTGGCCATCGTCGATTTCGACGTGCACCACGGCAACGGCACCGAGAACATTTTGTCGAACGATCCGCGTGTGCTGATGGTCGGGTTCTTCCAGCATCCGTTCTATCCGTACAGCGGCACCGAGCACCCGGCGTCGAACATGCTGAACCTGCCGATCCCGGCCTACACCAAGGGCATGGACGTGCGCGAGCTGGTCGAGGCGATCTGGATGCCGCGGCTCGA
Source organism: Variovorax sp. GW821-FHT09D04 (assembly GCF_059416405.1). Lineage (NCBI taxonomy): Bacteria > Pseudomonadati > Pseudomonadota > Betaproteobacteria > Burkholderiales > Comamonadaceae > Variovorax > Variovorax sp. GW821-FHT09D04. The sequence goes on from NZ_JBWKPA010000003.1 coordinate 126,922, forward strand.
GGCCTTCAAGCCGCAGATGGTGTTCATCAGCGCCGGTTTCGACGCCCACCGCGAGGACGAGCTGGGCCAGCTCGGCCTCAACGAAAACGACTTCGCCTGGATCACCGGCCGCGTGCGCGATGTCGCCAAGCGCCATGCGCGCGGGCGCATCGTCTCGCTGCTCGAAGGCGGCTACCACCTGGACGCCCTGGCGCGCAGCGTGGAAGCGCACATCCGCGTGCTGGCGGACCTGTAACCCGGTTGGCGCCCGTGGGGCGCCCTGTTTCTTTCATCGATGAATTTCAATTTCGACGACTTCCTCCAGCGCCTGCGGCAGGTCGATGCGCACGGCCTGGGCATCGAACTGGCCGTGCTCGTGGCCTGCGTGGGCGTGGCATGGGCGGTATGCAAATGGTTCGGGCGCGACCAGCCCAAGGATTCGATCTGGTTCGGCGAGCGCACCTTCGACGGCCTGCTGTTCCCGCTGCTCGCGCTGGTGCTCACCGGCATTGCGCGCCGCGTGGCGCTCGATGTGCTGCCCGTGGTGCTGGTGCTGCGCATTGCCGTGCCGGTGTTCCTGTCGCTGGCGGTCATCCGGCTGTTCGCGCGGGTGCTGCGGGCCGTGTTCCCGACCTCCAGCCTGGTGCGGCTGATCGAGCGCACCATCTCGTGGCTGGCCTGGATCGCCGCCGTGCTGTGGATCGTCGGGCTGCTGCCGCCGGTGCTGGCCGAACTGGACGACATCACGCTGGCCTTCGGCAAGACCCGCGTGAGCCTGCAGACCATCATCCAGGGCGCGCTGTCGGCGGGGCTGGTGCTGATGATCGCGCTGTGGATCTCCAGCACCATCGAAAAGCGCATCCTGCGCGAGGCCGTGAGCGACCTGTCGATGCGCAAGGTGGCGTCGAACGCGGTGCGCGCCTTCCTGCTGCTGATCGGCCTCTTGTTCGCGCTGTCGGCGGTGGGGGTCGACCTCACGGCGCTGTCGGTGCTGGGCGGCGCGCTCGGTGTGGGCCTGGGCTTCGGCCTGCAGAAGCTGGCGGCCAACTACGTGAGCGGCTTCGTGATCCTGCTGGAGCGCTCGATCCGCATCGGCGACAACGTGAAGGTCGACACCTTCGAAGGCCGCATCACCGACATCAAGACCCGCTACACGCTCATTCGCGCGGGCAACGGGCGCGAGGCCATCGTGCCGAATGAATCGCTCATCACCGGCCGGGTCGAGAACCTGTCGCTGGCCGACCGCAAGTTCAACATCACGACCAACATCGTGGTCGGCTACGAGAGCGACGTGGCGCAGGTGCAGGGCATCCTGTGCGACGCCGCCAAGGCCCAGCCGCGCGTCATGACCGACCCGGCGCCCATCGCCTACCTCGTCACCTTCGCGCCCGACGGCCTGGAGTTCAGCCTGAACTTCTGGGTCGCCGACCCTGACAAGGGCAAGGACAACGTGCGCTCGGCCATCAACATCGCCATCCTCGAAGGGCTGCGCGCCGCCCGCATTGACATTCCCTATCCGCAGCGGGTGCTGCGAGTGGAATCTTTGCCGGCGGGAGTGGCCGCAGCGCCTCCCGCTGTTTTATAATCACGGAAAAGCACGATCGTTCTTTTTTCAGCCCTTGAGGCCGACAAGAAGAATGGAGAGGCAGCCAAGGCCGGCGTCCTAAAATGGCCGGCTGCTCTCGAAGCCCCCCTTTTTGCAATCCAATGGAGTCAAGTCAATGAAGGTTCTTGTGCCTGTCAAACGGGTCGTCGATTACAACGTGAAGGTGCGCGTCAAGAGCGACGGCACCGGGGTGGACATTGCCAACGTCAAGATGAGCATGAACCCCTTCGACGAGATCGCTGTCGAAGAAGCGGTGCGGCTGAAGGAAAAGGGCCTGGTCACGGAAGTGATCGCCGTCTCCTGCGGCGATGCCAAGTGCCAGGAAACCCTGCGCACCGCGATGGCCATCGGCGCCGATCGCGGCATCCTGGTCGAGACGAGCGAAGAGCTGCAACCTCTCGCGGTTGCCAAGTTGCTCAAGGCGCTGGTCGACAAGGAACAGCCCCAGCTGATCATCCTGGGCAAGCAAGCCATCGACGACGACGCCAACCAGACGGGCCAGATGCTGGCGGCCCTGGCCGACCTGCCCCAAGCCACCTTCGCCTCGAAGGTCGACCTGGCAGCCGACAAGGTCACCGTCGCACGCGAAGTCGACGGCGGCATGGAAACCCTGACGCTCACGCTGCCCGCGGTCATCACGACCGACCTGCGCCTGAACGAGCCGCGCTACGTGACGCTGCCCAACATCATGAAGGCCAAGAAGAAGCAGCTGGACACCTTCAAGCCCGAAGACCTCGGCGTGGACGTGAAGCCCCGCCTGAAGACCCTCAAGGTCAGCGAGCCGCCCAAGCGTGGCGCCGGCATCAAGGTGCCCGACGTTGCCACCCTGGTGGACAAGCTCAAGAACGAAGCCAAAGTGATCTGAGGAAGAAACGAACATGACCGCACTCGTCATTGCCGAACACGACCACGCCAGCATCAAGCCGGCCACCCTCAACACCGTGACCGCAGCCCTGGCTTGCGGTGGCGACGTCCACATCCTCGTGGCCGGTGCCAACGCCGCAGAGGCCGCCAAGGCTGCCGCGCAGATCGCCGGCGTGTCCAAGGTGATCGCTGCCGACAGCGCATCGCTGGCCGAGAACCTCGCCGAGAACGTCGCAGCGCAAGTGCTCGCGATCGCCGGCAACTACAGCCACATCCTGTTCCCCTCGACCGCCAACGGCAAGAACGTCGCACCGCGCGTGGCTGCCAAGCTCGACGTGGCGCAGATCAGCGACATCACCAAGGTCGAGAGCCCCGACACCTTCGAGCGCCCGATCTACGCCGGCAACGCCATCGCCACCGTGCAGAGCACCGACGCCACCAAGGTGATCACGGTTCGCACGACCGGCTTCGATGCAGCCGCTGCCACCGGTGGCAGCGCCACCGTTGAAACCGCTGAAGGCGTGGCCGACAGCGGCAAGAGCGCCTTCGTGGGCCGTGAAGTCACCAAGAGCGACCGCCCTGAATTGACCGCCGCCAAGATCATCGTCTCCGGTGGCCGTGCCCTGGGCAGCGCCGAGAAGTTCAACGAAGTGATGACGCCGCTGGCCGACAAGCTCAACGCCGGCCTGGGCGCCAGCCGCGCCGCAGTGGACGCGGGCTACGCCCCGAACGACTGGCAAGTGGGCCAGACCGGCAAGATCGTCGCGCCGCAGCTGTACATCGCCGCGGGCATCTCGGGCGCGATCCAGCACTTGGCCGGCATGAAGGACTCGAAGGTCATCGTCGCGATCAACAAGGACGAAGAAGCGCCGATCTTCTCGGTGGCCGACTACGGCCTCGTGGCCGACCTGTTCACGGCCGTGCCGGAACTCGTGAAGGCGCTCTGATCGCTTCAACGCATTGAGCCAGAAGGCATCGTTCGCGATGCCTTTTTTACATCTGCCGCCCCCCACCGCGGCCCCTGGAGAGAAGACATGAGCTACACCGCCCCCCTCAAGGACATGCTGTTCGACATCGAACACCTGGCCAACATCGGCGAGATCGCCAAGCTGCCCGGCTTCGAAGACGCCGGCCTCGAAACCGCACAGGCCGTGCTCGAAGAGTGCGCGCGCTTCAACCAGGACGTGGTGGCGCCGCTGAACGTCGAAGGCGACCGCAACCCGTCGTCGTTCAAGGACGGCGAAGTCACCACCAGCAAGGGCTTCAAGGACGCCTTCGCGCAGTACGTGTCGGGCGGCTGGCAGGGCCTTCAGCATCCGGCGGACTTCGGCGGCCAGGGCCTGCCCAAGACCATCGGCGCGGCCTGCGGCGAAATGCTCAACTCGGCCAACATGAGCTTCGCGCTGTGCCCGCTGCTGAGCGACGGCGCCATCGAGGCGCTGCTCACCGCCGGCTCCGACGAGCTCAAGGCCGTGTACCTCGAGAAGCTCGTGAGCGGCCAGTGGACCGGCACGATGAACCTCACCGAGCCGCAGGCCGGCAGCGACCTGGCCATGGTGCGCAGCCGCGCCGAGCCGCAGCCCGACGGCACCTACAAGGTGTTCGGCACCAAGATCTTCATCACCTACGGTGAGCACGACATGGCCGAGAACATCGTGCACCTCGTGCTGGCCCGCGTGACCGGCGCGCCCGAAGGCGTGAAGGGCATCAGCCTGTTCGTGGTGCCGAAGTTCATGGTCAACGCCGACGGTTCGCTGGGCGCGCGCAACGACGTGCACTGCGTGAGCATCGAGCACAAGATGGGCATCAAGGCCTCGCCGACCGCCGTGCTGCAGTACGGCGACCACGGCGGCGCCATCGGCTACCTCGTGGGCCAGGAAAACCGCGGCCTCGAGTACATGTTCATCATGATGAACTCGGCCCGCTACGCCGTGGGCATGCAGGGCATCGCGATCGCCGAGCGTGCCTACCAGCACGCCGTGGCCTACGCCAAGGACCGCGTGCAGAGCCGCCCGGTCGATGGCTCCATCAACGCCAGCGCACCCATCATTCACCACCCGGACGTGAAGCGCATGCTGATGACGATGCGCGCGTATACCGAAGGCTGCCGCGCGATGGCCTCGGTGGCCGCCGCCGCCTACGATGCCGCCCACCATCATCCCGATGCCGACGCGCGCAAGCAGAACCAGGCCTTCTACGAATTCATGGTGCCGCTCGTGAAGGGCTACAGCACCGAGATGAGCCTCGAAGTGACCTCGCTGGGCGTGCAGGTGCACGGCGGCATGGGCTTCATCGAGGAGACCGGCGCGGCGCAGTACTACCGCGACGCGAAGATCCTCACGATCTACGAAGGCACCACCGCGATCCAGGCCAACGACCTCGTGGGCCGCAAGACCGCGCGCGACGGCGGCCAGACCGCCAAGGCGATCGCCGCGCAGATCGAGAAGACCGAAGCCGAACTCGCCAAGAGCGACAGCGCTGCAGCCGCAGCCGTCCTGAAGCGCCTGACCGCTGCGCGCCTGGCCTTCATCGACGTGGTCGACTTCGTCGCCGGCCAGACCAAGGCTTCGCCCAACGCCGTGTTCTCGGGCAGCGTGCCGTACCTGATGCTGGCGGGCAACCTCGTGGCCGGCTGGCAGCTCGCGCGCTCGCTGATCGTGGCGCAGGACCAGGCCTCGCACAACGTGGACGTCGCCTTCATGCAGGCCAAGATTGCCACCGCGCGCTTCTACGCCGAGCACATCCTGAACAAGGTGCCGGGAATCCGCGACAGCATCGTCGAAGGCGCCGAGAGCGTCACGGCGCTGGCGCTCGAAGCGTTCTGACGCACCCGCCGCTGTCGCCGATCTGACGGGCGGCAGCGGCCCCTTGCTCTTATAAAACCGAACCCCTTCCCGGAGACGACATGTCCAAGCTGCCTTCTGTTCTCGCGAACCTCCCGCTGCCGATCATCGGCTCGCCGCTGTTCATCATCAGCAACCCCAAGCTCGTGATCGCGCAATGCAAGGCCGGCGTGGTCGGCTCGATGCCGGCGCTCAACGCCCGCCCGGCCGCCCAGCTCGAAGAGTGGCTGATCGAGATCACCGAGGAGCTGGCGGCCTACAACAAGGCCAACCCGGACAAGCCGGCCGCGCCGTTTGCCATCAACCAGATCGTGCACAAGAGCAATGACCGCCTGGAGCACGACATGGAGATGGTCGTGAAGTACAAGGTGCCGATCGTGATCACCTCGCTGGGCGCGCGCACCGACGTGAACGACGCGGTGCACAGCTACGGCGGCGTGACCTTGCACGACATCATCAACAACAAGTTCGCGCAGAAGGCGATCGAGAAGGGCGCCGACGGCATCATCGCTGTGGCGGCCGGTGCCGGCGGCCATGCGGGCGTGAAGAGCCCGTTCGCGCTGGTGCAGGAGATCCGTCAGTGGTTCGACGGCCCGATCGCGCTGTCGGGCTCCATCGCCTCCGGCGGTGCGGTGCTCGCGGCGCAGGCCATGGGCGCCGACTTCGCCTACATCGGCACCGCCTTCATCGCGACCGAAGAAGCGCGTGCGAGCGAGGAGTACAAGCAGGCCATCGTGGACGGCAACTCGGACGACATCGTCTACTCGAGCCTGTTCACCGGCGTGCACGGCAACTACCTGGCGCCCAGCATCGTCAAGGCCGGCATGGACCCGGCCAACCTGCCCGAAGGCGACGTGACGACCATGAACTTCGGCGGCGGCGAAGGCAGCAAGGCCAAGGCCTGGAAAGACATCTGGGGCTCGGGCCAGGGCATCGGCGCCATCACCGAAGTGGCGAGCGCAGGCGCCTTCATCGAGAAGCTCAAGCGCGAATACCAGGAAGCACGACAGCGATTGGCACTTTGAACGGTTCGCACGCACCGGCATTGACCTCCGCTGCGAGCGGTGGCGGCGGGGCTGTGCCCGCGCGGCAGGGGCGCATGCCGCTGCTCGACGTGGTCAAGGGCCTGGCCTGTGCGCTGATCGTGGGGCACCACCTCGCGCGCTACGGCCCGATGCCGGCCGGCGCGCAGGTGCTGGCGCCCGACTTCTTCGGCTGGCTGGCGAACGACGGCCGGCTCGCGGTGCAGGTCTTTCTCGTGATCGCGGGCTTCCTGGCCACGGCGAGCCTGGCGCCCGACGGCGTGCTGCGCGTGGACCGGCCGCTCTCGCGGATCTTCCAGCGCTATGGCCGGCTGGTCATGCCGTACCTGGCGGCGCTCACGGTCTGCGTGCTGGTGGCCGAGGTGGCGCGGCCATGGCTGGGTGAAGAGGTGGTGCCGGCCGAGCCGAGCCTCGGTCAGCTGCTGGCGCACGGGCTGCTGCTGCAGGACCTGCTGAACTACGAGTCGCTGTCGACCGGTGTCTGGTACGTGGCCATCGACTTCCAGCTGTTCGCACTGGCGCTCGCGCTGGTCGGGCTGCCCGCCGTGCTGCGACAACCCACTTCGGCCGCGCGCTGGGCGCCGGTGGCGTTGGTGTTCATCGTGGCCGTGGCGTCGCTCGCGCTGTTCAACCGGCAGGCGCGGCTGGACGAAACGGCGTTCTATTTCTTCGGCGCCTACGGGCTCGGCATGCTGGCCTTCTGGGTCGGCCGCGCCACGCGCACCAGCACCTGGTGCAGCGCCGTCGCGCTGCTGGCGCTGGTGGGGGCGGGCGCGCTTGCCATCGACTGGCGCAGCCGCATCGCCATTGCGCTGGTGACCGCGCTGTTGATCGCGGTGGCGCAGCGCCGGCAGTGGCTGTCGCCCGCCCACTGGCCCGCGGCGGCCGTGCCGTTGCAGCAGTTGGGGCGCATTTCGTACTCGCTGTTCCTGATCCATTTCCCGGTGCTGCTCGCCGTGAACGCGCTGGTGGCGGGCCTGGGGCCGCACGGGCCGTGGGTCGACCTGCTGGGCATGGTCGCGACCTTCGGGCTGTCGGTGGGCGCGGCGGTGCTGCTGTACCGCGGGGTCGAAGCCCGGCCGGCGTCGCTGCGCAGCGTCTGCACACTTTTTGCCGCATTGCTCGTCAGCGGCCTCATCGTGTCGTACTGAAAGGCGCCGCACCCGCTGCGGTGCGGCCCTTTTTCTTCCCATTCCTTTGCAAATCTGTTGCCTTCGGGCTTCAGAGCGGGCAGTCTGCGCGAACTGCCCCTGTTGTGTATGATTGTGAATCTTTCAGTAAATACTGAAAATACACAAACTCAAGGAATGACAGAACCATCGCCGCCACGATCGCCGTTGAAGGCTTTCACGTCGCCCGACATCGGCAGCGTGGTGCAAGGCGTCGCGGCGCTCGCTTGGTTGCCGCAGGCGGCGCTGCTGGCGATGGCGGTCCAGGGTCTGGCCAACGGCGAGGGCATGGCCGCCGTGCTGTGGCCGGCGGTGGGCATCCTCTTGCTCGGCCTGCTGCGCGCAGGCTGCGAAGCCTGGGGCGTGCGCCGCACCTTCGGGCGCGCGCGGGCGCAATTGACGGCCTTGCGCGCGCAGACCGCAGCCGCGTTGGCGGCCGGTTCGCCGCTCGACCGCGAACGCGCACCCTCCGGTCTTGCGGCCAGCGTGCTCGCCGAACAGGCCGAGGCGCTGGTGCCGTACCTCGTGCGCTACCAACCCGCGCGCTGGCGCGCGACGGTGGTGCCGCTCTTCCTGCTCGCGGCAGTGGCCTGGTTCTCGTGGGCCGCGGCGCTGGTGCTGCTGGTGGCGGCGCCGCTGATTCCGATCTTCATGGCCATCGTCGGCTGGCGCGCCAAGGCGGCCAGCGAGGCGCAGATGGTCGAGATGGGCGGCATGAACGCCTTCCTGCTCGACCGCCTGCGCGGCCTGGCCACGCTGCGCGCGCTCGACGCGGTCGACGCCACGGCCGACCGGCTCGGCGCCTCCGCCCAGTCGCTGCGCCAGCGCACGATGGCGGTGCTGCGCATCGCGTTCCTGTCGTCGGCCGTGCTGGAGCTGTTCTCCGCTCTGGGCGTGGCGCTGGTCGCGGTCTACATCGGTTTCCATCTGCTGGGCTCGCTCGGCTTCGGCGCCTGGGGCCAGCAGCTCAGCCTGGGCGAAGGCCTGTTCGTGCTGTTGCTGGCGCCGGCCTTCTTCGAGCCGCTGCGCGAGCTGTCGGCGGTCTGGCACGACCGCGCGGCCGGCGAGGCGGCGCTGCAGGCGCTCGACGACCTGCAAGGCGGCGCGCTGCCGTTGCCCGGCGCGGGCGTCGCGGTCACGCGCGCAGCGACTGGCGTCGCTGGGGCAGGGGCCGCGCCGGCGGTGACGGTCCACGGGCTGCATTTCTCCTGGCCCGGCGAGTCGACGCCGCTCTTCGACGGGTATGAATTGCGCATCGGCGCCGGCGAGCATGTCGCGTTGGCCGGCCCGAGCGGATCGGGCAAGACCGCGCTGCTCTCGCTGCTGGCGGGACTGATGCCGGCCACGCGCGGCGAGATCGCCATCGGCGGCGTGCCACTGACCGAGCACACGGCCGCTGCATTGCGCCAGCGGACGGCGTGGATGGGGCAGAAGCCCCACGTCTTCGCCGGATCGGTCGAAGCCAACGTGGCGCTGGGCCGTGCCGACATCGGTGCGCCCGAGGTGGCCGAGGCGATGCGTTTCGCGGCGCTCGACGACGTGGCGCAGGCCCACCCCGGCACCGCGCTGGGCGAGGGCGGCAGCGGCCTGTCGGGCGGCGAGGCCGTGCGGCTGGCGCTGGCGCGCGTCGCGGTGCATCCGCATGCCGACCTGATCCTGGCCGACGAACCCACAGCCCACCTGGACACCGCCACCGCCGCGCGCGTCGCCGACGCGCTGGTGGCGCTCGCCCGCGGCCGGACGCTGGTCGTCTCGACCCACGACCCGGTGCTGGCCGCGCGCATGGACCGCACGGTGAGCCTCGGTCCCGAGCCGCTGGTGGAGAAGGCCGCATGAGCCGCCACGCCACCCTTTCGCCTCGCTGGCGCGACCTGCGCCTCGTGCTGCGTCCCTTCCTCGCGACCCAGCCGCGCGCCTTGCTGCTGGGCTGCCTGCTGGCCGCTGTCACCGTGCTCGCGGGCATGGCGCTGCTGGGCCTGTCGGGCTGGTTCATCACCGCGACCGCACTCGCGGGCCTGCATGCGGCCACGGCCTTCACCTTCGATGTCTTCATGCCCTCGGCTGGCATCCGGCTGCTGGCGCTCGGGCGCACGGGGTCGCGCTACGGCGAGCGGCTGGTCACGCACGACGCCACCTTCGCCGTGCTCGCCGAGCTGCGCGTGCGGCTGTTCCGCGGCTGGGCACGCCCCGAGGCTGCGCGCGACCTGCTGATGCGGCCGGCGCGGCTGCTGTTCCGGCTCACCTCCGACATCGACGCGCTCGAGTCGCTCTACCTGCGCCTGTTCGTGCCCGCCGCCGCAGCATTGGGCGCGGCGCTGCTGGCGGGCATCGTGCTCGGCTTCATGCATGTGGGGATGGGCGTGGCGATCGCGCTCTGGCTCTGCGCCATCGGCTGGGGGCTGGCGTACCTCATCGCGCGGCGTGCGCGGCAACCGGCGCGGCAGCGCGCCCATGCCGTGGAGGCGCTGCGCGCGCGGGCTGTCGACCTGGTCGCGGGCCAGGCGGATCTCGCGATGGCGGGCCGGCTCGATGCCCAGCGCGCCGCGCTCATGAATGCCGACGCGCACCTCGCGCAGGCCGACCTCGCGCTGAACAAGCTCGAAGCCGCCGCCGGTTTCGCCTACGGCAGCGCGGGCACGCTGACGCTGGTCGGTGTGTTGCTGGCCGTGGGCGCGTTGGTGAGCGAAGGCGTCATCGGCGCCCCCGGCGCGGCGCTCGCACTGTTGATCGCACTCACCGCCACCGAACCCTTCGCGGCACTGCGGCGCGGCGCGCTCGATGCCGGACGCACCTGGCTGGCCGTGCGCCGGCTGGCACCGCGACTGGACCCGTCGGTGGAAGAGGGCGCGCGCCCCGCTCGCACCGCGCAGACGGCGGCGGTGCGGGTCGACCAGCTCACCGTCATGCACCCCGGCAGCCTCGTCGAAGTGCTCGGCGGCGTGTCGCTGCACCTGAACGCGGGCGAGCGCGTCGCACTGGTCGGCGCCAGCGGCGCGGGCAAGTCCACGCTGCTTTCCGTGATCGCCGGCGACCTTACGCCACGCGCCGGCCAGGTGCAGGCGCAACCGGCCTGCCTGCTGACCCAGCGCACCGAACTCTTCCAGGACAGCCTGCGCGACAACCTGCGCCTGGCCGATCCGCAAGCGAGCGACGAGCGCCTGTGGGCCGTGCTGCACGCCGCCGGCCTCGATGCCGATGTGCGCGCGCTGGTCACCGGCCTCAACACGCGCCTGGGCGAAGGCGGCCTCGGCCTCTCGGGCGGGCAGTCGCGCCGGCTCGCACTCGCGCGGCTGCTGCTGCGCCCGGTGCCTCTGTGGCTGCTCGACGAACCGACCGAGGCGCTCGACGCCGCCACCGCGCACGACGTGCTGCAGCGCCTGGCGCAAGAGGCCGGCCCGCGCACGCTGCTGATCGCCACGCACCTGCGCCGCGAAGCCGCGCTGGCCGACCGCCTCGTGTGCATGGTGCAGGGTCGCATCGTCGCCGACCTGCGCCGTGGCACGGAGGCCTTCGAGGCTGCGCTGCGCGGCCTGCGCCCCGATTGATGAGTTGACCGACCGAGCAACGAACGAACAGAGAACACATAAAGGAAGCCCCCATGGACCTTGACATCGTCGCGCTCTCGCGCCTGCAGTTCGCCGTGACGGCGCTGTACCACTTCCTGTTCGTGCCGCTCACGCTCGGACTGTCGATCATCCTGGCCATCATGGAGACGGTCTACGTGATGACCGGGCGCGTCATCTGGCGCGACATGACCAAGTTCTGGGGCGTGCTGTTCGGCATCAACTTCGCGATGGGCGTGGCCACCGGCATCGTGATGGAGTTCCAGTTCGGCATGAACTGGAGCTACTACAGCCACTACGTCGGCGACATCTTCGGCGCGCCGCTGGCCATCGAAGGGCTCATGGCCTTCTTCATGGAAGCGACCTTCGTGGGCCTGTTCTTCTTCGGCTGGGACAAGCTCTCGAAGGTGGGCCACCTCACGGCCACCTGGGCCGTGGCCATCGGCTCCAACTTCTCGGCGCTGTGGATCCTCATCGCCAACGGCTGGATGCAGAACCCCGTGGGCGCGGCCTTCAACCCCGCGACCATGCGCATGGAGGTGACCGACTTCGCCGCCGTGCTGACCAACCCCGTGGCGCAGGCCAAGTTCGTGCACACCGTGTCGGCCGGCTATGTGTGCGCCGCGGTGTTCGTGCTCGGCGTGTCGGCGTGGTACCTGCTCAAGGGCCGCCACATCGAACTGGCCAAGCGCTCGATGACCGTGGCCGCGTCGTTCGGCCTGGCCGCCGCGCTGTCGGTGGCGGTGCTCGGCGACGAGAGCGGCTACCTCTCGGGCGAACACCAGAAGATGAAGCTGGCCGCCATCGAAGGCATGTGGGAGACGCAGCCCGCGCCCGCCGCCTTCACCGTGATCGGCTTCCCCGACCAGAAGGCGCGCGAGACGCACTACGCGATCCACATCCCGGCGGTGATGGGCCTCATCGGAACGCGCTCGCTCAACACCGTGATGCCCGGCATCGACGAGCTCGTGAAGCGCGCCGAGGCCCGCATCCGCGAAGGCCTGAAGGCCTACGACGCGCTGCAGAAGATCCGCGAGGCCGGCGGCGCCGACAAGGTCACGCAGGGAGTGCGCGGCGACTTCGAGGACAACGGCATCAACATGGGCTACGCGCTGCTGCTCAAGCGCTACGTGGACGACCCGCGCCAGGCCACTGACGAGCAAATCGCCAAGGCCGCATGGGACACCGTGCCGCAGGTGGCACCGCTGTTCTGGCTGTTCCGCGTGATGGTGGGCATCGGCATGTTGCTGATCCTGCTGACGGGCACCTTCTTCGTGCTGTCGGCGCGCCGTGCGCTCGACCGCCACCGCTGGCTGCTCAAGGTGGCGGTGTGGGCGATTCCGCTGCCGTGGATCGCCATCGAATCCGGCTGGCTGGTGGCGGAGTTCGGCCGCCAGCCCTGGGTGATCGAGGGCGTGCTGCCGACCGCGGTGGCCGTGTCGAACCTGGGCGTGACGACACTGCTGATCACGCTCGCGGGCTTCATCGCGATCTACACGACGCTGCTCATCATCGAGATGAAGCTGATGCTCAAGGCCATCCGCAAGGGGCCCGAGGTCGAGCATGCGCCCACCGAGGGCGATGCACGCTCGCACATTCCGCCGGCGCGTGCCGCCACGTCTTCCTCTTCTGCCTCGACCGGGAGCGCCGCATGATCCTCCACACACTCCTCGACTACGACACCCTGCGCTTCATCTGGTGGCTGCTGATCGGCGTGCTGCTGGTCGGCTTCGCGGTGACCGACGGCTTCGACCTGGGCGCCGGCATGCTGCTGCCCTTTGCCGCGCGCAACGACATCGAACGGCGCGTGGTCATCAACAGCGTGGGCCCGGTGTGGGAGGGCAACCAGGTGTGGCTCATCCTGGGCGGCGGCGCCGTCTTTGCGGCCTGGCCGCAGCTGTACGCCGTGTCGTTCTCGGGCTTCTACCTGGCGATGTTCGTGATCCTGTCGGCGCTGATCCTGCGGCCGGTGGCCTTCAAGTTCCGCAGCAAGCGCGAGTCGCCGCAGTGGCGCGCGCGCTGGGATGGCGTGCTGTTCTTCAGCGGCTTCGTGCCCGCGCTGATCTGCGGCGTGGCCGTGGGCAACGTGCTGCAGGGCGTGCCGTTCCGCTTCGGCGCCGACATGCACATCTTCTACGACGGCAGCTTCTTCGGCCTGCTGAACCCTTTCGCCATCCTTTGCGGGCTGGTGTCGGTGGCGATGCTGGTGATGCACGGCGCGGCCTGGCTGCTGCTCAAGACCGCCGGCCCGGTGGCCGAGCGTGCGCGCAGCTACGGCATGGTCGCGGCCGTGCTCACGCTCGTGTTCTACGCGCTGGCCGGCGTGTGGCTGGCCATGGGCATCGGGGGCTTTCGCATCAGCAGCGTGGTCGACGCGGTGGGCCCGTCGAACCCGATGCTCAAGACCGTCGAGCTGCATGCCGGTGCCTGGATGGGCAACTACGCGGCACACCCCTGGACCATCGCCGCGCCGGCAGCAGGCTTCGTCGGCACGCTGGGCGCGCTGCTCGGGCTGGTGCTGCGCCGGCCGGGATTCGCGCTGCTGGCCGCGGCGCTGGGCATAGCCGGCATCATCCTGAGCGTGGGCGCGTCGATGTTCCCGTTCATCCTGCCCTCGTCGATCGACCCGCGCGCCAGCCTCACGGTGTGGGATTCGTCGTCGAGCCACCTGACGCTGTTCATCATGCTGGTGGTCACCGCGATCTTCATCCCGATCATCGTGGCCTACACCACCTGGGTCTACCACGTGCTGTGGGGCAAGGTCGACGAACAAGCCATCCGCGACGAGAGCGGACACGCCTACTGAAACGGGAAGGAAAAAGACATGTGGTACTTCGCCTGGATCCTCGGCCTGCCGCTGGCCGCCGCCTTCGCCGTGCTCAACGCCATGTGGTATGAGCTGATGGACGACGAGGCCATCCGCAAGGAAAAGCTCGGCACGCCGGAAACCCCGCAGGGGCAGGAACGGCTGTGAGGGCGTAGCGCCCCGTCCGTTCCCTCTGCCTCGCGGCGCGACTCAGGTTTCGCCCGCGGGGCCTTTGCTCTTCTTCGACGCACCGCCCGTGAGGCGGTCCTTGAGCGTCAGCACCTTCGTCACCGTCGCGCCCATGCCCATGAGCTGCATCGCAGTCTCGGGCGCCAGGCGCTGCACGTCGTCGAACCATTTCATCAGCCGGTCGATCAGGTCGTGCATCTCGCGCATGCGGGCCTGCGCGTGGCGCTCGGCGTCGCTGGTGGGCGATTCGAGCAGCGCGTTGCGCAGCATCGAGAGCGTGGGCTCGATCTCGCGGCGCCGGCGCTCCTCGGCCAGCACGCGGAAGATTTCCCACACGTCCTTCGGCGCCTCGAAATACTCGCGCCGGTCGCCCGCGTGGTGGCGCAGGTGCACGAGGCGCCAGGCCTGCAGCTCCTTCAAACCCATGCTCACGTTGGAGCGCGAGAACTCCAGCATCTCGGCGATCTCGTCGGCATTGAGCGCGCGCTCCGACAGGAAGATCAGCGCGTAGATCTGGCCGACGGTGCGGTTGATGCCCCACTTGCTGCCCATCTCGCCGAAGTGGGCGACGAACTGGCGGTTGAGGGGAGGGAGGTCGGGTGCGGAAGCCATGCGGCGGATTGTCGCGCCGGATTGCTGGACGTACGGAAGTTTCCGAAAACCCAGCAAGACAGCGGGGTGCATGAATAACTAGTTTCGGTGATGGGTGAGAAACAAATTATTTACAAAAATAAACGTTTGCTGACTATTTGCCCATTTCTGGTGCATCCGGCCTCTCATCTCAAGGTTTTCTCCCCATGAACAAAGCACATCGCAGCCTCTGGAACCCGTCGTTGGGGGCCTGGGTGGCTGTTTCCGAGAACACCCACGCCCGCGGCAAGAAGAGCCACCGGGCCGTGGCGCGGGCGGCGGGCGCGGCGTCGCTGCTGATGCTGGCCGGGGCGTCGTTCGCGGGGGGCGATGGGGGCGGAGGGGGTTTCCTTGTCAACGGCAGCTATGGCGCAGGGTACGCGGCGGGCAGCAGCACGACCGGTGAAGGCGGTCACGGGGGGCAGGGCGATCAGTCCGCCGCGGGTGCCGCCGGGGGCGCCCTCGGTGCCAACGGAACGAACGGGGCTGCGGCGTCGAGCGGCAACAACCCGGACAGGCTCGACGGCAGTGGCGGCGGCGGCGGCGGTTCCGCCCGGACCGGCGCCGCGCCTGTCACCAGCTGGATCAAGGCCGGTAGTGGCGGCAACGGGGGGACCGGCGGCTACGCCGGCTCAATAGACCCTGGCGGTGCAGGCGGCGGCGGCGGCGGTGGCAGTGTGCTCGCCACCCAATCGTTCGAAGTCAAGACGACGGGGGCGCTCCTCGGCGGCGATGGCGGCAACGGCGGCGATGCGTTCACAGGCACTTCGTCCCTCAAGGGGACTGGCGGCGGCGGCGGCGCAGGCGTGCTGGTGGTGCCTGTGGGCGGCGTGACGATCACCAACGCCGGCTCGATCGCGGGCGGCAACGGCGGCAAGGGCCTGGCCGCCCGAGGGACCCATCCGATTGCGAACGTGACGGTCTATGGCGGTGCCGGCGGCAACGGTGAAGGCGGCGCGCAGGGCGGCACGCAACTGGGTGCGTATGCGCAGGGCGGCGCGGGCATCGTCGGCAGCAATCTCACCATCGTCAACAGCGGCATCATTTCCGGTGGACTCGCAGGCGACGGGGTGACCCGCGCCAATTCGCTCCAGCTGGGCGGCAGCAACAACTCGCTCACGCTCCAGGCGGGCTCGGTGCTCAACGGTGGCGTGGTCGCCCAGGGCACGGGCAACACGCTGCGCCTGGAGGGTACGAACATCGAGGACGACGCGTTCCAGGGCTTCTCGAGCATCCACGCCGCCAGCGGCAGCAACTGGAGGCTGGCCGGCACATTCCTGCCCGCGGGCAATCTCGCGATCACCGTCGACGGCAGCGGCGCGACGCCCGCGCAGTTGGCGATGAACGGCTTCATCTCCGGCGTCGGCAGCCTCACGGTCGACGGTGGCGGCACGCTGGCGCTGGGCGGTCCCAACACGTACGCCGGCGGAACCACGATCAAGACAGGCACCACGCTGCAGATCGGCACGGCCGGCGCGCTCGGCGCCGGTACGGTCACGCTCGACGGCGGCAAGCTGACCGCCACCTCGAGCCTCGACCTGACCAATCGCCTGAGCTTCGCCGGCGGTCAGCGCAGTACAGTGGCCGCCGCCAGTGGCCAGGTCTTCGGCATCGGCGGCGACCTGCACTTGGACGGCGGGGCGACAGCCGTCTTTGGCAGCGTCACTGAGAACGGCACCATCCGCGTGGGCGGCGGCGGCGGCAGCCTCTCTTCGGATGCCGCGATCGTCGTGGCCGGCGGCACGCTGCAGGCGGCAGACGTCTTTTTCCTTGGTTTCTTCTTGTCCAACGTGGCTTCCACCACGGTGGACACCGGCGCCACGCTCGACCTGAACGGCTCTAATGTCACCCTCCGCAACCTGCAGGGCGCCGGAACGCTGAACACCCGGACCGGCAACGGCCCGACCCAGACCACGACGGTAGAGTCCGGCGCGTTCTCGGGCGCGATCACCGGCACGGGGCAGCTCGTGAAAACGACGGCGGGCACGCTGACCCTGACGGGCGCCAGCACCTACACCGGCGGCACGACCATCAGCGCGGGGACGCTGCAGATCGGCGACGGCGGCAGCCTCATCGGCAACGTGGTCAACAACGGCACGCTGGCTTTTGACCGCACCGACAGCAGCACCTTCTCCGGCGCCATCAGCGGCTCGGGCGACGTGACGAAATGGGGCACCGGCACGGTCACGCTCTCGGGCAGCAACACCTACCAGGGCGGCACCACCGTTCGCGGCGGCACGCTGCGCTCCGGCGCCGCATCGGCCCTGTCGCAGAACACGGCGTACACCGTGCTTGGCGGCGTGCTGGACCTGGGCAGCTTCAACCTGCGTGCCTCGAGCCTGTCGGGCCCCGCAGGCGCCGTTCAGCTGGGCAGCGCCACCCTGACCGTCGGGTCGGCCAACGCCAGTACCACGTTTGCAGGCAGCATCGACGGCACGGGCTCGCTGGTCAAGGAGGGCTCGGGCACCTTGACGCTCTCGGGCTCGAACACCTACACCGGCGGCACGACGGTCAGCGCGGGCACCTTGCAGATCGGCAGCGGCGGCAACAACGGCAGCATCACCGGCGACGTCACCAACCACGCGGCGCTGGTCTTCAACCGCGCCAACGGCATCGCTTTCGCGGGCCACATCAGCGGCGTCGGCAGCGTGACGAAGACCGGCACGGGCACGCTGGTCTACACCGGCAGCGCCACGCACGCCGGTGGCACCACCATCGACGGCGGCACCCTGCAGATCGGCAATGGCGGCACCGTCGGCAGCATCACCGGCAACGTCAGCAACAACGCGGCACTGGTCTTCAACCGATCGAACGATGCGGCCTTCGCGGGCCACATCACCGGCAGCGGCAGTGTGACGAAGACCGGCGCGGGCACGCTGGTCTACACAGGCAACGCCACCTACACCGGTGGCACGACCCTCAACGGCGGCATCCTGGAGATCCGCGACAGCGGCAGCATCCTCGGCAGCATTGCCAACAACGCCGCGCTGGTGTTCAACCGCAGCGCCGACACCACCTTCGCCGGCAACATCAGCGGCTCCGGCAGCCTCCTGCAGAAGGGCGCGCGCAAGCTGACCCTGACCGGCGACAACACCTTCACGGGCATCACCACCGTCGTGGCCGGCAACATCCTGCAGATCGGTGCGGGTGGCACCACCGGCAGCATCACGGGGAACATCAGCAACGACGGCGACCTGGTCTTCGACCGCGCGGACGGCCTGAGCTACGCAGGCGTCATCAGCGGTACCGGCACACTGTCCAAGAACGGTGTGGGCGTGCTGGAACTGACGGGCGCCAGCACCTACAGCGGCGCGACCGAGGTCAACGCCGGCACGCTGCGCGTAAACAACACCACCGACAGCGCCACGGGCGCGAGCACGGTGCTGGTCAAGAGCGGCGCCACGCTCAGCGGCGGCGGCACCATCGCCGGCCAGGTCACCATCGCCAACGGCGCGACGCTCGCACCGGGCAGCAACCTCGGCACGCTGACCACCGGCATGCTGCGCTTCGACCCCGGCGCCTTCCTGAACTACGAGTTGGGCCAGGCGGGCGTGGCGGGCGGCCCGCTCAACGACCTCGTCAAGGTCAACGGCGGCCTCGTGCTCGACGGCACGCTCAACGTGGCGCAATCGGCCGGCGGCACCTTCGGGCCCGGCCTGTACCGCCTGATCAGCTACTCCGGCTCGCTGATCGACAACGGCTTGAACATCGGCACGGCGCCCGCGGGCACGGCGGCCGGCGACCTGCACCTGCAGTCGTCGGTGCTGGGCGAGATCAACCTGATCAACAGCAAGGGCGTGTCGCTCAGCTTCTGGGACGGCGCGGGCGGCGACGCCACCCAGTACAACGACGGCAAGATCGGCGGCGGCTCCGGCACCTGGCGCATCGGCCACTCCGGCCTCAACGACCCGTCCGACAGCTGGACCGGCGCCAACGGCAAGACCAACACCGGCTGGCAGCAGAACCAGTTCGCGCTGTTCGGCGGCGCGGCCGGCACGGTCCGGGTGGACAACACGGGCGGCGCGATCAGCATCGATGGCGCGCAGTTCTCCACCAGCGGCTATCTCGTCACCGGCGACGCGCTGACGCTGGGCAACGCCAACACCGTCATCAAGGTCGGCGACGGCACGGCCTCGGGGGCGCAGATGCAGGCCACCATCGCGTCGGTGCTGACCGGCGCGGGCGGCCTCACGAAGGACGACCTGGGCACGCTGATCCTGAAGGGCGCCAACACCTACACCGGCGGAACGCTCGTGCGCGCCGGCACGCTGCAGGGCGACACCACCAGCCTGCGCGGCGCCATCGTCAACGACGCCCGGGTGGTCTTCGACCAGGTGGCCAGCGGCAGCTTCGCGGGCACGATGAGCGGCGCGGGCAGCCTGCGCAAGAGTGGGGTCGGCGAACTGCTGGTCACGGCGGCCAACAGCTACAAGGGCGGCACGCAGGTCGATGGCGGCACCTTGAATGTGGGCGTGACAGGCGCGGTGGGCACCGGTCCGGTGGGCGTGAGCAGTGGCGCGGCCTTGATCTTCAGCGGCAGTGCGGATGCGGAAAGCCTAAAGATCACGGCAGGCGCCGCCCAGTCGGGCAACGGCGGCTTCGTCCAGTTCCAGGACAACGCCTCGGCCGGCCACGCGACCTTGACCGCGCATGCCGGCGGCTCGATCGACTTCCGTGGCAACGCGACGGCCGGCAATGCCACCATCGAGAACCGCGGTGGCGAGGTCATGGTCTGGTTCAACGCCAACGCAGGCAAGACCCACATCACCAACTTCGCTGGTGGCACGACCTACCTCTGGGGCGGCGCTTCCGCCGAGCAGGCGACCATCGTCAATGAGCGCGACGGCGTGCTGGACATTCGCGACAATGCAACGGCCGCGCAGGCGAGCGTGGTGAACAAGGCGGGTGGCACGGTCTTCCTGTCCAACCTTGGCACGCCAGGCATCACCATCGGATCACTCGAAGGGGCAGGCCGCGTGCTGCTCGGCGCAAAGGCGCTGACGACGGGCGCTCTCAACACCGACACCGAAATCTCGGGCGTGATCTCCGGTGTCGGTGGCTCGCTCGTCAAGGTCGGCACGGGCGCGCTCACGTTGTCGGGCGAGAACACCCACACCGGCGGCACGGCGCTGCGCCAGGGCCGCCTGAACGTGGGCCACAGCCAGGCGCTGGGCACCGGCACGCTGTCGATGGACGACGACACCACGCTGGGCTTCAGCGCGGACGGCCTGACGATCGCCAACACGATCAAGCTCACGGGCAACAACGACCCGGTCATCGACACCGGTGCGTTCAGCGGCACGCTGAGCGGTGCGATCAGCGGCGGTGGCTTCATCACCAAGCAGGGCACAGGCACGCTGACGCTGTCGGGCGCCAACACCTACACCGGTGCGACGAACGTGGCGCAGGGCACGTTGAAGGCCGGCGCGGCGAACACGCTGAGCGCCGCTTCAGCCCACAGCGTGGCCGCAGGCGCCACGCTCGATCTCGCGGGCTTCAATCAGACCGTCGCGTCGCTGACGAACAGCGGCACCGTGTCCCTGGCCGGCACGACCGCAGGCACCACGCTCACGGTCAAGGGCGCTTACGTCGGCACGAACGGCGTGCTCAAGCTGAGCACGACGCTCAACGGCACCGGCCCCTCCGACCGCCTCGTGCTCGATGGCCCCACCGCCATCGCCAGCGGCAAGACCCAGGTGCAGATCGGCAACCTCGGTGGCCTGGGCGCACTCACGAGCGGCAACGGCATCGAGGTCATCACCGCGCAGAACGGCGCGACCACCACCGCGCAGACCACGAAGGACGCCTTCTCGCTGGCCGGTGGCCATGTCGACGCAGGCGCCTACGAGTACCGCCTGCATGCCGCCGATGCGAAGGGCGCGGGCGAGAGCTGGTACCTGCGCTCCACCACCGACGCGGTGTCGCCGGGTCAACCGGTGGGCCTGCCCGTCGTCACCTACCGCCCGGAAGCCGCGCTGTACGCCGCGCTGCCGGGCCAGCTGCGCCAGGGCAACCTCGCGATGCTCGGCGATGTGCGCAAGCGCGTGGGCGACGACGATGTGAAGGGCGCCGCGAGCACGCCGACGGGCTCTGACCGCCGCGCCTGGGCCCGCGTGCTCTCCACCGACATCGACATCCAGCAGGGCGGCACCGTCTCTCCCACCAGCAAGGGCCGCCTCACCGGCTTCCAGGCCGGCACCGACCTGCTCGCCACGCAGAACTGGCGCGCCGGCCTGTACCTCGGCCAGCTCGACGGCGATGCCCGCGTGAGCGGCTTTGCCAGCGGCATCCGCAACCTCGCGGTGGGCCGCAACGACCTGCGCAGCCAGTACGTCGGCGTGTACGGCACCTACACCGCCGACAGCGGCTTCTACGCCGATGCCGTGGTGCAGTCGGGCCGTCACCGCTACACGGTCGAGCCGATGCTGGGCGCGGGCGTGGGCGGCAAGGGGAACAGCTTGCTGGGCTCGATCGAAGTGGGGCAGGCCTTCGCGATCGGCGGCAGTGGCTGGCGCATCGAGCCGCAGCTGCAGCTGATCCACCACCACATGGACCTGCGCAACTCGGCCATCGTCGGTGCCATCGCGCAGCCCCAAGCCGACAGCGGCTGGATCGCCCGCGCGGGCGTGCGGGTCAAGGGCCAGATCGACACCGGCCTGGGCGTGCTGCAGCCCTACGGCCGCGTCAACATCTACAAGACCTCGAGCGGCACCGACATCGCACGCTTCGTGAACGGCGCGACCACGACCGACATCGCGGCACCGACCGGCGGCACCAGCACCGAACTCGCAGGCGGCTTCACGCTCGCGCTCAGCCAGGCGACCAGCCTGTACGGCGAAGTCGGCAAGCTGTGGTCCTCGGGCGGCGATGCCAGGGTGAAGAGTTCGATCAACGGCTCGCTCGGCGTGCGAGTCAAGTGGTAGGCGGGTAGCTTCAGGCCTCGGGGTCGGGTCCAGGACGCCGCCGGTACGACCCCGGCGCCCCGCCGGTCCAGGTCTTGAACGCACGCTGGAACGCCGCGCTGTCCGAAAAGCCCAGCTCCTCGGCCAGTGCCGCCAGCGGCACGGTGCTGGTGTTCAGGCGCACGATGGCCACGTCGCGCCGCAGCTGGTCCTTGAGCGACTGGAACGAGGTGCCCTCGGTGGCCAGGTGGCGCTGCAGGGTGCTCACCGACATGTGCAGGCTGCGCGCGGCCGTGGCCAGGTCGGCCCAGGCCGGGCGGTGCTGTTGCAGCACGGTGCGCACGCGCGCGCTCACGGCCAGTTCGCCCAGCGGCGGCAGGATCACGTGGGCCGGCGCGGCGGCCAGGAAGTCGCGCATGGCCCGCGCGTCGCGGCGGATCGGCGTGGCCAGCGCACTCGCGTCGAACCACACGGCCGACAGCGGCTGGCCGAACTGCAGCGGCGCGGGAAACACCTTGTTGTAGCGCGCCGCGTAGGGCGGCTGCTCGAAGCCGAAGTCGAAGCGACGCGCCGTCAGTCGGCCGCCGTGCAGCCAGGCAAAGAGCCGCCAGTACACGCGCAGCATCAGCTCGTGCAAGAAGTTCAGCGGCGCGCTCGGCATGCCCTGCACCCGCAGGCCGAAGCCCGCGAGCGGCCCTTCGTGCAGCAGCACCATCTCGAGGTCGTCCTGCAGCAGGCTGAAGGTGCGGGCCACGCGCCGCAGCGCCACTTCGAGCGTGGGGGCGCCCATCGTGGCGCGGGTCATGAGCGCGAAGCTGCCGCAGCGCAGGCGGCGCGACAGGAAGCACAAGGCTTCGTCGTCCAGCCGCTCCATCAGCAGCGCGAACAGCGCCACGTACTGCTCGGCCGTGACGCGCGCGCCCGGTGCATCGAGCAGGGCGGGGGCGATGCCGGCATCCTGCAGCGCGGTGTCGATGCAGATGGGGGCGTTGTCGCCGCGCGCGCGCACGCCCGAGAGCATGCCCTGGACGAACACGATCGGGATGGTGACGGGCGGTTGCAGCATGCGTGAGCGGATCAGACCTGACGGCGGCGCGGGTGTCGATTGAGGTTTTCTGCCATGCGGGCGATGCGATGCGCAATCGCCGCGGCACGGCGCGGTTTCTACCATGCGCCTACACAAGAACCGAACGGAGACAACCGCCATGTACCTGACCCAGTCGCTGCACCGCAGCGTGCAGCAGCACCCCGACCGGATCGCCGTGCGCGCTTCCGGCCGCACCCTGAGCTTTCGCGCCTATGCCGAGCGCGTCGCACGCCTGGCGGGCGCCCTGCAGGGGCTCGGCATGCAGGCGGGCGACCGTGTCGCCATGCTGGCGCTCAACTCGACGCGCTACCTCGAGTACCAGATGGCCGTGCCCTGGGGCGGCGGCGTGCTCAACCCCTGCAACATCCGCTGGTCGGCGGCCGAAATTCTGTACTCGCTGGACGACTCGGGCTCCACGCTGCTGCTGGTGGACGACACCTTCCGCCCGGTGGTCGAGCAGATGCGCGGGCAGGCGACCAGCCTGCGCGAGGTGATCTACTGCGGCGACGGCCCGACGCCGCCCGGCATGCTCGGCTACGAGGCACTGCTGGAAGCCGCCTCGCCCGTGCCCGACGCCGGCCGTTGCGACGACGACCTGGCGGGCATCTTCTACACCGGCGGCACCACCGGCTTTCCCAAGGGAGTGATGCTGAGCCACACCAACATGGGCAGCTCGGGGCTGGCCCTGCATGCCGAAGGCCTGGCCGCGCCCGACGGCTGCTACCTGCATGCCGCGCCGATGTTCCACCTGGCCGACATGGGCCTGGCTGCGCCGCACTGGCTGGAGGGCAACACGCACGCGATCATTCCGGCCTTCAGCCCCGAGGCGGTGCTGAACGCCATCGAGCAAGACCGCGTCACGCACGCGCTGCTGGTGCCCACCATGATCCAGATGCTGGTCGACCATCCCGCGATGCGCGAGCCGCGCGACCTCGGCAGCCTGAAGTGCATCACCTACGGCGCCTCGCCGATCTCGGAGGCGGTGCTGACCCGCGCGATGGCGGCCTTCCCGGGCGTGGACTTCGTGCAGGCCTACGGCATGACCGAGCTGTCGCCGCTGGCCACCGTCAACCCCGCGCGCAACCACACGGCCGAAGGCCAGCGCCGGGGCAAGCTGCGCTCGGCCGGCCGCGCCAGCTACTGCACCGAGGTGCGCATCGTCGACGCCGAAGGCCTCGAGGTGCCGCGCGGCACGGTGGGCGAGGTGGCAGTGCGCGGCCCCAACGTGATGCAGGGCTACTGGAACCAGCCCGCGCAAACGGCCGCGGCCGTGCGCGGCGGCTGGATGCACACGGGCGACGGCGCCTACATGGACGACGACGGCTACATCTTCGTGGTCGACCGCCTGAAGGACATGATCATCAGCGGCGGCGAGAACATCTATTCGGCCGAGGTCGAGAACGCCATCAACCAGCACCCGGCCGTGGCGGCCTGCGCGGTCATCGGCATTCCCAGCGAGGAGTGGGGCGAGGCCGTGCACGCGGTGCTCGTGCTCAAGCCAGGCCAGCAGCTGGCGGCCGACGCGCTCATCGCGCATTGCAAGGCACTGATCGCGAACTACAAGTGCCCGCGCAGTGTGGCGGTGGTCGAGGCGCTGCCGCTGTCGGGTGCGGGCAAGGTGCTCAAGACCCGGCTGCGCGAACCGTTTTGGCAAGGGCGCCAACGAAGCGTAGCCTGAGCCCTGTTCCTCTTCCCATTTCACTCACTCATTCATTTCAGGAGCCCCTCATGAGCCAGGATGTCCACGTCGTCGGTGTCGGCATGATCCCCTTCACCAAGCCGGGCGCGAACCAGCCCTACCCGCAGATGGCCGCGCACGCCACCAATGCCGCGCTGAAAGACGCCGGCATCGGCTATGAGCTGGTGCAGCAGGCCTACGTCGGCTACGTGTACGGCGATTCCACCGCCGGCCAGCGCGCGCTCTATGAAGTCGGCATGACCGGCATCCCCGTGGTCAACGTCAACAACAACTGCTCCACCGGCTCGACCGCGCTGTTTCTGGCGCGCCAGGCCGTGGCCAGCGGCGCGGCCGACTGCGTGCTGGCGCTGGGCTTCGAGCACATGAGCCCCGGTGCGCTGGGCGCGGTGTTCAACGACCGCCCGAGTCCGTTCGATCATTTCGAGTCGATCACCGACGAGCTGGTCGGCAACGAGCAGGTGCCGCTGGCGCTGCGCTACTTCGGCGGCGCCGGCCTGGCGCACATGCAGCAGTACGGCACGCAGATGTCGACCTTCGCGAAGATCCGCGCCAAGGCCAGCCGCCATGCGTCGAACAACCCGGTGGCGCTGTTTCGCACCGTCGTCACCGAAGACGAAGTGATGGCCGCGCCCGTGATGTGGCCCGGCGTGATGACGCGGCTCATGGCCTGCCCGCCGACCTGCGGCGCCGCAGCCGCCATCGTCTGCTCGCCGCGCTTCGCCGAACGCCACGGGCTGGACCGCCGCGTGCGCATCAAGGCCCAGGCCATGACCACCGACCGCGCCATCACTTTCGAGGCGCGCGACATGCGCGAGGTGGTCGGCTTCAGCATGGCGCAGGAGGCGGCACAGAAGGTGTACGACGCGGCCGGTGTCGGCCCGCAGGACATCGACGTGGTCGAGCTGCACGACTGCTTTGCGCACAACGAACTCATCAGCTACGAAGCGCTGGGCCTGTGCCCGGTCGGCGGTGCGGAGAAGTTCGTGGTCGATGGCGACAACACCTACGGCGGCAAGGTCGTCACCAACCCGTCGGGCGGCCTGCTGTCGAAGGGCCACCCGCTCGGCGCGACGGGGCTCGCGCAATGCACGGAGCTGGTCCAGCAACTGCGCGGCACGGCCGAGAAGCGCCAGGTCGAAGGCGCGCGGATGGCGCTGCAGCACAACCTCGGGTTGGGCGGCGCCTGCGTGGTCACGCTGTACGAACGCGTCTGAGGGCAGGGCCACCCATGATCGACAAGAAATGGATCGGCCACGAACTGCCCGCCTCGGTGCTGCCCATCGAGCGCAGCCGGCTGCAGTTCTTCGCCAAGGCCATCGGCGAGACCGACCCGGTCTACACCGATGCCGCCGCCGCGCGCGACGCCGGCTACCCCGACCTGCCCGCACCGCCCACCTTCCTGTTCGCCGCCGAGCTGGACTCGGGCGCTTCGGACCAGTTGCTGACCGACCTGCAGATTCCGTTGTCGAAGCTGCTGCACGGCGAGCAGAGCTTCAGCTACCACCGCCCCGCCTGCGTGGGCGACACGGTGACGGTGCGCTCCACCATCAGCGACATCTACGACAAGAAGAACGGCGCGCTCGAATTCGTCGTGAAGACCTCGCGCGCCACCAACCAGCGCGACGAACTCGTGGCCGAGCTGCGCACGGTGATCGTCTGCCGCCACTGAAGAAAGAACGAGCGATGACCCTCCGCTACGACACCGTCCAGGTCGGCGACGAACTTCCCGCGCTGCAACTCCCGCCGGTGAACCGCACCACGCTCGCGCTCTTCGCGGGCGCCTCGGGCGACCACAACCCGATCCACATCGACACCGACTTCGCGCGCAAGGCCGGCATGCCCGACGTGTTCGCGCAGGGCATGCTGGGCATGGCCTGGCTCGGCCGGCTGCTCACGCAGTGGGTGCCGCAGGCGCAGCTGCGCCGCTTCGACGTGCGCTTCCAGGGCATCACGCACCTGGGCCATGCCGTGCGCTGCACCGGTCGCGTGGTCGAGAAGCTGGAACTGGGCGGCGAACGCTGCGTGCGCGTGGAAGTGCTCAGCGCCAACCAGCACGGCCAGACGCGTATCGCGGGCGAGGCGCTGGTGGCGCTGCGCTGATCCCTTGAACGAACGAATGAAAGAAGAGAGAAGAGACATGACACCCAAACTCGAAGGCAAGGTCGCCCTCATCACCGGCTCGGGCCGCGGCATCGGGCGCGCGATCGCCCTGAAGCTCGCCAGCGAAGGCGCACGCGTCGTCGTCAACGACCTCGACGCCGCACCGGCCGAAGAGACCGTGCAGGCCATCCGCGCCGCGGGCGGGCAGGCGGTGGCCTGCGTCGGCAGCGTGTCGGCGACGGACTTCGCCGAGCGCTTCGTGGGCACGGCGGTGAACGAGTTCAAGGGCCTGGACATCATCGTCAACAACGCTGGCTACACCTGGGACAGCGTGGTGCAGAAGATGACCGACGAGCAGTGGTACGCCATGATCGACGTGCACCTGACGGCGCCGTTTCGCATCCTGCGCGCCGCACAGCCCGTGATCCGTGCGCTGGCGAAAACCGAGGGCGAAGCGGGCCGGCGCGTGGTGCGCAAGGTGGTCAACATCTCGTCGGTGGCCGGGCTCTTCGGCAATGCGGGTCAGGCCAACTATTCGACCGCCAAGGCCGGCATCGTCGGCATGACACAGACGCTGGCCAAGGAGTGGGGCCGCATGAACGTCACGGTGAACTGCGTGGCCTTCGGCTTCATCCAGACGCGGCTCACGGCCAGCACCGCCGAGGCCACCACCGCGAACATCGAGGGGCGCGAGATCAAGGTCGGCGTCAACCCCGGCCTGCTGGCGATGATGGAACAGTCGATCCCGCTGGGCCGCGGCGGCACGCCCGAAGAGGCGGCCGGCGCGGTGTACCTGCTGTGCGCGCCCGAGTCGGACTACGTGAGCGGCCAGACGCTCATGTGCACCGGCGGGCTCACGGGAATCTGAGATGGCCGGCACGCAATTCGAAGAAGAAGGCATTGCCTGGGGCGTGCAGGACGGCATCGGCCGCATCGTGCTGAAGCGGCCCGAGCGCGCCAACTCGGTGTCGCTGGCGAGCAGCCATGCGCTGGCGCGCGCCATCGACGAGGTGCTCGAAGCGGCGCCGCGCGCCATCCTGCTGACCGGCGAGGGCCGCGTGTTCTGCGCGGGCGGCGACATCGACAGCTTCGTGGCGGCGGGCGACAAGCTGCCCGAGTTGGTCGACGCCATCCTCGACCGGCTGCATCCCGCGCTGCTGCGGCTGGCCCAGAACCCGGCGCCGCTGGTGGTGGCGGTGAACGGCACGGTCGGCGGTGCCGGCGTGGGGCTGGCGCTGTGCGGCGATTTCGTGCTCGCCACCGAGTCGATGAAGCTGCGCACGGGCTACGCGGCCATCGGGCTGTCGCCGGACGCGGGGAGTTCGTATTTTCTGTCGCGGCGCATCGGGCCGGTGCGCGCGCAGCAATGGCTGATGCTGAGCGACCCGATCGACAGCGCGCGCTGCCTGGCGGCGGGCGCGGTCGATGCGCTGTACCCGGACGCCGAACTGGCGGAGGCGGCCGAAGCGCTGGTGACACGGCTGGCGAACGGTGCCACCGCATCGTTCGCGGGCATCAAGGCGCTGTGCGGCGGTGCGACCGAGCGCCCGATCGAAGAACACTTCGAGATGGAACACCGCCTGCTGCGCCGACGCGCGGGCAGCGCGGATGGGCGCGAAGGCGTGAAGGCCTTCACCGAAAAGCGCGCGCCGCACTTCTCGGGCCGCTGAGCGCGGCGGGCTGCTGCAGGCTCAGCTCTTCTTCTTGAAGAGCTTCGTGAGGCCCCAGAGCGCGGCGCCGCCCGCCACCACGGCGACCTTGGCGAACTTGGCCAGGAAGGCGAGGGCGACCGCGAACAGGCCCAGCTTCTTCGCCGCCGCGCCGGCCACCAGCGCGGCCAGGCCGTAGGCGGCGACCTTGTCGGTGGACGCGTTGAAGTCCGCGTACTTCTTGCCGTCGTCGTACTGCAGCGCGCCGAGCAGCTTGGTGGCGTCGGGCTTGTACTTCTCGAGGTCGTTCGCGTTGGTGATGAGGTTCAGGCTCAGGTAGCCCTCGCGGCCCAGCGCGTAGGTGTTGTAGTTGACGCCGGGGCTGCCGCCGTCGCTGCCCTTCTTCTTCGACAGGGCCGACCACACCAGCCGGTGCGTCGCGGCGTCGTACTGCGGCTTCTGCGCCCAGCCCGTGACCTCGATGCCCGGGATGCCGCGCTTGGCGCGTTCCTCGTTCGCGGCCTCGGTGCCTTCCTTCAGGCTCGTGAGCAGTTCGTCGGCGTTCCAGTCCTTGGCGTCGTCGTCCTTGATGTAGCCCTCTTTCACGAACTTCACGACCGCCATCCAGTCGCCGTCGTCGGCGGGGAAGATCGCGCCGATGAAGGTGTCGTCGGTGCGGTTGCCCATGCTGCGCATGAGCTGCGCGGCGGCGGGTGTGGGCACCCAGACGTAGCCGGCGGGCAGCTTCAGGTGGGCCTGGTCGCGCAGCGTGATGTCGGCGGGGCCGGCTTTCTGCACGGCCTTGGCGGCCTTGAAGGCGGCTTCCTGCTCGGCTTCGAGCGAGCTCGCGGTCGAGGCTGTGGAAGCGGTGGTGGGGGATGCGGCGTTGCTGATGTGGGTGGCCGTCAGGGCGCACGCGAACAGCAAGCCGGCCGTCAGGCGGGCAGTATGAATACGCAAGTTCTCTCTCCTCGGTTGTTGTCGTTTCTGGTGAGACGCGAGGAGTTTATCGGCGCGCAAAGCCGCGCCGGCCGTGGGTTTCAGGGCCAGGGCGTGGGCGCCGGAATTTCACACACCGGCTCGACGTCGATGCTCTTGAAGTCGGCCGGCGAGACGATCTCCAGGTACTCCATGTCGGGCGAGTAGTCGAAGAGAAAGTGGCGGATGCCGGGGCGCTGGTGCACCACGTCGCCGGCCTCGACGCGCGTTTCCTTGTCCTCGTACATGAAGCGGGCCCAGCCCTTGAGCATGATGACGATCTGGAAGTCCGCCTCGTGGCGGTGCCAGCCGGTGCCCGCTTCCGGTGCCATGTTGGCCTTGACCAGGTGCGCGATCACCTTGCCGTGGGTGGCGGCCGCAATGCCGAGGTCGCGGTACAGGAAGAAGTCTCGCAACCCGCCCGAGACGTACTCGGTGTCACCGGGCTTGACGTGGGAGAACTGGGTGGCGGTTCGGTCCAGCATGGGCGCTCCTTCGCGGGGGATGATGCTGCGGCGCAGCATGCATAAACCGTTCCTGAGCGAGGTCCATGGCTTGACGGCTCTCGGGCCGCTCCAGATACTCAACCGCATGGTTCACTCAGATGCCCTGGACGCCGTGTTTGCGGCCCTGTCCGATCCGACCCGCCGCAGCGTGCTCGAAGCGCTGGGCAAGGGTGGCCTCAGCGTGACCGAGCTCGCCGAACCGCACGGCATGTCGCTGACCGGCTTCATGAAGCACCTGCGCGTGCTTGAAGGCGCCGGCCTCATCTCGCGCACGAAGGCGGGCCGCGTCGTGCGCTGCGAGCTGTCGCCGGGCCCGATGCAGGAGGCCGCCGTGTGGCTTTCGCGCTACGAGAAGTTCTGGACCGGCCGCCTCGATGCCCTGGCGCGCTTTCTCTACCACCAGGAGGACACCGAATGGCGAAACCTTCCCCCGGCGACACCGCCGGCCCCGGCACCGATCGCCCCTCGCTCACGCTCCGCCGGCACTTCCGCGTCAGCCCCGCCAAAGTCTGGCGCGCGTGGACCGACCCGCAAGCGCTGAAGCACTGGTTCGGTCCCGAGGAAATCGTCGACGTGCCGCTGGCCGAGGTCGACCTGCGCGTGGGCGGGCGCTTTCGCGTGACCATGTTGGCGGCCGACGGTGAGACGCACGACGTGAGCGGCACGTACCTCGAGGTCGTGCCCGAGCGCCGGCTGGTCTTCAGCTGGGCCTGGCGCAGCACGCCCGAGCGCGAGTCGCGTGTCACGGTGCAGCTCGAGCCCGACGCGGGCGGCTGCGAGCTCGTGCTCATGCACCAGCAGTTCTTCGACGAAGCGGCGCGCGACGGCCACAACCATGGCTGGACCGGCTCCCTCGTCAAGCTCGAGAGTTGGTTGCTCGCCGGCGACACCGGGTGACGGCACAACCGACGGCCATCGCCGACACGCTGGACGCGATCTACCGCAGCGAGTCGCGCCGCATCTTCGCCACGCTGGTGCGGCTGCTGGGCGATTTCGACCTGGCGGAAGAAGCCCTGCACGACGCCTTTCGCGCCGCGCTCGAGCAATGGCCGCGCGAAGGCGTGCCGGCCAACCCGCGCGCCTGGCTGGTGTCGGCGGGGCGCTTCAAATCGATCGATGGCATCCGCCGGCAGGCGCGCTTCACGGCGTGGGACGACGCCACCGCCCACACCGACACGCTGGCCGACCCCGCGCCCGCCTGGCACGAGGCCGACCCCGATGCCGACGCGCTCGAGGACGACCGCCTGCGCCTCGTCTTCACCTGTTGCCACCCCGCGCTCGCGCCCGACGCCCAGGTGGCGCTCACGCTGCGCGAGGTCTGCGGGCTGGCGACCGAGGAGATCGCGCGCGCCTTCCTCGTGCCCGCGCCCACCATCGCGCAGCGCATCGTGCGGGCCAAGGCGCGCATCCGCGATGCAGGCATTCCGTACCAGGTGCCAGGCCTGGCCGAGCTGCCCGAACGGCTCGATGCCGTGCTGCGCGTGGTGTACCTCGTATTCAACGAAGGCTACGCGGCCTCGTCGGGCCAGAGCGTGACGCGCGCCGACCTCTCGGCCGAAGCGATCCGGCTCGGGCGCTTGGTGGCTGAACTGCTGCCCGACCCCGAGGCGCTGGGCCTGCTCGCGCTGATGCTGCTGCACGACGCGCGCCGCGCCGCACGCACGTCGGCGCAGGGCGAGCTCGTGCTGCTCGACGCGCAAGACCGCAGCCTGTGGCACCGCGGGCAGATCGGGGAGGGCGCGGCGCTGGTCGAGCGCGCGCTGCTGTCGCGCCGCTTCGGCCCGTACACCTTGCAGGCCGCCATCGCCGCGGTGCACGCCGAAGCATCCGAGGCCGCCGACACCGACTGGCCGCAGATCGTCGGCTTGTACGACGTGCTGCTGCGGCTCGACCCCTCGCCCGTGGCCGAGCTCAACCGCGCGGCGGCCGTGGCGATGCGCGACGGGCCGGCTGCGGGGCTCGCGCTGATCGACGCGCTGCTCGCGCGCGGCGAGCTGGCGAAGTACCACCTGGCGCACGGCGCGCGCGCCGAACTGTGCCGGCGCCTGGGCCGCACCGACGATGCACGCGCGGCCTACTTGCAGGCGCTGTCACTGGTGCGCCAGCAGCCCGAGCGGCAATTCCTGGAGCGGCAGCTGGCTTCGCTGCCGGACACGAAAAATTTTTGACAGCCCTTGTCGATTCCGGCCGTCGCCGTTCGACCAGTGGTGTCCTCATTCACATCTGCAAGGAGATTCCGCATGAAATACCTCTGCCTCGTTCATTGCGACGAAGCGGTGCTTCGCGCGCTGCCGCCCGACGAGCGCCGCGCGCTCAATGCCGACTCGATGGCCTACGACCGCCTGCTCGAAGCCGCCGGCCACTTCATCGCCGCCGAGGCGCTGAGCCCGGTGCGCGCCGCCAAGGTCGTGCAGGTGCGCCAGGGCCAGCGCTCGCACGTCGACGGCCCCTACGCCGAAGCCCGCGAGCAGCTGTGCGGCTTCATCCTGGTCGAGGCGCGCGACCTGAACGCCGCGATCCAGCTGGCGGGCCGCATTCCGATGGCGCGCTACGGTGCCATCGAGGTGCGTCCCATCGAGGTCATGGAAATGATCGAAAACCCCGAGGGGAATGCCGCATGAGATACCTTTGCCTCATTTTCGGAACCGACGCGCAGACGAGCCACTTCTCGGCGCAGGACATGGACCACTACATCAACGAACACATCGACTACGACGCCCATCTGCAGGCGCTCGGCAAGCTCGTCGTGGCCGAGGCCTTGCAGCCGGCCGGCACGGCGGTCACGGTGCGCATGCGCAACGACAAGCTCTCGGTCACCGACGGGCCGTTCGCCGAAACCAGCGAGCAGCTGGGCGGCTTCTACCTGGTCGAGGCCGACAGCGAAGAAGAAGCGCTGCAGCTCGCGGCCGGCATTCCCTCGGCGCGCTTGAGCAGCATCGAGGTGCGCAAGGCCTGGTCGGCAAGCGACAGCGGAGCCGGCCCATGAGCGGCGCACTCGACCGGGCGGCACCCGCCCGCGCCACGGCGCGCGAATGGACCGGGCTGGCGGTCATCGCGCTGCCGTGCATGCTCTATTCGATGGACCTCACGGTGCTGAACCTGGCGATCCCGTCGATCAGCGAAGACCTCAAGCCCACCGCCTCGCAGCTGCTGTGGATCGTCGACATCTACGGCTTCTTCGTGGCCGGCCTGCTGGTCACCATGGGCACGCTGGGCGACCGCATCGGTCGGCGCCGGCTGCTGCTGATCGGCGCTGTGGCGTTCGGCGTGGCCTCGGTGCTCGCGGCCTTCTCGACCAGCGCCAACATGCTGATCGCCACGCGCGCGCTGCTGGGCGTGGCGGGGGCGACGCTGGCGCCGTCCACGCTCTCGCTGATCCGCAACATGTTCCTCGACCCGGCGCAGCGCACCGTGGCCATCGGCGTGTGGATTTCGAGCTACTCGGCCGGCGCCGTCATCGGCCCGGTGCTGGGCGGCGTGCTGCTGCAGTTCTTTCCGTGGGGCTCGGTGTTCCTCATCGGCGTGCCGGTGATGGTGCTGCTGCTGGCGCTCGGCCCGTGGCTCTTGCCCGAGTACCGCGACCCCGACGCGGGCGCGCTCGACCTGGCCAGCGTGGCGCTCTCGCTGGGCGCGGTGCTGGCTGCCATCTACGGCATCAAGCAGGTGGCCGAGCACGGGCCCGACGCGGTGTCGCTGCTGGCCATCGCGGCCGGTGCGCTGCTGGGCTGGCTGTTCGCGCGCCGGCAGGGGCGGCTGGCCAACCCGATGATCGACCTGCGCCTGTTCAGGCTGCCGGCCTTCAGCGTCTCGCTGGGGGCCTACATGCTGGCCTGCTTCGTGATGTTCGGGCTCTTTCTGTACAACGCGCAGTACCTGCAGCTGGTGCTCGGCCTGCCGCCGCTGGCGGCGGGCCTGTGGAGCATGCCGGGCGCCGGTGCCTTCATCGTCGGCTCAATGATCGTGCCCGCGCTCACGCGGCGCCTGTGCCCGGCCTACGTGATGGGCGGCGGACTGGGCGTGGCGGCGCTGGGCTTCGGCATGCTGGTGCTGCTGCCCGCGCAAGGCGGGCTGGCCTGGATGGTGACGAGCGCCATCATTTCTTCGCTCGGCCTGGCACCGGTGTTCACGCTGGCCACCGACCTGGTCGTGGGCAGCGCGCCGCCCGAGCGCGCGGGCGTGGCCTCGGCGATCTCGGAGACCAGCTCCGAGTTCGGCGGGGCGCTGGGCATCGCCATCCTCGGCAGCGTCGGCGCGGCGATCTACCGCGCGACCATGGCCGACGCCGTGCCGGCCGGGCTGGCCGATGCGGCCGCGGTCGAAGCCGCCCGCAGCACGCTGGGCGGGGCGGTCGCGCTGGCCGGGGAACTGCCCGGTACCTCCGGCGCCGCGCTGCTCGACACCGGGCGTGAGGCGCTGCTGCGCGCCCTGCGGCTGGTGGCCGGCCTGTGCGCCGTGGTGCTGCTGTTCGTCGGCGTGCTGGTGGCGGTGCGGCTGCGCGGGGTGGGCGCGTCCCACGCGGAGGAGGGCGCCGTACCCCCGGGCGGCGCCGCATTGCCGGAGCGTTGACGAGCCTCCATACTGGGGCTTCCACGACGCATCCCACGACCGAACGGAGGCCCCATGAGCAACGAACTGCGCAAGAAGCTGCATGACCTGGCGGAACTGTCCGACAGCACCTCCGACCCGCAGACCAAGGCCATCGTCGAGGCGATCCGGCTGCAGACGGCGGTGCTGAACGAGCGGCTGTTCAGCATCGAGCTGCAGCTCGGCGCGCTCGCCAAGCGCATGGAAAACACCACCGACTGAGTCGGCTGCTGCTTTGTGGGGATAATCCCCGGCATGAGCGGCAACACCTTCGGAACTCTCTTCGCGGTCACCAATTTCGGCGAGTCGCACGGCCCGGCCATCGGCTGCGTGATCGACGGCTGCCCCCCAGGCATGGCCCTGAGCGAGGCCGACATCCAGGGCGACCTCGACCGCCGGCGCCCCGGCACCAGCCGCCACGTCACCCAGCGCAACGAGCCCGACGCGGTGCAGATCCTGTCCGGCGTGTACGAGGGCAAGACCACCGGCACGCCCATCGCGCTGCTGATCCAGAACACCGACCAGCGCAGCAAGGACTACGGGCAGATCGCCCAGCAGTTCCGCCCCGGTCACGCCGACTTCACCTACTGGAAGAAATACGGCATCCGCGATCCGCGCGGCGGCGGGCGTTCTTCGGCACGCCTCACGGCGCCCATGGTCGCGGCCGGCGCGGTCGCCAAGAAATGGTTGGCCGAAAAATACGGGATGGTGTTCCGCGGCTGCATGACGCAAATCGGCGAGATTGCCATTCCCTTCGAGAGCTGGGACCACGTCCCGAACAACCCTTTTTTCGCCCCCATCGCCGACGTGAGCGCGCTGGAGGACTACATGGACCGCCTGCGCAAGGCCGGTGATTCGTGCGGCGCGCGCATCCGCGTCACCGCCACCAACGTCCCCGTGGGCCTGGGCGAGCCGCTCTTTGACAAGCTCGACGCCGAGATCGCCTACGCCATGATGGGCATCAACGCGGTGAAGGCCGTGGAAATTGGCGCCGGCTTCGACAGCATCACGCAGCGCGGCACCACGCACGGCGACTCGATCACGCCGACCGGTTTTCTCAGCAACAACGCCGGCGGTATTTTGGGCGGCATCAGCTCGGGGCAAGACCTCGAGGTGAGCATCGCGATCAAGCCCACCAGCTCGATCATCAGCCCGCGCCAGTCCATCGACGTGAACAACAACCCCGTCGAAGTCATCACCAAGGGCCGCCACGACCCCTGCGTGGGCATCCGCGCCACGCCCATCGCCGAAGCCATGCTCGCGCTGGTGGTGATGGAACACGTGCTGCGCAACCGCGCGCAGTGCGGCGACGTGAACCCGCCCGCCGACAAGAGCGAAGCTGCGTCGCCGCAGTCGTCTTTCCTGTAGTGTCCGCCGCGCCACCTGTGGCCGCCGGGCGCGGCCACCTGTTGGCATTCGCTGGCCTGTCGGCCAGCTACTTCGCGCACATCGGTTTCTTCAATCCGTACCTGCCGCTGTGGCTCAAGGACCTGGGCCTGCCGATCTTCACGATCAGCCTGCTGGCCTCGGTGCAATCGATCACGCGCGTCTTCGCGCCCTATGCCTGGGGCGCGCTCAGCGACCACACCGGCCAGCGCGTGAAGCTGCTGCGTTTCAGCGCCGCGGTGGCGCTGGCCAGCTCCTTCGGGCTGTGGTGGCACGGCGGCGCCTGGTGGCTCGCGCTCGTGCTGCTCGTGATGTTCACGCACACCAGCTCGATGATGTCGCTCACCGAAGCGGCCATGGCGCAGATCGTCGCAGGCGACTGGGGCCGCTACGGGCGCATCCGCCTGTGCGGCTCGGCCGGCTTCCTGGTCACCGTGTTCGTCGCGGGCGAGTGGTTCGAGCGCTTCGGTATGAAGCACTTTCCGTACTGGGCGGCGGGCACGCTGGCCGTGGTGCTGCTCGCGACCATGAAGCTGCCCGACCTGCGCGAGCCGCCGGCCGCGCACGACGCCGTGAAGGAGCCCATCGGCCCCGTGCTGCGCATCCCTGCCGTGCGATGGTTCTTCGCCTCGCTGTTCTTCCAGGTGATGTCGCACTTCTCGGTGTACGCGTTCTTCTCGCTGTACCTCGATTCGATCGGCTACGGCAAGAGCACCATCGGCCTCTTGTGGGCGCTGTCGGTGGTGGCCGAGATCGTCTGGTTCTTCCTGCAGGGCCGGCTCATCGGCCTGTTGCCGATGCCGCGGTGGATGCTGGTGTGCGGCATCGCCGGCGTGGCACGGCTCAGCCTCACGGCCGGGCTGGGCGGCTTCATCGCGGCGCTGGTCATCGCGCAGTGGCTGCATGCGCTGAGCTTCGCGGCGCACCACACGGCCTGCATCGCCGTGGTGTCGCGCCGCTTCCCCGGCCACCTGCGCGGACGCGGGCAGGCGCTGTTCACGGTGATCGGCTACGGCTTCGGCGGCGTGCTGGGCGTGCTGCTCGGTGGGGCGGTGGCGCAGGAGTTGGGCTACCGCACGATGTTCGCGCTGGCGGCGTTGCTGGCGGTGGCAGGGACGTTGTGTGCGTGGCGGATGGTGGTGCTCGAGCCGTCGGGGCGGTCGAAGCCCGCTTGAGCCGCGCCGTCAGAAGATTCGGTACCCCAGCATTGCCACCATTGCCGCCGCCATGTGTGCCGGCCCGGATGGCACGGCTCTCTTGTGATGCGCGTCTCGCAGTGCGAACACGATCGCCGTCAGCAACGAAGCCACCACGAACGCGACGTACACCGTCGGCAGCGCGGCCCATCCGAACCAGGCGCCGGTGACGGCGAAGGCCTTGAGGTCGCCGTGACCCACGATGTCCCGACCTGTATTCGAGCGCACTGCCGTCGTCACCAGCCACGGCGCCAGGTACCCCGACACCGCCCCGAGCACGTTGTCGGACGCCGGTCCTGTGGATGCACGGTAGAGCAGCCCCAGCCATAGCAGGGCGAGCAAGATCCGGTCTGGAAGCAACTCGTGACGGACGTTGATCGCCGTCAGCAGGATCCATCCGAGCAGCAGCACGCACAGCATCGCTGTGTCCAACGATGCGCCGCGCACGAATGCGAGGCCGAGACAGAGCAAGGCGGCACCGATGACGATGGCGAACTTGCTCGCCTTGGAGATGTCGAGTTCGGAGGTGTCGCGCAGGAAGGGCTGATAGTTCTGGTATTCGCTGGCCCACACCCTGTGCATGTCGAGTGGAATACGCCGTATCCATGGCAGCAGGGCAAAGGCGGCGAAGGCGCCGCCGCCGAGGGCATAGGCCACAAGGACCTCGATGTTCGATTGCATGGGCGTCATTTACTTCCCGTTGAGCATGTGAAGGTCGATGGCACCTGACTGGGTCAGGTAGACCAGTAGGGCGCACAGCCATGAAAGCAGCAACCCGAGGTAGGCGACCACGCAGAGCGAAGTCATTCGCGATGGCCAGAGTCCGAAGAGCCGGGTACGCAAGAAGGCTGTCCGGATCAGGAAGCCGCCGTTGGTTGCCGGTGAGGGAAGCAGGTTCAACGCTGCGAACTTGGCGGCTGTGAAGCCGAGGAGCGAGACGAAGGGCAGCGTGGTGCCCGCAAGATGCATCTGTGCCAGCAGTTCCTGCGCCTCGCCAAGTGGGGACAGTGCGCCGCCGACGATCTGCGCGAAGCCATTGACGAAGGCGCGCAGACCGTCCATGCGCAGCGTCGCCGCGGCCACCAGCACCAGCGCGATGCAGCCTGAGGCGCCGACCGCAAGCCGTGCCGTCAGTGGCTGGGCATCGAAAGCGTCGTGCATGTCATCGGGATCGAGGTACTCCGCCTCGGAGTCCTTGAACCTCACGGAGCCGCCGAAGAGAAACGGCCTGAGCGTGACTCGGCCGAACCGCGCGAGCACAGGCCCGAAACCGATCGACACCTCCCGCACCCGGATCTTCAGTTGGTCGGCAAGGAATGCCGCCGATGACACGTGAAGAACGACGCAGGTCACGACAGCGAAAAGCAAGTCGATCATGGATTCTTGGGGCGCAGAGCCAGCACCATCTGGGCGGGTATCGCGCCCTGATCGGGCAGTGGCATGTACTCGGTCTTGCGGATCGCGCGCAACGCCGCGTTGTCCCATTCGGGAACGCCGCTGGATTTCAACAGGGTTGCGTTCAGGATCTTTCCGCTCGGCGCCAGGTCCAGGGTGAACTCCACCGTTGGATTGCCCCGTACGTCGGCCGCAAAAATGATGTTGGGCCTGACCGCTGCTGCCACCATCTGGCCCCAGTCCTTTCGCGTGGCGGGTTGTGCGCCGTCGGTCAGTACGAAATTGATGGGCGCCAGGTACCAGGTGGATCCCGTCTTGTCGACTTTGTCCTTGGGGATGATGAGCCGGGCGGCCTTGACGGCATCGAGGGCTGCGGCGTCGAGCCGCTCGTAGCCCGAGCTCTGTGCCACGCGGATACCCCGGACGATGCCTTCGCTGTCGGGCAGCACTTTCACGAGGACCTTGCCTTGTTCGCCAAATCGCTTCGACAACGGAGGATAGACGGGACGGGGCGCCACGCTGTATTCGGCCTTGGGCGCATCGGACTGGGCGACGCTGGCGCGGGGCGCCCCAGGGGGCGCCGTGAAGGTGGGTGGGGTAGGCGAGGTCGGGATGACTGTCGCTGGCGAGGCTGCGCGCTGGGGTGGCGTCTGGGATGCGTGCGAGGAGAGCGGCCCTGCAACCGGCATCTTTTCGCCCTGCCACTTGAGAGCCGACTGCAACACCACGAACAGCATCGAGCCGACACAGAAGATCGCAAACCATGCCACCAGTTGCGATGGCTTCAGCGGTGTGTGCGGTGCATCGGTCGCAGGCGATGTGCGACGAGGGCTCGGTCCGAAGGCCGAGCTTGCCGTATTGGCGTCGACCTTCTGCCAGGCTGCGATGTTCTCGGTCTTGGATGTCAGCCGTACCCAATTGGGAAAGAGCCCCGCCGCATGCAAGACGTGATCGAGGCCGAGCGTCACCGCTTCTTCGCCAGGGTTCGACCGTTTACGCAGCAGGTCGAGGTACTTCAGTTGCAGTTCGCGGTGCGCGGTGGGCAGGTCTGCGTGGGCGTGCTGCTCCACGATGGCGGCATCCACCACCTGGCCAGCCTTGCCCAGTCGTTGCAGTCGGGCGGAATCCTTGCGCCACTCGAAGGCTTCGGCGGCCGCCTCGAACAAGTGCTCGTGCCCCGCCTGCCAGCCGCTGGCCAGGATATGCGCCACGTTGGCCTCAAACAGGAAGCGGGCGTCCATGTCGAGCAGGCGGTCATCTTCCAGCGAGGTATTCAGCAGCGTTGCCGCGTCGTCGATCGAGCGGGGCGGGTGCTCGGCAAGTCGCTCGGCAAACGCTGCGACCACCGCGTGTGCGCTCTCGTGGGGTGAGGCGGTCTGGGGGACAGCGGAGGGCGACCCTGCCAGCGTTGTATCGAGCGGGGCGGGCTGCACATTCTGCGCAGTGGATTCGACAGGCGCCGGTGGGGGCTCCTGCGTGGCAGGTGCATCGGCCTGAGGCTTGTGGCGCACCCAGCTCAAGGCCGCTTCATAGGTCTCACGCAAGCGCTGAAAGGCGTCTGCCTCGGCCTCTTGGTCGATCTTTTTCAGTTCGGCTGCGTAGGCGCGCCGGATCGCGCGCTCATCGGCGTCTGGCCGCAGGCCCAGTGCGAGCAGAAAGCCCGGTACTTCGCTCATGAGTGCCGTCGCTTTCGGTCAGTCCGCCAGATGGCTGTCGCGCTCGATGTGGTCCAGCTGCTCCTGAAACTGGCGATGCGCCGGTGCGATGAGCCGCTTGTCCTGTGTAGCCAGCACACGTTCGAATTCCGTGATGCAGGCGCCCAGCCATTCACGCACATCGCCGCGCAGCTGCTGGTAGACCCGTTCGCCGCGTGCGAGCAGCGTGCGGTTCTCGATGCGGTCACGTGGATGGATCTTGAGTTCGCTCAGTGCCTGCAGTCGCTCCTTGATCTCCGTGTCAGTGAGCAGCCCCGGATTACCCTCGATCAGGAGTCCGAAGGTCTGCTGGGTTTTCTGCACCGTCGCTTCGACTTGCAGCAGACCGTTGACGTCGTAGGTGAAGCGGACCTCGACCACCGATTCCTGAATGGGGCCGGGTGGCAGCGGTACCTCGAGATTGCCCAGGTGCACGTTGTCTCGCACCATGCGTGACTCTCCCTGGTACACCTGCAGTTCGATGGCGGTCTGCGCGTCGGAGCCGGGAATGTATGTCTTCGAGCGGCTGACCGGCACCGTGCTGTTGCGCTCGATGATGGGGTCGAAATGCCCGTGCGACGAGGTGTTGGCGCCCAGTCGATGGCTCACCGCGACGCCGAGCGAGTAGGGCGCGACGTCGGTCATCACCACTTCCTTCAGCGCCGCATCCTTGGCCTTGAGGCCGGCCTGCACGGCGGCACCCAGTGCGACGACTTCATCGGGGTTGAAGTCGATGGAGGGGAAGCGTCCGAACATCGTGGTTGCCAGCCGCCGCACGACGGGCATGCGCGTGGCACCGCCCGCGAGAACGACTGCATCCAGTTCCGCTGCTCGCAGGTTGGCGTCGCGCAGCGCGCGTTCGACCGGCGCGCGCAGCCGCTTGAGCAGTGGTGCGCAGGCTTGTTCGAGCAGGGCTTCGTCGAGCGCGAGCCGATGCTGCACGGCCTCGTGCGCGACGACGATCTCGGCGCGCGGGTGCAGGCTCAGCGCCTGCTTCGCGGCTTCGGTTTGCGCGGCCAGTCGTTGCATGAACTGGGCGTTGCTGCGCAGGCTCGCCGGCAGAGCGTTGCGTTCGAAGAAGAGGGTGATCAGCGATTCGACGAAGTCTTCGCCGCCCAGGAAGTTGTCGCCCGCCGACGCACGCACCTCCATCACACCCTCGAACATTTCGAGGATCGATACGTCGAAAGTGCCGCCGCCGAGATCGAACACCAGAAAGCGCGTTTCGGCGCCCATGTCGTGCATGCCGTAGGCGAGTGCCGCGGCAGTGGGCTCGTTCAGTAGCCGGTCGACCTTCAGGCCGGCGAGTTCGCCCGCCGCACGGGTGGCTTTGCGTTGCGCATCCGAAAAGTACGCGGGCACGGTGATGACGGCTTCATGAACTGGTTCGCCCAACATGGCCTCGGCATCGGCCTTGAGTGAACGCAGCACCAGTGCCGAAAGCTCCTCGGGCCTGAAGCTGCGCTTGCCCAGGCGCACCGTCTTGTTGCTGCCCATGTAGCGCTTGAAGACGGCGGCGGTGCGGTCCGGATGTGTCTGAAGCCGTTCCCTGGCGGCCTTGCCGACGAGCACGGTGTCGTCCTCGTCGAGGCTGACGCATGACGGCGTCAGGTATTCGCCCAGTCCGTTGGGAATCAGAACGGACTTCCCTTCCCGCCACACCGCCACCAGGCTGTTGGTCGTGCCCAGGTCAATGCCTACGATCATTTCTCGCCCCTTTGCGATCCCTCTTTTATGCCTTTGATCGTATGTCAAAGGCATACATTTCGGGGCCGCGCAAGGGGCGGAACGAGGCTACTTTTTGCCGCGTTTTGCGGGTTTAACGACAGTGGTCTTGCCTACGCCGCCCTTGGCCGCCTTTCCCGCGTTGTCCACCTTGCCGCCCCCCACCTCCTTCTCGAACATCGCAAAGTACTCCGAAGCCATCTTGCGCAGCGAGCGCCCGATGTTCGCGTAGTCGTATTCGTTGAGGTTGGCCAGCGACACGCGCCCCGAGGGGTGCTTGCCGCCGAAGCCGCGACCGGGCAGCAGCACGATGCTGGTTTCGGCGGCGATGCGGAACAGCGCCTCGTTGGGCTGCAGCTTCGTGAGAATCCACTTGCCGAAGCGCTCGCCGTGCATCTGCGTGGCGATGTCCTGCAGGTCGAGCAGGTGGTAGTAGCTCACCGAGTTCGGGTCGGGCTGCAGCGGCAGGCCCAGCTCGCGGTACAGCGCTTCCTTGCGGCGCGAGACGATGTGCTTCATCGACTTCTTGTAGGTCTCGCCTTCGTCCATGAGGCAGAACAGCGAGAACATCACCATCTGCGCCTGCACGGGCGTGGAGAGACCGGCCGTGTGGTTCAGCGCCACGGTGCGGCTGTCGGCCACGAGGCGGTCGATGAACTTCAGCTTGCGCGGCTCGGTGGTGATGGAGCTGTAGCGTGCGTCGAGTTCCCGGCGCTTGGCCTCGGGCAGGGCGGCGATCTTGCGGTCGAGGATGTTGTCCTCGTGCGTGGCGACCACGCCCATGCGCCAGCCGGTGGCGCCGAAGTACTTCGAGAACGAATACACCAGGATGGTGTTCTGCGGACAGATCGCGAACAGCGACAGGAAGTTGTCGGCGAAGGTGCCGTACACGTCGTCCGTGAGGATGATGAGGTCGGGTCGCTGCTTCACGATGTCGGCGATGTAGCCCAGC
Source organism: Variovorax sp. GW821-FHT09D04 (assembly GCF_059416405.1). Classification (NCBI taxonomy): domain Bacteria; kingdom Pseudomonadati; phylum Pseudomonadota; class Betaproteobacteria; order Burkholderiales; family Comamonadaceae; genus Variovorax; species Variovorax sp. GW821-FHT09D04. The sequence continues at coordinate 169,467 of NZ_JBWKPA010000003.1, forward strand.
ACCTCGTCGCTGATCTTCACCGAGGGCGGGTTGCTCGGGTTGCACAGGAAGAAGGCCTTGACCTTCGGGTCGAGCAGCTTCTGCAGCTCCTTCTTGGTGAACTGCCAGTTGTTCTCCGGCGGCGCGTCGATCAGCGCCTCGATGAGCTGGTAGTCGTTCAGGTGCGGGATCTCGATGTAGGGCGTGAAGATCGGCATGCCCAGCGCGATGGTGTCGCCGGGCGACAGCAGGTGGTTCTCGCGCAGGCTGTTGAACAGGTAGGTCATGGCGGCGGTGCCGCCTTCCACCGCGTACATGTCGAACTTGCCCACGAAGGGGTGGGTGCCGATCATTTCCTTGTGGATGTACTGGCCCACGACGATCTCGGTCAGGCGCAGCATGCGGTCGGGCACCGGGTAGTTGCAGCCCAGGATGGCCTCGCACATCTCGTAGATGAAGTCGCCGGCCGACAGGCCCAACTGGTCGCGCACGTAGGACACGGCGGCCTCGATGAAGCGCACGCCGGGCTCGCCCTCGTGCGACTTGGCAAAGAGCTCGAAGCGCGCCTCGATGCCCTCGCGCTGCGGAAAGCCGCCCACGTCCGCCATGTAGATGTACGAGCGCTCGGCCTCGGTCATGGCGAACAGGCCGAACTGGAAGAAGCCGTGGCGCGGGGTGGTGGCCAGGAAGTTCGGGTTGCCGCGGCCGGCGTTGAGCATGAGGCGGTCACTCTGTCGTGCGACCTGGATCAGCGCATCCTTCAGTTCGAACGGGCTCAGGCCGCCCAGCTTTTTCACGTCGCCGAAATCCATGGAGTACTCCTTGGTTGATAAAAAGAAAGAAGAAAGAAGAGGGACGGCGCGGTGCTCAGACCAGCGCCACGATCAGCGGGCCCAGCAGCGTGAGGAACACATTGGCCAGCGCATAGGTGATGGCAAAGGGCACGGTGGGAATGGCGTTCTCGGCCTTGCCCAGCACTTCGCCGAAGGCCGGGTTGGCGCTGCGCGAGCCGCTCAGCGCACCCGCGAAGACGGCCGTGTTGTCGTAGCGCAGCACGTAGCGCCCGAACAGCATCGTGAGGATCATCGGCACGAGCGTGACGACCACGCCGACGCCGAAGATGGTCAGGCCCAGTTCCTTGATGGTCTGCACGGCCTGCAGGCCCGACGTCAGGCCGACCACGACCACGAAGCCCGCCAGGCCCAGGTCTTTCAGCAGCTGCACCGCGCTGGGCGGCAGCGCGCCGAAGGTCTGCTTCTTCGCGCGGTACCAGCCGAACAGCAGGCCCGACAGCAGGGCGCCGCCGCCGGCGCCGAGCGTCAGCGGAATGGCGCCGATCTTCACGCTCAGCAGGCCGACCAAGAGGCCCACCACCAGGCCCGCGCCCAGGTACACGAAGTCGGTCTTGGCACTGGGCACGATCACGTCGCCGACGAGGGACGCGACGCGCTTCACGTCCTGCTCGGCGCCGAAGATCGACACCAGGTCGCCCACCTGCACGACGGTGTCGGGCTTCATCGGCAGCACCTGGCCCATGCGACTGAGCTGCACCACGAAGATGCCGTGGCGCACGCCGCCGGCGGTGGCCTGGCGGATCTGGTCGACGGTCTTGCCGCCGAAGTCCTTGTTGGTGAGCACGATCTCGCGCTTGTTCAGCGTCAGCTCCATGCCGTCGACCGCGTCGACCTCCTTGCCCAGCAGCGGCGCGCTCGCCACCACGGCATCGCGCCGGCCGACGGTGAGCACGTAGTCGCCCTGGCGCAGCACGAGCGTGGGGCTGACCTCGACGAACTTGCCGTCGCGCTTCACGCGCTCGATGGTGATGGTGGTGGCCGGGTTGGCGTTCTCGATGTCGGCCACCGTGCGCTGCGGGTCGCTCGTGAGCTGGTAGATGCGCCCGACCAGCGAGGGCGCGGCTTCTTCCTGGTCGGGGCCGAGCACCTTCACGCCGGCCTGCATCGCGGTCTCGGCTGCGATCGCGTCGTCGCGGATGCTGCGGCCCATGAGCTTGGGCAGGATGTTGACGCACACGATGATCGCGCCGAACGAGCCGAACACGTAGGTCACGGCGTAGCCGATGGCCACGTTGCCCTGCAGCCGCGCCGTCTCGGCCGCGGCAAGGCCGAGCTTGCCGATGGCGTCGCCCGCGGTGCCGATGATGGCGCTCTGCGTGAGGCCGCCGGCCGCCACGCCCGCCGCCAGGCCCTTGTCGAGCCCGAACAATTTGGCCATGACCACCACGGTCGCCAGGCCGGTGGCCGCCATCACGGCGGCCAGGATGATCTCCTTGATCGACTGCTTGCCCAGCGAGCTGAAGAACTGCGGCCCGCTCTCGAAGCCCACGGCGTAGATGAACAGCGCGAACAGCACGGCCTTCACGCCGCCGTCGATCTGCACGCCGACCTGGCTCACGATCACCGCCACCAGCAGCGAGCCGGCGACGCCGCCGAGCTGGAACTTGCCGAACTTGATCTTGCCGATCCAGTAGCCGACAGCCAGTGAGAGAAACAGCGCCATTTCGGGCGACTTCTTGAAGAGTTCATGCAGCCATTCCATAGAGGAAGTCCTTTCAGGGCATCAATGAGAAGAAGAGAGAAGAGAAGGGCGTGGAGCGTCTCGGGTCGTTGTCTTATTTCGCGTGCTGCACCAGGCCGGCCAGGGCCACGATCAGCGGGCCCATCAGCGGCAGCACGACGTTCGAGATGGCGTAGGTGATCGTGTAGCCCAGCAGTGGCGTGGCGTTGCCCGCGGCGTTCTGCACCGCGCTGAGCGCGGGCGTGCTGCACTGCTGGCCGGCGATGGCGCCCAGCAGCACCGGCGCCTCGAGCTTGAGCAGGCGGTGGCCGACGAACAGCGAGATGCTGGCCGGCACCACCGCGACGGCGATGCCCACCAGCGGCAGCGCAACGCCGAACTTCTGGACCAGCGCCAGCGCCTGCGGCCCCGAGGCCAGGCCCACGCAGGCGATGAAGGTGGCCAGGCCCAGGTCCTTCATGAGCGCCAGCGCGTCGGCCGGCACGCTCAGGCGATGCGGGTGCTTGGACTGGTACCAGCCGAAGGCCAGCCCCGTGAGCAGCGCACCGCCGCCGGTGCCGAGCGAAAACGGAATGCCGCCGAGCTTCGCGCTGAAGCTGCCGATGAACACGCCCAGCAAAATGCCCGCGGCGGCGAAGCTGATGTTGCTGCGCGTGGAGGCGATCACGCGGTCGCCGACCTGCGCGATGGCGCTCGCCACCTCGGGCGCGGGGCCGTAGAGCTGGAGCACGTCGCCGCGCTGCAGCACCAGCTCGTTCACGAGCGGCATGGCGTGGCCGTCGCGCGCCACACCGATCACCTGCACGGCGGACGGCAACTCGTTTTCCAGCATGCGCAGCCCGCGGCCGAACCATTCGCGACGGTTGGCGACGACCTCGGTGGTCTCGACCACGGTGTCGAAGGCGGTGGTGTCGGCGAACTCGCGGCCCAGCAGCTCGCCCACGTTGACGAGCGCGCTGCGCCGGCCGATGGCCAGCACCTGGTCGCCCACGCGCAGGTGCAGCCCGGGCTCGACCGCGAGGCTCTGGCCGTCGCGCACCACGCGCTCGATGCTGGCCTGCCGCCCGAGGATCGACGTCAGCTCGCCGACCGAGCGGCCGCGGCCCACGGTGACGCGGAACACGCGCCCGACCATTTCGGGCGTGGCGCTGGCGGCCTCCGGATCGTCGGCGCCGCCGCCCATGGTCTTCCAGAGCTTGTCGGCTTCGGCGCGCAGGTTCACGCGCAGCAGCAGCGGAAACACCTGGCTCGTGACCACCACGATGGCGATGAGCCCGAACACGTAGGTGATGGAGTAGGCCGTGACCACGTTGGCCTGCAGCTGCGCGATCTCGGCGGCGGGGAGCGACAGCTTCGAGATCGCGTCGGTCGCCGTGCCCACCACCGCCGATTCGGTGGCCGCGCCCGCCATCAGCCCGGCGGCCGTGCCGCGGTCGAGCGACAGCAGCACGGTGGCGCCGAGCACCAGCGCGAGCACCGCCACCACCTCGACCAGGCACAGCAGGCCCAGCCGCAGGCCCTTGGCGTCGAGGTTGGCAAAGAACTGCGGGCCGCCTGCGTAGCCGAGCGCAAAGATGAAGAGCATGAAGAACACGTTCTTCACGCTGTCGTCGAGCCGGATGCCCAGTTGGCCGACCACCAGCGCGGCAATCAGCGTGCCGCAGATGCCGCCGAGCTGGATCGGGCCGAAACGGATCTGGCCCACCGCGTAGCCAATGCACAGCACCAGAAACAATGCGATCTCCGGACTGTTTCTGAGTATTTCCACAAGGTGGCCGAACATGTGCCGCGATCCCTCCGGGTTATTTGTTCATTCGAGCGGGTCGGCGGATCGCAACGAAAAAAGGAGCACTGCATCCATTGGCATCAACGGCTTGCGAGTGGTGGGACTCCAGCGAAAACTTTATTTTTCGTTTTGCGAATTGCCGATTCTTTGCATCTTCGATGACGATAAATCAACATCCATGACAATTGTCAAAATCAGAAAAGAATTGAGCGGGCGGCAATAGAAACGAGGCCGTTTGAATTACAAATTACGCGCTGCACGGAATCCTCCGTCGCAGTCAGCTCTGACCGCACGAACCTGTCCGGCCTCGGGTTTTCGATAACTCAAGTTGCTTGATTTAGTCGGTCGACTGCTCGATAGTCCCCCTCGTCCGAATGCCTTTCCGCTCGTTGGCGGATCGCCATCCGGTTCCATAGCAAGCACGGCAGGCGCTGTGCGCCCGCCCCCCTGAAGGAGACAACCTCATGTTCATCAGCCCGCGCTTCGTTCCCGCCCTGGCCGTCCTGGCCCTGGCCGCATCGACCACTTCCACGGCCCTGGCCGCCGACCCGCCCGTCATCGGCCTGGTCACCAAGACCGAGACCAACCCCTTCTTCGTGAAGATGAAAGAGGGCGCGCAGGAGGAGGCCAAGAAGCTCGGCGCCAAGCTGCTGTCGGGGGCTGGAAAGGCCGACGGCGACAACGCGGGCCAGATCACGGCGATGGAAAACATGATCGCCGCCGGCGCCAAGACCATCCTCATCACGCCCAGCGACGCCAAGGCCATCGTGCCGGCGATCAAGAAGGCGCGCGACAAGGGCGTGCAGGTGATCGCACTCGACAGCCCGGCCGATCCGCCGGACGCCACCGACGCGCTCTTCGCCACCAACAACTACACGGCTGGCGTGCTCATCGGCGAATACGCCAAGGCCGCGATGGCCGGCAAGACGCCCAAGATCGTCGCGCTCGACCTGCTGCCGGGCCATCCGGTGGGTGCGCAGCGTCACAACGGCTTCATGAAGGGCTTCGGCCTGCCGGCCAACGACGCCAAGTCGAACGAACTGTCGAAGTCGCCCGAGATCGTCTGCATGGCCGACAGCTTCGGCGACCAGGCCAAGGCGCAGACCGTGATGGAGAACTGCCTGCAGAAGGCGCCCGACGTGAACCTGGTCTACACCATCAACGAGCCCGCTGCGGCCGGTGCCTACAACGCGCTCAAGCGCGCGGGCAAGGAGAAGGGCGTGATGATCGTCTCGGTCGACGGCGGCTGCCAGGGCATCAAGGACACGGCTGCCGGCATCATCGCCGCGACCTCGCAGCAGTACCCGCTGAAGATGGCCGCCATGGGCGTGGCCGCGGGCGTCGAATTCGCCAAGACCGGCAAGAAGGCCTCGGGCTACGTCGACACCGGCGTGACGCTCATCGCCGGCAAGAGCGTGGTCGGCGTCGACAGCAAGGACACCAAGACCGGCACCGAGCTGTGCTGGGGCAAAAAGTAAACGGCCCCGGTCTATAGGGAGGCACATCGATGGCGAAATCTCCGACGCACCACATCCCGTGGGGCGCCCTCGGGCCGTGGCTGGCCCTGCTCGGCGCCTGCATCTTCTTCGCGACGCAGTCCGAGCGTTTTCTCACGGGCGGCAACCTGTCGCTGATCCTGCAGCAGGTGATGGTGGTGGGCGTGATCGCCATCGGCCAGACGCTGATCATCCTCACGGCCGGCATCGACCTGTCGTGCGGCATGGTGATGGCGCTGGGCGGGATCATCATGACGAAGTTCGCCACCGAGCTCGGCATGCCGGTGCCGGTGGCCATCCTGTGCGGCATCGGCGTGACGACGCTGTTCGGCCTGCTCAACGGCCTCTTGGTCACGCGCATCAAGCTGCCGCCGTTCATCGTGACGCTGGGCACGCTGAACATCGCGTTCGCGATCACGCAGCTGTATTCGTCGTCGCAAACGATCACCGACCTGCCCGCCGGCCTCACGGGCCTGGGCACCACCTTCACCATCGGCAGCGCCGAGGTGGCGTGGGGCTCGGTGCTCATGCTGGCGCTCTATGCGCTCGCGTGGTTCGTGCTGCGCGAGACGGCGGCCGGCCGGCATGTCTACGCGATCGGCAACAACGCGGAGGCCACGCGGCTGGTGGGCATTCCCACGCAGCGCGTGCTGCTCGCGGTGTACGTGGCGGCGGGCGTGTTCTACGGCATCGCCTCGCTGCTGTCGGTGGCGCGCACTGGCGTGGGCGACCCGAACGCGGGCCAGACCGAAAACCTCGATGCCATCACGGCCGTGGTGCTCGGCGGCACCAGCCTCTTCGGCGGGCGCGGCATCGTGCTGGGTTCGCTCATCGGCGTGCTGATCGTGGGCGTGTTCCGCAACGGACTCACGCTGATGGGCGTGTCGTCGATCTACCAGGTGCTGGTGACGGGCGTGCTCGTGATCCTGGCGGTGGCGGCCGATCAACTCTCGCGCAAGGGAGCCCGCTGATGAACACCGTGGCCAACCCCAAGATCGTGATGCAGGCCAAGGGCCTGGTGAAGCGCTACGGCCAGGTCACCGCGCTCGACGGCGTCGACTTCGAGCTGCGCGAAGGCGAGATCCTCGCGGTGATCGGCGACAACGGCGCGGGCAAGTCGTCGCTCATCAAGGCGCTGTCGGGCGCCATCGTGCCCGACGAAGGCCAGATCCTGCTCGATGGCGTGCCGGTGCATTTCCGCAACCCGCTGGACGCGCGGCGCGCCGGCATCGAGACGGTCTACCAGGACCTCGCCGTCGCACCCGCGATGACCATCTACGAGAACCTCTTTCTCGGCCGCGAACTGCGCCGCCCCGGCTTTCTGGGCAATGTGCTGCGCATGCTCGACAAGAAAAAGATGCTGCTCGAAAGCACGGCGCGCATGGCCGACCTGAAGGTCGGCATCCAGTCGATGACGCAGGCCGTCGAAACGCTCTCGGGCGGCCAGCGCCAGTGCGTGGCGGTGGCGCGCAGCGCGGCCTTCGCGCGGCACGTGGTCATCATGGACGAGCCCACCGCCGCGCTCGGCGTGAAGGAGGGCAACATGGTGCTCGAGCTGATCCGCCGCGTGCGCGAGCGCGGCCTGCCCGTGGTGCTCATCAGCCACAACATGCCGCACGTGTTCGAGGTGGCCGACCGCATCCACGTGGCGCGCCTGGGCAGGCGCGCGGCCGTGCTCAATCCGAAGAAGATCAGCATGAGCGACACCGTGGCCGTGATGACCGGCGCCATGACCGCCGACCAGTTGCCCGCGGAGGCGCATGCTTGATACCGATGCCCTCGAGCGCCCGTCGGCCCTGCTGCGTCCGCGCGGCTCCAACCAGGTGGGCATGCGCCAGTTCAACGAGCGCGTGGTGCTGCAGGCGCTGCGCGTGCACACCAGCCTGCCCAAGGCCGACCTGGCGCGGCTCACGGGCCTGAGCGCGCAGACCATCGGCCTCATCACCGCGCGGCTCGAGGACGACGGCCTCATCGTCAAGCAAAGTCGCGTGCGCGGGCGCATCGGCCAGCCCTCGGTGCCGCTGGCGCTCAACCCCGACGGCGCCTTTGCCATCGGCGTCAAGCTCGGGCGGCGCGGCGCAGAGTGGCTGCTGATCGACTTCGCGGCGCGCGTGCGCGAGCACCACGCGATCCGCTACGAATTCCCGGACGCCGAGGCGCTGCTGCCCGTGATCGCCGAGCACATCCACCGCCTGCGCGACGGGCTCGGGCCGCTGGCCGCGCGCAACGTGGGCGCGGGGCTGGCGGCGCCGTTCCAGCTCGGCGGCTGGCACCGCACGCTGGGGCTGTCGAAGGCGCAGTCGGACGAATGGAACCAGATGGACCTGCTGGCCGAGGTGCGCGCGCGCACCGACGTGCCCGTGGGCTTCGCGCGCGACACCGTGGCGGCCTGTGTGGCCGAGCTGGTGACGGGGCGCGGGCACGACCTCAAGAGCTTTCTCTACATCTTCGTCGACACCTTCGTGGGCGGCGGGCTGGTCATCAACTCGCACCTGCACACCGGTGCGCACGGCAATGCGGGCGCGCTCGCGTCGATCCCGATGCGCACCGAGAAGCCCTCCGAAGGCCTGTCGACGCAGGTGGTGGCCGAGGCGTCGCTGTGGGAGCTCGAGCAACGCTTGCGCACCGAAGGCCTCGATGCCACGGCGGCCTACGACGACCGCGCGCTCGAAGTGCCGTTCGCCGCAGCCACGCAGGCCTGGCTCGGCAGCGCGTCACGCGCGCTGGCGCATGCCATCGTCAGCAGCACCGCGGTGCTCGACCTGGCCGACGTGGTGATGGACGGCTCGATGTCGCGCGCGCTGCTCGACGCATTGCTGGTGCAGACCCGCACGGCGCTCACGCAGTGCAACTGGGAAGGCCTGTGGGCGCCGCAACTGCATGGGGGCAGGGCGGGGGCGCAGGCGTGTGCGCTGGGCGGCGCGATGCTGCCGCTGCACGCCAACTTCGCACCGGACCACGATGTGTTCTTGAAGGCGGGGTGAGCCGCTCAAGAGCTCAGGAACTCGCCGAGGCGTGCAGGTCGCGCGGCAATCGCAGCGTGCTCGCGCGTGCGCCTGCGGGGCACGGCCCGTCGGAGTAGGTCGCATCGCCCTCGGGCATGACGCACTTGTGCACCTCGACGACGGCAGGCACGGACTTGGCTGCGGGGGCGATCACTGGGGGCTCGAAGTGCGTGTTCGTCAGCGTGGCAGGTTCCTTGGATGCGCGGGTCACCGCATCCGGGAACGTTTCGCGGGCGGCCGATCTGTCGGGCTCGGCCTCGACCGGAACGACTGCCGTGGTCAGGAGCGCAGCACGCGCCGCGCTCTCGTGCACCAGGTCTTTCAAGGTCACATAGAAGAGCGACATCGCCACCAGCGCCACGCCCAGGCACGGGGCCCAATACCGTCGGGGGTCGCCGGCCCGTGAGTTCAACGCCGCGGCCATGCCAGGCCCCCGTTCTGCAACACGCCGGCCAGCTTCGCGATGCCGCCGGTGCCGCTCGCCGCCCGGCCGATCAGCGCGCCGCCGGCGGCGCCCGCGACGACTCGCATCAGGAACGACCGGCTGCGGCCCGCGGCCAGCAACAGCAGCACGCCGGCGCCGAGCACGACGAAGTGTTCGCCGGGGTAGTCGGCGCGCGCCGCATCCACCTGCTTGATCTTGTCGATCGTCTGTTTCAGGTCCATGGCTGAAGCTCCTTGTCGTGTTCAGCCGTTCTTACCGGTGAGCGCCGGGCTCCGCTGTAGGCCGGCGCCATGCGCGGTGACGGAATCCGCCGCGAAAACGCCGTAGAGAAAGCCGCATCGCACGGGAGACAGGGCGCTCTCGATAATGCAACCCGCTTGTAGAGAACCCCACAGAAGCAGAGAACTAGAGAACCGCGAAATGAGTGCAGCAGATTTTCTTTTCGCCCCCGAGGTGCAAAAGCTCTTGATGGTCGCCTACGCGGCGCCCCAACAACCCTTGTCTTCCAGCGAGCTGGCCCATCGCTCGAAGCTCGACACGGCCGACGTGGAACGCACCTTGGCGCATCTCGTCGGCAGCGGCATCCTGAAGAAGCAAAAGCCGAAGGCCGAGGAGGCCGAGACCTTCTCGATCGACCGCGCGTTCATCTTCCACGACGAACTGCGCAACATCGCGCTCAAGTCGTTCGCCGCGGCCGAGCCGGTTCGCGCGATGCTGCGCGGCAAGTTCAAGGCCTCGGTCGTGCGCGCCTTCGTGCTCGCGGAGGACGAAGACGGCACCCTGGAGCTGCTCGTCGTGCACGGCCAGTCGATGCCCGACGAAGCCACCCTGGCGGCCGCCTGCCGGAAGCTCTCGAAGAACATCCACCGTCACCTGAAGGTGCACGTCATCTCGAACGCGAAGTTCAACGGCCTCACGCCGCGCGATGCACTCATGCCGAAACCCGCGGCGCTCGAGATCATCAAGCTCGGGGATACGAAGGCGCCGCTGCCCGCCGAGAAGGTCGGCCTCTTGCAGAGTGCGAGGAAGAAGTTGGCGACGCTGTCGCGTTCGTCGGCGTGATCGCCTGGCTGTGGTCCCGTGAGGCCAGCTGCCGATGCAGGCCGCGACGGACCCCGACGTGTTCCTGAAGGCGGCCTGAGCCGGGGAGGAGGGCGTGCTGGGGGACAATCGAAGCAACCCCCTCGACATCACAGCATTCCACGACCATGTCTCGCCTCGACGACCCCCGCCACGACGCCGAAGTCGGCTCCCGCGACAGCACCCTCGACACCACCCGCATCGACGACGTGCGCATCGGCGCCGTGCGTCCCCTCATGACCCCCGCGCTGCTGCAGGAGCGCGTGCCCGTGCGCGACAACACGCTCGCTCTGGTCGAAGGCAGCCGCGCGGCCATCGCCGACGTGCTGCACGGCCGCGACGACCGGCTGGTCGTGGTGGTCGGCCCGTGTTCCATCCACGACCACGACCAGGCCATCGAGTACGCGCAGCGCCTCAAGAAGGTGGCCGATTCGCTGCAGGACGACCTGCTCATCGTCATGCGCGCCTACTTCGAGAAGCCGCGCACCACCGTCGGCTGGAAGGGCTACATCAACGACCCGCACCTGGACGGCAGCTTCGCCATCAACGAAGGCCTGGAGCGCGCGCGGCGCCTGCTGCTGGAGCTGACCACGCTGGGCCTGCCGACCGGTACCGAGTTCCTCGACCTCTTGAGCCCGCAGTTCATTGCCGACCTGATCGCCTGGGGCGCCATCGGCGCGCGCACCACCGAAAGCCAGAGCCACCGCCAACTGGCCTCGGGACTGAGCTGCCCGGTCGGTTTCAAGAACGGCACCGACGGCAGCGTGAAGGTGGCGGCCGACGCCATCCTCGCGGCCCGCGCGCCGCATGCCTTCATGGGCATGACCAAGATGGGCATGGCCGCGATCTTCGAGACGCGCGGCAACGACGACTGCCACGTGATCCTGCGCGGCGGCAAGGCGCCCAACTATTCGGCGGCGGATGTCGCTTCGAGCTGCGAGGCGCTGCTGGCCAACGGCCTGCGCCCGCAGGTGATGATCGACGTCTCGCACGGCAACAGCAGCAAGCAGCACCAGCGCCAGATCGTGGTGGCCGAGGACGTGGCCGCGCAGATCGCAGGCGGCGAGCGACGCATCACCGGGATCATGATCGAGAGCCACCTCGAGGAAGGCCGGCAGGACCTGAAGCCCGGCGTGCCGCTGAAGCACGGCGTGTCGATCACCGATGCCTGCATCGGCTTTGCGCAGACGGTGCCGGTGCTCGAGGGGCTGGCGTCGGCGGTGAAGGCGCGGCGGCGGTTGGCCAAGGCCTGAGGCTGACGCGGGGGCAGGGCGACTCCCTGCCGTCTGCGCCCGGGCGGGTCCGGGCAACGCTTTGAGCCGGCCCGCATCGACTTCCTGAGGCTGCCCAGCCTCGGGCGCCACCAAGCCCTGCGCTTGTTGCGACCACTTCCCCACCCGCTATCGACTGCACCAAGGCCTCCACTTCGCGGAGGCGGGGGCGCTTTGACTGTGGTGGAAATGTAAACAATGCAAACAGTTTTCCAATTGTTACGAGAACTAGATCACGAAACTTGAGCCGAGGCGCCGTGAATCCGAGGGCAAACGGGCCGGTTGTGGGGCATCCTTGCGCCACTTTGTAGTCAAAACGTATGCAAAATGATTACAAAATACCGACCTGTCAGGTCTTATTGATTACATTTGGAGTGCTTTCATGCTCAAGCTCGCAGTCGCCGCGGCGGCCACCGCCACCCTCGTTTTCGCATCCGGTTCGGCCCTGGCTGACACCGCCGGTGCCAGCTTCCAGGTCAAGATGACCATCGTGCGCAGCTGCGCGGTGACGGCCGGCGGCGCCTCCGACATCAGCCTGGGCACCTCCGTGCAGCCCACCGCCACCAACCAGACGGGCAACAACACCATCTCGGTCACCTGCTCCAAGACCACGCCCTACACCGTCGGCCTGCTGCCTTCGTCCACCAACGGCGGCACCACCGACGGCACGGGTGCCATGTCGTCCGTCGCCAACTCGGCCACCAACACCGACAAGGTGCCCTACGCGCTGTACTCCAACGCGGGCAACAGCACCGTGTGGGGCAACACCACCGGCACCGGCGCCAATGTCGTCGGCGGCACGGGCACCGGTGCGGCGATCACGCACACGGTCTACGCCAAGAACACCAACGCCAACTTCACCCCGGACAGCTACGCCGACACCGTCACGGTGACGGTCACGTACTGAGCCAGAGCTGAATCACCGAGCCAGAGCTGAATCGTGAGACGTGCACTTGCCATCCTCGGACTGTGGGGCGCATGCCTGCTTGGCGGCGGTGCGGTCCAGGCGGCCGGCCTGCAGGTCTCGCCCGTCACCCTGACGCTGGCGCCGACGCGGCAAGGCGACGGGCTCTGGCTGAGCAACACGGGAGCCGCGCCGCTGGACGCGCAGATCCGCGTCTTCCGCTGGACGCAGGTGGACGGGCAGGACCGCATGGAGCCGGCGGACGGACTGGTCGTCAGCCCGCCCATGCTGCAGCTGCCCACCGGCGGACGGCAACTGGTGCGCGTGATCCGCAACGGCCCGCCGCCCGCGGGCCCGGCGGAAGAAGCCTACCGCGTGCTGGTGGATGAACTGCCCGTGCCCCAGGCGGCGGGCACCGCGGCGGACGGCAAGAAGAGCAACCTGAACTTCGTGATGCGGCACTCGCTGCCCATCTTCGTGTCCCCGGCGGGCGCGGAGCCGGCCCCCGCGCAGTTGCGCTGGAGCCTGCGGCGCGAGGACGGCAAGGCCGTGCTGGAAGTCAGCAACAGCGGCGGGGTGCATGCCCAGCTGGCGGACCTCGTGTTCACCGGCGCGGACGGCCGCGCCGTCGCCGCCTACACCGGCTTGCTGGGTTACGTGCTGCCCGGCGCCACCATGCGCTGGCCGCTGAAGACGTCGCCCGCCGCCCTGGCCGGCGCGGGTCGCTGGCAGGTCATGATCGATGGCAGAACGACGGACGCCAACCTCGCGCCGCTGGCGCGCTGAGCGGGCCGGGTTCGCTGCGAGGGCCTTGCTGGCTCCGTTTGCGCTGGCCCTGACCACGCTCCCCGCCCACGCAGCGCCCGCCGCGCAGTCCGTGCCGGGGGCCATGACGCTGTACCTGGAGGTCAGCCTCAACGGCATGGCGCGCGGGCTGCACCCGTTTCGCCTGCAGGCCGGGGCCTTGTCGGCCTCCCGCGCGGTGCTGCGCGAACTGAGTTTCTCCCTGCCCGACAACGGCGCCGAATGGCTGCCCCTGCGCGACCTGCCCGGGCTCGTGGCCGACTACGACGCCGCGCGCCAGCAACTGAGCCTGACCGCGCCGCTGGCGATGCTGCAACTGCCCACGGCCACGGTGGGGCAGGCGGCAGTCACCGCGCAGCCCCTGAGCACGTCCACCGGCCTGCTGCTGAACTACGACCTCTACGGCACCCAGGGCAGGGGTGGCAGTGCCAGCCTGAGCGCCTTCGGCGAGCTGCGCGCCTTTCGTGGCGCCAGCGTGCTCAGCACCACCTGGCTGATGCAGCGCACGCACGACACCCAGGGCTGGAAGGACCAGTCCGTGCGCATGGACAGCATCTGGAGCATGGCCTTCCCCGACAGGATGCTCACCCTGCGCGTGGGCGACACGCTCACCGGCGCCGTGCCCTGGTCGCGCGCCACGCGCATCGGCGGCATCCAGCTGTCGCGCGACTTCGGCCTGCAGCCCTACCGGCAGACCGCGCCGCTGCCCAGCTTCATCGGCTCGGCCACGATGCCTTCGGACGTGGAACTGTTCATCGACGGCATCCGCCAGTACAGCGGCCAGGTGCCGGCGGGGCCTTTCCAGCTCAACGCGCTGCCGCGCATCAACAGCACCGGCACGGCGCAGGTGGTGGTGACCGACGCGCTGGGTCGCGCCGCCACGCTGAGCTTCTCGCTCTTCGACAGCAGCCGCCTGCTGGCGCCCGGGCTGAGCGACTGGACGGTGGACCTGGGCGTGGTGCGCCGCAACTACGGCCTGCGCTCCTTCGACTACGGCAAGCAGCCGGTGCTGACCGGCACCTGGCGCCGGGGCCTCAGCGACAGCTTCACGGTGGAAGCGCATGGCGAAGTGACGCGCGGCCTGGCGCTGGCCGGCGCCGGCGGCGTGTGGCAACTGGGCGCGGCGGGCACGTTGTCGGCGGCGCTGGCGGGCAGCCGGCACGACGCCGACGCCCCCGGCGGCAGCCGCAGCGGCACGCAGACCAGCCTGGGCTACCTGTGGCGGCAGGAGCGCCTGTCGGTGGGCCTGAACGGCAGCCGCACGCAGGGCGACTACCGCGACGTGGCCACGGCCTACGGCTCGGCACCGGCCAAGGGCAGCGCCAGCGCGAGCGTGGGCTACGACATGGGCGGCCTGGGCAACGTCAGCGTGAGCTACCTCTACCTGCGCCCGGTGGGGCAGACCGCGTCGCGCTACGCCAGCGTGAACTGGTTCCGTTCGATCGGGCGCACGACCTCGGTCTCGGTGGGCATGAACCAGAACCTGGACAAGCGCAGCGACCGCGGCATCTTCGTCGGCCTGAGCTGGTCGTGGGACGCGCAGACCAGCGTGAGCGCTGGCGTGCAGCGCAGCGGCGACCAGGGCACCGTGGGCACCGTCAGCGCGCAGCACTCCCCCCTCGGCGACGGCGGCTGGGGCTGGCGCGCCACCGCGCGCACGGGCGGCGGCACGACCGGCGGGCAGGCTGAAATCAACTACCTGGGCCCCTACGGTCGCGTGCAGGCCGGCGTGAGCGAGATGGGCGGCGGCCGCGCCAGCCGCTACGCCTATGCGGGCGCCAGCGGTGCGCTGGTGCTGATGGGCGGCGGGGTGCTGGCCGCGCGGCGCATCGACGACGCCTTTGCCGTGGTGGACACCGACGGCGTGGCCGGCGTGCCCGTGAAGCTCGAGAATCGACCGGTGGGGCAGACCAACTCGCGCGGGCTGCTGCTGGTCGTGCCGGTGAACGCCTACCAGAACAACAAGCTGGCGATCGACCCGATGGACCTGCCCGCCGACGTGCGCATCGAACGTGCCGAGAGCCTCATCACCCCGGCCGGCCGGTCGGGCGCGCGGGCGCATTTCGGCATCACGCCCGTGCGGGCCGCCCACGTGGCGCTGGCAGATGCGCAGGGCCAGCCCTTGCCGCTGGGCAGCCGCGTGCAGGTGAACGGGCAGGAGGGCGGTGGCGCGGTGGTGGGCTACGACGGCTGGGTGTACCTGGACACGCTCGCCGTGCGCAACACGCTCGCCGTGCGCACGCCCGACGGCGCGGTGTGCCGGGCACAGTTCGACTGGCGGCGTCCCGAGAGCGGTGGTTTGCAGAAAGAGCGGTTGACATGTGGACGTTGAGATTCGTGAAACTGGCGCTGGCCTTCTCATGCCTGCTGGGCATGGGCGCGGCGCATGCCGACCCGAGCTGCTGGGTCGCCAGCCAGCCCAGCTTCGCCTTCGGCACCGTGACGGCGTCGGCGGCGACGGACACCACCGCCACGGTCGGCTTCGCCTGCCAGAACGACACCGGCCAGACCATGTTCTTGAGCTACTGCGTGTACGTCTCCCAGGGCAACGAGATCGCCGGCTACGCCCCGCGCTACATGACCAACTGGAACGGTTCGCAGATGGCCTACAACATCTATGCCGACGCGGCCCGCAGCGGCATCGTCGGCCCGCCGCCGGGCGGTGGCACCTACGCCAGCGCGGGTGGCACCTTCGTGCTGCCGGCCAGCGGCGGCAATGTCGCGTTGAACATCCCGCTGTATGGCCGCGTGCCGTCCGGGCAATCGCTGGCGGCGGGCAGCTACCAGGCCAACATCTACAACTCCGAGGTCGTCTGGGGCATGAAGAGCGGCAACGCGCCCGACAGCTGCACCGCGAGTTCGGCCAAGTACGTCGGCAGGACGAACTTCTACACGCAGGTCACGGCGCTCTATTCCAACGCCTGCACTGTCAGCGTGGCGGCCACCGACCTGGACTTCGGCAGTGCCAGCTCGCTGAGCGCCGCGGTCAACGGCACGGCCGCCATCACGATGGCCTGTCCGCCCAGCACCGCCTGGAAGGTGGGACTGAGCAATGGCGTGAACGTGGCGGGGACCCAGCGGCGCATGGCGGGCGGCACCGGTGACTACATCCAGTACGAGCTGTACCGCGATGCCGCGCGTTCGCTGCGCTGGGGCAACACCGTCGGCACGGACACGGTCGACGGCAGCGGCAACCCCGGCAGCAGCATTCCGGTCTATGGGCGGGTGCCGGCCCAGACCAATGTGACGCCGGGCAGCTACAGCGACACGATCACGGTCACCGTGACCTACTGAATCGCCATCGCCCCAGGGCCGGGCCGCGCATCAGATCGGCGCGTAGGTCCCCGTGCCGTCCGGCCAGGCCGTCAGCACCTCGTACCCGTCGGCCGTCACCGCCACCATGTGCTCCCACTGGGCGGACAGCGAGCGGTCCTTGGTCACGACGGTCCAGCCGTCGGCCAGCTGCTTCGTTTCGGCGCGGCCCGCATTGAGCATCGGCTCGATGGTGAAGACCATGCCCGGCTCGAGCACGAGGCCCGCTCCGCGCCGCCCGAAGTGCAGCACCTGGGGTTCGTCGTGGTAGATGCGGCCGATGCCGTGCCCGCAGTATTCGCGCACCACGCTGAAGTGCTCGCGCTGGGCGATCGACTGGATGGCGTGGCCCACGTCGCCCAGCGTCGCGCCGGGCTTCACCTGTCGGATGCCGGCGCACAGCGCTTCGTAGGTCGTCTCCACCAGCCGGCGCGCCAGCACGCTCGGCGCACCGACGAAGAACATGCGGCTGGTGTCGCCGAACCAGCCGTCCTTGTTGACGGCGACGTCGATGTTGACGATGTCGCCCGCCTTCAAAATCTTGTCGGCCGAGGGGATGCCGTGGCACACGACCTGGTTCACCGAGGTGAGGATGGTCTTCGGATAGCCCAGGTAGCCCACGTTGGCGGGAATGGCGCCCTGCACCTTCACGATGTGTTCGTGGCAGAGGCGGTCGAGCGCTTCGGTGCTCACGCCGGGCACGACGTGGGGCTCGATCATGGCCAGGACCTCGGCGGCCAGCTGTGCGGCGCGCCGCGCCATCACCAGCTCTTCGGCGGACTTGAGTGGAACGTCGTGTGCCATCAGTGCTGCTTGCCGTTCGCGGGGGCGCGGGGCTTGCCGGGTGGCGCCGCAGTGACTGTCGCGGCAATGTCCAGCCCGCCCGAGAGCTCGGCCTGGATCAGCAACTGGCAGACCTCCCGGTAGTCCAGGTCGGGATGCATCTCGGTCAGCATGCCGACCCGCATCCAGTGCTCTGCCTGCGCATTGATCGACCGGCTGAGGGCGTTGCCCGCCACGCGCAGGTTCTCGTGCATCAGGTCTGAAATCTTGACGATGCCCATGGGCCACCTCTGTATGAAACGTATATGGATTGTATGCGTTTCATGTGGTCGGGTGTTGGGGCCGGTCTACGCGCTCTTGTCCCGCGCGATCAGCAGGTTGCGCGCTTCCACCAAGAGCGGCTTCACGGTCTCGAAGGTCGCGGCGCTCGGGTTGATCACGCTCACCCAGTGCATCTTGGCGTACACCGGGTGCGGCATCAGCCGGTCGATCGCGGTGTAGTCGACGTCAATTGGCGGCTGCTCGCCGAACAGCGCGCGAAAGCTTTCCTTGCCCACGCCGACGTTCAGGCGGAACAAGCCGGGGCGGTTCAGTTTCGAGGCGCTGTCGAAGTCGTTGTCCTTCGTCACGATCGTGGCAAAGGGGAACTTGTTGTCCGCGCCATGGAAGAAGAAGGTGTTGTCGTCGGCCACTTCGAAATGGCCGCCGCCGAGCATGTCGATGAGGTGTTGGGTGATGTCGTCTTCGGTCATGGAGGTCAGTTGAAGATCAAGGCTTCCAGCGCCGCAGGCCGAGCTCGTCGGCCAGTGCCTGGTA
Organism: Variovorax sp. GW821-FHT09D04; assembly: GCF_059416405.1. Lineage (NCBI taxonomy): Bacteria > Pseudomonadati > Pseudomonadota > Betaproteobacteria > Burkholderiales > Comamonadaceae > Variovorax > Variovorax sp. GW821-FHT09D04. The sequence continues at coordinate 187,683 of NZ_JBWKPA010000003.1, forward strand.
GGCCTTGATGCGCGCCTGCACGTAGTCGTCGAGCGCGGCGCCGGTGAGCGCGAAAGGATAAAGGCCGTGCCGTTCGCGCAGCGCCGCGTAGCCCGGCGCGGCCGTGGCCTCGGCGAAGGCGGCGGTCCAGGCGCGCACGGCGGCGTCGGGCACGTTGGCGCTCAGGTACACGCCGCGCACGGTCGGCCAGACGATGTCCGCGCCTTGCTCGCGCGCGGTGGGCACACCGGTGAGCGCGCCGCCCAGCCGCTTTTCGGACAGCACCGCGAGCAGGCGCAGCGGCGCGCCGCCGGCGATGGCCTGCAGCGCCTCGGCGGCGTCACCCGGGAACGCGTCGACGTGCTTGCCCTGCAGCGCGCCCAGCGCATCGCCGCCGCCTTCGAAGGACACGAAACGCATCGCCTTCGGTGCGCCGCCGGCCGCGCGCACCAGCAGCGCGGCCTTCACCCAGTCCTGGCTGCCGACCGTACCGCCCGCGCCGAAGACCACGCGCGACGGGTCCTGGCGCAGCGCGGCGATCAGGTCCTGCAGGCGGCGGTAGGGCGAGTCGCGGTGCACGGCGACCACGCCGTAGTCGGTGCCCAGCGTGGCGATCCAGCGCACGGCCGAGGGCGGGTGCGGCCCGAAGCGGCCCTGCGCGAGGTTGAGCAGCGAGCCGCTGGAGAACGCGACCAGCGTGCCCGGCCCGCCGAGCTGGCCGCTCGCGATGCGGTCGAAGGCCACCGCGCCGATGCCGCCCGGCAGGTAGCGCTGCGCGAGCGGCGTGCGCGCGGGGCGCACGGCCTGCAGCGCATCGCGCGCCAGCGCGCAGGTCAGCGCGAAGCCGCCGCCGGCCTTGGCGGGAATCACGCATTCCGCCGGGCCTTCGGACGCATCGCCCGCGGCCGCCGTCGCCTGCAGCGCGACAGGCGCGAGCCACGCGGACAGCGCGCGCAGCGCATGGCGACGGGTGACGGCGAAAGAGCGTGGCATCGAAAAGGAAGGAGGGCGGCAGTTCACCCCGCGGGACGGGGCCACCAGATGATGGCATGCAGGCCCGGCCCCGCGCCGCGTGCTTCGAGCCGCAAATCGCCGCGATGCCGCTGCGCGATGGAACGCACGATCGCCAGGCCGAGTCCGAAGCCGCCCTGGTCCGCGCGCGCGCCGCGCCGGAAGCGCTGGCCCAAGGTGGCGCGCTCGTCCTCGCTCAGGCCGGGGCCGTCGTCCTCCACGTTGAGGCTCCAGCCCGCGGCGTCGCCGGCCGCGAAGAGCGTGATGGTGCCGGCCGCCGGCGTGTAGGCGATGGCGTTGGCCACGAGGTTGCTCAGCGCCTCGCGCAGCAGGCCGCGGTCGCCCACCGCGTGCAGTTCGGGCGAGGGCGCATGGATGCCCAGGTCGATGCGCTTGGCGCGCGCCAGCGGCAGCAGGTCGACCGCCACCTCGCGCAGCAGCTCGGCGGTGTCGAACTCGGCGGGTGCCACGGCCACGGTGTCGCTGCGGCCCAGCGCCAGCAGCTGCTGCGCACTGCGCGTGGCACGGCCGATCTCGGCGCCCAGCGCGTCGAGCGCGGCGCGCACCTGCGCCGGGTCGTCCTCGCGGCGTGCGTAGTCGGCCTGCATCTGCAGCGTGGTCAGGTGCGTGCGCAACTGGTGCGAGGCGTCGTCGAGAAACTGCCGCTGCTGCGCCACCAGCTCCTGCGTGCGCGCCATCTGCTGGTTCACGGCGGCCACTAGCGGGCGCACCTCGGCGGGCAGGTCGGTCTCGGCGATGCGCGTGAGGTCGTCGGGCGTGCGTGCCTGGACCTCGCGCGCCAGCCGCGAGAGCGGGCGCAGCGCCGCCGCCAGCGCCAGCGCGGTGCCGCACAGCAGCATCGCGAGGATCAGTCCGTCGCGCAGCGCCGCGCTGCGCACGAAGCGGCTGGTGAATTCCTGGCGCGAGCGCGTGCTCTCGCCGACCTGGATCAGCACGCTGCGCCCGGTGCTGCCGGCCGGCGCGCGGTCCAGGTCGCGCCGATAGGCCGCGAGCCGCACGGCCTCGCCGAAGTAGGTGGCGTCGTAGAAGGCCGGCACGCCCATCGCGGGCTCGACGGGCGGCGCGGGCAGGTCGGCGCTGCCCAGCTCCACCAGCCCGTCGGAGGTCGCGACGCGAAAGAACACCTGCCCGCTGGCCGTGAGCTCGAAGAACTCGAACATCGTGTAGGGCAGCTCGACCGACAGCCCGCCCGAGGCCGTGGAGATGTTCGCGTCGATCGACTTGAGCGCGCCGAGCAGCGAGCGGTCGTACGCCGCGTTGGCGGCGGCCAGCGCGTCGTGCCGCGTCATCCACAGCTCGATGCCCGTCACCAGCAGCAGGGCGGGGAACAGCAGCAGCGCGAGCCGCTGCCACAGGCTGGTGCGGCGCAGGCGGTCGGTGAAGCGGCGCAGCGCGCTCACTCAGTCGGCTTCCAGCACGTAGCCCAGGCCGCGCAGCGTGACGATGCGCACGCCGCTGCCGTCGAGCCGCTTGCGCAGCCGGTACACCAGCACCTCGATCGCTTCGAGGTGCACCTCGTCGTCGTCGGAGAACACGCGGTCGAGGATCTGCTGCTTCGACAGCGGCTCGCCGCTGCGCTGCACCAGCGCGCGCAGCACCGCCTGTTCGCGTGGCGACAGGGCAAGCGCTTCGCCGCCCAGCGTGAACTGCCGGCGCGCGCCGTCGTACACCAGCGGCCCGCAGGCCAGGCGCGGATGCTCCACGCCGCGCGCGCGGCGCACCAGCGCGTGCAGTCGCGCTTCCAGCTCGGCCAGCGCGAAGGGCTTGGCGAGGAAGTCGTCCGCGCCCGCGTTGAGGGAGGCGACGCGCTCGTCCAGCGAATCGCGCGCCGTGAGGATCAGCGCCGGCAGCCGCTGGTCGCGTTCGCGCAGCCGCTGCAGCACCGTGTGGCCGTCCATGCCGGGCAGGCCCAGGTCGAGCACCAGCGCGTCGTGGTCGCGCTGCTGCAGCGCCCGGTCGGCCAGCCGGCCGTCGTCCACCCATTCGACCTGGATGCCCGCATGCTCCAGCGCCTTGCAGAGCCAGGTGCCCAGGGTGTGTTCGTCTTCGGCCAGCAGGATGCGCATGGCGCCGATGCTAGGGCCTGCGTGCCTCAATCAGGCTTGATGTTTGCCCGGGCGATGACCTTTTGCCAGCGGTTCTGTTCTGCGGTGATGAACTGCGCGAACTGCTCCGGCGTGCCGCCCACGGCCTCGGCCGCATCGGCCGTGAGGCGCTGCATCGAGTCGGGCGACTTCAGGGCCTTCATGGTCTCGGCCGACAGCTTGGCCATCTGCGCGGGCGTGATGCTGGCCGGCGCGAGCATGCCGTACCACTGCGTCATCTCGAAGCCGGGGAAGCCTTGCTCGGCCACGGTCGGCACGTCGGGCAGTTGGGCGAGGCGCTTGGCCGAGCCGGTCGCGATGCAGCGCACCTTGCCGGCCTTGATGAACGGAATGATCGCCGCCGCGCCGATGGCCGAGGCATCGAGCCGGCCCGAGAGCAGGTCGGTCACCATCGGGCCGGTGCCGCGGTAGGGCACGTGCAGCATGAAGACCTCGGCCGTCATCTTCAGGTACTCGAAGGCCAAGTGGCCGGCGCTGCCGTTGCCGGCCGAGCCGTAGCTCAGCTTGCCGGGCTTGCTCTTGGCATAGGCGATGAATTCCTTGAGGTTCTTCGCCGGCACGTCGGGGTGCACCACGTACAGGCTGGGCACCTTGGCCAGCAGGCTCACGGGCTTGAAGTCCTTGTTCGCGTCATAGGGCAGCTTGGCGAAGATGTAGGGGTTCACGGCCAGCGTGCCGATGTGGCCGAGGATCAGCGTGTGCTGGTCGGTGGCGCGCGCCACCTCGCTCATGGCGATGTTGCCGGCCGCGCCGGGCTTGTTGTCCACGAACACGCTCTGGCCCAGCGTGCGCGACAGCTCGGCGGCGGTGGAGCGCGCCACGATCTCCGAGCTGCCGCCCGGCGCGAAAGGCACGACGAAGCGGATCGACTTGCTGGGCCAGGCGTCTTGCGCCGAGGCCATCGAAGGCAGCAGGCCGCCGAGGGTGAGGGCGCCGCCGGCTTGCAGCCAGTGGCGGCGGCTCAGGGGAACGTCGGTGGGGAAGCGGTCGGACATGGCTTGTCTCCAGTGTTTTTTGGATGGAAGCCCGCATCCTGCCGGGCGGATGCTGTCGGAATGCTGTCAGTGCCTCAGATCAGGTTGCGCATTGCCTGCGCCGTCTCGCGCAGCACGGGCAGCACGCGGGCCACCGCGTCTTCCGAACTCTCGTGCCCCATCGGCATCGTGATGTTGAGTGCGCCCACCAGCGTGCCGTGGCGGTCGCGCAGCGGCACGGCGATGCCGCGCGAGTTCAGGTCGAGCTGCTGTTCCGACAGTGCCCAGCCCTGGGCGCGGATGCGCGCCAGTTCCAGCTTCATGCGCTCCATGCTCGCGATGGTGTGCGAGGTGAACACCGTGAGCTGGCGCGTGGCCAGCCAGTCGTTCAGCTCGGCGTCGCTGCGCAGCGCCAGCATCAGCATGCCCGAGGCCGTCACCTGCGCCGGCACGCGCGCACCGAGCACGTAGCCGGTGCTCATGCTGCGGTTGGGGCCGTTGCGCGCGATGTAGACCACCTCGTCGCCGTCCATCACGCTGAGGTACGCGATCTCGTTGGTGCCGGCCGCCACGCGTTGCAGGAAGGGCTGCACCACGCGCGGCAGCCGGGCCGATTCGAGGTACGACTGCCCCAGGCGCAGCACGCGCGGCGTGAGCCAGAAGAGCTTGCCGTCGCTGGCCACGTAGCCCATGTGCTGCAGGGTGAGCAGGTAGCGCCGCGCGGCGGTGCGCGTCATGTTCGTGCGCTGGCCGGCCTGGCTGGCCGTGAGGCGCGGGTTGGCGTCGTCGAAGGCCTCGATGATGCTCACGCCGCGCTCCAGCCCGGCGATCCAGTCGCGCTTGTCCAGGCCGGCGGGCGGCGTCGAGTCGTCGGGGCTGGTGCTGTTCATGGGCGGAAGTGTGCCCGCGTCCGTCGCGGCGGCGGGGTCCGAATGGCTAAGTAAAAACCCGCAATTTGATCGATTGACGAACTTGAAAGATCGATCATCGAACGTTTGGTGGCTCGTGCGCCAGCAGGCCGCGCGCGAAGGGACTATAAAGCCCGCTGTTCCGCACCGAAACGAGCGATTGACGAACGGAAGCACGCCCATGAGCCCATTCATCACCGGCAGCACCCAGGCCTACCTCATCCCCGGCGACCCGGTCCGCAACGTGCGGCTGCCGCGCATGTTCAACGCGGCCTTCGCGCGCTACGGCATCGACGCGGTGCTGGTGCCCATGCAGGTGCCGGTGCGCGATTTCGCGGTGTTCATGAAGTCGGCCTTCCTGGCGCGCAACGTGCGCGGCATGGTGATCGCGCCGCCGCACAAGCCGCGCGTGGTCGACCTGCTCGACGGCTGCGGCCTGTTCGGCCGCGTGGCGGGCTCGGTCAACGTGGTGCGCCGCACCGAGGGCGACCAGCTCGAGGGCGACCTGTTCGACGGCGAAGGCCTGATCGGCGCGCTCGACCGCTGCAACGTGCCGTTTCGCGGCAAGCGCGTGCTGATCCTCGGCGCGGGCGTGAGCGCCGCCGCCATCGGCGTGGCGCTGGCCGAAGGCGGCACGGTGAACGGCGCCGAGCACATCGCTTTCTTCGACACCGCCTCCGGCAAGGCCGCGGGCGTGGCCGCCAAGCTCGACGCTTTCTTCGACGCGACCGTGGTGGCGGTCGACAGCAACGCGCCCGAGGGCTACGACCTCGTCATCAACGCCACGCCGCTGGGCCTGGCCGAGGACGACGCGCTGCCGCTGGACGTGGCGCGCATGGAACCGCACGCGGCGCTGTTCGACATCCTGCTGCGCAACCAGCCCACGCCGCTGGTGCGCGCGGCCCGCGCGCGCGGGCTGAATGCGCAGGCCGGCTTCGAGATGCTGGTGCAGCAGATGCCGCACTACTTCCGCTACTTCGGTCACATCGACGCGGCCGATGCGATGCAGGCCGACGCCGACTTTTTGCGCGAGCTCATCTATCCGCCGGCGATGCACGCTGAGATCGCAACGCCATTGCGCTACCAATCCCCGAGCGTGGCCTGATCCCGTACCTTCCTGAACAAGACGACTTCCCATGATCTCCGGCAAGACCACGCTCATCGCCCACATCGGCTACCCCACCGAAGCCTTCAAGGCGCCGATGATCTACAACCCCTGGTTCGACAAGCAGGACATCGACGCGGTCGTCGTGCCGATGGGCGTGAAGCCCGAGGACTACGCGGTGTCGCTCGCGCAGATCTTCAAGTTCTCGAACCTGCGCGGCGCGCTGGTCACGATGCCGCACAAGGTCACGACGATGTCGCTGGTCGACGAAGTCACGCCCACCGCGCGCGTCGCGGGCGCCTGCAACGCCGTGCTCAAGCGGCCCGACGGCAGCCTGCTGGGTGACCAGTTCGACGGTGCGGGCTTCGTGCGCGGCGTGGAGCGCAAGGGGCGGCTGTTCAAGGGCACGCGCGTGCTGGTGTCGGGCACGGGCGGCGTCGGGTCGGCCATTGCGGCGTCGATCGCGGCGGCCGGCGCGGCCGAGCTGATGCTGTTCGACATGAGCGATGCCTCTGCACAGGCCCTGGCCGCGCGGCTGCGCGAGCACTATCCGCAGATGAAGGTCGCCACCGGCTCGAAGGACCCGGCGGGCTTCGACATCGTCGTCAACGCCACGCCGCTGGGCATGAAGGACACCGACCCGCTGCCCTTCGACGTGGACCGCATCGCTCCCGAGACCTTCGTTGGCGAGGTCGTCATGAAGACCGAATACACGCCGCTGTTGCAGGCCGCCAGGGCCAAGGGCTGCCAGGTGCAGGTGGGCACCGACATGCTGTTCGAGATGATCCCGGCCTACCTCGAGTTCTTCGGCTTCGGCACCGCCTCGCCTGAAGAGCTGCGCGCCGTCGCGCAATTGAAATACTAGACATCGGAATACGCATGAGCATTTTTGAAGGCTTCCTTTCCACCTCCGAAACGCTGGGCGCCTTCAGCGACCGCGCCTTCGTCGACGCCATGCTGCGCTTCGAGGCCGCGCTCGCGCGCGCGCAGGCGGCCGAGGGGCTGATCCCCGAGAGCGCCGCGCATTCGATCGTCGGCAGCTGCAAGGTCGAGCTGTTCGACGTGGCCAAGATCGTGCGCGAGAGCGGACGCGCCGGCAGCGTCGCCATCCCGCTGGTGAAGGCGCTGCGCGAGGCCGTGGGCCTGTTCAATGCCGAGGCCGCGCCCTTCGTGCACTTCGGCAGCACCAGCCAGGACGTGATCGACAGCGCGATGGCGCTGGTCACGCGCGAAGCCGTCGCGCTGGTCGAGGCCGACCTCGCCAAGGCCGCCGACGCGCTGCTGCGCCTGGCGGTGCAGCACGCCGACACGCCGATGCTCGCGCGCACGCTGATGCAGCCGGCCTCGGTCACCAGCTTCGGCTTCAAGTGCGCCGGCTGGGCCGCGCCGCTGGTGCGCAGCCGCACCCGCCTGCGCGCCGCCGCGAAGCACGCGCTGCAGCTGCAGCTCGGCGGCGCCGTCGGCACGCTGGCGCAGATGAAGGGGCAGGGCGCCGCGGTGCGCCAGCGCATGGCCAAGGAACTCGGCCTGGGCGACCCTGGCGCGACATGGCACACGCAGCGCGACGAATGGGTCGCGCTCGGCTGCGAACTCGGCCTGCTCACGGGCAGCCTGGGCAAGGTCGCGGTCGACATCTCGCTGCTCGGCCAGTACGAAGTGGCCGAGGTCGCCGAGCCCAGCGAACCCGGGCGCGGCGGCTCGTCGGCGATGCCGCACAAGCGCAACCCCGTGGCCTCGATGGTCGCCATCGCCGCCGCGCACCGCGCGCCGCAGCGCGTGGCCGCCTTGCTCGGCGCCATGCCGCAGCAGCACGAACGCGCGCTCGGCGCCTGGCAGGCCGAGCTGGCCGAATGGCCGCAGCTGTTGATGTCGGCGCACGGCAGCGTGCGCGCCATGGCCGGCGCCTTGCCCGGCCTGCAGGTCGACGCCGCGCGCATGCGCGCCAACATCGATCGGCTGCGCGCCGAGCTGCCGCGCGACGCGGCCGACGAATGGTTCGACCCTGCGCTGGCCGTGAACGCCGGCCAGACCGCACTGGCGCAGGTGAAAGCCCTGCAAGCCCAACTCTCATCCGACAAGGAACTCTCGCAATGACCGCCCCCGAAACCCCGAGCAACCCCTACGAAGACGGGCTCGTCAACCGCCGCCGCGTGCTCGGCGACGCGTGGGTCGACAAGTCGCTCGCCAACCGCAACGGCTTCAACGCCGAGTTCCAGGAGCTCATCACGCGCCATGCGTGGAACGACATCTGGGGCCGCCCCGCGCTGGGCGACAAGACGCGCCGCTTCATGGTGCTGTCGATGATGCTGGGCATCCATGCCTACGAAGAGTTCGCCATGCACGTGCGCGCCGCGCTCGACGGCCCGCCCGAGTCGCGCCTCACGCCCGACGAGATCAAGGAAGTGATCATGATGGCCGCGATCTACTGCGGCGTGCCGGTGGCCAACCACGCCTTCGGCATCGCGACGAACATCCTGCGCGAGAAGGGCCTGCTGCCGCCAGTGGCGGCGCAGTGAGCGCGACGGAAGGCCGGGGCGGCAAGGGCCGCTTCGACGTCGGCTTCACGCTGCTGTTGCCGTTGTTGCTGGCCGCGCAGCCGGTCGCCACCGACAGCTACCTGCCGGCGCTGCCCGCCATCGCCGGCGAACTCGGTTCGGCCAGCACCAGCCTCACGCTGTTCGTGCTGGCCTTCGGCTTTGCGCAGCTGCTGTGCGGCCCGCTGGCCGACCGTTTCGGGCGCCGGCCGGTGCTGCTCGCGGGCCTGGGCTGCTACGCCATCGCGGCCTTCGGCGGCGCATTCGCGGGCAGCGTGGCGGTGCTCGCGGGTTGGCGCACGCTGCAGGGTTTCTCGATGGCGGCGATCCTCGTGTGCGCGCGTGCCGCGGTGCGCGACCTGTACCCGGCGCACGAAGGCCCGCACGTGATGGCGCGCGGCCTCACGGGGCTGGGCGTGGTCGGCCTCATGGCGCCGTTGCTCGGCGCCTGGCTGGTGCAGGGCGCGGGCTGGCGCTGGGTGATGGTGGCGATGGCGCTCTATGCCGTGGTGCTGTTCGCGCTGTGCTGGCGCTCGTTCGGCGAAACGCGTCGGCCGTGGGGCGAGGGCGAATCGTCCGCGCCGCGCGGCAGCACGCGCGCCGTGTTCGCGAGCCGCGCCTTCCGCGCCTGGGCCTCGGTGGCGGCGGCCACCTACGGCGGGCTGTTCTGCTTCCTGCTGCTCTCGCCGATGGTCTACATCGGCTACCTCGGCTGGTCGCCCGCGTGGTACGGCTGGATTCCGGCCGGCGGCTCGCTGGTCTACATCTTCAGCACCACGATGTGCCGCAGCCTGCTGCGTCGCTTCGGGCCGATGCGCACGGTGCGCCTGGGCGCGGTGCTGAGCATCACCGGCGCCGTCATCCAGGCGCTGGGCTGCTGGCTGATGCCGCACAGCGCGGTGCCGCTGCTGGCGGGCCATGCCGTGTACTGCCTCGGCCACGGCATCCACCAGCCCTGCGGGCAGGCCGGCGCCGTGGGCGACCTGCCGCACCTGGCGGGGCGGGCCGTGTCGTGGTCCGGTTTCGGCATGATGATGGTCGCGTTCTGCGTGGGGCAGGTCGCCGCGCTGTTCGTCGACACGAGCTTTTCGTACGGCGCCTGGCCGATGGTCGTGCCGATGCTGATGGCCGGCACCGTGCTGCTGGCCATCGCGTTCCTGTGGCTGCCGCGCCTTGCGCAACCTGCTTCGTCATCCGCTTCCCAGAAGGACTCCACACCATGACCACATCCTCCCCCCGCCTGAATGTCGTGCGCGAAGGCGACGGCCCCTTCGTCGTGCTCAGCCATGCGCTCGGCTGCGACCTGCACATGTGGGACGGCGTGGCCGCGCAGCTCGCGCGCGCCCACACGGTGATCCGCTACGACCACCGCAACCACGGCGGCTCCGAGGTGGTGCCCGGCGTGCTGCGCGTGGAAACGCTGGCACAGGACGCGTCCGAGCTGATTGCGCGCGAGACGGGCGGCGAGCCCGTGCACTTCGTGGGCCTGTCGATGGGCGGCATGACCGCGCAGGCGCTGGCGGTGCGGCACGCCGCGCAGCTCAAGACCGTGGTGATCGCCAATTCGGCCGCGCACTACCCCGACCAGGCCCCGTGGCGCCTGCGCGCGGAAACCGTGGCCGCCAAGGGCGTGGCCGCCATCGCCCCGGGCGCCGTGGCGCGCTGGCTCACGCCGGCCTACGCCGCCACGCCGGAGGGCGCGGTGGCCGCGCGCACCTTGCACGACACGCTGGTGCGCACCGACGCGCAGGGCTACATCGAGAGCTGCAACGCCGTGGCCGCCATCGACTTCCGCGACAGCAACCGCCGCGTCGCCACGCCCACGCTGGTGATCGGCGGGCTGCAGGACGAGGCCACGCCCCTTGCCATGTCCGAGGCCATGGTGGCGCAGATCCCGGGTGCGCGGCTGGCGACCATCGACGCCGCGCACCTGAGCGCGGTGGAGCGCCCGGTCGAGTTCGCGCAGATGCTGATCGATTACTGGCGCAGCCTCTGAAAAAATGCCCGGCCCGCACCCCCCGTGCGGGCTAGGTGTAACCCCTATTTCGTGCGAATGATGATCGATAGCGTGCGATCATCGATCAGAAAGGGCTGATTTGCGTTGTGGCGCGCCCGGGCTCTTTCTACAGTCCATCCCCATGCACCGCGCCATTGCCACCGTCTCGCTCAGCGGCACCCTCCGCCAGAAGCTCGAAGCCATTGCGGCCGCGGGCTTCGACGGCATCGAGCTGTTCGAAGCCGATTTCGTCAACTTCCGCGGCACCGCCGCCGAGCTGCGCCGCATCGTGGTCGACCTGGGCCTGGCTATCGACCTGTACCAGCCGTTCCGCGACTTCGAAGGCATGCCCGAGGCGCAGTTCCACCGCAGCCTGGAGCGTGCCGAACGCAAGTTCGACCTCATGGAAGCCATGGGCGCGCCGCTGGTGCTGTGCTGCTCCAACACCTCGCCGCTGTCGGTGAACGACCCGGCGCGCGCCGCCGCCCAGTTGCACGCGCTGGCCGAGCGCGCCGCGCGCCGCAACCTGCGCGTGGGCTTCGAGGCGCTGGCCTGGGGCCGCCACACCTCGCGCTACGCCCAGGCCTGGGACATCGTGCAGCGCGCCGACCACCCGCACCTCGGGCTGATCCTCGACAGCTTCCACACGCTGTCGCTGAAGGACGATCCGGCGGGCATCGCCGCCATTCCGGGCGAGAAGATCTTCTTCGTGCAGATGGCCGATGCGCCGCTGTTGTCGATGGACGTGCTGCAGTGGGCGCGCCATCACCGCTCGTTCCCGGGGCAGGGCGATTTCGACGTGGTCGGCTTCTTCGAACAGGTGCTGCGCGCGGGCTACACCGGGCCGCTGTCGCTGGAGATCTTCAACGACATCTTCCGCGAGACGCCGAACCGCCGCACCGCCGTCGATGCGATGCGCTCGCTGCTGTACCTCGAAAGCGAAACGCGCGAGCGGCTCGCCAACGGGAATGCACCCGTGCAGCCGCAGCGCGTGGAGCTGTTCAACCCGCCGCCGGCGCCGGCGCTCTCGGGGCTGTCGTTCATCGAGTTCGCGGCCGACGAGGCCTCGGCCGTCACGCTCGGCGCGCTGCTCGGGCAGCTGGGCTTTCGCCGCGTCGGGCGCCACCGCTCCAAGGCCGTCACGCTGTACCGCCAGGGCGGCATCCACTTCATCGTCAACGCGCAGCCCGATTCGTTCGCGCGCCGCCGTTTCGAGGCGCACGGCACCTCGGTCTGCGCGCTGGGCGTGCGCTGCGCCGACCCGCTCGCGGCCGTGGGCCGCGCCAGCGCCATGCGCTCGCAGCGCCACGACAGCCCGGTGGGGCCGAACGAGCTGCGCGTGCCGGCCATCGTGGCGCCGGGCGGCAACCTGATCCATTTCGTGCCCGAGGCGCTGGGCGCCAACGGGCTGTACGAGACCGACTTCATCCTCGAGGACGCAGGGCCCGATGCGCACGATGCCGGCCTCACGCGCATCGACCATGTGGCGCTGGGCCTGGCGCTCGACCAGCTCGACACCTGGGTGCTGTTCACGCGCGCCGTGCTCGGCCTGGAGCCCGGCGAGAGCCTGGAGCTGGCCGACCCCTTCGGCCTGATCCGCAGCCGCGGCGTGGCCAATGCCGACCGCAGCCTGCGCCTCGTGCTGAACGTGTCGCTGAGCCAGCGCACGCGCACCGCGCGCACGCTGAGCGTGACCGGCGGCGGCGCGGTGCACCACATCGCGCTCGATTGCGACGACATCTTCGACACCGTGGCCCGGCTGCGCGCCAACGGCACGCGCTTCGTGCCGATCTCGGACAACTACTACGACGACCTGGCCACGCGCATCGACGTGGCGCCCGAGCTGCTGGCGCGCATGCGCGCGGCCGGCGTGCTGTTCGACCGCTCGGCGGCCGGCGACTACCTGCACATCTACACCGAGAGTTTCGACGGCGGCCTCTTCTTCGAGGTCGCACAGCGCGTGGGCGGCTACGACGCCTACGGCGCGCTCAACGCACCCGCGCGCATGGCGTCGCAGGCGCAGCAGCCCCAGCAAGACTGATCCACAAGACCAATTTTCCCCCTCGCATCCGACACCTTCGTCACACCACTGGAGACAACCCATGGCCCACCCATCCGCCAAAGAGCCGCAAGGCAAGCACCAGTCGAGGAAAGCCGCCGCCAGCGGCTGGATCGGCTCGGCGCTGGAGTACTACGACTTCTTCATCTACGCCACCGCCGCGGCGCTGATCTTTCCGCAGATCTTCTTTCCCAAGGGCGACCCGACCACGGCCATCATCGCGTCGCTCGCGACCTACGGCGTGGGCTATGTCGCGCGCCCCATCGGCGCCTTCGTGCTCGGCCACTGGGGCGACACGCACGGGCGCAAGCAGGTGCTGGTGCTGTGCATGTTCCTGATGGGCTTCTCGACCGTGGCCGTGGGCTTGCTGCCGACCTACGACCAGGTCGGCCTGCTGGCCCCGGCGCTGCTGGTGTTCCTGCGCCTGGTGCAGGGCTTCGCGGTGGCTGGCGAAATTTCGGGCGCGAGCTCGATGATTTTGGAGCACGCGCCGTTCGGGCGCCGCGGCTTCTTCGCGAGCTTCACCTTGCAGGGCGTGCAGGCCGGCCAGATCCTGGCGGCCGCCGTGTTCCTGCCGCTGGCGCACTACATGCCTGAAGAATCCTTCAACTCGTGGGGCTGGCGCATTCCGTTCCTGCTGAGCTTCATCGTGATCGTGGCCGGCTACATCATCCGCCGCGAGGTCGACGAGACGCCGGCCTTCGCCGAAGTCGACCAGAAGGGCGAAGTGGCCAAGGCGCCGATCGTCCAGGCGCTGACCGACAGCTGGGGCGACATGCTGCGCGTGATCTGCATGGCGCTGATGAACGTGATTCCCGTGGTCGCCACCGTGTTCGGCGCGGCCTACGCGGTGCAGGCCGCCTACGGCATCGGCTTCCAGAAAGACGTGTACCTGTGGATTCCCGTGCTGGGCAACATCCTGGCCGTGCTGGTGATCCCGTTCGTGGGCAACCTGTCGGACCGCATCGGCCGCAAGCCGCCGATCATCGTGGGCGCCCTGGCGTCGGGCCTGCTGTCGTTCGTGTACCTGTACGCCATCAGCATCAAGAACGTGCCGCTGGCCATCTGCATGTCGCTCTTGATGTGGGGCATCGTGTACCAGGGCTACAACGCGACCTTCCCGAGCTTCTACCCGGAGCTGTTCCGCACCCGCAACCGCGTGTCTGCCATGGCCATCTCGCAGAACATCGGTACCACCTTCACCGCGCTGCTGCCCGCGCTGTTCGCCGCCGTGGCACCTCCGGGCTCGACCAACATCTGGTTCACCGTGGGTGCCATCACCTTCGCCGTGACCGTGCTGGCCGCGCTGGCCGCCATGAGCGCCCGCGAGACCTACCGCGTCCACATGCACGACCTGGGCAACCCGAACGCGGTGCCGGTCGACAAGGCCGAGTACGACCGGCTGCGCGAAGAAACGCTGGCCAGCGCCCGCACGGAGCGCGAGCGCCGCAAGGCCATGGCCTGAAGACCCCGCGCGCACAAAGGGGTTGTGGCGCCATGAAGAATGGCGCCATGACCGCCCATCTCAAGATCGATTTCGTTTCCGATGTGTCCTGCCCCTGGTGCGCCGTGGGCCTCGGCTCGCTCGAGGCCGCCCTGAAACGGGTGGCGCCGGAGGTCACGGCCGAGCTGCATTTCCAGCCCTTCGAGCTGAACCCGCAGATGCCGCCCGAAGGCCAGGACACCTTCGAACACCTGAACCAGAAGTACGGCTCCTCGCGCGAGCAGCAGGCCCAGGCCCGCGAGGCGATCCGCCAGCGCGGCGCGGCCGTCGGCTTCGAGTTCAGCGCCGGGGGCCGGCCCCGCGTGTACAACACCTTCAACGCCCACCGCCTGCTGCACTGGGCCGAACTGGAAGACCCGGCCAAGCAGGTGGCGCTCAAGAAGCTGCTGCTGAAGGCCTACTTCACCGACAGCCAGAACCCTTCGGACATCGAGGTGCTGGTGCGCGCGGCGACCGAAGCGGGGCTCGACGCGGCGCGGGCCCGCGAGATCCTGGCCGGCGACGAGTTCGCGGCCGAGACCCGCGAACGCGAGCGCCTGTACACCGACGCCGGCATCCATTCGGTGCCCGCGATCATCATCAACGACCAGCACCTGATCTCCGGCGGCCAGCCGGTCGAGGTGTTCGAGCGCGCGCTGCGGCAGATTGCGGGCGCGGAGCCCAGCCGTACCGCCACGGCCTGAAGGCGCAGGGCTGCGGCCCTGTCGTTTCGTCCTGAAACGAAGCTGACCTTCAGCTTTACCTGAGTGCGGGCCGAGGTCGGTCAACCGCCTACATCGCGAGGCGGTTGAAGGGCGCATGATCGACCGCATGCCGTTTCCGAAGCTGCACCGTTCGCGCGCGATCGCCGTGACGCTGGCCGCCGTGCTGGCGCTCACCGCCTGTTCCACCGGCCTGCTGCGCCCCGAGGGCCCGCCGCTCACGGCGCTGGGCCATGCCGCCGACACGCCCGCCGCGCAATTGCGCTGGCTCGATCGTGTGAGCTGGGGCGCCAACGCCGGCAGCCAGGCCGAACTGGCGCGCGACGGCCTGCCGCGCTGGATGGGCCGGCAGTTGCGTCCCGCGCCACGCCCGCTGCCCGCGGCGGCGCAGGCACAGATCGACGCCATGGCCATCTCGCGCACGCCGCTCGACCAGCTCGTCTTCGCGCTCGACGCCCGGCGCAAGGCCGCCGACGCCTTGCCCGACGAAGAAGCGAAGAAGGCCGCACGCACGGCCTACCAGCAGGAACTCAACACCCTCGCGCGCGAGGCGCAGCAGCGCTTCCTGCTGCGCGCGCTGTATTCGCCTAACCAGCTGCAGGAGCAGATGACCTGGTTCTGGATGAACCACTTCAGCGTCAGCATCCGCAAGGACCTGGTGCGCGCGATGGTCGGCGACTACGAAGAGAACGCCATCCGCCCGCACGCGCTCGGCAAGTTCCGCGACCTGCTGGGCGCGACCGCGCGGCACCCGGCCATGCTGCGCTACCTCGACAACGCGCAGAACGCCGCCAACCGCATCAACGAGAACTACGCGCGCGAGCTCATGGAGCTGCATACGCTCGGCGTGGGCGGCGGCTACACGCAGGCCGACGTGCAGGAGCTGGCGCGCGTGCTGACCGGCGTGGGCGTCGGCGTGCAGCCGCCCGACGCAGCGCCGCCCGCGGTGCGCCCGGCCGTGCGCGCCGACTACGTGCGCCAGGGCCTGTTCGAGTTCCACCCGAACCGGCACGACTACGGCCCGAAGACCTTCCTGGGCCAGCCCATCCAGGCGCGCGGCCTGGCCGAGACCGACGAGGCGCTCGACCGCCTGGCGCGCGCGCCGGCCACCGCGCGCTTCATCTCGCGCAAGCTCGCCGTGTACTTCGTGGCCGACGAGCCGCCGCCCGCGCTGGTCGATCGCATGGCCGCCACCTTCACGCGCAGCGACGGCGACATCGCCGCCACCCTGCAGACGCTGTTCGAATCGCGCGAGTTCGCGGCCTCGCTGGGCCGCAAGTTCCGCGACCCCGTGCACTACGTGGTGGCGGGCGTGCGGCTGGCCTACGACGAGCGCGTGGTGCTCAACACCACGCCGATGATCGGCTGGATCAACCGCATGGGCGAGACCCTGTACGCCCACGAGACGCCCGACGGCTACCCGCTCAACGAGGCCGCCTGGGCCAGCGCGGGGCAGATGAACACCCGCTTCGAAATCGCGCGCGCCATCGGCACGGGCGGCGCCGTGCTGTTCCGCACCGACGACAAGGCGCCGCTCGAGAAACCGCCGTTTCCGCCGCTGGCCGAGTCGCGCGCCGTGCATGCGCTGCAGCCCGGCCTGAGCGCCGACACGCAGCAGGCGCTCGCGCAGGCGAAGAACCCGCCGGAGTGGAACACCTTCCTGCTCGCATCGCCCGAGCTGATGCGGCGTTGAAAAGAGGCTCAGTCATGCAACGTCGACACCTGCTGCAACTCATCGCCGCCACGCCGCTGGCCAGCGCCGCCGCACGCGTGGTTGCCGCGCCCGCCGCCGAGGGCACCAAGCTGCTCGTCGTGTTCCTGCGTGGCGCCTATGACAGCACCAGCCTGCTGTTGCCCACCGCGAACAGCGACTTCTATTACGCCTCGCGGCCCAACATCGCCATCCCCCGGCCCGGCACGCCCGACGGCGCGTTGCCGCTCGATGGCGGCGACTGGGGCCTGCACCCCGCGCTCGCGCAGAGCGTGCTGCCGCTGTACCAGCGCAAGCAGGCGGCCTTCATCGCCTTCGCCGGCACCGATGACCTCACGCGCAGCCACTTCGAGACGCAGGACGCCATCGAGCTCGGCGTGGCGCCCGACAACGCGCGGCGCGACTACCGCTCGGGCTTTCTCAACCGGCTGGCCGGCGTGCTCGGCGCCGGGCCGCTGGCCGACGTGTCGCCCATCGCCTTCACCGACCAGCTGCCCATCGTGCTGCGCGGCGACGACGCCAAGGCTGCCAACATGGCGCTCGCGGGCGTGGCGCGGCAGGCCCTCGATGCGCGGCAGAGCCAGATCATTGCGTCGATGTACCGCAACACCGCGCTCGCGCAGCCCGTGGCCGAGGGCTTCCAGGTGCGCGACGAGGTGGTGCGCGCCATGCAGGCCGAGATGGACGCCGCCAGCCGCAACGCCATGAGCCCCAAGGGCTTCGAGCAGGTCGCGCGGCGCATGGCGCTCTTGATGCGCGAGCGCTACGACATCGGCTTTGTCGACGTCGGCGGCTGGGACACCCACGTGGGGCAGGGCGCGGCCAAGGGCTACCTGGCCAACCGTTTCGAAGAACTGGGCCGCGGCGTGGCCGGCTTCGCGCAGGAGATGGGCGAGCCCGCCTGGCGCCAGACCGTGGTGGTCGTCGTCAGCGAGTTCGGCCGCACCTTCCGCGAGAACGGCAACCGCGGCACCGATCACGGGCACGGCACCGTGTACTGGGTGCTCGGCGGCGGCCTGGCCGCGCAGGCGGGCGGGCGCGTCGTGGGCGAGCAGCAGCCGCTGACGCAGGCCACGCTGTTCCAGAACCGCGACCACGCGGTGCTCAACGAGTACCGGGCGGTGCTGGGCGGGTTGTTCCAGCGGATGTACGGGCTGTCGACGGCGCAGGTGGCGCGGGTGTTCGGCGGTGCGGCGGTGAGGGACCTGCGGCTGGTCTGATGGCCCCACGGGGGCGGGCCGCACCGTCTCTTTCACGATCTCCTTTTGGACCTTGTGTCCGCCCCTTCGCCTGAGGCCGCACAGGCATGCGCCGCTGCGTTTACCCAATTTCGGGGATGGCTTTGGCGCAGGTTAATTACAAAAATAGACATTCAGAAACAATTGGGCGCTCCAGCCGGAGAGCGGGTTTCTCCAAAAAGGCGTCGGATGCTTTCCAAGCGAGTGAGTTCTTACGGGCGCTGCAGCGCCATGGCCGGTGTGATTGTCCTGCTGGCGGCCTGCGGCGGTGGTGGGGGAAGCGGCGGTGGCGCGGGTTTCCTGCCGATCGTCGCGCCGGCACAGCCGCAGCCCGAGCCGGCGCCTCCCGTGGTCGTGACCCACACGGTCGGCGGCACCGTCACTGGCCTCACCGGCAGCCTGGTGCTCCAGAACAATGCGGGCGACGACCTGAAGCTCACGGCCGATGGCAAGTTCACCTTTACCACCGCGCTCGTCGAAGGTGCGGCCTACGAGGTCAGCGTACGCACCCAGCCGCTGTGGCAGTTCTGCACCGTCAGCAAGGGCAGCGGCAAGGCGGCGGCCGACGTCGGCGACGTGGCGGTCGCGTGCTCGGCGGTGCAGGCGCAAGTGTCCACGTTCGCCGGATCGGGTACCACCGGCTCGGTCGATGGCAACGGGACCGCCGCATCGTTCTACCTCCCGTACAGCGTGGTCGTCGGCAAGAGCGGCGGCCTGCTCGTGTCCGACGTAGGAACCAATCTCGTGCGAAAGATCTCGCCTGCCGGCGATGTCTCGATCTTTGCGGGCGGCGGTGCCGGCGGTGGCTCGGGGGATGGCAACGGCACGGCCGCATCGTTCGCGGGGCTGGCCGGTCTTGTGCTGGATGCTGCGGGCAATGCCTACGCAACGGAATTCAACGGCAACCGCATCCGCAAGATCACGCCGGCAGCTGACGTGACCACGTTCGCCGGGAACGGCAACAGCAGTTCGCTCGATGGTCATGGCACTTCCGCCACGTTCAATGCACCTGCGTCGGTCGCTACAGATGCCGCCGGCAACCTCTACGTGACCGAACTCTTCGGCGCCGTCATTCGCAAAATCACGCCTGCTGGCGACGTCACCACGCTGGCCGGTTCGGGTGCGCTGGGTTTCGCCGACGGCACCGGGAGCGCGGCGTCTTTCAATATGGCCTATGGCATCGCGGTCGACGCGGGCGGGACCGTCTACGTTGCCGATGGCGGCAACAACCGCATCCGCAAGATCACGCCCGGTGGCGTGGTCACGACGCTGGCGGGTTCGGGCCAGGCCGGGGCGGCCGACGGGGCCGGCAACTCGGCATCTTTCCACCAGCCGAGCGGCCTGACGGTGGACAGCGACGGCATCATCTACGTGGCCGACACGGGCAACAGCCTGTTGCGCAAGATCACGCCGGCGGGCGTGGTCTCCACGATCGCCGGCCAGCCTGGTGTGCTGGGCGCGCAGAACGGCATCGGCACGGCAGCCACGTTCAAGCAGCCTTATGGGGTGACGGTCGATGCCGCTGGCAATCTGTACGTGGCCGACACCTTCAACAACCTGATCCGCAAGGTCACGCCGGTTCGCACGCCCTGATACCGAGGCATCGCGTCAGCCTCGGTGAGGGCAGGGGCCGCCATGCGACGGCCACGCCACCGAGAATCGGCGCATGCCTCACGCCGTCTCCCTCCTTCGCGCCGCGCGCCTGGCGCGCAGCGCCAAGCCTTTTCTTGCCCGTGGCGGTTTCAAGCGCGAGCGCTGTGCGGGTTGCCGCCTGGTGCCCAGCCATTGCATGTGCGCCGTGCGCCCTCCGGTGGCCACGCGCGCGGGGGTGTGCCTGCTCATGGCCGACATCGAGCCGCTCAAGCCCACCAACACCGGGTGGCTGGTGGCCGATGTGGTGGCCGACACCTTCGCCTTCGGCTGGGCCCGCACCGAGACCGATCCCGCGCTGCTGGCGCTGTTGAACGACCCGCAATGGCAGCCGTATGTGGTGTTCCCGGGGCAGTACGCGGCGCCCGAGCGCGTGGTGCTGAGCGTCGTTCCTTCGTCGGCTGACCCGGCCGATGCAGGCACCGCGAAACGTCCGCTCTTCATCCTGTTCGACGCCACCTGGGGCGAGGCGCGCAAGATGTTTCGCCGCAGCCCCTACCTCGACCGGCTGCCGGTGCTGAGCCTGCAGCCCGAGCAGATCACGCAATACAAACTGCGCAACTCCGGCCGCGGCGACCACTTCTGCACCAGCGAGGTGGCCGCGATGTGCATGGACCTGGCCGGCGAGCAGGCCGCGCAGCAGACGCTGGACGCCTACCTGGGCGTGTTCACGCACCACTACCTGTGCGCGAAGAACCAGCAGCCGGTGGCGTGGGACGGCGTCGCGCACCAGCGGCTGCGCGAGGTGGCCGCGCGGCGCGATCAGGTCGCCTGAGACCTCCTGCGCGGGCCGGCCTCAGCGCAGATCGAACAGCGCCGCCGCGTTGCCCCAGGCGATGCGCTGCGCCACGGCGGGCGGCAGGTCGCCCAGCCAGGTGCGGTAGCCGCGCATGATCTCGTCGTAGGCGCTCCAGCGCTGGTTGACCCAGGTGTCGGAGCCGACCATGAAGCGGTCGGGGTGCTTGAGGATCAGCGCGCGCCACTCGGGGCACAGGCGCCCGTCCTCGCAGGTCAGGCCCGGGCGGTACGAGAGTTCGCCCATCAGCAGTGGGTAGCGCTCCAGCATCGCCTGCACGCGTTCGACCGGCGTGCCGCCGATGCCGGTGTGGGCCCAGATGAGGCGCAGCGCACGGCCCTTCGACGGCGCGTTCGCCATCAGCAGGTCGACGGCCACGTCGTCCACGTGCGCGAGCACGGCGAGCTTTTTCTCTTCGGCCAGTGCGATCAGCTTCTTCGCCACGGGGCCGTTGGCGTTGGCGCTCTCGTACAGGTGGAATTCGCCGAGCCCGCGATAGGGGCCGCTGGCGGTGCCGCGTGCCAGCTCTGCCAGCACCATCTCGTGGATGCTTTCGTCGCGGAACCAGTTGTTGTAGTCGTCGCGGTTGCGGTACAGGCGCACGAAGGGCACCACGGTGACGCCGGCGGCGCGGGTCTCGCGTGCGGCGGCCAAGGTCTGCGTGCCGGCGTTGGGCCGCGAGTTCGCGATGATGGCCTTCACCTGGTTGCGCTGCATGCGCGCGAGCGCCTCGGTGGGCGGGAAGGGGCCGGCGGTGCCGTCCCAGGCTTCCTGGTTGTAGTGCAGGTGGGTGTCGAACAGCGGGCCGTCGTACGGCGCGGCGGTTTGCCCATGGGCTGGGGACAGGACCAGGGCCGCGCAGGCGGCGATGCAGGCAATGAAGCGCATGGGGTTCTCGCGGTGAGGGCCGGGGAGCCGGATTACATCACCCCGGATCACCGCATCGGCACAGCCGCGCCCTTGTCGCCGGGCGCGACCTCGAGGCGATCGCGCGGGCCGGCGTCAGCTGCCGGCCGGGTGCGTCGTCGCCTTGCGGCTGCCATCCAGCGAGTACAGCTGCGGGCGGTCTTCCACCGCGACCGCCACTGCCTCGGTGCCGTGCTCCGCGGCGCGAGGTTGCCGGTACAGCTCGTTCTCGAGCCGCCGGGCACGTTCCGCGTACATGCGGGCGAGGGCGCTGTGATGCTCTGCGGCAGCCTGGTGTTCGATGCGTGCCATCTGCGCCTCTTCGAGCAGTGCCGAGGCACGTTTCAAATAGGCCGTGTGGGTGGGCCGAAACAAGAAGTCGAACATGGTTTCACACTCCTTTCCGCTGCAACAACGGTGCAATCATTGTGAACGAATGGCCTCAAAACGCCATCGATTCCTGTGGCTGCGACGCATCGAAGAAGCGTTCTGTTTCACTTGAGTCAGACAGAATCGGTGGCGAAGAGAGAGGGTTCGATCACCGATGAGCAATGAGGTTCGTTTTTGTCTGGAATACCGGCTTGCCGAAGGCGGGCCCGCGCATGCCGTGCAGACCGCGTGGATGGTCGATTCACCGGCCACGCGTGCGCAGATCGAGGAAATGATTGTCAACGCGCGCGCGATGAATGCCGCGCAGGCGAAGTGGTGGGTGGAGGAGCGCCAGGGCGGCGACGCCCCGCGCTGAAACGGGCCGGCGGGCCTCAGTCGCGCATGTTCGCGAACTTCACCAGCGTTGCGTACTTCGCCGTGTCCTCGCGCATGATCTGGCCGAGGTCTTCCTTGCCCGTGGCGGGAATGGAGCCGCCTTCTTCCAGCCGCCGGCGGATCGCCGGGTCGGCCAGGCCGGCCTGCAGCGCCGCGCGCAGGCTCTGCACGATGGGCGCGGGCAGGTCCTTCGGGCCCGCGAGCGCGAACCAGCCGCTCAGCTCATAGCCCTTCAACTGCGGATGCTCGCCGAGCGCCGGCACCTGCGGCAAGCCGGGAAAGCGCTTGGCCGACGAGACACCCAGCGGCACGATCCGCCCGCCCTGCAGGAAGGGCGCCGCGGCGGTGGGCGACACGATCGCGAAGTCCAGCGTGCCGCCGACCAGGTCGCTCGTGAGCGGCGCGGTGCCGCGGTAGGGAATGTGTGTGAGGAACAGGCCCGCGCGCTGCTTGATCTGCTCGCCCACGAAGTGCAGCGTCGAGCCCACGCCCGAGCTGCCGTAGCTGTACTTGCCGGGGTTGCGCTTGGCCAGGGCGATGAACTCGTCGAGGTTCTTCACGCCCACCTTCGGACTCGCCACCA
Source organism: Variovorax sp. GW821-FHT09D04 (assembly GCF_059416405.1). Classification (NCBI taxonomy): domain Bacteria; kingdom Pseudomonadati; phylum Pseudomonadota; class Betaproteobacteria; order Burkholderiales; family Comamonadaceae; genus Variovorax; species Variovorax sp. GW821-FHT09D04. Next base: position 210,229 of record NZ_JBWKPA010000003.1, read on the forward strand.
GCAGCACGGGCGCGAAGGCGAGCAGGCTGACCGGGGTCAGGTCTTTCACCGGGTCGTAGCGCTGCGCCGGGTTCACGAGCACCGTGGCCGCCATTTCGTTGCTGGAGCCGGCTAGCAGCGTGTAGCCGTCGGCCGGGCTGCTCACCGCGCGCTGCGCCGCGACCACGCCCGCGGCGCCGGTCACGTTCTCGACCACCACCGTCGCACCGAGCTTGGCCGACAGGATGTCCGCCGCCACGCGCGCGGCCATGTCGACCGAGCCGCCCGGCGCGTAGCCGACCAGCAGCTTGATGGGTTTGGCGGGGTAGGTACCCTGCGCGAACGCGGGGGCGGCGGCACAGAAGGCGGCGGCGCCAAGCGCGCTCAGTGCCACGCGGCGCGAAACGGAAGAGGAAGCAAGACGGGTCATCGCGGTTCCAGTACGAAAGAGTGGGAAAGGAGAAGGCCCGCTCAGGCCTGCGCGCCCAGGAAGCGCCGCACCAGCTGCACCCAGTAGCTGGCCGCGATCGGCAGGATCGCGTCGTTGAAGTCGTAGCCGGGGTTGTGGACCATGCAGCCGCCGGTGCGGTGGTGCTCGCCTTCGCCGTTGCCCACGATCAGGTAGCTGCCGGGGCAGCGCTCCAGCATGAAGGAGAAGTCTTCGCTGCCCGTGAGCGGCGCCAGCGGCGGCAGCAGGCCGTCGTCGCCCAGCCAGTCGCGCGCGACCTGCCGTGCGAAGCGCGTGGATTCCTCGTCGTTCACCAGCGCGGGGTAGCGCCAGTGGTAGTCCACCTCGGCCTTCACGCCGAGCGTGGCGGCCTGCGCCTGCGCCAGTTCGGTGATGCGCTCGCGCAGCATGGCGCGGATCTCGGGGCGGTAGGCGCGCACCGTGAGGCGCATCTGCACGCTGTCGGCAATCACGTTGGGCGCGTCGCCGCCGTGGATCGCGCCCACCGACACCACCGCCATCTCGCGCGGGTCGACGTTGCGCGACACGATGGTCTGCAGCGCCACGACGATGTGCGCCGCCGCCACCACCGGGTCGGCCGACAGGTGCGGCGCCGAGCCGTGTCCGCCGCGCCCCGTCACGGTGATCGTGACCGAGTCGGACGAGGCCATGAACGAGCCTTCCTTGAAGCCGAACTTGCCCGCCGGAAAGCCGGGCATGTTGTGCAGCGCGAAGATGGCGTCGCAGGGAAAGCGATCGAACAGGCCTTCTTCCACCATGCGGCGCCCGCCGCCCAGGCCTTCCTCGGCCGGCTGGAAGATCAGGTGCAGCGTGCCGTCGAAGCCGCGCTCCTGCGCGATGACGCGCGCGGCGGCCAGCAGGATGCTGGTGTGGCCGTCGTGGCCGCAGGCGTGCATCTTGCCGGGCACCTGGCTGGCGTAGGGCAGGCCGGTCGTTTCCTGGATCGGCAGCGCGTCCATGTCGGCGCGCAGGCCCAGGCGCCGCGTCCCCGTGCCGCATTGCAGCGTGGCGACCACGCCGGTGCCGGCCAGGCCGCGGTGCACCTCGTAGCCCCAGTCGGCCAGGCGCGTGGCCACCAGCTCGCTGGTGACGTGCTCTTCGTAGGCCAGCTCGGGGTGGGCGTGAATCTGGTGGCGCAGGCCGACCATCTCGGGCGCGACCTCGCGCACGGCGGGCAGCACGCTCTCGAGGGCGGCGGCGTTGTCGACGGTGTAGGTCGTCATGGGGGAATCTGTCTCCTTGCTGTCTTGCGGCGAGTCTAGGAATTCGCTGCCCGCCGGGGCAGACAGGCGCCGCCATGCGGGGGCGGGCGGCGCCTGTCGCTGCGGACGGCTGCGGACGGCTGCGGATAATGGGCCGCCATGAAGCTGCACCAGCTCCGCTATCTCGCCGCCGTCGCCTCCGAAGGCAGCATCCGCGCCGCCGCGCGGGCGCTGGGCGTCACCCAGGCCACGGTCACGCAGGGCCTGCGCGAACTGGAGGCGCATGCGCAGGTGGCGCTGTTCACGCGCCATGGCGGCGGCATCGCCTTCACACCGGCCGGGCTGGAGCTGCTCGAACATGCGCAGCGCGTGCTGGCCCAGCTGCGCCAGGCCGAAGACACGCTCTCACGCCACCGCGACACCGGCGCGCAGCAGCGCCTGACCGTGGCCATCACGCCCTGGATCACGCAGACCCTGCTGCCGCGCGTGGTGTCGCTGTTTCGCGAGGAGCTGCCGCACGTGCAGCTCGAGATGTTCGACGGCCTCTCCGCGCTCAGTTACCCGCGGCTGCGCGAAGGCAGCCTGGACCTGCTGATCGGCCGCATCGGCCCCGACGAGGCCATGCAGGGGCTGCAGGCGCAGCCGCTGTTCCGCTACGACATGACGGTGGTGGCGCGCCGCGGCCATCCGCGGGCCGGCGCGCAGTCGATGGCCGAGCTGCTGCAGGACGACTGGGTGCTCAACTTCACGCCGGGCGAGGGCGCGAGTTTTCTCGACAACCTGTTCCGCCAGCACGGCTTGGCCGCGCCCGTGCAGCGCATCCAGCTGGCCCATTCACCGTCGATGATGCTGGGCCTCGTGCGCAAGACCGACATGCTCACTTTCTGCCCCTGGCCGCTGGTGGAAACCGAGAGCCTGCGCCATGCGCTCGTGACCTTGCAGCTGCGCGAGCGCTTCCACAGCAACGTCGTGGGCATCGTGCGCCGCGCGCAGGAGGCGCCGTCGCACGCGGCGGCGCGCTTCATCGCTCACTTCCTGGCACAGCTGCCGGCGTGGCAGGCCTCGGACGATCCCGAGCTGCGGCGGGTGCTGCACTCGGTGGATTTCATCGAGGCGGCGCCTCACCCGTGATAGTCGCTCCACGACATGCGCACCATGCCCGGCGGCGTGGGCGCGCCGGCTGAGGCCAGCGTCACCGGCGGATCGTCGTCCACGCGGCTCTTGGCGCGCGAGTCCCAGTCGTCGAGAAAGACCTGCTGGTAGTACTGCGCCACTTCTTCGTTGTGGATGATCAGCCCGGCGTCGCGGTTGCGCAGCACGCCGTCGCCCGACCAGTTGGTGCTGCTCACCAGCACCGCCTGGCCGTCCACGATGATGCCCTTGTTGTGGATGCTGCCCTGGACGCGGAACACGTCCTGGTTGCAGCCCGCCTCGACCAGCTTGCGGATGTTGTCGGCCGCGCTGGTGCTGCCCAGGATGATGCGCAGGTCGAGGTCCGGCTCGGTGCTGCGCTGTGCGAGCTTGCGCAGCAGCGCGCGAAAGTCCGCGTCCTTGTCGGCATCGCTCCAGGTGATGTAGGCGAACTGCAGGTACAGCGAAGTCTGTGCGCTGTCGATGAGGGCGTTGATGTGCGGCAGGTAGTTGTCCGGCGTGAGCACGGGCTGGACCTTCACCGTGGTCTTCACCGTCGGCAGCCGCGCGGGTTCGACCGGCACCACCGGCCCCGCGAAGGCCACGGCCTGTTCCAGCAGGTGGTCCAGCGGCACGAACACGTCGGGCAACGTGAGCTTGGGCGCCACGTCCAGCGCCGCGTCGGCCGCGCCGTCGGCTTCTTCCTTCTCGGAGGCCTTGAGGTCGTGCAGGATGTACTTCTCGAAGACCTTCGAGAGCACGGCGTCGTTGCAGATCACGTGCCACTCGCGGTTGCCCTTGCTGAACATGCCCTTGGCCTGCGCGGGCGTGGCCACGGGGTCGATGTCGGGCTGGCTGCGTTTGCTCCAGTTGCCGCTCGAGAGCCAGAAGGCCTTGTGGTCGCGCACCGCCACTTTCTCGTGGTACGCGCTGGCGAAGCGGCGGCCCTTGCCGCACTGCACGAGCCAGGCCCTGAAGTCGGCCTCCTGCTGCAGCTTGCGCAGCTTCTTGCGGATGACCTGTTCTTCCTTCGTCATGCCGTCGTCCCAGCTCAGCGCCGCCGCGATGCCGCCGTCGCGCACGAGGTCGATGAAGACCTGGGCGACGTGGTCGGCGTTGAAGTCGTACATCGCCACCGACAGCGAACGCGTCGTGCCTTCGAGAAAAGGCCGCAGCACCGGCCACCCCGCATCGGGGCCGACGTGGCACAGGAAGGGCTGCTTCACGTTGTAGACCTTGTCGATGGGCTGGCCCGCCGGCGGCTTGTAGACGAGGCCGACGGCGGCTTCGGCGAGTGCGTTCACCGTGTCCTCGAAGTCCGCACTGGCGGCCAGCTGCCGCGCGGGGTCGGCCTGCATCACGCAGACGCGGTAGGGGCCGAGCTGCCGGGGCGCGCGCTCGGCCACGGGAACCTCCGACAACGGGCGCTTGCGGTCGACCAGCACGATCACGGCGGGCTCGCGCAGGAAGCGGCCGTCGACCAGCGGAAAGCCCGGCTCCGCCGCCACGTAGCCGGGCAGGGCGGCCAACTGCGCCTGGTGGGTGGCGATCACCGACCGGACCGCCGCGCGCGCGGCATCGTCGAGCACTTTCATGGGTGTTCCTTGGGGTGGGTTGTGGGGCACGGGTGTGCGGGCGCCTGCCGGCATGGCATGCGCGAAGGCAGCGACCCGGGTGGGTCGCTTGTCAGGGGAATCAGGAGATGTTGGGCAGCCGGCGCGACAGCTCGACCGACTCGACGGCCGGATCGGCCTCGAGCTGCTGGAGCTTGTCGAGCGGGATCTCGGCCGAGAACAGGCCCGGCGAGATGTCGGCACGCGCGGCGATGTAGTCCGGGCGCTCGGCGCCCTCGCACAGCTTGACCAGCACGACGACGCGCTCGCCCGACACCGGCGCGGGGGCGGCCGAAAAGTCGAGCTTCTTGAGCGAGCGCAAATCGATGGGCATGAGAGGGCAGATGGGGGCGAAAGCACAGATTACACCCCCCGTTCGGGTTCGGCACAACCGCACCGGGCGTGGGGGTCATGGGTAGCTTGTCAGATCGCGCCGCTGCCGGCGCGGCCGTCGCCGCGCTGCGGGTCCCAGCCGGCCGGCCTGCCGCCGGGCTTGACGCCCGCCTTCAGCCTGGCGCGGATGTCGGCGATGGTCAGCTTCTTTCCAGCTTTGTGGGCCTTGGCCAGCATCAGCGCGACCAGCCCCGTCACCGCCGGTGCCGCCATGCTGGTGCCCGACTTCTTCACCATGCCGTCCTTCGTGCGCGACTGCGCGGCCTTCACCTGCACGCCGGGCGCGCTGACCTCGGGCTTGGGCCGACCGTCGCGCGTCGGGCCGGCGCTCGAGAAGCTGGCGGCGGGCTCGCCCGTCTTGCGGGCGTCGTAGGCGCCGACCACGATCGACAGTTTTCCCGTCGACAGCGAGCCCAGCAGGTGCGACTTCACCGGCTGGCCGAAGTACGACTGGCCGCTGTCCAGGCGCTCGAGCCAGGCATGGAACGGCACGTCGTCGGCGGCCAGGGCGTGCAGCCGCACCTTGAACTCGCCGTCGGGCCAGTTGGGTGCGAGCCAGATGCCGATCACGTTGTCCTTGTTGTTCGGGTCGGTGATGCGGCTGCTGAGGAACGCGGCGATCTCGCCGTTGCCTGCACCGAGCGGAAAGTTTTCTCCCGGTGCGACGCTCGCCAGCACCTGGCCGTCGGGGCCCAGCAGCTCGGCACGCAGGCGCTGGCTGCCGCCGTACCAGAGCTCGAACTCGCCGCCCTTGCCGTTGACCAGGGTCCACGACACATCGAGGTGCCCGTTGCCGGGCACCGTGCCCGCCGTGTGCGTGTTGTCTTCCTGCGAATTGCCGGCCGCCAGCACGATCGCGCGGTTGGGCTTTTGCGACACGAGCGCGTCGAAGCCCTGCTCGACCAGCGAGGTGCCGTCGTGCGGGCCGCCGTTGGTGCCCAGGCTCAGGTTGACGACGCAGGGCCTGTCGCCGGCGCGGTCGAAGATGAACTTCACCGCCTCGAGCATCTGCACCGAATCGCCGAAGGAGCTGAACACCGCGTTGTGGCCGGTCCAGGCGATGTCGCGGGCCGACATCTCGACGAAGATCAGGTCGGCCTTCGGTGCCACGCCGGGTTGCAGCGACCCCCGGCCGTTGCCGCCGGCGATGTCCATCACATGCGTGCCGTGCGAACCCGGGCTGCCCGGCATGCCCGCACCGGGGTCGTAGCCCAGCGCCTTGTACGGGTCGGCCTTCTTCAGCGCCTTGTCGATGTCCGCCGCCTCGAAGAGCCGGCCGTAGCCGTAGGGGCTGTTGGCCTTGGCCGGCGCGCCTTGCTGCCACAGCGCCAGCAGGCGCGTCTTGCCGTTGGCCTTGACGAAGTTCTGGTGCGCGAAGTCGCCGCCCGAATCGACCACGCCGATCACCACGCCGGCGCCGCCCGCCGTGCCGGCGAGCGCGGGGTTGTCGGCCTGCACGCCCATCGACGCGATGGTGTTGTTCAGCGCCGGCAGCACCGGCTGCGAGGCCTTCATGCTGAGCACGGCCGGATGCTGGCGGATGGCCTCGGCCTTGCCCAGCGGAATGCGGCCCGTGACGAGCGCCGTGCCGTCGTCGGCGGTGCCGATGTCGGAGCCCGCATCGACGTCGGGAATGTCGGCCCACTCGGCATGGCTGGTGACGCGCGCCACCACCGGCACCGAATCGCCATCGGCGGACGAGATGGGCATGCTCTGCTTGCCCGCGCGGCGGTTCATCACCGCCAGCTGCAGGCGCGGGTCCATCGAGGTCTCGACGTCCATCGGCAGGCGTTGCAGCTGCGCGAGCCCGAAGGTCGACACCGGCGAGAGCCGCGTGCACAGCGCGTCGGCCGTGCCGGCGAGCGCGGCGGTGAGGGCGGGGGAGGCTTCGCCCGGCAGGTGGCCCGCGGCGGGCGCGTCGGCGTGGGCCGACTGCGCCACCATCGCGGCGGCCATCTCCGGCGGCAGGTCGACCCAGCTGTTGAGCAGCTTGATCTGCCCGGTCACGTGCAGCCGCACGCTGCCCGACGACAGCGCCGGCGTCAGCACCCCGTGCGGCATCCTGGGGACTTTCGTATCAGCGGGCGAGGGCTTCTTCGCGGCGACGCGCTTCTTGGCTGGGGCCATCGGTCGGATCTCCATGCGCAGGGGGACGGGTGGGTACCGCGAGGTGTAGCAGATTGCCGTGTCATCTGTCACCCCGGCTTGGGCAAGGAGGCGGTCAGAATCGCCGCATGAAAGTGGTGTTCAAGCTTCTGCTCGCGTACCTGGTGGCGAGCCTGCTGTCGACCGGCCTTGCGCTGGTTCTTTTTCCGCTGCACGCGCATGTGCCCGCGGTGGTGGTGCTGCTTGCGTTTCCGCTGGTGCCGTGGACCTTGCTTGGCAACCTCGCGAGCGAGGGATTCAGGCCCCGGGAGGTGGGGCCGCTGCTGGTGTTCGTGCTGGCGTTCGGCGGCGTGGCCTGGCTGATGTTGCGCGCGTCATCGAAGGCCGCGCAGCGATAGCAACGCCGGGCTCACTTCGCGCCGATCTCGAAGACATCGCCGTTCGTCGGCGTCGCGTTCTCGTGGTAGATGTCGTAGAGGTATTGCGCGAGGTCGGCCGGCGCCACGTCCGGAGGAATTGCGAGCTGGGCGAGGCCCAGTTTTCCGTCGGCACCGACCCAGTGGCTGCGCCAGCGGGCGTCGGTCATTTCGACGCGCAGGGTGCGGCCGAACACGTTGAAGAGGTGGCGCATCGTCTGGGCTCCGGGCATGCACGAAAAGAGGTGAGGGGACAGCCACTGTAGCGCCCTCGTCGTATGCACAATGGGCCGAGTCGCCCGTCACATCCACTCCAGAGTCCGCATGGCAGACCTCAACGTACGCAAGACCTACGAAGCGGCCGTGGCCGAGCTGGGGCCTGCCGCTGCGCGGATGCTGGCCGACGGTGTGAGTGAAGAACAGGTGGCGCGCTGGATCTTCGCGCAGCGGGACGATCTCAAGCTGCACTACCGCGCGCTGACGCCCTCGCACGAGCTGCAGGCCCTCGAAGCCAGGTCGCACAGCCGCTACGGCAACACGCTGGGCCCGTCGATCGAGCAGCTGCGAAGCGCGGGAAAATCGTGGCGGGACATCATCGATTCGGCGGCGCGGCCGGGGAACCACTACCGCCAAGGCGATTGATCGCTACTCGGCGCTGCGCCAGCGGCCCGAGCTCGCGCAGACCTCGGCCGGTTCGCCGTTCACCCAAACCTGTTCTTCACCGAGCCGCGACGCGGTGGCCGGATCGACATCGAAGCCGACGCCGAGCAGCCGCGCCACCTGCGCGTCTTCGATCGACAGCTCCCAGGTCAGGAACAGCTGCGTGCGATCGAGCGAAGACGGGAAGTCGGCCGCGTCGAAGCCGTGGTCGCTGCCGCGCGGCACGACCGCGTGGGGCTGGCCCGTGTCGAACAGCAGGGCCGTGCCCCGCGTGAGCGCGATGCGATGGCCCGTGACGGGAAAGTGCACGTCCAGGCCCTTGTCCTCGCTGAGAAAGAGATTGCAGAACGCCGCGCCGCCGTACTGCGCGCCGTCGTGGTGGTAGCGCGCGCCGCGGCAGGCCATCAGGGCGACGTCGCTGGCCGGCAGCAGCGACACGGGCAGGCCCAGCGTGCCGAGCCAGCCGGACATCGCCTGCACGCACTGCGCATAGTCGGGCCAGCGCGTGCGTGCGCGGGCCAGCGGCATCGGTTCGACATCGCCGGGTTCGAGCGGCACGTTCGTGGCGATCTCCCGCTGCCAGTCGGCCACGAGGCGCGCCGGGGGCTCGGGCACGTCGAGCAGGGCCGCGTGCACGATGCCGCTCACGCTGCGGCTGCGCAGCGTGTCACCGTGCCAGAAATAGGAGGTCAGCAGGTCGTGCATGCGAGGGCTTTCAAGGCACGGAGGGTACACGCGGCGCGGCGCCGGGCACCGGGGAGCGACGGCCGATGCGGCATACTCCCACCCCCTCCCAACTCGCCAGAATTCCGCTGAATGGACAAGGAAGTCGACCCCTCCGTGCTCGCCGCCATCGATGAGATGCGGCTCTCCGGACCGCGCCTCACGCCGGTCGAAATCGTCGCCAAGATGGGGGTGTTCGACGCACGCGACAAGCCGTTCGAGCACGCCTGGCTCGCCACCGGCGACAACGTCATCGCCACCATCTGGGGCGAGTACGTGAGCGTCGCGGCCGGTGGCCGCTGGTTCTACCTGGAATCGCTCGACGCCCAGCGCCGCCCCGGCGGCGGCGTGCGCAGCGCCCAGCAGGCGCAGCGCGCCAAGGACCGCCTGGCCCTGCTCAAGCGCACCTTCGACGCCGGCCAGGGCTTCCGCGCCGTGCTGCAGACCAACCGCGTCGCCATTGCCGAGCTCGAGAGCAACAAGAGCGCCAAGGTGTCGACCCGCGTGCGCGACGACGCCGAATGGCACGTCGCGAGCTGGGAACCCGAGCAGCAGCTCGCCGTGCTGGTGCGCGGTGCGCGCGGCTGGGTGCCGACCGAGGCCGACATCACGGCCGCCAAGGCCCGTGGCGGCGTGCCGGCGGCCGACGACGCAGACGCGGCCCCGGCCGGCCCGACCACGACGGACGCCGTCCAGGCCGCCGCCATGGCCTATGTCATGGGCCACTTCAAGGGCTACGGCTACAACGCGGAAGACGTCACCAGCAAGGCGCTGGGCTACGACATCGAGGTGTCGAACGCCAAGGGCGCGATGCTGCTCAAGGTGGTCGTGAAGGGCACCGCCCCGGCGCTGCCGACCTTCGCGCTCACGCCCGACGAAAGCATGTGCGCCGTGCGCGAGCCGCTGTGGCGCCTGCTGGTGGTGGCCGACGCGGGCAGCGCGACGGCGGCGCACAAGATCTACAAGCCGACCGAAGTGGACCAGGCGCCGGGCTTCCAGCGCAAGGCCTGACGGGCCTCCCAGGCCACGCCGCGGCTGCACCAGTGCGCCGCGGGCGTTTCCAAATTCTTACAACTGAGCCCCCGGAAACCCGTCGTTTCCAACGGTAAAGTTCCGCCGTCCGGCGCGAACAGTTCGTGCCTTCGCCCCTCTGTTCGCCCCCTTTCATGTCCAACCTCATCGTGCACGGCGGTACGCCCCTTCGCGGCCGCATCATTCCCTCCGCCAACAAGAACGCGGTGCTGCCGGTGCTGTGCGCCACCTTGCTCACCGGCGAACCGCTGCGGCTGCACGGGGTGCCCGACATCACCGACGTGCGCAAGATCCTCGACATCTTCCGCACGCTGGGCAGCGAGGTCCGCATGGACCACGAGAGCGGCACGCTCGAGCTGCACCACCGCGCCACCACCTTCGATGCGGCGCTCCACCGCCTGCCCGAGGAAATGCGCTCGTCGATCATGCTGGTGCCGCCGCTGCTGGCGCGCTTCGGCGTGGCGCGGCTGGAAGACAACGTCAAGGGCTGCACGCTGGGCGTGCGCGAGATCGATCCGCACGTGGAGGTGTTCCAGCGCTTCGGCGGCCAGGTGGAGCGCACCGAGGGCTCGCTGCTGGTGTACGCCCCCGGCCGCCTTACGCCCACCGACCACTGGCTGGACTACGCCTCGGTGACGACCACCGAGAACTTCGTGCTGTGCGCGGCCGCCGCGGGCGGCACCTCGACGCTCACCAACGCGGCCTCGGAGCCGCACGTGCAGGAGTTCTGCCGCTTCATGGCCATGATCGGCGTGCGCATCGAGGGCATGGGCACCTCGCGGCTCACGGTGCATGGCGGCGGCACGCTGGGCGGCGGCGAGTTCCGCTTCGACGAAGACTTCCACGAGATCACCACCTTCCTGGCGCTGGGCGCGATCACGGGCGGCGACGTCGTGGTGCGCAACAGCGCGCCGGGCAACTTTCCGCTCATCGACCGCACCTTTGCCAAGTTCGGCGTGCAGATCGAGCATGCCGACGGCTGGTCGCGCGCCATCCGCAGCGGCCCGCTGAAGGTGCAGACGCCGTTCACCAGCAACGTGCTCACCAAGGTGGAAGCCGCGCCGTGGCCGTACTTCCCGGTCGACCTGCTGCCGATCTTCATTGCGCTGGGCGTGCGCGCGCAGGGCAACGCGATGTTCTGGAACAAGGTGTACGACGGCGCATTGGGCTGGACCGGCGAGCTGTCGAAGTTCGGCGCGCACGTGTTCTCGTCCGACCCGCACCGGCTCATCACCTTCGGCGGCCACGCGCTCACGCCGGCGGTGGTCGAGAGCCCCTACATCATCCGCGTGGCGATCGCGCTGTTCATGGTGGCCGCGAGCATCGAGGGCAAGTCCGAGATCCGCAACGCCACGCCGATCCGGCGCGCGCATCCGCGCTTCGTGGAAAACCTGCGCAGCCTGGGCGTACAGGTGGAGTGGACCAGCGAGGAGTGAGCCTGCGGCGGGCTGCGCGCTGCTGCTGCTGCTGCTGACCTGTCCCGCTGCCCGATGACCCCGCGGGCGCCGCGCTCAACGGCTTGGCCGGACAATGCCGTGCATTCGACACACGGACACAGGAGCGCACCCCGAATGACGACGTTGCAACAGATCCTCGGCACCGAACTTCCATTGATCCAGGCGCCGATGGCCGGCGCGCAGGCCAGCGCGATGGCGATCGCGGTGTGCAACGAAGGCGCGCTGGGGTCGCTGCCGTGCGCGATGCTCGGCCCCGACGCGATGCGCAGCGAACTCGCGGCGATCCGCGCGGGCACCGACAAGCCCTTCAACGTCAACTTCTTCGCCCACACCCCGCCCACGCCGGACGAGGCACGCGAGGCCGCCTGGCGCGCCGCGCTGGGGCCGTACTACGCCGAGTTCGGCATCGACCCCGCGGGCATCCCGACCGGCCCCGGGCGCAACCCCTTCAGCGCCGAGGTGGCCGACCTGCTGGCCGAGTTCAAGCCGCCGGTGGTGAGCTTCCATTTCGGGCTGCCGCCCGAGCCGCTGCTGGCGAAGGTGCGCGGCTGGGGCGCGAAGGTGCTGGTTTCGGCCACCACCGTCGATGAAGCGCTGTGGCTCGAGGCAAAGGGCGTCGACGCGGTCATCGCGCAGGGGCTGGAGGCCGGCGGGCACCGCGGCCATTTCCTGTCGCACGACCTGACGAAGCAGCTCGGTACCTTCGCGTTGCTGCCGCAGCTGGTGCGCGCATTGAAGGTGCCGGTGATCGCGGCGGGCGGCATCGCGGATGCCGACGGCGTGGCCGCGGCCATGGCGCTGGGCGCGGCCGGCGTGCAGGTCGGCACGGCCTACCTGCTGACGCCCGAGGCCATGACCAGCGCGCTGCACCGCGCGGCGCTGAAGAGCGAGGCCGCGCGCCACACGGCGCTCACCAACCTGTTCACCGGCCGGCCGGCGCGCGGCATCGTCAACCGCGTGATGCGCGAGCTGGGGTCCATCGGTCCGGCGCCGGAATTTCCGCTCGCCACCTCGGGCATCGCGCCGCTGCGCGCCAAGGCCGAGGCGCAGGGCAGCGGCGATTTTTCTCCGCTGTGGTCGGGGCAGAACGCCACCGGCTGCCGCGAGGTGTCCTCGGCCGAGGTCACGCGGGCGCTGGCCAAGGGCTTTCGTTGAGCCGCGCCGTCCGTCATTTTTTCGAGACCCTTCCGACCCATGACATCGCTCCATCTGCCCCTGCAGTTCCTGCACCACCCCGCGCCCTCGGGCGGCCCTGAACCCTGGCTGCTCGTGCTGATGCACGGCGTGGGCAGCAACGAGCAGGACCTGTTCGGCCTGGCGCGCATGATGCCGCCGCAGTTCCACGTGCTGAGCCTGCGCGCGCCGTATGTGCTGTCGCCCGGTTCCTACGCGTGGTTCGAGTTCCAGGTGCTGGCCGACGGCGGGCGCCGCATCGACGAAGAACAGGAGCGGGAAAGCCGCTTCCTCATCGGCGAGATGGTCACGTCGGCGTCGCAGCAGCTGGGCATTCCGCCCGAGCGCGTGGTGGTCGGCGGCTTCAGCCAGGGCGGGATCATGTCGCTGTCGCTGCTGCTCACGCAGCCCGAGAAGCTGCGTGCCGCGCTGGTGTGGCACAGCCGGCTGCTGCCCGAGGTGGTGCCGCACATCGCACCGCCCGAGGCCTTCGCGGGCAAGGCGCTGTGGGTGAGCCACGGCAGCGCCGACAACGTGATTCCGCCGAGCGCCGCGCAGGCCACGCGCGAGCTGGCGCGCGGGCTGCCGCTGGCGCTGTCGGGCTCGGACTTCCCGGGCGCGCACGAGATCCGCCCGGCCGAGCTGCAGGGCACGCTGGCGTGGCTGCAGGCGCTCAGCGCGCCAACAGCCGCGCCCTGACCATCGCTTCCATCTCGTCGACCCAGGCATCCCCCGCCGCATCGTCGGGCTGCACCAGCAGCCGGTAGCGGCGCCCGCCCCAGGCGGCGGTCAGCAGCGCCTGCACGGTGGCGGGCGAGGGCGCCGGCTGCAGGTCGCGGCAGGCGGCGAAGGCCTGCGTCCAGCGCGCGAGCAGCTCGTCGTACACGCGCCGGTGGTGCTTGGGCTCGGCCACACGGTGCTCGAGCATCAGCATCTCGTGGTCGAAGGCGGGCAAGCCGTCGATGCGCGTGTCGCAGGTGAGGCGCACGAGGCGCTGCGTGCGCTCGCGCCAGTCGATGTCCGGTGGCGCAATCACCTCTTCGTCGAGCCGCGCGAGCAGCGCCTCGACGCAGTGGCGCACATAGCCCGAGAGCAGGGCTTCCTTGTCGGGAAAGTAGTCGTAGAAGGTGCCGACGGCGATGCCGGTTTCGAGGGCCACGGCGCGCGTGGTCACGCCCTCCCAGCCCTGCGCGCGCCAAATCCGAACAAAGGCGTCGTAGATGGCCTGCACGGTGAACTTGCCGCGCGCCTGCGTGGGGCGTTTCAGGGGCTTGGAGCGGGGTGCGGCGGGCATGGACCGGGTTTCCGAACCCGCGACGAAGCGGGCCGTCCTACAGTTTGCGAATGAACAACGCATTCACTTTAACCCGCCTCGAAACGCGCAAGAACGCACTCGGAACCACCCGCATCGTCACTTCGGAAGACGCCGGCAGCCTGCAGCCGGGCGAGGTGCTGATGCAGATCGAGCGCTTCTCGCTCACCACCAACAACATCACCTACGCGGCCTTCGGCGATGCGGTGATGAAGTACTGGCAGTTCTTTCCCACCGGCGACGCCGACTGGGGCCACATGCCGGCCTGGGGCTTTGCCGACGTGGTGGCCTCGAATGTCGAAGGCGTGGCGGTGGGCGAGCGCTTCTACGGCTACTTTCCCATTGCCAGCCACCTGCGCATGCAGCCGGTGCGCGTGACGCCGCGCGGCTTCTACGACGGCGCGGCGCACCGCAGCGAACTGGTGTCGGCCTACAACCAGTACATGCGCTGCAGCCACGATGCGGGCTACGTCGCCGCGCTGGAGGACTACCAGATGCTGGTGCGTCCGCTGTTCATCACCTCGTTCATGCTGGCTGACTTTCTCGAAGACAACGCCTTCTTCGGTGCAACGCAGGTCGTGGTGTCCAGCGCGTCGAGCAAGACCGCGTTCGGCACCGCCTTCTGCCTCGGCCGCCGCGAGGGCCTGCAGCTGATCGCGGCCACCTCGGAAGGCAACCGCGCCTTCGTCGAAGCGCTGGGCTGCTACGACCGCACGGTGGCCTACGGCGAGATCGCCACGCTCGCGGCCGACGTGCCCACGCTGTACGTCGACTTCGCGGGCCACGACGACCTGCGCGCCACCGTGCACCACCACTTCGGTGAATCGCTGGTGTACGACTGCTATGCGGGCTCGGCGCAGAAGACCGAATTCCTCGGCGACACCAGCGCGCTGCCCGGCCCCACGCCGAAGCTCTACTTCGCGCCCGTGCAGATCCGCAAGCGCAATGCCGACTGGGGCCCGCAGGAGGTCAATCGCCGCTTCAACGACGCGCAGGGCCGCTTCATCGCGGAGCTGAGCCGCCCGGGCAACCGCTGGATGACGCTGGCGCAGGGCCGCGGCTTCGCGCATGCGCAGGCCGTGATCGCCGACCTGCACGCGGGCCGCGTCGATCCGCGCGAGGCGCATGTGGTGCGCATCGGCGGCGAATGAGGGGTTGAGCGACTGAACTTCGGCGCGGGTGGGGCGTCACAGGGGGTTACGAGAACGTGGCGATCGTGCGGGCCGTGCAGGCCATCCTGGTGCACCATTGCCTTTCGTCTCCCCACTGCCATCCCGCAAAAGGAAACCGCCCATGTCCGACGCCGACTCCCCCCGCGACACCCCTGAATTCCGACCCCGCAAGGAAGCGCCGATGGGCACCATCGTCGGCCTGGCGCTGGTCGTGCTGGTGGCGGCTTATTTCGGCTGGCGCTGGTACCAGCAGCAGCAACTGGCGCCGTTGCCGACCGCGCCCGTGGCCGTCGCCCCGAACGACGCGCCCCCCGAGCCGCCCAAGGTGGAAGAGCCGAAGGGCCCGCAGAACCCGGTCGAGGCGCTGGCCCCGCCCGATGCCGCGTTGCCCGCACTGGCCAGTTCCGATGCGCGCGTGATGAAGGCGCTCACCGAGCTGCTGGGCGGCAAGGCCGTGGCGGCCTACCTGCAGTCCGACGGCGTGGTGCGGCGCTTCGTCGCCACGGTCGACAACCTGCCGCGCGAGCAGGCACCCGCCAGCAAGTGGCCCGTGCAGCCCGCGCCGCAGCGCTTCATCACCGACGGGCCGCAGCAGGGCGGCGTGCAGACCATCGCGGCGAACAACGCCGCGCGCTACAACGGCATCGTGATGCTGGCCGGGGCGGTCGATCCGGCCAAGGCGGCGGCGGTGTATGCGCGGCTGTACCCGCTGTTCCAGCAGGCGTACGAAGAGCTGGGCTATCCGGGCCGCTATTTCAACGACCGCTTCATCGCCGTCATCGACCACCTGCTGCAGGCGCCCGAGCCCACGGGGCCGGTGCAGGTGAAGCTGGTCGAGGTGAAGGGCGACATTCCCTCGCAGCGGCCCTGGGTGCGCTACGAATACGCCGATCCGAAGCTCGAATCGCTCTCGGCCGGCCAGAAGATCCTGGTGCGCATGGGGCCCGAGAACGAGCGCAAGATGAAGGCCAGCCTGCGCGGGCTGCGCGCGCAGATCGCCACCGGCGAGATCGCGAAGAAGAAGCAGCCCTGAGGCGCGATGCACTGACAGCGCCCCGCCTGCACGCCCTGTAGGCGCGGGCCGATTGCATGCGGCGCGAAGGGTCGAGATGATTTGCGCCTACGACTTCGAGGGCAAGCCATGAACCTGATGAGCGTCGATCTTTACCAGAGCACCACCGACCCCGGGAAATTCCTGGCGCTTCCCGCCGGCACCGACCCGACCGAACTCATGGGCCCGATGACCTTCGATCGGGACTACGCGCACATCAAGCGCTACCAGGCGGCCTTCGCCTTCGATCCGTCCGAAACCTACGCGGGTGTGAACGCCGCGAAGATCGCCGCGGACCTGCTCACCGTGAAGTGGGCGATGTACCAGCGCGAAGGCTGAACGGCGGGCGGCTTGCGCCGCCGCGCCTTCGTCAGGCCTCTTCGGTTTCCTGGTACTCGCCCACCGGCACGCAGCTGCAGAACAGGTTGCGGTCGCCGTAGACGTTGTCGACGCGCCCGATCGGCGGCCAGTACTTGGCCTGCTTGAGTTCGGCCAGCGGGAACGCGCCGAGTTCGCGCGAGTACGGGTGGCTCCACTCCGTGCCCAGCAGGCTGGCGGCGGTGTGCGGCGCGTGCTTGAGCGGGTTGTCGTCCTTCGACCAGACGCCTTCTTCCACGCGGCGGATCTCGCCGCGGATGGCGATCATCGCGTCGACGAAGCGGTCGAGCTCGGCCAGCGGTTCGCTTTCGGTGGGCTCCACCATCAGCGTGCCGGGCACGGGGAAGCTCAGCGTGGGCGCGTGGAAGCCGTAGTCGATGAGGCGCTTGGCCACGTCCTCGGCGGTGACGCCGCTGGTGTCCTTGAGCGGGCGCAGGTCGAGGATGCACTCGTGCGCGACGTGGCCGTTGGGGCTCGCGTACAGCGTGGGGTAGTGGTCCTTCAGGCGGGCGCTGATGTAGTTGGCGCTCAGGATGGCCGTTTCGGTCGCGGCCTGCAGGCCCTTGGCGCCCATCATGCGGCAGTACATCCAGCTGATCGGCAGCACGGCCGCATTGCCCAGCGGCGCGGCCGACACGGCGCCCACGCCGTTCGACGGCACGCCGGCCGTGGCATGGCCCGGCAGGTAGGGCACGAGGTCCTCGACCACGCAGACCGGGCCGACGCCCGGGCCGCCGCCGCCGTGCGGGATGCAGAAGGTCTTGTGCAGGTTCAGGTGGCTCACGTCGCCGCCGAACTCGCCCGGCGCGGCCACGCCGACCAGCGCGTTCATGTTGGCGCCATCGACGTACACGCGGCCGCCATGTTCATGCACGAGCTCGCACAGTTCCTTCACGCGGGTCTCGAACACACCGTGCGTGCTGGGGTAGGTGATCATCACGGCGGCCAGGTGGGCGCTGTGCTTTTCGCAGGCGCGCTTCAGGTCGTCCATGTCGACGTTGCCTTGCGCGTCGCAGGCCGTCACCACCACCTGCAGGCCCACCATCTGGGCGCTGGCCGGGTTGGTGCCGTGGGCCGACGAAGGAATCAGGCAGATGTTGCGGTGGCCCTGGCCCTTGGCTTCATGGAAGGACTTGATGGCCAGCAGGCCCGCGTACTCGCCTTGCGAGCCCGCGTTGGGCTGCAGGCTGATGCCCGCGTAGCCGGTGGCCTCGCACAGCCAGGCGCGCAGCTGCGCGTCGAGCTGGGCGTAGCCCTGCAGCTGATCGGCGGGCGCGAAGGGGTGGATGTTGGCGAACTCGGGCCAGGTGATGGGGATCATCTCGCTGGTCGCGTTGAGCTTCATGGTGCAGCTGCCCAGTGGGATCATGCTGCGGTCGAGCGCGAGGTCCTTGTCCGACAGGCTGCGGATGTAGCGCAGCATCGCCGTTTCGCTCTTGTGGGTGTTGAACACCGGGTGCGCGAGGAAGGCGCTGGTGCGGCGCAGGTCCTCGGGAATCAGCGGCGTGGTGCTGGCGGCCAGCTCGTCGAATCGCGGCATCGCGGTGCCGGCGGGCACGAACAGGGCCCACAGGGTTTCGATGTCGGCGCGCGTGGTGGTTTCGTCCAGCGAGATGCCCAGGTGCTGCTGCAGGCGCTGGCGCAGGTTGACGCCGCCGGCCTGCGCGCGCTCGATGATCGCGGCCGTGTCGTCGCCGGTGCGGATCGTGAGCGAATCGAAGGCGGTGGTGTTCACCGGCTCGCGGCCCATCTGCGACAGGCCCTTGGCGAGGATGGCGGTGAGCACGGCCACGCGCTGCGCGATGCGCGTGAGGCCGTCGGGGCCGTGGTACACGGCGTACATGCTGGCGACCACGGCCGGCAGCACCTGCGCGGTGCAGATGTTCGAGGTGGCCTTCTCGCGGCGGATGTGCTGCTCGCGCGTCTGCAGCGCGAGGCGGTAGGCCGGCTGGCCATGCGTGTCGACGCTCACGCCGACGAGGCGGCCGGGCAGCGAGCGCTTGAACGAATCGCGGCAGGCCAGGTAGGCGGCGTGCGGGCCGCCGTTGCACAGCGGCATGCCGAAGCGCTGCGTGGTGCCGCAGACGATGTCGGCATCGAACTCGCCGGGAGCGACCAGCAGCGTCAGCGCCAGCAGGTCGGCCGCGACGATGAAGGCGGCGTCGCACTGGTGCGCGTGGCCGGCGAGCGGGCGCAGGTCGTGCACGTGGCCGGTGGTGGCCGGGTACTGCGCGAGCACGCCGAAGAACTCGCCGCTCACCATCAGGTGCGGCAGCGTTTCCGACACGGTGCTCACCTTGACCTCGATGCCCAGCGGCGCGGCGCGCGTCTTGATGACTTCGATGGTCTGCGGATGGCAGTCGCCCGACACGAGGAACACGTTGCTCTTGCTCTTCACGCTGCGCTTGGCGAGCGTCATGGCCTCGGCGGCGGCCGTGGCTTCGTCGAGCATCGAGGCGTTGGCGATGGCCATGCCCGTGAGGTCGCACACCATCGTCTGGAAGTTGAGCAGGGCTTCCATGCGGCCCTGCGAAATCTCGGCCTGGTAGGGCGTGTAGGCGGTGTACCAGGCGGGGTTCTCCAGGATGTTGCGCAGGATCACGCCCGGCGTGTGCGTGCCGTAGTAGCCCTGGCCGATGAAGCTCTTGAACACCTTGTTCTTCGACGCCAGCGCCTTCAGCTCGGCCAGCGCGTCGGCCTCCGTGACCGGCGCGGGCAGGCGCATCGGCCGGGCACGGCGGATGGCCGCCGGCACGATGCCGTCGATGAGCTCCGCGCGCGTTTCGGAGCCGATCACCGGCAGCATGCGCGCCTCGTCCGCCGCATCGATGCCGATGTGGCGGGCGAGGAATTCTTCGGCGTTCTCTAGTTCTTGCAAAGAGGGAAGGGCGGGAATCGGCATGGCGGTGAAGGCTCGGGGGAGAAGGAACGAAGGTGCGAAGAAGCTGCTGTTCAGCGGATCAGGATTCGGCGGCGAACTTGTCGTAGCTGGCGGCGTCGAGCAGGGCGTCGAGCTGCGCGGGCTCGCTCAGCTTGACCTTGAAGAACCAGCCGGCGGCCAGCGGGTCGCTGTTGGCCAGCGACGGGTCGGCGCGCAGCGCTTCGTTCACTTCGGTGATCTCGCCCGACACGGGCATGAACACATCGGCGGCGGCCTTCACCGACTCGACCACACCGGCGACCTCGCCTTGCGCGAAGGTCTTGCCCACTTCAGGCAGGTCGACGAACACCACGTCGCCCAGCGCGTCCTGCGCATGCACGGTGATGCCGACGGTGGCGGCGCCGCCTTCGGCCGCCACCCATTCGTGGTCCTTGGTGTATTTGATGCTCATGAAAAAACTCCTCGTGGAAAAAATGGAATCGGGGTGCAGAGCCTAGCCGGGTCTGCGGTGTTCAGTGTCGGTCAGCCGCGGTAGTAGCGCGTCGGCACGAAAGGCATCGTTGACACCTCCATCGGCACCGGCTTGCCGCGCACGATGGCCTGCACGCGCGTGCCGGGCTCGGCGAAGGCGGCGGCCACGTAGCCCATGGCCACGCAGCGGTCGGCCGTGGGGCCGAGCAGGCCGCTGGTGACGGCGCCGATGTCGTGCCCTTCGAGCGACTGCAGCAGCGTGCCGTCGCGCACCGGAATGCGTTCCAGTGCCACGAGGCCGACGCGCTTGCGCGTGAGTGTCTTGTGGTCGGTATGGCCGGCCGCGCCCGAGGCGACGGCGGCCAGCTGGGCCAGCACCTTGGCCGCGCCCGGAAAACCGCCTTCGCGCGCACCGCCGGCGCGGCGCACCTTCTGGATCGCCCAGTTGAGCGAGGCTTCGACCGGGGTCGTGGTGGTGTCGATGTCGTTGCCGTACAGGCACAGGCCGGCTTCGAGCCGCAGCGAGTTGCGCGCGCCCAGGCCGACGGGCTTCACTTCGGGCTGCGCGAGCAGCAGGCGGGCGAGGGCGTCGGCGTCTTTTGCGGCCACCGAGATTTCGAAGCCGTCTTCACCGGTGTAGCCGCTGCGGGTGACAAAGGCGGCGATGCCGCCGATCTGCACCGCGCCGCCGGTCATGAACACGAAGCGCTCGATGCCGGGCGACAGGCGCGCCAGCGTGGCGGCGGCCTGCGGACCCTGCAGCGCCAGCAGCGCGTGGTCGGGCAGGGGCTGCACCTGGCAGCGCGCGCCGATCCTGGCCTGGATGTGGGCGATGTCGGCCACCTTGCAGGCGCCGTTCACGATCACGAAGAGCGAACCGCTGCCTTCGTTGAAGAACATCAGGTCGTCGAGGATGCCGCCCTCGTCGTTCAGCAGCAGGCCGTAGCGCTGCTTGCCGGCGGGCAGATCGACCACGTCGACGGGCATCAGGGTTTCGAACGCGGCGGCGGCGTCGGGGCCGACCAGGCGCAGCTGGCCCATGTGCGAGATGTCGAACAGGCCGGCCGCATTGCGCGTGTGCTTGTGCTCGGCCATGAGGCCGGCGGGGTACTGCACGGGCATCGAATAGCCGGCGAAGGGCACCATGCGGGCGCCCAACTCGACGTGGAGGTCGTACAGCGGGGTCTTGAGAAGTTGGGCGTTGGAAGCGGAGGAAGCAGCCACGGGGTACTCCAAAGGGGCAGTCGAAATCCATGGCTGCAACGCCACGGGCCACCCCTGCTGTCCGCTTTACCTGAGAGATTCGCCCCACGATCGGGGTTTGCTCCTTCGGTGGGCCGCATGCAATGCCACGGCCTCTCTCCAGCAAGGAAACGCCGGTGGTTGCCGGCGTCTTGTCAGTCCTTTTGCCTGAGCGTTCGGGGAACCCCTGCGCCTTCGGCGGCCCCGTCGCGCGGGGCTCTCTCCTGACCCGGCGAGTGTAGTGGATCGCGGGGCCGGGGCTGGCGGCTCAGTGCACGGTTTCGGCCGGCGGCAGCAGCTTGTCGATGCGCTCGCGCAGCGAGTCGGCGCGCTCGGGGCCGGCGGCCTTCTCGATCTCGGAGAGCATCAGCGCGGCGATGGTCAGCATGGCCTCGCGGTCGCGGGCCTCGCGCAGGGCGTCGCGCATCTGGTTGGCGAAGCGCGGGTCGCGGCGCACGAACATGCGCTCGCAGATGTCGAACAGGAACATGCGCGTGGTGGCCAGCGAGCGCTTGCCGTCGAAGCTGTCGGCCGAGGTGGCGACCTGGATCGGCTCGGCGGCGGGGACGGGCGTGGGGGCCGGTGCAGGCGGCGGCGCGACCGGGCGCGCGACCTGCAGGTAGCCGCGCTGCATCAGCCCCTGGATCGCCTGCTCGGCCTCGACGCGGCTGGGGAACAGCGGGCTGAAGTCGGTCAGCGAGCGCCGGCCGTCGGCCATGAGCAGCAGGGCGCGCTCACGCTGGCTGAGCGTGCGCTGCCCGGCCTGGAGTTCGTCGCGTGCCTTCTCGGTCTTGGTGGGGAACATGGCGGCCACAGCTTTCGGAGGTCGAAGGCTGCAGCATCGTTGCAAGTGGTGACATCTTCGTGAACCATTTGCCTTACAGGGACAAGGCGGCGCGCGTCAGTTGCCCGCGCTTTCCTTGCGGATCAGCCAGCGCGGGCCCACGCGCTGCAGCTCGAGCGTCTTGCGGTCGGTCTCGGTGAGCGCGTCGGCGCTGTAGACCTGCCGGAACTGCGCGCTGGCCGAGGTGCCCTGGACGCTGATCACCAGCCCCTCGATGCCCACGCTGATGCGCGACTTGCCCGTGATGCGGGCGCGCCGGTCGGCCTCCCAGCGCTCGCGGGTCTGGCCGCGCGCGGGGGTGAAGTCGCTCGCGTAGGCGGCGAGGTAGCGCTCGACGTCGCGCGCGGACCAGGCGGCGGCCCAGGCGCGCACGGCGCTTTCCACTTCGGCGAGGTGGGTGACGGGATTGGTGGGATTGGCGGGGGCAGCTGCTGGTGCAACGGCTGCAACGGGCGCGGCGGCCGGCGTGGCCGCGATACCGGCGGTGGCCAGCAAGCCGGCAGCGACAAGGCTGCTGCCCTGGGCGACGATTCGGTGCATGGCGTCCTTCTCTTTCCTTCTTCTTGTCTGTCAGGCTCGACGTCGAAGCTTGCGTCGATTCTGGCAGTGAAAGAGGAGGCGTGCGGCGTTGAATCGCCCACGGATTTCGGTGGTCCGTGGTTCAGGGCGCGTGCACAGGCCACCGGGTACTTCCCTCCGCGAATGTCCCCCGCCTTCGGCTCCTCCTTGATTTCGCTGCGGGAAGCACCCAGTGCCCTGTGCACGGTGGGCGCTGCCGTAGCGCGGGAACGGAACTCAACTCAGGCCGCGGCAGCCTCGCCCGCCATCACCTGCACTGTGCGGTTGCGCAGCCGCAAGGCGAGCACGGTCGCGACGCACAGCACGCACAACACCACCGTCAGCGTCACGCCGAGTCCGTGCGCATCCGACAGCAGGCCGAACAGCGGCGACACCAGCCCGCCGACCGAGAGCGCGAGTCCGAGCGTGATGCCGCTGGCGGTGGCCGGGTTGCGCGGCAGGTAGTCCTGCGCGAGCGTCACCTGCGCGGCGAAGGGGAGGAACATGCTCATGCCGAGCCACGCGGTGCAGGCCAGCGCCGCGCCGGGCGTGGAGGAGAGCACGAGGCCCGCCATGGCCGGCAGCGCGAGCAGGTAGCCGCAGCGGATCGTGCCCATGCGCCCGATGCGGTCGCCGAGCCAGCCGCCGGCCAGCGTGCCCACGGCCCCTGCGGCGGTGAAGGCGGTGAGCGCCGCGGCGCCCTGGAAGGTGCTGCCGTGCAGGTCGCGCGTGATGCGCAGCGAGAGCATC
This sequence comes from Variovorax sp. GW821-FHT09D04, assembly GCF_059416405.1. Taxonomy (NCBI): domain Bacteria; kingdom Pseudomonadati; phylum Pseudomonadota; class Betaproteobacteria; order Burkholderiales; family Comamonadaceae; genus Variovorax; species Variovorax sp. GW821-FHT09D04. The sequence continues at coordinate 233,242 of NZ_JBWKPA010000003.1, forward strand.
GACAGCACCGTGACGTAGGGGATCGACCAGCCCACGATGGTCGCCACCAGCAGGCTGAAGGCGCGCCAGTCGTTGTGCGGCTTCAGCACCTGGGCGCGGGCCTGCGCGGCCCGCGCCGCCGTGGCCGCGTGCTGGGCGGCCGCGCCGCGCCGCGCGTTCGCCACGACCCACACCACGCCCATCGCCACCGCGGGAATGCCCAGCAGGTAGCTGCGCGACAGGCTGCCGCCGCCGACCACCGTGGCCGCCAGCACGGGTGCGAACGAGGCGCCGATGGTGCCGCCCACCGAGAACACGCTCATCGCCTTCTGCGAGGCACCGCCGGCCGCGCGCGCGGCCACGGTGGCGGGCGGGTGGTAGGCCGCGATGCCCAGCCCGCACAGCGCGACCGCGATCCAGGTCAGCAGGTAGCTCTGGCTCAGGCCCGCCAGCACCACGCCCAGCGCCGCCACCAGGAAGCCCACGGGCACCAGCCAGGCGCGCGGGTGGCGGTCGGCATACAGGCCGAACAGCGGCTGCACCACGCTCGACAGCCCGGTGGCCGCCAGCATCAGGCCGCTCACGGCCGTGTAGCTGTAGCCGCGCTCCAGCACCATGAAGGGCAGCAGCGCGGGCACGAGGCCCTGGTAGAGGTCGTTGACGGCATGGGTGCCGGTGAGCAGCCCGAGTCGGCGCGTGTTCATGCGATGGCTTCTTTCCTGGATGTCCGGTTGGAGAAAAAGAGGGAGAAAAGCCATCGTAGGAAGACAGGAGAAGATGTTCTCGCTACGAATGTGCAAACATCGTCGTGAAATGGACAAACTGAATCTGCGCCCCGACGAGGGCGAATCGACCCCGCGCGCCGTGGCCGTGCTGGCCACCGATCCGGCGGGCGACGCTTTCATTCCGCCGCATGCACACCGGCGCGGGCAGCTCATCCACGCGATCTCGGGCGTGATGATGGTCGGCGCCGCGGCCGGCAGCTGGGTGGTGCCGCCGGGGCGCGGCGTCTGGGTGCCGCCGGGCATGACGCACCAGATCCGCATGGCGGGCGAGGTGAAGATGCGCACCGTCTTCGTCGAGCCCGGCACGCGCGCCGACCTGGGCGGCGACTGCCGCGTGATCCACGTGGGGGCGCTGTTGCGCGAGCTGATCGTGGCGGCCGTGTCGCTGCCGCTGGACTACCCGCCGGGCGGGCGCGACGAGCGCGTGATGGAGCTGATCCTCGACGAGATCGAGGCCGCGCCCGCCCTGTCGCTGCATGTGCCGATGCCGCGCCACGTGCGCCTGGCCGCGCTGTGCGAGGCGCTGATCCGCGACCCCGCGCAGCCCGCCACGCTCGACGGCTGGGCCGCGCGGCTGCACATGAACGCGCGCACGCTGGCCCGGTTGTTCGAACGCGAAACTGGCATGACCTTCGGCGCGTGGTGCCGGCAGGCGCGGCTGCTGCTGAGCCTGCCGCGGCTGGCCGCGGGCGCGTCGATCCTGGAGGTGGCGCTGGCGCACGGCTACGAGAGCCCGAGCGCCTTCACCGCGATGTTCCGCCGCACGCTCGGCGTGCCGCCGAGCCAGTACCTTCACCCGCCGGCCTGAGGCGGGTGAAGGCGTGGGCGGGGGCGGCCTGCGCCGCTACTTGAACCCGAGCGCGCGCGGCAGCCAGGTGCTGAGCATCGGCACGAAGGTCAGCAGCATCAGCACCGCGCCGTGCGCCCACAGGAAGGGCACCAGTTCCTTCACCAGCGCCGACATCGGCACCTTCGACACGTTGCAGGTGACGAACAGCAGCCCGCCCACCGGCGGCGTGATCATGCCCAGCGTGAGGTTGAAGATCACGATCATCGCGAAGTGCACCGGGTCGACGCCCAGCTTGATCGCCACCGGCGCGAGGATCGGCGCCAGCACCATCACGCCCGGCAGCGGCTCGATGAAGATGCCGAACAAGAGCAGGAACACGTTGACGATGATCAGGAACATCCACGGCGAGAGGTTCATGCTGATGAGCCATTCGGCCATCTGCTGCGGAATGCCCTCGATGGTCAGCACCCACGCGAACGAGGCCGACAGCCCGATGATGATCAGCACCGACGCCGACAGCAGCGCCGAGCGCGACAGGATGTCGGGCAGCATCTTCCACTCGAGCGTGCGGTAGATGAACTTGCCGCACACCAGCGCGTAGAACACCGCCACCACCGACGCTTCGGTGGGCGTGAACCAGCCGGCGCGCATGCCGCCCAGGATCACCACCGGCAGCAGAATCGCGGGAATCGCCTTCCACGTCGTGATGAGGATTTCGCGCAGCGGCGGCGTCTGGCCGTCGCCCTTGTAGTTGCGCTTCTTCGAGACGTAGAAGTTCACCACGCACATCGCCACCGCGATCAGGATGCCCGGCACGATGCCGGCCACGAACAGCTGGCCGACCGACACGGTTTCGTCCTGCAGCGCGTAGATGATCATGATGATCGAGGGCGGAATGATCGGCCCCACGATGGCCGTGGAGGCCGTCAGCGCCGCTGCGTACGAGCGGTCGTAGCCGGCCTTGTCCATCATCTTGATGAGCATCGAGCCGGGGCCGGCCGCATCGGCCAGCGCCGAGCCCGAGATGCCCGAGAAGAAGGTCAGCGACACCACGTTGGTGTAGCCCAGCCCGCCGCGGCGGTGGCCGACGAACTGGCCCGCGAAGCGCAGCAGCACCTCGGTGAGCGAGCCGCCGCTCATGAGCTCGGCGGCCAGGATGAAGAAGGGCACGGCCATCAGCGGAAAGCTGTCGATGCCGGTGAAGGTTTCCTTCAGCAGCACCATCAGCGGGTAGCTTTCCGCGAGGATCAGGGTGGCGGCCGTGGCCAGGCCGAGCGCGAAGGCCACGGGCACGCCGATGGCCAGGAACACGCAGGCGGAGACGATCAGAACAATGCTGGCATCCATGATCGTGTCCTTACAGCGAGGCCGACGCGTTGGCGTCGAAATGCGCGTCCGACGCGAACTCGCGGTTCAGCACGTAGCCGCGCACCACCAGCAGCCAGTGCACGATCAGCAGCACGCCGCCGATCAGCATCGCACTGTAGATGTAGGCGAACGGAATCTGCGTCACGGCGGTGAGCTGGAACATCGTGCGTTCCATGTAGAGCCAGCCGTACCAGACCATGAAGCCGAAGAAGGCGAACAGCAGCCCGGCCACCACGATGCGCACCGCCACGGCCGCGGGCCGGGGCAGGGCGTCCTGCAGGTTCTCGACGGCGATGTGGCCGCCGTAGCGCAGCACCGGTCCGGCGCCCAGGAAGGTGAGCCAGATCATCATGTGGCGCGACACCTCTTCGGCCCATTCGATCGACTGGTTCGTGGTGTAGCGCAGCACGACGTTGGTGAAGATGATGACGGACATGGCCGCCAGCAGGAGGATCAGCGCCCACCGGTTGGCGGCGAGAAAGTAGCGCTCGAAGGCTTGCACGTTGTGGTTCTCTGTGGTGTCGGAAATGCGAAGCGCCCGGCACACTGAGGCGGGCCGGGCGCGGTCGGGGCGGAGCGGTCTTACTTGACGTCCGTGATCTTCTTGATGTTGTCGGCGCCGAATTCCTTGGCGTAGCCCACATAGGCCGGCTTCAGGGCTTCGCGGAAGGCCGCGCCGTCGACGGTGCGCGTGACCTTCATGCCGTCTTTCTCAAGCTGGGCGATGCCGTTGTTCTCGTCGTCGTTGACCTTCTTGCGCTGCGCGATCGAGGCCTTCTTCGCCGCTTCGGTGAACACCTTCTTGTCGGCGTCCGAGAGCTTGTTCCACACCTTGGGCGACAGCAGCAGCAGCGCCGGCGAGTAGACGTGGCCGGTGAGCGACAGGTGCTTTTGCACCTGCGAGAACTTCGAGGACAGGATCACCGGAATCGGGTTTTCCTGGCCGTCGACCGTGCCTTGCTGCAGCGCGCCGAAGAGTTCCGGGAAGGCCATCGGCGTGGGCAGGATGCCGAAGGTGCGGTAGCCGTCCATGTGCACTTTGTTTTCCATGGTGCGCATCTTCAGGCCGGCCGCGTCGGTGGGCTTGACGATGTCGCGCTTGCTGTTCGTCATGTGACGGAAGCCGTTTTCCGTCCAGGCCAGCGCGATGATGCCCTTGCTCGGGAACTTGGTCAGGATGTCCTGGCCGATGGGGCCGTCCATGACCTTGCGGGCGTGGTCGTAGTCGCGGAACAGGAAGGGGATGTCGACGATCTTGACCTCGGGCACGAAGTTGCCCACGGGGCCGGTCGAGGTGTTCAGCAGGTCTTGCGTGCCGAGCTGGATCGCTTCGATCTGCTCGCGCTCGCCGCCCAGCGCCGAGTTGGCGAAGTGCTGGCACTTGAAGCGGTTCTGGGTGTTCTTCTCGACCTCTTCGCAGAACACGGTGGAGCCCACGCCGTAATGCGATTCCTTGGACGTCGCATAGCCGATCTTGAGAACGGTGGGTTGCTGCGCGAAGGCGGCGGTGCCCAGGGCGAGCGAAAGGCAGGCGGCGGCGATGTGGCCGAATTTCATGGTGTCTCCGGGGAGTTGGGGGTCGAAAGCGCGTCAGGCGCAGGTCAGGAAATGACTATGCACCAATAACCAGTTTGACCGCGTCGGGACTTTCACGGACGTAGGCGCGGATCACCGCGTCGAAGCTCTCGTCGGCCGTGAGCCCGAGGGCCCGCGCACGCGGCGTGTCGAAGCGCCCGGGCCAGGTCTTCACGATGCGGCGGATGGCGGCGTCGGGCGTGCGGTCGAGCAGGTCGGTGGCGGCGCGGCCGGCCACGCGTTCGAGCGCGGCGGCCATTTCGCCCACGGTGGTGGCCAGCGAGGGCAGGTTGAGCGCGGTGCGCGGGCCCCAGTCGGCGTCGCTGGCTTCGGCGGCGCGCACGATGCCTTCGATGGTCCGGGCCGGCGAGGCGATGGCCACGGGCGTCTCGTCGGGCACCGGGCAGGCCGCGCGCAGGCCGGCGAGCGGCTCGCGGATCATGCCGCTGAAGAAACCCGAGGCCGCGCCGTTCGGTTGACCGGGGCGCACGCTCACCGTCATGAGGCGCACGCTGCGCCCCTGCACGAAGCCCTTGCGCGTGTAGTCGGCCACCAGCTGCTCGCCGATGAATTTCTGGATGCCGTAGCTGGTCTGCGGCGTGGGCAGCGTGTGGTCGTCGATGAGCGCGGGCAGCGGCTGTTCGGGCGAATCGCCGAACACAGCGAGCGAGCTGGAGAACACCAGCACTGGGCGCGTGCCGAGCGCGCGCAGCTTCTCGAGCAGGCCGTGCGTGGCGGCGAAGTTGCTGCGCATGCCCAGGTCGAAGTCGGCTTCGCATTCGCCGCTGACGGCCGCTGCGAGGTGGAACACCGCGTCGGCCTCGCGCCAGAAGGTGGCGCCGTCGTCGGCCAGCTGGGCGTTCAGGTCGCCGGTGGCGGCCGCGATGCGCGCGTTGGCCGCGAGGTCGGGCGGCGGTGGTGCGCGGTCGACCAGCGTGATGCGGGCGATGTCGCGGGCGGGCGCGCCGGCGAGCGAGAGCTGGCCCAGGGCCAGGAGGGTGCGCGCCAGGCGCGCGCCGAGAAAGCCGGCGCCGCCGGTGATGACGATGTGCATGGGGTCCTGTCTCCTTGTGTCCTTGTGTCGCGAGGATAGCGTCGGCGGTATCGCACAATTTGCGCATGCCCATGCTGCCTCCCGATCTTCTTGCCACCCTGCGACTGCCTGTGCTGCAGGACGCCGACCTCGACACCCAGGCTTCCTTCTTCCAGCGGCCGGAGGTCCGTGCGCTCTACTTCGAGGTGGTGGAAGGCTCGGCGAAGGACGAGGTGCTGCGGGCCGCCATCGCGCGGCTCGGCGAGCTGCATCCGCACCGGGCCGCGTTGCTGGCGGTGTTCTGCGGCGCGCTGGTCGAGAACGGCGCCGATCCGCAGCTCATGTTCGACGCCGTGCGGCAGCTGGCGGGGCGCCTGCTGGCGTCGCTGGCGCCTTACTGCGCGGTGCAGCCGTACGAACCCGGCGATGACGACGAGGAACCGCAGGACGAGGCAGAACTCGCCGCCTGGCAGGCCGCCGAAGCGGCGCTCGCGGCGCTGTCGCCGCAGGCCCGTTTCGAGGTCGATGCGCTGCAGCGCGCGGTCGACCTGCTGGTGCTGCCGCTCATGACCATGGTGGTGCGCGATGTGCGCAACCACCAGTCGCTGGTGGCGGACGCAGGCCTGCTCGCGCACATCGAGGCGATGTACGCCAACGACTCGCTGCCCTTCGAGGCCTTGCACTTCCTGCGCGCCGCGGCCCAGCTGTCGTACGAGGACGAGCTGGTGGTCTTGCTGCCGGCGTCGCGCGCGGGCATGGTCGTTCGCGCCCAGGGCATCAACAACAATTTCCACGCCTTCTCGCTGCTGCAGGACCTGATGGAAACGCACGCCCAGACGCTGGGCATCCGGCAGCCGCCGCGCACACGCCGCGACGAGGACAGCGACGCCGCCGCCTTCCTCTGGCTGCAGGCGACAGCCTTCGCCCAGGGCGAGCTGGTGGACCGCATGGCGTGGTCCTGGGGGGAAGGCACGCTGCGCGAGAACGTGCGCCGGCAGGGGCGGCTGGTGCTCGTCGCACTGGAGACGGACGACAAGCCCGCGCGCGGCTGGAACGGATTCACCCACGTGCTGCATGCCGAGCAGAACCCGCAGGTGTCGCTGGTGCACTTCCTCACGCCCGACGAGGTCGCCGCGTACCTCGCCTGAAGCGCCATGAAAAAAGCCCTCCGAAGAGGGCTTTCTGAGGTGTCTTGAGGGGCGCCTTACATGCCCACGTAGTTCGGGCCGCCGCCGCCTTCAGGTGTGACCCAGACGATGTTCTGCGTCGGGTCCTTGATGTCGCAGGTCTTGCAGTGCACGCAGTTCTGCGCGTTGATCTGCAGGCGCTCCTTGCCGGCGCTGGCTTCGTCGGGCACGAACTCGTACACGCCGGCCGGGCAGTAGCGGCTTTCGGGGCCGGCGAACTTGGCGAGGTTGACGTTGACCGGCACCGACGCGTCCTTCAGCGTCAGGTGGGCGGGCTGCTGCTCTTCATGGTTCGTGTTGCTGATGAACACGCTGGAGAGGCGGTCGAAGGTGAGCTTGCCGTCCGGCTTCGGATAGACGATGGGCTTGCACTCGGCGGCCGGCTTCAGGTACTGGTGGTCGGGCTTGTTGCGGCGCAGGGTCCATGGGATGTGGCCCTTGAGCAGCCACTGCTCGACACCGTTCATGACCGTGGCGATGCCCAGGCCCTTCTTGAACCAGGCCTTGAAGTTGCGCGCCTTGTTCAGCTCGGTGTAGAGCCAGCTCTTCTCGAACGCGGCCGGGTAGGCCGTGAGTTCGTCGTGCTGGCGGCCGGCCATGACGGCGTCGAAGGCGGCTTCGGCGCACAGCATGCCGGTCTTGATGGCGGCGTGGCTGCCCTTGATGCGGCTCACGTTCAGGTAGCCGGCCTCGCAGCCGACCAGCGCGCCGCCCGGGAACACCGTCTTGGGCAGCGACATCAGGCCGCCGGCCGTGATGGCGCGCGCGCCGTAGCCGATGCGCTTGGCGGGCTTGATGCCCTTGGCTTCGTCGCCCTCGAGGTACCAGCGGATGTTGGGGTGCAGCTTCCAGCGCTGCATTTCCTCGAACGGGCTCAGGTACGGGTTGCTGTAGTCCAGGCCCGTGATGAAGCCCATCGTGACCTTGTTGTCCTCCATGTGATAGAGGAACGCGCCACCGTAGGTGTTGTTGTCCATCGGCCAGCCGGCCGTGTGCAGCACGAAGCCGGGCTGGTGGCGCTTGGGATCGATTTCCCAGACTTCCTTGACGCCCAGGCCATAGGTCTGCGGGTCGCGGCCTTCGTCGAGCTTGAACTTGGCGATCAGCTGGCGGCCCAGGTGGCCGCGCGCGCCTTCGGCGAACACCGTGTACTTGCCCAGCAGCTCCATGCCGAGCTGGAAGTTCTCGGTGGGTTCGCCGTCCTTGCCGACGCCCATGTTGCCGGTGGCCACGCCGCGCACCGAGCCGTTCTCGTTGTAGAGCACTTCGGCGGCCGGGAAGCCGGGGAAGATTTCCACGCCCAGGTTCTCGGCCTGCTGCGCCAGCCACTTGGTGAAGGCACCCAGGCTGATGATGTAGTTGCCGTGGTTCTGGAAGCAGGCCGGCAGGAAGGCGTTGGGCGTGCGCAGGCCCGACTTTTCGCTCAGGAACACCATGGCGTCGTCGGTCACCGGCTGGTTCAGCGGGGCGCCGAGTTCCTCCCAGTCGGGCAGCAATTCGTTGAGCGCGCGCGGGTCCATGATGGCGCCCGACAGGATGTGCGCGCCGGGCTCGGAACCCTTCTCGAGCACCACGACGGAGATTTCCTTCTCCTGCTGGGCGGCGAGCTGCTTGAGGCGGATCGCGGTCGAGAGGCCGGCGGGGCCGCCGCCGACCACGACCACGTCGTATTCCATGGCTTCGCGAGGGCCGAACTGGGCGAGGATTTCGTCGTGCGTCATGTGGGTTGGGTCGATAATGATTTTTAGAGGCGCGGGGGCGTCCCGGTTCGCCGGGCATTTTATGCGGCGTCCGGCGGGGGCCTTGTCGCCGGCAGGCGAGGCGCCTTGCGTCACCTGCGCGACTCCACAGGATTCAGCTCATGGCTTACAGCATCGATCTCTCCGGCCGCGTGGCTTTCGTCACCGGCGCCTCCAGCGGACTGGGCGCCCAGTTCGCCAAAACACTGGCCCGTGCCGGTGCCGCCGTGGTGCTGGCCAGCCGCCGCGTCGAGAAGCTCAAGGAGCTGCGCGCGCGCATCGAAGGCGAGGGCCATGACGCCCACGTGGTCGAGCTCGACGTGACCGACATCGGCAGCATCAAGGCCGCCGTGGCGCGCGCCGAGACCGAGGTGGGGCCCATCGACATCCTGGTCAACAACTCGGGCGTGAGCGCCACGCAGCGCCTGCAGGACGTCACGCCCGAGGACTACGACTACATCTTCGACACCAACGTGAAGGGCTCCTTCTTCGTCGCGCAGGAGGTCGGCAAGCGCATGCTGGCGCGCGCCCAGGGCAAGGCGCCGGGCACCTACATCGGCGGACGCATCATCAACATCGCGTCGTCAGCGGCGCTGAAGGTCATGCCGCAGATCGGCACCTACTGCATGAGCAAGGCCACCGTGGTGCAGATGACCAAGGCCATGGCGCTCGAATGGGGCCGCTTCGGCATCAACGTGAACGCGCTGTGCCCGGGCTACATCACGACCGAGCTCAACGAAGAACACTGGAGCACCGAGGGCGGCGCCAAGCTGGTCAGCATGCTGCCGCGCAAGCGCGTGGGCAAGCCCGAAGACCTCGATGGCCTGATCGTGCTGCTGGCCAGCGGCGAGAGCCATTTCGTGAACGGCGCCGTCATCGCCGCCGACGACGGGTTCGCGATCTGAGCCCCCGGGTCTGGATCGGCATCGCCGCCGGCCTGGGCGCGGGCGCGCTCTGGGGCCTGGTGTTCGTGGCGCCGCGCATGGTCGGCCACTTCGGCATGGTCGACATCACGGCGGCGCGCTTCGCGGTGTTCGGCGCGGTGTCGGCGTTGGCGGTGTTCGCGCGGCCCGCGGCCGTGCGCTGGCCCACGGGCCGGCAGGCGCTGGCGGCGCTCGGCCTCAGCGTGCTGGGCTTCAGCGGCTACTACCTGCTGCTGGCCTTCGGCATCGCGGCGGCGGGCACCGAGGTGCCCAGCCTCATCATCGGCACCATTCCCGTCTGGATGATGCTGCTGGGCCGGCCCGCCGGCCTGCACATGCGGGCCTTGCTGCCCGGCCTGCTGCTCACGGGCGCGGGCATCGCGCTGATGATCTGGGGCGCGTGGTCGGCGCAGCACGGTGCAGGTGGAGGCGGCGCGCGCTTCGGCTGGGGCATTGCGCTGGCGTTGTGCTCGATGGTGAGCTGGACGGTCTACGGCCTGCTCAATGCCGCCTGGCTGCAACGGCACCGCGAGGTGCATGCGGCCGACTGGGCCAACTGGCTGGGCATTGCCACCGGCCTCGGGGCCTTGCTGCTGTGGGCGGTGGCGGGCAGCGATGTCGCCACGCTGCAGTCGCAGCCCGACGGCATGCTCTTCATCTGGATCGCGCTGGCGAGCGGCTTCGGCTCGTCGTGGCTCGCGACCATTCTCTGGAACGTCGCGAGCCAGCGCCTTTCGGCCAGCCTGTGCGGCCAGCTCATCGTGAGCGAGACGCTGTTCGCCTTGCTCTATTCCTTCCTCTGGGACGGCCGCTGGCCACAGACCACCGAATGGGTGGCGGCGGCGCTGTTCGTCCTGGGCATCCTCGCATCCATCAAGGCCCACCGATGAGAATCGAAATCCCCGAAAAGAAGAAGCTCGTGTACGAGATGTCGATCCCCATCCGCTGGGGCGACATGGACGCCATGGGCCACCTGAACAACGGCACCTACTTCCGCTACCTCGAGACGGCGCGCATCGACTGGATCCGCTCGCTCGGCGTCGAGCCCACGCCGGGCGGCGAGGGCATGGTGATCGTCAATGCCTTCTGCAACTTCTACCGGCAGATCGAGTACCCGGGCAACGTGCGGATCAAGATGTACGTGAGCGACCCGGGGCGCACCACCTTCGAAAGCTGGGCCACCATGGTCCGCGAGGACGCGCCCGAGGTGCTCTGCGCGGCCGGCGGCGCCACCACCATCTGGGTCGACTTTCCGAAGCAGAAGGCGCTGGCGCTGCCCGACTGGCTGCGCGAGATCGTCAGCGATTGAAGGCGCACTGACACGTCTACGAAAAAAGGCTCAGGCCGGCCGCAGCACGATGCGCGCCTCGAAGCCGCGCGCCATGCCGGGCGGCGGCGAGGCCAGCTCCAGCGTCGCGTTGTGCTTCTCGACGATGGTGCCCACGATCGACATGCCCAGGCCGTAGCCGGCCCGGTCCGAGCCGTGGCGCACATGGCGCTGGTGCAACGACTGCAGCTGCTCGGCGCTGACACCCGGGCCGGCATCGCGCACCACCAGCACGCACGGCGCGGCCACCTCGATCGTCACGCGGCCGTCGCCGCTGTAGCGCAGCGCGTTCTCCACGAGGTTGCGCAGCGCGATCGCCAGCGCGTCGACGTCGCCGAAGGCCACCGGCGCCGCGCTGTCGGGCACCTTGAGCTTCAGGCGTTCGTTGATCTGCGGGTCTTGCCAGAACTCCTGTGCCACCGTGCCCGCCAGTTGCACCAGGTCGACCCGCGCCCGCGCGAGCGAGGCGCCCGATTCGGCGCGCGACAGCTGCAGCAGTTTTTCGGCGCGGTGGCTCAGCATCTGCAGCGCCTGCAGCGCGCCTTCGACGTCGGTGCGCTTCAGGTCGTGGTCGAGCGCGGTCTGCAGCCGCAGGCGCGCGGCGGCCAGGGGCGTGCGCAGTTCGTGCGCGGCATTGGCGGCCAGCGCGCGCTCCACGTCGAGCGACTGCGACAGCCGCTGCAGCAGCCGGTTGACATGGTCGCCCACCGCGCGCAGCTCCTGCGGCAGGCCGGGCAGGGTGATCGGGCGCAGGTCCGCGCCGTTGCGCTTCTCGATCTCGGCGGCCAGCTGCTGCAGCACGCGCAGCTCGGTGCGCGCCACCCGGCGCAGCACGAGCGCCAGCAACGGCAGCACCGCACCGAGCGGAATGATCAGGCCGAACAGCGTGCGGTTCAGCGCGCGGCGGCGTTCGTCCAGCGGGTCGGCCACCTGGAAGTACAGGCCCAGCGTGGGGTGGCGCACGGTGTAGATGCGCCAGGTCTGGTTGTTGGCGAAGCCCGCGGCCAGTGGCACGTCGAAGGCGTCGTCGGGCGCCTCGGCCGAGCGCAGCAGCACGTGCTCGTGCACATCGACCACCTGGTACATCACGGCGTCTTCGGAGAACAGCTGCTTGGGCGCGATCAGCGGCGTGTCCTGCTTGCCGCTTTCATGGCGCAGGCGCAGCTTCTCGAGCTCCTGCACCGCCATGTCGAACATGCGGTGCGACACCTCCACCAGCTCGTTGTCGAAGTTGTGGTTGATCTCGCGGTCCACGTACCAGACCACGGCGAGCACGCACAGCAGCCACACGCCGCCGACCCACAGGATCAGCGTGCGCGTGAGGCGCCCGGCCAGCGAATCGCGGCGGTCGCGCAGCAGGGCGCTGGTCATTCCTCGTCGTCCGCAGAGAACGACAGCCGGTAGCCCAGGCCGCGCAGCGTCTGGATGTGGCTGCGCCCGAGCTTGCGCCGCAGCCGGCTGATGAACACCTCGAGCGTGTTGCTGTCGGCCTCGTCGCCGAAGCCGTACAGCGCGTCGGCCAGGTTGTCGCGCGTGTGGATGCGCTCGGGCCGCGTGGCCATCACGCGCAGCAGGGCCCATTCCTTCTGCGTGAGCACGACGGGCACGCCGTCCTTGCGCACGCGGTCGTGGGCCAGGTCGATTTCCAGCGTGCCCAGCTGCAGCACCGGCGAGGTGTTGGCGCTGCGCCGGCGTTCCACGGCGCGCAGCCGCGCGAGCAGCTCGGCCGGGTCGTAGGGCTTGATGAGGTAGTCGTCGGCGCCGGCATCGAGGCCGCGGATGCGGTCGGTGACCTGGTCGCGCGCCGTGAGCACGATGACGATGGGCGGCTCGCGCAGCGCACGCACCTGCGGCAGCAAAGAGAGGCCGTCGCCGTCGCCCAGGTGCAGGTCGAGCAGCACCGCCGCGTACTGCACCGAGAGCAAGGCGCCGCGCGCGTCGGCCAGGCTGGGGGCCACGTCGACGACGAACGCCTTGGCGACGAGGTAGCTGCAGACCGCGTCTGCCAACGAACTGTCATCTTCGACCAGCAAGATTCGCACGCGGTGGCCCTTACAAAAACTCGAAGTCTAGCGCCGCCCCTCTGGCGATCGCGTCAGGAATCGTTCAGGTCGCTTCAGACTGGGTTCATCCCGCGTGCGTAGGCTCGCGCCAGTCTGTTCCGAGGCCTGTTTTTCTTCATGACCCGTCGTACCCCGCATCTCCGTCTCGGAGCCCTGACCTTGCTTGCCCTGGCCCTGCTGATGATCTGGGACGCCCTTGGCGGCGACCTGCCGCTGGCCCGCCTGGCCGGCACGCCGATGGGCTTTCCCTGGCGTGAGAACCCCTTCCTGGTCCACGTGATGCACGAGGGCGCGAGAAACCTCAGCTGGCTGCTGGTGATCGGCCTGTTCGCTGCCATCCGCTGGCCCGTGGGCGTGCTGCGGCGCCTGGACACGGGCGCCCGCGTGCAGCTGGCGCTGACGGTGCTGGCCTCGGTGCTGGCCGTGAGCCTGATCAAACACCTGAGCGACACCAGCTGCCCCTGGGACCTGAAGGAGTTCGGCGGCGTGGCGCGCTATGTGTCGCACTGGGCCTGGGGCCAGGACGACGGCGGGCCGGGCGGCTGCTTCCCGGCCGGCCATGCGTCGGCCGCCTTCGCTTACCTCGGCGGGTATTTCGTGCTGCGGCGCGTGGCACCGCGCGGGGCCGTCGTGTGGCTGTGCGTGGCGCTGGCCGCCGGCTTCGTGCTCGGCGTGGCGCAGCAGATGCGCGGCGCGCACTACATGAGCCACACGCTGTGGACCGCCTGGGTCTGCTGGACGGTCGGCTTCCTCATCGAACTGGTGGCGACGCGCCGCCGCACGTCTCCTCCCATCGAGCGCACCGCGCCCCTGCATGCAAGCCCTTGATTTCGCCCTGTTCAGCTGGCTCAACGCCTCGGCCTCCGCGCCGGCGTGGAGCCTGCGCTTCGCGATGTTCGCGTCCGACGTGCTGCCGACCCTGCTGGCGCTGTCCATCGCAGCCGCCGCGGCTTTCGATCGCCGCTGGCGCCACGCCTTCTTCACCGCACTCGTCAGCGTGCTCGTCGTGTGGCTGGTGGTGAACGTGTTCCGTTCGGTGCTGCCGTTCCCGCGGCCCGCGTTCTACGGCCTGGGCATCCAGTGGGTGCCGCAGGGGGCGCGCCCGGGCTTCCCCAGCCTGCATGCGGCCGGCACCTTCGCCGCCGCCTTCTCGCTGTGGTGCCTGCCGTGGCGCACGCCCATGCGGCTGGCGTTGGTGGCGGCGGTGGTGGTGGCCTGGAGCCGGCTGTACCTGGGCCTGCATTTCCCGACCGACGTGACGGCCGCCGCGATCCTGGCGGCGCTGGTCTCGATCGTGGTGGAGCGCGGCATCAGCCGCCCCGCCGGCCGCGCGGTGTCGCGCAGCCCGCGCCTGCGACTGCTGCGCCGCGCGCGCATCGGCCGAGCCTGAATGCGCTCTGAATGAACTGTTCAGGCTCTCTTCAGGCACGCTGCCTACATTGGCGGCATGTCTGTTTCGCGTCTCGACTCCGCGCTGCTGGCGCGTGCTCCCAGCCGATCTGAATCCCGCCCCGCGCCGCTGTCGGATGCGGGCGCCGCCGGCACTTTCTGGCAGCGCTTCGACCGCTGGATCTCGCAGCCCCGCTCGACGCGGCAGGTGATCGTCTGGCTCAGCCTGTACCTCGGCCTCACCGCCAACTGGCCGCTGCTGAACGACCTGGCCCGCCTGGGCGGCGCACCCAGCACCTACATGCCGACCATCGCCGCGCTGGGGATGCTCACCTTCTGCGGCACCGTCGCGATGCTGTCGCTCACCGCCTGGTCGCGCTGGATGAAGCCGCTGTGGCTGCTCGTGGTGGTGATCGCCGCGGTGGCGCAGCACTACATGCTCCAGTACCGCGTGGTGATGGACCCGAGCATGATCGCGAACGCGTTCCAGACCGACCCCAACGAAGCGCGCGACCTGCTGAGCGGGCGCATGGCCTTCAACGTGCTCGTGGTCGTGCTGCCCGCGGCCTGGGCGATCTGGCGCGTGCGCATCGTGCCGATGGGGCTGCTGTCGCACGTCTGGCGCAACGCGCTGCTGCTGGTGCTGGCCGCCGTCGTGGCGGTGGTCACGGCCGTGGCCATGAACCGGCAGCTCGCGCCGCTGATGCGCAACAACGTGCACCTGCGCTACATGATGAACCCGATCGCCAGCCTGTACTCGGCTGGTGCCGTGGTGCTCAAGCCGATGTTCAAGCGCAGCAGCAAGCTGATGCCGATCACCGCAGGCACGGCGCTGGGCCCGAGCTATGCGGCGCAGAAGCGCCCGCCGCTGTTCGTGGTGGTGGTGGGCGAGACCGCGCGTTCCGATCACTTCGGCCTCAACGGCTACGCCCGCGACACCACGCCCGAGCTGGCGAAGCGCAACGTGCTGAGCTACCGCGAGGTGCGCTCGTGCGGCACCAACACGCTGGCCTCGGTGCCCTGCATGTTCTCGCCCCTGGGCAAGAGCGGCTACGAGTCGCGCAAGGACGAGTACGAGAACCTCATGGACGTGCTGCAGGCCTCGGGCCTGGCGGTTTTCTGGCTCGACAACCAGGCCGGCTGCAAGGGCGTGTGCGCGCGCATCCCGAACGCTTCGGCCTTCGACGGGCTCGATGCGGCCACCAAGAAGGCCCTGTGCGACGGCGAGGAGTGCCTCGACAACGTGATGCTCAAGGGCCTCGATGAACGCATCGCCGCGCTGCCCGCCGAGCGGCGTGCCAAGGGTGTCGTGCTCGTGATGCACCAGATGGGCAGCCACGGTCCGGCCTACTACAAGCGCTCGGCGCCCGAGCTGAAGCGCTTCACGCCCGAGTGCAAGACCAACGCGCTGGCCGAGTGCGCGCATGCCGAGCTGATGAACGTCTACGACAACTCGATCGCGCAGACCGACCATTTCCTCGGCCAGACCATCGACTGGCTCCAGACCCAATCGAAGCAGTACGACACGGCGCTGCTGTACATGAGCGACCACGGCGAGTCGCTGGGCGAGTACGGCCTGTTCCTGCACGGCGTGCCCTACAGCTTCGCGCCCGATGCGCAAAAGCACGTGCCCATGGTCACCTGGTTCGGCGACGGCATGAGCGAGCGCCGCAAGCTCTCGCGCTCGTGCATGGAGGCGGGCCTGGATGCGCCGCTCACGCACGACAACCTCTATCACACGGTGCTGGGCCTCATGGACGTGACCACGCCCACCTACAAGCCCGCGCTCGACGCGCTGGCTTCCTGCCGCGGCAAGGGCTGAGCTCGCCGCCGCAGCGTCTTACTTCTTCTCGCGCGGCAGCCGGCCCATCAGGAAGAACTCCGGGTTCGGCTGCATGCCGCTGAAGCTGGCCAGGCGATTGCTCAGGCCGAAGAAGGCGGTGATGGCCGCGATGTCCCAGATGTCCTCGTCGTCGAAGCCGTGCGCGTGCAGCGGCCCGAAGTCGCGGTCGTCGATCTCGTGCGAGCGTTCGCAGACCTTCATCGCGAAGTCGAGCATCGCGCGCTGGCGCTGCGTGATGTCGGCCTTGCGGTAGTTCACCGCCACCTGGTCGGCCACCAGCGGCTTCTTCTCGTAGATGCGCAGCAGCGCGCCGTGCGCCACCACGCAGTACAGGCATTGGTTGACCGCGCTGGTGGCGGTGACGATCATCTCGCGGTCGCCCTTGGTGAGCGAGCCTTCTTCCTTCAGCATCAGCGCGTCGTGGTACGCGAAGAAGGCCCGCCACTCGGCGGGGCGGCGCGCAAGGCCGAGGAACACGTTGGGTACGAAGCCGGCCTTTTCCTGCACGGCGAGGATCGCGGTGCGGATGTCGTCGGGCAGGTCTTTCAGTTCGGCGAGGGGGTAGCGGGGGGCGTTCATCTGCTTGTCTCCTGGGGATCGGTCCCGGGATCATAGGCAACGGCGTCCGGGCTTGCAGCCAGCACCGCCAGGTCGCTCTCATCCTTGAGCCCCACACCGCTCAACCCCCGGCGCAGCGATTCGCGCACCAGCCACGCGAGCTTGAAGGCGGCCTGCGCGTACGACAGCCCCTCGGGCCGCACGTTCGAGATGCAGTTGCGTTCGGCGTCGTGCCGGCCGCGGCGTGGCGAATGGGTCAGGTAGATGCCGAGGCTGTCGGGCGAGCTCAGGCCCGGGCGTTCGCCGATGAGCATGACCGACAGCGCCGCGCCCACCGCTTCGCCCAGTTCGTCGGCCAGTGCCACGCGCGCCTGGGTGGCGATGAACACAGGCGACAGGCGGGTGCCGGGCGGCAACTGCGGGCGCAGCGCCGCGAGCAGCGGCACGGCGTGGCGGGCGACGGCGAGCGAGGAGAGGCCGTCACCGATCACCAGGCAGAGGTCGCAGCCGCCCACGGGTCGATCGTCGCGCAGGTGCGCGGCGTCTTCGGCGTCGAGCTGGCGGCCCAGGTCGGGGCGGCGCAGGTAGGTGGTGCGGTCGGGGGCGCGGCTGCGCACACGGTTCACGTGCCATTGGTCGGCGCGCAGCGCGGCGTCGAGCGCGTCGACATCGAGTGCCGCATGGATCGCGTCGCGCGCCATCGCGTGGGCCCAGCCGAAGCGCAGCGTTTCGTCGGTGGGCATGCCGGCACCGGCGCGGCCGAGTGCGAGCCGCGCGGGCGTGGCGGCGCGCCATTGCGCCCAGGGGTTGGGGGTGACGGGCGAATCGCTCATGGTGTCAGCGCGGACAGCCCGCCCATGTCGCTCAACAGCCGGTTGGCGGTGGGCGGTGCGAGCCGGCCGGCGGTGTCGGTGATCTGCATGCGCTGCAGCCAGGCCTCGAACTCGGGCGCGCGCTTCAGGCCCAGCGTTTCGCGCAGGAAGAGGGCGTCGTGGAACGAGGTGCTCTGGTAGTTGAGCATCACGTCGTCGGCGCCCGGGATGCCCATGATGAAGTTGATGCCCGCGGTGCCCAGCAGCACGAGCAGCGTGTCCATGTCGTCCTGGTCGGCTTCGGCGTGGTTGGTGTAGCAGATGTCGCAGCCGATCGGCAGGCCCATCAGCTTGCCGCTGAAATGGTCTTCGAGCCCGGCGCGGATGATCTGCTTGCCGTCGTACAGGTACTCGGGGCCGATGAAGCCGACCACGGTGTTGATGAGCAGCGGCTGGTAGCGCCGCGCCAGCGCATACGCGCGCACCTCGCAGGTCTGCTGGTCGACGCCGGAATGGGCGTTGGCGGAGAGCGCGCTGCCCTGGCCGGTCTCGAAGTACATGAGGTTGTTGCCGACGGTGCCGCGCGCGAGCGACTGCGCCGCGGCATGGGCCTCGTCGAGCAGCGCGGGCGTCACGCCGAACGAGAGGTTCGCTTTCTCGGTGCCCGCGATCGACTGGAACACGAGGTCGACCGGCGCGCCGGCCTCCGCGAGCTTCAGCGTGTTGGTCACGTGCGTGAGTACGCAGCTTTGCGTGGGGATCTCGAAACGCTGGATCACCTCGTCGAGCATGTGCAGCAGGCGCCCGAGCACCGGCAGGCTGTCGGACACGGGGTTGATGCCGATGACCGCGTCGCCCGCGCCGTAGAGCAGGCCGTCGAGCGTGGAGGCGGCCACGCCGCGCAGGTCGTCGGTGGGGTGGTTGGGCTGCAGGCGCACGGCCAGGTGGCCGGGCAGGCCGATGGTGTCGCGAAAGCGCGTGACGACGTGGCACTTCTTCGCGACCGCGACCAGGTCCTGGTTGCGCATGAGCTTGGACACGGCCGCCACCATCTCGGGCGTGAGGCCCGGTGCCAGCGCGGCGAGTGCCTCTGTGGTGGCCTGTTCCGACAGCAGCCAGTTGCGGAAGTCGCCGACCGTGAGGTGCGCGACCGGCGCGAAGGCCAGCGCGTCGTGCGTGTCGATGATGAGCCGCGTGATGTTGTCCTGCTCGTAGGGAATCAGCGCCTCGGTGAGGAACTGCTTCAGCGGCGTGTCGGCCAGCACGTGGCGCGCCGCCATGCGCTGCTGCGCGGTCGCCGCGCCAAGGCCGGCGAGGTAGTCGCCCGAGCGCGCGGGGCTGGCGCAGGCGAGCACCTGCCGCAGATCGTCGAAGGCGAAGCCCTGGCCGGCAATGGTGGTGCGGTAGCGCATCTTTGTTTGTCAGGGCGTGGATGACAGCATCGCGTCCGGTGCGGCGGCGTCGCGCTGCGCCGAGGTGAGCAGGAAGTAGCCGTACGCGGCCGCCATCAGCACGAGGAACAGCACCGTGAGCATGGGGTTGAACCAGACCATCGCGCCCAGGCACACCAGCCCGAGCCCAAGCGCGACGGCCGGGAACACGGGGTAGAAGGGCGCGCGGTAGGTGCGCAGCAGGTCGGGCTCGGTGCGCCGCAGCTTGAACAGGGCGGCCATCGAGATCAGGTACATCACGATCGCGCCGAGCACGGCCATGGTCACGATGTTGGCCGTGAGCGTCTGTCCGCCGAACTGCACCCACTCGTCGCTGAAGATGGCGGCGATGCCCACCACGCCGCCGGCCAGCAGCGCGCGGTGCGGCGTGTCGAAGCGCGGGCTCAGTCCGGCGAAGTAGGCCGGCAGGTAGCCGGCGCGCGCGAGCGCGAAGATCTGGCGCGAGTAGCCCATGAGGATGCCGTGGAACGAGGCGACCAGGCCGAACAGGCCGATCCACACCAGCATGTGCAGCCAGCCGCTGTTGGCGCCCACCACCGCCTTCATCGCCTGCGGCAGCGGGTCGTTGATGTTCGCGAGCTGGCGCCAGTCGCCCACGCCGCCCGCGAAGATCATCACGCCGAAGGCCAGCAGCACCAGCGTGACGATGCCGGTGGTGTAGGCCAGCGGAATCGTGCGGTGCGGATCGCGCGCCTCTTCGGCTGCCATGGCCGCGCCCTCGATGGCCAGGAAGAACCAGATCGCGAACGGGATCGACGCGAAGATGCCCGACACCGCCGCGCCGTTCAGCACATTGCCGCCGGCCCATCCGTTGGCCACGAAGTTCGCCATCGACCAGCCCGGCGCGACCACGCCCATGAACACCAGCAGCTCGAAGATCGCGAGCACCGTGACGAACAGCTCGAACGCGGCCGCGATGCCGATGCCGATCCAGTTCAGCCCGATGAAGACCACGTAGGCCCCCACCGCGAACCACTTCGGGTTGATGCCCGGGAACTGCACGTTGAGGTAGGCGCCGATCGCCAGCGCGATGGCCGGCGGCGCGAAGACGAATTCGATCAGCGTCGCAAAACCCGCCACGAAACCGCCGCGCGGTCCGAAGGCGCGCCGCGCATAGGCGAAGGGGCCGCCCGCGTGCGGGATGGCAGTCGAGAGCTCGGTGAAGCTGAAGATGAAGGTCGTGTACATCGTCGCCACCAGCACGGTGGCGACCAGGAAGCCGAGCGTGCCGGCCGTGTTCCAGCCGTAGCTCCAACCAAAGTACTCACCCGAGATGACGAGGCCGACCGCGATGCCCCACAACTGGACGGGACCGAGGACTTTCTTGAGATGACCGGTGCCGGCGACGGGGGCCGGCGGAGCGTCGTTGGCGCGCATGGGGGCTTCCTCTCTGGGCGGATGGTGACAGTGCACCCCTCCCAAAGCAAGGGCCGTTCCATCGGATACATCGGCGTACAGGCGGCTTCACGGGGGCTGTCCATAATCGGCAGCTTTTCAACCACCGAGGTGTTTCGTGAAGTCATTTTTCTGTGCCGCGCTCGTGTCCGTCCTTGCCATTCCCGCAGCCTTTGCGCAGTCCGCGGCGGTCACCACGCCCAGCGGCCTGATCTACCAGTCGCTCAAGGAAGGCACCGGCGCATCGCCCGCCGCCACGGACGTGGTCAAGGTGCACTACCGCGGCACCTTCCCCGACAGCGGCAAGGAGTTCGACAGCTCGTACAAGCGCGGCGAACCCACCGAGTTCCCGCTCAACGGCGTGATCCCGTGCTGGACGGAAGGCGTGCAGAAGATGAAGCCGGGCGGCAAGGCCAAGCTGACCTGCCCGGCGTCGATTGCTTACGGTGCGCGCGGTGCGGGCAACGGCCTGATTCCGCCGAATGCGACGCTGAATTTCGAAGTCGAGCTGGTGTCGGTCACGAAGAAGTAGTGGTCGCGGCCGGTTGGAGCCGGCTGGGGCAATGGGCGGTGCGTGCAGTCCATCACGCTGCTCGCCACGCAATAGTTGCCCGATTCTTTCCCCCTGTTTTTGCGCGCATGGGCCTCCCACAATCCGCGGCCTGACTCCTGATCCACAGGAGCGGCTTCTGGGAGGAATAATACATGTCCGCATTCCGTGCCGCGCCGACGCGCACGCTTCATATCACTGGCACCGCCACTCTGATGTTTCTGGGCCGCGTGGTGCCCTCATGTGCAGTCGGATTTGTCGAGGTGCACCGTGAGCGCTAAACAAATCATCGAGGACCACGACAAATGGCGAAAAGGCGCAGGCGGCGCGCCCGCGGGCCTTTCCGGCCAGAGCGACGGCAATGCCTACGCCGGCCTGGACCTCAACCTGATCACCTTCTCGTCCAGCGCCTTCAGTGGCAGCAGCTTCACTGCGACCACTTTTCAAGACGCCATCTGGACCGCATGCCAGTTCAGCGGTTGCTCCTTCAGCCAATGCGACATGCAGCGCATCGCGATCAGCGGATGCACCTTCGTGGACTGCACTTTCAGTGCATCGCAGCTCAAGGCCAGCACGCTCAGTGATTGCGCCTTCACTCGATGCAACTGGACCGAACTGAACTTCGATGCGAGCCATTGGTCGGGTCTGAAGTTGCTTGAGTGCAGAGGCACGCAAGTGAGTGCGACCAACCTGCAGGGCGAGCAGGTCGACTTCACAGGCAGTCAGTTCGAAGACATGGAACTGACCAACGCACGAATCAACTGAGGCTGCAAGATGCAGCCGCTCCCACTCACCCCGGCTGGTACTGATACAGCCAGGTCTCCGTCAACGTCTGATCCCCGTTCTTCAGATACAGCCGCATGTCTACTGGCTCCGTGCCCTCGGGCGTGAAGTCGAACTGCGCGCGCCAGTGGCCCGGCACGCCATTCGGCACGGCTTCGGCGAAGACGTAGGAGAACTTGCCGCGCGGCGCGGTGAGCACCAGTTCGGGCTTGACGCCGAAGGGCACGGTGGTGAGCGGCTGTCCGATGAACTCCACCATGAATTTGCGCACGCCTTGCGGGCGCGGCTGGCCCGGTTGGCCGCCGCGGCCGATGCGGGTGGCGACGCAGCGCGCGAGCGGTGACGGAAAAGGTTCCTGGTCGGTCCAGTGCAGCCGGTACTGCAGGCTGTAGCTCGCGCCGGCTTTTGCATCGGCCTTGGGCACCCAGAAGGCGACGGTGTTGTCGTGGATCTCGTCGTCGGTCGGGATCTCGATGAGCTGGACCGAGCCTTCGCCCCAGTCGCCCAGCGGTTCGATCCACAGGCTGGGGCGCTTCTCGTAGTTGACGCCGTCCTGGTAGTGGTCGAAGTTGCGGTCGCGCTGCAGCAGGCCGAAGCCGCGCGGCTTGGTGTCGGCGAACGCGGAGGCGCGGGTCTGCGTGGGGTTGTTGAGCGGGCGCCAGATGCGTTCGCCCGCGCCGTTCCAGATCGCGAGGCCGTCGGAGTCGTGCACCTCGGGGCGCCAGTCGATGGCGGTGGGCTTGATGGTTTCCGAGTACCAGTACATCGACGTGAGCGGCACCAGGCCCAGCCGCGACACGTCGCGGCGCAGGAACACGCGCGCGTCGATGTCCATGATGACGGCCTTGCCGCGCTGCATGACGAACTTGAACACGCCCGTGACGCTCGGCCCCTCGAGCAGCGCGTAGACGGTCATCGAGGTGGTGTTGCCCGCGGCGGGTGTCTCGAAATAGAAGCGCGTGAAGTTCGGAAACTCCTCAGGCTTGTCGGGCACCGCCACGTCGAGCGCGATGCCGCGCGCCGACAGGCCGTATTGGTAGAGCTCGCCGATGGCGCGGAAGTACGAGGCGCCAAGAAAGGCGACCCAGTCGTTCTTCTGCCAGTCGAGCTTGCTTTGATCGCCCAAGCGGCTTTCCTGCAGGCGGAAGCCTGCGAACCCGGCGCCCTCGGGCAGCGCGCGCGCGGGGCTGTCGGGGGGCATCGAGAAGTACGTGGGGCTGTAGAGCACCTCGCGCGCAAAGCTGTCGCCGCCGGCGGTCTCCAGCACGTGCATGCGCACCGGGGTCTGGAAGAAGCGGCCGAGGTGGAAGAAGGTGACGGGAAACGCGCCGGGCCCGTCGCGGAAGAGGGCGTTGGCGGGGTCGAAGCGGATCTTGCCGTGCGCGTCGTAGTCGATGCGCTCCAGCACCTGCGGCGCCAGCGGCGCGGCGGCGGTGTAGGGGCGGGTCGCGAGGCGCTTGGCCTGTGCGACGAGCGCATCGAAGGAGAAGGGCGCCGGCTGGCTCAGTTGCAGGCCGTTGGCGGCCAGCGCCTCTTCGGGCAGTCCCAGGGCAGCGAGTGCGGCGGCGGCACTGCCGGCGGCGAGGAAGGATCGGCGATCAAGCATGGGTTCTTGAGGGGCGGCGAAAGCCTTTGGAGGAGAAGGGAAAAGAGAAGCGTCGGGGAGACGGGGGAAAAACAACGCCAAGCATGCCCCGGACCACAGGGTACGGCGCGTCAGCCATTCCGCGCAAACGGGGCCGGACAAGGCCCCGCGCTGTCTTGCGGCAGCGGGTGCCGATCGGGCCTTTTTCGGGGCGTCGGCGGGTATTCTCGCGCCATCGAAAGTGCCTGGAGACCACGGACATGTACACGGAACAAGGCGGCGAAGGCCCGGACCTGCTGGTGCTGCTGCACGGCATGGGCGCGACAGGCGCGGTGTGGTCGCCGCTGTGCGCGCAGGCCGGTGCGCGATGGAGTGGCCGCTGGCTTGCGCTCGACCTGCCCGGGCACGGCGCATCGGACCGACAGGCCTCCTACGCCATCGGCCAGCACGCCGCCACCGTGGCGCGCGCAGTGCTGCCGCATCTGCAGCCCGAAGGCCGCCTCGTGGTGCTCGGCCATTCACTGGGCGGCGTGATCGGCCTGGCTCTCGCGACGGGATGGTTTGGCGTCGTGCCGCACGCGGTGTTCGCGGCGGGCATCAAGGTCGGATGGAGCGATGAAGAAGTCCGCCGCATGGAGACGCTGGCGATGCAGCCTACCAAGCGTTTCGCGACGAAAGAAGAGGCAGTTGACCGCTACCTGAAGGTCTCCGGCCTGGCCGCGATCGCCGACGCGACGGCGCCCGTCGTGGCGCGCGGCGTGACGCAAGAGGACGAGGGATGGCGCCTCGCCATGGACCCGCGCGCCAATGCCGTGGGCAAGCCGCCGCTGTCCGAACTCGTCGGCCTGGCGCGCTGCCCCGTCCATCTCGGGCAGGGCCGCCACGATGCGCTGGTGACGATGGAACAGACCCGCTCTCTCGACCCCGAAGCCCGCGACCTGGGCCCGCACGGCCACAACGTGATGGTCGAGGCGCCCGGCGCGGTGTGGGACTGGATGGCTTCGCTCAGCTGAGCCGGTCGTCGGCGCGGCGGATCGGCACCGTCACTCGCACTTCGGCCGCGCGCGCCCGCAGCTGGCCGCAGCCGCCGTCGACGTCCTGGCCGGCCGAGTAGCGCAGCTTCGTGAGGATGCCGCGCTCGTGCAGCGTGCGGGCCATCTGCTCGCAGCGCGCGCGCGACGGGCGGCCGAAGGCCACGCCGTCCACCGTGTTGAACGGGATCATGTTCAGCACGCCGTACTTGCCCGACAGCAGCCGCACGATGCCTTCGACTTCCTCGGGGCCGTCGTTCACGCCTTCGAGCAGCGTCCACTGGTACTGGATGGGGTAGCCGGTGGTGCGGGCGTAGTGCTCGCCCGCGTCGATGAGGGCTTCGGGCGTCAGGTTCGGCGCGCGCGGCAGGAGCTTGCGGCGCAGCTCCGCATTGGTCGTGTGCAGCGAGAGCGCCAGCGCGGGCCGCACGCGCGCCTGCAGCAGCCGCTCGAACACGCGCGGATCGCCGACGGTGGAGAACACCAGGTTCTTGTGGCCGATGTTGCCCACGGTGCCCAGCAGCTCGATGGCCTCGATCACGTTGTCCAGGTTGTGCGCCGGTTCGCCCATGCCCATGAACACCACCTTGCGCACCGGCCGGCGCAGGCGCGCGAGCGCCACCTGGGCAATGATTTCGGCGCTTTCGACCTGGCGCAGCAGGCCGTCGCGGCCCGTCATGCAGAACTGGCACCCGACGGCGCAGCCGACCTGCGACGACACGCACAGGCCGTCGCGCGGCAGCAGCACGCTTTCCACCGTCTGGCCGTCGGCCAGCGCAACGAGCAGCCGCTCGGAGCCGTCGGCGCCAGGGTGAACCGCATGGATGCGCGCCAAGCCCGCAAGCTCGGCCTCGATGGCCGGCAGGGCCTCCATCAGCGACGACGGGAAGAAGGTGGCCGGCAGGCGTCTGCCGCTGTTGCGCGGCAGCGCATGCGACCACAGCCGCAGGATGCGCTGCTCGTGGCTGGGGCCGGCCCCGGCCTCGCGGAGTCGTCGTTTCAGTTCGTGGATTCGCATGCGCGGCGTGGGGCAAAGGGGCTCGGGAGAGCGCCGATTGTGCACGGCAGGCATGCGAAGGCGCAGCGCGCCGGAAGCGGTGCGCTGCGCCTTCGTGTGCGCGAATTGGAACAAAGGGGAGGGCCGTTGCCGGCCTCTCCCGCCTTCGGTCAGCCCAGCAGGCCGTGCAGGATGTTCGTCACGGGCGCCAGCGCGGAGCCCGTGCCGCTGTGGTCGAGCAGGCTGGTGATCGGGGCCACGACCTCGCACACCAGCGGCGTGACCGCGTGCTCGACGGTGTTCACCACTTCCGCGACCACCGGGGCGACCGCCGAGCTGGCGCCGGCCAGGATGTCGGCCGCGGGCACCGCGGCGCCGGATGCGGCTTGCGTGGCCTCGGCCACGACCGGTGCCACGGCGTCGCTTGCATGGCCGAGCACCGACGACACCGGCTCCAGGATGTCCGCGACGGGGCTCTTGCCTCCGAGCAGGCCGCCGAGCAGGCTGCCCACGAGGCCGTCTTCGCCGACGATGCCGCCGAGCAAGCCGCCTTCGCCGCCACCGAGGACGCCGCCCAGCAGGCCGTCGTCGCCCAGCACGCCACCGAGCAGACCGCCTTCGCCGCCGAGGACACCGCCCAGCAGGCCGTCGTCACCCAGCACGCCACCGAGCAGACCGCCGTCACCGCCGAGGACACCGCCCAGGAGGCCGTCGTCACCGAGCACGCCACCAAGCAAACCGCCGTCACCGCCGAGGACACCGCCCAACAGGCCGTCGTCACCCAACACGCCGCCGAGCAGACCGCCGTCGCCGCCGAGGACACCGCCCAGCAGGCCGTCGTCACCCAGCACGCCGCCGAGCAGACCGCCGTCACCGCCGAGGACGCCACCCAGCAAGCCGTCGTCGCCCAGCAATCCACCGAGCAGACCACCGTCGCCGCCGAGGACACCGCCCAGCAAGCCGTCATCACCCAGCACGCCGCCAAGCAATCCGCCGTCGCCGCCGCCGAGCAGGCTGCCCAGAAGGCCTTCGTCACCCAGCAAGCCGCCTAGCAGGCCTCCCTCACCACCGAGGACACCACCCAGCAGGCCGTCGTCACCGAGCACACCGCCGAGCAGGCCACCGTCGCCGCCGAGGACACCGCCCAGAAGACCGTCGTCGCCGAGCAAGCCACCCAGCAGGCCGCCGTCACCGCCGAGCAGGCCGCCCAGCAAACCATCGTCACCCAGCACACCGCCGAGCAAGCCGCCGCCGTCGCCGCCAAGGACGCCATTCAACAGGCCGCCGACCGGGCCTTCGGCACCGAGGATGCCGTCGTCGCCCAGCACACCGCCCAGCAGGCCGTCGTCACCGAGGACGCCACCCAGGAGCCCGTCATCGCCCAGCAGGCCGCTGAGCAAGCCGTCTTCGCCGCCGAGCAGGCCGGCCAGCGGGGTGGCGCTCAGCAGGGAGCCGACCGCGCCGTCGGGGCCGAGCAGGCTGTCCACGAGCCCGTCGCCACCGAGCAGTCCGCCGGTGAGGCCTTCGCTACCGAGCAGGCCGGACAGGGCGCCCTCGCCGCCGAGCACGCCGCCCAGGATGCCTTCGTCACCGAGGAGGCCGTTGACCAGGCCTTCGTCGCCCAGCACACCGCCAAGCAGGCCGCCCTCGCCGCCGAGGAGGCCACCCAGCAGGCCGTCGTCGCCCAGGACACCCCCGAGCAAGCCACCTTCGCCACCGAGGACACCGCCCAGCAGGCCGTCGTCACCCAGTACACCGCCGAGCAGACCCCCATCGCCACCGAGCAAGCCGCCCAACAGGCCGTTGTCACCCAGCACGCCGCCAAGCAAGCCTCCTTCACCGCCGAGGACACCACCCAGCAGGCCGTCATCGCCCAGCACACCGCCGAGCAGGCCCCCGTCGCCACCGAGCAGACCGCCCAACAGGCCGTCGTCACCCAGCACACCGCCCAGCAGGCCGCCTTCGCCGCCGAGCAAGCCACCCAGCAAACCGCCATCGCCCAGCACGCCGCCGAGCAGCCCGTCATCGCCCAGCAACTGCCCGATCAATCCGTCTTCGCCGAGCACGCTGCCCAGCAGGCTGCCGTCACCCAGCAGCCCCTCGAGCACCTGGCCGACGACGCCGTCCGTGCCGAGCAGGTCGTCCACGAGGCCGTCCAGGCCCAGCGGGGTGGTGATGCCGCCGAGCAGGCCTTCGCTGCCCAGCACGTTCTCCAGCGCATTGCCCAGCGCGTCGGTCAGGTAGTCGACCTGGCCGATCAGCGAGCCGACGAGGGCGTCGGTCAGGCCATCGCCGAGCAGGCCGTCGACCACGGGGGTCAGCACGCCGCCCACGTGAACGGCAATGTTTTCGACCGCGTTGTCCACCGGTTCGAACTCATTGGGATCGTTGGGCTTGAACTCCTCGCCGGTCACCGGCGAGAGCAGGTCGTCGACGAGGTCGGTGAGGCCGTCGGCCACCGGCATCAGCGAGGCCAGCGTGCCCGACGAGCCGGAGGCGCTGCGCACGTTGGTCGCACCGCCGCCCAGGCCGAGCGCGTTGTCGAGGGCGCCCAGCAGGTGCCCGGCGAGGCCGTCGCCCGGATCGAGCAGGTGGTCTGCGTCGGCGTCGGCATCCGCGTCCGAATCGGCGTCCGCATCAGCGTCGGCGTCTGCATCCGAATCCGCGTCGGCGTCCGAATCGGCATCGGCATCGGCGTCTGCATCCGAGTCGGCGTCGGCGTCTGCATCGGCATCCGAATCGGCATCCGCGTCGCTGTCGCCGATGCCCGACACGAACAGGGGAAAGCCGCCGCCGTCGCCGCCACCACCGCCGCTCAGCGCGGCGCCCAGGCCGATGGCGCCCAGCGCGCCGAGTGCGAATTCACCCAGGCCGATGCCGCTGCCGGCCGCGGTCTTCTTGCTCACGGCGAGCGCCGCGGCTTCCGCGTCGCTGTCGGGCGAGGTGACATCGAGGTTGCCGGCGGCCACGTCGACGTTCACCTGTTCGAGGCCGCTGGACAGCTTGGTCGAGGTGATGGTGGCGTCGGTGCCGCCCGCGAACACTCCGGCCAGCGGCGCCTTGTTGGTGGCCGAGCCGGGGAAGAGCACGTTGGCCTGGCCGCCGTCGGGCACGATCACGCGGTCGCCTGCGATGAGGGTCTGGTTGCCGTCCACCGGCATGCGAAATCCGTCGCGCATGACGACCGTGCCGGGCGTGGCGTTGGACAGGGTGCCCAGGCTGGTCGGCCCGGCGGGCGCGGCCATGGGGGCGCCCGATCCGACGGGGCCCAGGGGGGTGACGCTGGCCTGTGCAAGCACCACGGGGGCGCCGCTTTCGGCGGCGGCGGGGATCGAAGCGATCGGCGATACGGTGGTGGTCATGCGGCCTCCTCGTCAAATAAATGACTACAGAGGGCAACATGCGTGCCGCCTTCGACTTCGGCCGTCAACGACGGACCGGAAACGCCGTATCTCTTTGATTCGAAACGATTTTTGTGCAAATGGCCCTGTCAGGCCAATGGTGCAAAACGGGCAGCTGTCGCCACTCGTTACGTAACACGGCGCGCGCTTTGGCCGGAACGCCGGGCGCGTTCAGCGCGGTTCAGCCGCGCAGCCGGACCTGCAAGCTCTTCAGGTTGGCCAGCCACGCAAGGTAGTCCTCGTCGTCCTCGCCCAGTTCGGCCCAGGTGTCGTGGCCGTCCGCGTCGGGGTCGTCGAGGATGGCCTGCAGCGCGTCGGCGGCAGCCTTGCGCAGGTCGGCGGGCGGCGCGGCCTTGCCGGCGCACCAGTCGACGGCGTCCGGGTGTGCATCGGCGCTGCCGTGTCCGGAGAGCAGTGCCAGCACTTCGGCCGCGGCGACGGTGCCTTCGGTCGAACCTGAATCCAGCGTCTCGCGGATGAAGGCGAGCGCGTCATCGGCTTCCTGCAGTTCCGCCAGCCAATCGAGTGCCTCGTCGTTGCCGAAGCCTGCTGTCGACCATGTACCCATTCGTTTGACTCCCGTGTGTGGCGTGTCGCGGTGCGGCCACGGTTTGAAGATGCGGTGATGCTAGCGACCCGATGGCGTGATCGCGCGGCCTCGCAGAATTCGTCAGAATGCCAGGCGACGCTTCCCAGTAGCATGGCCGCGCTCCTGACATGGGGGCGCGTGATCATCCAGTCCGTGAGCCGCCGGGGAACACTTCCCTTGGGCCGGCGTTGCGGCGGTGTCCTTCCAGGACACGCCGCGGTCACGGCCGATCTGCCGTGCATGGCCCGCGGAAGCAGATGCCGGGCCGCTTACCCATTCACAACCACGGTTTCAGGGAGAGATTCAGCATGTCATTCGTTTTTTCGTCGTTCACCGATCACCTGGGCGCGTTGCCGCCCGAACGCGCGCGCCACGGCGATGCCTTGCGCACACGCGTGCAGCAACAGGTGCAGGCACCGTTGCATGCCGACCTGTCGGCCTTTTCCTTCCTGCCCGACCAGGCAGACCACCCCGACCACGAGGACGCACCGCAGGTGTTCGCGCAGGCGGTCGAGCAGATGTACCTGCCCAAGCCGTGGCTGGGCGACGAGATTCCGCTCTTCTTCCTGGGCTACCACGCGATGAACCGGCTCAGCGGCAAGCGCACCTCGCAAGGGCTGCTGCTGACCGATCAGGCGGTGTACGTGCAGGACGACTTCACCGTGCTGTCGGCCGCACCGCCACCGGCGCAGGGCCATGCCTTGCCGGCGCGCGCGGACGATGCACCTTCGTTCGTCTCGATGCTGCTCGCGCGCTTCAAGGCCTGGAAAGACTGGTCCGGCGTGGCCGACGCGCCCGAGCCGGTGCTGCTCAAACGCTGCGGCGAACTGCTGGCGCCGACGGTCGCGGCGGTGCTCGCGTACCACGCGGAAAACGGCAGCCAGCGACAGGCGCAGCAACGCGTCTGGACGCTGGCCGAGCTGGTGGCCGACCACGGCGCAGTCGACACCTTGCTCGACCCCGCCAACCCGAAGCTGGCCAAGAAGCTGGGCAAGGTGACGGACAAGTTCCAGATTCCCGCGGGCGAGACGCTGCAGTTCGCGCTGGCCGACTTTCCGCTGTTCGGCGGCCCCTACGGCGTGGCGCTCACCGCGCAGGCGCTGTACGGCAAGGACCTGATGGAGTCGCCGCTGCGCATCGCGCTGGAGCGGGTGGAGGTGCGTGCGCTGCAGATCGGAGAGAAGGGCGACCAGCTGCTGACGGGCTCGACCCCGCCGATGGCGCTGCCCGCGCACATGAAGGAATCGCTGCGCGCACCTTTCCTCGCGTTCCTGCAGCAGGAGATCGCGCGCCTGCAATCGAAGGCCTGATCGATCCACCCGCGCGCCATTCAACAAATCTCGGAGGAGTTTTCATGGGGTTCAAGGACACGCTCGCGCACGCGATGCTCGACAACGACAAGCTCAAGTTCGACGCCGCTGCGCCCGCGCTTCCCGCGCAGGAGCAATGGCTGGTCACGCTGAGCACGCCGCTGTCGGCCTTCAACGGCGATTGCGTGAACGCGGTGCTCACCGGCAAGGACAACGACACCCTGCGCGAAGGCATCGCGCAGGTGTGGAACGTGAGCGACCGCGCGAGCTTCGAGCAGACCGCGCGCTGGCTGACCGAGGAAGGGCAGCGCGCGAAGTACCTGCCGGCCTGGAAGGCCATCGGTGCAATCGATGCGGCGGTGCAATCCACGCCGGGCGTGCTGCGCCTGGTCATGGACGCGTGGTTTCCCGCGTTCTTCCAGATCAAGGCGCGCGAGCACCTGGACATGCGGGCGCTGTCCGCGCAGACCGGGCACTCGAGCGCCGAGCTGAGCCAGCTGATGACGGGCAGTCAGAGCTGGGTCGGCGTCCTGCGCAAGCACTTCGGCGTGGCGCCGGATCAGCTGACGAACCTCGTGGCCTGGGACGCGGTGCGCCTGGCCAACCTGTCGCGCTGGGCGGTGCAGCTGGGCTACATCGAACGCGCGGAGTTCGCGGACTTTGCGGGCGGCCTGGCATCGCAGGTGCGCGCGGCCTATGCCAGCTGGTCGCAGGTGAGCGCCGCGTACATCGCGGCGGGCCTGATCTGGCAGTACTCCGACGCGCGCGAAGAGCATCTGCTGCGCACCAACCGCCTGCTGTTGAGCGACACGCGCAGCCCGTGGCGCAGCGTGCCTTTCGCCTGAAGAGGTCCTAGTCCTTCACCCTCAGCGCGTACACCGCGTAGATCGGCACGCCGAGAAAGAACAGCACCATCGGCGCGAACAGCGTGTAGGGCCAGCCGATGCCTTCCATCACGCGGTAGGTACCGTCCAGGTGCAGCCGCGGATGGGGCTGCGTGAGGTCTTCGTACCGGCGCAGGCCCCACTGGAACTCCGCGCCGGTCGCGCGCACGGACGGATGCTGGCGCGCACGGCCCACGGCCAGCCAGCACATCGCATCGAAGGCCAGCACCGAACCCGCGGGCGCGCGTTCGCCGAAGGTGGTGAACACCGCATTCACCTGCTCGGGCGTGAGGTACATCAGCACGCCCTCGGTGAACAGGAAGACCGGCTGCGCCTGGCGCTTGCGCGGCAGGCCGAGCTGCTCCCACCAGCCGGGCGCCGTAAGGTCGAGTTCGCGCAGGTCGTGGCGCGGATGCGTGTCGGGCAGCAGCTCGCGGCGCAGGGCCAGCACCTCGGGCAGGTCGGCGTCGGTCATGCGCGACTTGCCGTCGTCCAGCCATTGGAAGTAGTGGCTCAGGCCGCAGCCCATGTTCACGACACGCGCGCCCGGGTGCAGCTTGAGGAAGTCCTGCGCCAGGCTGCGAAAGCGCCGCGTGCGCGCCAGGATGCCGTAGATGGTCGTGCGGTCGTCGGGCAGGGCATGGTCGTCGTCGCGGATCTGCTCGAGGATGCCGGCGGCGTAGGCGTCGCGCACGGCCATCTGCGGAAACAGCGCATCGCCCGAAGCCCGCGCGGCCAGCGGAATTCGCAAGGTGGACGGCACGGCCGAGAGCTTGCGCGCGGATTTGCCGGTGGTCATGAATGCGGGGGCAGGGCCATGCACAAAGTCTGGCCGGTCCCGCGCGTGCGGGCAAGTCAGTCTTTGGTGTTGCCCGCGGGCGGGCGCTGGCGTGCGAGGTGGCGGTACACGGTACTGCGGTGAACGCCGAGCCGGCGGGCCGCGCGCGCCACGTCGTGGTCGCAGGCGCGCAGCGCTTCGTCGATGGCGTGGCGCGTGATGGTCTGCAGGGGTGCGTTGGGTTGCGACAGTGTGGCTTCGCTGAAGTCGGCAACGGGTGCGGGGTCTTGCAGGTGCGCGGGCAGCGCATCGGCCGTCACCGCATCGCCCGGGTCGGCCAGCGCCACGAGGGCGCGCAGCACGCTGCGCAGCTCGCGCACGTTGCCGGGCCAGCGGTAGGCGGCCAGGCGTTCGAGCGCGTCGTTCTCCAGGCACAGGTGCTTGGCGGCGCCGCCCGATTCGAGAAATAGCCGCGCGATCAGCGCGCGCCGGTCGGCGCGTTCGTGCAGCGCGGGCAGGGCGACGGTGAAACCGGCCACGCGGTACATCAGGTCGGCGCGAAAGCGCCCGGCCTCGACCAGCGCGGGCAGGCCGGCGTGCGTGGCGCAAATCAAATCGAAATCGACCGCCACACCCTGGCCACCGCCCAGCGGCGTGACCACGCGGCCTTCGAGCACGCGCAGCAGGCGCGTCTGCAGCGCGAGCGGGATCTCGGCGATCTCGTCCAGAAACAACACCCCGCCGTGCGCCTCGCGGATGCGCCCCGGCATGCCCTTGCGGCGCGCGCCGGTGAAGGCGCCTTCTTCGTAACCGAACAGCTCGGCCTCGATCAGCGTCTCGGGCAGCGAGGCGCAGTCGACCGCCACGAACGGGCCCGCGCTGCGGCGGCTGGCGGCGTGCAGGCGGCGCGAGAACACCTCCTTGCCGCTGCCGGTCTCGCCGTTCACCAGCACCGGCACGCCTTCGTTGAGCACGCGCACGGCGCGCGCCAGCAATGGGCGCACCACGTCGTCGTTGTCGACGGGCGCTGTGTTCGCGGCCATCACCTGCCGCGCACCACCGGAGCGGCCCGTGCCGCTGTTCGCCGTGCCCGTGCGCTCCATGACGGTCGCGATCTGCCGTCCGCCCGGCAGCGTGAGCAGGCTGCGCCGGTGCTCCATGCGTGGCCACTGCGCGCCCAGGAATTCTTCGGCGTCGAGGTCGAGCAGGCCCTCCCACGAGCGCCCGAACAGGTCGAGCGCCACGCGGTTGGCCGCCACGATGCGGCCGCCCTCGATCACCATCAGGCCTTCGCGCGCGGTGCCGATCAACGCCGGCCGTGCATGGAAGCGCAGCACGTGGCCCGAGGCCTCGGCCAGCAGCATGCGGTGCTCCACTTGTTGTGCCGCCATGCGCACCAGGCCCAGGGCGTGGTGGTTCACGCGCGCGGTCTCGCCCGAGATGTCGAGCGCGCCGGCCAGCTCGCCGCGTCCGCTGAAGATGGGCGCCGCCGCGCAGCCCAGCCGGCCGTTCTGCGCCAGGTAGTGCTCGCCGCCCAGCACCATCAGCGCCACACGCTCGGCCAGCGCCGTGCCGATGGCGTTGGTGCCGCGGTGGCTCTCCGACCATTCCACGCCGGGCTGCAGCGCCACGCGCTGGGCCTTGGGCAGAAAGTCGGGGCTGCCGATTTCTTCGAGGATGAGGCCGCTGGCGTCCGACAGCGCGACGATGCAACCGTTGCCCACCGCGTGCTCGGCGAGCCCGTCGAGCTCGGGCTGCGCGCAGCTGAGCAGGCGCATCGCCTGCTCGCGGCGCTCGTTCAGCAGCGACGGCGCCATCGGCGTGGGGTCGATGCAATGCGGGTCGACCGGCCGGCTGCGCTGCCACGAGCGCGAGATGTGCGGCGCGATCCACGGCGCCGGGTCGCGGCCCTGCGCGAAGAACAGCTCGCGCGCCTGCGCGACGCTGACCGATGGAGCGGAAGCTTCACTCGTCATGCGTGACTCCGTGGACGGGGATTGCCGGCGATTCGCCTTGTGCGACATCGTAGTCGCCGCCGTCGCGCGCATCTGTCGCAGATTGCGAATGGAAACCCTCTGCGCGGGCCGCGCCCCTGTGGCGCGGGGCTTGGGGATTGTCCCGATCCGCGCGGGTATGCCGCTTGCGGTGCCTGTGCGGGCCGCCGCATGTCGCGGTGCCCGTTCACACCTTACCCAACGGAGACAACCCATGGACATGCTCGAACCGGGCAAATTCGGTACCGCAGTGCCTTTCAAGAAGCGCTACGGCAACTACATCGGCGGCGAATGGGTCGCGCCGGTGGAGAACCAGTATTTCGGGAACATCACGCCCGTCACCGGCAAGGTCTTCTGCGAAGTGCCGCGCTCCAGCGCCGCCGACATCGAGCGCGCGCTCGACGCCGCCCACAAGGCCAAGGGCGCCTGGGGCCGCACCTCGACCACCGAGCGCGCCAACATCCTGAACCGCATCGCCGACCGCATGCAGGAAAACCTGGCCATGCTGGCGGCGGCCGAGACCTGGGACAACGGCAAGCCGATCCGCGAGACCATGGCCGCCGACCTGCCGCTGGCCATCGACCACTTCCGCTACTTCGCCTCGTGCATCCGCTCGCAGGAGGGCGGCATCAGCGAGATCGACCACGAAACCTTCGCGTACCACTTTCACGAGCCCATCGGCGTGGTCGGCCAGATCATTCCGTGGAACTTCCCGATCCTCATGGCCGTGTGGAAGCTCGCGCCCGCGCTGGCGGCCGGCAACTGCGTGGTGCTCAAGCCCGCCGAGCAGACGCCAGTGTCGATCCTGGTGCTGATGGAGGTCATCGGCGACCTGCTGCCGCCGGGCGTGCTGAACATCGTCAACGGCTTCGGCGTGGAGGCGGGCAAGCCGCTGGCGTCGAGCAACCGCATCGGCAAGATCGCCTTCACCGGCGAGACCACCACGGGCCGGCTGATCTCGCAGTACGCGAGCCAGAACCTCATTCCGGTGACGCTGGAGCTGGGCGGCAAGTCGCCCAACATCTTCTTTGCCGACGTGATGGAGCGCGACGACGCCTTCTTCGACAAGGCGCTCGAAGGCTTCACGATGTTTGCGCTGAACCAGGGCGAGGTCTGCACCTGCCCGAGCCGCGCGCTGATCCAGGAATCGATCTACGACCGCTTCATGGAGCGCGCACTGAAGCGCGTGGCCGCGATCAAGCAAGGCAGCCCGCTCGACGCGGCCACCATGATCGGCGCGCAGGCTTCGAGCGAACAGCTGGAAAAAATCCTGTCGTACCTGGACATCGGCCGGCAGGAGGGCGCGCAGGTGCTCATCGGCGGCGAGCGCCAGCAGCTCGACGGTGATCTGGCCGACGGCTACTACGTGAAGCCGACCGTGTTCCGCGGCCACAACAAGATGCGCATCTTCCAGGAAGAGATCTTCGGGCCCGTGGTGTCGGTCACCACCTTCAAGGACGAGGAAGAAGCGCTGTCGATCGCCAACGACACGCTCTACGGCCTGGGCGCCGGCGTGTGGAGCCGCGACATGAACCGCGCCTTCCGCATGGGCCGCGGCATCCAGGCGGGGCGCGTGTGGACCAACTGCTACCACCAGTACCCGGCGCATGCGGCCTTCGGCGGCTACAAGCAATCGGGCATCGGGCGAGAGAACCACAAGATGATGCTCGACCACTACCAGCAGACCAAGAACCTGCTCGTGAGCTACAGCGAGAACAAGCTGGGCTTCTTCTGATGACCGGCGAGGTCCTGCGCGTCACCGCGACCGACGCGGCGCTCGCGCTCATCGACGACCTCGCCGCCAGGCTCGGCCCGCTGATGTTCCATCAGTCGGGCGGTTGCTGCGACGGCAGCGCGCCCATGTGCTACGCCCAGGGCGAGTTCATCGTGGGCGACTACGACCGGCTGCTGGGCCGCATCGGCGGCATGCCGTTCTACATCAGCGGGCCGCAGTTCGAGTACTGGCAGCACACGCAACTGATCATCGACGTGGTGCCGGGGCGCGGCGGCATGTTCTCGCTGGAAGGGCCGCTGGGGGTGCGCTTTCTGACGCGCTCGCGGTTGTTCACTGATGCGGAGTGGGCGGTGCTCGAGGCGGAGGCGGCGAGGTAGGGCCCCGGCCGGTCGTCAGTTCGACGAGGCGAGCAGCTGCCGCACCAGCAGCTGCGTCGCCGGCGTCAGCGCCGCGCCCGTCTTCGTCGCCATCAGCAGGCGCCGCGTGGCCCACGCGTCCTTCAGGTGCACCACCTTCAGGTCGAGCGCGGCCACCTGCGCCTTGCAGGCGGCCAGGGGCACCACGCCGATGCCGAGGTTGGCCGCGATCATGTGGCACATCGCATCGAAGCTGCGCACCTGCACGCGCAGGCGCATCGGAATGCCGGCCTGTTCGGCCGCACGCGAGGTCAGTTCGAGCAGCGAGCTGCTGCGGTTCAGCCCCACGAATTCGTGTGCCAGGCAGGTCTTGAAATCGACCTGCTTCGCGCGCAGTCGCGCCAGCGGATGCGGCCTGGCGCACAGCACCACGAGCTCGTCGGTCTGGAAGGGCGCGACGTCGAGGCCGTAGGCGGGTGTGTTCTCGGCGAACACCCCCACGTCGGCGAGGCCGTCGACCAGCGCGCGCACGATGTCGCCGCTGAGCTGTTCCTCGACCTCGACGCGGATATCGGGATGCTGTCCCAGGAAAGCCGCCAGCGTGGTCGGCAGGAACTCCGTCAACGCCGACATGTTGGCCCACAGCCGCACATGGCCGCGCACGCCGCTGGCGTAGTCGCCCAGCTCGTTGCTGAACTGCTCGAAGCCCTGGAAGAGGCGCATCGCATGCTGCATCGCCACATGCCCGGCCGGTGTGAGCGCGATGCCCTGGGCGCTGCGTTCGAGCAGCTTGGAGCCGGTGGCGGCTTCGAAGTCGGACAGGCGCCGGCTCGCCGCCGAGAGCGCGAGGTGACACGCCTCCGCACCCTTGGTGATGCTGCCCGACTGGGCGACGGCGCAGAACAGGCGCAGCGTCACGAAATCGACACGCGCGGGGTTGATGGTGCTGGCCATCGGCGGATTCTAGAGAGCGCGCCAGTGCCGAAAGTCATGCGCACGGGTTAAAAGAATTTTTGACATGTTATGTCGCTGCACCTATAGTGAATCCATCGAAGCATCGCGCGCTTCCCACGGTAGACAACCCAAAGGAGAGGTATGCAATCACTGCTGGATCAACTCGAAGGCCTCGATGTGCTGGCCGGTGCCGCGATGGGCGGGCTGTCTGTTCAGCTGCAGCCGATTCCGGGCAGTACGCCGGTGGTGCAGGTGAGCATCGAAGGGCGTGACGAGCTGCCGATCTTCGTCACCAGCTCCGACATGCAGATCATCTGCATCTGCTACCTCTGGACCGAGGAAGACGTGAAGCCCGCGCGGCGCACCGAGCTGCTCGAATCGCTGCTCGACCTCAACCCGTCGGTGCCGCTGTCGTCCTTCGGACGCGTCGGTGGCCGCTACGTGCTCACGGGGGCGCTGGGGCGCAACGCGAGCGTGGAAGACATCGCACGCGAAGTGGCCGTGCTCAGCGACAACGCGCTCGATGCGCTCGACGCCTTGTCCGAATTCCTGAATTAAGCGGAGATCATCATGACAGTCATCAAGAAGCTGGTCACCTTGCTGCGCGGCAGCGCCCGCGAAATCGGCGAGAGCGTGATCGACAGCAACGCCACGCGCATCTACGAGCAGGAAATCATCGACGCCAAGCACAGCATCGAGAAGGCCAAGGGCGACCTCACGGGCGTGATGGCCAAGGAGATGCAGTCGGCCCGCGAAATCGAACGCCTGAAGGGCGAGGTCGCGCGCTACGAAGGCCTGGCGCTCGAAGCGCTCAACAAGACCCAGGAAGGCCTGGCGCTCGACGTGGCGGCCAAGGTCGGCACGCTTGAGCAGGAGCTCGAGGAGCAGGCCAAGGCCCACGCTTCTTATGCGCTGCAGGTGTCGCGGCTCAAGGACCTGATCAAGTCGGCCGAGGCGCGCATCCGCGAGCACGAGCGCGAGATCGGCATCGCCAAGACCACCGAGAGCGTCTACCGCGCCACCCAGTCGATCTCCGAGAACATCGGCAGCGGCGGCTCGCGCCTGGCCAGTGCGCGCGAGTCGCTGGAGCGCATCCGCTCGCGCCACGAAGACCTGTCCGACCGCATGACGGCGGGCCAGCAGCTCGAGGACGAGTTCGGCCACAGCGCGCTCGAGAAGAAGCTGGCCGCGGCGGGCATCGGCAACGATGCCGACCGCACCGGCAAGGTGATGGAGCGCATCCGCGCCCGGCAGGCCAAGCCGTCCGAACCGTCCAAGCCGGTTCAGGAGTGACGATGGTGCGGGTCAAGCCGGTACGCTGGCAAGGCTCGGACGAGGCGATCCGCGCGGTCCAGGTGGCCTTCGACGTGGAAGAAGCCGTGCTCGAGGCCGTGCGCACCGCGGCCTTCGAGCAGCATGTGTCCACGCCCGACCAGATCCGGCAGGTGCTGGGCCTGGCGACCACCTCGAAACCGAAGCGGCCGCGCCTCACGGTGTCGTTGAACACGGCCGACTACGAGTTTCTGGCGGCGCGGTATGGTCTGTCACCTGACGACCGCCTGGCCATCAAGGAGAGGGCCACGCGCGAACTGATTGCCTTTGCAGGCAAGGCGAACAAGAAGAACACCGGCACGAGGAAGCCGGGCGGCAGGTAAGAAGAAAAGAGAACAACAACCAACCCGCACGCGGGAGGATCAATGGGCGATTTCATGGGAGCGGTGACGGGGTACCCCACCGCGATCTACACGGTGCTGCTCGGCGTCGTGGTGATCTATTGGGTGCTCGCGGTGGTCGGCATGGTCGACTTCGAGAGCAGCGGGATCGACGTCGACCTGCAGACGCATGCCGACGGCGACACCAGCGACATGGGCCAGATCGCGAGCTACGTGGTCGCCTTCGGCCTGAACGGCGTGCCGTTCTCGGTGGCCGTGAGCCTGCTGGTGCTCGTGGCCTGGACGCTCTCGTGCCTGGGCGGCGAGTGGCTGCTGCCGCTGGTGCCGACGATGGTGCTCAAGCTGGTGGCCGGCACGGTGCTGCTGGTGGCCAGTGCAGCCCTTGCCATCCCGGTGACGGCGGTGGCCATCCGCCCGCTCAAGGGCCTCTTCGTGAGCCACACGGCCGTGAGCAATGCGGCGCTGGTAGGCCAGGTCTGCCGCGTCGTCACCGGCGTGGTGAACGAGAAGGACGGCCGCGCCGAAGTGGCGCGCCGCGGCGCCAGTCTCAACATCCGCGTCTGGGCGCCCACGCCCAACGCCCTCAAGCGCGGCTCGCACGCGCTCATCCTCGAATACGACGAGGTGGCCGCGCGCTACCTCATCGCGGCGCACGAAGACATCGTCTGAGAAGGCGTGAACGAACCCGCCATGTCCGTTCATCGGCCACGCCGGATTCACTCACACCTTCTGCCCGCGCGCATCCCTCACCCAAGTTCGTTCGCTCGCTCTTAAAGCATCTGGAGAAAAAATGGAGCCCATCATCTTCGCCGTGGTCATACTGGCCGTCGTCATCCTCGGCCTGTTCGCGATGTTCGCCAAGTTCTATCGCAAGATCGAACAGGGCCACGCACTCATCGTGAACACGCTGCGCGCCGAGCCCGAGGTGACCTTCACCGGCCGCATGGTCTACCCGATCATCCACAAGGCCGAGCTGATGGACATCTCGGTCAAGACCATCGAGATCGACCGCTCGGGCAACGAAGGCCTCATCTGCCGCGACAACATCCGCGCGGACATCAAGGTGAAGTTCTTCGTGCGCGTCAACAAGACCGCCGACGACGTGCTGAAGGTGGCGCAGGGCATCGGCTGCGCACGGGCCTCGAACCACGAGACGCTCGAAGAGCTGTTCTCGGCCAAGTTCTCCGAAGCGCTCAAGACGGTGGGCAAGTCGATGGACTTCGTCGACCTGTACCAGGCGCGCGACGGCTTCCGCGACGAGATCATCAGCCAGATCGGCAACGACCTCTCGGGCTACGTGCTCGAAGATGCCGCCATCGACTACCTCGAGCAGACGCCGCTGTCCGAGCTGGACGCCAACAACATCCTCGATGCGCAGGGCATCAAGAAGATCACCGAGCTGACGGCGGTCGAGCACGTGCGCACCAACGAGCTGCGCCGCAACGAGGAAATGCAGATCAAGAAGAAGAACGTCGAGACGCAAGAAGCACTGCTCGAGCTCGAGCGCCAGCAGGCCGACGCCACCGCGCGTCAGCAGCGCGAGATTGCCAGCGTGCGCGCCCGCGAAGAAGCCGAGACCTCCAAGATCCAGTCCGAAGAGCGCACCAAGTCCGAAACCGCGCGCCTCATGGCCGAGCAGTCGGTCTCGGTGCAGCAGGAGAACGTGCAGCGCGAAAAGGAAGTGGCCGAGAACAACCGCAAGCGCGCGGTGGCCATCGAGGAAGAAAAGGTCACGCGTGCCCGCGACCTCGAGATCGTCGATCGCGAGAAGGAAGTGACCCTGCAGCGCATCGAGAAGGACAAGGCCGTCGAAGTACAGAAGAAGGCCATTGCCGACGTGATCCGCGAGCGCATCGTGGTCGAGCGCACCGTGGCCGAGCAGGAAGAAGCCATCAAGGAACTGCGCGTGGTCGCCGAGGCCGAGCGCACCAAGAAGTCGGTCGTGATCATGGCCGAGGGCCAGGCCGAAGAGAAGATGGTGCTGGACGTGAAGGCCGCCGAAACGCAAGAAAAGCGCGCCCGCCACAAGGCCGCCGAAGAACTCACGCTGGCCGACGCCAAGCTCAAGGTGGCCGAGCGCGACGCCGAATCGAAGAAGCGCGAAGCCGAGGGCGTGGAAGCCATTTCCGCCGCACCGGGCCTGGCCGCCGCCAAGGTCGAAATTGCCACGGCCCAGGCCAAGCTCGCAAGCTTCGAAGCCGAGGCTTCGGGCAAGGAAAAGCTGGGCCTGGCCGACGTGCATGTGCGCCAGG
Organism: Variovorax sp. GW821-FHT09D04; assembly: GCF_059416405.1. Lineage (NCBI taxonomy): Bacteria > Pseudomonadati > Pseudomonadota > Betaproteobacteria > Burkholderiales > Comamonadaceae > Variovorax > Variovorax sp. GW821-FHT09D04. The sequence goes on from NZ_JBWKPA010000003.1 coordinate 274,331, forward strand.
CCGATGCCGACGCGATCCTCAAGGCCGGCCAGGCCGATGCGCAGGTCATCGAGGCCCGCTCGCAGGCCGAAGCGGCCGGCATGCGTGCCAAGTTCGAGGCCGAAGCCTCGGGCAAGGAAAAGCTCGGCCTCGCCGAAGTCAACGTGCGCACGGCCGACGCCGAAGCCACGCTCAAGTCGGGCCAGGCCGACGCGCAGGTGATCGAAGCGCGCTTCAACGCCGAGGCCAAGGGCCTGCACGAGAAGTTCGAGGCCATGAAGTCCATGAGCCCCGAAACCCGCGACCACGAAGAGTTCCGCATGCGCCTGGAAAAGTCGCACATCGAAACCATGAAGGGCATCGACGCGCAGACCTCCATCGCCAAGGAACAGGCCGACGTGCTGGGCACCGCGCTCGCCAACGCCAAGATCGACATCGTGGGCGGCTCGGGCGACTACTTCGACAGCTTCGTGCGCTCGCTCTCCGTGGGCAAGGGTATCGACGGCGTCATCTCCAAGAGCCAGGCGGTGCAGGTCGCCTTCAAGGAACAGCTCTCGGGCGAGCGCGACGTGGTGAAGGACCTGCGCGACATCGTCGGCGCGCTGGGCAACTCGTCGGGCGAAATTCAGAACCTCAGCGTCGCCTCGCTGATGAGCAAGATCGCCAACGACGGCACCGAAAGCCAGAAGTCGGCGCTGCAGAACCTGATCTCCTCCTTCCGCAACTGAGCCGGGGGCGCGCGATGAACCCGAACCTGAAGTGCAGTTGCGCCACCCATGCCGCGATGCAGCCTGTCGCGCTCGCCGAGGCCCTGCTCGGCGTGCAGTGCGGCGACTGCCACGGCATGGTGATGGACATGGACGACTGGCGCAGCTGGAAGGCCGCCGATCCGAAGCGCGTGCCGCATGAGGTCGACGACGAGGTGATCGAGGTGTTCGACGTCGCCGCCGTGCGCCACTGCCCCGAGTGCGAGCGCCTGATGCAGCGCCTGCGCGTGAGCGCCGGGCCCGACTTCCGCATCGACCGCTGCGTGGCCTGCCAGAACCTCTGGTTCGACCAGGGCGAGTGGCGCGCCCTCGTGAGCCGCGGCCTGGCCGGCCGGCTCGACGAGCTGCTGTCCGACGGCTGGCAGCGCCGGCTGCAGACCGAGGAGGTGCGCGAGGCGCGCCTGGCCGCGCTGCGCCGCCGCTACGGCGACGACTGCATCGACGAGCTGGACCGCATCCGCGCCTGGCTCGACACCCAGCCTCACCGCGACGAATTGCTCGCACTGCTGCGCGCGGACTGACCGCGCCGATCCATGCAACCCACTGACGACACCGCAGCGCCGCCCAGCGCCCAGGCCCCCATCGACCCCACCGAAGCACTGGTCTCCGGCAGCGGCAGCTACGACCTGCTGAAGAAGCGGCTCGAAACCCAGGGCGAGGGCCTGCTGAAGAAGACGCAGGCGCTCAACGAGCAGCGGTTGGCCGAGTTCGGCCGCTCCGACCAGGCGCTGATTCTGCGCACCCGCGCGCGCACCGAGAACAACGCCGTGGCGCGCGACATCGTGCGCATCGGCGACCTGCTGCTGTTCGGCTACAACGTCTTCATCGGCCTGCGCAAGGAAACGGCCGTGGGCGACGTGTTCGGCCTGTACCGGCTCGCATCGCCGGGCGAAGCCGCCACCGAGAACGACGAGCTGCAGCCCGTGCCGCTGGCCGGCACCTTCCTGGAAGACGCGCGCTTCGCCTCCGACTTCCGCGAGCTCTACGCCTACTACAAGCAGGCCACGCTGCTGCAGCTGCGCGTCACGCAGGACAAGCTGCTCGCCTCGTTCCAGATCGGCCAGCAGCTGCACGACGTGCGCGTGTTCCGCTGGGCCATCGAGCGCAACGGCAACATCAACTACATCGACAACCGCGGCGAGCGCGACATCGCCTTGCCCGCCAGCCACGATTTCGAGTGGACCGTGGCCACGCGCGAAGACCACGTGGGCGGCAAGCATCCGCACGTGAACGTGCTCGACACCGTGTTCGTCGAGACACTGGGCGGCGACCTCACGGTCAAGATCGAGAACAACACCGAGACCGGGCTGGGCATCTACAGCGAGCCGGTGGAGGACAAGAGCCAGTCGCTCACCGACGCGGAGATCGCCTGGGCCAAGCTGGGCATGCTGATCCTGCTGCGCGTGAAGCCCTACCGCGAGCAGGTCACGCGCTACCTGGTGTTCAACATCCGCACGCAGCAGGTCGAGCGCATTGACGCCATCGGCGGTTCCTGCGTGCAGCTGCCCGAAGACCACGGCATCATTTTCCCGGGCGGCTACTACCTGCAGTCGGGGGAGTACAAGCGATTCGACCTGCCGGCCGAGGTGGTGGAGAACCTGCGCTTCAAGCGCATGCTGCGCTCGCCCAACGGCGAAGACGTGGCCTATGTGTTCTACGACCCGAAGCCCGGGCGCTATGCGCTGTTCAACTACAACCTGATCGACAAGAAGCTCGCCACGCCGATCATCGCCAACGGCTACGCGCGCTTTGCCGACGGCCGCATGCTGGTGTTCAACGGCGACGACGTCGAGCCCACGCGCGTGCACCCGATGCAGCTGTGGCAGACGCCCTTCGCCAGCGAAGAGCACGTGAGCGCGCAGCCGCCCGCCACCGGCTTCTTCGGCAAGATCGGCAACGCCGAACTGGTGCGCGGGGTGAGCGACCTCATGGGCATCGCCCGCGCGGTGCGCGAGCAGGCGCCCACGCGCGCCGCCTATGAAGACCTGATCCGCCAGTGCACCCGCGTGAGCGACGCCTACTTCTGGCTCGACGCGCCCGAGGCCACCGGCCTCATGGGCGAGCTGCGCAGCATCGCCGAGGTGGCGCGCAGCACGCTGGCCGAGTTCGAAAAGGTCGACACCATCCGCCGCGAAACCGCGCGTGCGTTGGCCCGCGCGGAAGACGAGCAGCATGCGCTGCTGGTCGACATTGCCAGCACCCTCTGGCGCGCGCCCGACGATTTCGTGAAGGCGCTGGGCCGGCTGCGCGAGCGGCGCGGCGCGCTGCAGATGCTCAAGGAGCTGCGCTATGCCGACCTGCCGCGCATCGCCGCGATGGACGCCGCGCTCGAAGTCGAGCAGCAGCGCATCGGCGAGCGCGCGATGCAGTTCCTGGCGGCCGACACGGCCTTCCACGGCCAGCGCCAGGCGCTGGACAAGCTCGCGCTCGAACTGCCCAACCTCGCCACCTCGCCCGCGCTTGGACAGATGCTCGCCACGCTCGACGAGCAGGCCGCCGGGCTCGACCTGCTGACCGAGCAGCTGGGCAGCCTGCCGGGCGGAGATGCGGTGATCCGCACGTCGATCCTCGACCGCATCTCGCTGATCTACGCCGACATCAACCGCATGCGCGCCGATGCGCGCGCGCGGCGCAAGTCGCTGGGCGCCACCGAGGCGCGCGCGGAGTTCGGCGCGCAGTTCAAGCTCTTCAGCCAGGCGGTCGAGAACGCGCTGGAGTTCGCCGACACGCCCGAGAAGTGCGACGACGCGCTCACGCGCCTGCTGGCCCAGCTCGAAGAGATCGAAGGGCGTTTCGCCGAGCAGGAAGAATTCCTGGCCGACATCGCCGAGAAGCGCGAGACCGTGTACGAGGCACTGTCCGCGCGCCGCCAGAGCCTGGTCGACGCCCGCCAGCGCCGCGCGCAGGGCGTGGTCGACGCGGCGGGGCGCATCCTCGACGGCATTCCGCGTCGCATCGCGCAGTTCGGCGACCTGACGCAGGTGCACAGCTACTTCGCGGCCGACCCGATGATCGGCAAGCTGCACACGCTGATCGCCGACCTGCGCACGCTGGGCGCCGCGGTGCCGGCCGACGAGCTCGACACGCGCCTGAAGACTGCGCGCGACCAGGCGCTGCGTTCCATCCGCGACAAGCGCGAGCTGGTGAGCGAGGGCGGCGACACGCTGCGTCTGGGCCGCCACGCCTTCACCGTGCACCGCCAGCCGGTCGACCTGACACTGGTCGCCCGCGACGAGGGCATGGCCTACCAGGTGACGGGCACCGACTACCAGAGCCCGGTCGATGAGCCCCGACTGCTGCCGCTGCAACGCTACTGGAACCAGTCGCTGGTGTCCGAGACGCCCGAACTGTCGCGCGCCGAATACCTCGCCGGCCGATTGCTGGAGGCGCTGCTCGACGGCAAGGCCGAGCGCACGTGGGCCGAGGTGCTCACGCAGCTGGCCGAAGACCCGCTGCATCCGCAGCTGCTCGACATGGTTCGCCGCTTCGCTGCGGCGCGCTACCAGGAGGGCTACCAGAAGGGCATCCATGACGACGACGCGATGCGCCTGCTGGGCGCGCTCGTCGGCATGCAGGACCAGGCGGGCCTGCTCGCCTGGGGCCCGACCGAACGCGCGCTGGCCTTGCTCTACTGGCAGCACGGCCACCTGATCGCGCACCGCGAATCGATGCTGCGCCGCGCGCGTGCCGCGATGCAGATGCTGGCGCTGTTCGGCCGGCGAGATGCGCTGGAGCAGCTCGAAGCCGACATCACGCGTGCCTTGAATCACTTCGCTCGCGACGTGGTGCCCGACCTGCTGCCGGTGGCCGACACCGCAAACGACGAAACACGCGACGCGCACGACGGCCGCGTGAACACCCTGTGCGACCAGGCCGCCGCGTACCTCGTGCGCGAACTCGCCGGTCCGCATGGCGGCGAGACCTGGGCCGTGTCGGGCGCGGGCGAGGACCTCGCGGCGGCGTTGCTGCGCGAGCTGGAGCGCGGCGGCCGGCGCGATGCGTGGCAGCACGACCTCGACGCCGCACCGCCGGCCGAGCGCTGGCGCCTGGCGCGCGACTGGGTGGGCGCCTACGCGACGCACCAGGCGCCGCAATCGGTCGACTGGACCGACGACGCGGCCAGCGTGCTGGCGATGCCGTTGCAGCGCACCCGCGTCAACGCGGCGCTCGACCGCACCGTCGAAGGCCTGCGCGGCGAGCACCCGCGCGTGGTCGAGGGGCGCCTGACGCTGAACCTCAACGACTTCTGGCGCCGCTTCCTGTTCCACACGATGCACGCCGTGCCGGGCTACGAGGCGCTGCACAGCCTGCGCCACGAGTTGCTCGAGCGCGAGAAGGCGCGGCTCAAGCTGAGCCAGTTCCAGGCCAAGCCGCTGTCGACCTTCGTGCGCAACCAGCTGATCGACGAGCTGTACCTGCCCATCATCGGCGATAACCTCGCCAAGCAGATCGGCTCGGCGGGCGAGGGCAGCCGCACCGACCGCATGGGCCTGTTGCTGCTGATCTCGCCGCCCGGCTACGGCAAGACCACGCTCATGGAGTACGTGGCCGACCGCCTCGGCCTCATCTTCGTGCGCATCAATTGCCCGGCGCTGGGCCACGGCGTGACGGCCATCGACCCGGCGAACGCGCCCAACAGCGCGGCGCGGCAGGAGTTGGAAAAGCTCAACCTGGGCCTGGCCATGGGCAGCAACGTGATGCTGTACCTGGACGACATCCAGCACACCAGCCCCGAGTTCTTGCAGAAGTTCATCGCGCTGGCCGACGGCACGCGCCGCATCGAGGGCGTGTGGAACGGCGAGCCGCGCAGCTACGACATGCGCGGCAAGCGCTTCGCGATCGTGATGGCGGGTAACCCCTACACCGAGTCGGGCGACGTGTTCAAGATCCCGGACATGCTGGCCAACCGCGCCGACATCTACAACCTGGGTGACGTGCTCTCGGGCCGCGAGGCGGCGTTCGCACTCTCGTACATCGAGAACAGCCTGACTTCCAACCCCACGCTGATGCCGCTGGCCTCGCGGGACCCGAAGGACGTGCAGCTGCTGGTGAAGATGGCGCAGGGCCACGACGTGCCGAGCAGCGCGCTGTCGCACGCGTACAGCTCGGTGGAGCTGGAAGAGATCAAGGCGCTGCTGCAGCGGTTGTTCCGGGCGCGCGACCTGTTGCTGAAGGTCAACCTGGCCTACATCGCCTCGGCTGCGCAGCAGGAGAACTACCGCACCGCGCCGCCGTTCAAGTTGCAGGGCAGCTACCGCAACATGACCAAGCTCGCGGGCAAGATCACGCCGCTGATGCGCGACGACGAACTCGACGCATTGCTGCGCGACCACTACCGCGGCGAAGCCCAGACGCTGACCACCGGCGCGGAAGAAAACCTGCTGCGCCTGGCGCAACTGCTCGGCAGCCCCACGGCCGAGGAGAGCGCACGCTGGACCGCCATCTGCGACGAGTTCGTGCGTCAGCGCAAGCTCGGCGGCGCGGACGTGGACGGCAGCCAGCGCATCGCGAGCAGCATGCTCGACGTGGCGCGCGCGGTCGATGCACTCAAGCCCGAGCCCAAGCCTGTCGCCGAGGGGCCGAACGAGAGCCAGCGCCTGGCCGATGCCATGCTGCAGATCGCCGTGACCTACCGCGAGCTGATCCTGCCGCTGGTGACCGCCACCGAGCGCCGGCTCGAACTCGACCGCTCGATCAAGCAGGACATGGAGCGCCTCGCGGCCGAGGTGCAGGCCACGCGGGCCGCGCCCAAGCGCGTGCCACCGCCACCATCTCCGCCCAAAGCCGACAAGGATCACTGATGTCCGCATTGCCCGAACTGCTGGCCCAACTCGACGCCACCCTGGCCGACACGCGCCTGAGCGACGACGAGCGCCGCGTGCTGGTCCACACTCTGCGCGAGGCCTCGCCCCCCGAAGACGGCCTGCGCCAGCTGCGCAACCGCGCCTTCGACCTCGTGCGTTCGCGCACCGCCGACCCCGAGCAGCTGTCGCTGCTCAAGTGGCTCGAAGGCGTGGTGCGCGCGATCGACACCGGCCGTTCACCCGACAGCGTCACGGTGCGATCGCAGGCCTACTTCAGCCCCGGCACGGCCTGCCTGCAGGCGATCAATCAGCAACTGCGAACGGCGAAGCGCGCGGTCGACCTGTGCGTGTTCACGCTCTCGGACGACCGCATCACCGCCGAGGTGCTGGCGGCGCACCGGCGCGGCGTGACGGTGCGCTTCATCACCGACAACGACAAGGAATACGACCGCGGCAGCGACGTCGGCCAGCTGCGCGCGGCCGGCATTCCGGTGGCGGTGGACCGCACGGAGGCCCACATGCACCACAAGTTCGCGATCTTCGACGGCGCGCGGCTGCTCAACGGCAGCTACAACTGGACCCGCAGCGCCTGCGAGTACAACGAGGAGAACCTGGTGCTGAGCAACGACCCGCCGCTGGTGCGCCGCTTCGCGGACGAATTCGACACCTTGTGGAAAGAACTGCAGGCCCCCTGATGCCAAGACGAATCGACTACGACTGGGAACTGCCCGCTGCCATGCAGCAGCGGCTGGGAGGCAGCACCTACGGCGCGCAGCGCATCATCCATGAGCAGGAGCACCTGATGGTGATCCTGCACGAGCCGCCCTCGGGCACCGGCGCCGAGCGCAAGCCCGTGGTGTTCCTGCGCAAGCCCGACGGCACGTGGCTGCACAAGGGCAACAACCCCGGCGAGCGCGCGCTCGCCAAGCTGCTCGAAAGCTACCGCGCGGCGTTCAGCACCTTCGAGATCCGCCACCAGGCCGCCGAGACCTCGGAAGACCTGTTCCAGATCCTCGGCCCGCTGATCCCGCTCACCCGCGCCGCGCGGAACATGCAGGACACCCTGCAAGCCGCGCGCGATGCGGTGAAGGGCGACCTGATGCTCATCGACCAGCGCGACCTCGCGGTGGAAATCGCACGCGGCTTCGAGCTGCTGCTGGCCGACACGCGCATGTCGCTCGACTACCGGCTCGCACGCGCCGCCGAGGCGCAGGCGCACTCGGCCCTCGAGATGAGCCGTGCGCAGCACAAGCTCAACACCATCGCTGCACTGACCTTTCCGCTCATGGCCGTCGGCGCGGCCTTCGGCATGAACCTGCACAGCGGGGTGGAGAACCTGCCTTCGTGGGTGTACTGGCTCATCTTCGCGGCCGGCATCTGCCTGGGCGTGATGCTGCGCGGCTGGGTGAAGACGCAGGCCGAGCCGCCGGTGGTTGCCAGGCCTGCGTCCACGCTGAAGAAAAAGTAGGGCGCACCGCAGGGTCTTCGCGTTTCGCGAAGGCCTGCTGCCATCCGAGCAATTCCGTTCATCGCCATCTGTTCCTAGAGTCGGGGCAACCCACCTGGAGACAGAGAAAAGATGAACGCACTCGAAGGCCTGAAGGTGCTGGAGCTCGGCCAGCTCATCGCCGGCCCGTTCGCCGGCAAGACGCTCGCCGAGTTCGGCGCCGACGTGATCAAGGTCGAGCCCGCCGGCGTCGGCGACCCGCTGCGCAAATGGCGGCTCTTGCGTGACGGCACCTCGGTGTGGTGGGAGGTGCAGTCGCGCAACAAGCGCTCGGTGTGCCTCGATCTGCGCAGCGCCGAAGGGCAGGAGGCCGTGCGCGCGCTGGCGCTCGAAGCCGACGTGCTGATCGAGAACTTCAAGCCCGGCACGCTCGAAGGCTGGGGCCTGGGCTGGGAGCAGCTGCATGCGCTGAACCCGCGGCTCATCATGCTGCGCATCTCGGGCTACGGGCAGACCGGCCCCTACCGCGACAAGCCGGGCTTCGGCGTGCTCGGCGAATCGATGGGCGGGCTGCGCTACCTCAGCGGCGAGCCCGGCCGGGTGCCGGTGCGCGTGGGTGTCTCGCTGGGCGACACGCTGGCCGCGCTGCATGGCGTGATCGGCGTGCTCACGGCGCTGCACCACCGCACGGCGCACGGCGGCGAGGGCCAGTTCATCGACGTGGCGCTGTACGAGTCGGTCTTCAACGTGATGGAAAGCCTGCTGCCCGAGTACGACGCCTTCGGTGCCGTGCGCGAGCGGGCCGGCAGCGCTTTGCCGGGCATCGCGCCGACCAACGCCTACCGCTGCAGCGACGGCCACTACGTGCTGGTGGCCGGCAACGGCGACAGCATCTTCCGCCGGCTGATGCGCGCCATCGACCGCGCGGACCTGGAGAACGACCCGGGCCTCGTGCACAACGACGGCCGCGTGCTGCGCGTGGAAGAGATCGATGCCGCCATCGAGGCCTGGACCCTGCAGCGCAGCCGCGACGAGGTGCTGGCCGTGCTCGACGCGGCGGGCGTGCCTGTGGGGCGCATCTACACGGTGGCCGACATCGCGACCGATCCGCAGTACCTGGCGCGCGAGATGATCGTGCAAGCACGCGGCTCGGACGGCGCACTGCTCAGGGTGCCGGGCGTGGTGCCCAAGCTCAGCGCCACGCCGGGGCGCATCGTGCATGCGGCGCCGCGGCTGGGCGAACACACGGCGGACCTGCAGGGCGCGGGCTGGCCGCTGCGTGGTGTGGAAGGCGAGGCGGTATGAAACCCGGCAACGGCACGCGGCTGTTCATCAACGAGGTCGCCACGCGCGATGGCTTCCAGATGGAAAGCCGCTTCATTCCCACCGACGACAAGGTCGCGCTGATCGACCGGCTCGGCACGCTCGGCTACGCCAAGATCGAGGTCACCTCGTTCACTTCGGCCCAGGCCATTCCCGCGCTGCGCGACGGCGAAGAGGTGATGCAGCGCATCGCGCGCCGGCCCGGCGTGGTCTACACCGCGCTCATGCCGAATGTGCGCGGCGCCGAGCGCGCGCTCGAAAGCCGCATCGACGAGTTCAACATCGTCATGTCCGTCAGCGAGACGCACAACCTCAGCAACCTGCGGATGACGCGCGAGCAGTCCTTCGCCCAGCTGGCTGAGGTGATCGCGCTGGCGAAGCAGGCGAAGGTGCCGGTGAACGTGTCGCTCTCCTGCGTGTTCGGCTGCCCGATGGAAGGCGAGGTGCCGCTGGCAACGGTGCTCGGCTGGACCGACCGCTTCGCGGCGCTGGGTGTGCAGGGCCTCACGCTGTGCGACACCACCGGCATGGCCTATCCCACGCAAGCGCAAGCCGTGTGCGAGGCCGTGCGCGCGCGGCATCCGGCATTGGAATGGACGGCGCATTTCCACAACACGCGCGGCATGGGCCTGGCGAACACCATCGCCGCGGTCGAGGCGGGCATCCGCCGGCTCGACATGTCGCTCGGCGGCATCGGCGGCTGCCCCTATGCGCCGGGCGCGACCGGCAATGTCGCGACCGAGGACGTGGTCCACATGCTGCAGTGCATGGGCTACGACACCGGCATGGACCTCGATGGGTTGATCGGCGCTGCGGCTGAACTCGAATCGCTCGTGCAGCACGAGTTGCCCGGCCAGGTCTCGCGCGCCGGCCACCGGCTGACGCGGCACGCGCCGCCGGCCGATTTCAACGCCATCGTCGAACGCGCAAAGGCGCGCCCCATCAAAAAGGAGAACGCATGATCGACCACCTGGATCACCTGGTGCTCACGACCGCCAACGAAGAGGCCTGCGTGCGCTTCTACGTGGAGACGATGGGCATGACGCTGGAAACCTTCGGCGCCGGCCGCAAGGCCTTTCGCTTCGGCAACCAGAAGATCAACCTGCACGTGAAGGGCCACGAGTTCGAGCCCAAGGCCGAGCTGCCCACGCCCGGTTCGCTCGACCTGTGCTTCATCGCCAGCGTGCCGCTCGAAGAAGTCATTGCGCGACTGCAAGCGCAGGGCGTGCCGATCCTCGAGGGCCCCGTGATGCGCACAGGCGCCACGTCGCGCATCCGCTCGGTCTACGTGCGCGACCCCGACCTGAATCTCATCGAGATTTCGGAGCTGGTGCCCTGACGCCTACAGCCCGAAGACAGTCCACAAGAAACCACCGGAGACAAACCCATGAAACCCGCTCACCGCCTGCTCGCGGTCGGCCTCGCGCTGGCCGCTGCCGCCTCGCACGCCGACACCTGGCCTTCCAAACCCCTGACCTTCGTGGTGCCCACGGCACCCGCGGGCTCCACCGACATCATGGCGCGGCTGGTCGCCGACCCGCTGCAACGCGCGCTGGGCCAGCCGGTCGTGGTCGACAACAAGCCCGGCGCCAGCGGCAACATCGGCACCGAGTTCGTGGCCCGCGCCGCGCCCGACGGCTACACGCTGCTGCTGCAGTACTCGGGTTACCACGTCGGCAACCCGTCGCTGTACCCGAACCTGCGCTGGAGCCCGACCAAGGACTTCGTGCCGGTGGCGATGGTGATGCGCGCGCCGCACGTGGTCGCGGTGAGCGGCAAGCTGCCGGTGAGCTCGATGAAGGAGCTCATCGAGTACGGCAGGAAGAAGGAGGGCGGTTTGTTCTACGCCTCGTCGGGCAACGGCTCGATCCAGCACATCGCGGGCGAACTGCTGTCGCGCCAGACCAAGCAGCCGGCCACGCACGTGCCCTACAAGGGCTCGGGGCCGGCCATCAACGACCTGGTGGCGGGCAATGTCGACATCTTCATCACCACGCCGCCCTCGGTCATCGGCCACTTCGCGGGCGGGCGCATCAAGGCGCTGGCGTACACCGGCAGCAAGCGGCACGCGTCGATGCCGAACGTGCCGACCTCGGCCGAGGCCGGGTTGCCGGGCTACGAGGTCGAGTCGTGGTTCGCGGTGTTCGCCCCGGCGAAGACGCCGCCCGAGGTGGTCAACAGGCTCAGCGCCGAGATCAAAAAGATCGTCGAGAGCGAGGCCTTCCGCAAGAAGGTGGACGAGCAGGGCGCCTTCGCGACCTACATGGACCCGGCCACGCTGGGCAGGTTTGTCGACCAGGAACTCGCGGCCTGGTCGAAGGTGATCAAGGGCGCCGACATCAAGCCGGAGTGAAGGCCCCCGGGCAGGTTCAGGGCTTGACGCCCAGCACCGACAGGATCACCGCCGCGAGGCCGAGCGCCACGGGCACCTGGTGCCCGGCCAGCGCGCGGGCCTGGGCCACGGACAGCCTGGTTTGCTGAAGGAGGTTCTTTTCCGAATGAAGGGGTGTGGACATGGTGTCTGCTCCTGTGTGGGGCGAACGGTGTGTTCGCGTGGGTTCCACGATAGGCCTCTCAATCGGCGATGGCGCATGGGTTTTGTCGACACGGCGTTTCCGTTTTCGCAACGATCCGGGGGCTTTGGCAGGGAACTTCTGACCAGAACTCAGAATGGGGTCATGCAACGGAAAGAACGAAACACTCACATGAAGGGTTTGACGATGCGCAGGGCCACCCCGGCGGATGCGGTGCCCTGGACGCTCCTGTTCGACGCGGACGGCCCGCGCCCCGAGATCGAAAAGTATCTGCTGCGCGGCGAGCAATGGCTGGCGGAACAGGCCGGCGAGGTCGTCGGCCAGATGGTGCTCATGGCCGCGCGCGTCGACTCCTGGGAGATCATGAACATTGCCGTGGCCGAAGCCCACAAGGGCCAGGGCATCGGCACCGCGATGCTGAAGAAGGCGAAAGCTCTTGCCAGGCAGCGCGGCGCGCACCGGCTCGAAGTCGGCACGGGCAACAGCAGTCTGCGCGAGCTGGCCTTCTACCAGCGCTTCGGCTTTCGGATCGTCGGCGTCGACGTCGACTACTTCGTGCGCCGCTGGGGCAAGGCGACGAAGCAGAACGGCATCCCGCTGCGGGACCTGGTCCGCATGGAGATGGTGCTGTCGCGCGACGCAGGCTGATCGCCCCGCACCACGACCGCGCTCAGTGTGCGCAGGACACTGGGTGCTTCCCGCAGCGAAATCAAGGAGGAGGGCGAAGCCCGGGGGACATTCGCGGAGGGAAGTACCCGGTGGCCTGTGCACGCGCCCTGAAAAGAATCACCCCGCGATCAACTTCTGCACCAGCTCCGCAGTCGTAGCCGCCGCGTACTTGCGCATCAACCGCGCCCGATGCAGCTCGACGGTGCGATGGCTGATGCCCAGCGCCTTCCCGATCTCTTTGGAAGTCAGCCCGCGCATCACCTGCGCCGCCACCTCCCGTTCGCGCGGCGTGAGCTCGGCCTTCACCGCGCGGCGCGAGCCCAGGTCCTCGAAGGTCCAGATGCCGGCCTCGTGCGGCGCCGCGCGGTTCATCGCGTGGCCGGTGACGTGGCACCAGAAAGTCTCTCCGGCCAGTGCGCCGTGCAGCCCGCCCAGGCGCTTCATCATGCGGTTGTCGGCATAGTGGCCGCTGGCGTTCAGAAAGGGTTCCATGCGCTTGCCGATGCGCTCGAACTCGGCCACGCTGGGGTACAGGATGCTGAACGAATGCCCGACCAAGGCAGAGGGCTCCGCGCCGAAAATTTCGCACACACGCTGATTGCAGGCGACGATGGTGCGGTTGCTCGAGACCACCATGCCGACGGGTGCATGTTCAAAAGCCAGCCGGTAATCGATCTCGGGCATCGGGTGTCACCATTACGAAATACTACGTATACGAGTAGGTAGTATCGTTGAAGCCTTTCCCACCCACTCTCCACCACCCATCAAGGAGCCCGAGTGAACAAGATTTATCCCTCCGCAGACGCGGCACTCAAGGGGGTCGTGGCCGACGGGCAGACGCTCGCGGTCGGCGGCTTCGGCCTGTGCGGCATTCCCGAAGCGCTGATCGACGCGCTGAAGGATTCCGGCGTGCAGAACCTCACCGTCATCTCGAACAACGCGGGCGTCGACGGCTTCGGCCTGGGCAAGCTGCTCGAGACGCGCCAGATCAAGAAGATGATCGCGTCGTACGTGGGCGAGAACAAGGAGTTCGAGCGCCAGTACCTGGCCGGTGAACTGGCCCTCGAATTCACGCCCCAGGGCACGCTGGCCGAGAAGCTGCGCGCCGGCGGCGCGGGCATTCCGGCCTTCTTCACGAAGACCGGCGTGGGCACGCAAGTGGCCGAAGGCAAGGAACTGCGCGAGTTCGGCGGGGAGACCTACGTCATGGAGCACTCGCTGGTGCCCGACGTGGCGCTGGTCAAGGCCGACGTGGCCGACAAGGCCGGCAACCTGCGCTTCCGTCTCACGGCGCGCAACTTCAACCCCGCCGCCGCCATGGCCGGCAAGGTCTGCATCGTCGAGGTCGAGAAGATCGTCGAAGTGGGCGAGCTGGCCCCCGACGACATCCACCTGCCGGGCATCTACGTGCACCGCCTGGTGCTCAACGCCACGCCCGAGAAGCGCATCGAGAAGCGCACCGTGAGCGCCTCGGTCGATGCCGCCGCCGCCAAGGTCGAGGCCCAGACCGCCATCGCCCAGGCCGCCGCCGCCGGCAGCGAATCGGCCGTGAAGGCCGTCAACAAGAAAGAAGGAGCCTGAGATGCCCTGGACCCAAGACCAGATGGCGGCCCGTGCCGCGCAAGAACTCGAAGACGGCTTCTACGTCAACCTCGGCATCGGCATTCCGACCCTGGTGGCCAACCACACCGGCACCAAGGAAGTCTGGCTGCAAAGCGAAAACGGCATGCTCGGCATCGGCCCGTTCCCGACCGAAGACAACGTCGACGCCGACCTCATCAACGCCGGCAAGCAGACCGTCACCACGCTGCCCGGCTCGGCCATCTTCGGCAGCCATGACAGCTTCGCGATGATCCGCGGCGGCAAGATCAACCTGTCGATCCTCGGTGCGATGCAGGTCAGCGCCAAGGGCGACCTCGCCAACTGGATGATCCCCGGCAAGATGGTCAAGGGCATGGGCGGCGCCATGGACCTCGTGGCCGGCGTGAAGCGCGTGATCGTGCTGATGGAGCACGTGGCCAAGAAGAAGGACGGCACCGAAGACCTCAAGATCCTCGAGCAATGCACGCTGCCGCTGACCGGCGTGGGCGTGGTCGACCGCATCATCACCGACCTGGCCGTGATGGACGTCGTGCCCGAAGGCCTCAAGGTGATCGAGCTGGCGCCGGGCGTGAGCTTCGACGCGCTGCAGGCCAAGACCGGTGCGAAGCTGATCCAGTAAGCCATCGGCACAAGGTCGCGAACGCAACGACAGCAACAAGGGCAGGGCCGCGCAAGCGGACCCTGCCTTTTTCATTTCTTTTTTCCTTCCCTGAAGGGGCGACGCATGGCAACGAGTGAAGAAGTCCTGGCCGGTCTCTGGCAACTGGCGGGGTTGCCCGCCGAGGCGCTGGCTTTTGCGCGGCTCACGGGTGCCGACCCTGTGCTGCCGTCGTCCTTCGCGGTCGGCCTCGCGGCGCAGGCCAGCATCGCCGCCGCCGCGCTCGCGGCCTGCGAGCTGGGACACCGGCGCGGCGTGGCGCGGCAAGAGGTGGCGGTCGACACGCTGCACGCCGCGCTCGACTGCACGGGCTGGTTCAGCCTCGACGGCCGCGTGCCCGATCTGTGGGACACCTTCTCGGGCGTGTACCGCTGCGCCGACGGCTGGGTGCGCATCCACGCCAACTTCAAGCACCACCGCGAAGGCGCGCTGCGCCTGATGAAGCTGGACCCGGCCAGCGCCACGCGCGCCGACGCCGAGGCCGCGATGGCCGGTTGGCGCGCGGTCGATTTCGAATCGGCCGCCGCCGCGCAAGGCCTGGTCGCTACTGCGCTGCGCCGCTTCGACGACTGGGACGCCACGCCGCACGGGCAGGCGGTGGCGGCGCAACCGCTCTTCACCATCGAGCGCATCGGCGATGCACCGCCGCGCGCGCTGCCGCCGCTGCAGGGCGACCAGCGTCCGCTCGAGGGCCTGCGCGTGCTCGACCTCACACGCATCCTCGCGGGGCCGGTCGGGGGGCGGGCGCTGGCGGCGTATGGCGCCGACGTGATGCTGGTCAATTCGCCGAACCTGCCGAACATCGAATCCATCGCCGACACCAGCCGGGGCAAGCTCTCGGCGCACGTGGACCTGTGCACGGACGAAGGTCGCGCCGTGCTGCGCGGCCTCGTGGCCGACGCGCATGTCTTCGTGCAGGGCTACCGCCCCGGCGGCATCGCGGCGCTGGGCTTCGGCCCCGAGGCGCTGGCGCGCGAGCGGCCGGGCATCGTCTGTGTCTCGCTCACGGCCTATGGGACGCAGGGGCCGTGGGCCGATCGGCGCGGCTTCGATTCGCTGGTGCAGACCGCCATGGGCTTCAACCATGCCGAGGGCGAGGCCGCGGGCGACGGCAAGCCGCGCCCGATGCCGATGCAGATCCTCGACGAAGCCAGCGGCTACCTGATCGCCCTGGGCGCCGCCGCGGCGCTGTGGCGGCAGCAGCAGGAGGGCGGCAGCTGGCATGTGCAGGTGTCGCTGGCGCAGACGGGACAGTGGCTGCGCGGGCTGGGGCGTGTGGACGGCGGGCTGTCGATCGCGCGGGCCGATGTCGCGCCGTACGTCGAGACCTCGGCCTCGGGCTTCGGCGAACTGGCGGCGGTGCGCCACAGCGCGCAGCTCTCGCGCACGCCGGCCGCCTGGCCGCGGCCGTCGATGCCGCCGGGCAGCCATCCGCCCGTGTGGCCTGCCGTTGCCGGGGAATGAGAAACTGGGCGCATGGCCTATCTAGACATCGACAACCTCCAGAGCATTTTTCTTGACGACGAGGCGCTGCGCGCACGGCATCTGCAGCGCCAGCCTTGCGGTGCCCTGCACCTCACGAGCGGCCGCATCGTGGCCTGCGATCCGCTGGTGCAGCCCGAGCGCGAGCCTTTCGTTCGCAGCGTGAGCGGGCGCGGCGCATTCCCCGTCGAGGTGCTGCAAGGCGGCGGCCGTCATGCGCTGGCCGTGCTGTGGCTGCGTGAGCGAGGCAGCCTGCCGGCAAGCGATCTGCGCTGGGAAGCGGCGCTGCTCGAAGGGCAGTCGCAGGACGAGCTCGGCAGCGACGAGTTCTACGGCTACCCGGTCGATGCCGGCGTCGGTTGCTTCATGGACGCCGACGGCGCCAAGGCCATGGCCGAGCGCGAGGCGCGCGAGTCCGCCACCAATCCCGAGTACGTCAGCTACTACGACGATGTGCTCGGCGCCGACCTTGCCTCGGCCGACATCGCCGACCACTACCCGCTGGGCGCGGGCAGCGCGAACAACGTGCTGATCTTCAGCGCCGGCTGGGGTGACGGCAGCTACCCGAGCTTCTGGGCGCTCGACGCGGCGGGCGAGCCCGTGGCGCTCGTGACCGACTTCATGGTCATGCAGGGCGGCGACGCGCGCGACGAGGACGACAAGCGCAGCGACGCCTATGTGGCCAGCCTTTCGCCCGAGAAACTGGCGGCGCTCGAGGCGTTGGGCGCGGCGGCGGTCCAGGGCGATGCGGCGGCGATCCAGCCCCTGCTCGCCGGCGGACTCGCACAGCCCAACGAGATCATCCCCTCGCTCGGCGAGACCGCGATCATGAGCGCCATCCGCATGAACCAACTCGACGCGCTGCGCGTGCTGCTGGCGGCGCTGCCGGGCCAACTGCCAATGCCGCCGCAGTTCTACCGGATGGACGAGGAGGAGAGTTACCTCGACTACGCGCGCCGGCTCAAGAAGCCGCGCGTGGAAGGGCTGATCGAGCTGCTCGAAAAGGCGGCGGCGCCGGCGCCGACGGCCAAGCCTGGATTCCTGAAGCGCCTGTTTTCCTGAGAGTGCGAACTTGAACCGTCAAGAACTCCTTGACGGTTGCTTCTTCAATCGCGAATCGGTCACTTCGTGTTCGCCGTGCTGTCAGGTAGCAGGACTTGCTGTTGCGCCGTGGCCGTCGCGCGCAGAAATTCCCACACCGTCTGCATGCGCGCCAAATGCTTGGTCTCCGCCGGCATCGACATCCAGAAGGTCCGCGTGAAGTTCGCCGCGTCCGGCAGCACCGGCTTGAGCGCGCGGTCGTCCTGCGCGATGAACGCCGGCAGCACCGCGATCCCCGCACCCGCCGCCACCGCCCGGTGCTGCGCCAGCACGCTGGTGCTGCGCAGCGCAAAGCTGTCGGGGCGGTGCAGTTCGTCCAGGTACTGCAGCTCCTTGCTGAACAGCAGGTCGTCCACGTAGCTGATGAAGGTGTGGCCGCGCAGGTCTTCGCGCGTCTTGATGGGCTTGTGTGCGGCCAGGTACTGCTTCGAGGCGTACAGGCGCAGCGTGTAGTCGGTGAGCTTGGTCACCACCACCGGCCCGCGCGCCGGCCGTTCGAGCGAGATCACGATGTCGGCCTCGCGCCGCGACAGGTGTACCAGCCGCGGCATCGCGAGCAGGTCGATGGTGAGCTTGGGGTGCTGCACCGCGAACAGCGCCAGCTGCGGCGCCAGCACCACGGTGCCGAAGCCCTCGGTGGCACCGATGCGCACCAGCCCCGACAGGCCTTCCTGCGAGGCCGGCGCAGTGCTCTCCACGGCCTGGAAGGCGCTTTCCATCGCCTCGACCTGGGGCTGCAACCGGCGACCCGCCTCGGTGAGCCGGTGGCCGCCGGCCTCGCGCGAAAAGAGGGGCGCGCCCACCTCCTTTTCGAGCGCCTGGATGCGCCGCGCGACGGTGGTGTGGTCGACCTCCAGCCGGCGCGCCGCGCTCATCAGCGTGCCCGAGCGGGCGAGTTCGAGAAAGTAGCGCAGGTTGTCCCAGTCCATGTGCGTGCGGCCTCGTGCGGGGTGGCGTGCGGTGCTTTGCATTTTTGCAAAGCGATGACGCATATTTGTCTATTGTCATGGCAAATCTGCAAAGCTAGGATGCAGGCTGCACCGGTTCGAACCGGTCCCGTATTCACAGGAGACAAACCCCCATGGACGCCACCACCACCCCCTCGACGCAGGTCGCCACCGTCAAGCTGCTCATCGGCGGCAAGTTCGTCGAATCGAAGACCACCGAATGGCGCGACGTCGTCAACCCGGCCACGCAGCAGGTGCTGGCCCGCGTGCCGTTCGCCACCCAGGCCGAACTCGACGCCGCCGTGGCCTCCGCCAAGGAAGCCTTCAAGACCTGGCGCAAGACGCCCCTGGGCGCGCGTGCCCGCATCTTCCTGAAGCTGCAGCAGCTCATCCGCGAGAACATGGGCGAACTCGCCGCGATTCTCACGGCCGAACAGGGCAAGACCCTGCCCGACGCCGAAGGCGACGTGTTCCGCGGCCTCGAAGTGGTCGAGCACGCCTCGAACATCGGCAACCTGCAACTGGGCGAGCTGGCCAACAACGTGGCCAACGGCGTCGACACCTACACGCTGCTGCAGCCGCTGGGCGTGTGCGCCGGCATCACGCCGTTCAACTTCCCGGCCATGATCCCGCTGTGGATGTTCCCGATGGCCATCGTCACCGGCAACACCTTCGTGCTCAAGCCCTCCGAGCAAGACCCGATGGTCACGATGCGCCTGTGCGAACTGGCGCTCGAAGCCGGCGTGCCGCCCGGCGTGCTGAACGTGGTGCACGGCGGCGAAGCGGTCGTCAACGGCATCTGCGACCACAAGGACATCAAGGCGATCAGCTTCGTCGGCTCGACCAAGGTCGGCACGCACGTCTACAACCGCGCCACGCTGGCCGGCAAGCGCGCGCAATGCATGATGGGCGCGAAGAACCACGCCATCGTGATGCCCGACGCCAACAAGGAGCAGACGCTCAACGCACTGGCTGGCGCGAGCTTCGGTGCCGCCGGTCAGCGCTGCATGGCCGTGTCGGTCGCGGTGCTGGTGGGCGAGGCGCGCAACTGGGTGCCCGAGCTCATCGAGAAGGCCAAGACGCTGAAGATCGGCGCGGGCACTGAAAAGGGCGTGGACGTGGGCCCGCTGGTCTCGTGCGCCGCCTACGACCGCGTGAACAGCCTCATCGAACGCGGCGAAGCCGATGGCGCCAAGCTGGTGCTCGACGGCCGCAAGCCGACGGTGCCCGGCTACGAGAAGGGCAACTTCGTCGGCCCGACGATCTTCACCGGCGTGAAGCCCGGCATGACGATCTACGAACAGGAAGTGTTCGGCCCCGTGCTGTGCATCGCCGACGCCGAGACCATCGACGAAGCCATCGACCTGATCAACAGCAACCCGAACGGCAACGGCACTGCGATCTTCACGCAGTCGGGCGCCGCGGCGCGCCGCTTCCAGGAAGACATCGACGTCGGCCAGGTCGGCATCAACGTGCCGATCCCGGTGCCGGTCCCGATGTTCTCGTTCACCGGTTCGCGCGCCTCCAAGCTCGGCGACCTGGGCCCGTACGGCAAGCAGGTCATCATGTTCTACACGCAGACCAAGACCGTGACGGCACGCTGGTTCGACGACAGCACCGTGAGCCAGGGCGTCAACACCACCATCAGCCTCAAGTGAGGCAGGGGCTTCGCGTCGCAGCCTGGGCCGCCGCGGCGGCGCTTGCCCTGCTGGCCGGCGGGGCGCGGGCGGCCGGCTCCGACGAGCCGGTCGACTGCAATCCCAACGGCAACCAGCAGCAGATGAACGACTGCGCGCTGCGCGATTTCCGCGCGGCCGACGCCGAGCTCAACATCCGCTACGGCGAGGTGATGAAGACGCTCTCGCCGCAGATGCGCGTCGTGCTGCGCACCGAGCAGCGGACCTGGCTCAAGGGCCGCGACCCCGGGTGCAAGCGGGCCGCGAAGGCGAACGAAGGCGGCTCGATCTGGCCGCTGGTGTTCAACGCGTGCCTGGAAACATCGACCCGCAAACGCACCGCCGAACTGGACCTCTGGAAGGGTCGTCAACCATGAATTTCGAACTGTCCGAAGAACAGAACGCCTTTGCACAGACCGCGCGCGATTTCGCGCAGGCCGAGTTCGCACCGCACGCCGCGCAGTGGGACGCCGAGGCGGTCTTTCCGCGCGAGGCCATCGCCAAGGCCGGTGAGCTGGGCTTTTGCGGCCTGTACGCGCCCGAGCGCATCGGCGGCCTGGGCCTGCCGCGGCTCGACTCGGCGCTGGTGTTCGAGGAAATGGCCGCGGTCGACCCGTCGACCACCGCCTTCATCACGATCCACAACATGGCGACGTGGATGCTCGGCACCTGGGCCACCGATGCCGTGGCGCAGCAGTGGGGCGAAGACCTCACGAGCGGGCGCAAGCTGGCGTCGTACTGCCTGACCGAACCGGGCGCGGGCTCCGACGCGGGGTCGCTGAAGACGCGCGCCGAACTGCAAGGCGCCGAATACGTCATCAACGGCAACAAGGCCTTCATCTCCGGCGCCGGCTCGACCGACGTGCTGGTGCTCATGGCGCGCACGGGCGGGGCGGGCGCCAGCGGCATCTCGGCCTTCGCGGTGCCGGCCGACGCGCCGGGCGTGAGCTACGGCAAGAAGGAGCACAAGATGGGCTGGAACAGCCAGCCCACGCGCACCATCAACTTCGACAACGTGCGCGTGCCGGCGCAGAACCTGCTGGGCAAGGAAGGCGAGGGCTTTCGCATCGCCATGAAGGGCCTGGACGGTGGGCGCATCAACATCGCGACCTGCTCGGTGGGCGCGGCGCAGGGCGCGCTCGACGCGGCGCGCCGCTACCTGCACGAGCGCCAGCAGTTCGGCAAGCCGATCGCGAGCTTCCAGGCGCTGCAGTTCAAGCTGGCCGACATGGCGACCGAGCTGGTGGCCGCGCGGCAGATGGTGCGGCTGGCCGCCAGCAAGCTCGACGCGGGCCATGTGGATGCGAGCACCTATTGCGCGATGGCCAAGCGCTTCGCGACCGATGCGGGCTTCAACGTCTGCAACGACGCGCTGCAACTGCACGGCGGCTACGGCTACCTGAGCGAGTTCCCGCTCGAGCGCCTGGTGCGCGACACGCGCGTGCACCAGATCCTCGAAGGCACCAACGAAATCATGCGCGTCATCGTTGCGCGAAAATTGTTGGAAGGCGACAGCGACATCCGCTGACCCCGCCGCACCCAGGACCTGAAAACAATGACCGACAACGTAGTTCTCTTCAACGAAATCAAGACCGCCGGCGGCCAGCGATTTGCCGTGGCCACGCTCAATGCGCCGGCTTCGCTCAACGCGCTGTCCGTGGACATGGTGCGCCTGCTCACGCCCAAGCTGCGCGAGTGGGCGGCCGACGCCGGCATCGTCGGCGTGCTGCTCGACGCGGCGGGCGAAAAAGCCTTCTGCGCCGGCGGCGACCTGCGCCAGCTGTACCAGACGCTGCTCGACTGCGGCCCCGCGCGCAACACCTACGCCGAAGACTTCTTCCGCGAGGAGTACGAGCTCGACCACCTGATCCACACCTTCCCCAAGCCCTTCCTGTGCTGGGGCCACGGCATCGTGATGGGCGGCGGCGTGGGCCTGCTGGCGGGTGCCTCGCACCGCGTGATGACGCTGCAAAGCCGCATCGCCATGCCCGAGATCAACATCGGCCTGTACCCCGACGTGGGCGGCAGCTGGTTCCTGCGCCGCACGCCGGGCCGCACCGGCCTGTTCCTGGCGCTCACGGCCGCCAACATCAACGCGCACGACACCATCTTCTGCGGCCTGGCCGACGTGCTGGTGCAGCACGAGCGCAAGGGCGCGGTGATCGAGGCCATCGCGTCCACGCAGTGGGCCGGCGGTGACGCCAAAGCCGACCGCGCCACGCTGTCGCGCATCCTGGCCCAGGCGGGCGAGGGCGCTGAGATGCCCGCCTCGAAGGTGCGCGAGCACTACGACACGATCAACGCGCTGATGTCCGGCGACGACCTGCTCGACATCGCCAAGCGCCTGCGCAACGTGCAAAGCGACGACGCCTGGCTGCAGACCGCATCAAAGACCTTCACCAAGGGCGCGCCGAGCTCCATCGCGCTGAGCTTCGAGCTCTGGCAGCGCGTGCCGCGCATGTCGCTGGCCGAGGTGTTCCGCCTCGAGTACTGGGCGTCGCTGGGCTTCTGCGCGAACAAGGATTTCGCCGAAGGCATCCGCGCCGTGCTGGTCGACAAGGACCGCAACCCGCGCTGGAACCCCGCCACGCTCGAAGAGATCACGCCGGCCTTCGTCGACGACCACCTGCGTCCGCGCGGCGAGATGCCGGCGGAACTGGCATCGCTGACCTGACCGGCCCCATTCCCTGCACAGAACAACGGAGACAAGACACATGAAGATCGCATTCATCGGCCTGGGCAACATGGGCGGCCCGATGGCCCTGAACCTGCACAAGGCAGGTCACACGCTCAGCGCTTTCGACCTCTCGGCCGAAGCCTGCAAGAAGTTCGCTGCCGAAGGCCTGCCCATCGCCAAGTCGGCGGCCGAGACCGTGGCCGGCGCCGAGGTGGTGATCAGCATGCTGCCCGCCAGCGCGCACGTCGAGGGCCTGTTCCTTGGCGGCGCTGGCAAGCCCGGCCTGCTCGACAGCATCCAGGCCGGCACGCTCGTGATCGACAGCAGCACCATCGCCGCCGCCACCTCGCGCAAGGTGGCCGAGGCCGCTGCCGCCAAGGGCGTCGCGATGATCGATGCGCCCGTGTCGGGCGGCACCGGCGGCGCCATTGCCGGCACGCTGACCTTCATGGTCGGCGGCGACACCAAGGACCTGGAGCGCGCGCGCCCGGTGCTCGAGAAGATGGGCGCCAACATCTTCCACGCCGGCGCGGCCGGTGCAGGGCAGACCGCCAAGATCTGCAACAACATGCTGCTCGGCATCCTGATGATCGGCACCTCGGAAGCGCTCGCGCTGGGCGTGGCCAACGGGCTCGACCCGAAGGTGCTGTCCGAAATCATGCGCCGCAGCTCGGGCGGCAACTGGGCGCTCGAGAAGTACAACCCCGTGCCCGGCGTGATGGAAGCCGCGCCGGCCTCGAAGAACTACGCCGGCGGCTTCGGCACCGACCTGATGCTCAAGGACCTGGGCCTGGCGCAGGAAAACGCCACCGCCGTGCGCGCGGCCACGCCGCTGGGCGGCCTGGCACGCAGCCTGTACGCGGCGCACAGCCTCGCGGGCCACGGCGCGCTCGATTTCTCGAGCGTGCTGAAGCTGGTTCAGAAAGCCGGTTGAACGGCGCGCCGGCCGCGCCGCGCCATCGCGAGCAGCAGGCCGGCCGCCACGAGGTTGGCGCCGATCGCCACGAGGATCGGCAGCAGGTAGCTGCGCGTGAGGTCGAAGGCGAAGCCCGCGGCGCTCGGCCCGATCAGCGTGCCGATGGCCACGCTGGTGTACAGGATGCCGATGATCGCGCCGATGTGGCGTCCGCCGAACCAGTCCATCACCAGCGCGGGCAGCAGCGCCACGAAGCCGCCGTAGAACACGCCGTAGGCAAAGGCGAACAGGGCCAGCCCCCAGAACCCGCCCGACACGGCCCACACCACCAGCGACAGCGCCATGCCCGCCGACATCAGCGGCAGCGCGTAGTGCCGGCCCATGCGGTCGGCCAGCCCGCCCAGGAAGAAGCGGCCCGCCGTGCTGCCCACGCCGATCGCGCCGAGCAGCAGCACCGCCGACGACGCGGCCACGCCGTGGTCGAGCGCGTAGGGCACCAGGTGCACGAAGGGCACGAACAAACCGAACGAGCTGATCAGGCAGGCCGCGTACAGCCCCGCGAAACGGCCCGAGCCCACGGCCTCGCGCACCGAGGCGCCGGGCGGCAACGCGGTGGAGGCCTGCGCCTTCGGTGGATCGCCGTCGGGGCCGAGGCCGCGTGCGCGCGGATCGTTCTCGACCAGCAGCGCCATGCCCACGCCCACCACGGCCGCGAGCACGCCGAGCGCCAGGTAGGCGTCGCGCCAGCCCAGCGTGTCGATGAGCCACGAGGCCAGCGGCGGCATCGCCAGCGTGCCCACGCCGATGCCGCTCACGGCGAGCCCCGAAGCGAAGCCGCGCTGGCGCACGAACCAGCGCTGCACCGCACCCAGCACCGGCACGTACGAGGCCCCCACGCCGAGGCCGACACCGAGCCCGTAGGCCCAGAAGATCTGCGTCAGGCTGCGCGCCTGCCCCGCGAGCACCAGCCCGAGGCCGACCAGCACCATGCCTGCGACCGCCAGCCGCCGCGCGCCCCAGCGGTCGGCGAGCGGGCCGCTGAACACGCCGAGCCCGAAGTACAGGAAGCCTGCGAGCGAGAACACCAGCGACACCTCGCCGCGCGAGGCGCCGAAGTCGCGCTGCAGCGCATCGAGGAAGGCGCTGAAGGTG
Organism: Variovorax sp. GW821-FHT09D04; assembly: GCF_059416405.1. Classification (NCBI taxonomy): domain Bacteria; kingdom Pseudomonadati; phylum Pseudomonadota; class Betaproteobacteria; order Burkholderiales; family Comamonadaceae; genus Variovorax; species Variovorax sp. GW821-FHT09D04. The sequence continues at coordinate 299,065 of NZ_JBWKPA010000003.1, forward strand.
TAGGCGCAGCCGAAGCCCACGAACATCACGGCGAAGGCGCCGGCGACCACGAGCCAGCCGTGGAAGAAGCGCTGGCGCGGCGCGGCGGGGGAGTCGGGCGTGTTCGGCGTTGTCATGAGGCGATCCGTGGTGGTGGTCGATCTTCAGGCCGTGCACCACCACGCACTGGCCGGATTCGGACGTGATCCTCCCGCCCTCGGGTTCACAGCAATTCGATCCCCGGCAGGCTCTTGAAGCAGCTTTCGCGCGTGACGCGCACGAAGTCGTCCAGCCAGGGCCGCGCCGAGGTGGCCTGCGTGCAGGCCATGTACAGCCGCCCCGTCAGGCCCCGGGCGCCCACGCGGCGCGCCGTGACGTAGCCGCGGTCGAGGTAATTCTGCACCGCCCACAGCGGCAGCGTGGCCACGCCGCGCCCGCTGGCCACCAGCTGCAGCATCGCCACCGTGAGCTCGGTCGTGCGCCGGTGCGCGGGCTCGACGCCGGCGGGTGCCAGCACCTGGCGCACGATGTCGAGCATCTCGTCGGGCACGGGGTAGGTGATGAGCGTCTGGTCGGCGAAGTGCCGGGCCGTGAGGTGCGGCTTGGCCGTCAGCGCATGGTCGTTGGCCAGCAGCGCGACGATCTCGAAGCGGAAGAGCGCGTGGTAGTCGACCGTTTCATCGGGGTCTTCCTCGGAGACGATCGCCACCTCGGCGCGGTTCTGCATCACGAGCGCGATCGGGTCGGGGTGGAAGCCCGAGACGATGTCGAGTTCGATCTCGGGCCAGCGCTGGCGGAAGGCGTCCATCGCGGGCATCAGCCAGTCGAAGCAGGTGTGGCACTCGACCACGATGCGCAGCTGCCCGCTGCGTCCCAACGCCAGCCGCGCCACGTCGCGCTCGGCCTCTTCGACGAGCGGCAGCGCGGTGTCGGCCAGCTGCAACAGCCGCAGCCCCGTGGTGCTGAACTGCGGCGGCACCGACTTGCGTTCGAACAGCTGCGCGCCGTAGCGCTCTTCGAGCAGCTTGATCTGGTGCGACAGCGCCGACTGCGTGAGGTTGAGCAGCTGCGCCGCGCGCACCAGGCTGCCGGTGTCGCGCAACGCGGCCAGCGTGCGCAGGTGGCGGATCTCGAGGATGGACTGCATCATGAAAATGATTCAAGCGAACGGGCAAAAGGTTTCGTTTGAATCATATGCGCCAAACGCCGACCATCACCGGTTTCCAAGACCAGCGACCGGATTACCTGCAATGACCACCCGTACCCACATCCTCGGCTTTCCGCGCATGGGCGCCCACCGGGAACTCAAGTTCGCCCTCGAGAAGCACTGGCGCGGCGAAACCGGCCACGCCGCGCTCGAAGCCGTCGGCGAGGCGCTGCGTGCGCGCCACTGGCAGGCGCAGCGCGACGCGGGGCTCGACTTCGTGACCGTGGGCGACTTCGCCTTCTACGATCACGTGGCCAACCACATCCAGCTGCTGGGCTGCGAGCCGGCGCGCTTCGGCTTCAGCGGCGACGAGCCCGAGCTGTCGCGCTACTTCAAGATGGCGCGCGGGGTGGAAGACGAGGCGGGCCATGTGCACGACGACAGCTGCACCCACGGCGCCGAAGGCACCTTCGCGCTCGAGATGACCAAGTGGTTCGACACCAACTACCACTACCTCGTGCCCGAGTTCGATGCGGCCACGCAGTTCAGGCTGGCGTCGACGCGCCTGTTCGACGAGGTCGCGCAGGCGCAGCAGGCCGGCCACGCGGTCAAGGCCGTGCTGCTCGGGCCGCTGAGCTTCCTGTACCTGGGCAAGGAAAAGGCGGCCGGCTTCGACCGCTTCTCGCTGCTCGAATCGCTGCTGCCCGTGTACGAGCAGGTGCTCGGCCGGCTCAAGCAGCAGGGCGTGGAGTGGGTGCAGATCGACGAGCCGATTCTGGGCCTCGACCTGCCCGAGGCCTGGCGCAATGCCTTCGAACGCGTGTACTGGCAGATCGCGCGCAATGCGCCGAAGCTGCTGCTGGCGAGCTACTTCTCGCCGCTGTCCGAGAACCTGCGCCTGGCCTGTCAGCTGCCCGTGGCCGGCCTGCACGTCGATGCCGTGCGCGCACCGCAGGAGCTGACCGGCGTGGCCGACTGGCTGCCGGCGCACAAGGTGCTGTCGGTCGGCGTGGTCGACGGCCGCAACATCTGGCGCACCGATGTCGATGTGGCGCTGGGCAAGCTCAGGCCCGTGGCCGAGAAGCACCAGGGCGAACTGTGGATCGCGCCGTCGTGCTCGCTGCTGCATGTGCCGTTCAGCCTCGCGGCCGAGACGAAGCTCGACACCGAACTGAAATCGTGGCTCGCCTTCGCGATCGAGAAGCTCGATGAGTTGCGCGTGCTGTGTGCGGCTGTCGATGGCGACGAAGCCTCGGTGGCCGCCGAACTCACGGCCGCCCGTGCCGCCGCGGCCGCGCGCCGCGCCAGCCCGCGCGTGCACCGCGCCGACGTGGCGCTGCGCCTGGCGCGCAGCGTGGCCGGCGACGACCGCCGCGTGTCCGCTTTCCCGCAGCGCCAGCAGCTGCAGCGCACGCGTTTCGCACTGCCCGCGTTGCCGACCACCACCATCGGCTCTTTCCCGCAGACCGCCGAGATCCGCGCGGCCCGCGCCGCCTTCAAGCGCGGCGAGCTCGATGCGGCCGGCTACCGCGAGAAGATGCGCGCCGAGATCGCGCTCGCCGTGCGCAAGCAGGAAGAACTGGGCATCGATGTGCTGGTGCATGGCGAGGCCGAGCGCAACGACATGGTCGAGTACTTCGGCGAGCAGCTCGACGGCTTCGCCTTCACGGCCAACGGCTGGGTGCAGTCATACGGCTCGCGCTGCGTGAAGCCGCCGGTGATCTTTGGCGACGTGGCGCGCCCGGCGCCGATGACGGTCGAATGGACCGCGTACGCGCAGAGCCTCACGACGCTGCCGATGAAGGGCATGCTGACCGGCCCCGTGACCATCCTGCAGTGGTCCTTCGTGCGCGACGACCAGCCGCGCGCCACCACCTGCGAGCAGATCGCGTGGGCGATCCGCGACGAGGTGAACGACCTCGAGGGCGCGGGCATTGGCATCATCCAGATCGACGAGCCTGCCATCCGCGAAGGCCTGCCGCTGCGCCGCGCGGGCTGGCCGGCCTACCTGAAGGCGGCCACGCGCGCCTTCCGGATCAGCGCCTCGGGCGTGCGCGACCAGACGCAGATCCACACCCACATGTGCTATTCGGAGTTCAACGACATCCTGCCGGAGATCGCCGCGATGGACGCCGACGTGATCACCATCGAGACCAGCCGCTCGGACATGGAGCTGCTGCGCGGCTTCGGCGGGGAGGGCGGCTTTCGCTACCCGAACGAGATCGGCCCCGGCGTGTACGACATCCACTCGCCGCGCGTGCCCTCGGTCGACGAGATCGTGCGCCTCATGCGCAAGGCCGCGCAGGTGGTGCCGGGCGAGAACCTCTGGATCAACCCCGACTGCGGGCTCAAGACCCGCGGCTGGCCCGAGACCGAGGCGGCGCTGTCGAACATGGTGGCTGCCGCGAAGCTGCTACGCGGGGAGCTGGCGCAGGCATAAAGGGCGCGGGATCGCGGCGTGCCAATAATGCGGGATGTCCTTGCTGTCCCGCCTGTCGTCGCCCCGTTGCCTCTTGTTGCTGTCGTTGCTCCTTGCCCCCTTGACGGGGTGGACGCAGGACCGCGCGCAGGCCTTGCTCCAGTTCGAGGGCGTGCAGGCGCGCTACCAGAACGCCTACGGCCCCGGCGCCGTGTCGCGCGGTGCGCGCGAGCTGCTGGAACCGCCCGACCTCGCCATTGCCGACAGGGCCCTGCAGTCGCTCGACGTGGCGGCCGGCCGCGCCTTCGACGTGAACGCCTCGGTGGCCGCGATCCGGCAGGACGTGGCGGCGGCCGGGCAGGGCGCCGCCGTGCCGGCGCCCCCCGTGCTGGAGGCCGTGGCGCGCCTGGCGAAGCTGCGCGCCGACTACGCTGCGATGGACGAGCCCGCCAAGGTGACCTTCTTCCATCAACAGCACGCGCGGCCGGCCGACCCGGCGCGCGTCGAACTGCTGTCGCGCATGACGGTGGCCGAGGCGCGCGAGATCGATTTCTCGAGCCAGCTGCTCATGAGCGCGGTGGTCAAGCAGCTGGCGCGCGGGAATGCCGGGCAGTTCAGTTCACTGCCCGACCGCACGCTCGACACCGCGCTCGACTCGCTGTGGTCGCGCGGCGTCACCTCGCCGCGACCGCGCAACCTGATGACCGTGGCGCGCGAGTTCGAAAAGCTGGTCACGCAGGCGCTGCTGCTGGCGCTGCCCGACGCCGACGTGGCCGCCTTGCTCGCCTGGCGCAACGAACCGCAGGCCGCCGCCGAGCGCGAGGCGCTGCTGGGCAGCTACCGCGCCGAGGTCAAGGGCAGCGGCGCGGTCGCGATCCGCACCCTGGTGCGCAGCTGGGGGCGGCCCTGAGACTTGACGACAGAGCGCCAAAGTTTGCAAACTCGAGGGTGTTTGTACGAAAAAGTTTCACGCGAACCCCGCATGTCGGAAAGTTCCCCGTGATTGTTTCAATTCCGTGAACACTGCGATTCAGAATGACTGGGGTTTACCCTAGGAATTTGGCGCACACTTCAGGGCATCCAAAGCCCAATCAAGAAGGAATTGAAATGAAGACCTCGAACATCCTCGCCGCCGCCGCTCTCTCCCTGCTCGCCGCCGCTGGCGCCGCCCACGCAGAGACCTACGAAGGCGTTCACGCCGTGACCTCCGGCTACAGCCGTGCCGACGTGGCACCGCAAGCCGTGGCCGCTGCCCGTGCCGGCAACGAATACAGCGACGCCGTGTCGGCCAGCGTGGCCCCCGTGCTGGCCTCGTCGGTGGACCGCGCTTCGGTCCGCGCCGAAGCCGTGGCAGCCGCCCACGCTCCTGGCCAGAACCTGCGCCGCGAATCCTTCGCCGGCAGCGTGATCCCCTCGCAGGCACGCAGCTTCACGCGCCAGGCTGGCCTGTGATCGACGGCGGCGCAAGCCGCCTCGGTTGAGAGAGACCACCACCCGAAAAGACCGGACCGTGCAACCGCACCGTCCGGTTTTTTCATGCCTGTTCAGGCGCGGCGGTGGTCGCGATGGTCTCGGTGGCAGTGGCAGTCGGGCGCGTGGTCGTCGACGATGCCCGTGGCCTGCATCCAGGCATAGACGATCACCGGCCCGACGAACTTGAAGCCGCGCTGCTTCAGCGCCTTCGACATCGCTTCGGACAGCGGCGTCTGCGTGGGCACCGTGCCCGTGGTGTTGACGACCGGCTGGCCGCCCGCCAGACCCCAGACGAAATCGGAGAAGTCTTCCCCCGCCGCCTGCATCGCGAGGTAGGCCTTGGCATTGCCGATGGCGGCCTCGATCTTGGCGCGCGAGCGCACGATGCCCGCGTTTTGCATGAGGCGCTCGACGTCGGCCGGCGTGAAGCGCGCCACCGTCTCGGGCACGAAGCCCTCGAAGGCCGCGCGGAAGGCGTCGCGCTTGCGCAGGATGGTGAGCCACGACAGGCCGGCCTGGAAGCCGTCGAGCATCAGCTTTTCCCACAGCGCGCGGCTGTCGCGTTCGGGCACGCCCCATTCGGCGTCGTGGTAGCTGGCCAGCAGCGGATCGGTGCGGGCCCAGGCGCATCGCGGGGGTGAGGAAAGGCTGTCGTCGTGAGGCATGGCTCGGCTATCGTCGGGGGATGTTTTCGGAATGAGGGGGTGACCCTGATGCAGCAGTCTCGTTTTTCATTGTCGGCGCTTTCGCTGGCTCTCATGGCGCTCGCCGTCGTTGTCCCGGCCGGTGCCGAGACCCTCAAGAAGCCCGCGCTCGACCAGCTCGCCGCCGCCTGGAAGGGCGGGCGCACGGCGCCCGACTTCAAGGCCTTCCTGGCCCAGGCCGCGCAGGCCCAGCCCGCGCTGCAGCCCGGCGTGGCGGCCTACACCGGCGGCAAGGCGCTGGCGGGCGACGACCTCGTCAACATCGCGCGCCTGCTCGGCCTGTACAACCGGCTGCAGAACCAGCAGGCCGTGATCGCCAGCATCGGCACCATGGTCGCCTTGCCCACGGTGCGCAACGTGCAGGTGCCGCCGCACGAGAGCCCGCCGATGGTCGCGTTCGGCCAGCTGGTCGAGAAGATGGCGAAGGACTTCGGGCTGGGCTACCGCAATGTCGACGGCCGCATCTTCGAGGTGAGCCTCAAGGGCCGCGGCAGCGAGGAGTTCGGCATCCTCACGCACGCCGACGTGGTGCCGGCCGTGCTGTCCGAATGGGTGCTCGAGGACGGCACGCGCCTCGATCCCTTCGCGATGACGCGCGTGGGCGACTTCCTCTACGGGCGCGGCACCATCGACGACAAGGGCTCCATCGCCGCCGTGCTCTACGCCATGAAGGCCGTGAAGGACAGCGGCCTGCCGGTGGAGCGCGGCGTGCGCCTGATGATCGAGACCACCGAGGAAACCGGCGGCGACGCGATGCAGTACTACCGCGACAAGACGCCGCTGCCGGCCTACAACATCGTGCTCGACAGCAAGTACCCCGCGGTCGTGGCTGAGAAGGGCTCGGGCGCGCTCAAGGTGTTCTTCCCCGCGGAAGCGGCCGAACCTGCCGCGACCGCCATCACCGCGATGAGCGGCGCCGCCTCGGCCAACGCCATTCCGCAGACCGCGACCGCCACGCTCAAGGGCGGCGACCTCGCGGCCGTGGCCGCGAAGCTCGAGGCCGCCAAGGCCGCCTTCGTGCGCAAGTACGAAAGCCAGGGCGGCAAGTTCGCGATCGACATCGCGCGCGGCGCCGAGGCCGTCGAGCTGAAGGTCTCCGGCACCTCGGCCCACGGCTCGCGGCCCGAAGAGGGCGTGAACCCCGTGCCGCGCCTGGCGCTGTTCCTGAAGGAGTCCGGCGTACCGCTGGCCGCCAACCCCTACCTGCGGGCCGTGCAGTACATCGACGCGCTCTACGGCACCGGCTACCTCGGCGAGAAGATGGGGCTGGGCTACCAGGACGACTTCATGGGCCCGCTCACGATGTCGCCCACGCTGGTGCGCATGGGCGCCGACGGCCGCCTCGAGGTGACGGCCAACGTGCGCATGCCGCGCGGCCGCACGCCCGACGAGCTGAAGGCGCAGGTGGCGGCCAAGGTCAACGGCTGGGCCACGGCCAGCCAGGTGAAGCTGGAGCTGGCCTACGACCAGGGCAACTGGATGGCGCGCGACCCGAAGGGCGCATGGCTCTCGACCTTGCTCAACATCTTCGGCGACACCACCGGCCTCGAAGCCAAGCCCGTGCCCACCGCTGGCAGCACCACGGCCAAGCTGATGCCCAACGCCATCAACTTCGGACCCGCGATGCCCGGCAAGAAGTACACGGCGCACAACGCCAAGGAATACAAGGAAGTGCCCGATCTCGACGCCGACATGCAGATGTTCACCGAGATGCTGGTGCGCATCGGCAACCTGCAGCAGATGCAGTAGCGGCCAGCGCCGCAGCGATCAGGACTTCGATGTCGCCAGGGGCACCAGCGGTGCCCCGTTCTTCGTCTTGGCCTGGATTTCCGCGATGGTGCGCCGCATCGCGACGAAGCGTTTGGCGGAGTTCGGCGGGGTGCTCATGAAGCCCTTCTTTTTCGCGCCGGCCGTGTGCACCCCGAGTTCGCGCCAGATCCGTTCGGCGCCATCGATGTCGTAGCCTGCTGCGGCCACCATGTAGAGGCCGAGGTAGTCGGCCTCGGCGTCGAACTGCTGCGAGAAGGGCGACGACAGCGCCTCTTGCGCCAGCCCGGTGCCGCCCAGCGCGCCATCCACGATGCCGGCCGCGATGCCCACCGCGCGCGTCTTGCCGCCATGCGACAGCACGCCGTTGGCCAGCTCGTGCCCCAGCACGATCGCGAGGCCGCGGTTGTCGGGAAAGAAGCGCATCAGCGCCGAGTTGACGACGATCTCGTGCCCGTCGTTCTCCGCATGGACCTCGTTCTTCATGCGCGTGACGGCGGTGTAGTTGCACGCCGTGGTGTACGGCAGGCGCAGCGCCGTCGACTGGCCCTCGCGCTGCACCACGGCCTCCAGCCAGCCTTCGCGTTTCGCGGGCTTGGCGCGCGCGGCCTCGATGAGCACGTCGTTGAGCCGGTCGATCCCTTTCTCGCCCGCGGGCAGCGGCTTGCCGCCGACGGACAACAGCACGTCCCCGGCGCGCAGGGGCGTGGCCGGCGCCTGCTTCCTGTCGAGCGTCCACAGCACGGTCAGCCGGTCGTCCAGGTGCAAGGTCTGCTTCGCTGCCGCGCGTTCTTCCTTCTCGAAGCTCCACAGGCTGGCGATGTGCGCGCCCAGGCTGGCCCGCACGTCGCCGCCGCAGAACGGCGCGCTGTGCTCCAGGAGCGGGATCGCCACGTCGTCGAGCCGGCGCTGCAGCGTCATGCGGTGGTTCAGCGACAGCGAGTGCTGCAGGGCCTGCTCCTGCACGACGTCGGGGTCGTCGCTGGCCGGCCGGATGGAGGCGGCGCAGGCCGTGAGGACAAAGGTGGCCGCGATCGACGCGCAGGCCGGGAAGAAGGACGGGCGAGGGTTGTTCATTCGCTCAAGAGGTGCTGGGCATCGGTCGCATCCAGGCGCGGACGCGATGCCGGATGCCATCGAGGGAAGGGGAGTTGCCCGGTGGCGATGGCGACCGGGCGTTCCAGGCAAGGCGAGGTGCCGCGCCCGCTTGGCATTGTGGGAGCGCGAGCGCGCTCTAAGCTGAAGATCAGATGAAGGATCAGCCTGACTTGCGCGCGCGCAGCGTGGCAGAAGGCAGCTCGCCGAAGCGCTGCTGGTAGGCCGCGGCGAACAGGCCGAAGTTGGCATAGCCCCACGCCTGCGCCACCGAGCGCACCGTCGCGCCGGCGTCGGCCATCAGCAGTTCGGCGCGCACGCCCTGCAGGCGCTGTTCGCGCAGCGCGCGCATCGGCGTGGCCTGGCGGTATTCGCGAAAGGCGCTGTTCAGCGTGCGCACGCTGACGCCCGCCACGCTCGCCAGTTCGCCGAGCGTGGGCGCGTGCTGTGCGTGCTCGCGGATGTGGCGCTCGGCCGCCAGCACATGCCGCGGCGCCATGCGGTGCTGCACGGCCTCGGCCGGGTGCTCCAGCTGCTCGCGCCACTGGGTCAGCACGTGCACGCCGATCATCTCTTCGAGGTGCCGCCCCAGCGGACCGGTGTCGACCGCCTCGGGCAGCTCGGTGACGCAGCGGCAGGCATACGACAGCAGCGCGATCCAGCTCGAATGGGCACCGCCGAACTTGAACTTGCGCGTCCACAGCCGCTCGTCGGCGGGCGCGCCGAACCAGCGCGCGTGCAGCGAGGCCAGCGCATCGTGCGAGAAGCTGAGATTCACCTGCAGGTGGTTGGCGTCGAAGTCCACCCAGTAGTGCGTGCGCGAGGTGTCGACCACGAAGGCGTCGCCTACGCCGGTGTCGGCATAGGCGTTGGCTTCGGACCAGTGGCGGCCCGCGCCGCGCACGGTCGTCAGCACCATGCCGACGCCGCTGTCGGGCGAGAAGTCCTTGATGTTCACCGGAATGCCGTAGTGGAAGCGGCTCAGCGTGAAGTGCCCGATGCGTGTGGCGTCGAGCACCGAGTCGGGCGTGCGCGCCCGCCCGATGGGCGTGACGCGGTAGGGCATGTAGATGCGGTCCGACCAGCGCCGGATGTCGTCCCAGTCGTGCGAGGCCACCAGGCGGTGGCGCTCGCTCGGCTGCCCGCGGGCGTCGGTGACCAGCACGTTGCGGATCGCATCCATCGCGCACCTCGGTTCAGAAGGAAGAAGGTGCACGCCCCGGGGCACGCACCGCTCAGCGGCTCAGCGGTGATGGTAAACCGCGGTCTCGAAAGCCACGAAGCCTGGGTAGCTCGCGCAGTCCTGGAAGGGCAGGATCTGCGTCGCCCAGTAGCCGCCGATGCCGCTCTCGCGGTCGATCCAGAAGAAGCTGTTGGCCAGGCCCGCCCACATCAGCGAGTTCGCCGGGCGGCCCGTGGGGGCGCGCTCGCGGTTGGTCATGAAGGTGTAGGCCCAGCCCTTGTCGGTGCCGGGCAGGAACTCGCCCGTGTTGCTCAGCGACGGAACCGAGGTGCGCCAGCCGCCGACCGAGAGGTCCATTGCGGCCAGGCCATCCTGCGCCATGCGCTGCACTGTGTCGGCCTTCAGCACGCGGCCGTTCGGCCCGGCGCCGTCGTTCAGCACCATGCGGATGAACTTCATGTACTCGCCCACGGTGGCATACAGGCCGTGGCCGCCCATGTCCATCGGCGGCGGCTCGGGCAGCACCAGCTCGGGCAGCGGCGTGAGCCGGCCGTCGGCGGCGCGGTCGTGGATGGTCACGCGGCGCGCCTTCATCGACTCGGACATGCCGAAGCCGATGTCCTGCATGCCCAGCGGCTCGAAGACGCGCTCCTTCATCACCTCGCCCAGGCGCTTGCCGCGCTGCTGCTCGACGATGCGGCCCAGCCAGTCGATGTTGGCGCCGTAGGTCCAGGCCGCGCCCGGCTCGTGCAGCAGCACGGTGCGGATCGATTCGAAGCTGCCCGACACCACCGTGGGAATGTTCAGCGCGGCGCGGTACTTCAGGTCGTCTTCGCTGAAGAACTCGTAGCCCAGGCCCGAGGTGTGCAGCATCAGGTCGTTGACCGTGATGCGACGGCGCGGCGCGCGCGTGCGCGGCCGGCCGTCGGCGTCGAAGCCGTCGAGCACCTGCAGTTCGTCGATCTCGGGTGCGTAGGCGCCGGCCGGGTCAGTGAGGGCAATCTTGCCTTCTTCGACCAGCTGCATCACGCAGGTGCCCGTGATCGCCTTGGTGGTCGAGAAGATGGCGAACACGCTGTCGGTGGCCATCGGCCGGTCGAGCCCGAGTTCGCGCGTGCCGGCGGCGCCTTCGTAGAAACTGCCCGTGCGGTCGGTCGCCATCGCGACGACGCCGGGGGCGCCGCCGTGGCGGTGAACGGTCTGGTGCAGCGTTGCGTCGAGCGCGGTCTTCAGCCTGTGCGAGGTCATGCCTTCTTGTCTCCTGTGTGAGGAGGCCGGGCGTGTGTGAAGGGTTGCCTGCGCGCCGGCCTGCCATGCGAAATTCCGCAGGCAGCGGCAATCTAGGGCCGAGGTCTCACCGATCCTGTTCGCAAATGGCGGGCGGCTGTGCGGATCTGGCAGTCATTGCACGCGCGTGACCCGCGACGCGCGCGCGTCGCTTTTTCAGCCCACGCCGTGCGCCTGCAGCACCGCCTTCAGCCGCCGCACCTCGTGCTGCAGGTCGAGGATCAGCGCGGCGGCGTCCAGGTTCACGCCGAAGTCGCGTTCGAGCCGGCGCGCTTCAAGCGCGTGCTGCAGGTCGGTGCTGGAAAACTCCCAGCGTTCGGGCGGTGCGTCGGTCGTGCTGACCTGCACGATGCCCACTTCGACCAGTTGCACGACCCAGGCGGTGTCGGCGCCGCAGGCGTGCGCCAGTTCGTTCGCGGCCAGCGGGTGCGAGACGCCGATGGCCGTGGTGGTGGTCACGGAAGAAAAGTTCGCCATGCTCAGACTCCCAGGTGCTGGCGGGGGTTGAACGAGGAGGTCGCCTGTGCGAGTTGCGCGTAGGCGTTGCGCGCGGCCTCGCTGTCGGCGGGCGGCAGTGCGATCTCGAGCAGCAGGTACAGGTCGCCGGGCGTCTTGCCCGCGAAGCCGCGGCCCTTGAGTCGCAGCTTCATGCCGCCGCGCGCGTTGGGCGGCACGGTGACCTCGACCACGCCGCCGGTGGGCGTGGGCACCTGCACCTGCGCGCCCAGCGCGGCCTCGGCGGGCGTGACGGGCAGCGTCATGTACAGGTCGCGCTCTTCCACGCGGTACAGCTTGTGCGGCGCGATGCGCACCTCGAGGTACAGGTCGCCGGCCGGCTCGCCGCCGTGGCCGGGCATGCCTTGCCCCGCGAGGCGGATGAACTGGCCGGGGTGCACGCCGGGCGGGATCTTCACGGCGAGCGTGCGGTTCTCCCACTGCGGATGGCCCTGCGCGTCGAGCGTCTGGGCGCGCAGCGTGAGCTCGCGCTCGGCGCCGTTCAGCGCGTCTTCGAGCGTGATCTCGATGGCCGCGTGGTGGTCTTCGCCGCGCGCGCGGTAGTTCTGGCGCGTGGCACCACGGCGCTCGGCGTCGCCGAACATCGACGAGAAGAACTCGCTGAAGTCGGCGTGGTCGGCCGGGCCCTGGCGCGGGCCGCGGTGAAATTCGTAGCCGGTGTCCCAGCCGGGCGGCGGCTCGAAGCTGCCGTCGGGGCGGCCGCCGCGCGCGACACGGTCGGCCAGCGCGTCGTAGGCGGCGCGCTTGTCCTTGTCGCCGAGCACGTCCTTGGCCTCGTTGATGTCGCGCATGCGCTGCTCGGCGTCGGGCTCCTTGCTGACGTCGGGGTGGTACTTGCGGGCGAGCTTGCGGTAGGCCTTGCGCACCTCGTCGTCGGACGCGGTGCGTTCGACGCCCAGTGCGCTGTAGTAGTCCTTGAATTCCATGGTGGTGGTGATTCCTTTCGGTGGACGGCGTACAGGGCGACCGGGTCTGACTCAGGCCAGGGCTGCTCCGTCGCCGTCGGCGTGCCGCTGTTGCAGCGGCGTCACGGCCCATGTGGGGCCGGCACGTGTGAAGCGCAAGGGTTGTGCGTTGCCGAAGATGCTCGCATCGACCGCCACGCCCAGCAGCGCGGCCAGCGCGTAGAGCGTGCCGCCGTGCGCCACCACCAGCACCGGCGCGGGCTGCGCGGCGAGCGCGGCGGCCAGCGCCTGGCGCTTGCGGTCGACGAACTGCGCCAGCGTCTCGCCGCCCTCGGGCTCGCAGGCCCAGTCGATGTGGGCCGACGAGGTGCCGATGAGCGCGCCGAAGTTGCGCTCGCGCAGGTTCTCGTGCGCGCTGGGCACGAGGCCCAGCGCGCGCGCCACGGTGTGGGCGGTGTCGAAGGCGCGACGCGCGTCGCTGCACACGATGGCGCCGATCGGCTCGCCGGCCAGCAGCTCGGCCGCCTGCACCGCCTGCTGCTCGCCGAGCGCGCTCAGGGGCTCGTCGGGCGCCTGGAAGACGCGCAGCGCATTGCGCCCGGTCTGGCCGTGGCGCAGGAAGTAGAAGTGGTCGCAGGCCGGGGCGAGCGGCTGCTCGGCGGCCAGGCGGTTCAGCAGGTCGATGCCTGTGGCGGCGTGGGCGGGAAAGGGAACGGTGGTCGAGGACATGGTTCAGTACGCCAGCTGCAGCGGCTTGCCTTCGCGCTGCGCCTGCACGTCGGCCGGGTGGAAGGGCAGCGGATGCCACTGCTTGGCCGCGAACAGCGGCAATTGGTCATAAGCGCGCGGCGAGGCCGGGTCGCTGCTCTGGCCGTAGGTGAGCAGGCCTTGCGCCACCGGACCGCGCGCGTCGAAGGTCACGACCTGCATGTAGCTGCTGCCGTAGTTGATGGCGTAGCCCTTCGGGTCGATCAGCGGCTGGCCCTGCGATTCGAGCTTGTTGAGCACGCCTTCGAATTCGTCGCCGCCGGGCAGCGCGATCTTCTGGCCGCGCACAGTGCGCGACTGCGGCACGCCCAGTGCCACATCGGCCGCGAAGCCGGCGGTGCGCACGGTGCCGACCGCATCGCCCAGCGCCTTGAACACCGCCTCGCGCGTGGCGGGCGTGGCCATGTCCAGGCCGGTGGGCGTGGTCACGGGCTGCGCCGGGTCGAAGGGCACGCGCCAGACCTTCGGCAGGTCCTTGGCCTTGCGCCAGAACTCGCGGAACAGCGCCGCGCCCTTCGATTCGGCGTTGCTGGTGCGGTCCCAGGCGGAGAGCACGCGGCAGCCCAGGGCCTGGTCGGCGTTCAGCGCGGCGCCGGTGGCGGTGCACGCGGCCTTCAGGTCGTCCATCACCAGCATGCCGGCGAGGTTCCTGTCGCGGAAGATCACGCTGCGCAGCTCGGCCGCGCCCATGCGGTTGCCGGGCAGGCCGTCGGTGCCGGCCAGTCGGCCTTCGATTTCCATGATGCCGCTGCGCGTGCGCAGCCGCTGCGGCACGCCGACGGGGCCGACCAGCGGCGATACGCCGGCCATCGGCGGCACGCGCGGGTTGCTGAGCCAGAAGCTGTCGTTGCTGTTCTGCACCCAGTCCGGCGTGACGACGACGGGCATGCGGGCTGGCGCGATGATGCCGGGCGCAGCGGCGGCCGGGTCGCGGTGCCAGGCGCAGGCGCTGCGCGAGCCGTCGAGCACGGGCAGGCCGGCGGCGTTGAGCAGCGCGGCGGCGGCCGGAGAGGGCGCGCAGGCCTTGAGCATCTCGGCCGACACGTCGGGCACCACCGACAGGTCGGCGTACATCGCGTTGCCTTCGCGGTCGGCCGCGAGGGTGTTGATCCACGGGATGCCCTGGTTGCCCATGGCGGCGCGCAGCTCGGCGACGTTGCGGGCCCGGCCCATCTTCATCCAGCTTTCGGCGGAGCGCACGTTGAGCGTGTTGGCGTCGCGGATCGCATAGGCCTTCTGGGCGGTCCAGCCCAGGCCGGCGCGCGGCAGCGAGACCACGGGGCCCCAGTCGGTCGCGTAGAAGGTGTGCTGCACGGGCGCGCCGCCCGCCGTGGCGGCGGCCGGCAGTGCGACGGTGCGCGCGACCATCTTCTTCGGCTGGCCGTCGACCCAGTACACGGTCGGGTCGTTGGGGTCGAGCTTGAGTTCGTACAGCGTGAAGCGCTTGCCGGTCGACACGGTGTGGGTCCAGGCCACGTCCTTGTTGAAGCCGATCGACACCACCGGGCTCAGGCCGCCGGTGGCGCCCATCACGTCGAGCTGGCCGGGGATGGTCAGGTGCATCTGCCAGAAGCGGTTGGTGCCGTTCCAGGGGAAGTGCGGGTTGCCCAGCAGCAGGCCCTTGCCGTCGGGCGTGGCGTTGCGCCCGAAGGCCCAGCCGTTGGAGCCCAGCTCGCCGCCCTCGGGGTTGGCGTTGAAGCTGTGGCGGCCGATCTCGGCCACGGCGTCCTGCAGCGCGACCGGCGCCGCGCCGGTCTTGGCGCCCGGGGCCGGCGGCACGGCGGCCAGCACGGCGCCGGCCAGTGCGCCCAGGCCGCCCTGGATCATCGATTGCTCGGTGGCGCGCGCCAGGTCGGCGGCCGTCATCGGGCGCACCCAGGGCTTGCCGCGGCAGGCCTCGGGCAGGCCATTGGGGCCCGCGCCCTGCAGGTAGCGGTTGTAGCCCGCCACGTAGCCGCGCAGCGCGGCCTTCACCTCGTCGTTGGTGGTGGCCGCCGCGCGAGCCAGCGCCGCGTCGTCCATGTGGTAGCGCACGAACAGGTCGATCTGCGCGTTGGGCATGCGGCCCAGGCCGAAGTCGCCGGTGTTCTGTGCCCCGAGGAACTGCGCGCGGTCGCCGCGCAGCGTCAGCAGGTGCTCGGCGGTCTGGCAGACGTTGTCCTGCGCATGCGCGTAGGCGGTACCGTAGGCCAGGCCTTCGTAGTCGGGCGCCGTGATGTGCGCGATGCCGAAGGTGGTGCGCTCGATGCTCACGCTGCGGCTGCCGGGCGGCGGCGTGCTGGCACAGGCCCCGAGCAGGGCGACCAGGCCCAGGGAGAGGGCCGTCAACGAGAACCGGGAGCGCGAGGTGTTCGAAGTCATGGGGCGGGCGTGAGGTGGGGAAAGGGTCGAAAAAGAGGGACCGATTAGAGGATGAACCTCCGCCGCGCACTGTCGCCAGCGCGGCACGCCTTGCCACTTACCTCAGCCGAACTTCATGCCCTTGGGCCGCGCTTGCAGCCGGTGGATGTACGCGTCGAGCTTGGGCCGGTTGGTGCGCCCGCCGAAGGCGCGGTGCCAGATGAGCATCGAGCCGATCATCACGTCGGCGGCCGTGAACTGGGCACCGAACAGGTAGGGACCGTCGCCGAGTTCGCGTTCGACGGCGTCCTTGGCCTGCTCGAAATCGGTCCAGCCGCGCGCGCTGTTATTGCTCTTGATCTTCAGCAGGCTGTCGCCCATCGAGGGCTCCAGCTGCGCGGTCGAATAGACCATGAGCGACAGGTAGCGCCCGCGCTCGGGCGTGCCCACGGCCGGTGCCAGGCGCTTGCCGGGGTACTTCTCGGCGATGTACATGCAGATGGCCGCGTTCTCGAAGATGCGCGTGCGGCCGTCGACCAGCGCGGGCAGCTTGCCGGCCGGGTTGATCTTCAGGAACTCGGGGCGCTTGTGGGCGCCCTCCCGGATGAGGGTGGGCACGATCTCGTAGTCGACCTCGGCTTCGTCGAGCATCCACTTGGCGACCTGCGCACGGCTGCGCGGGTCGAAATACAGCTTCATCGTCATGCGGGGTCTCCTTGGTGAGCGGGGCAGAGCTGCGGTCAGAACTTGGGGATGCGCAGGGTCTTGCTGATCATCAGCGTGCCCGAGAGCGCGAACAGCAGCACCAGCGGGTGCAACTGCCAGGGGCCGAGCGTCCAGGCGCCGCCCCACACGTTGGCGCCGAGGGCGCCCTTCGAGGCCGCGTAGGCCAGCACGCCCACCAGCACCACGCTGGTGGGGATCGGCGTGCCTTCGAAGTACTTCACCTTGTCGGCGCCGGCCGAGAGGGCCTCGGCCGTCACGTTGTAGCGCGCGAGCCGGCTCACGCCGCAGCCCACGAAGTAGATCAGCACCGCGCAGTCCCAGCCGCCGTCCAGGCCGGCGGCGAAGCCGAGCGCGGCGGGCAGCACACCGAAGGAGATCACGTCGGCCAGCGAGTCGAGTTCGCGCCCGAGCGCCGACTGGGTCTGGCGCCAGCGCGCGATGCGGCCGTCGAGCACGTCGAAGATGAAGGCGGCCGGGGCGAGCGCCGCGGCCCAGTAGAAGTGGGCGAGCGACTGGCTGCGCATGAAGGCCATCGCGAAGAACACCGCCCCGACGCCGCAGGCCGCGTTGCCGAGCGTGAACACATCGGCCAGGTGAAAGCCGCGGATCATCGAGAAGTGCTTGCGGGCCGGCGGGGACGAAGGCGTGGTCATGAAGGCGGGTAAAGCTGCGAAAGGAACCGCACCTTAACCCAAGCGCGGCCCGCTTTTTGTAGTCGCGCGCCGACGCCCCGTCGGCGCCCCGTCGGCGCGCTCAGGCGGCTGGCTGCGCCTTGGCCTCGACGATCCGTGCGAAGCGCCCGAGCAGGCCCGCAGCCGCGTCGGTGGGGCGCACGCCTTCGCGCAGCGCCGCGGCATCGAGCCCGTCCGCGGCGAGGTCGCGGGCCAGCAGTTCGATGTAGCCGCCCATGGTCCGGGCGTCGAATTCGGGATGGAACTGCAGGCCCCAGGCCTGCGCGCCCACGCGGAAGGCGTGGACGGGCTCGTGCGCGCTATGGGCCAGCTTCACCGCGCCCTCGGGCAGGCGCAGCGCGCTCTGCCAGTGGATCGCCTGCGCCGGGAACTGCGCGGGCAGGTCGCCCAGCAGCGCGTCGCCGGCGGCGGCCGCGTCGAGCGTGACGGTGACCGTGCCGACCTCCGGGCCTTGCGGGTGGTGGCCGGCCTCGCCGCCGAGCGCGTGCGCCAGCAGCTGGTGGCCGTAGCAGATGCCGAGCACGGGCGTGTCGCGCGCGACCAGTTCGGCGAGCCAGGCGGCGGTGGTTTCGCTCCAGGGTTCGCAGTGCGACACCATCGCGTGCGAGCCGGTGACGACCACGCCCGCGACCTGGCCGGGCGCGGGCAGCGTGTCGCCGCGGCGCGGGTCGACCACCACGAGGGGCAGGGTCTGCGTGCCGAGGCCGTCGGCGATCCAGTGCTCGAAGTCGCCGCGGCCTTCGCGCAGCGCGTCATGGGTGTCACCGACCTTGACGATGACCAGGGGATACGGGGGCGTGCTGTGCATGGCGTCGATCATGCCGCAGCGCACCGTGCGCCGGTCAGCGCCGGGACGATTCCCGACGGTGCAGCAGGTCCATGAAGGCACGGCCCACGGGCGAGGGCGAGCGCCCCGCGCGCGTGACCAGCCCGATGGGGCGCGACATCAGCGGGCGCTGCAGCGGCACGGTGGCCAGTTCGTCGTTCTGCGACAGCTGCAGCGCGAGCCGGGGCAGGGCGGTGAGCCCCAGCCCGGCCGCCACCAGCGCGCCCGCCACGGCCACGCTCGGGTATTCGAGCGCGGGCTGCACCTGCAGGCCGCGCTGCAGGAAGGCGGCGTCGGTGATCGGCCGGATGCTGCTCTGGAAGCTGCTCGCAATGAAGGGGCGCGTCGCGAACACCGACCACGACACCGAGGCGCGCGCGGCCAGCGGGTCGTCGCGCCGGCACAGCAGCACGAAGGGGTCGTCGCGCAGGTGGCGGTACAGCAGGGGCTCGTGCGTGCCGGGGCGCACGCTGAGGCCGAAGTCGGCGCGGCCTTCGTCCACCGCGGCGCGCACCGCCTCGGCCGGCCCTTCGATCAGCGAGAACTGCACCTGCGGATGCTGCTGGCGGAACTCGGCAATGGCACCGGGCAGCAGCGCCACGCCGGTCGAGGGCAGTGCCGCGATGGTGAGGTGGCCGCTGCGGCCTTCGAGGAACTGCGACAGCTCGCTGAACGAGCTGTTGAAGTTCTCCAGGATGCGCAGCGCGATCGGCAGCAGCTCGCGCCCCGCCGGCGTGAGCTCCACGTGTCGCGTGTCGCGGTCGAACAGGCGCGCGCCCACCAGGTCTTCGACGATGCGCACCGTGCGGCTCAGCGCCGGCTGCGACACATGCAGGGCCTGCGCGGCGGCGCGGAAGTTGGTGGTCTTCGCGACTTCGACGAAGGCCTCGAGCTGCTGCAGCGTGATGTCGACTCGCACGGACGCGGCTCCCTCGGGGTGGCTGTGGATTGATCCATCCAAGTTATCACAGATATAGGAATATTGTTCTTCACAGATCAATGCGCGACGCCCAGACTGGCGCATTCGATACCACGGAGACAAGGGGCCCACGCGCCCCCGTGACATGGACACCAAAATTCTGGAAGGCATCCGGGTGCTCGAGCTCGGACAGGTGCTGGCGGGGCCCTTCGCGGGCGCGATCCTGGCCGACCTCGGCGCCGACGTCGTGAAGCTCGAGCGCGTCGAGGGCGGCGACGACGCGCGCCACATGGGCCCGGCGTTCCGCCACGGCGACGCGCTCAACTTCCACGTCTTCAACCGCGGCAAGCGCTCGGTCGCCATCGACCTGAAGAGTGAAGAAGGCATGGCCGCCTTCGAGACCCTCGCGGCCGGCGCCGACATCCTCATCCACAACCTGCGCCCCGGCGTCACGCAGTCGATGGGCATCGACGGCCCGTCGCTGTGCGCGCGCCATCCGCGGCTCATCTACTGCGAGATCTCGGCCTTCGGCCACACCGGCCCGCTGCGCATGCAGCCGGGCTACGAGCCGCTGATCCAGGCCTTCAGCGGGCTGTCGAGCATCAACGGCGGGCCCGACGATCCGCCCATGCGCACCGGCGCCTCGGTCTGCGACCAGGGCACCGGCATGTGGGCCGTGATCGGCGCGCTGGCGCTGCTGCAGCGGCGCCACCTCACGGGGCGGGGCGGCGTGGTCAGCACCTCGCTGCTGGAGACCGCGCTGGTCTGGACCGGCCAGAAGGCCGACGCCTACGTCAACGAAGGCCGGCTGCCCGAGCGCCACCGCTCGGGCCATCCGGGCTTCGTGCCCTACGAGGCCTTCGACACCGCCGATGCGCCGCTCCTGATCTGCTGCGGCAACGACCGGCTCTTCGCCAAGTTCGCGCACGAACTCGGGCGCGACGACTGGACCACCGACGCGCGCTTTGCCGGCAACCGCCAGCGCCTGCAACACAAGGCGGCGCTGTTCGAAGAGATCGGCCCGCTGCTGCGCGCGCGCACCCGCGCCGACTGGATGGCGCGCTTCACCGCCGCCGGCGTGCCTTGCGCGCCGGTGCACACCGTGCCCGAGGCCGTCGCGCATCCGCAGGTCGAGGCGCTGGGCATGCTGCAGCCCGTGCCGGGCGAAGACTTCCGCCTCACGGCGCTGCCGATGTCCATCGACGGCGTGCGGCCCGCGCACCGCGCGGTCGCGCCCCGGCTGGGCGAGCACAACGCGGCGCTCGGCGCGCCGCCGGTGCCGCCGAGCGACAGCATTTGAGCGACCGCATCCTTTCCCGTTTCAAGAACTACATCCCACCGGAGACATCACCCATGCGCACTTCCATCTTCCGCCTCGGCGCGGTCCTGGCCTTCGCGGTCGCGGCGGCGGCACCTGCCCAGGCGCAGGACTACCCCGCCAAGCCGCTCACCGTCGTCGTGCCCTTCGGGGCCGGCAGCGGCACCGACCAGCAGGCGCGCAGCATCGCGCAGGCCCTGACCACCGAGTACAAGGTGCCGGTGATCGTGGAGAACCGCGCCGGCGCCAGCGGCTTCCTGGCCGCGCAGTACGTCGCCAAGGCCGCGCCCGACGGCTACACGCTGCTCATGACCACCAACACCACGCACGCCGCCAACGAGCACCTGTACAAGAAGCTGCCCTACGACCCGGTGAAAGATTTCACCCCCGTCGCGCTGCTGTCCAAGGGCCACATGCTGCTGCTGGTGGGCGCCGATTCGCCGATCAAGTCGGTGGCCGACCTCGTGGCGGCGGCGAAGAAGTCGCCGGGCAAGCTCAACTTCGGCAGCGGCAGCTCGTCCAGCCGCGTGGCGAGCGAGCTGCTCAAGCAGATGGCCGGCATCGACATGGTGAACGTGCCTTACAAGAGCAACCCGATGGCCATCACCGACCTGCTGGGCGGGCAGGTCGACTTCATGTTCGCCGACGCGCCCACGGCGCTGCCGCACGTCAAGAGCGGCAAGCTGCGCGCGCTGGCCGTGAGCGGCGACAAGCGCCTGGCCGCCGTGCCCGCGCTGCCGACCGTGGCCGAGGCGGGCGTGAAGGGCTACGACATGTCGTACTGGACGGCGGTCTACCTGCCGCCGGGCGCGCCCGCGGCCGTCACGCGCAAGCTCAACGAGATGCTGGTGAAGGTGTCGGCCTCGCCGGCCATCGTCGCCTACCAGGCCATCTCCAGCGGCGAGGCCGCCACCGGCACGCCCGAGGCGCTCGCGAAGTTCCAGGCCGCCGAGTCGCAGAAGTGGGGCCGCGTGATCCGCGCCGCCGGCATCGAGCCCGAATGAGCCGCGCGATGAACAGCCCCCACACGCAGCAGAAGACCGTGCGCATCGGCGGCGCCTCGGGCTTCTGGGGCGACAGCAGCACCGGCGCGCCGCAGCTCGTGGCGCACGGCGGCATCGACTACCTCGTGTTCGACTACCTGGCCGAACTCACGATGTCGCTGCTGGCCGGCGCCAAGCTGAAGAACCCCGACGCCGGCTACGCCACCGACTTCGTCACCACCGCCATGGCCGCCGTGCTGCCCGACGTGATGCGCCAGGGCATCCGCGTGATCGCCAACGCCGGCGGCGTGAACCCGCGCGCCTGCGCCGCCGCGCTCACGCACCTGGCGGCCGGCATGGGGCTCGCGCCGCGCATCGCCGTGGTCACCGGCGACGATGCACTGCCGCACGCCGAAGCGCTGCGCGCACAGGGCATCGGCCACATGGGCACGGGCGCGCCGCTGCCCGAGCGCCTCGTGAGCGCCAACGCCTACCTGGGCGCCGTGCCGATCGCGCGGGCGCTCGATGCCGGCGCGCAGATCGTCATCACCGGTCGCTGCGTCGACAGCGCCGTCACGCTCGGCGCGCTGATGCACGAATTCGGCTGGGCCGACGACGACTGGGACCGCCTCGCGGGCGGCAGCCTGGCCGGCCACATCATCGAATGCGGCGCACAAGCCACCGGCGGGCTGCACACCGACTGGGAGCAGGTGCCCGACTGGGCCCACATCGGCTACCCGGTGGTCGAATGTGCGGCCGACGGCAGCTTCGTCGTCGGCAAGCCGCCCGGCACCGGCGGGCTGGTGAGCCGCGCCACCGTGGGCGAACAGCTGCTGTACGAGATCGGCGACCCCGCGGCCTACCTGCTGCCCGACGTGACCTGCGACTTTCGCACCGTGCAGATCGAGACCGTGGGCGCGGACCGGGTGCGCGTCTCGGGCGCGAAAGGACGTGCGCCCTCGGGTCGCTACAAGGTCACGGCCACCTACGCCGCGGGCTACCGCTGCAACGCCGAGCTGCTGATCGTCGGCTTCGACGCCGCCGCCAAGGCGCGGCGCAGCGGGGAGGCGATGCTGCGCCGCACGCGCGACCTGTTCGTGCAGCGCGGCTGGGCCGACTTCTCGGCCACCCACATCGACGTGCTGGGCGCCGAGCAGTGCTACGGCCCGCACGCCACCGCCCAGCCGCCGCGCCAGGCGGCGCTGCGCGTGGCCGTCACGCACGCGGACAAGGCGCCGCTCGAACTTTTCGCGCGCGAGATCTCGGCGGCCGGCACCTCGTGGGCGCCCGGCACCACCGGCCTGGGCGGCGGGCGGCCGTCGGTGGCGCTGTCGATCCGGCAGTTTCCGCTGCTCGTGGACAAGGCGCTGTTCACGCCCGTGGTCGAGATGGCCGGCGAGTCGTGGCCCGTGGCCGTGAGGACGCAGGCGGCGGAGGTTGCCGTGGCCGACGAGGTGGCGCCGCAGGCGGACGCCGCCGACCCGGACGCGGACGACGAATGGCTCGAGGTGCCGCTGATCCGCCTGGCCTACGGCCGCAGCGGCGACAAGGGCGACGTCTCGAACATCGGCATCCTCGCGCGCGAGCCGCGCTACCTGCCCGTGCTGCGCGAGCAGCTCAGCGCGCAGGCCGTGCGCGCCTACATGGCGCACCTGGTCGAGGGCGAGGTGACGCGTTACGAGCTGCCTGGCATCGGCGCCTTCAACTTCGTCTGCGAAGCGGCGCTGGGCGGCGGCGGCATGGCGTCGCTGCGCACCGACCCGCTGGGCAAGAGCATGGCGCAGATCCTGTTGTCGATGCCGGTGCGCATCGCGGCCCGCCGGCTGCGCGCGGCCTGAGCCGACGCGCCGCCGGGCCCGCGTTTTCAGCGCGGGCCCACGCCGTCGCGCATCGCTTTCGGATTCGTCCGATGGCCTGCCGCGGTGGTTTTTCCTAGAGTGCTTCGTTCCCTGGGCGCTGGCCGTTTCCCGGCCGGTCCGCTCTTCCTTCTCCTCGTCAGATGGCCGCCTTTTTTCTTGAAGGCGCTCGAAGCACGCCATGTCCTTGTCCAGATTCCTTTCCTTCCATCCCCGCCCGCGCGCGGGCCGCTGGGTGCTTGCCGCCTCCACGCTGGTCGCGGGCTGCGGCCCTGTCGCGGTCACGTCGTACGTGCCCCTGCCTCCGATGCCGCCGCCCTCCGAGCCGATGAACATGGCCGTGCCTGTCGCGGTGTCGGCCACGAGCTCGCGCAAGGGGGCCGTGTACCGGCCCGCGCCCGCGGTGGTGCCCGAGCTGGCGCAGGTCGTGTTCTTCCGCCGCGCCACGGCCACGCCCAGCACGGGCGCGGCGCATGTGTATGTCGACGGCGAGTTCCACGCCGCGTTGATGCCCAACGGCTTCACGCGCCTGTGCGTGGCGCCGGGCGCGCACTCGCTGGAGGCCTACATCGACGATGCGCCGCTGTACGCGGGCAAGTCGCAACCGAAGACGCAGGCCGTGCTCGAAGGCGGCCAGACGGTGTTCGTGGCCGTGTCGGAAATGGGCGAGGGCGCGCCGGTGCCCCACGGCAGGGTCGCGGCCGAGCGCCTGCTCAAGGGCGCGCGCGAGCAGCGGCAGGTGATCAGCCGCGCCGTCCGCGTGCAGCCCTGCCGCGCGCCTTCGCAGCCCGCCCGCCGGGCCTGACGCGGCCCGACGCCCTTCAGCGGATGTGCGTCGCGTAGGCCGCCTCGGCGGCCTCCAGTTGGGTCCAGAAGCCTTGCGGCGCGCGCCCGTGCAGCACCTCGTCGAGCACGCCCAGGTGCGCGTGCCAGCCGCTGGCCACGCTCAGCGTTTCCTTGCGGTCGGGCAGGCGGCGGTGCGTGAGCACCAGGTGCGTCGCTTGCGCGCCCTGCGGCGACAGTTCGAAGCTGACTTCCGACGCGTCCTCGCGCTCGCTGCCCCAGCTGATGACCAGCAAGGTCGGCGGCTCGATGCGCAGCACGCGCGATTGCTGCACGTGGGTCTCACGGTAGGCCGCGAAGCGCTCGGGCGCCACCTCACCCGACAGCTCGGTGTGCTGGAAGCGCAGCTCGAACACCGCGCCGGGCGCCTGCGCCATGGTGCCGCCGGCCAGCCAGCGGCGGCGCTTCTCGGGATCGACGAGGTAGGTCCACACGCGGTCGATGGGGCCGGGCAGGGTGCGTTCGATGCGCAGGGTGCCGGGCTCGGTCTGCGTGCCCAGGCTGTGCTTCAAGGTCGTGGTCATGGGTCGGTGCTCCTTGGGTGAATGAGGGGAGAGACGTTGTTCACGCGCTATCGCCGGCATTGCGCCGCAGCGCATCCGCCAGCGCGTCCAGGCGGTGGTTCCAGAAGACTTCGTAGGCGCGCAGCCACGCATCGGCCGTGGCGAGCGCCGCCGGCTCCAGCCGGCACACGTGCGCGCGGCCCTGCACGGTGCGCGACACCAGCCCCGCGCGCTCCAGCGTCTTGACGTGCTTGGAGGCGCCCGCGAAAGACATGCGAAACGGCGCGCCCAGCTCGCCCACGCTGCATTCGCCCTGCGCGAGCAGCTGCAGCATGGTGCGCCGCGTGCTGTCGGCCAGGGCGTGGAACACGGCGTCGAGCCGTTCGTCTTCGATTTCAAGTTCAACCATGAAGTTGAATATAGATCGGCCCCGAAGAAAATTCAACCCGAAGGTTGAATGATGAAATGGCGTTACACCTGATACACCCGGGACGCCGTGCGCGCCCCGGGCGCTGGAAGCGCGGCGGCGACGCTCCTACGATGCCTTTCATTCCATCCACTCGCGAAAAGAAAGACGCACGCACATGAACCCTCTGATCCAGCGCCGCACCCTGTTGCTCGCCGCCGCCGTGACCCCGCTTGCCGGCGCCTGCAGCGCATGGCCGAAGAAGGGCGCGCAGTCGGACGCCGAAACGCAGCTCGCCGAACTCGAGCGCGCCTGCGGCGGGCGCCTGGGCGTGTCGGGCTTCCACACCGGCAGCGGCGCGCGCCTGCAGCACCGTGCGCACGAGCGCTTTCCGCTGTGCAGCACCTTCAAGCTGGTGCTCGCCGCGGCGGTGCTCGAACGCAGCGCGACCGACGCCAGCCTGCTTGGGCGCCGCGTCAGTGTCGGCAAGGGCGACCTGGTGTCGCACTCGCCGGTCGCCGAGAAACACCTCGCCACCGGCATGACCGTGAACGAGATGTGCGCCGCCACCATGCAGTACAGCGACAACGCTGCCGCCAACCTGCTGCTGAAGGTGCTGGGCGGGCCGGCCGCCGTCACGGCCTTTGCGCGGCGCATCGGCGACACCACCTTCCGCCTCGACCGCACCGAGCCCGAGCTGAACACCGCCATTCCCGGCGACCCGCGCGACACGACCACGCCCGCGGCCATGTCCGACACGGTGCAGCGGCTGGCGCTGGGCGATGCGCTCGGCGCGCCGCAGCGCGAGCAGATGCGCGAATGGCTGCTCGGCAACACCACCAGCACCGAGCGCTTCCTGGCCGGCGTGCCCAAAGGCTGGCGTGTGGGCGACAAGACCGGCGCGGGCTCGTACGGCAGCACCAACGACGTCGGCGTGCTGTGGCCGCCGTCGGGCGCGCCGCTGGTGCTGTCGGTCTACCTGACCTTCCCCGACAAGGACGCCAAGGGCCGCAACGACGTGGTCGCCTCGGCCACGCGCATCGCCGTCAAGGCCCTCGCAAGCTGAGTCGGCGACGGGGCCACAATGGGCGGCCCCATCTTTCCCCCGCCCGCCCCATGGATCTGAGGTCTCTTCGCTATTTCATCGCGGTGCTCGAAGCCGGCAGCCTGTCGCGCGCGGCGGCGTCGCTGTACGTGGCGCAGCCCGCGCTGACCGCGCAGATCAAGAAGCTCGAGGCCGAACTCGGCACGCAGCTGTTCGACCGCTCGCACGTGGGCGTCACGCCCACGGCCGCGGGGCTGCAGCTGTACCAGGACGCGCGGCGCCTGCTGTCGGATGCCGCGGCCATGCGCGAGCGGCTGCAGCGCGCGCCCGACGGGCCCGAGGGCTCGGTCACGGTGGCGGTGCCGTTCCTGCTGGCCTCGCTGCTGCTCGGGCCGGTGCTGGCGCGGCTGAAGCAGTCGCACCCGCGCATCCGCGTGTTCGTGATCGACGACCTGAGCCTGATGGTGCGCAAGGCCATGGTCGATCGCCGCGCCGACATCGGCCTGCTGGTCGACACCCCCAGCGTCGAAGGGCTGGACGTGCGTCCCTTCGTGCGCGAAGGCATGTTCCTCTGCGGCTTCGATGCGAAGGGCGAGGTGGCGGCACTGCTCGGAAAAAGTGCGAAGGGCGGGCGCGCGAAGAAGGGCGCACCGGTGCGCCCCACAGTGCCTTTCGCACGCGCCGCGAGCCTGCCGCTGGTGCTGCAGTCGCGCCGCTTCAGCATCCGCCAGCGCGTCGAGGCGGCGGCCGAGGCGGTGGGAGTGGAACTCAACGTGGTGCACGAGCACGACTCGGCGCGCGTGCTGCGCTCGCTCTACCTGGCGGGCGCGGGCTTCACGGTCACGCCCGCCTGTGCACTTGCGGACGGGCCGGGTGATCAGCCGAACTGGTTGATCGCCCGCATCGTCGAGCCCGAGCTGGCGCGCACCTACCACCTGGCCACGCCGGCCGGCAAGGTGCCCGACGCGGCCACGCAGGTCGTGTGGCAGGCACTGGCCGACGAGGCGCGCTCGATGATCGCCTCGGGCCGCTGGGACGCGCAGTTCCTGGGCGACGGCAAGGCGTAGCCATCGCGCACGGCGGTGCCGTGCGCCGGGGCCATCATCTTTTGTGATGGCCGCGCATCAGCAATCGGTATTTGTTGTGCGGCGGCGTTGTTTGCGAAAGTTCTCCCCACGGTGCACAGGCACCGGCCTCAAGGAGACAACTTGCCCTCACTTTCGCCCGAGGTCGCCAACGTCGGCGAGCTCGCATCCCGCGCCGCCCGCCTGCATGCGCGGCAGATCGCCGTGACCACGCCGCAGCGCGCCTGCACCTACGAACAGCTCGACCGGCGCGCCAACCGCCTGGCCAATGCCCTGCGCGGCCTCGGCCTGCAGCGCGGCGACCGCGTGGGCGTGTACCTGCCCAACTGCGTCGAGATCGTCGAGCTGGAGCTGGCCTGCTACAAGGCCGCGCTGGTGAAGGCGCCGATGAACGCGCGGCTCGCGCCGGTCGAGGTGGCCGAGGTCATCGAGAACAGCGACGCCGCGCTGATCGTCACCACCGCCGCGCGCGCCGAGACCTTCCTGCCGCTCTTGAAAGGCGCGGCCCCGAAGCTGCTGCTGCTCGACGCGGCCGAGGGTGCGCCCGCTTCCTACGAAGGCCAGCTGGCGCGCGCGAGCGACGCCTTCACCTGCGAGCGCGTGCGCGCCGACGAGTTGGCCGTGCTGCACTACACCTCGGGCTCCAGCGGCGTGCTCAAGGCCGCGATGCAGACCTTCGGCAACCGGTTGGCCCAGCTGCGCAAGTTCCTCTCGCGCAGCGAAGGCCTGCGCCCGGGCGACCTGCTGGGGCTGGTGGGGCCGATCACGCACGCCTCGGGCATGCAGATCGTGCCGGCGCTGTGCAGCGGCGCGACCATCCGCCTGTTCACCGGCTTCGAGCCCGCGCGCTTCCTGGACGACATGAAGAAGGAGCGCGTGACCCACACCTTCATGGTGCCCACCATGATCAACATGCTGCTGGCCGAGCTGCAGGGCCGCTACCGGCCGCTGCCCGACCTGCAGCGCCTGGGCTACGGCGCCGCGCCGATGGCGCCCGCGCGGATCATGCAGGCGATGGACGTGTTCGGCCCCGTGCTGTCGCAGGGCTACGGCGCGGGCGAGACCACCTCGGGCGTGTGCGGCCTCTCGGTGGAAGACCACCTGTTCGCGCGCGCCGCCATGCCCGATCGGCTGGCCTCGTGCGGGCGGCCGTTTCTCGAATCGCTGGTGGAGATCGTCGACGACGAAGGCCGACCGGTCGCGCCCGGCGAGGTGGGCGAGATCGTGGTGAGCGGCGAGGACATCTTCGCCGGCTACTGGCGTGCGCCCGAGCTCACGGCCGAGGTACTGAAAGAGGGCCGCTACCACACGGGCGACCTCGCGCGCGCCGACGACGAGGGCTACATCTACATCGTCGACCGCAAGAAGGACATGGTCATCAGCGGTGGCTTCAACGTGTACCCCTCGGAGGTCGAGGCCGTGCTGTACCAGCACGCGGCGGTGGCCGAGGCCTGCGTGTTCAGCGTGCCCGACGACAAGTGGGGCGAGGCGGTGGCCGCCCACATCGTGCTGAAGCCGGGCGCTTCGCCCGACACGGCCGGGCTCGACGACTTCTGCGCGGCACGGCTCGCGGGCTTCAAGCGGCCGCGCCGCATCGAGTTCGTCGAGTCGCTGCTGAAGAACGCCAACGGCAAGGTCGCGCGCAAGGCGATCCAGACGCCGTACTGGGCCGGCCACGCGCGGCGCGTCAATTGAACAAGAGCGAAGAGAACGACATGGACACCACGCTGACCCCTTCCGCCGCACCCACCGAGGCTTCGGCCATCCGCGCGCCGCTGTTCGACGGCCCCTTCGAGGGCTCGCCGCGCGCGGCCGAGCTGATCGCTCGCATCGGCGACTTCCTGAACGGCGAACTGGCCGACCTGGTGCGCGAGAAAGGCATCGACCACGAGCACGGCCCCGACAGGGAGACGCTGCGCCACGTCTGGCGCCGCTCGCACGCGATGGGCTTCTACGGCATGACGCTGCCGCCGGCGATGGGCGGCCTGGGCCTGTCGCTGCTCGACCACGTGTTGGTGAAGGAATCGATCTACGCCAGCGGCTCGCCGCTCGCGCCGCATGTGTTCGGCGAACTCAGCGGACCGCCGCGCGTCGGTGCACTGGCCAAGTTCGCGACGCCGGAGCAGATGGCGCAGTTCATCCGTCCCGTGGCGCAGGCCGAGAAGGCGATCTGCTTCGCGCTCACCGAGGCCGAGGCCGGCTCCGATGCCGGCGCGGTGCAGACGCAGGCGCAGCGCGAGGGCGACGTGTATGTGCTGAACGGGCGCAAGCGCTTCATCTCGGGGTCGCCGTTTGCCGACCTCGCGGTGCTCATGGCGTCCACCTCGGACGATCCGGCACGCCGCGAGGTGACGGCGTTCTTCGTCGACCTGACGCAGCCGGGCGTAGAGGTGCAGGCGGGCTACAAGACCATGGCGGGCCAGTCGACCACGGGCGACATCGTGCTCACCGATTGCCGCGTGCCGGCCGCGAACCTCATCGGCGAGCCCGGCAAGGGGCTGGCGCTGGCGCTGGGGCGCATCACGGTCAACCGGCTGCTGCACTGCCCGGGCATGGTGGGGCTGGCGACCGTGGCGTTGAAGGACGCACGCGACTACGCGCGCACGCGCCGCCAGTTCGGCCGCGCCATCGCGCAGTTCCAGGCGATCCAGCATTCGCTGGCCGACATGGCGACGCAGCTGTGCGCGGCGCGCGCGCTGATGCTGTCGACCGCGCGGCAGATCGACGCCGGCGGCGACCCGCGCGCCGAGGCCTCGATGGCCAAGCTGTTCTGCTCGGAGGCCGCGTTCCGCGTGGCCGACGCGGCGGTGCAGATCCACGGCGGTGAAGGCATCGTGCAGGGGCGGCGCGTGGAGTTCCTGTTCCGCATGCTGCGCATGTACCGCGTGCTTACGGGCACGAGCGAGATCCAGAAGAACATCATCGCGCGCGAGCTGATCGGCGATGCGGCCTGAGGCCCGAAAAGACCACCCGGAGACAAGACAAGCCATGACTCTCATCAATGCCAATCGCCGCGCGCTGTGCGGCGCGATCGCGGCCTCGGCGCTGCTGCCGGCCGTTGCTCGCGCAGCTGGCGCGAACGCCTCCGCCTGGCGGCCGACCCGCCCGGTCAAGTGGGTCGTGCCGTACCTGGCCGGCACCGGCCCGGACAACGGCGCGCGCATCCTCGCGGAAGCGCTCGGCCCCTTGCTGGGGCAGCCGGTCGTCATCGAGAACCGCGGCGGTGCGGCCGGCAACATCGGCGCGCGCCAGGTCGCGCGCGCCGCGCCCGACGGCTACACCTGGATCTACTCGAGCGCGCCCATGGCCGCCAACATGCGCATGCAGCAGAACCCGGGCTACGACGCGCTCAAGGACTTCCGCCACATCATGCGGCTGACCACCTCCGACGTGCTGCTGGTGGTGAACGCGGGCTCGGGCATCCAGACCCTGCAGGAGCTGGTGGCGCGTGCGCGCGCCAACCCCGGCAAGCTCGACTACGCCTCGGGCGGCGTCGGCACGCCCTCGCACCTGGGCGTGGAGCTGTTCCTGCAGGCGGCGGGCGTGCAGGCCACGCACGTGCCGTACAAGGGCGCGTCGGAAATCGTCAACGCGGTGCTGGGCAACCAGGTGAACTTCGGCATGCCGATCTTCTCTGTGGCGCTGCCGCACGTGCAGGGCGGCAAGCTGCGCGCCCTGGGCGTGGCCGGCGCCAAGCGCAACGCGGCCTTGCCGCAGGTGCCGACGCTGGCCGAGCTGGGGCTGCGCGGTGTCGAGCTCACGTCGTGGGGCGGCGTCTCGGTGCCGGCGGGCACGTCCGATGCCATTGCGGCGCGCATCTACGAGGTGTTCGGCCAGGCGCTGAAGCAGCCGTCGGTGATCGCTGCGCTGACGGAGCTGGGCAGCGAGGTGAGCCCGTCGACGACCGAGGCCTATGTGCAGGGCTTCGCGAGCGAGATGGAACTGACCGAGCGGATGATGAAGACCGCGAAGCTGCAGCCGCTGTAAGAAGCAGGCTGCGTCAGAGCACGAACCAGCCCACGGCCACGTAGTGGCTCGTGGTGCCGGCCAGCACGAACAGGTGCCAGGCGCCGTGCGCGTGGCGCAGCCCCCGCCGGTTGCGATAGAACACCGTGCCCACCGTGTAGAGCACGCCGCCGGCGACCAGCCAGGCCAGGCCGGTGGCGTGCAGCTTCGCCGCCAGCGGCGCGGCGGCCAGCACGCCGAGCCAGCCCATGCCGATGTACAGCGGCAGCGAAGGCTTCTTCGCCGTGCCGGTCTCGGCGGGTTTCAGCTCGCGCCAGATGCCGAAGCACGCCGCACTCCAGATCGCCGCGAGCAGCAGCCAGCCCCAGGGGCCTTGCAGCGTGACGAGCGCGAAGGGCGTGTAGGTGCCCGCGATGAGCAGGAAGATCGCGCAGTGGTCGGCGCGCTCCCACAGGCGCTTGCTGCGGCCGCGCGTGCTGTGAAAGAGCGTGGAGGCCGCGTACAGCGCCACGGCCGAGAGCGAGAACACCAGCCCGCCCGCGATGCGTGCCGGGTCGCCCGTGGGCAGCGTCTTGGCGAGCAGCAGCGCGGCCGCCGGCAGCGCGAGCAGCAGGCCGAACAGGTGGCTGTAGCCGTTGAGTCGTTCGCCGGGGTACATGAGGTGCTGAGGTGCGGTGGGGAAGTGGGCGCGTCGGGCGCACGCGGATGCTAGGGAAGGGCCATGACTGCCCCGTGACCGGGCAAACCCTGTCTGGATTCTGGTTGCAAATGCTTACATTCAGCGGCCGGGATGCGTTCCCGACACCCGCCGCGTGCTTTGGCGCACCCGCGCCGGCGGGCCTTCTCACCGTGAGGGACTGCCGATGAAAAAAAGTTTGATGTCGTGGCGCCGGGCTGCTGTCCTGTGCGTCGCCATGGGGAGCGCCGTTGTCGCTTGTGCGCAAGTGCAGCAGTTCAAGTGGGGCCACATCTACGAGCCCGCGAGCATCTTTCACCAGCAGGCCGAACTGGCGGCGCGCAAGATCGCCGAGCAGTCCGAGGGCAAGATCAAGATCGAGGTGGTGCCCGCCTCGAAGCTGGGGCAGGAGCGCGACTACGCGCTGATGCTCGCCAACGATTCCCTGCAGATCGCCTACGTCGGGCAGGCCACGCTGGCCGAGGGCTATCCGCCGCTGGGCCTGGGCAGCTATCCCTTCGCCTTCAAGGACCTGGACCATGTGCGCAAGTACCTCGCGAGCCCGCTGCTCGCGGACCTGATGAAGGGCTACAACGAGCGCAGTGGCAACCGCATGGTCGCGTCGGTCTACTACGGCGCGCGGCAGGTGACTTCGGGCAAGCCGCTGCAACGCCCCGAAGACTTCCGCGACCTGCGCCTGTACGTGCCCGACGCCGCGGCCTACCAGCTCTTCGCCACCGCGCTCGACGCCAAGCCCGTGTCGCTGCCGTTCAACAGCCTGTATGGCGCGCTCAAGAAGAACGAGGTCGAGGCGCAGGAGCATCCGCTGGGCACGGTGCGCGCCAAGCAGCTGTACGAGGTGCAGAAATACGTGCAGCTCACGGGCCACATCTACGACACGCTGGGCATCGTCATCGGCAAGGCGGCCTGGGCCCGGCTCACGCCGATGCAGCAGGCGATGGTGGAGAAGACGCTGGCCGACACGGCCAAGTGGACCAACGTCGGCGTGATCGCCAGCGAGCTCGAAGACGAGCAGTTCCTGCGCGGCAAGGGCATGACGGTGCAGCCGGTCAACCGCCTGCCGCTGCTGGAGCGCGTGACGAAACGCTCCACGCCCGAGCAGATGGGGGCGCGGCCGGGCGACTTCGCCAAGCTGCAGGCGCTGGCCGGCGCAGCGAACTAGCCCGCGCGCTGGCGGTAGCCACGCGGCGTGCTGCCGGTCCACGTGCGAAAGGCACGGTGGAAGGCCGGCGTGTTGTCGAAGCCGACCGAGGCGGCGATGCGGTCGATGGGCTCGCGCGTCTTTACGAGGCGCTGGATCGCGAGGTCGCGCCGCACCTCTTCCTTCAGTACGCGAAAGCTGGTGCCCTCGGCCGCGAGCTGGCGCGACAGCGCGCGCTCCGACATGTGCACCGCGCGCGCCGCCGCGCCCAGCGTGGCGTCGGAGGCGAGGTGCGCGGCGACGAACTCGCGCACCGTGGCGCTGGTGGTGTCGTGGTCGAAGGTGACGAAGATCCAGTCGTCGGGCGCGCGACGCACGAAGTCGAGCAGCTCGGCGCGCGTGCGCTGGAAGGTCTGGCGCAGCACCGGTTCGGCAAAGCGCACGGAAGAAGTGTCTTGTTCGAACTGCAGCGGGCCGGGGAACAGGTTGGCGTATTCGTCGAAGCGCGCCGGGCGCGGGAACGCAAAGCCGACGCCCAGCACCGGCAGCTGCCGCCCCATGAGCCACGAGGCCACGCCGTGGATCAGCTTGACCATCAGCGCATGGCCGAAGGGCGTGGTGGGCCGCGCGGCGGCTTCGGGGTGCGGCGCGATGGCGATCGTGGCCACGCCGTGGGCGCGCGTCATGCGCAGGCGGTGGTCGTCCAGCAGCAGGTTCCAGAAGCGCGTGAAGCGGTACATGGCGACCATGAGCGAGGGCGCGTCGAGCAGGCTGAGCCCGAGGTACTTGAGCGCGCCGGCGCGGATCGGGCGTGACCACAGCCCCAGCATCTCGTCGCCCATGAAGAGCGACACGCACTCGTACATGCGAACGAACTGTTCGCGCGTGACGCGCGCGCCGTCCTGGCGCAGCAGCTGCGGCGACAGGCCGGCCTGCGCGGCCAGCATGTCGATGTCGCGCGGGCTCAGCTGGCGGCGCGCGCCGCTCAGCAGGTGCTGCAGGAAGCTGACGGCGACGGTGGCGCGCTCTGGCGGCATAGCGGGTTCAAAAAGACGGTTGGCGGAATCTGCAAATGAATGGGCGCGATCTGCAAGCAATGGCGCGGTACCCAGGGCTATCGTAGCCCTGAAGCGCCCCATTCCGGTGGCGGAACCCGCAACAACCCAAGGAGCCCTGCCGTGATCGAACGGAACGTCACCCTGCACATGGACGAAGAGGTCGCCGTCGTGACCCTGAACCGTCCCGCCAAGCGCAACGCCATCGACGAGGCCACGCTGGCCGCGCTGGACGCCGTGTTCAGTGCGCTGCCGCGCGAGGCCAAGGCCGTGGTGCTGACCGGCGCGGGGCCGCATTTCTGTGCCGGGCTCGACCTCAAGGAACACCACGACAAGGAGCGCACGGCGGTCGACTTCATGCGCGTGTGCCAGCGCTGGCACAGCACCTTCGACAAGATCCAGTACGGCGGCATCCCGGTGGTCGCGGCGCTGCACGGCGCGGTGGTCGGCGGCGGGCTGGAACTGGCGGCGGCTACGCACGTGCGCG
Source organism: Variovorax sp. GW821-FHT09D04 (assembly GCF_059416405.1). NCBI lineage: Bacteria > Pseudomonadati > Pseudomonadota > Betaproteobacteria > Burkholderiales > Comamonadaceae > Variovorax > Variovorax sp. GW821-FHT09D04. The sequence goes on from NZ_JBWKPA010000003.1 coordinate 333,196, forward strand.
TGGCCGACCCGTCGACCTACTTCGCGCTGCCCGAGGGGCAGAAGGGCATCTTCACCGGCGGCGGCGCGACGGTGCGCGTGGCGCGCATCATCACGCCGGGCCGCATGGTCGAGATGATGCTCACCGGCCGCGTGCTCGACGCCCGCGCCGGCAAGACGCTGGGCCTGGCGCACGAGATCGCCGCGCCCGGCGAAAGCCTGCGCGCCGCGATGGTGCTGGCCAAGCGCGTGGCGAAGAACGCGGCGCTGTCGAACTACGCGATGGTCACGTCGATCAGCCGCATCGCCGACATGTCGGCCACCGACGGCATGTTCGCCGAGTCGCTGATGGCGGCGGTGGTGCAGACCGGCGGGGAAGTGCAGACGCGGCTGGGGGCGTTCGTCGACAAGTCGCTGGCCAAAGTGACGCCCGAACAGGTCGCGGGCTGAGGCGAGGCCTCAGGCGTCGAAGGCGCGCCGGAGTTCGCTCGACAGCGTGCCGGCCAGCGCCTCGCGCTGCGGCGCGGGGCGCCAGAAGCTGCGCGTGAGGGCGCCGGTCGATTCCCATTCGGGATGGCTGCGCGCTGGTTGCACCGCACGCACCGCGCCCGCGGCGGCACGCATGAGCGTGTCGTCCTCGTCCGCCGACGGGGCCTCGGCCCGGATGCGCTCGACGGCCGCATGGCCGCGCCGCTCCAGCGCCTGCGCCAGCTGCAGCTGCCATGCCGCGAGCGTGAACAGCACGCTGTCTTCCACCGTGAGCTCGTGCATGTCGCGCAGCTTGTTGGCCAGCTTGCGCCCGAGCGGACCCCAGCCCTGCGACACCGCGCCGCCGATGGCGCCGCCCAATGCCGCGCCCGCGCCCAGCGACAGGCCCGCCACCGCGAGGTCGGCCACCACGCCCACGGCCGCGCCGATGACCGCGCCCTTGCCCAGGCGCAGGCCCGCGTCCTTCATCGCCTCGGGGTTGAAGAAGTCGAGCGTCCAGCGGCCTTCGATGATTGGCAGCGGCGCCTCGTCGGCGTCGCCCTGGCGAAAGCCGTAGAGCGCGAGCAGGTCGTCGGTGCAGCGCTGGGCCTTGTCGAACACGTCCTTCTGCACGCCGGCGACCAGCGCCTGGCGGCGCGTGGCGTCGGCGAACTCGGCGGCCGGCACGGTGCGGCGGATGGCCGCGGCATCGACCAGCAGGTCCGCGATGCGCGTGCAGGCCGACTGGCGGCGCGCGTCGGCCTCGGCGTCGAGCGCGTCGACCACGCCGCGCAGCGCGTCGCGGCGGTCGCGCAGCAGGGTGGCCAGGTCGTTGTAGAGGTCGTGCTCGGCGCCCACGAACGGCGCCGCCGCATCGAAACGCACCTGCACGTGCAGGCCGTAGGCCGAGAGCAGTTCTTTCCAGGCCGGCTCGCGGCTGGCGGCGTCGCGCACGAAGTTGAGCACCGGCAGCACCGGGCGCGCGCAGGAGTTCAAGAGTTCGATCTCGTCGCGGAACTTGGGCAGCACCGGCTCGCGCACGTCGATCACGAGAAAGGCGGCGTCGATGTCGAGCATCGCGCGCAGCACCTTGGCCTCCTGCTCGAACACGCCGTGCGCCTCGGGGCCCTGCAGAAAGCGGCGGATGCGCTCGGGCGGCGTGGCCTGCTGGGCGGCGTCGAGCCCGGCGAGGTGCTCGCGCAGCGCGACCGCGTCTTCGAGGCCCGGCGTGTCGAGGAAGCGCACGGCCGGCTGGCCGTTCACCTCGAGATCGACCGACTCGACATGGCGCGTGGTGCCGGGGCGCTGCGACACCTCGCCGAAATTCACGCGACGCGTGAGCGTGCGCAGCAGCGAGGTCTTGCCCGCGTTGGTGTGGCCGACGACGGCAATGCGGATCGGGATCGGGGTGGTCATGCGGTGGCGGTGCCTTCCGTGAAGACGGCATCGAGCCGGTCGCTCGCGACCACGTGGGCCAGCCCGGCGTCGCGCAGCCAGTCGCGCCAGCGTTGCGTGGCGGCGGCGTTGGGCGCGTCGGCCAGCCAGAGGCGGCATTCGCCGCAATGCGCCAGCACCTCGCGCAGGAAACGCTCGGTGCCACGGTCGGGGCTCGAGGCCGCGTGGCAGACCAGCAGCACGGTGCGCGGGTGGACCTGCGCGAGCTGGTCGAGCAGCGCGCGGCGCGCCGGGGCGCTGCCGTCGATGCGGACTGCCGATGCTGGCAAGCCGGCGGGCGGCCAGGGCAGGTCGGGCGGCAGTTCGAAGCCGACGACGAACAGGCCATCGTGCTGCTCGGAAGCCGGCAGGCCCGTCGGCGCGGCGGGGTGCGCGCGGCCCGGGTCGGCATCGACGATGGCGGGCGGCGCCAGCGCGGCGAAGCGGGCCAGCAGCTTGCGGTAGTAGGGCGCCTGCCAGTCGGGCTGCAAGGCAGGGCGACGGTGGCGGCAGACGGCGGCGCTCAGCAGCACCAGCACCAGGCGCGGCAGCAGGCCGTACACCGCGATGCAGCCGGTGAGCCACAGCGCCCAGGTGCGCTGGGCCGCGGCGACGGGTGTGGCCGATTGCACCGTGGCCGCATCGGGCACGGGAAATCCGAACTGCGCCGGCAGCCAGCCCAGCGCCTGCACCACGCGCACAAAGAAGGCGGGTTCGAGGATGGTGGTTTCCCAGCTCAGCGTGTAGCTGTGAAAGGCGAGGGCGAACAGCATCGCGGCCAGCACCACGGCGAACGACAGCGCCCAGATGCCGTGGCTCACGAGCCCGAAGGCCCAGGGCAACAGGCGGGCGCGTGTCAGCAGCCCGGTGGCCGCGCGCACCAACTGCGGCGCCTGGCCGCGCTGGCCGCCCGCCACGCGCGCCGTGAGCGACAGCCACAGCCAGCCCAGCGAGGCCGTGCCGAAGGTGCCCGACGGCAGCCACAGGCCGGCCAGCCACAAGAGCAGCGTGAGCGCATGCAGGCCCAGCAAGCTGACGAGCGCGACGATCACGTTGATGTGGCGGTCGTTGCCGCCGACCACCTGGCCCGCCAGGCCCAGCCCCGCGATCACGACCAGCGCCACCAGCGCCAGCAGCACCCACGGCGCCCATTGCCGGCCGCGTGCGAGTTCGGCCTGCAGGCCCATGCGCTCGCCGAGCTGGCGGGCGCGTTCAACGATGCGGGGGGGGCCGTCGGCTGCGCGCGAGGCCGCGGTGCGAAGGGCCGACGCGTCGTCGAGCGGGCCGTTCTGTTCGGTCCATCGGACCGCCTCGGTGATCACCGCATCCGGGAAAGCAGGTTCGCGCAGTGCGGTGGTGGTCAACAGGGTCCCTTCTTCTTCGCCAATGACGCCCCGGCGCAGCAAAGCGGCGGCGGGGCGCGCAAATTATGCCCGGCGCTTCGCGAGGTCCGGCGCACGGCCAACGGGGCCGCGAACGGCCCCGTTGCGCTGCGCGTGCAGCAAAAGAAAGGACGCGCGGTCGGCGGGTTTCAGCGCAGGCCGAAGAACGACAGCACGGCGACGACGACCACGACCAGGCCGACGATGTAGATGATGGAATTCACGCGAAGGCTCCTTGTGGTTGGCGATGACCCAGCATCGGGCGCCAATCGGCGCACGGGTGTCGGCGAGGGACGGCGCGTGCTGTAGGACTCGCGAAGCGCGCACACGGCGACAAATGCCCGATGCGAGCGCGGGCGTGCACGCCCGGCCCGCTGTGTGACCATTGTTTGCAATGAGCGGCGGGCATCCACGCAAGACTCTGCCCCTTCCAGAAAAGGCCAGGTCATGCGGCTCACCGAGCAATCCCCGTTCACAGGTTCCCACCCCGCGCACCCCGGCGCCCGCGCGCCCCGCGGGCCCGATGCACCCGCCGCACCGCGCGTCAACGCACAGCTGCTGCCCACGCTGTTCGACCGCCTGCGCGACGACGCGCCCAGCCGCACCACCGAGCTGCCGTCGGAGTACACGGCCACGCCGGCCCGGATGCGCGAGATCATCCAGCGCGACCTGGCCCTGCTGTTCAACACCACCAACGCCGAAGACCTGATCGACCGCACGCGCCATGCCGACGCGGCGTCTTCCACCGTCAACTACGGCGTGCCGCCGCTGGCCGGCAGCTACCTGTCGGAGCGCAAGTGGGCGGACATCGAACGCATCATCCGCCGCGCCATCCGCGACTACGAGCCGCGCCTGATTCCCGACAGCGTGCAGGTGGTGCCGCTCATGAAGGAAGACGGCGCGGCCGAGGCCTACAACGTGCTGCTGTTCGAGATCCGCGCGCTCATTCATCTGAAGCCGTACCCGCTGGCGTTCACGGTGCAAAGCGCGGTCGATCTCGAAACCAACCGCATGCGCATCGTCGGCGCGGCGGACTGAAGCCTGTCCGTCTCTTTTTCATTTCTCCTTTACTTCAACCACGCCAGGGAAGGCTCACCGTCATGGACCCGCAACTCCTCGAGTACTACAACCGGGAACTCGTCTACATGCGCGAGGCGGCGAGCGAGTTCGCCGCCTCGCACCCCAAGATCGCACGCCGCCTGGGCATGCACGGCATCGAGGTGGCCGATCCGTACGTGGAGCGGCTCATCGAGTCGTTCAGCTTCATGTCGGCGCGCATGCAGATCAAGCTCGACGCCGAATTTCCGCGCTTCACGCAGCGCCTGCTCGAGGTGCTATACCCCAACTACCTGAGCCCCACGCCGTCGATGGCCGTGGCGCAGCTGCATCCCAGCGTGAAGGAGGGCGACTTCACGCGCGGCTTCGTGGTGCCGCGCGGCACGGCCTTCCATGCGCGCGTGCCCGCGGGCGAGCAGACGCCCTGCGAGTTCCGCTCCAGCCAGGACGTGACGCTGTGGCCCTTCGAGATCGCCGAGGCCCGGCTCACCGGCGCGCCGCCCGACATCCCGGCGCTGGAGCGCTACGTGCCGCCGCATGTGCAGGTGACGGGCGCGCTGCGCCTGCGGCTGCGCATCGTGGGCGAGATGGGCTTCTCGGCACTGTCGGGGCTCGACCGGCTGCCCATCTACCTGCGCGGCAACGAGCAGGTGGCGTCGCACCTGTTCGAGCTGCTGCACACCTCGGCGGTCGCGACCTTCATCGGCGAGCCCGGCCAGCTGATGGACCGGCCGCACGTCGTGACCGAAGGCGCGCTGGTGCACGAAGGGCTGGGGCCGGGCGAAGGCCTGCTGCCGCTGGCGTGGAACACCTTCCACGGCCACAACCTGCTGCACGAGTACTTCGCGTGCCCCGAGCGCTTCTACTTCTTCACGCTCACGCAGCTCGCGCCGGGGCTGGCGCGCATTCCCGGCAAGGAGGTCGAGATCGTGGTGCTGCTGAGCAAACCGCCCGGCGCGCTGGGGGCGCTGGTCGATGCGGCGCAGTTCGCGCTGTTCAGCACGCCGGTGGTCAACCTGTTCGAGCGGCGCACCGACCGCATCGAGCTCGACAGCGCGCAGACCGAGTTCCATCTCGTGCCCGACCGTTCGCGGCCGATGGACTTCGAGGTGTATTCGGTGCAGCGCATCGCCGGCCAGCAGGCGCGCACCACGGCCGAGATCGACTTCCGCCCGCTCTACCAGACGCTCAACGAAGACGAGGGCAACCACGGCCGCTACTTCTCGGTGCGGCGCGAGCCGCGCCTGGTCTCCGAAACGGCGCGCAAGTACGGCACGCGCACGCCCTACATCGGCACCGAGGTGTTCCTGTCGCTGGTCGACCAGCAGGAGGCGCCGTACCCCGAGAGCCTGCGCTACCTGTCGGTGAAGGCGATGCTCACCAACCGCGACCTGCCGTGCCTGGTGCCACGCAACGGGCAGGCCGACCTCGCGGTGGCCGATTCGATCCCGGTGTCGGCCGTGGGCCTCATCCGTGCGCCGAGCACGCCCAAGTCGCCGTTCGCGCAGCGCGAGATCGCGTGGCGGCTGATCCGCCAGCTGGGCTTCAACCACCTGTCGCTGGCCGACATGCCGCACCGCGAGGGCGCGCAGGCGCTGCGCGACATGTTGCGGCTGTTCGTCACCGCCGACAATGACGTGCTGCGCCGGCAGATCGATTGCCTCGTCGGCTCGCGCATCGAGCCCGTGACGCGTCGCCTGCCGGGCGCGGGGCCGCTGATCTACGGGCGCGGCGTGCAATGCACGCTGAGCGTCGACGAAGAAGGGTTCTCCGGCACGAGCCCGTACCTGCTGGGGCTGGTGCTGGAGCACTACCTCGCGCGCCACGTGAGCATCAACGTGTTCACGCAGACCACGCTCGAATCGATGCAGCGCGGCACGGTCGCCAAATGGCCCGTGCGCATGGGCGGGCGAGGGGCGGTCTAGTTTCTCTTCGGCGGAAGGGCCTGCTCGAGCAGCCACAGCATGGCCGCCCGCACCTTGGCGGCATCGGCGCCTGCATCGATCTCCAGCGCCGCGCGGTCGAAGGCGGCCGACAGCAGGCGGGCGAGGGCGTCGAGCGACACCTCGCCGCGGCCCATGCCGGCGCGCGCCAGCGCCTGGCGCAGCGAGTTCGCCGAGGTGGCGTCGTCCATTGACATCATTTCCGCCAGGCCCAACACGGCCGGCCCGTCGATCAGCAGCAGCCGGGTGCGCCCCGGCACCGTCATCGCCTTCAGGTAGGCCTCGCTGCCCACGAGCAGGGCCTCGCGCGGGCCGAGCTCGTCGGGCGTGGCGGCATCGATGTCGGCCGCGACCGCCTGCGCCTCGAGCAGCAGCACCTGGCGGAACAGGTCGCGCTTGTCGTTGAAGTGGTGGTACAGCGCCCCGCGCGTGATGCCGGCGGCCATGGCGATCTCGGGCGTGGAGGTGTCACCGTAGCCCTTGCTGACGAAGAGCGTGCGGGCCGCCTCGGTCAGGGCGAGGCGGGTGGTTTCGGTGCGTTCGCGGTTGGTGCGTGCCGGGGTTTTGGCCATGCCCCTAATTTACATGCAGTCTGTTTGTGGATTAATATTTAACTTACATGCAGTTTGTATGTTTTATCCACGAAGGAGCCATCCCATGAAAGTGACGAGCTATTACCCGGTGATCATGACGAACGACGTGGCCGGCACCGCGGCCTTCTACCAGGCGCATTTCGGGTTTGCGTCGCTGTTCACGACCGACTGGTACGTGCACCTGCAGCTGGCGGACGATGCCTCGGTGAACCTCGCCGTGCTCGACGGCAGCCACACGACCATTCCCGCCGAAGCGCGCGGGCAGGTGGCCGGCGGGTTGCTGCTGAACTTCGAGGTGGAAGACCCCGACGCGGTGCACGAGCGCCTGAAGGCGGCCGGCCTGCCGATCCTGCTGTCGCTGCGCGACGAGGCCTTCGGCCAGCGCCACTTCATCACGCGCGACCCGAACGGCGTGCTGATCGACATCATCAAGCCGATCCCGCCGTCGGGTGAATACGTCGCGCTGTACGAGGCCGGCACGTCGCCAAGCTAGGCTCTCCCCCAGGCTTCGCGCACTTCGTGTCGCTGCGCCAACCCCCTTCCGGGGGCAACACCTGCGGCCCGGCAAAGCCGGTTCCGCGGTGTTTCACGAAGGAGCCCGCTCAGGCGCGAAGGGCTTCGTCTTCTTCCAGTCCGTCGCCCAGGAAGCCGCCGCTCTGGTGCGCCCACAGCCGCGCATACAGGCCGCCCTGGGCCATCAGCGTGCGGTGGTCGCCTTCTTCGACCACGCGGCCTTCGTCGAGCACGATGAGCCGATCCATCGCGGCGATGGTCGACAGCCGGTGCGCGATCGCGATCACGGTCTTGCCTTCCATCAGCGTGTACAGGCTCTGCTGGATCGCGGCTTCGACCTCGGAGTCGAGCGCGCTCGTGGCTTCGTCGAGCAAAAGGATCGGTGCATCTTTCAGCATCACGCGCGCAATCGCCACGCGCTGGCGCTGGCCGCCCGAGAGCTTCACGCCGCGCTCGCCCACATGCGCCTCGTAGCCGCGCCGTCCGCCCGCATCGCCCAGCGTCTGGATGAAGTCGTGCGCCTCGGCACGCCGGGCCGCGGCTTCGATCTGCGCCAGCGTGGCGTCGGGCCGGCCGTAGGCGATGTTGTCGGCCACCGAGCGGTGCATCAGAGACGTATCTTGCGTGACCATGCCGATGTGCATGCGCAGCGAATCCTGCGTGACCTTCGAGATGTCCTGCCCGTCGATGAGGATGCGGCCGCTCTCCAGGTCATGGAAGCGCAGCAGCAGGTTCACCAGCGTCGACTTGCCGGCGCCCGAGCGGCCGACCAGACCGATCTTCTCGCCGGGCCTGACCACGAGGTTCAGGTCGTCGATCACGCGGCGGCCCGCGTCGCCGTAGCGGAAGCTCGCTTGCTCGAAGCGCACCTCGCCGTGCGGCACGTCGAGCACCGTGGCATGGGGCGCGTCGAGCACCGTGCGCGGGCGCGACAGCGTCTTCATGCCGTCCTGCACCGTGCCGATGTTTTCGAACAGGCTGGTCATCTCCCACATGATCCAGTGCGACATGCCCTGCAGCCGCAGCGCCATCGCCGTGGCGGCGGCCACCGCGCCCACGCCCACCGTGCCGTGCGACCACAGCCACAGCGCCATGCCGGCCATGCCGGCTGTCAGGCCCATGCTCAGCGTGTGGTTGACGATCTCGAAGGCGCTCACCAGCCGCATCTGGCCGTAGCCCGTCTTCATGAACTCGCGCATCGCGTCGCGCGCAAAGCCGGCCTCGCGCTGCGTGTGCGAGAACAGCTTGACGGTCGCGATGTTGGTGTAAGCGTCGGTCACGCGCCCGGTCATGAGTGCGCGCGCGTCGGCCTGCGCCTTGCCGACCTTGCCCAGGCGCGGCACGAAGTACACCAGCGAGGCGATGTACAGCGCCAGCCAGATGACGAAGGGCCAGACCAGCTGCGCGTCGAGCACGCCCACCAGGATGATCATGGTGGCCACGTACACGCCCATGGCCACGAGCACGTCGGCCAGCACGAACACGGTCTCGCGCACGGCCAGCGCGGTCTGCATCACCTTGGCCGTGATGCGGCCCGCGAACTCGTCCTGGTAGAAGGCCATGCTCTGGCCCAGCATCAAGCGGTGGAAGTTCCAGCGCAGGCGCATCGGCAGGTTCACTGCCAGCGTCTGGTGCTTCACGATGGTCTGCAGCGCCACCACGCCGATGCTGATCACCAGGAACGCGGCCAGCCACAGCAGCGTGTCGCCGCGCTCGGCCCACAGCTTGGACGGCACCTGGCCGCCGAGCCAGTCGACGATGCGCCCGAGGATCGCGAACAGCGCGGCCTCGAAGGTCGACATCACCGCCGTGAGCACCGCCATCGCGGCGATCTTGCCGCGCACGCCGTGCGTGCAGGCCCACAGGAAGGCAAAGAAGCCCTGGGGCGGCAGCGTCGGTTCGGCGGCGGGGTACGGGGGAAGGAGTTTTTCGAAAAAGCGGAACAAGGAATCGGTCTCCAGCAGAGCCTTCGAATGTAGCCCTGCATGCATGACCTTGCCCCGAAAAGGTGCGTTCGCGGCCGGTGCCTTCAGCAACCCTTCAGCTGCGGCGCACCTTGCTGTCGTCGGTGCGTGCTGCCTTTGTTTCCATGCCCCCCAGCCGCGCGCTCAGGAAGTCGATGAAAGTTCGCAGCTTGGGCGACATGTACTGCCGGCTCGTGTACACGGCGAACAGCGTGACCGGCGTGGCCTCGAACGCGGGCAGCAGCCGCACCAGCCGGCCCTGTGCCAGGTCGTCGTCGATGAGCCACACGGGCAGGTACGCGATGCCCATGTCGGCGCGCACCGCGTGCAGCGTGAGCGTGGTGTCGTCCGAGCGCATCGCGGGCGTGAGTCGCAGCGGGAACATGCGCCCGCCCGGCCCCTTGAGCGCGAGGTTGTCCAGGTTCACGTAGCTGGGCACGATCGCGCCCAGCTTCGCGAGGTCGGCCGGCACCGCGGGCAGGGCGCCGTGGCGCTTCAGGTAGGTCGGCGTTCCTGCAAGATGAAAGGGCACGCGGCACAGCGGCCGCGCGATGAGCGCGGGCGAGGGCTCCTGCGTGGCGCGCAAGGCCAGGTCGTAGCCGTCGGCCGCGAGATCGACCTTGCGGTTTTCCAGGTGCATGTCGACCAGCACCTCGGGGTACGCCGCGCGGTAGTCGGCCAGCACGCGCGCAAAGCGCGGCGTGGCGCACCAGACGGGCGCGCTCACCTTGAGCTGGCCGCGCGGCGCGTCGCTGGTCTGGCCGATGGCGGCCTCGGCCGCGTCGAGCAGGTCGAGCGCGCGACGGCTCTGCTCGTACCAGGCGGTGCCGGCCTCGGTCAGGCTCAGGTGGCGGCTGGAGCGGTGCAGCAGCCGCGCGCCCAGCGATTTCTCGAGCTGCGCCACGTGCTTGCTGGCCATCGGCGCCGACAGGCCCAGGCGCTCGGCCGCGGCCACGAAACTGCCGGCCTCGACGACCTCGCGGAACACGCGCAGGCTGGTCATGCGGTCCATCGATGATTTCCTGTGAAGAAAGGATTCGATGCATCGTAGCCTGTCGATTTCCTGAAAGGAAATGTCTACAGTCGATCCAACGCCTTCAAGGAGCATCGACTTGACCCACGACACCCCCACGCTTTCCCGCCTGCCCACGTACTTCATCTCGCACGGCGGCGGCCCCTGGCCCTGGATGAAGAAGGAGATGGGCGCCACCTACGACCAGCTCGCCGCCTCGCTGGCCGACATGCCGCGCCAGATCGGCCGCACGCCGGCCGCCATCCTCATGGTCTCGGCGCACTGGGAGTCGCCCGTGTTCACGGTGCAGGGCAACCCGCGCCCGCCCATGATCTACGACTACGGCGGCTTTCCGGCCCACACCTACGAGGTGCGCTACGCCTCGCCCGGTTCGCCCGAGCTCGCGCAGCGCGTGCAATCGCTGATCGCCGCCGCCGGCCTGCCGGCGCAGATCGACCCCGAGCGCGGCTACGACCACGGCATGTTCTCGCCGATGGCCGCGATGTACCCGAACGCCGAGGTGCCGGTGGTGCAGCTGTCGCTGCGGCGCGGGCTCGACCCGGCCGAGCACCTGGCGCTGGGCCGCGCCATCGCGCCACTGCGCGACGAGAACGTGCTCATCGTCGGCAGCGGCCTGAGTTATCACAACCTGCGCAACTTCGGCCCGCAGGCGCACGGCGTGTCGAAGGCCTTCGGTGACTGGCTCGACGAGACCTCTGTGCAGGCCACGCCGCAAGCGCGCGTGCAACGCCTGCAGGACTGGGCCTCGGCCCCGTCGGCGCGCGTGGCGCACCCGCGCGAGGAGCACCTGATTCCGCTGATGGTCGCGGTCGGCGCGGCCGAGGGCGACGTCGGCGAGCGCGTCTACCACGAGGACGCCTTCATGGGCGGGCTCGTGGTGTCGAGCTACCGGTTCGGCGCGGCCTGAAGGCACGCGGGCCGCGCGGCAGAATGAAGCCATGCCCACGCCCGCTCTTCCCACCCCCGGCGAATCCGCCGAAGCCCGGCGCCAGATCGCCCGCATCGAAGCCCTGTCCACCTCGCACGACCCGGTGCACGACGGCATTCGCGTGCGCTGGCGCCGCTTCGGCACCGACACGACGCAGCCGCCCATCGTGCTGCTGCACGGCGGCCACGGCAGCTGGATGCACTGGCTGCGCAACGCCGAGGCGCTGTCGGCGCAGCGCACGCTGCTCCTGCCCGACATGCCCGGCTTTCATGATTCCGACGCGCTGCCGCGCGTGGCGCCCGGCGAAGACGCGCTGGTGCCGCTCCTGGCCGCGCTCGGCGGCACGCTCGATGCGCTCATCGGTGCCGGCACGCCCATCGACCTGGGCGGCTTCTCGTTCGGCGGGCTCACCGCCGCGCGCTTCGCGGTGCGGCGCGGCGCGATCCGCCGGCTGGCGCTGATGGGCAGCGGCGGCCATGGCACCTTGCGCCGCATGACAGTCGAGATGATCAACTGGCGCGCCGCCCCCGACCGCGAGACCGAGCGCGCCGCGCTCATGCACAACCTGGGCGCGCTGATGCTGCACGCGCCCGCCGCCATCGATCCGCTGGCCTTCGAGATCCACGACCTCTCGTGCCACGGCACGCGCTTTCGCAGCAAGGAGGTGTCGCTCTCGGGCGGCCTGCAGGCCGCGATCGACACGCTGGGCGTGCCGACGCTGCTGCTGTGGGGCGAGTTCGACGTCACCGCCGATTCGCGTCCGCTGGTGGCGCAACTGGCCAGCGAAGGCCCCGGCCGCGAAGGCGTGGTGATCGACGGCGCGGGGCACTGGGTGCAGTACGAACGCGCCGATGAGACCAATGCGCGGCTGCTGAAGTTCTTCGGCTGAACTTCGCCGCGACCGGTTACTGCTTCGTGAGGCCGAGCTTGCGGATGGTCTCGGCCCACTGGTCGTAGGTCGTGCGCGTCAGGTCGGCCAGTTGCTGCGGGGTCGACGATTCGGCTTCGTACGCACCCTGGCGGAAGAAGTCGCGCGTGGCCGGCATCGCCAGCACCTGCGCCAGCGCGGCATTGAGCTTGGCGACCACCGGCGCCGGCATGCGCGCCGGGCCGTAGAAGCCGAGCCAGCTCGCCATGTCGACGCCGCTCACGCCTTGCTCGCTCATCGTGGGCACGTCGGGCAGCATCGCGCTGCGTTTGGGGGCCGCCACCGCGAGCATGCGCACCTTGCCAGTGGCCGTGTTCTGGATGGCGTTGGGCGCCGCGTCGAAGTAGTACTGCACGCGGCCCGCGAGGAAATCCTTCGCCGCATCGGCGCCGCCCTTGTAGGGCACGTGCACCACGTCCAGGCCCGCCTGCCGCGCGAAAGCCTCGCCGTAGATGTGCGACGAGGTGCCGGTGCCGAACGAGGCGTAGCTCATCTTTCCCGGGTTGGCCTTGATGTACGCCACCAGCTCCTGCACGTTGCGCGCCGGCACGCTCGCGTGCACCGTCAGCACCAGCGGGCCGCGGGCGCCGAGCGAGATGGGCGTCAAGTCCTTGAACGGGTCGTAGCGCACCTGTGCCAGCGTCTGCGGGTTCTGCGCGACCACGGAAGAGGGCGCGTACATGAAGGTGTAGCCGTCGGGCGCCGCGCGGATCACTTCCTCGGTCGCGAGGATGAAGCTCGCGCCTGGCCGGTTCTCCACGATGACCGGCGTCTGCAGCACCTCGCCGAGCTTGTTGGCGACGAAGCGCGCCTGCGCGTCGGAGGCGCCGCCGGCCGCCAGGCCGAGCACGATGCGGATGCTGCGGCCCTTGACCGGAAAGTCCGCGGGTGAGGCCGCGAATGAAGGCAGCGGCAGCGCGATCGCGCCCAGCGCAAGCCATGCGGCCGCGCTGCGTCGGGTGGTGAAAGAAGAAGGGCTCATTGCTTGGCCAAGCCTACCTGCTGCACCATCGCGCCCCAGCGCTCGTAGGTCGTGCGCGTGATGCCGGCAAATTCTTCCGGCGTCGTCGCGCCGGCTTCGTAGCCGCCCGTGCGATAGAACTCGCGCACCTGCGGCATCGCGAGCACCTGCGTGAGCGCCGCGTTGAGCTTTGCGACCACCGGCGCCGGCATGCGCGCCGGCCCGTAGAAGCCGAGCCAGCTCGGCAGGTCGAGCCCGGCGTAGCCTTGTTCGGCGAAGGTGGGCACGTCGGGCAGCGCCGGGATGCGTGCATTCGCCGCGATGGCCAGCACCTTCACCTTGCCCGTGGCCGAGGTGATGATGGCCGACGAAGCCGAGTCGAACATGTACTGCACGCGCCCACCGATCAGGTCCTTGGCCGCGTCCGAGCCGCCCTTGTAGGGGATGTGCACCGCATCGACGCCGGTCTTCTTCACGAAGGCCTCGCCGTAGATGTGCGACGAGGTGCCCGCGCCGAACGAGGCATAGCTCACCTTGCCGGGGTTCGCCTTCACGTAGGCCACGAGTTCCTTCACGTTGTGGGCCGGCACGGAGGTGCTGACCGACAGCACCAGCGGCCCGCGCCCGCCCATCGAGATGGCGGTGAAGTCCTTGAACGGGTCGTAGGGCACCTGCGCGAAGGTGTGCGGGTTCTGCGCCATCGTGGAAGAGGGCGCGTACAGCAGCGTGTAGCCGTCGGGCAGTGCGCGCGACACCTCGTTGGCCGCGAGCATGGTGCTCGCGCCGGGCTTGTTGTCGACGATCACGCTGGTGCCCAGCACCTCGCCGAGCTTCTGCGCCACGATGCGCGCCTGCGCGTCGGTGCCGCCGCCGGCGGTGAAGCCCACGACGATGCGGATCGGTTTGTTGCGCGCCGGAAAGTCCTGCGCGAACGCGAGCGGCGCCAGGCCCAGCAAAGCTGCGGCGCCGAGCGCCGTGCCGAATGCACGGCGGGTGCCGTTGAGTTTCTTCATCGATGTCTCCGTTGGAATGTTCTCCTGATATTGATTTAGAAAATCATAAAAATCCATATTGACTAGGGAATACCCCGAACAATGGCCATTTCGTGGCTTTTGTGTTTGACAAAATGAACATTGAAATCAAAATACGACGAAACAGCCCATCCAAGACACCCATCTCATGAAAACTGTCGTCCGCACCGACGAGCGCATCCTGTCCTCCGACATCTTCGACCGCGACAGCCGCGTCAAGCGCCCTGACCACGGCAGCTGGGCCGAGCCCGGCAAGAACATTCCGGTCTATCACCGCTGCGGCGTGCTGGTGGTCGGCGGCGGCCCGTCGGGCACCGCCGCAGCCGCTGCCGCGGCCCGCGCGGGCGCCGACGTGGCGCTGCTCGAGCGCTACAACCACCTGGGCGGCTTGTCGACCGGCGGCCTCGTGATCTGGATCGACCGCATGACCGACTGGGAAGGCAAGCTGGTGATCCGCGGTTTTGCCGAAGAACTGTTCGACCGCCTGCCCGCCGACGCCATCGCCGGCCCGCAGCGCGCGGACTGGGGCTCGCAGGACGCGGCCAAGGCCGCGCACTGGTCGCAGCGCACGGCCGCCTACCACGGCATCGTCACCTGGTCGCCCACCATCGACCCCGAGCGCCTGAAGCTGCTCTCGCAGGAGATCGTGCTGGAGCGCAAGGTCAAGCTCATCTACCACTCGTGGGCCGCCATCCCGATCGTGCAGGACGGCGCCGTCAAGGGCGTGGTCTTCGAGAGCAAGGAAGGCCGCATGGCCATCATGGCCGACGTGGTGGTCGATGCCACCGGCGACGGCGACCTGTTCGCCCGCGCCGGCGCCGCCTACGTGAACGACATCGAAGAAGCCGACGTGCACCACTGCATGAACACCTCGTGGCTCTTCGGCGGCGTGGACATGAACCGCTGGATCGACTTCAAGGCCGGCCAGCCCGAGGCCTTCGCCGGTTTCATGGCGCGCGGACGCGAGCAGCTCGGCCTCTTCGAGCGGCCCTTCGTCTCGTGGCGCAACGACGTGGCGCTCTTCATGGGGCCGCGCCAGTCGGGCTACTCGGCGCTCGACGTAGACGACCTCACGGCCGTCGAGGTGCGTTCGCACCGTGCCATGGCCGCGCACCTCGACTACTTCAAGGCGCACGCGCCCGGCTTCGAGGATGCCTACCTGATGCTGAGCGCGCCGCAGATCGGCGTGCGCCACGCGCGGCGCCTCACTGGCGTGGGCGCGGTGCTGCGCAGCCAGTGGCCCGACGGCGTGGCGCTGGCGGACGAGATCGGCGTGACGCCCGCGGTGTCGCCGAAATTCCCGAACATCTCCATCCCCTATGGCGCGCTGGTGCCGCAGCAGCTCGACGGCCTCGTGGCCTGCGGCCGGCACATCTCGTGCGACCGCAACTCGCACGGCTTCATGCGCGAGATTCCGCAGTGCTGGATCACCGGCCAAGCAGCGGGCGTGGCGGCGGCGCTGGCATCGCAGGGCGGCATCGCGCCGCGCTTCGTCGACACCGGCGCGCTGCAGTCCGCGCTGCTGGCGCAGGGCGTGTATCTGCGGGCCGGGGCTGAAGGCGGGCAGGGCGCGGCCTCCATCGCGGTCGAAGCCAGCGCCTGAGCCCGCCCCTTTTTGCCATGAACCCGGCCGACCTCCTTTCGCGAGCCCCTACATTGCAGAGTCTTGCAAAGCGTTCAAAGGGTCCTTCCATGTCCACCGATAAAAACGACAGCTCTCTTTCCGCGGCCGATGCCTCCGATTCGCGCGGCGAACGTTCCGACACCGTGAGCGCGCTGGAGCGCGGCATCTCGGTGCTGCGCTGCTTCAGCGAAGACCGCCCGGTGCTCGGCCACGCCGACGTGGCGCGCATCACCGGCATTCCGCGCCCCACGGTCAACCGGCTGGTCGCGACGCTGCTCTCGCTGGGCATGCTCAAGCCCGCGCAGGCGCCCGACCGCTTCATGCTCGGCCCAGGCGTGGTGTCGCTCTCGCGCGTGTTCCTCGGCAGCCTCGATGTGCGCGCCGCCGCGCGGCCCAGCATGCAGGCGATGGCGGAGGAGGTGGGCGCATCCGTCTACCTCGCGGTGCGCGACGGCATGGAGATGGTGCTGATCGAGGCCTGCCGCCCGCGCTCGTCGATGCTCTCGGCGCGGCTGGACGTGGGCTCGCGCGCGCCGCTGCCGAACTCGGCACTCGGCCGCGCGTACCTCTCGGCGCTGCCCGACGCGCAGCGCAACCAGCTGGTCGATTCGATGCGCCTCCTGCGCGGCCCCGAGTGGGACGGCATCGCCGCGCCCATGACGCGCGCCATCGGCGAAGCCAAGCGGCTGGGCTACTGCCTCTCGCTCGGCGAATTCCACCGCGAGATCAACTCGGTGTCGGTGCCGCTCATCGGCCCCGACGGCGAGGTGATGGCGCTCAACGGCGGCGGCGCCGCCTTCGTGTTCACCGAAGACAGATTGCGCAACGAACTCGCACCGCGCCTGCACGACATCGCGCTCACCATTGCACGCGACATCGGCGGGCACGTGCCTTCCCCCTCGCCGGGTTAGCAGCCCGGCCGGGGTTCGATCCCCCACGACATAGAAGAACGGAGACACAGGTCATGCACCTGAGCGATGAAGAAAAAGCCATGCACGACGGCCGCGACGGACCGGCCGTTCAGAAGGCGATGGACCTGCTGATGCGCTACGGCGAAGCCCTCGGCGCCGAGCGACTGGTCGAGACGCGCAATGTCTGCGCCACCATCACCTCGACCACGCCTTTCCAGCGCGACTTCGCGCTTGCCAAGGGCGGCGGCATGGACGCGGTGTTCTCCGAATTCAGCCTCGACAGCCAGGAGACCGTCGAGATTCCGAAGTTCAAGGTCTTCACGAGCCACCTGCAACTGGGCTTCGATCCCGGCCAGCCCGAGCGCATGGGCGTGAGCGAGGAGATCGTCCAGTTCTACAACAAGAGCGAGCGCCATGCGGCCGGCCTCGGCGCGCAGATCATGAACACCTGCACGCCCTACCAGGTGGGCAACATCCCGACGCGCGGCGAGCACTGCGCGTGGATGGAATCGTCGGCCGTGGTGTATTGCAATTCGGTGCTCGGTGCGCGCACCAACACCGAGGGCCGCGAGAGCACGGGCGCGGCCATGCTCACCGGCCGCATTCCCTACTGGGGTTACCACCTCGAAGAGAACCGCCGCGCCACGCACGTGATCGAGCTGGACATCGAGGTCGAGTCGGTGCAGGACTGGGGCCTGCTCGGCTACTACATCGGCGAGCACGTGCAGGAGCGCGTGCCGGTGGTGCACAGCCGGCGTGGCATCGGCCGCGTGCCGAATTTGCCGCGGCTCAAGCACTTCGGCGCGGCCGCCTCGTCCTCGGGCGGCGTGGAGATGTACCACATCGCCGGCGTCACGCCCGAGGCGCTGACGCTGGAACAGGCGCTCGGCGGCAAGGCGCCCATCGAGGTGCTGCGCTACGGCGAGGCCGAGCGCCGCGCGACCTACGAGAAGATCAACGTCACCGGCAAGGACGCCGAGGTGCAGTACGTGATGCTCGGCTGCCCGCACTACACCATCGAGCAGATCTGGGAGGCCGCGCAGCTCATCGAGGGACGCAAGGTCCATCCCGATTGCGAGCTGTGGATCTTCACGCCGCGCGCCATCAAGTCGCTGGCTGACCGCAACGGCTACACGAAGATCATCGAAGACGCGGGCGGCATCCTCATGACCGACAGCTGCTCGGCCATGAGCCGTGCCGTGCCCAAGGGCACGAAGACCGTGGCGCTCGATTCCGCCAAGCAGGCGCACTACCTGCCCGCCATCCTCGGCGTGCAGGCGTGGTTCGGCAGCACGGCTGAATGCGTCGATGCGGCCTGCACCGGTCGGTGGAACGGAGGCTACGCATGAACGCCGCCGTCATGACCGAAGAAAAGACCATCGTGATCCGCGGCCGCAAGGTGGTCGGCGGCGTGGCCGAAGGCGAGGCGCTGGTCACGCGCGACCGCATCTCGGGCTGGGGCGGCATCGACCCGCGCACCGGCACCGTCATCGAGACGCGCCACGAACTGCGCGGCCAGAGCTTCGCCGGCAAGGTGCTGGTGTTTCCGGGGGCCAAGGGCTCGTCGGGCTGGTCGGCCATGTTCCACATGACGCGGCTCATGAACTCCGCGCCCGCGGCGTTCCTGTTCAACGAGATGACGACCAAGATGGCGCTCGGCGCCGTGGTGACGCACTCGCCCTCGATGACCGACTTCGAGCGCGACCCGCTCGCATGCATCGAGACCGGCGACTGGGTGCGCGTGGACGCCGACCGCGGCGTGATCGAGATCACCAAGAAGAACAACGACAACAAAACCGGAGACCGTTCATGACCCGCCCCTTGCGCAGCAACTTCCCGCGCGGCTCCTACCTCTGGTCGGTGCGCAATGCGCACTGGCGCGCGCTCGGCATCCCCGAGGAGGATTGCGAGAAGCCCAAGATCGCCATCGTCAACAGCTCCTCGGAACTGGCCGCGTGCTTCAGCCACCTCGACAAGGTGGCGGCGGAGATCAAGGCAGCGATCCGCGCGGCGGGCGGCGTGCCGTTCGAAATCCGCACGGCCGCGCCCAGCGACTTCATCACCGGCGCGGGCGCGCGCGGCGCCTACATGCTCGGCGCGCGCGACCTCGTGACCAACGACATCGAAGTGGCGGTCGAAGGCGCGCAGCTCGACGGCATGGTCTGCCTCACTTCGTGCGACAAGACCGTGCCGGGACAGCTCATGGCGGCCGCGCGGCTCAACATCCCGACATTGCTCGTGCCGTGCGGCTACCAGCCGAGCGGCGAGTACCGCGGCAAGCACATGGACATCGAGGAGGTGTTCATCGGCGCGATGCACGCGGTCACCGGCCACCTGCCGGTGGAAGAACTCGTGGGCATGAGCCGTGAGGCGATCCGCGGGCCGGGCGTGTGCTCGGGCCTGGGCACGGCGAACTCGATGCACATCGTCTGCGAAGCGCTCGGCATGGCCTTGCCCGGCAGCGCGCCGGTCGCCGCGCTGAGCCCGAAGATGATGGCCGACGTGCGCGCGGCCGGCACGCGCATCGTGCAGATGGTGCTGGACGACCTGAAGCCGCGCGACATCCTCTCGGCCGGCGCCTTCGCCAACGCGGTGCGCGCGGTGCTCTCCGTCGGCGGCTCTCTCAACACGGCCAAGCACCTGCAGGCGATATCGACCGAAGGCGAGTGCGGCGTCGACGTGTACGACCTCTTCGAAAGCCTCGGCCCGACGACGCCGGTGCTGGCCGGTGTGCGGCCCATCGGCGAGCATTCGATCGAGGCCTTCGAGGCGGCGGGCGGTTGCCGTGCGCTGATGAAGCAGCTCGCGCCCTTGCTCGACACGGGCGCGCTCACGGTGACGGGCGGCACCGTCGCCGACAACCTGCGCCACGCCGAAGTAATGGACGCCGAGGTGATCCGCCCCATCGACCGCCCGGTCGCGCCGCTGCCGGCCATCGTGCTCTTGCGCGGCAACCTCGCGCCCGAGTCGGGCCTCATCAAGACCGGCATCGCCGAGCGCAAGGTGCGGCGCTTCACCGGGCCGGCCGTGTGCTTCTGGACTTCGGACGCCGCCATCGCCGCGATCAAGAACCACGAGATCGTCCCCGGCCAGGTGGTCGTGATGCGCGGCGCCGGCGCGTGCGGCGGGCCGGCCATGGGCGGCGGCGCATCGCGCGTGGTCTTCGCGGTCGATGGCGCGGGGCTCGGCGACCAGGTCGCGCTGCTGACCGACGGGCATCTCTCGGGCCTGGTCTGCAAGGGGCTCGTGGTGGCCGAGGTGTCGCCCGAGGCGGCACTGGGCGGTCCGCTCGGGCTGGTGCGTGATGGCGACGTGATCACCATCGACCTCGACGAACGTCGCCTCGACATCGCCTTGACCGACGCCGAACTCGCCGCGCGCCGCGCCGACTGGCAGGCGCCGCCGCCGGCCTTCGACACCGGCTGGCTGCAGCAGTACCGGCGCAACGTGAGCCCGCTGTCCAAGGGCGCCGTGCTCGTGCGCACGGAGCGGCCACAGCCCGCCAGCTAGACCTTTTTCACCCCGGCCTTCGCCAACCGGCGCGCACCCCCGTGCGCACCCGGTGGCGCAGCCCTGCGCGCCATCCCCGAGTGATTCCCGAGTGATTCCAGAGTTTTCAACCAAGAAAAGAGCAGGAGACAAGAAACCATGAAGAGACTTTTGATGTGGTCGGCCATTGGCCTGGCCAGCAGCGGTGCGGCGCACGCGCAATCCAGCGTCACCGTGTTCGGCGTGATGGACCTCGGCGTCCAGTACACGAAGGGCGAGGGCGGCGGTTCGGTCAAGGCGCTGTCGAACGGCGGGCTCTCGACCAGCCGCATCGGCTTTCGCGGCACCGAAGATTTGGGCGGCGGCCTGCGCGCGGGCTTCTGGCTCGAAGGCAGCCTGAACCCCGACCTGGGCACCGGTCGGCCGAGCAACACCAACAACCAGACGAGCGGGGCGGGCCCGGCGGGACCGATCACCTTCGACCGCATGTCCTTCGTGAGCCTGTCGCACGATTCGCTGGGCGAAGTGCGGCTGGGCCACGACTTCATTCCCACGCACTACAACAGCATCTACTTCGACCCCTTCAACGCCAACGGCGTGGCGCGCGCGGGCAACCTCACCTTCGCGGGCGCGGGCACCGGGCCGCTGCCCACGGCCATCACCGGCAGCAACACGGTGAGCTACTGGCTGCCGGCCAAGCTGGGCGGCTTCTACGGCATGGCGATGATCGGCACCGGCGAGAACAACTCCACCGCGCCGAACCGCGACGACGGCAACTTCGGCGGCGCGCGCTTCGGCTTCGCCTCGGGCGCGTTCGACATCGCGGCGGCCGTGACGCGCTCGCACTTCAACGCCACCTCCACCATCGGCAACTACACGCACGCCAACATCGGCGGCTCGTGGGACGCGGGCTTCGCGAAGTTCTTCGCGCTCTACAACAAGGTGACGGTGAAGCTCGCGGCCGGCACGGTGCGCAAGAACACCGTCGAGATCGGCGCGCACATCCCGGCCTTCGAGGTCGGGCGCATCCGCGTGAGCTACGCCTACCTGGACGACCGCAGCGACGAGAGCCTGCGCAACGCCAACGGCATGCCGCGCAACCGCGACGACGCGCGCCAGTTCGGCATCGGCTACGTGCACAACCTCTCCCGGCGCACCGCGCTGTACGGCACCTACGCGCGGCTGATGAACAGCGGGCAGGCGCGCTACGTGGTGAGCGGCGGCAGCGCGCCGGCGGGCGGAATGCGCTCGTCGGGCTGGGAGTTCGGCGTGCGGCACCTCTTCTGAACAAGGAGGCTTTCATGCGACGCAGAACCTTGACTCTCGCGGCCCTCGCCGCCACGGCACTGCCCGGCGCGGCGGCCTGGAGCGCCGACGCGTACCCGAACAAGCCGCTGAAGCTGATCGTCGGCTTCGCCGCGGGCGGCGGCGCCGACTCGCTCACGCGCATCATCGCGGAGGGGCTGTCGAAACAGCTCGGCCAGCAGGTGATCGTGGAGAACCGACCCGGCGCCGACGGCGTGCTCGCGGCGCAGGCCACCTCGTCGGCCAAGCCCGACGGCTACACGCTGCTGATGGGCACCAACACCGCGATGGTCGCCGCGCCCACGCTGCGGCCGACCTCGCCCTACGACCCGTTCAAGGCCTTCACGCCGATCAGCTCGGCAGGGCAGTTCTCGATGTTCCTCGTGGTGCCGGCCAGCCTGCCGGTGAAGAGCGTGAACGAGCTGCTGGCGCTCGTGGCGTCGAAGCCCGGGGCGCTCAACTCGGCATCGAGCAACAGCGCCTCGGAGCTCGCGATGCTGCAGTTGCTCGGCGACCGCAAGGTGGTCAACGCACGCTACAAGGGCGACATGCAGGCCATGACCGACCTGCTGGGCGGGCAGATCCAGATGATGTTCACCACCGGCACGCTGGCGCCGGGCTTCGTGAAGGAGGGGCGCATCCGCGCGCTGGCCACGCTGCTGCCGCAGCGCAGCGGCTTGCTGCCCGATGTGCCGACGGGCGGCGAGCTGGGGCTGGGCAAGCTCACGATCACGCCCTGGGCCGGCTTCTTCGGGCCGCCGGGGCTGCCGAAGGAGATCACCGACAGGCTCTCGCAGGAGCTGCAGAACACGCTCAAGCGGCCCGACGTGCATGCGCAGCTGGTGCAGCAGGGCTTCGAGGGCTACGGCATGAGCCCCGCGAAGTTCGCCGAGTTCTTCCGCACGCAGTACGACGCCTTCGGCGCGACCGTGCGGGAGCACAACGTCAAGTTCGAATAGAAGAGGCCTCGCGGCGCCAGAAGGCGGCATCGGGGAAGGTGCCGGCACCGGCAGTGGCGTTGTCCGTCATGTGCTCGGCGCGGCCCGTGCCCGGGATCGTGCAGGTCACGGCCGGATGGCTCAGCACGAACTTCAGCAGCACCTGTGCCCAGCTCGTGCAGCCGATGTCGCCGGCCCAGGCGGGCAGCGGCCTGTCGCGCAGGCGCCGCAGCAAGCCACCGCCGCCGAAGGGCATGTTGACGATCACCGCCACGCCGCGCTCGGCCGCGAGCGGTAGCAGGCGCTGTTCGGCATCGCGCGCATCGAGCGAGTAGTTGATCTGCACAAAGTCGAGCTTCTCGGCGCGCAGCACGGCCTCGACCTCGTCGTAGGCCGAGGCGGTGTAGTGGGTGATGCCGATGTAGCGCACGCGGCCTTTCTCCTTCCAGCCGCGCAGCGTGGCGAGGTGGGTGCGCCAGTCGACGAGGTTGTGCACCTGCATCAGGTCGATCTGTTGCGTGCGAAGCCGAGTGAACGACTGTTCCATCTGCGCGATGCCGGCTTCACGGCCCGAAGTCCAGACCTTGGTCGCGAGGAAGGGCCTGGCGCCCGGCTTGGCGGCGGCCAGCAGTTCGCCGATGGTTTCCTCGGAGCGGCCGTACATCGGCGAGCTGTCGATCACCGTGCCGCCGGCCGTGAAGAGCGCGTCGAGCACGCCGGGCAGGCGCCCGTATTCGTCGGTGCCGGGGCGCTGGTCGAAGCCGATCCAGGTGCCGCAGCCGACGACCGGCAGGGCTTCCTTCGTGGAGGGAATGGGGCGGGTGGTCATCTGCATCGCGGGCCTGCGGGGTGGCTGCTGGGCGAAGGAGGGGAGCGCGGCACCTGCGCACAGGGCTGCGCCCAGTCGGAGCAACCGGGCGCGCGTGAGGGCGTAAGGGTGTGCGTTCGTGAGGGGCGTCGTCACGAACGAAATTCTGCGCCCGCCATGCCGGCGGGCGGAAGGGCTCAGCGCAGGTAGCGCCCGTCGGCCTTGAGCATCGACAGCTCGGAGAAGGTCAGCCCGCGGTGCTCGCCGGGCCGGTACGACACGGCGATGCCGCCGAGGTCCAGCGTCTTGAACGACTCCAGGCCCTTCTGCAGCGACTCGGGCGTCGGGTTGGCGCCCGCGCGCTTCAGGCCTTCGACCATGACCTTGGCCGTGACGTAGCCCTCCAGGCTGGCGTAGCTGAACTCGGTCATGCCGATCTTCTTCATCGCCGCCTGGTACTCGGCGATGACGGGCATCGCGCTGTTCCACGGGTAGGGCACGACCTGCGAGATGACCACGCCGGCCGCGTCCTTCCGGATGTCCTGGAAGAGCTTCTGCCCGTTCAGGAACGAGAACGAATAGAAGGCCGTCTCGCCGCCGGTCGCGCGGTAGGCCGCGATGAACTTCGCCGCCACGTCGTTGGTGGCCGACAGCACCACGGCCTTGGGCTTGAGCTTGGCCAGCTCGGCGGCGCGTTCGGCCGCGTCGGAACCGTCGTTCTTGATGGCCACGCTGCCGACCATCTTGTCGCCGCGTTCGGCAATGAACTTCTGCGTGCTCTCCATCGCCGAGCGTGCGCCGGGGTTGTCGTTGTGCGCGAAGGCGATGCGCGACAGGCCGATGGTGAACAGGTGGTTCACGATGCGGCTGTATTCCTCGTCGAAGCTGATGCGCACCGGAAAGCCGAACTCGCTGAACTTCACCACCGGGCCCGCGCCCGTGTAGGGGCCGACGACGGGAATCTTCAGCTCGTTGGCCGCCTTCAGCGCGCCGACCGCCGACGAGGTGCCGATGGGCATCAGCACGCCCACCGCGCCGTCGCGCGCGAAGGTCTTGACGTTCTCTGCGCCCTTGGCGGGGTCGTAGGCGTCGTCGAGCTGGCGCAGCTCGACCGGCCGGCCGTTGACGCCGCCGCTCGCGTTCAGCGCGGTGAACATGGCACGGATGCCCACCAGCGGCTCTGTCGAGAGCGACGCGAGCGGGCCGGTCTGCACGTAGGTCTGGCCGATCAGGAGTGGCTTGGCGGGCTGGGCCGAGGCGGGCGCCCCTGCACAGACGAGGGTGGCGAGCGCGGCGAGGGCCAGAAACCGCAGGTGAATCTTTTTGTGTCTCATGGTCACTAATTGTTAATAAACCGATCTTAAGGCGCGGGCCTTCGCAGGTAAATCGATCGCTGGTTGCGACCTGGGGAATACTGTATAAAAATACAGTTAACAACTGCAATCATGGGCCTCCCTTTCCTCGACTCCTTTTCCACCGCCGCGGGCCGCGGCGTCTGGCACGCCGACGAACTCGGCCTGGCCGACGCGCAGGTCGTGGCCACCGGGCATGCCGCGCTCGACGCCGAGTTGCCCGGCGGCGGCTGGCCCGTGGGCGCGATGACGGAGCTGCTGCAGGCCACGCCCGAGGCCCATGTCTGGCGCCTGCTGCTGCCCGCGCTGGCGCAGGCGGTGGAGGCGCGCGGCGGGCCGGTGGTGCTGGTCGGCGCGCCTTACGAACCCTGCGGCACCGCGCTGGCGGCGCAGGGGCTGCCGGTGGAGGCGCTGATGTGCGTGCGCAGCGACGCCCCGGCCGCGCGGCTGTGGGCCTGCGAGCAGGCGCTGCGCTGCGCCGAGATCGCCGCCGTCGTCGCCTGGCTGCCGCAGGCCCGCGTGGGCGAGCTGCGGCGGCTGCAGCTGGCCGCCGCGCAGCACGAGGTGCTGCTGTTCGTGTGCCGGCCCGAGTCGGTGGCGCTGTCGGCTTCGCCCGCGCGCCTGCGCCTGCGCGCCGAGCGCTGCCCGGACGATCCGGCGCAGATCGCGCTGCACCTGCTCAAGCGCCGGGGGCCGCCGCTGGCCGCGCCGGTGCGGGTGCCGGCGCGCAACGCCCGCATGAGCGCGCTGCTGGCTGCCGCCCGCGTGCGGCGCCAGCTGCGCCTGCAGCCGCCCGTGGCGCCGGCCGCCGCGCCGTCGGCCACGGTGGTGCGCATCGACGCATGGAAAGGAGGCCCGGATGCACTGGATCGCCTTGCAGTGGTCGTCTGAAGCCGAAGAAGCCGACGCCCCCGACATGCCCCCGCCCGAGGCCCTGGGCTGGTGGGCGCTGCAGTTCACGCCGCACGTCGCCTGGCAGGACGAGGCGCTGATGCTCGAGGTCTCGGCCTGCGAGCGCCTGTGGGGCGGTCGCGCACCGCTGATGCGCCAGCTGCTGGCCCTCAACCCCGCGCCCGACGCCCGCATGCGCGGTGCGCAGGGCGCCACCAGCCTGATCGCGCTGGCGCGGCTGCGCCTGTTCGCGCGCAACAAGCACCGGCCCGCCGAGGTACCGGCCGGCCTGCCGCTGGACACGCTGACGGCCGCGCAGGGCCACCTCGACCTGCTCGCGCGCCTGGGCTGCCGCACCTGGGGCGAGGTGGCGGCGCTGCCGCGCGGCGGGCTGGCGCGACGCTTCGGCGCGGGGCTGCGCGAGGCGCTCGACATCGCCTGGGGCCTGCGCCCCGAAACCCACGCCTGGCTCACGCTGCCCGACGTGTTCGAGCAGAAGCTCGAACTGCCCGCGCTGGCCGAGACCGGGCCCGAACTCATGTGGTCGGCCAACCGCCTGCTGTCGGCGCTGCAGATCTGGCTGCGCGCCCGCCAGCGCGGCGCGCGCGCGCTCGAGTTGCAATGGACGCTCGACCTGCGGCGCCTCAACGGCGTGACCCTGCCGCCGCACCAGCAGCTCACCGTGCGCACGGCCGAGCCCACGCAGGACATGGCGCACCTGCGCCGCCTGCTGTCCGAAAAACTCGCGCTCACCACGCTGGCCGCGCCCGCGAGCTGGCTGAAGCTGCGCACGCTTGAAACCGATCCGCTGGCCGGCGCCAGCACCAGCTTCCTGCCGGAAGACAACCGCAAGGGCGACAAGCTGCACGAGATGGTCGAACGGCTCAGCGTGCGGCTCGGCGCCGACCAGGTGGTGGTGCCGATCGCGCAGGCCGACCACCGGCCCGAGCGCCAGCAGCGGTGGCGGCCCGCGCTGCAAAAAGAGAAAACGCCTGCACCCGACAAAGCCCGCAAGGACGCCGCCTCGCAGCCCGATGCGATCTACCCACCCTGGCTGCTGCCCGAGCCCTTGCGGCTCGAGATGGACGGCGAGCGCCCGTGCTACTGCGGGCCGCTGCGCAAGCTGGTCGGGCCGCAGCGCGTGGAGGCCGGCTGGTGGGGCGGAGAAGAAGACGGCGGCCAGCCCGCGATGCGCGACTACTACGTGGCCGAAAGCCCCGAGGCCGGCCTGGTGTGGATCTTTCGCGAGCGGCCCGCCACGCGCTTTTCATCGGGCGAGGTGCGCTGGTACCTGCAAGGCTTCTATGCCTGACCTGAGCGGCAAGGAAGAACGCAAGCGCCAGCCCGCCAAGGTGCATGTGCTGCCGCAGCGGCTGCGCCCGGCGCCGGGCCTGCCTGGCTATGCCGAGCTGCACTGCCTCACGAACTTCAGCTTCCAGCGCGGCGCGTCGACGCCCGAAGAGGTGGTCGAGCGCGCCTACCACCTCGGCTATGCGGCGCTGGCCATCACCGACGAATGCTCGGTGGCCGGCATCGTGCGCGCGCATGTCGCGTTGCGCGACCTGCCCGCCAAGCTGGACACCTACGAGCGCGAGCACCCGGACGAGCCGCCGATCCCGCGCCACCCCGAATTCCGCCTGCTGTTCGGCAGCGAATTCCGCTTCGAGCGCTTCAAGCTCGTGGTGATCGCGAACGACACCGAGGGCTGGGGCAACCTCTGCGAGTTCATCACCGCCGCGCGCAACACCGAACTGCCCAAGGGCGAGTACCGCGTCGATTGGGACACGAGCGACGTCGCCTCGCTGCAGCGCTGCCAGGTGCTTTTCGTGCCGCACCGGCCGCCGGGCGGCATGCCG
This sequence comes from Variovorax sp. GW821-FHT09D04, assembly GCF_059416405.1. Classification (NCBI taxonomy): domain Bacteria; kingdom Pseudomonadati; phylum Pseudomonadota; class Betaproteobacteria; order Burkholderiales; family Comamonadaceae; genus Variovorax; species Variovorax sp. GW821-FHT09D04. Next base: position 360,582 of record NZ_JBWKPA010000003.1, read on the forward strand.
GATGCGGCCACCGTGCAGGACGACCTGGCAGCGGCCAAGGCGCTGTACGGCGACAACCTCTGGCTGGCCGTGGAACTGTTCAATGAACTCGACGACGACCTCTGGCTCGTCACGCTGATGCAGGCGGGCGAACAGGCCGGCGTGCCGCTGGTCGCGGCCGGCGACGTGCACATGCACGCGCGCGGGCGCAAGCCGCTGCACGACGTGCTCACGGCGGTGCGCGAAGGCCGCACGGTGGCCGAGTGCGGCTTTGCGCTGCAGTCGAATGCCGAGCGGCATCTGCGCCAGCGGGTGCGGCTGGCCGAGCTGTACCTGCCCGCAATGCTGGCGAACACGCTGGAGGTGGCGCAGCGGTGCCGCTTCGATCCCGAGGTGATCCGCGAGACCTACAAGTACCCGCTGGAGACCGTGGGCAGCAGCGAGACGGCGGCGCAGACGCTGGTGCGCAAGACATGGGAGGGCGCGCGGGTGCGCTACCCCGACGGCATTCCCGAGAAGGTGCGCACGCAGGTCCAGAAAGAACTCGACCTGATCACCGAGCTCGAATACGAGATGTTCTTCCTCACGGTGGAAGACATCGTGCGCTTCGCACGCTCTCAAGACATCCTTTGCCAGGGCCGCGGTTCGTCGGCCAACTCGGCGGTCTGCTACTGCCTCGGCATCACCGCGATCAACCCCGACAAAGGCCACCTGCTGTTCGAGCGCTTCCTGAGCCGCCATCGCAAGGAGCCACCCGACATCGACGTCGACTTCGAGCACCAGCGGCGCGAAGAAGTCATCCAGTACATCTACGCAAAGTACGGCCGCGAGCGCGCCGCCATCGCCGCCGTCGTCATCTGCTACCGCTCGCGCAGCGCCTTGCGCGACGTCGGCAAGGCCATCGGCATCGACGAGCGGCTGGTCGACGAATTCGCCAAGGACCACTACTGGTTCGACGACACCGTGCTTGGCGAGCAGCTCGACAAGGCCGCCGCGCGCGTCGGCGTGAAGGAAGACCGGCTCAAGCTGATGCAGTGGATCGAGCACACGCAAAAGCTCAAGGGCTTTCCGCGCCACCTGAGCCAGCACGTCGGCGGCTTCGTGCTCACGCACACCAAGCTCACGCGGCTGGTGCCGGTCGAGAAGGCCTCGATGGAAAAGCGCTCCGTCATCCAGTGGGAAAAAGACGACCTCGAGGCCATGGGCATGCTCAAGGTCGACGTGCTCGCGCTGGGCATGCTCAGTGCCATCCGCCGCGGGCTCGACCACATGAACCGCTGGCGGGGCTCGATGATGGAAATGCACCACATCCCCAACGATGACCCCAACGTGTTCGACATGATCTGCGACGCCGACACCATCGGCGTGTTCCAGATCGAGAGCCGCGCGCAGATGTCGATGCTGCCGCGCCTGAAGCCGTGCACTTATGAAGACCTGGTGATCGAGGTGGCGATCGTGCGGCCGGGGCCCATCCAGGGCGGCATGGTGCATCCGTACCTCAAGCAGCGTGAGCGGGTGCGCAAGGGCTTGCCGATCCTCTACGAAAAAGAGGAACTGAAGCCGGCGCTGGAACGCACGCTGGGCATTCCGATCTTCCAGGAGCAGGTGATGCAGATCGCGATGATCGCAGCGAAGTTCAGCGCAGACGAAGCCGATCAGTTGCGTCGTGCCATGGCCGCGTGGAAGCGCAAGGGCGGCCTCGACAAGTTTCACGCGAAGCTCGTGGATGGGATGGTGGACAACAAGTACCCGAAGGAGTTCGCCGAAGCCATCTTCAAGCAGATCCTGGGCTTCGGCGACTACGGCTTCCCCGAAAGCCACGCCGCGAGCTTCGCGCTGCTGGTCACCATCAGCAGCTGGCTCAAGAACTACGAGCCCGCCTGCTTCCTCGCCGCACTGCTCGACTCGCAGCCGATGGGCTTCTACAGCCCCTCGCAGCTGGTGCAGGACGCGCGCCGCCATGGCGTCGAGGTGCGGCCGGTCGACGTCACGTGTAGCGAGATCGACACCACGCTCGAAGCCCGCGCACCCGATGCGCCGCGCATGCCGCCTGGCACCGACACGCGCTACGCCGAGCGCCTGGGCAACGAGAACCAGCCGGCGGTGCGGCTGGGCCTGAACCGGGTCCTGAGCCTCAGCGAAGCCGGCGCCAGGCGTTTGCTCGCAGCGCGCGCACAAGCGCCTTTCACCAGCACCGAAGACCTGGCCCTGCGCGCCGAACTCGAAGGCAAGGACATGGCCGCGCTCGCGGCGGCCGATGCGCTGATGTCGCTCTCGGGCCACCGGCGCCAGCAGGTGTGGGACGCCACGGCGCAGCACCGCTCATCGGCCCTGCTCAAGGGCGTGCCGATCCACGAACAGGCGCTGCTGCTGCCGGCCGCGCCCGAGGGCGAAGAGATCGTCGGCGACTACGCGGCGCTGGGCCTCACGCTGCGCCGCCATCCGCTCGCGCTGCTGCGCCCGCGCCTGGCGCGCATGAATCTCATGAGCGCGGTGGAGCTGCGCGCCGCACGCAGCGGCCAGACCGTGCGCGCCTGCGGCATCGTCAAGGGCCGGCAGCGGCCCGGCACCGCCAACGGCACCATCTTCGTCACGCTGGAGGACGAGACCGGCAACGTCAACGTGATCGTGTGGAGCCACGTCATCGAGGCCTGGCGCGAGCCGCTGCTCAAGTCGCACCTGCTCGCGGTGCAGGGCACCTGGCAGCGCGACGACGACAGCGGCGGCAAGGTGCAGCACCTGATCGCCACCGGCTTCAAGGACCTCACGTCGCTGCTGGGCCGGCTGGCGCAGAGCAACACCAGCCGCGACTTCCACTGAGGCATTGCGAATGCAACCGATCGTTCCATGCCTCGCACCGCCCCTCACTTTTCGCTAACCTGTTCCTCCCATGTCCGCACTCGCCGCAACCGCCGCAATCGCTCTTGCCGATGAGGTCGTCGCCACGCCGATCGGCCCGCCGCCGCCCGCGCCCGATGTGCCCATGCCGCCACCGCCGCCGCCCGTGCTGCCGCCCGAAGGCGATCCGCCGCCCGTCGTGCCGCCGGTGACGGACCCCGGTTTTCCGCCGCCGGTGACCGACCCGCCGCCCCTGCAGACGGCCGTGCCCTTCGGCAAGCCGCACGCACGGCGGCTGCGCGAGATCTACCGCTCGGCCGGCTGGCCCTGCTGCGACACCATCGAGGTCGAGCTGCTCGCGGGCGGTTTTCTCGAACGCGTGCGCGGCGCACTGGGCCACGAGACGCTGCGCGTGACCGACGCGGGCATTGCGCGCATCGCCACCACGCTCACCGTCAACCGCGCGGCGCTGTCGCCGCACGAGGCGCTGGTGGAGCGCGTGGCGCGCGAGATGACGCGCGGCGGCCGCATCGCCTGGCGCGGCCTGGGCCTGCGCGCCCGGCTGCCGCCGCTCGAAGAGGGCGGCAAGCCGCGCTGGTGCATGGCGCGGCCCGATGTCTTCTCGATCCGCAACACCAGCGTCGAGGCCTATGCGCATCCCATCGTGCACGAGGTGAAGGTCAGCCGCGCCGACCTGCTGGGCGACCTGCGCAAGCCCGACAAGCGCGCGGCTTATCTGGACCTGGGCGGCGAGTGCTGGTACGTGCTGGGCAACGACGCCAAGGGCCGCTGCATCGCGTCGCCCGACGAGATTCCGGCCGAATGCGGCGTGATGGTGCTCGAGGGCGAACGCCTCGTGGTGGCGCGCGCCGCGGTGCACCGCGCCTTCGAGCGCATCCCTTTTTCGGTGTGGCTGGCGCTGGCCAAGGCGCAGCCCGTGGCGGGCTTCGAGGACGACGCGCAGGACCTGCTGATCTGACCCGCGCTCGTCAGGTGATGGCGTCGTAGTCCCGGTGCGCGATGGCGACCACGTTGCCCGGCTCGAACTGGCTCGCCATCTGGCGCAGGCCTTCCTCGCGGTCTTCGCGGCTGGCCTGCGGGTCGAACATCTGGTCGCAGAACTCGAGCAGGTCGCGCACGATGCGTTCGTGGCGGTAGTAGGCGAGGGCGAGCGTGTCGACCGCCTCGTTGGTGCCGTAGCCCTGGAAGAACAGCGCCGCTTCGCGCGGCTGGTTCCACACGCCGCCGACCCCGCCGCCGATGAACATCAGGTCGCGCTCCTTCGGCGCGAGGATCAGCGTGTCCCAGTCAACGATGCACAGGCGGTCGCCGTCGCCCAGCAGCACGTTGCCCGCATGCAGGTCGGCATGGCACAGCACCTGCGGCAGCGGCTTCTCGAGCAGGATCGAGGCGAGCTGTTCGCTGCGGTAGACGATCGAATCGATCTCTTCGTCGTGCGCGTCCCAGAAGGCCAGAAAGCGCTTGACCAGATCGTCGCCCGCCACGCCGTTGATGAAGCGGCGCTGGTAGCCACGCACGCCTTCGCGCCAGTGGTGCGAATAGCTTTCGCGCGGCAGGCCCGCGCGCAGCGATTCGGGCAGTTCGGTGCGGTGGATGGCGTTCAGCGCGGTGCCGAGCAAGGTCCATTGCCGGTCGGTCGGCGTGCGCGTGAAGCCGTCGGTGCCGTCGAAGAAGGGGTAGAGCGCCCAGTCGAAGCCGTGGTCCTGCACGCTGAGCCGCTGCGTGCGCGTGAGCAGCGGGGCCATCACGGCGTCGATGTCATAGGTGTGATGCAGCACGGCCGGCACGTCGACCACGGCGGGCGTGAAACCGCCGCGGCGCAGCTTCAGGAAATAGGCGCGGCCGTCCGATGCCTCGATGCGGAACGCGGCCGAATCGACGTCGGCGCCCAGCGGCAGGAATTCGGTGCGTGTCGCCTGGAGGCCGTAGGTTTCGGCAAGGCGCGCTTGAATGGCGTCGGGAGCGATATCGGGTGGTGTCAGCATGCGGCGGGCGTGGCGTGGGTTCGATGGGCGCCGAAAATTGTCTCACCCGATAAGGCCACGAAAGCCGGCCCGCCGTTGTCAGACGGCGTCTTCTTTGTCTTCTTCGTCGGCCTCGTAGGTGGCCAGCACCTTGTGCTCGACGGGATGCGAAGTGAACGAGCGCACGAGCAGGAATTTCCTCACGTGCCACGGGATCGGCGGCAGGCGCATCGGGTAGGCCGCGCCCTCGGTGCGGCGGGCGATGGTGATGTGCGGTGTGAACGTCGGCGTTTCCGTGACGATGCCCGCCTTCTGGACGGCACGGCCGATGTCCGCATGCAGGGTGCGCAAGGCGCCGTGCTCGGCGGGCTGCAGCACCGCGATGTCGTTGCGCCATGTGCGCGAGCTGTCCAGCACGAGGTTCATGGGGCGCACCCGAACCTGGGCGAGCGCTTCACGCAGGCGTTTCTCGACCTCCTTGGGCTGGTCGCCGAAGCAGTGGAGCGTCAGGTGCAGTCGCGGGCTGCGCGGAAAGTAGTGGCCCTTGGGCCAGATCCACTCCTTGCGGTGCGCTTCGATCGCCGCTTGCACGTCGGGTTCGGGAAACAGCGCGATGAGAAGGTGGCGTTGCCTCTCGAAAGCGGGGGAGTCCCAGTCGGGTTCGGGCTCGTTCGCAAACGCATCGCCACGGTGGAAGTCGTCCATTGCAGTTCTCCGGGGGAAGAAGGATGAAAAGGCGGTTCAGGGCTCCGGCGGCCACCAATGCGCGGCCGTCGTCCGGATGACGCGCGCCGCCTGAACGCGGATGTCATCCTGTTCGTTGCTGTCGTCGTGGCCGTGCTCCCGCGTCACGCGGAAGGGCCAGTTCGAAATCCGGCCTGTCTTGCCGGTGGTGCGCGAACGCGACTGCAACGGATGCTGTCGCGAGGAAAAAAAGAGCACCTGCGCCGAGGGCGCAGGCGGGTTGGCGGTGGTCATGGCGTCGCCTCGAATGTTGTTCTTGGAGACGAGCCATTCTAGAGAAAAGACTGTATTTATGTACAGTATATTTGCAGTCTATCGAAGATCGTTGCCCAGCAGGGCGTCGAGGTCGATGGCCGCCGCCATCGCCCGGTAGCCGGCGTCGCCGGGATGCAGGTGGTCGCCCGAATCCATGGCGGCTTTCAGCCGGGTCGGCCGGGCCGGGTCGCGCAGCAGCGCGTCGACATCGACCACCGCATCGAAGACGCCGCCTTCACGGATCCAGCGGTTGACGGCCTGGCGCACGGTGTCTTTCTCGGGCGAATGGTGGCCGGCCAGCGGCGTGCCTTCAAGCGCACGTTCATTCGGCGGAATCGTCGCGCCCACGATGCGCACGTTGTGGGCGTGGGCCATCTCGATCAGCTGGCGAAAGCCCTGGATCACGGCCTCGGCGCGCACCGCGGGTTCCTGCGGCGCGAAGGGGCCGCCGGGCCAGCCGATGTCGTTGGTGCCCAGCAGCACGACCATCGCGCGCACGCCGGGCTGCGCGAACACATCGCGGCCCGCGCGTTCGAGCGCCGCGCGGCCCATGCCGTCCTTCAGCAGCCGGCCGCCCGAGATGCCGGCGTTGAGCACGCCCACGCCGCGCGGCGCGAGCCGTTCGGCCAGCGCGTCGGGCCAGCGCGTGTGGGCGCCGGGCGTCGAACCGTTGCCGTCGGTGATCGAGTCGCCCAGCGCGACGACGGTGACGGGCGCTTGCGGCGTCTCGACGATCAGCCCGCTCACGTAGACGCGCGTGCTCCACGAGGTGGCGGCGGCCGGCAGCCGCGCGGCGGCGCTCAGGTCGCCGTCGGCGATGTACAGCGTCTGCCGCGCGTCGAAGTGAAAGCCCGCGGGCTGGCTGGGCTCCGGCAGATAGAGCGACACGGCCACCTCGCTCAGCGCCGGAAGCGGCAGGTCGACCGGGTCGCTCACGAGGCGCGCGCCGGGCGGCAGCGTCACGTCGCTGCGACCACCGAAGCGCAGCGCGCGGTCGGAGCCTTCGACGACTGCCGAGCCGTTCGCATGGCGGGCCACGCGGGCGGCGCCGATGTGCAGCGGCGCGGCGCCGCCTTCGTTGCTGATCACCACGCGCAGCCGCGTGCCGCCGATGCTCAGGCGCGCCACCTGGCGCAGCGTCTGCCGCTCGAAGCGGGCGGGAATGCCCAGGGGCAGCACGAAGCTTGGGTCCCACAGCGGCTGGGTGGCGGCCATCCAGCTGGGGCTCCAGTGCGTGGGCGCGGCCATGGAAGCGGTGGCGGCAGCCGCGAGGGAAAGGGCGAGCGCGCCCTGGCGCAGGAGGGTGGTGAGTCGCGAAGCGGTCATGTGAATGTCCTCAGGTGAAAGAAGTGTCGATGGGCGAACTTTCTTTCATTCGAATCGCGAGGGGTAGAAGGCAGAATGGCATGCATCGCATTCCCGATTCGAATGAGCCCATGGACACCCTTCGCGCACTCTCTGCCTTCGTGCACAGCGTCGAACTCGGCAGCCTCTCGGGCGCGGCCCGCGCGCTCGACACCACGCAGCCCACCGTGAGCAAGCTGGTCGCCGGGCTGGAGCGATCGCTCGGCGTGCGGCTGCTGCGGCGCGCGGCCACGGGCCTGAGCCTCACGGAGGAGGGCCAGCGCTTTCACGAACGCGCGCGCCGCATGCTCGAGGACTACGGCGACGCCGTGGCCGATGCGCGTGCGCAGGTGCAGCAGCCGCGCGGCCTGCTGCGCCTGAGTGCGCCGGTCACGCTGGGGCAGCGGCATCTCAACGCGATGGCGGTCGAGTTCCTGCGGCTGTACCCCGACATCGAACTGGAGCTGGTGCTCGACGACCGCTTCGTCGATCCGCGCGAGGAGCGCATCGACGTCTCGCTGCGCGTCGGCGGCGCGCTGCCGCCCGACCTCGTCGCGCGCCACCTCGGCAACTGGCCGCGCGTGCTCGTCGCCTCGCCGGACTACCTGGCCGCACGCGGCAAGCCACGCACGCCGCAGGACCTGCTGGCCCACGACTACCTGCGCTACGCGGCGGGCGACGACGGCGTGCTGCTCACGGGCCCCGACGGCGCGGTGGCCGTGCCGGTGCGCAGCCGCTACCGCGTCAACAACGCCGTGGCGCTGCTCGACAGCGTGCTGGCGGGCGCGGGCGTGTCGCTGCAACCCACGTGGATGGTCGCGGACCTGCTGGCGCAGGGCCGGCTGGTGCGCGTGCTCGCGCGGCACACGGGGCCGGCGCAGGAGCTGCACCTGCTCTATGCGCCGCGCCGGCAGCTGCCGTTGCGCGTGCAGGTGCTGGTCGACTTCCTGGCGCAGCGCGTGGCGGCGCTGCCGGGGGCTGCGAAAGCGCCGCGGCGCTAGTCAAGCCGCCTTGCGGGCCACGCTCTTCGCGCGTTTGGCCGCCGCAGGCTTGTGCGCGGTCTTGCGTGCAGAAGCCGTCGACTTCGCCGCGCGCTTCTTCGCCGCAGGCGGCGTGCGCTTGCCGCTGCGCAGGCTGCGCGCGAGCAGCTCGGTCAGGTCGATCACCTCGGCACCGCCCTCAGGTGCTTCTTCTTCCGGCTGCACGACCGTCTCCGTGTCGCCCGCCTTGACCTTCTTCTCGACGATCTTCATCACGGCGTGCTTGAACTCGTCCTTGAATTCGTCGGGGTTCCACGGACCCGACATGTCGCCGACCAGCTGCTCGGCCATCTTCATCTCGGCGGCCGACAGCTTTGCGCCCTTGATGCCGGCGGCCGGCAGGTCGAGCCCGTCGGCGTCCTTGATCTCGTCGCCCCAGCGCAGCAGGTTGAGCACCAGCACCTTGCCGAAGGGAATCAGCAGCGCCAGGTGCTGCTTGGTCGCGATCACCACCTTGGCCAGCCCGACCTTGCCGGTCTTCACCAGCACCTCGCGCAGCAGTGCGTAGACCTTCTGGCCCTTGTTGATCGGCGCGAGGTAGTAGGGGCGCTCCAGGTACACGAACGGAATCTCGCCGACGTCGAGAAAGCGCTGGATCTCGATGGTCTGCGTGGTGCGCGGGTAGACGGCCTCGATCTCCTTGGGCGAGATCACGACGTACTTGCCGTCTTCGTACTCGAAGCCCTTCACGATCTGCTCGCGCGCGATCTCCTTGCCCGTGCGCTTGTTGATGCGCTTGTAGCCCACGGGGTCCATGCTGCGCTTGTCGAGCCAGTCGAAGTCGATGCCCTGTTCGGTGCTGGCGGTGTGCAGGCCCACGGGGATGTGGACCAGCCCGAAGGTGATGGCGCCTTTCCAGAGGGTTCTCGTGGCCATGGTGTGTCTCCTTGGTTATTTCTTGAAGCCGAGCCGCTTCATCGCCTCGCCGAGCGGCTGGCGCGTGGTCCAGTAATCGGCCCAGGGGTCTTCGGACTGGAACGACAGGTGTTCGCGCGCGGTGGCGATGGTCCAGTGCGCGCCGCTTTTGAGGCTGCCGAGGTCGTCCCAACTCACCGGCATCGACACGCCCATGCCCGGCCGCGCGCGCGCCGAGTAGGCCGCCACAGTGGTCGCGCCCACGCCGTTGCGCAGGTAGTCGGCAAAGAGCTTGCCGACGCGGTTCGACGGCCCGCTCTTGGCCACGAACTTCGAGGGGATCACGTGCGCCATGTGCTGCACGATGGCGCGCGAGAAGGCCTTCACCGTGTCGTTGTCGTGGTGCATGCGCAGCGGCACGACCACGTGCAGGCCCTTGCCGCCGCTGGTCTTGAGCCATGACACCAGGCCCAGCTCGGTGAGCAGCGTGCGCATCAGCAGCGCGCCTTCCTGCACATGCGCCCACGGCGTGCCTTCGCCCGGGTCGAGGTCGAAGATCATGCGGTTGGGCCGGTCGAAGTGCGTCGAGGTCGCGTTCGAGGTATGGAACTCGATCACGTTGAACTGCGCCGCGTTCAGCAAGGCCTCGCGCGTGCCGACCTCGAGCATCGACGGATGGCCGGGCCACAGGGCCGGGTCGAGCTGCTTCACGCCGGCGATGTGGACCTTCTCGGCATGCTTCTGGAAGAAGATTTCTCCGCCCACGCCCTGCGGCCCGCGCACCAGCGCGCAGGGGCGGCCCTTCAGGTGCGGCAGCATGTCGTCGGCCACCGATTCGTAGTAGCGCGCGAGGTCGAGCTTGGTGCGGCCCGAGGCGGCATCGATCACGCGCTCGCCGTGGCTGACGGCGACGCCGCCGACGGTGGAGGCTGTTTTCTTCGATGAGGTCTTCATGGCCTTCGTGCCCTTTGCACGTGAAGCAGGGGCGATGTCGCGGGGTTCTTCATGCACGATCTCCGAGGCCGGCTTGTCGTCGCGCATCGCCACGAAGGACGCGTGGCGGACCTGCCCGTCCGGCGTCCATGCGGCGAAGCGCACCTCGGCCACGAGCCTGGGCTTCACCCAGTGCCGCGTGCCGCCCGGCCGGCGGCGGCCGGCCTTGGCCTCGCCGCCGGTGAACGGCGCGTCGTCGGTGTCGAGCGCGGCGAGCTGGCGGCGGATGTCGCGCGCTTCGCGGTCGTTCCAGCCGGTGCCGACGCCGCCGACCGACACCAGTTCGCCGTTCTTCGCGTGCACGCCCAGCATCAGGCTGCCGATGCGCGTCGGGCTGTCGGTGCGCAGCGTGTAGCCGCACACCACGAACTCCTGACGCCGGATGCACTTGAGCTTGAGCCAGGTGTCGCTGCGGCGCGAGACATACGGCGCGTCGGCGCGCTTGGCGATCACGCCCTCGAGGTTCATGCGGCAGGCCGATTGCAGGATCGAGTCGACATCGGCCTCGAAGTCGCTGCTGAAGCGCAGGCGGCGCGTGGCGTGCGCATCCATCAGCTGCCTGAGCAGGCGGCGGCGTTCGGCGAGCGGCGTGTGGCGCAGGTCGAAGCCCTCGAAGAAGGGCACGTCGAACAGGAACATCACGATGGGGTCGGCGCGTTCGCGGTCGAGTGCGTTCTGCAGCGCGTTGAAGTCGGGCGTGCCGTCCTTGTCGGGCACGACGATCTCGCCGTCGAGCCAGGCGTTGCCGATGCCCAGGCGCTCCAGCTCGGCCACCAGCTTCGGCAGCTTCGCGCTCCAGTCGTGGCCGCCGCGCGTGAGCAGGCGTGCCTTGCCGTTGCCGATGCGCGCCATGAGGCGGTAGCCGTCGAACTTGATCTCGAAGATCCAGTCGCCGGGTGCGCCTTCGGGCACGCTGGTGGCGAGTGTCGCGAGCTGCGGCGAAAGTTTGGCGGGCAGGCGAGCCTTCACCGCGCCCGTTGCGGGCAAGGCTTGGGCCTTGGCCTTGGCGGTCTTGCCCGCCCCGGCCACGCTGTCGGGCAGCGCGGACACCACGTCGTACTCGGCATGCGAGCGCGCGAAGGCATCGCGCTTCTTGAACAGCAGCCAGGGCTCCTGCCGCTCGCCGCCCTTGGCGATCCTGATGAGTTCCCACAGCCCTTCGAGCTTCCGGCCGTGCAGCCGGAACGCGAGCTTGCCCGCGGCCAGGCCCTTGCGCGGATCGCCCACGGGCTCCCAGGTGCCGTGGTCCCACACGATGACGTCGCCCGCGCCGTAGTGGCCCTCGGGAATCGTGCCCTCGAAGCCGGCGTACGACAGCGGGTGGTCTTCCACATGCACGGCCATGCGCTTGTGCGCGGGGTCGAGGCTCGGCCCCTTGGGCACGGCCCACGACACCAGCACGCCGTCGAGTTCGAGCCGGAAGTCGTAGTGCAGCCGCCGCGCCGCGTGCTTCTGGATCACGAACGCGGGCGCGTGCGGCCGGGCCCTGCCGCCTTCGGCGGGTTCGTCCGTGACGGCGAAGTTGCGCTTCGCCTGGTAGGTTGCGAGGGGCGTGTCGGAGCGGGCCATGCCCTCTGGTGTGCCCGCATTCGGGCCGCGCCGCATCGGCCAGGTGTCCGGTCTTCGTGTGGGCCAAGGCCGCACGCGCGCGAGGGGTGGACGAAGGCCACGTGTGCGAACCGCAGCTGTAGGCCGCTTCCTTCTTCAACATGCGTGCAAATCCATCACCACGTTGCGCGGCGCGCGCGCCGAATCCTTGCGCTGCGATGAAGGAGACAAGGCGATGGACTTCGAAGGCATCTACTGCTTCGATACGGCCACGGTGCGTTTCGCCGTGTACCCCGACGGTCCCGACGGCGCGCGCGTGCTGGCGCAGATTTCGCAAGACGTGCTGCACGATGCGCTCGGCGCGAAGGAAATCGGCGAGCACACGCTGCATGCCTGCAAGCGGCATTTCGACGTGATCTCGGCGGCGGCGGTGGCGCGCTTCAGGGCCGATCCGCACGGGCCCATCGTGCTGGCCTGCGGCGATTTCGCACGGATGCGTGCACCGCGCTGAGACGCGGGTGGCGAGGCGCTGTCGGGCGAAAGTTCTCGCACGGCGCTCGCACCGTGCGACCTGTCGATTTGGTTACAAAAGCAACCCATCCGGGCTGCATTTTCGGGGGCGCAACGACCTAGACTGCGCCTCGTTTCCTCAGGAGCCTTCCCATGCCCATGGACTTTCTGGAGCGCATCGAAGACGCGTCGTTCCCGATGGCGGTCCGCGACGAAGCCGACATCCACTGCGCGACCATGCTGGTCGCCGCGCACCTCATCGAAGCCGTGCTGCCACCGGCCGCCAGCGGCACGGGCCCGCGCGTCGCGGTCGTCCTGCTCATCACGCCGCAAGGGCGTGCGGCGCTGCGGCTGCGAAGGGATGCGCTGCAGACCTGATCACCTGCGGGGTGCGCGTGAACTGACGTTAAAACCCGCGCCGCTAAGGGGGGTAGTTCAATGGCAGAACGGCGGCTTCCCAACGGGTGCTTGCGGGTCGACGATTCGATTCGTCATCACTGCTCCGCAAGTGAACTCATCTCACCGTTGAAACCTCTTCACTTTGACCGTTTCGGGGTCCGCTGCCTGGCTTCACCGAAACCAGCCTCAAGATCCTCATCGTCGTCACGCGCAGACGATTCGAATCTTCATTTCCATCGACTTTTCCCCTCTTTCCACGGTGGAACATTCCACTTGATAGTCCCGCTGGGTCAATCGGTGGTCCCGCGCGAGCCATCGGTTAGATCGATAGCTGGGCCCCTCAAATCTGGGCGGCCGGGGCCCCGCGCGGGAGTAGAAAACTGAGACCTTACAGGTAGCTCCGTACAGGAGACCCATGATCCATTGATCTGCGGTGATCCGATGGGGCCGGGATTTTTGAGAGGCCATGGCCTCCCACTCGATCGCGTGGCGCAGCAGCTGAGCTGCCTCGGCCCAGCCGCTTGCCGTGAGCGAAAAGCTCACGAAGCGATTTCATGGCGCAGGTTTGATCTGGTTCGCTGATTTCTTATTTCTGTCGCCATCACTCCCAGTAACTTGGCATGTGCTCTGTACGCGATCAGGACAACATACTCCTGTTTGGCGCTGCCGAAGCTTTGCTTGATGACCTCAGCGCTTGATCCAGCGATATGACCACGCGTGCTGACCGACAACCTCTCCAAGAGGCGGTCCAGTCACGTGCCAATCTATCGACTCCCAGGGTTTTCTTCGTTACCCAAGGCTAGATTAGGAGCGTTGAGAGAAGCGGATGATGTGGACGTACCTCATGGCAAGTCAGAGGAGCGCTACTAAGGGCGTCAATTTTGACGAATAAGAGGCACAGCACGCACAACGAGATGCATGCGCTACCTGAGCAACCAAAGTCGACTGGAGTTTGTCACCAATATTATTGAAATTTGCATCCGCCGGCCGGATCGTGGTTTCGAGAAATTTTTGGATCAAATGACTTAGCCATTTTCCCTTGAAATATCGCAGAGGTTCTCCTAGCTGGAGGGATCGATCAACGATTTTTTTTGTTGATTCATAGAGCGAATCAAAACTTGATTCACTAATTCCAATTTTATCCGAGAGGATTTTTTTGAATTCTTGGATTTTTGCATCATCTGGAGCGGCCAATGGATCTGGATTCACTTGAGAAATACGGTCAAAGGTGCAACCGCAGTTCAGTGAGTTATTCTGGCTTATGAGACATAAGGAAATCCAATCTCGCCATTGGTGCACAACATTGGCCAGCCAGCCTCGAGGATCTGGAAGAAGCGATTTTGCTTGCTCGAATGTAATCCCAGAGGCATCCGCCAAAGCCCTATGAAGATCTGCGCATGAGTACAGATGTGACTCTAAATCATAGGTTTTTGAATATATTAAATGCGGTGATCTGAGTTGTTTCCTGCAATAGTCATCGGAGTCTTTGTCGGTTAAGAATATACTAACCATGCTTTTGCCAAAAGCCGTTGTTCTTAAAATTCTTCGTCTTCTAAAGTCTTTAAAGACGGCCAGCAATGCTGCTTTCCCTCCCGCTTGATCAGGAATTTCCTTCATCGCAATAACTTGGTGCTTGACGTTGGATGCCTGTAATTCTCGATGCAAAATCCTGTCGAAAAAAGTTCTATCCAAACGCCCCTCAACGAAAGCAAAAATCCGAGCTGATGACATCTGTAGCGACCGAATAAAGCCGCCTTGCGAGTGAACAAGACGAGTCATAGTCATAGTTTGAAAATGTACTCATCGGGCAGTTCAGCCATGATTTCCGGGGAGTGAGATGCCAAAATCAATTGACATTTTGGGTTGAGTGAGTGGATGGTTTTTACAAAAACTTGTTGCCAGTCAATATGCATGGATAGTTCTGGCTCATCGATTAACACAGAGTTGGATCCGGCTGTCATAGTTGAAAGAAGTATTTTTATTAGATGTTTTTCTCCGGAAGATAATTGGGAGATCGGAAGCGCCCTATCATCGGCTAATAAAATTTGTAGCTCGTTGTTTGTGAGCTTTAATGATTTTCCACGGGAAAAAAGCCGAGAAATAGTATCCAAAAAACTGTTAATCGGAACCATCGTGAGCTCGATTTTTCTTTCAACGTTATCAAGATTTCCAACAATCTGGCGAAGATTGTTGTCTTCTTCATAGCGTTGTCTAAAAGAAGTAAGCGAGCCAAGGCTTATCTGCTCGGATTGAGATTGTCGAGCTAAGAAATTTGCAACTCTTGTGTAAATTTCGTCAGCGTCCGATGTGCTATTTTTGGAGGTGTCAATTCTTGGGTTGAGCACTTGCCGTAGGACCTCGCGCAAACCAGATTCTTGAATCGTACGCACCTCTGTTAGCGTTTTTGTATAAAACTGAAGCCACGCCCTATTTACGGAGTCGCTAAAGGCTTGATCTAGTTCGCTTTCTGAAAATTGTGTTCTATTTGAGGTTCGACCTAGCATCAAGTCATTAAAATAAAGGCGTGTGGTTGGCAGAAATGTATGCGCCCATCGATTTGCACTAGGTCTTTTTTTGCGGCTCGGGGTTAGCTTCCATTCAGCTGCTGAGCGCCCATTTTTTAGTAGAATTCGACCATCAAGAGTTTCGATGTATTCTCGTCTAAGCAACTCAAGTTGCCTTGGGTCTATTTGACCTGTGGATGGTTCGCTGCCTCGCTCCCAAGTGTGTCGATAGACACGTTCGTCCTCGAGCGAAAATATATCAACCACTGCTTTTGATACGGGCAATTGCTCCATCGCAGTGCCGTCTCTAGATAATGCGGCATCTAAAACTTTTAATAAAGTCGTTTTCCCGCAACCATTTTCTCCAAAAAAAACATTCACACCTCTATTCAGTTGAATGTGGATTGGATCTTTGCGGCCTAAAAGGCCTTCTATTCTTATTTCTGTGATATGAGCCATGAAATCGCGCTATGTGACGCTTCCGTGTAAAAATGCGTTTCAGAATGTTATAGCCCTCTTGAGTCGTGTCGTGGACAGAGCAAACCCGAAGGAGAAAGCTGGTGAACTGGAGGGTGTCAAGCCTCTGTAGCCCTATCAACTAGGTCTAATGGGCTTACCACGACGTACGCCTTCGATGTGATTTGAGTTTGGCGGTGCGATGGCTCCGGCGGCGAGGTAGCCCTTACAAATGCCGCTGGACAAGGCTGACGGCGGCCCGCGGCCTCCGTTCAGTTCCGAGACTCGAGCCTCCGGCTTGTGCCGTTGTCGCGTGTCCACCACCCGCCGCGTGGAACTCGGCGATCATTGCGATGCGCGGGCGGAGCCGCGGGTTAGCGAAATTAAGGCAACTTATTTGCGGTTGGGCGACGACGCGAGGATTGGTGCAAACGGACTTTTCTGACTGACCAATTCCAGAAGACGACTACTCCCAGTAAGTCG
The DNA here is from genome assembly GCF_059416405.1 of Variovorax sp. GW821-FHT09D04. Lineage (NCBI taxonomy): Bacteria > Pseudomonadati > Pseudomonadota > Betaproteobacteria > Burkholderiales > Comamonadaceae > Variovorax > Variovorax sp. GW821-FHT09D04. Next base: position 376,515 of record NZ_JBWKPA010000003.1, read on the forward strand.
CCCCATCGTGTCTGATCACTCTTGGCCACCGCACAACCTATCCGATGACTTTCGACGCGATCAACCGCCGAAAGTCATCATGGAATCCGCCCCCACCGTGGAGGCTCTCGTTCGGAGTGTGGCTCTAGACTGACGTTAGAATCCGCGCCTGCTGCGGGTGTAGTTCAATGGTAGAACGGCAGCTTCCCAAGCTTCATACGAGGGTTCGATTCCCTTCACCCGCTCCAGCCAACATTCCTCGGCGCCCGGCAGCCTCTCAACCGATGCCGTGCTGCCGCAGCACCTCGGCCTCATCGCCGGTGATCCAGCCGAACACCTTCGCGCTGTCCCCCTCGAGCCGCACCAGATAGACATTGGTGAAGTCGATCACCTTCTGCGCGCCGTCGACCTTGTAGATCGCTCTCCACGCCACGCGGGCGAGCCCGTGCCATTCGTCGATGGCCGAGATGTCCAGGTTGCGCACGGTCATCCGCTGCACACCGGTGTCGCGGTAATGCTGGAACCCCTTCGCGGACACGCTCCTGAGTTCTTCATCGTTCTTGCCCATGAAGACGCCTGCGGGCGAGGCGGCAATGAAGCACGCGGCGTACAGCGCCGCCACGGCTTCGAGGTCGGCTTCGCCGGTCAGTCCCGCATTGAATTCCCGCTCATAGCGGTCGAACAACGCGCGCGTCGCGGATTGGATCGGGTGGGCTTCGGCTCCGTTGAGCATGATGGCGGGCACTCCTTGTCGATGGCGTTTCCGACCGGATGCCCGTCATGCCATGCCCGTATCAAGGTCGAATTTCGGTGACCTTCGCACCCTGCACCGACGCACCCGCCTCCAGGCCCACATTGGTCATCACGAAAGCGACCACGGGTTGCCGGAAGGTGCTGCTGTCGACGACGCCGTTGGCACCGTAGCGTGCCAGCGCCACCGTCGCGTCGACGCCCACCGTCCAGCCCCGGCTCTGGCGGAACTTGTCCAGCGCCTCCCTGGAGGTGAACACGTAGAACACGGCCTTCGACTGCGCACCGGCCTGGAAGCCGATGGAGCCGGCGGTCGTGCTGTAGTAGCTCTGCGTGCGGCCGCCGCTGCGCAGGGCACCGCGGCCATAGTCGGCGCCGATGCCGAAGCTTCCGCCCACCACGGACGGGAAGACCAGCACGCCCTGCGCGCCAGCGACGAGCGCGCGCGAACCGGCGACGGTGTCATAGAGCCGGGCCAGCGAGGCATCGACCTGGGCGTCGATGGCCGATGCCGACGACGCCGGGATGTCGTTCGCCGCGCCGGAGGGGCGGGTGACCGTGCAGCCGGTCACGGCGAGGCTCGCCGCGATGGCGGCGGCTGCGAGCAGGTGGAAAGGTGCGACGTGCATGGCAAGTCCTCCAGGAAGAAAGGGAAGGGACAGTGAATCGGGGTGAAGGACCTCGCCTGGTCAGACCTTCTCAGGCCTCGACGGGTTGCGAGATGCCGCACAGCGCCTCGGCGGCCGGCTTGACCTTGGGCTCCTTCACCGCGACATCGGCCAGCGCCAGGATGCCCACCAGCCGCTTGTCGCGGTTGACGATGGGCAGGCGCCGGATCTGGTGCTCGGCCATGAGCTGCGCCGCGTGATCGACGGCGTCGTCCTCGTAGGCCCAGCGGATGCCGTCCGACATGACGTCGCGCACCTTGGCGTTGCCGTCGTGTCCTTCGGCGATGCCGCGCACGGCAATGTCGCGGTCCGAGATCGCGCCGATCATGCGGTCGTTCTCGCCCACCGGCATCATCCCGAAGTCGCCGTCGCGCATGCGCCTGGCGGCCTCCGCGAGGGTGGCGTCGGGACTGATGACCTCGACATCGCGGGTCATCACAGCGTTGACTTTTCGCATCTGGAATCCTTTGAAGAAAAAGTAAGTTGGGCGGCCGTGGTTCATGGCAGGAAAAGGGGTGCGCACGGCGCTGAACCGGCGCAGGTACAGGTCTAGTCTTCTGCGCGGCCCAAGGTGTAGGACAACCGCCGAAAAGCCGGTGGTGCAAAGGAAGAACGCGCGCATGCCGCAGCCTGGGCGTGTCCCCATGTCGCGAAGGGCATAGGGCTCGCCGGGGTTGATGACCGTCGCTGATGCATGCCCGCCACATCGCCCCCGCGGCGGCTGTGACCAATCGCGGCAATATCGTTACGGCCTGTTGAACCCGACGCCGAAGCCGCGTTGTCGACGCCGCGCGCGCAGGGGGCCGCTTCATCGGACCTCGCCCTGTGCCATGCCCGCGGGCCTTCGAGACAAACGCGATCGCGCGCTGTTCCGTGCGTGCCGACACGCCCAGCCCGTGTCAACCCCCACCGCCGCAACACCTATGTAGGACTTCGCCCGGTCCGCGGCCGAAAAGTAGATGTGAAGTTCGCACATCTTGTTTCTCCCGGAAGCAGGGTCGGCCGCGCTTTGGGCGTACCTTTATTGCACCGCAGCACGACAAATCGAGGCGCGGACCGAGGGGTCGGGAGGTTGATTCGAGTCTCTTTCTTCACCAGACGGCATGCCGTTCGCCGGCATGCCGTCGATGTTTCCAAGAGGTGGTTATGCGAGTGTCCAGACCCATTCCTTTTCTGTCGGAACCGGGCCGACCGCGCGCCCCGGGTGCCGGACGTGCCCGGCGCCAGCGGGGCGCCTTCGTTCCCAAGCTGGCGGCCTATGCGCTGCTGGCCTTCGTGCTGTGGCTGATGGTCGCCACGCTGGTCGAGCCGCTGCTGTCCTCGCAGGCCACGCGGGCCGTGCTGCAGGCGCCGGTCGGCATCGTCACCTCGCCGATCAACGGCGTGGTGACGCAGATGGCGGTGCGCACGCGCGACGCGGTGGCGCCCGGCACAGTGGTGGCCACGGTGCGCAACCCGACCGTCAGCCAGGAGATCCTCACCACGCTGACCACGCAGCGCCTGGCCCTGCAGAGCCAGCTGTCGCAGCTGGGCAACCAGTACAAGTCCGACAGCCAGGAGATGCGCTCCATCGGCCAGCAGGCGCAGGTGACCCGCCAGGCCTCGCTGGCGCAGACCTGGGACGCCTGGGAGATCGCGCAGCGCCAGCGCGACGTGGCGCACAGCGTGGTGGCCGAACAGGAGAACAAGGTGCGCACCAACGAGGCGCTGCTGAAAGAAGGCGCCATCAGCGAACAGGTGATGAACGCGTCCGAGGCCCAGCTGAGCACCGCGCGTGCCAATGCGGCGGTGGCCGAGCAGGCCTTCGCGGGACAGGCGCAGACGGTGGCGAGCGCGGGGCAGGGCGCCTTCGTGGGCACCAGCGGCAACAGCCTGTTCCAGACGCTCGCGAGCCGGCGTGAAGCGCTGCGCAACAGCAGCGACCGCGCGCGCCAGGACGGCACCGCGATCGTCAAGCAGCTCACGCAGATCACGCAGCTCGAGGACGACGAACGCCGCCGCGTCGACAAGCTCGCCGCCTACGAGGTCAAGGCGAGCCAGCCCGGCATGGTGCACACGGTGCTGGCGCCCGAGGGCGCGTATGTCACGGCGGGCTCCTCGCTGGTGCGCGTGACCGACTGCAGCCGGATCGGCGTGGTCGCCGTGTTTCCCGCGCGGCTGGCCAAGCGCCTGAGCGTCGGCTCCAAGCTCGACGTGAAGGTGGCGCAGAACGTCGACGTGCAGGCGCGCGTCGAGCAGCTGCTGCCCGTGGCCTCGGATGCACTGCAGAGCACGTACAGCGTGCCCTTCCCCTTTGCCGAGCAGGGCTCGATCTATGCGGTGGCGCGCATCGAGGCGCCAGAGCCGCCGCCCTCGGAAGACGGCAGCCGCCAGACCCTGTGCGTGCCGGGCAAGGTGGTCTCGGCCAGCCTCGCCAAGGCGTGAGAAAGCATGTCGCGCAGCCCACCGAGAACGCCATGTCGATCCCTTTTTCTTTCCGTGCCGTGGCACGGTGCGCCACCGCATCGATGGCGCTTGCCGGCGTCGCTGCTGCTGCCGCGCCTTCGCCTTCACCCGGCGCCACGCAAAAGGCCCTTGCGCGCGAGAGCTGCGACGGCCTGCGCCGCGCCGTCGCGCACGACCAGGGCAGCGCGACGTCGGGGCCGCTGTTCCTGACCAGCTACCGCCCGGCGAATGCACAAGGCGAGCCGCCGTTCGAGCCTGCGCTGGCGGGCGCCGGCTTCACCTACGACAACGCGCTGGCCGGCATCGCGCTGCTGGCGTGCGGCGAGCGCGCCGCCGCGCGGCGCATCGGCGACGCCGTGGTGCGGGCCGTGGCGCACGACCAGACGATGCCCGACGGGCGCGTGCGCAATGCCTACCGCGCCGGGCCGGTCACCGAGGAAAAGCCCGCGCTGCCCGGCCGCTGGGATGCGGGGCGCAAGCAGTGGATCGCCGATGCCTACCAGGTCAGCACCGCCACCGGCAACGTGGCCTGGGCCGCGCTGTTGCTGCTGAACCTGCACCAGGCCGAACCCACGCCCGCCTACCTGGCGACCGCGCGCCGGCTGCTGGCCTGGACCGAGCAGAACACGCGCGCCCGGAACGGCCCCGACGGCTACAACGGCGGGCGCCACGGCTGGGACCACGCGCAGCGCGCGCAGACCTGGAAGTCGACGGAGCACAACCTGGACATCGCCATGGCGGCGGCGTGGACCGCACGCGCGATGCGTGCCGACGGCCAGCCCGACGCGGCGGAGCAAAGGCAGGCGCGCACCGCGCTCGATTTCGTGGGCCGCATGTGGAACCCGTCGGAGCAGCGCTTTCACATCGGCACCAAGGAAGATGGCGCCACCATCTCCACCGAAGGCTCGGGCCTCGATGCGCAGCTGTGGCCGGTGCTTGCGGCGCCCGAAGGCTCCTGCGCCTGGGTGCGCAGCCTCGACTGGGTCGAGAAGCACCACCGCGTCGGCGCGGGCTACGGCTTCTCGCGCGAGCCCGACGGCATCTGGACCGAAGGCAGCGCGCAGGCGGCCGCCACGCTGGTCGCCCGCGAGGGCGCGGCGCCCGAGGCGCTGTGGCAGCTGCTCGCCTCGCAGCGCGCCGGCAACGGCCTGTACTACGCCACGCCGAGCGCGCGCATTGCCACCGGCCTGGCCATCGGCCCCGATTCGAGCGGTGCCGATTTCTTCTACTACCGCTGGCCGCACCTGGGCGCGACCGCCTGGATCGCCCTGGCCGCCACGGGTTTCAACCCCTTCACCGGCAAGACCGCCGCATCGGAAGTCCCCTCATGTCCAGCCTGATCGCCACACCGGAATTCCAGCTCAACGCCCTGGTCGGGGGGCTCGCCTTGCTCCTCATGACCTGGGCCAGGGTCGAGCGCGTCACCCACCGCGTGCTGTTCGGCGCGCTCACCGCGTTGCTGCTGCTGCGCTACGCCGTCTGGCGCGTGGTCGCCACGATGCCGCCCTCGGACCTGGGCTTCGAAACCCTGTTCGCCTGGGTGTTCCTGGGCTTCGAGCTCACGGCCATCGTCTACACGCTGATGTCGATCCACATGCTCATGCGGCGCCGCGACAACCGCGCGCAGGCCGACCGGGGCGAGGCCGCGTTGCGCGAACGCCATGCGCGCGGCGATGAGGTGCCGGCCGTCGATGTCTTCATCTGCACCTACAACGAAGAGCTGGCGGTGCTCGAGAAAACCATCATCGCCGCGCAGGCCATCGACTACCCGCGCCTGAACGTCTGGGTGCTCGACGACACGCGGCGCGACTGGCTGCGCGAGTACTGCGAGCGCCGCGGCGTGCACTACGCGCGGCGGCCCGACAACCGCCACGCCAAGGCCGGCAACCTCAACAACGGCCTGCGCCTGTCCGCGGGCGTGACCGACGCGCCGTTCATCCTCGTGCTCGACGCCGACTTCGCGCCGCAGCGCCAGATCGTCTACCGCATGCTCGGCCTGTTCGAGGACCGCCGCGTGGGGCTGGTGCAGACGCCGCAGTTCTATTACAACGCCGACCCCATCCAGCACAACCTGCGCGCCACCGACAGCTGGGTCGACGAGCAGCGCGTGTTCTTCGACGTGCTGCAGCCCGCCAAGGACGCGGTCGATTCGGCGTTCTGCGTGGGCACTTCGTTCATCGTGCGGCGCGACGCGATCACCGAGGCCGGCGGGTTCCCTGTGGGCAGCGTGTGCGAAGACATCCACACCACCTATCTGCTGCTGCGCCACGGCCGCATCACGCGCTGGCTGGGCGAGCGGCTGTCCAACGGGCTGTCGGCCGAGAGCATCATCGACTACATCAACCAGCGCAGCCGCTGGTGCCTGGGCACCGTGCAGCTCGCGCTGCTGCCCGACGGGCCCCTGCGCGGCCCGGGCTACAGCCTGTCGGCGCGGCTGCACTTCCTGCACGGGTTGCTGCACTGGCTGGGCAAGCCCTTCATGGTGCTGGTGCTGCTGGCGCCGGCGCTGTACTGGTATGCCGGCGTCTCGGCCTTCCATGCCACGCCGCAGGCCTTTGCGGCCTACGGCCTGCCGTCGCTCGTGATGTTCTGGGCCTACAGCTACTGGGTCAGCCAGCGCCGCTGCCTGCCCGTGTTCAGCGAGGTGAGCCAGCTGGTGGCGGCGATGGCGGTGAGCGGCACGCTGGCGCGCGCGATGCTGAAGCCCTTCGGCCATCCGTTCAAGGTGACGGCCAAGGGGCTGGACCGCTCGCGCACGGTGGTGCACTGGAAGCTGGTGGCCGTCTTCGGCGGCCTGCTCGTGGCGCTGCAGGGCGCGGCCGCGATGGCGGCCCTGGGCGGCGAGGCGCTCACGCCGGGCGACCAGCTCAACCTCGTGTGGACCGGCATCGCGCTGGTGCTGTGCCTGAGCGCGCTCATGGCCTGCGTCGACCTGCCGCGCCCGCAGCAGGAAGAGCGCTTTCCCTGGCGCGCGCGGGCACGGGTGCGCACGGCCGCGGGCGAGGGCGAGTCGCGCTTCGTCAACATCGCGGCGGACGGCGCGCTGCTCGAAGGCCGGGGGCCGCTCAAGCGCCTGCGCATCGGGCAGCCGCTGGAGGTGCATGTCGAGCCGGTCGGCTGGCTGCCGGCCCACCTTGCCGCGCGCGGCAGGGCGGGCGCCGAGCTGAAGTTCGCCGCCACCGAGGCGCAGCGCGAAGACCTCGTGCGCCACGTCTTCAACGTGCCGCCGAGCCACGTGGCCGTGCAGGTGCGGCCCTGGCAGGCGGCGTCGGCGCTGTTCGCGAGTGCGGGCATGCGCGCGCCGGGCGCGGGCTTCGCGCGCCTGTCGCTGCGCCTGCTCTTCGCGGTGCTGGCCGTGTGCATCGTGCTGGTGACGACCGGGTGCAACCTCACGCCGCCGCTCAAGGACCCCGACCTGACGGTGCCTTCGCAATGGCCTGCGGGCGCGACGGCGCCGGGCGCGCAGCCCGTGGACTGGCGCAGCTTCGTGCAGGACGAGGAGCTGCGCGGCCTGATCGCCACGGCGCTCGAGCAGAACCGCGACCTGCGCGCCTACGCCGCGAAGGCCCGCGAGGCGCGCGCGAACTATGCGGGCAACCGCGCGTCGCTGTTCCCGGCGCTGGGCCTGTCGGCGCATGCCCAGCGCGCGCAGACCACGCCGCAGGGCTCGCTCAGCCCGGTCGGCAACCTGCCGTCGGACGGACGCGTGTCCAACAGCTTCGACGTGCAGGCGGGCGTGATGTCGTACGAGCTCGATTTCTTCGGCCGGCAGCAGAGCACCGCGCAACAAAGCGGCGCGCTCGCCGAGGCCGGCGACAAGGACCACGCGGCCGCGCGCATGAACCTCGTGGGCGAGGTGTCGAACGCCTACCTCACGCTGCGCGCCGACCGCGCCTTGCTCGCACTGGCCGAGTCCAACGAGGCCGCGCTGAACGCCAATGCCGACACGATCGGTCGCGCCCGCGCCGTGGGCGGCGCCGCGCAGCTCGACGTGTACCGGGTGCAGTCGCTGCTGCAGACCGCGCGCGTGCGGCAGGAGGAATACCGCATGCGTGTCGCGCAGGACCTGCAGTGGCTCAACGTGCTGGTCGGACGCCCCGTGCCGCCCGAGACGGGCAGTGCGCGGCCCTGGCCCGAGCGCTCCACCGCGCAGGTCGCGGCCGGGTTGCCGTCGAGCCTGCTGCAGCGCCGGCCCGACCTGCTCGCGGCCTACGCGCGCGTCGAGGCTGCCAACGCCGGCGTGGGCGCGGCCAAGGCCGCGATGCTGCCGACCATCTCGCTCACGGCGCTGGCCGGCGGTGTGAGCAAGGAGCTGTCGACCCTGCTCAGCAGCGGCAACAGCAGCTGGGCCGGTGTGCTGGGCGTGTCGCTGCCGATCTTCGACTGGGGTCGCCGGTCGGCCAACGTGAGCGCCAGCGAAGAGCGGCTGGCCGCCGCGATGGCCGGCTACGAATCGGCGGCGCAGGTCGCCTTTCGCGAGGTGGCCCACGCGCTGATCGCCAGCGACCACCTGCAGCCGCAGCTGGAGGCACAGCAGGCGCGCGTGCAGGTGCTCGAGAAGGTGGCCGGCATCTCGCGCACGCGTTTTCGCAGCGGCATGGAAGACTACTTCTCCAGCCAGGACGCGCAGCGCGAGCTCTACACCGGGCAGCAGCAGCTGATCGAACTGCAGCTCAAGGCGGCGGTGAACACCGTGAACCTGTACAAGGCCCTGGGCGGGGGCTGGGGCAGCGCGTAGCGGGGGGCGTCGGCGGAGGGCTGATCTGGCCGCGTGTGTGCGACCGGCGATTCAGTTCACTGCACCTCGTCGCACCACACCCTGAATCCAACCAGTTCGTTGGGCCCGAAGGTGTTGGACAGTGCGACGTCGCTGGCGTCGCGCCCTTGCGCGATCAGCACGCGGCCGATGCGGGGCACGTTGTTGCGCGCGTCGAAGGTGTACCAGCGGTCGCCCAGGAAGGCCTCGAACCAGCCCGCGAAGTCCATCGTGCCGTGCGGCGGCGGCGTGCCGACATCGCCGAGGTAGCCGCTGCAATAGCGGGCCGGAATGTTCAGGCAGCGGCACAGCGTGATGGCCAGGTGCGCATAGTCGCGGCACACGCCTTGCCCTTCCTTGAAGGCTTCGAACGCCGAGCGAGTGCGCCGCGCATGCTCGTAGCCGAACTCGATGTGCTGGTGCACGAAGTCGCACACCGCCTGCACGCGGCCCCAGCCGGTCGGGCCGTTGCCGAAGCGCTGCCAGGCGAAGTCGGACAGCAGGTCGGTTTCGCAGTACCGGCTGCCCAGCAGGTAGAGCAGGGTGGATTCGGGCAGGTACTCCACCGGCACCTGCGGCGCCGAGGGCACGACGACGTCGGGTGCGCCGCTGTCGTGGACCACGGTGTCCGTGCTCAACACGAAGCGGCCCGCGGGGGCGACCAGGCGTGTGCACCAGTTCCCGAACAGGTCACGGTACGCGGTGGTGGGAACGGCCGGTTTCGTGAGCAGATGGTCCGGGCGCAGGAGGTCCGAGGCGCGCGAGTAGTGAATGCTGAGGGCCAGGATCATCGGCGTCGGCCGGGGAAACTGGTAGGCGATCTCGAAACCGAGCTGGATGTTCATCGGCCCATGATGCGCCTTCATTCGCCAGCGCGCGGGAATTCGCGGTGCGATGCCAGCGCGCGGCGGCTTTCAGGGGGCGTCGCCGGACCCCGACGTGGCGTGGCGCTGCTCGGCATAGGCCTTCAGCGACCGCATGGTCCGGGGCAGTCCATGCCGAACCTGCTTGGCGACGCCCGGCCCGAACAGGAAGGCCAGGGCGCCGGTGAACCACACGCGGTGCACCACGTCCGAGCCGCTGTCTGTTGCAGACACCGTGTGCTTGAAGTGCATGCGAAACAGGGGGATGTAGCCCTGTGCGGTGAACGACTGGCCCTCGGAGCGCTCCGTGACCACCATCGGAACGCCCATGCCTTTTTGCGGAACGATCCGGCCCTTGGTGCCCACGGCGAAGGGGCCGTCGAGTCGAGCTTCCTTGGTGTCCGGGTCCCACAGGTGCCATCGGTCGACCTCGCTCCAGATGCGGTCGATGACCCGGGGCGGGACGGCGATGTGGATGCGTTCTTCGATGTGCATGGGAGGAGGGGTTGAAGGGGGCGTGGAGCCTAACGCATGCCTTGCGCCTGCGGTCGTCAGCGCTCCTTGCGCAGGATGGCTTCCAGCGCCTCCATCGCCTGCGATGCCGATGGGCTCAGGTAGCCGCCGGCGCGCCGCACGATGCCCACGCGACGGGTCGATCGCCATCCGCCGACGGGGCTGACCGGCACGAACTGCGCCGCGACCGGCGGCTCTTTCAGCACCGAACGCGGCACGGGCATCAAGGCGCCCAGCGAGCGCACCAACGCCAGCTCGCGCTGGGACGAACGCGAGGTGCCCACCGGCGCAGGCGGGTCGAGCCGGTGCGCGCGGAAGTTCGCTTCGAACTCGGTGTGCGTCGAGGTGCCGGGCGCCATGACGATCCACCGCGCCTGCGCCAACTGGTCCCAGCCCACCTCGCGCCGGGTGCGTGCCAGCGGATGGCCGATCGGCGCCATGGGCAACAGCGGGTCGTCCCGCAGGCCTTCCCATGCCAGCGCGGCCGCTGGTTTCTTGTGCAGGCCGGTCAGGGCGAACTCCAGCTCGCCCATGGCGACGGCCCGCGTGAGCGAATCGGAGTTGCCACCCGACAGGTCCACGCGGATCCCGCGCTCGATGAGCGCGGCCACCACCGGCAGCACCCAGCGGTCGGGAATGCCGTCGCCGACGCCGCAGCGCAGCACGCCGGTGCGCGCCTGCCGCAGGTCGCGCAGTTCCGCATGCAGGTCGGTGGCATCCAGGTCGATGCGCTGCGCCCGCTTCAGGAAGGCCTGGCCCAGCTCGGTGGGGCGCATGCCCCGGGCCAGCCGTTCGAACAGCTTGACCTTGGTGGCGCGCTCGAGCCGCGTCACGGCCTTGCTCAGGGTGCCCGGTGAAATGCCGAGGCAGGCCGAGGCATGGCTCAGCCCGCCTTCGCGCGCGATCACCACGGCCAGATGGAGGTCGTTCAAGTTCATGGTTTTCCAAAGTGGAAAAGGTCGCCACGGAATGTAGGTTGCTGCGCGCCGGGCGGCAACCTATCGTTCAGCCCGGACACCACCAGGAGACACACCCCTCATGCTTCGCAGTTCTTTCTTCCTGGGCGCCCTGTGCGCCTTCTGGGCCCTGGGGACTGCCTCGGCCTGCGCGCAAGCGGCCTATCCTTCGCGCGCCATCACGCTGGTGGTTCCGTTCGCCGCGGGCAGCGGCACCGACATCGGTGCGCGCGTGCTGGCCAAGGACCTGACGGACATCCTGAAGACGCCCGTCATCGTCGACAACAAGCAGGGCGCGAACGGCGCGCTGGGAACGGCGGCCGCAGCACGCGCGAAGCCCGACGGGTACACATTGCTGATCGGCTCGGCCACGACCAACGCCGTCAATTTCTCGTTCTTCCCGGCCAGGCTCGGCTATGAACCCGGGTCGTTCGAGATGGTGGCGGGCCTGGGCACCAGCCCGATCTCGCTGTACGTCGCGGCCAGCGCCAAGTGGCGCAACCTGGCCGACCTGATGGCCTACGGCAAGGCCCATCCGAACGCGCTCAGGTGCGGCAGCGGCAACGCGGTGACGCAGGTGGCCTGCGAGATCTTTCGCAAGTCGGCGGGCATCGACGCGGTCACGGTTCCCTACAAGTCGAACCCGCAATCGCTGGCGGACCTGGCTGGCGGGCACATCGACTTCGCGTTTTCCGACGCGTCGGTGGCCAAGGTCTTCATCGACGGGAACAAGCTGAAGCCGCTGGCCGTGGCCGCCGCGCGGCGCTATCCGGCCACGCCGGACGTCGGCACGTTCCGCGAACAAGGCATTGCCGATTTCGAGATCACCGGATGGACCGCCGTGTTCGTGCCCGCGGGCACGCCCGCGCCCATCGTCGAGACGCTGCATGCGGCCATCCGCAAATCGTCGGCATCGCCGGAGTCGGTGCAACTGCGCGCCAGCAGCGGAACGCAGCCGCTGGCGTTCAATCTGGAAGAAGGCCGCCGCTTCGCCAGGGAAGAGATCGCCCGCTGGGCGCGCTATGTGAAGAACAGTGGCGTCAAGCCGGAGTGACGCGATGACATCGACCCCCACACCCCTGGCCGGCTTGCGCGTCATCGACTGGACCCACGTGCTGGCCGGCCCCTTCGCCGGCTACCAGCTCGGCCTGCTCGGCGCCGAGGTGATCCGCATCGAGCGCGCCGACGGCGACGACATGATCCGCGCCAAGGGCCTGGACGCCGAACTGACCGCCCTCGGACTGGGCGAGACCTTCGTGACGCAGGGCGCGGGCAAGCACTCGCTGGCCATCGATGCGCGCGACCCGCGGGCGAAACAGGCGCTGGCCGAACTGATCGGCAGCGCAGATGTGCTGCTGGAGAACTTCCGGCCCGGCAAGCTGGCGGCGCTCGGCTTCGATCCGCAGCAACTGATCGCGCGCCATCCGCAGCTGGTCGTCTGCTCGATCACCGGCTTCGGCCCCGCATCGGACCGGCGCGCTTACGACCACGTGATCCAGGCCGCGAGCGGGCTCATGGCGGCCAACGCCGACCGCGACGGCAAGCCGCAGCGGGTGGGTTTTCCGCTCGTCGACTACGCCGTGGGCCAGCAGGCCGCGCTGGCGGTGATGAGCGCGCTCTACCGGCGCGACCGACCGAACGGCGAGGCGCGCGTGCGCGGCGAATGGCTCCAGGTGTCGATGATGGGCGCGGCGCTCACGCTGATGGCGCCCACCTACGCGGGGCCGCTGGTCAGCGGCATGGAGATGCCGCGCAGCGCCTCGACCGCGTTTTCCGGCAGCCCCCTGTCGGGCACTTTCGAGGTGGCCGACGGCCAGCTGGCCATCGTCTGCAATGCGGCCGACCAGGCGAAGGGGCTGCTGAATGCGCTGCGCGAAACCGGCACGGACGCCTCGCTGCTGTCGGCACTGCACGAGGCCGCCGAACTGCGCGACGTGCCGCGCGCGCAGGCGCTGCTGGGCCAGGCGCTGGGCGGACGGAGCACGGCCGAATGGGATGCGCTGCTGACCCGCCACGGCGTGCCCGCCACGCCGGTGATGCGCCCCGCACAGGCGGCGGCACAGATGGCGCGCGACTGGCCGCACGTGGAGCTGCCGTTGCCGAACGGCGCGCGGCGGGTGCCGGTGCCGGGCATCGGCTTCACGTCCAGCGAGCCGCTGACGCCTTCGCTGCGCGCGCCGGTGCGTCGCGGCGCGGACACCCGCCGCCTCCTGGCCGAAGCCGGGCTGGAGGCCTCGGCCATCGCGGCCATGCTCGCCGACGGCGCGGCGAGCGAGCCCTCGGACTGAGCGCCACGGTGGTCCCGCCGGTGCTGCGGCGCGACCCGATTCGCCGCCGAAAGTGTGGCGAAAACGCCGAGAAAAATATTTCTCCAGGTTTTTCAGCGTCGCTGCCTGTTTCGCAGGCACCGTGTTGCAGGCCCCGCCAGGCAAGGGTTTCGCGCGCTGCGCACACGGTTTTCCACAACATTGTCCCCATCGGGATTGGAAAACCCGTCACTTCGATGTGCTAAGGCGCGAACCGGGCAGGGGCAGCCGCAGCCAGACGGTGGTGCCGGCACCGGGCGTGCTGTCCGCGCCCAGGGTGCCGTTGTGTTTCTGGACCACCGCGCGCACGACGGAAAAGCCCAGCCCCATGCGCCGTGTGCCCGTGCCTTTCGTCTCGCCGGGGGCGGCTTCCGGCGCGGTGGGCGCGCGCCGGCCGCGCGGCGCGTGGAGCAGGGCGTCGAGCTGTCCGGGCGTCATGCCCGAGCCCTGGTCGCTGACGGAGATCCGGACGCTGGCCGCGTCCGCGCCAGGTTCGATGGCCATGCCCAATTCCACACGGCGGCCGGACGGGCTGTGGCGGATGGCGTTGTTCAGCAGGTTGACGATGGCGCGGGTCAGCAAGGCCCCGTCGGCGCGCAGGATCGTGTCGCCTGCGGCGTCGTCGATGCGGGCTTCGACGCGCACGCCATGGGACTGCGCGTAGTGCCACACCTGGTCTCTGGCATCGAGCAGCACGGCGCCGACATGCGTGTCCGCAAAGCGGTAGTCGTCCGATTCGGCGAGCGCGAAATCCATGAAGCCCTCGGCCATCGCGAGGGTGCGCTCGGCTTCGCGGCCGATGGCCGAACGCATGTCGGCATCGGCCGTGGGGTGCATCGACAGGATGCTGAGGATCGTGACCTGCGGGCTGCGCAGGTCGTGCGACAGGAACTGGCGCCATTCGTCGCGCTGGCGCTGCGCTTCGCGCTCGGCCGTGAGCTCGGGCAGCATCACGACCCAGCCCCGGTCTTCGGGCGCGTCGCCGCTGAAGGCCGCGGCCTCCAGGCGGAACACGCGCGCGTCGGGGGTCGCGTACTCGCCGTGCAGCCGGTCGGTCCAGTGGGCGGCGTCCGTGCGGGGAGGCGCGCCGCTGGCGGGCGGCACGGCCAGCGGCGCGATCAGCTCGGGCAGGCGCACGCCGCGCAGCGCGGGCGGGGCCTGGCCATCGTCCTCGTGCGATGGCATCGCACCGGCGCCCAGCAGCCGGAAGGCCGCCGCGTTGCCCGACCCGATGCGCCCCTCTTCGTCGCAGATCAGCATGGCCACGGGCATCGCCTGCATGGCCTTGTCCATGAGTTGCTGCATGCGCCGCAGGCGTGCAATGGCGCGGTCGAGCGCCTGCTTGGGATGCTCCGCCGGGTCGGCGGGCGCCGGCGAGCGGGCCGGCATGACTTCGAAGGTGCCGCCGGGCAGGGCGTCGAGCACCTGCGCGCGCTTGCGCAGGTAGACGAACTGCGATTCGAGACGGCGCCAGCTCCACAGCAGGTAGAGGATGGCCAGGCCGAGCATCGGCGCGACAGGCGGCAGCCAGTGGTGCCACGCCAGCATGGCGACGCTGCTGATCAGCAGGCACGCGCTCGCGAGGCCGGCGGCGATCGGCAATGCGTGCCGGCCCCGCCGGACCAGCAGCCACAGCGCGAGCCACAGCGGCACCACGGTCCAGGCCGCGTGCCACAGCGGCGGCGACACGCTCACGTTGCGCCCGTGCATCAGGTTGTCGATGGCATTGGCATGCACCTCCACGCCGGGCAGCACGCCGCGGATGCCGGCGTTGGGCGTGAGCGTCTGGTCGCCGAGGCCGGGCGCGGTGGCGCCCACGAGCAGCAGCTTGTCGCGCAGCAGCTCGGCGGGCACTTCGCCGCGCAGCACGCTCACGTAGGGCACGGTGCGGTAGCTGCCGCGCGGGCCGGCGAACAGCAGGCGCAGCGGGCTCTGGCGCAACCAGTCGACCGGCGTCGCCTCGGGGTCGACCACGGCCGGCGGGACGCGCTGCGCCATCAGCGCGCCCACGTAGGGCTGCTGCTGGTTCGGATAGCCCTCGAGCAGGTACAGCGTGCGCGCCACGCCGTCGGCGTCTGGCGCGAGGCCGGCGTGCCCCACGCCGCGGGCCTGGGCGGCAAAGTCCGGCAGCGGTGGCAGGAAGCCCGGCCATTCGTGGCTCGTGAAAGCCAGGGGGCTCGCGTGCAGCAGCGGCAGGTACACGGGCAGCAGGCCCATGGCCCGCGCCAGGTGCGCGTCTTCGCGCGGGTCGGCGCTCGGCTCGGTCAGGAAGAGATCGAGCAGCACCGCGCGCGGCGCCGCCGGCGCGAGCCGCTCGAGCAGGCGCGCGTGGGTCGCGCGGCTCCAGGGCCAGCGCCCGAGTTCGCGCAAGCTGTGCTCGTCGATGGCGATGATCAGGATGTCGGCCGACGCCCGGTGCGAGGCCAGGATCAGCAGGCGGTCGTGGATGTACGCATCCATCTGCAGCAGGCCCGGGCGGTGCGCCAGGCCGAGCATGGCCAGCGGCAGCAGCAGCGCCATCAGCAGGCGTTCGACGACGAGGCGCATGCGCGTGGCCCCGCTTCAGCGCGCCGGAATGTCGAAGCTTCCGCCGAAACCGGTCGCTGCGGACGCCGCACCGTCGGGGGTGGCCTGGCGCGCGCGCCAGTGGTAGCGCCCGCCGAGCGCGAAGGGGCCGAGCGTCATGCCGGTGGCATAGACCGCGGGCTCGTTGACCAGCAACACGGCGAAGTCAGGGCTGCGCGCGAGTTCGAAGGTGTAGCGCTGGCCCGCGATGCCCGGCCAGCGGACCTCCACGCGCCCGTCGGGCAGTGCGGTCGACGTGCTCTGGCCGCTCGCGCCGCCTTCGACCGTGGGCAGGTAGACCGTGCCGTCGCCCGGCAGCCCTTCGAGCCGGGCGGCATCGAAGGCCGTGAGGCGCAACTGGTACAGGCCCGATGGCAGTTCCGCCGGCACCGTGAAGGAAGGTCCTGGGCCGCGTTGTTCGTACACCGGCAGCAGGAAGCGCTCGTCGCGCGCCAATTGCAGGCGGTAGGTTTGCGCGCCCGCAACGGGCGTGAAGCGGAACGTGCGGTCGTTGCGCGCCGTCGTTTCGGGCACCAGCTGGGGCGCCGGCAGCAGACCCTGCGCTTGCGACGGGCCGCTCTCCAGCAGCACCGCGCCGCGGCCTTCGCGCAGCACGAGCGGCGGTTCGGACTGTGCGGTGCGCTGCACCACCACTTCGCCCGAAATCACTTCGCCCGTCAGCACGCCGTCTTCGTCGCGCACGCGGAAGTGCGTGCCGCGCACGCCCAGGCCCATCGACCGCGCGCGGATCTCGAACTGCTGGTTCGGCTGCTGCTTGTGCACCTGCGATTCGACGCGGCCTTCGATGAGCCGCAGCCGCACCGTGTTGGCATCGATGGCCAGCACCTCCAGCGCGCTGCGCGAGGGCAGCACGACGCGGCTGCCGCCCGCCACCCCGAGGGTCACGAAGGCATCGGTGCCGGTGATGAGCGTGTCGCCGGCCTGGATCGGCAGGCCGGGCGTGAGGACCTGTTCAGGCACGCCCGCGCGCTTGCGCGAGGCCCGGCCTTCGACCGCAGTGACCACCGCCGCGCCCTCGGGCACGAGCCGGCCGTCGGCAAAGTAGAGCACCGTACCCGGTTGCAGCAGGCGCGGCTCGCCCACCTGGTTGCGCTGCTGCACTTCGGGCCAACGCAGCGGCGTGTCCAGCTGCTGGCCCGAGATGCCCCACAGGGTTTCGCCGGGCTTCACCACGTGCGGCGACTGCGCGCCCGCCGCCGTGGCGACGAGCAGCGCGGCGCAGGCCAGGAGGCGGTGCGGGCGGAACGGGGTTGGGTGCGTCGTCGCCATCAGGAATCGGCCTGCGGTGCGTGTTGCGTGGCCTCGAGCCGGTAGCCGCGGCCGTACACCGTGCGCAGGCTCAGTCCGCTTTCGGCTTCGAGGCCGAGCTTGCTGCGCAACCGGTAGATGTGGCTGTCCAGCGTGCGCGAAGGCAGCTCTTCGTTGCTGTAGCCGGCGCTTTCGAGCAGATGCGCGCGCGACACCGTGTCGCCCATGTGCTGGAACAGCGTCAGCGCGAGCTTGAATTCGCGGTCGGTGAGGGCATGCCGCTGCGGCGCGGCGTCGTCGCCCGGGGCCGGGTGGATCAGCACGCTTTGCGACACCCGTTCGAACTCCCAGCGGCCGAAGCGCTCGCCGTCGGACGGCGCGAGCGGCACGCGCCGGGCCATCAGGCGCTGCACGCGGGCGCGCAGTTCGAGCGGTCGGAAGGGTTTGACGATGTAGTCGTCGGCGCCGAGGTTCAGCGCCTGCACCACGTCGTGCTCGGAAGCGCGCGAACTCAGCATGAGCACCGGCACCTTGTCGGTCTGCCACTTGCGCAGCCACTGCAGCAATTCGACGCCGGCCAGGCCGGGCACGTTCCAGTCGAGCACCAGCAGATCGAAGCTTTCGCGCCGCAGTGCCTGTTGCAAGGTCGACCCGTTCGAAAACGTGATGCAGGTCACATTCGTCTCGCCAATTGTTAACAGCTGCTCGAGTGTCCGCACGAGATGCGAGAGCTGGTTCGGGTCGTCTTCAAGGATGGCGATGCGCATGGACTCCAGGGGTGGCGGCGGCAATTTTGACAGTGAATCCACACCCGAAATCTGACGAATTCCGTAGCGTGAACGTTAGCAACATTGTTGGCGATGGTTATGAAGTAGTAAAGAAATTCACAAATGCAGCCTAAAGCTGACTGCAAATCTGACCAAACCTCACGCCGCCCCTTCGGCCCTCGAAGGCCCTCGACATCATCCGCCCCCTGTAGCGCCACCCGGCGCTCCGATCACTCCACATCTCCGGTCATCTCCGCTCGCCATGTCGCGATCCTGCGGAGTAAGGCCGGCTTGCATCCGAGGAACAGGGGAAATGAACAAGTCTTATCGATCCATCTGGAATGAGGCGCTGGGCGCTTGGGTTGCCGCGTCGGAAATTGCTTCGGCCCGAGGCAAGAAGAGCCGCAGCGCGCAACGCCAACTCGCGGCGCTGGGCCTGGGCATGCTCCTGTTGGGCGGGCCGGCGCTCGCGCAGGTCGGGATCGGGACGCCGAACCCGGACCCCAGTGCTTGGTTGACGATCGGTGCGGAGCCGGGCCCGGGCGTACCGAACAAGGGCGTGCTGATGCCGCGCGTGGCATTGGCCGACGCATCGACCTGGGGCCTCGCCGCGCCCACGCCGGTGGAAGGCATGGTCGTCTTCAACACCACGGCAGGCACCTCGGCCAACGGCCTCGGCGTCGGGCTGATGACCTGGAAGAACGGTCGTTGGGTGAATGTCGACGAGACACCGTACCTGCACGTGAACTCGACGGCGGTCGGCAACTCGACCCAGGCCAACTCGGGCGCCATCGGCGTCAACAGCGTGGCGATCGGCCCCGACGCCAAGGCGCTCGCGAACGACACCGTCGCCATGGGCAATGGCGCCGAGGCACACAAGCTCGGCGACATCGCCATCGGCCGGGCTGCGATTGCAAGCGGCGGCGACCGCCTGACCGGACCGACCGAGAACTGGAGTTCCGTGGCAGTCGGCACCTATGCCACCGCCACCGAAGGCAACTCCGTCGCCTTGGGCGGCTCGGCCAAGGCCGAGGGACGCGGCACGGCGCTGGGTTCGCGCGCCGAAGCCGGCTACGACACCGTCGCGATCGGCACGTTCGCGGGCATGGGCCGCCCCGCCAAGACCGACCCGAACGATTTCAGCAATTCGCTCAACACCTTCGTCGGCAGCGGCTCGGGCGCGAGCGGCAATGGCGCGCGCAATTCCTATGTCGGCAACCAGGCGGGTTTTGCGGTGCAGGGCGACGAAAACGCCGGCATGGGCTACGGCGCGGGCGGGCTGTCGGCCGGCAATCGCAACGTCGCGGTGGGCCAGCGCGCCGGCCAGTTCGTGACGGGCGACCAGAACATCAACCAGGGCACGATGGCGGGCTTTCAGGCCAAGGGCAGCAACAACATCGCGCTCGGCACCCTGGCCAGCGCCAACCTGGCGCTGGCCGCGCAGGACCCGAACGCCCCGATCTCCCAGGCCGCTGTGCAGGCGGCGAGCCTGGCGGCGCAGACCGAGTACATGGGCTTTCTGGCCACGCGCGGCGTGACCGAGGCCG
Source organism: Variovorax sp. GW821-FHT09D04 (assembly GCF_059416405.1). NCBI lineage: Bacteria > Pseudomonadati > Pseudomonadota > Betaproteobacteria > Burkholderiales > Comamonadaceae > Variovorax > Variovorax sp. GW821-FHT09D04. Next base: position 395,899 of record NZ_JBWKPA010000003.1, read on the forward strand.
GCCTGGCCGACGGCACCTACACCCTGGACGCCAGCGGCAACGTCGTCGAGGCCAGCAGCGGCAACGTGCTGGTCACCGCCGCCGAGCTGCAGACCTCGGTCACCCAGGCGTTCCAGCGCAACGGCGTGGCCGGCATCGACGCCAGCCGCACGACGGCCATCGGCCACCTGTCGCGCGCCACCGGCGACGACGCCGTGGCGCTGGGCTCGTCGGCGGTCGCCGGCGACAAGGCCGCCGTGGCCATCGGCACGGCGAGCAAGGCTTTCGGTGTGTCCAGCGTGGCGGTGGGCGACAGCGCCTTTGCGAAGGGCGAAGCCTCCATTGCCATGGGCAAGGGTGCCCAGGCCAACGGCACGCAGTCGATCAGCATCGGCACGGGCAACGTCGTCAACGGCAACAACAGCGGCGCCATCGGCGATCCGAGCACGATCGACGGCGCCAACAGCTACAGCGTGGGCAACAACAACACGCTGGGTGCTGCGGCGAGCAACACCTTCGTGCTGGGCAACAACGTCAATGTCAACGTGGCCAACGCGACTGCGCTGGGCGACTCGACCAGCGTGACGGTGGCTGACGGCGCTGCGCTGGGCAGCAAGTCGGTGGCGAGCACGGACAAGGGCGTGGCGGGCTTCGACCCGGCCACGGGCAAGGCCTCGACGGACACCTCGGCCACGTGGAAGAGCACGCTGGGCGCGGTGAGTGTGGGCGGCAATGGCCAGACGCGCCAGATCACGAACGTGGCGGCGGGCACGCAAGCCACCGATGCGGTGAACGTCGCGCAGCTCAAGGCGGCGCAGACGCACTACTACAGCGTGAACGACAACGGCGTTGCGGGCGGCAACTACGACAACAAGGGCGCCACGGGCCTCAACGCCATCGCCTCGGGCGTCGATGCCAAGGCCGGCGGGGACCATGCGACCGCCATGGGCCACGGCGCGACGGCCGGCGGCCACTATGCGATTGCGCAGGGCTACCAGGCCAACGCGGCCGGCGCGAACGGCGTGGCGATCGGAACCCAGGCCTCTGCCGCCAAGGGCGGCACGGTGGCAATCGGCGCAAGCGCGGGCAAGGATTCGACCGTGCTGACGGGAACCTTCATCGGCTCCGGTGCCGGCAACAAGAGCGCGGGCGCGGACATCACCGCCATCGGCAACAACGCAGGGCAGGCGGCGTCGGGCAACAGCAACACCTTCATCGGGGCGACGGCCGGCAGCTCGTCGGAGGGCGACCTGAACAGCTTCATCGGCGCGGGGGCGGGCATCTTCTCCAAGGGCACCGCCAACTCGGCCTTCGGCAACCTGGCGGGCGCAAACACCGAGGGCGACAGCAATGCCGCATGGGGCTTCGCCGCGGGCGCGTTCGTGAAGGGCGACGGCAACATCGGCATGGGCACTTCGGCGGGCGCCAGCGTCGTGGGTTCGGGCAATGCCGCGATCGGGCAGGGGGCGGGGCTTGGCACCCAGGGTGATGCGAATCTGGCCATCGGTGCGGGGGCGGGCTCGATCGCCAAGGGCAACAGCAACGTGGCGCTGGGCCAGAACGCCGGTCTTGCCGCCGACGGCAACGAAAACATCGCGCTCGGCCAGACGGCAGGGGCCCTGGTGAGCGGCAACCGCAACCTGGCGATCGGCTCGGCCGCGGGCCTTGCCGGCGATGTGGCCTCCGGGAACATCACGCCGACGACGGCGAGCGACACGATCGCCCTGGGCACCCAGGCATTTGCCAATGCCGAGCGCGCCATCGCGATCGGCACGGGCGCCCAGGCGCTGGGCACGCAGTCGATCAGCATCGGCACCGGCAACATCGTCAACGGTAACAACAGCGGCGCCATCGGCGACCCGAGCGTGATCGACGGCGCCAACAGCTACAGCGTGGGAAACAACAACACGCTGGGCGCTGCGGCGAACAACACCTTCGTGCTGGGCAACAACGTCAATGTCAACGTGGCCAATGCCACGGCACTGGGCGATTCGACCAGCGTGACGGTGGCCGACGGCGTGGCGCTGGGCAGCAAATCGGTGGCGAGCACGGACAAGGGCGTGGCGGGCTTCGACCCGGCCACGGGATTGGCTTCGACGGACACCTCGGCCACATGGAAGAGCACGTTGGGCGCGGTGAGCGTGGGCGGCAACGGGCAGACACGCCAGATCACGAACGTGGCGGCGGGCACGCAAGCCACCGACGCAGTGAACGTCGCGCAGCTCAAGGCGGGGCAGACGCATTACTACAGCGTGAACGACAACGGCGTGCAGGGCGGCAACTACGCCAACGACGGCGCCACCGGCATCAACGCACTGGCGGCGGGCGTGGGCGCGCAGGCGAACGGCGAGCGCAGCGTGTCCATCGGCTATCTGGCCGGTGTGGGTGCCAGCGCCGGCCTGGCCGGCCAGAACAACGTGGGCATCGGCACCGAAGCGGGTGGCGGTGTCGTGGGGTCCAGCAACACCGCGGTGGGCTCCGCTGCGGGCAAGGACGTGGCGGGCAGCTCGAACGCTGCGTTCGGCATTGCGGCGGGGCAGAGTGTCCAGGGCGACTACAACCTGGCGATGGGTGCTTACAGCGGCATGGGGACCAAGGGCACCTACAACACTGCGGTTGGCGGCAGTGCGGGTCAGTCCGTGACCGGCAACGACAACATCGCCATGGGCGACTTGTCGGGGGCCTCCGTCGTCGGCGATGCGAACATCGGCATCGGTGCCCTGGCCGGCGCTGGAACGACAGGCAGCAGCAACATCGCCATCGGCAGCCTGGCAGGCATCGTCGACACCGCGACGTTTGCCGGCATCACTGCCAACAACACAGTGAGCATCGGCAACAGCGCCGTGGCCAGCAAGGACGACGGCGTTGCCGTCGGCCATGGCGCGCAGGCTGCCGCCGTCAACAGCGTGGCGCTGGGCGCGGATTCGAAGGCGACGCAGGACGCAGCCGCGCTGGCGCTCAAGAACGCCTATGTGCCGGCAGGCGCGACGGCCGTGGCCGGCGCCGCGCCGGTGGGCGAGGTGTCGGTGGGCAGCGCGGGCAAGGAGCGGCGCATCACCAACGTGGCGGCGGGTTCGGACGATACGGATGCCGTCAACGTGAGCCAGCTCAAGGGCGCGCAGACGCACTACTACAGCGTGAACGACAACGGCACGCAGGGCGGCAACTACGACAACAAGGGCGCGACCGGCATCAATGCGATCGCGGCAGGCGTGGATGCCGTGGCCGCGGGCGTGGGCACCGTGGCGGTCGGCAACTTGGCCGGCTCGGGCAGCACGGCGGCTGGCAATTCGCACAACACCTTCGTCGGGTACGGCGCGGGCCGGCAGGTGGCGGGAGCGGACAACACGGCCGTCGGCAACAGCGCCGGTGTGTCGGTGACGGGCGGGAACAACACCGCGCTCGGGTTGAGCGCGGGCGCCCGCGTCACCGGTGACTCCAACATCGGCATTGGCGTGAACGGCGGGGCGGTCACGACCGGTTTCTCCAACGTGGGCATCGGAAGTTCCGCGGGGCAGGGCACCAACGGCGCCTTCAACGTGGCGCTGGGCGGCCTTTCCGGCGGCGGGGTCCAGGGCAGCGCCAACGTCGCGATCGGCTTGAACGCGGGCGAGAACATCAGCGCCAGCAACACCGTTGCCATCGGCACCCGTGCCAAGGCCACGGGCGACAGCGGCGTCAGCATCGGCACCGATGCCAGCGCCACCTACGCGAACGCGGTGGCGCTCGGTGCCAACAGCACCACGGCCACGGACCTGGCGACGTTGAACGCGAACGCGGCCTACGTGCCGCCGGGCGCAACCTCGGTCGCCGGAGCGGTGCCGGTGGGCGAAGTGTCAGTAGGCGGCGTGGGTGCCGAGCGGCGCATCACCAACGTGGCGGCCGGCGCGGTCGATACGGATGCGGTGAACGTGAGCCAGCTCAAGGCCGTCGATGCGACCGCCAACGCGGGATGGAATGTGGCTGCCAATGGTGAAGCCACGGGCGGCAATGTGGCCCCAGGGGCCAAGGTCGACTTCAGCAACTCGGACAGCAACATCGCGATCACGCGCACCGGCACGGATCTCGACTTCAAGCTCGCTGACGATGTGAAGGTCAACAACAGCGTGACGGTGGGGCAGAGCGTGCTCAACACCACGGGCCTGACGGTGAACGATGGAACGACCACCACGGCCGTTGCGGCCGGTGGCGTGACCAGCGGGACGGTCAAGCTGAGCGGGGTGACGAACGACATCCAGGGGCTGAGCAACAAGACGCTGACCGATCCGAGCTTCGCGACGGTGGGCCGTGCAGCGACTGAAGAGCAGCTCAAGATCGTCAATGACACGGCCAGCGCAGGTTGGAACGTGGCGGCCAACGGCGAGGCCACGGGTGGCAATGTGGCGCCTGGCGGCAAGGTGGACTTCAGTAACTCCGACAGCAACGTCACGATCACCCGCAGCGGTTCGAACCTTGACTTCAAGCTCGCTGACGACGTGAAGGTCAACAACAGCGTGACGGTGGGGCAGAGCGTGCTCAACACCACGGGCCTGACGGTGAACAACGGAACGACCACCACCGCAGTCGCGGCAGGTGGCGTGACCAGTGGCTCGGTCAATTTGAGTGGCGTGACCAACGACATCCAAGGGCTGAGCAACAAGACGTTGACTGATCCAAGCTTCGCGACTGTGGGCCGTGGAGCTACGGAAGAACAGCTCAAGATCGTCAATGACACGGCCAGCGCAGGCTGGAACGTGGCAGCGAACGGTGAGGCCACGGGCGGCAATGTCGCGCCTGGCGGCAAGGTGGACTTCAGCAACTCCGACAGCAACGTCACGATCACCCGCAGCGGTACGAACCTCGACTTCAAGCTGGCGGATGACGTGAAGGTCAACAACAGCGTGACCGTGGGCCAGAGCGTGCTGAACACCACCGGTCTGACGGTCAACAACGGAACGACCACCACCGCGGTCGCGGCAGGCGGCGTGACCAGTGGCTCGGTCAACCTGAGCGGCGTGACGAACGACATTCAGGGCCTGAGCAACAAGACGCTGACCGACCCGAGCTTTGCGACCGTGGGCCGTGGGGCCACGGAAGAACAGCTCAAGATCGTCAATGACACGGCCAGCGCAGGCTGGAACGTGGCGGCGAACGGCGAAGCCACGGGAGGCAACGTCGCGCCGGGCGGCAAGGTGGACTTCAGCAATTCGGACAGCAATATCGCGATCACGCGAAGCGGTACGAACCTCGACTTCAAGCTGGCAGATGACGTGAAGGTCAACAACAGTGTGACCGTGGGCCAGAGCGTGCTGAACACGACGGGCCTGACGGTGAACGACGGCGCGGGCAATGTCACGACGATGTCGGCGACAGGCACGACCGTGACCAACGGCGCGACCACGACGGCGATGGCTGCCGGTGGCGTGACCAGTGGAACGGTCAGCCTGAGCGGCGTGACCAACGACATCCAAGGGCTGAGCAACAAGACGCTGACCGATCCGAGCTTTGCGACGGTGGGCCGTGCGGCCACTGAAGAGCAGCTCAAGATCGTCAACGACACGGCCAGCGCAGGTTGGAACGTGGCGGCCAACGGCGAGGCCACGGGTGGCAATGTGACGCCTGGCGGCAAGGTCGACTTCAGCAACTCCGACAGCAACATCTCGATCACCCGCACAGGCACGAATCTCGACTTCAAGCTGGCGGACGACGTCAAGGTCAACAACAGCGTGACCGTGGGCCAGAGCGTGCTGAACACCACGGGCCTGACGGTGAACAACGGCACCACGACCACTGCGGTGGCCGCAGGCGGCGTGACCAGCGGCAGCGTGAACCTCAGCGGTGTCACCAACGACATTCAGGGCCTCAGCAACACGACGTTGACCGACCCGAGCTTTGCAACCGTGGGGCGTGCGGCCACTGAAGAGCAACTGAAGAAGGTCAACGACACCGCCGGCGCAGGCTGGAATGTCGCGGCCAACGGCGAAGCCACGGGCGGCAACGTTGCACCGGGCGCCAAGGTCGACTTCAGCAATTCGGACAGCAACATCGCCATCACGCGAAGCGGTACGAACCTGGACTTCAAGCTGGCCGATGACGTCAAGGTCAACAACAGCGTGACCGTAGGCCAAAGCGTGCTCAACACCACGGGCCTGACGGTCAACAACGGCACCACGACCACTGCGGTGGCCGCAGGCGGCGTGACCAGCGGCAGCGTGAACCTCAGCGGTGTCACCAAC
>NZ_JBWKPA010000003.1:402191-677098 GCF_059416405.1 Variovorax sp. GW821-FHT09D04
CGACATCAAGGGTCTCAGCAACACGACGCTGACCGATCCGAGCTTCGCGACGGCGGGACGTGCAGCGACCGAAGAGCAACTGAAGAAGGTCAACGACACCGCCAGCGCAGGCTGGAATGTCGCGGCCAACGGCGAAGCCACGGGCGGCAATGTCGCTCCTGGCGGCAAGGTCGACTTCAGCAACTCCGACAGCAACGTCACGATCACGCGCAGCGGCACGAACCTCGACTTCAAGCTCGCTGACGACGTGAAGGTCAACAACAGCGTGACGGTGGGGCAGAGCGTGCTCAACACCACGAGTCTGGCGGTGAACGATGGCACGACCACCACGGCTGTTGCAGCCGGCGGCGTGACCAGCGGCAGCGTGAACCTCAGCGGTGTCAGCAATGACATCCAAGGCCTGAGCAACAAGACACTGACCGACCCGAGCTTCGCGACCGTGGGCCGCGGGGCCACGGAAGAACAGCTCAAGATCGTCAACGACACGGCCAGCGCGGGTTGGAATGTCGCAGCCAACGGCGAAGCCACGGGCGGCAACGTCGCACCGGGTGGCAAGGTCGACTTCAGCAACTCGGACAGCAACATTGCGATCACGCGCACGGGCACGAATCTCGACTTCAAGCTGGCCGATGACGTGAAGGTCAACAACAGCGTGTCCGTGGGCCAGAGCGTGCTCAACACCACGGGCCTGACCGTGAACGACGGCACGACCACCACGGCCGTCGCGGCGGGTGGCGTCACCAGCGGCACCGTCAAGCTCAGCGGCGTCAGCAATGACATCCAGGGCCTGAGCAACAAGACGCTGACCGACCCGAGCTTCGCGACTGTGGGCCGTGCTGCGACGGAAGAGCAACTGAAGCAGGTCAACGACACCGCCAGCGCAGGCTGGAATGTCGCGGCCAACGGCGAAGCTACCGGCGGCAACGTCGCGCCGGGCGGCAAGGTCGACTTCAGCAACTCGGACAGCAACATCGCAATCACCCGCACCGGCACGAACCTCGACTTCAAGCTCGCTGACGACGTCAAGGTCAACAACAGCGTCACGGTCGGCCAGAGCGTGCTCAACACCACGGGCCTGACGGTGAACAACGGCACGACCACCACGGCCGTCGCGGCGGGTGGCGTCACCAGCGGCTCCGTCAAGCTCAGCGGCGTCAGCAACGACATCCAGGGCCTGAGCAACAAGACGCTGACCGACCCGAGCTTCGCGACCGTGGGCCGCGCGGCCACCGAAGAGCAGCTCAAGCTGGTCGACGCCACGGCCAGCAAGGGCTGGAACCTGAGCGCGAACGGCGAGGCGACGCCGCAGAACATCGCACCCGGTGGCACGGCTAACTTCGCCAATGGCGACAACATGGTGGTCACGCGCAACGGCAACACGCTGACCGTGGCCACGGCCAAGGATGTGAAGTTCGACAGCGTGACGACCGGCGACACCGTGATGAACAACGCCGGCGTGACCGTGGGCCCGAACGTCACCCTCGGCGCCACCGGCCTGACCATCGTCGGCGGTCCGAGCGTGACCACGGCGGGGGTCGATGCGGGCGGCAAGGTGATCACCAACGTGGCGCCCGGCGTGGCCGGCACCGACGCGGTGAACGTCAGCCAGCTCAAGGACACGGTCGCCGAGAGCAAGACCAAGTACTACAGCGTGAACTCGACCGGCGGCGGCAACGAGAACAACGACGGTGCCACGGGCGCCGACGCGATCGCCGCGGGCAAGGACGCGCAGGCGACGGCCGTCAACGCGGTGGCGATGGGCACGGCGGCGCAGGCCGCGGGCGTCAGCGCCACGTCGATCGGCAATGCCGCCTGGGCGATGGGCGACCGCAGCACGGCGGTGGGTTACTTCTCGACCGCGGACGGCATCGACAGCGCGGCCTTCGGCGCCTGGGCGCGGGCTGCAGGCAACGGCAGCGTGGCCGCGGGCGCGGCCTCGAACGCCTCGGGCGTGGCAAGCGTCGCGATGGGCGCGGCGAGCGCCGCTGTCGGCGATGTGAGCGTGGCAGTAGGTGCAGGCAGCACAGCCACAGCGACGGGTGGTGCGGCATTGGGCGCAGGCTCGGTGGCCGACCGCGCGGCCGGCGTGAAGGGCTATGTGCCGCCGGAGGCGACCACCGCGCAGGCGGACGCCATCGCCGCCACCACCAGCACCGTGGGTGCGGTCGGCGTGGGCGACGCGGCCCACGGCGTGTTCCGCCAGATCACTGGCGTGGCCGCCGGCTCCGCGCCGAGCGACGCCGTGAACGTGGCGCAGCTGCAGGCGGTGGCCAGCCAGGCCGCGGCGGCGGGCAGCAAGTGGATCACCGGTTCGCCGACGACCTACGTGGCGCCCACGTCCACGGGCACCGACAGCACGGCGGTGGGCTCGGGCGCGGCCGTCAAGGCCGACCAGGGCGTGGCCATCGGCACCGGTGCCGTGGTCACCACGAAGAACAGCGTCGCGCTGGGCAACGACGCCACCACGGCGGAGGCCAAGCCCACCAAGGAGGTCACGCTCCAGGGCACGACCTACCAGTTCGCCGGCACCAAGCCGGTGGGCGTGGTCAGCGTCGGTTCGAAGGATGCCGAGCGCCAGCTCACCAACGTCGCGGCCGGCGAGATCAGCGCCACCAGCACCGACGCGGTGAACGGCAGCCAGCTGTACGCGACGAACCAGGCGATCAACAACATGACCACCGGTGGCGGCGGCATCAAGTACTTCCACGCCAACTCGAAGGCGGCCGACTCGAACGCCGCCGGCGCCGAGAGCGTGGCCATCGGCCCGAACGCGGTCGCGCTGGGCAACAACGCCATCGCCACCGGCAACAACGCGCAGGCCAAGGCGGCCGGCAGCATCGCGCTGGGTGCCAACAGCACGGCCAGCACGGCCAACAGCGTGGCGCTGGGCGATGGCGCGGTGGCCAACCGCGCGGGCATGAACGGGCAGCGCGAGATGTTCTCGAACACGGTGGTGCAGTCGGCGCAGGGTGCAGTGTCGGTCGGCTCGGCCGGCAACGAACGCCAGATCACCAACGTGGCCGGCGGCACGCAGGCCACCGACGCGGTGAACGTGCGCCAGCTGCAGGCCGTGCAGCAAAGCGCGGTGCGCTACGACACGAACGTGGACGGCAGCGTCAACTACAACAGCGTGACCATGGGCAACGGGGCCTCCACCGGCCCGGTCACGGTGCAGAACGTGGCGCCGGGCGTGGCGCCCACCGACGCGGTCAACGTGCAGCAGCTGAACCAGGCCGGTGCCGCCGGCGTGGCCTACACCGACGCGCGCACCAACGCGCTGGGCAACGAGCTGCGCAACACCGCCAAGAACGCCTATGCCGGCGTGGCCGCCGCCATGGCCGTGCAGATGCCGGGCACCTCCGTGCCGGGCAAGACGGTGATGCGCGTGGGCTACGGCACGTTCAAGGGCGAGAGCGCGGTGGGCATCAGCTTCCGCCGCACGGCCGAGAACAACGGCTGGAGCGTGACCGGCGGCGTGGGTATGAGCCGCGCCGGGGCCGCGGCCACGGTCGGCGCCGAGTGGGTCTTCAATTGAAGCGGGAGAGAAAAAGAATGAAGCAGATGAACCGAACCCTGTCCGCCGTCGCACTGGCGGCCTTGCTCGCGGCCCTGCAGGGCTGCGCCTCGCCCGGCGCCGCCATCGACAAGGACGCGCAGGCGCGCGCCGCGGCCGAGAAGCCCGCGGCGCCCAGGCCCGAGGAGTTTCCGGCGCTGGACAGCGCCAAGTGGAAGCAGGGCGCCTTTCCGGGCACCGAGAAGTTCCAGCGCGTGCGCCCCGGCATGGGCAAGGACCAGCTGCGCGAGCTGCTGGGCTGGCCGCACTTCAGCGAAGGCCTGTGGGGCGTGCGCGAGTGGAACTACATCTTCCACTTCTACACGGGCAAGGGCAGCGAGCACGTCACCTGCCAGTACATGGTGCGTTTCAACGGCAGCGAGCTGATGACCGGCGGCTGGTGGAAGAACCCCGACTGCGCCTTGCTCGCGCAGCCGCCGGCGGCCACGCCGATCCCGGCCAGCACCAAGCTGGCGCCGCCGCAGAAGGTCACGCTCAATGCAGACGGCCTGTTCCGCTTCGACGGCGCCTCGCTCACCGACCTGCTGCCCGCGGGCCGCACGCGGCTGGAGCACCTGGCCGTCGAGCTGCGCAACAACTTCCGCTCGCTGCACTACATCGTGGTGACGGGCCACACCGACCGGCTGGGCGGCGACGCCTACAACGAGGCGCTGTCGCTGGAGCGCGCCAACACCGTGCGCGACCTGCTGGTGCAGCAGGGGCTGGACCGCAAGCTGATCCGCACCGCGGGCATGGGCAAGCGCCAGCCGGTGGTGTCCGACTGCGAAGGCAGCCGCAGCACGCCGGCGCTGCTGCAGTGCCTGCAGCCCAACCGGCGCGTCGAGCTGGACATCGCAGGGGAGCAGTGACGATGAACGCGCCTGCTCCCTCGGGCTACCGGATCGCGCTGGTCGATTCCGACGCCTTGCAGCGCGCCTGCACCGGCAACTCGCTGACGGCGCTGGGGGCCGACTTCATCCCGTTCGTGCGCATCGCCGACCTGATCCAGGCGCTGGAGGTGGGCCAGCGCTTCGACGGGGTGATCGTGGGGCTGCACGCCGATGCGCAGAAGACGGTGGCGCGCGTGCCCGCGATGCACCAGGCGGCCGACTGGATGCTGCCGCTGCTGTACCTCACGCACCGCTCGGAGCTGGAGAGCGTGGAGTCGGTGCCCGTCGCGGTGCGCGCGCAGCGTTCCTTCGAGCTGCTGCTGACGCCAGTGTCGAACGAGGACCTGGGCGCCTGGCTGGCGTCGCTGGACGGCCGGCTGAAGCCGGCGCGGCTGATTCGCGTGGGGGCGGACGCCTGACGCGCGCCCGGGGCCCGGCCCGCTGCGGGGCCGGGCCTGTCAGCAATTCACGGCAAGGGCGGCATGGCGTGGCCGGCCTCTTCGCGTGAACTCCCTCTCCTTGACGGGTTCGCGCCCGGGCAACACCGACACCAGCCGGTAGCCCTGCTTGTAGACCGCGCGCAGCTCGTAGCCGTTCTCGGCGCACAGGTCCAGGCGCTTGCGGATGTTGGCCGCGCACACGTCGAGCACGCGCGTGCCTTCGTAGGGCGTGGTCTTGTCCCAGATCGATTGCCACAGCCACTCGCGCGTGATCACCTGCCCGGCGTTGCGGAACAGCGTGACGGCGAAGGCGTACTGGCGCGGCTGCAGGCGGATGCGCCGCTCGTGCAGCAGCACCGTGTGGGCCATGTCGAGAAAACGGTAGGGGCCCCAGCTCGCCGCGCCGAGGCTGGCGGTCTGCGCGGCCTGCCGGGCGCGCAGCAGCAGGGTGCGCATGCGCCAGGCCAGTTCGTTGATGGCGTCGTCGATGCCGGCGCCGTGCAGCTCGATGAAGTCGTCCCAGCCCGGCGCGTCGCGCCAGGGCATGAGCTGCTCCCAGCGCCTGTCGCGCACGATGAGCAGCGTCGGAATGTTCAGCGCCCGGCAGGCGGCGAAGAGGCTGCGCGAAGCCAGCTCGTTCTCGACCACCAGCAGCAGCAGGTCGATCGGCTGGCCGCTGTCCAGCAACGCAAAGAAGTCGCCCGCACTCGAGAACCGCAGGGTGTCGTAGCCCAGGCGGGGCAGGCTGTGCAGCAGCTGGGGTCCGGTGGTGCCTTGCGGGTCGAGCAGGGCCACGCGCGCGGTCACCGGCATGGCTCAGGACGCCTTCTTGCCGTCCCGGACCGCCAGCACCACGATGCCCACGGCGCACGCCGCGAACAGGAGGCCCGTCGGCACGGCGCCCAGGGTGCCCATCAGCCAGCCGTACAGGTCGGTCAGCATGGCGATGAGCCGGTTGCCGCTGGTCTGGCGGCTCAGGTCGTTGGCGATGAATGCGTTGAACGACAGCACTGAGAAAACCAGCGCCACAAAGCCAGCCACGATCCACTTCACGATGTTTTGCTCCCTTGGGTCCCCGGCGCGGCGCAGGCTGGCCGCCCGGGTCGTTCGATGCTAGCGGGGGCTTCGGGGTGGGAGTCTGATGAATTCTTTCAGCGCCGTTCGGGGCGGCGGCGGACCGGTCTTGGGGGGGAAACGGGCGGGAAAAATATTTTTCCGGGTTTTTTACCTCCGCTGCCTCTTTCGCAGGCACCGCGTTGCAGGCCCCGCCAGGCAAGGGTTTTGCGCGCTGCACACACGGTTTTCCACAGCATTGTCCCCACCGGATTGGGAAAACCCGTCATGGCGATGTGGTAGGGCGACGGGTGGCCCGGCGGCGGGCAAAAAAATACCCGCCGGAGCGGGTATCTCGAGGGGCCCCCGAAGGGGCGCGCTCTAAGGCAAACAGAGAGCTCTTCTTTTGCGGCCCTGTTGCGTGACAGCAAGTGCATCCTCGGCGAGGACGCGCGCCCAGCATGTCAGCTGAAAAATGTCGTAACCGTAGGACAAGTTAAAAAGTGTGAAGAATTTGGCACTTTTTCGAGCTTCGGGGGATACCCTCGGTCCGAACGATCGTGCAGAACTGTCGGTGTTGTCCGACAAGCCGGGGGCGGCCTGGGCCCTAAATTTTGCGGACTCGCTTCAAGTGCGGGTTCTCTGTGCGTGACAGCAATCCAGAGATTCAGCCCAGCATCGTGCTGGGTTTTTTTTGCGCGTTTTCCGGCGTTTTCTGGGGTTTGGGGCCCGTCAGCGCAGGAAGACATGCTCCATGAACTGCCGGATCGGGTACTGGATCACCGTCTGTACCCGGGCCGGCAGCTCCAGCGGGCGCATCAGCATCTTCAGCGTGGCGGCGGGGCTCAGGTGGGTGCGGATGGTGCGGTTCATGTGCGCGCTCAGCTGCTGCACGTAGGCCGCGTCGCCGGCGCGGTGCGGAGCGCGAGCCTGCAGCACGTGGCGGACGGCGCAGTCGGCGTCCTCGCTTTTCAGCTCCAGCGTGCGCCGGCCGATGGTGCCCATCACGCGGAAACGGTTCAGCCGCTCCTGCGCGCGGTAGCGGCGAAAGAACCGGTAGAAGTGCTTGTAGTGGTTGACCTCGTCGGTCGCGATGCGCGTCGCCAGGTCGCGCAGCACCGGCTCGGTGGTGCTGCGGGCCATGGCCCGGTAGTAGGTGGCGGTGCCGGTCTCGACCACGCAGCGGGCCGTCATTTCCAGGGCGCGGGTCGGGGCCAGCAGCTCGACCTTGCAGTAGGTGGCGTACTCGTCGAGGAAGCCGCGGTAGGCGGTTTCCCAGGGAAATTCGGGCCAGACGTGGTCCACGTAGGCGCGCAGGGCCCGGCCGTGCTGCAGCTCTTCCTGCTCCCAGTGGTTCGACAGCCACTCGGTGACCTCGTCGTCGCCCCGGAAGAAATCGACCAGGTTCTGCGTGTACAGGTCGGAGCCGCTCTCGATGAAGGAGGCCGACGCCACCAGGTAGAAGAGGTTCTCGTCCGTGCGCACCTGTTCGCGTGCGATGCGGGAGAAATCGAGGTCTTCGATCTTCCAGTGTTCCGACGCCTGACCCGCCATGCGTGCTCCTTGATTCATGTTGCCGATGAAAACAGGGAAGAAACAGGCTGCAGCCGGGGAGGGCGCGCACCGCTTCAGCCGTCCATATTAGCCCCGGCTCCCGGATCGCGCGTGCGCAAGGCCCGCGGGCGGCCCGGGCACCATGCGCAAACCTATAATCGATTGTTCAAGCAAATCAAGCAGTTAGGCCGGTTCAACGCAGTGGTTTCGACGCAGGGTCGCCATCGCCAGGCCGCCCCCGACAGCAGACGAAATCCAAAGATGAGCCAGCCCACATTCACGGTCGCGGACATCCGCAAGACCTTTCTCGATTTCTTCGCCTCCAAGGGCCACACGGTGGTGCCTTCGAGCTCGCTGGTGCCGGGCAACGACCCGACGCTCATGTTCACGAACTCGGGCATGGTCCAGTTCAAGGACGTGTTCCTCGGCGAAGACAAGCGCCCCTACGTGCGCGCCGCCTCGGTGCAGGCCTGCCTGCGTGCCGGCGGCAAGCACAACGACCTCGAGAACGTGGGCTACACCGCGCGCCACCACACCTTCTTCGAGATGCTGGGCAACTGGAGCTTCGGCGACTACTTCAAGCGCGACTCGCTGAAATGGGCCTTCGAGCTGCTGACCCAGGTCTACAAGCTGCCGGCCGAAAAACTCTGGGCCACCGTCTACATCGAGGACGACGAGGCCTACGACATCTGGACCAAGGAAATCGGCCTGCCGCCCGAGCGCGTCGTGCGCATCGGCGACAACAAGGGCGGCCGCTACATGTCCGACAACTTCTGGATGATGGCCGACACAGGCCCGTGCGGCCCGTGCTCCGAAATCTTCTACGACCACGGCCCCGAGATCCCCGGCGGCCCGCCCGGCTCGCCCGATGAAGACGGCGACCGCTACATCGAGATCTGGAACAACGTGTTCATGCAGTTCGACATGCAGCCCGACGGCTCGGTCAAGAAGCTGCCCGCGCCCTGCGTCGACACCGGCATGGGCCTGGAGCGCCTGGCCGCGATCCTGCAGCACGTGCACAGCAACTACGAAATCGACATCTTCGACGCGCTCATCAAGGCCGCAGGCCGCGAGACCGGCACGCAGGACCTGTCGAACAACTCGCTGCGCGTGATCGCCGACCACATCCGCGCCACCTCCTTCCTGGTAGCCGACGGCGTCATTCCCTCGAACGAAGGCCGCGGCTACGTGCAGCGGCGCATCGTGCGCCGCGCCATCCGCCACGGCTACAAGCTGGGCCAGAAGAAGCCCTTCTTCCACAAGCTGGTGCCCGACCTCGTGAAGCTCATGGGCGACGCGTACCCCAAGCTGGTGGCTGACGAGAAGAAGATCATCGAAACCTTGAAGGTCGAGGAAGAAGGTTTCTTCCGAACCATTGCCAACGGGATGTCTATCCTCGAAGGCGAACTCGAGAACGGAGTGACTGTTCTTGCAGGAAAGATCGCCTTTACTCTGCACGACACCTTCGGTTTCCCGCTCGATTTGACGCAGGACGTGTGCCGTGAACGCGGAGTAGCGGTCGACGAGGCCGGCTTCTGGGCGGAAATGGAGGCGCAGAAGGAGAAGGGTCGGGGCGGAAGTAATTTCCAGCAGAGGCGCAAGGTTGAGTACGCCGGCGCGGGCAACACCTTCACCGGCTACGACCACCTGGAAGAAAACGCCAAGGTCGTCGCGCTGTACCTCGAAGGCGTGGCCGTCAACGAGCTGAAGGAAGGCCAGAGCGGCATCGTGGTGCTCGACACCACGCCGTTCTATTCGGAGAGCGGCGGCCAGGTCGGCGACCAGGGTGTGCTCGTGGCCGAAGGCGTGCAGTTCGGCGTCGACGACACGCAGAAGATCAAGGCCGACGTGTTCGGCCACCACGGCACGCAGACGCAAGGCACGCTGAAGGTCGGCGACACGGTCAAGGCCGCCGTCGACACCGCGCGCCGCGCCGCCACCATGCGCAACCACTCGGTCACCCACCTGATGCACAAGGCCCTGCGCGAAGTGCTGGGCGATCACGTGCAGCAGAAGGGCTCGCTGGTCGACGCCGACAAGACGCGCTTCGACTTCGCGCACAACGCCCCGGTCACGCGCGAGCAGATCCTCGAGATCGAAAAGCGCGTCAACGCCGAGATCCTGGACAACGCGCCCACGCAAGCGCGCGTGATGGACCTCGAGTCGGCCCAGAAGACCGGCGCCATGATGCTGTTCGGCGAGAAGTACGGCGAGACCGTGCGCGTGCTCGACATCGGCACCAGCCGCGAACTGTGCGGCGGCACCCACGTGGGCCGCACGGGCGACATCGGCCTGTTCAAGATCGTCAGCGAAGGCGGCGTGGCCGCCGGCGTGCGCCGCATCGAGGCCGTCACGGGCGCCAACGCGCTGTCGTACCTGCAGGACCTCGAATCGACCGTGCACAGCGTGGCCGCCACGCTCAAGTCGCCGGCTGCCGAGCTGCAGGGTCGCCTCTCGCAGGTGCTGGAGCAGGTCAAGACGCTCGAACGCGAAGTGGGCGCGCTCAAGGGCAAGCTCGCGTCGTCCAAGGGCGACGAGCTCATCGCGCAGGCGGTGGACGTCAACGGCATCAAGGTGCTCGCGGCCAAGCTCGACGGCGCCGACGCCAAGACGCTGCGCGACACCATGGACAAGCTCAAGGACAAGCTGAAGACCGCCGCCATCGTGCTGGCCGCCGTGGACGGCGACAAGGTGCAGATCGCCGCCGGTGTCACGGCCGACAGCATCGCCAAGGTCAAGGCCGGCGAGCTGGTCAACTTCGTGGCCCAGCAGGTCGGCGGCAAGGGTGGCGGCAAGCCCGACATGGCCATGGCCGGCGGCACCGACGCCGCGGGCCTGCCGGCCGCGCTGCAATCGGTGCAGGCCTGGGTCGCCCAACGGACCTGAGGTCCTTTCCGCCCACTACCCACACAGCACTTCATGTCCGACGCGATCCCCGGTGAAGTGCTCGTGATGGGGGCGGGCACCATCGGCTGTTTCATCGGCGGCAGCCTGGCGGCGGCGGGCGTGCCCGTCACCTTCGTCGGCCGTCCGCGCGTGCTCGACAAGCTCGCACGCCACGGCCTCACGCTCACCGACCTCGACGGCGCCCGGCACAAGCTGGCGGCGCCCACGCTGCGCCTGTGCGAACAGGTGCCGGTGGGCGCGCGGCCCGCGCTGGTGCTGCTGTGCGTGAAGAGCGGCGCCACGGCCGAGGCGGCGCGCGAACTGGCCTTTGCGCTGCCGGCCGGCACCACGGTGGTTTCGCTGCAGAACGGCATCTCGAACTGCGCCGCCGCGGGGCAGGCCGGCCCCTCGCTCAACATCCGCGCCGGCATGGTGCCGTACAACGTGGCCGAGATCGACGACGGCGCCTTCCACCGGGGCACGCCCGGACGGCTGGCCGCGGAAGACGACCCCGCGCTGCGCGACTGGCTGCCCGTGTTCGAGCGCGCCGGCGTGCCGCTCGACCTGCATGCCGACCTGCTGCCAGTGCAGTGGGGCAAGCTGCTGCTCAACCTCAACAACCCGGTCAATGCGCTGTCGGGCCTGCCGCTGCGCGACGAGCTCATGCAGCGCGGCTACCGCCGCTGCTTCGCGGCGCTCATCGATGAAACGCTGGGCGTGCTGCGCACGGGCGGCATCGTGCCCGCGCAGGTGGCGGCCGTGCCGGCGCGGCGCTTGCCGGGCCTGCTGCGGTTGCCCGACTGGCTGTTTCGCATCGTCGCGGCACGCATGCTGCGCATCGACGCCAAGGCGCGCTCCAGCATGGCCGACGACCTCGCGTTGGGCCGTCGCACCGAGATCGACGCACTGAGTGGCGAGGTGGTGCGGCTCGCGCAGGAGCACGGCCTGAGCGCACCGCGCAACGCGCGCATGGTCGCGCTGCTCGAGGCCTGGCCGCAACAGCCGAAGCGCTGGACGGCGCGCGAACTGCAGGACTCGCTGGGCCTGTAAGCGCCGACCCTGTACTCTCAGGCCCATGGCGGCTTTCAAGAGGGAGGGGTTGTCATGCAGGTCCTGATTCTCGGCAGCGGTGTCATCGGCACCTCGGTGGCGTACTACCTGGCGCGCGCCGGGCACACGGTGACGGTGCTGGAGCGCCAGCCGGCGCCCGCGCTCGAAACCAGCTTCGGCAACGCGGGCGAGGTGTCGCCCGGCTACTCGGCGCCGTGGGCCGGGCCCGGCGTGCCGGTCAAGGCGATCAAGTGGATGCTCATGCAGCACAGCCCGCTGGTCATCAAGCCAATGCTCGATCCGGCGATGTGGCGCTGGGGTCTGTCGATGCTGCGCAACTGCACGCAGGCGCGCTACGAACTCAACAAGGGCCGCATGGTGCGGCTGGCCGAATACAGCCGCGACTGCCTGAAGGCGCTGCGCGCCGACACCGGCATCCGCTACGACGAGCGCATGCAGGGCACGTTGCAGCTCTTTCGCACGCAGGCACAGCTCGACGGCACCGCGAAGGACGTGGAAGTGCTGAAGGCGTCGGGCGTGCCTTACCAGGTGCTCGACCGCGACGGCTGCGTGCTGCATGAGCCCGCGCTCGGCGCCGTGAAGGACAAGTTCGTCGGCGGCCTGCGACTGCCGGGCGACGAGACCGGCGACTGCTTCAAGTTCACGCAGGCGCTGGCCAAGCTGGCCGAAGCCGAGGGCGTGCAATTCAGATTCGGCGTGAACATCCAGGCCCTCGAACACGAAGCGGGGAAGGGCGTGACCGGGGTGCGCACCGACCAGGGCGTGTTCACCGCCGACCGCTACGTGGTCGCGCTCGGCAGCTACTCGCCCGCGCTGGTGCGGCCGCTGGGCATCGACCTGCCGGTGTACCCGGTCAAGGGCTTCTCGATCACGGTGCCCATCACCGACGCGAGCGGCGCGCCCGAATCCACCGTGATGGACGAGACCTTCAAGGTCGCCGTCACGCGCCTGGGCGATCGCATCCGCGTGGGCGGCACGGCGCAGCTCTCGGGCTTTGACCTCGCGCTCGATGCGCGGCGGCGCGACACGCTCGAGCACGTCGTGACCGACCTGTTCCCGCGCGGCGGCCCGGTGCGCGACGCGTCCTTCTGGACCGGCCTGCGCCCCATGACGCCCGACGGCACGCCGGTGATCGGCGCCACCCGCGTGCCCAAGCTGCTGCTGAGCACCGGCCACGGCACGCTCGGCTGGACCATGGCGGCCGGCACCGGCCGCGTGATGGCCGACCTGGTCGCGGGCAGGGCGCCCGAAATCGACATGGAAGGCCTGACCGTGGCGCGCTACGGCGGGTAGCCCAACCCCGCTTCCACCCTCGAAGGGCGGCCCGAAACGGCCGCCCTTTTTCGTGGGCCGTGCAGCCTGGCTTCACCTCAACTAGGGTTTTTACCTAGTCATGAAGTTGTCTTCGTCGGTATTCTCGCGGTGTTCCATTAATAAATCGTTGTTTCTTTAGCGAAACAAGCCACCGATTCCACGGACCCTCGATGACACACACTCGCCGCCTCGCCATCGCCGCTGCCGTCTCCCTGGCCGCCGCTTGCGCTTCCGGATTCGCCTGGGCAGACACCTACCCCAGCAAGCCGATCACGCTGGTCGTTGCCTATCCGGCGGGTGGCGACACCGACGCCTTGGCGCGCCTGTACGCCGAGAAGCTCTCGGCCCGCGTCGGCCAGCCCGTGGTGGTCGACAACCGCCCCGGCGCCAGCGGCATCATCGGCAGCGCTTTCGTGTCGAAGGCCGCGCCCGACGGCTACACGTTGCTGCTCGCGCCCAGCACCTTCTCGATCGCGCAGCTGGTGCTCAAGACCGGCAGCACCTCGGGCTACGACGTGCTCAACGGCTTCACGCCGATCGTGCAGACCGGCAGCCTGCCGCTGTTCCTCGTGGCCAGCGGCGCCAAGGGCTACACCGGCCTGAAGGACGCGGTGGCCGCGGCCAAGGGCGGCAAGTCGCTGAGCTACGCCAGCCCGGGCAGCGGTTCGCCGATGCACATCCTGGGCGAAATGTTCGCCCGCGCCTCGGGCACCAGCCTGGCGCACGTGCCGTACAAGGGCGTGGCGCCCGCCGTCAACGACGTGCTCGGCGGCCATGTGCCGGTGACCTTCATCACGCTGGGCCCGGTGGCGCCCTACATGCCCAACGGCAAGATGGTCCCGCTGGCCGTGGCCTCGCGCGAGCGCTCGCCGCTCGCGCCCAAGGTGCCGACCTTCGCCGAGCTGGGCTACAAGGACGTCGAGCTCACCGCCTGGAACGGCCTGTGGGGCCCGCGCAACCTGCCGCCCGAGATCGTGAAGACGCTCAACGGCCACTTCAACGAGATCCTGAAGATGCCCGAGATCGTCGCGCGCATGGCCGTGCTGGGCACCACGCCCGTGGGCGGCGACGCCGACGTGCTGGCCAAGACCAACGCCGCCGACTTCGCGCGCTTCGGCAAGGTCATCAAGGAACTCGGCATCCAGGCCGACTGAACCTCACGGAGACGCCCGCCATGACCGACCTCAAAGCCATCGCCGATCCCTCCAGCCTGCAGTCGCTGCTGGCCGAGATGCCCGCCAACCTGCTGGCCGGCCGCCGCGTGCTCGTGACCGGCGGTGCGCGCGGCCTGGGCCTGGCGTTCGCGCAGTGCGTGGCCGCGGCGGGCGCGAGCGTGGTGCTGGCCGACATCCTCGGCGAACTGGCCGAAACCGAAGCCCAGGCGCTGCGCGATGCCGGCCACACGGCGCACGCGCTGGCCATCGATCTGTCGGACCCGGCTTCCATCGAGGCGGGCGCCGCCGAGGCGGTGCGCCTGCTGGGCGGGCTCGATGGTCTCGTCAACAACGCCGCCATCACCAACTCGGGCGGGCGCGACGCGCACCAGCTCGAGATCGACATGTGGGACCGTGTGATGAACGTCAACGTGCGCGGCAGCTGGCTCATGGGCCGCGCCTGCCGTCCCGCGCTGGCGGCCAGCGGCCGTGGCGCCATCGTCAACCTCGCGTCGGACACGGCGCTGTGGGGCGCGCCCAACCTGCTGGCCTATGCGTCGAGCAAGGGCGCCGTCATTTCCATGACGCGCTCGCTGGCGCGCGAATGGGGCGGCGACAACATCACGGTGAACGCCGTGGCGCCCGGCCTCACGCTGGTCGAGGCCACCGAGTACGTGCCGATGGCGCGCCACCAGAAGTACCTCGAAGGCCGCGCCATCCCGCGCGAGCAGCAGGCGGCCGACGTCTGCGGCGCGACCGTGTTCCTGCTGTCCGGCCTGGCGCGCTTCGTCACCGGCCAGCTGCTCGCCGTCAACGGCGGCTTCGCGATGCACTGAACCCGTCACCACCGACCGAATTTCCCGACCAAGGAGTACACCCATGAGCGATTTGTCCGAACAGCAGAAGATCAACAACACCCTGGCGCAGCCCGAGGGCAGCAGCCTGGCCGAGTGGATGAACACCCGCATCGCCCGCTACGAAACCCGCAAGTACGACTGGGACGCGCTGAAGTTCCAGGCCGACTTCGACCCCAAGTTCCGCCGCGCGCAGATGCGCTATGTGGGCACCGGCGGCACCGGTGTCGCGGCCGACACCAACACCGTGCCCTCGGAGCACTTCACCTTCTCGACCATGGTGATCCCGGCCGGCCACGAAGGCCCGCCGCACATCCACACCGACGTGGAAGAGGTGTTCTTCCTGATCCGCGGCAAGCTCAAGGTCGTGATCGAGAAGGACGGCGAGCGCTTCGAAACCATCATGACCGACCGCGACCTGATCTCGGTGCCGCCCGGCGTGTACCGCGAAGAGATCAACATCGGCGACGAAGACGCGCTGATGTGCGTGATGCTCGGTGCCAAGAAGCCGGTCACGCCGACGTACCCCGCCGACCACCCGCTGGCCAAGATCAAGCGCTGAGCGAGCGAGCCAGCGAGCGAACAGGCCATGAGCACCGTCGACATCCCCGCGCAGACCCTGCCGGCTTCCGAGCTGGCGCGGCTCGACGCGCGCTTTCCGGCCCGCGACGTCGCGGTGGGCGGCGGCGCGGTGGTGTCGGTGCGCGAATGCGGACAGGGCCCGGTGATCGTGTGCCTGCACGGCATCGGCTCGGGCGCGGCCTCGTGGCTCGACACCGCGGCGCTGCTGGCGCCGCAGGCCTGCCTCATCGCGTGGGACGCACCGGGCTATGGCCGCTCGACGCCGCTGGCCTCGGCCGCGCCGACCGCCGCCGACTACGCCGCACGCCTTGAAGAAATGCTCGATGCGCTCTCGATCCGCTCCTGCGTGCTGGTCGGCCATTCGCTGGGCGCCATCGTCGCCGCGTCGGCTGCGCGCAGCGATGCGAGCGCCAGTGCCCGCATCCGCCGCCTCGTGCTCGTGAGCCCCGCCATCGGCTACGGCGCCGCCGCGCGCATCGACGCCCGCGCCAAGGTGCGCGCCGAACGCCTGGCCACGCTCGACGACCTCGGCATTGCCGGCATGGCCGCCAAGCGCGCGGGCCGGCTCGTGTCCGACGGTGCCAGCGAACACGCCCGCCAGTGGGTGCGCTGGAACATGGCGCGCCTGAACGACCACGGCTACTGCCAGGCCGTCGAGCTGCTGTGCAACGCCGACCTGCTGGCCGACCTGCCGCCGCCGATGCCCGTGCGCGTGGCCTGCGGTGCGCTCGACGTCGTCACGCCGCCGGCTGCCTGCGAAGAAGTCGCGCGCCGCTGCGGCGTGCCCCTCGAATTGGTGGACGATGCGGGTCACGCCGGCTATGTGGAACAACCGCAGGCCGTCGCCGCCTTGCTGCGCGAATCGCTCGCCGGCTGACCCGACACGAACAAGACAACCGAGAGGAATTCCAAGATGGCCACCGACAACGAAGTGATGGAAGAGGGCGCAGACCGCTACAACGTGCCCGCGCTGGAGCGCGGCCTGCGCGTGCTGTGCGAGTTCAGCCGCGAGAGCCGCACGCTCTCCGCGCCCGAGCTGGCGCGCCGCTTCGACCTGCCACGGTCGACCGTCTTCCGCCTGCTCACCACGCTGGAGAACATGGGCTTCCTCGAGCGCGCCGAGGGCGGTCGCGACTACCGCCTGGGCCTGGCCGTGCTGCGCCTGGGCTTCGAATACCTGGCCTCGCTGGAGCTCACGCAGCTGGGCACGCCGCTGCTCAACCGCCTGTGCGACGAGCTGCGCACGCCCTGCAACCTGGTGGTGCGCGACGGCCGCTCGATCGTCTACGTCGCCAAGGTGGCGCCGGCCACGCCCTTCGCCAGCTCGGTCACGGTGGGCACGCGCCTGCCGGCCCACGCCACGGTGCTGGGCCGCATCCTGCTCGAAGACCTCACGCTGCCGCAGCTGCGCGCGCTGTACCCCGAAGACAAGCTCGAGACCTTCTCGCCGAGCACGCCCAAGACCGTGAACGAACTGTTCGACATGGTGCAGGCCGACCGCCAGCGCGGCTATGTGCTGGGCGAGGGCTTCTTCGAATCGAACATCTCCACCATCGCCGCGCCGGTGCGCGACCACAGCGGCCACATCGTGGCGGCGCTGGGCGCCACCATCACCTCGGGCCACATCGACGAGAACCGCATGGACGAGATGGTGCAGCGCGTGCGCGGCACCGCCGACGAGATCTCGGGCCTGCTCAATTACTCGCCCGCGCGCACCAGCAAGGTGGTTCCGCTGCGCAGCGCCTGACGACTGATTTGCGATCGACCATGACGACCCTTGCCCCTTCCTCCTCCTTCTTCGCCGCCGACGCACTGGCCGGCCGCGTGGCCGTGGTCACGGGCGGGTCGTCGGGCATCGGCCTGGCCACCGTCGAGCTGCTGCTCGGTTGCGGCGCCGCCGTGGCGCTGTGCGGGCGCAACGCCGAACGGCTCGATGCCGCCGTGGCCGGCCTGCGTGCCACGTACCCGGACGCCAAGCTGTTCGCGCAGACCTGCGACGTGCTCGACGCCGCCTCGGTGCGCGCCTTCGCCGCCGCCAGCGAGGCCGCGCTCGGCCCGGCCTCGATGCTGGTCAACAACGCAGGGCAGGGGCGTGTCTCCACCTTCGCCGACACCGACGACGCGGCCTGGATGCAAGAGCTGCACCTGAAGTTCTTCTCGGTCATCCACCCGACGCGCGCCTTCCTGCCGCAGCTCACGGCGCAGCGCGCGGTGCTCGGCGATGCCGCCATCGTCTGCGCCAACTCGCTGCTGGCACGCCAGCCCGAGCCGCACATGGTCGCCACCTCGGCCGCGCGCGCGGGCCTGTTGAACCTCGTGCGCTCCATGGCCACCGAGTTCGCGCCGCAGGGCGTGCGCGTCAACGGCATCCTGATCGGCCTGGTCGAGTCGGGCCAGTGGCGCCGCCGCTTCGAGGCGCGCGAAGACAAGTCGCAGGACTGGGCCGCCTGGAGCCGCCAGCTCGCCACCACCAAACACATCCCGCTGGGTCGCCTGGGGCTTCCGACCGAAGCCGCGCGCGCGATCCTTTTCCTTGCTTCACCGCTCGCGTCGTACACGACCGGCAGCCACATCGACATCTCCGGAGGCCATTCCCGCCATGCATAACCCCAACAACACCGTCACGGTCGGCGCCGTCGTCGCCGCGTTTCTCGAGCAGTGCGGCGTCAAGGCAGCCTTCGGCGTGATCTCGATCCACAACATGCCGATCCTCGATGCCTTCGCGCAGCGCGGCACGGTGCGCTTCATCTCGGCACGCGGCGAAGCCGGCGCGGGCAACATGGCCGATGCCTATGCGCGCTCCACCGCCAGCCTGGGCGTGTGCATCACCAGCACCGGCCCGGCCGCGGGCAACATCGCCGGCAGCATGGTCGAGGCACTGACGGCCGGCGCACCGCTGTTGCACATCACCGGCCAGATCGAGACGCCGTACCTGGACAAGGGCATGTCGTACATCCACGAAGCGCCCGACCAGCTCACCATGCTCAAGGCCGTGTCGAAGGCCGCGCTGCGCGTGCGCAGCGTCGAGACGGTGCTCGGCACGCTCAAGCGCGCGGTGCAGCTCGCGATGACGGCGCCGACCGGCCCGGTGAGCGTGGAGATCCCGATCGACATCCAGTCGGCGCTCACGACCATGCCGGCCGACCTGTCGCCGCTGCCCATCGAGCGCCCCGTGCCTTCGGCCGCCGGCCTCGATGCATTGGCCGCGCGCCTGTCCACCGCCAAGCGTCCGCTGCTGTGGGTCGGTGGCGGTGCCCGCCATGCGCGCAGTGCGATCCAGCGCCTGCAGAAGCTGGGCTTCGGCGTGGTCACGACCACGCAGGGCCGCGGCACGGTGCCCGAGGACGATGCCGGCTCGCTCGGCGCCTACAACATCCAGAAGCCGGTCGAGGCCTTCTATCAGACCTGCGACGCGATGCTCGTGGTCGGCTCGCGCCTGCGCGGCAACGAGACGCTCAAGTACGAACTGAAGCTGCCGCGCCCGCTGTACCGCATCGACGCCGATGCCGCCGCCGAAGGCCGCTGCTATGCGTCCGAAGCCTTTGTCTGCGGCGATTCCGCGCTGGCCCTCGACGGCCTGGCCGACCGCCTCGAAGCCGCGAAGTACCAGGCCGACCCGCAGCTGCTGGTCGACCTGCGCGCGGCGCACGACCAAGCGGTTGCCACGCTGCGCGACGGCCTCGGCCCGTACGCCGAACTCGTGCGCCAGCTGCAGTCGGTGGCCGGCCGCAAGTTCAACTGGGTGCGCGACGTCACGGTGTCCAACAGCACCTGGGGCAACCGCGAGCTGCGCGTGTTCGAACCCAGCGCCGGCGTGCACGCCACGGGCGGTGGCATCGGCCAGGGCATGCCCATGGCCATCGGCGCGGCCATCGGCGCGGCGGTGACGGGCTCGGGCCGCAAGACCTTCTGCCTGGCCGGCGACGGCGGTTTCATCCTGAACCTGGGCGAGCTGGCCTGCATGGTGCAGGAGAAGGCGCCCATGGTCATCGTGCTCATGAACGACAAGAGCTACGGCGTAATCAAGAACATCCAGGACGCGCAGTACGGCGGCCGCCAGTGCTACGCCGAGCTGCACACGCCCGACTACGATCTGCTGTGCAAGTCGATCGCGCTGCCGCATGCCCGCGTGAAAGACCTGGCCGACCTGCCGGCGCAGCTGGACCAGGCGCTGGCCGCCGACGGTCCGTTCCTGCTGGAGATCGACATGCTGTCGATCGGCGGCTTCAAGACCAGCTTCGCCGGCCCGCCGACCAACACGGTCACGCAGATTCCCGCGCTCGGCGCGGCCAAGTGAGCGAACGCGGAGCCCCACGCATGACCACTGCCATCACGCGCATCGCCCTCGTCGGCTGCGGAGCCATCGGCACCTCGGTGCTCGAACTGCTGCGCGGCGATCCCGCCCTGAAGGTGGTGGCCATCGTCGTGCCGGCCGAAGGCATTGCCGCCGCGCGGAAGGTCGCCCCCGACGCGCAGGTGGGCAGCGCCGTGCCCGCCGACGGCATCGACCTCGTGGTCGAGACCGCCGGCCATGCCGCCATCGAGGAACACGTGCTGCCCGCGCTGGCACGCGGCACGCCCTGCGTGGTGGCGTCGGTGGGCGCGCTGTCGGCCACGGGCTTCGCCGAGAAGCTCGAAGCCGCCGCCGTTGCCGGCCGCACGCAGGTGCAGCTGATTCCCGGCGCCATCGGCGGCATCGACGCGCTGGCCGCGGCCCGCATCGGCGGCCTGGACAGCGTGCGCTACACCGGCCGCAAGCCGCCGCAGGCCTGGAAGGGCACGCCGGCCGAGCAGGGCCGCAACCTGGACACGCTGGCGCACGAAACCGTGATCTTCGAAGGCAGCGCGCGCGAAGCCGCCTTGCTCTATCCGAAGAACGCCAACGTGGCGGCCACCGTGTCGCTCGCGGGCCTGGGCCTGGACCAGACGCTGGTGCGCCTCATTGCCGACCCGGCCACCACCGAGAACGTGCACACCGTCGAAGCCGAAGGCGCCTTCGGCAGCTTCGCGCTGACCATGCGCAACAAGCCGCTCGCGGCCAACCCCAAGACCTCGGCCCTGACCGTGTACAGCGCCGTGCGCGCGCTGCGCAACCGCGTCGCGGCCCTTGCCATCTGAGCCACCCCATGATCTCCACCGAACTCCTTCCGATCTGCATCGCCGGCGAATGGCGCCTGGGCGGCGGCGACGTCTACGAAAGCTTGTACCCGGCCACCGGCGAGCCCATCGCGCGCCTGAAGGCCGCGAGCCTGGCCGATGTCGAAGAAGCCATCGCGCGCGCCGACCACGCCTTTCGCACCAGCGGCTGGGCCCAGCGCCTGCCGCACGAGCGCGCCGCCGTGCTGCACCGCGTGGCACAGCTGATCCGCGAAGAGGGCGAGTCGCTGGCGCAGAAGCAGCGCCTGGACAACGGCAAGCCGATCAGCGAAACGCGCAACCTCGTGGCCAGCGCCGCGGGCACCTTCCAGTTCTTCGCCGCCGCATTGGAGACGCTCGAAGAAACCATCACCCCCTCGCGCGGCGCCTTCGTCACGATGAGCGTGCACGAGCCCATGGGCGTGGTCGCGGCCATCACGCCGTGGAACTCGCCCATCGCGAGCGAAGCCCAGAAGTTGGCGCCCGCGCTGGCGGCCGGCAACGCGGTGGTCGTGAAGCCCGCCGAAGTCACGCCGCTCATGGCGCTGGAACTCGCGCGTATCTGCGAAGCGGCCGGCGTGCCCAAGGGCATCGTGAGCGTGCTGCCGGGCAAGGGCTCGGTGATTGGCGACGCGATCACCAAGCACCCGCTGGTCAAGCGCGTGTCGTTCACCGGCGGCACCACCACCGGCAAGCACATCGCCCACATCGCGGCCGACAAGATGATGCCGGTGTCGCTCGAGCTCGGCGGCAAGTCGCCCACCATGGTGCTCGACGACGCCGACCTCGACCATGCGGTGAACGGCGTGCTCTACGGCATCTTCAGTTCGTCGGGCGAGTCGTGCATCGCGGGCTCGCGCCTGTTCGTGGCGCGCGGCATCTACGACGAGTTCCTGACGCGGCTGGCCGAAGGCGCCAATGCGCTGCGCGTGGGCGACCCGGCCTCGGAGCGCACGCAGATGGGCCCGCTCATCACGGCCAAGCACCGCGAAGGCATTGAGCGTTACGTGGACCTGGGCGTGTCCGAGGGCGGGCGCATCCGCACGGGCGGCGTGCGCCCGCACGGCGCCGACTACGACAAGGGCTACTTCTACCAGCCGACCATCCTCGAAGGCCTGACCAACAACGCCCGCATCAGCCAGGAAGAAATCTTCGGCCCGGTGCTGGTCGCGATGCCCTTCGACAACGAGGAAGAACTGATCGCGCAGGCCAACGACAGCGTCTACGCGCTGGCCGCAGGCGTGTGGAGCCGCGACTTCAAGCGCGCCTGGAAGCTGGGCCGCGCGGTGCAGGCCGGCACGGTCTGGGTCAACACCTACAAGCAGTTCTCGGTCTCGACGCCGTTCGGCGGCTGGCGCGACAGCGGCCTGGGCCGCGAGAAGGGCCGCGAAGGCATCTTCCAGTACATGGAACAGAAGAGCATGTACTGGGGCACGAACGAACAGCCCCTGCCTTGGGCGAACTGAACGAGAGCGAAAAGATCATGAGCGTACTTGGCATCGACCAGATCACCTACGGCGCGGACGACCTGCCCGCCTGCCGCCAGTTCTTCCAGGACTGGGGCCTTTCACTCGTGTCCGAAGCCGCCGACGAACTCGTCTTCGAGTGCCTCAACGGCTGCAAGGTGGTCGTTGCGGCGTGGGACAAGCCCGGCCTGCCGCCTGCGATGGAAGAGGGCCCGACGCTGCGCGAAGTGGTGTGGGGCGTGGAAAGCGACGCCGACCTGGACCGCTACGCCGCCGCCATCGCGCAAGACCCGGCCTTCGTGGACACCACGGTCGACGGCGCGCGCCGCATCGGCTGCACCGACCCCAACGGCCTGGCCGTGCGCCTGCAGGTCAGCCGCAAGCGCGCGGTCGAGGTCGACTGCGGCGCCATGAACACCTGGAACGCCAAGCCGCGCGTGAACCAGCCCGCACCGATCTACGAACGCGCCACGCCGATCGAGGTCGGCCACGTCGTGTTCTTCGTGAGCGACGTGAAGGGCACGAGCGCGTTCTATGCGCAGCGCTTCGGCTTCGTGTCGTCCGACGGCTATCCGAACCGCGGCGCCTTCATGCGCTGTGCGCCCGAAGGTGGCCACCACGACCTGTTCCTGCTGCAGATCCCGTCGGGCAAGCGCGGGCTCAACCACGTGGCCTTCACCGTGCGCGACATCCACGAGGTGTTCGGCGGCGGCCTGCATTTTTCGCGCTGCGGCTGGGACACCCAGCTGGGCCCGGGCCGCCACCCCGTGTCGTCCGCGTACTTCTGGTACTTCAAGAACCCGGCCGGCGGCCTCATCGAGTACTACGCCGACGAAGACCAGCTCACCGCCGACTGGCAGCCGCGCGAGTTCGAACCCGGCCCGACCGTGTTCGCCGAATGGGCGGTCGATGGCGGCCTCGATGGCAACACCCGCCGCCAGAAGAACGCGGAAGGCCCGAAAGGTGCTTTCCTGACCGAGAAGAAGTGAACCCGGTGACCCTCATGCAACGACGTTTTTCTTTCTCCCTGCTGGCTGCCGCGGCGCTGGCCATCGCCTTGCCCGCGCACGCACAGAGCGACGCGCACAAGCAGCTGTCGAGCGACCGCTTCACCATCGTCTCGCCGTTCCCGCCCGGCGGCCCGGTCGACACGCTGGCCCGCATCCTGTCCGACGGCCTGACCAAGCGCTACGGCCAGGCGGCCGTGGTCGAGAACATGGTGGGCGCGGCCGGCAACATCGGCATCGACAAGGTCAAGCGCGCCAAGGGCGACGGCCACACGCTGCTCGTGGTGCCGGCCGGTAACCTCACGATCAACCCGACGCTGATGCCGAACTTCCCGTTCAACATCGAGAAGGACTTCGTGCCCGTCACCATGCTCGCCAAGGCACCCAACGTGCTGGTGGCATCGCCGGCCTCGGGCATCAAGAGCGCGAAGGAACTGGTGGCGATGGCCAAGGCCAAGCCCAACACGCTGTCGTATGCCTCGCCCGGCGTGGGCAGCGGCCTGCACCTGGCGGGCGAGCTGTTCAAGCAGCAGGCCGGCATCGACCTGCTGCACGTGCCCTACAAGGGCACGGCGCCCGCGCTCAACGACGTGCTCGGCGGCTCGGTGCCGCTGATGTTCAGCAACCTGCCCGCGACCATGCCGTTCATCAAGAACGGCAAGCTCATTGCGCTGGGCGTGACCGAGGCCAAGCGCAGCGCCGCCGCACCCGACATTCCCACGCTGGCGGAGCAGGGCATCCAGGGCGTCGCCGTGACCTCGTGGTATGGCCTGCTGGCCCCCAAGGGCACGCCGCCGGCCGTGGTCGAGCAGCTCGCCAAGGACGCGGCCGAGATGCTGGCCCAGCCCGACGTGCGCGAACGCCTGAAGGCACAGGGCATGACCGACGCGGCCATGAAGCCCGCCGAGTTTGCTGCCCACATCCGCGATGAGACGGCCGTCTGGGCCCGGATCATCAAGGCCCGCAACATCGTGGCCGAGTGAGCCACGCACAAGAACAAAGAGAGACAGAGACCATGCAGACAAGCGAATCCACCATTGGCATCGTCGGTGCCGGCATCGGCGGCCTGGTCGCCGCCATCGCACTGCGCCGCGCAGGGCACGACGTGGTCGTGTTCGAGCAGGCCAAGCAGTTCGCCCGCGTCGGCGCCGACATCAACCTCACGCCGAACGCCGTGCGCGCACTCGACGGCCTGGGCGTGGGCGACGCCGCCCGCGTGACGGCGGCCCGCCCGTCGCACCGCATCAGCCGCACCTACGACAGCGGCGAAGAAACCTCGCGCCTCGAGATGGCCGACTCGGCCGAGCAGCGCTACGGCGCGCCGCAGCTCACCATCCACCGCGCCGACCTGCTGGCCGCGCTGGCCGACATGTTCCCCGCCGAGCGCGTGGCGCTGGGCAAGCGTGCCGAGACCATCGCGGCCGACGACAACGGCGTGACCCTGTCGTTCAGCGACGGCACCAGCGCTCGCGTGGGCGCGCTCATCGGTGCCGACGGCATCCACTCGGGTGTGCGCACCGCGATGTTCGGCGCCGAGAGCCCGCGCTTCACGGGCATCGTCGCCTACCGCGCCGTGGTGCCCGCCGAGCGCGTGGCCGGCGTGCCCAACCTGGGCGCCTTCACCAAGTGGTGGGGCCCGAACCCGCAGAGCCAGATCGTCACCTTCCCGCTGAACCGCGGCAAGGACATCTTCATCTTCGCGACCACACCGCAGGACACCTGGCACCTCGAGTCGTGGACCGCGCCGGGCAGCGTCGACGAGTTGCGCGAGCAGTACGTGGCCTACCACCCCGAGGCGCGCGCGCTGCTCGACGCCTGCGACACGGTGCTGAAGACCGCGCTGTACGAGCGCGACCCCATGCCCGCCTGGGCGCAGGGCCGCATGGCGCTGCTGGGCGATGCCGCGCATCCGATGCTGCCCTTCATGGCACAGGGCGCTGGCATGGCGATCGAAGACGCCGTGGTGCTGTCGCGCCACCTCGATGGCGTGGCCATGGCCGGCATTCCCGCCGCGCTGCAGGCCTACCAGACCGCGCGTATCGAGCGCGCCAGCCAGGTGCAGCTCGGCTCGCGCGGCAACAACTGGCTGCGCGAAGGCGGCAACGCCGACTGGGTGTACGCCTACGACGCCTGGGCCGTGCCGCTGGGCGTGCCGGCGCAGGGCGCCGTCGCTGCCACCGCCTGAAATTTTTCCCCTCGCTTACGGAGGCTCACGATGCAACAAGACCGCTTTCTCCAACCGCACCAGGCGCGCCAGCGCCCCGCGACCACCTACGAAGACCTGCTGGGCGACGTGATCGAACGCGCCTACGCCGACGGCATCCATGACCTGCCGGGCCTGGTGCAGCGCCTGAACGACAGCGGCCTGGCCACGCCGGGCGGCCTCGCATGGACCGAGGCGCTGTACCGCAAGGAAATGGCCACGCTGGCCGCCTGAGGAGAAACACCATGACCATCGCCATCCATCCCGTCGCACCGGCCCCTGCCGACCCGGTCGACCACCTGCTCGAGATCGGCCTGAAGGACCTCTGGTACCCGATCTGCCCCTCGCACTTCATCAAGGAGAACCCGATCTCCCTGCGCCGCCTCGGCCGCAAGATCGCGCTGTGGCGCGACGGCGAAGGCGTGCTGCACGCACTCGAAGACCGCTGCCCGCACCGCGGTGCGCCGCTGTCGCAGGGCGTGGTGCTGGGTGACCGCCTCTCGTGCCCATACCACGGCGTCGAAGTGCGCCACGACGGCGTGGTCACGCGCGTGCCCGGCAGCCCGGGCTGCAAGCTCGAAGGCTCGCGCGCCACGCGCCACTTCCATGTGCAGGAGCGCGCGGGCGCCGTGTTCCTCTACAACTCGAAGGAGCCGGTCGACGTGCCGCCGCCGCTGGTGCTGCCCGAGCAGCTGACCGACGAGGCCGAGTACTCCAACTTCCTGTGCTACACGGAATGGAAGGGCGACTACCGCTACGTGCTGGACAACGTGATGGACCCGATGCACGGCACCTACCTGCACAAGCAGTCGCACTCGATGGCCGAGGGCGACTCGAGCGCCAAGTTCGGCGTGCGCCCGACCGACATCGGCTTCGTGTTCGAGAAGGAAGGCCAGCGCAACGTCAACTTCGACTGGACCGAGTGGGCCGACACCGGCATCCACTGGATGCGCCTGGAGATTCCGTACCCGAAGACCGGCGGCCCCGGCGGCAACTTCATCATCATCGGCGCCTTCTCGCCCATGGCCAACGGCATGACCGCCACCTTCTTCTGGCGCGCACGCAAGCTGTCGCCGGGCTGGGAGCGCGACACCTGGCGCTTCCTCTACAAGAACCGCCTCGAGGCGCGCCACTGGCACGTGCTGGAACAAGACCGCGTGATGCTCGAAGAGATGGAAGCCGACGCCAACCAGCACGAGAACCTGTACCAGCACGACCTGGGCATCGTCCGCCTGCGTCGCCACATGCGCAACCTCGCGCAGGCGCAACTGGCCGAAGCCGAGGCCGCCACGGCCTGAACTGCAAGCAAGCGAGCATCGCCATGTCTTCCCCTACGCTGAACGCCCTCGTGCACACCATGCGCTACGAGGCCGACGGCATCGTCAGCGTCGAGTTCCGGCCGGCCACGCCGGCGGTGGACTTTCCCGCCTTCGAGGCCGGCTCCCACATCGACCTGCACCTGCCCAACGGGCTGGTGCGCAGCTACTCGCTGTGCAACCCCTCGAGCGACCACCAGCGCTACGTGGTGGGCGTGCTCAACGACCGCAAGAGCCGCGGCGGCTCGCGCTACGTGCACCAGCAACTGCGCGTGGGCATGACGCTGCCCATCTCGGCACCGCGCAACAACTTCAAGCTGGAAGAGGGCGCCGAGCGCTCGGTGCTCGTGGCCGGCGGCATCGGCGTGACGCCCATCTGGTGCATGCTGCAGCGGCTCATCGCCATCGGCAAGCCGGTGGAGTTCGTGTACTGCGCGCGCACCCGCAAGGAAGCCGCCTTCTGCGACGCCATCGAGGCGCTGGCCACCGAAAAATCGGTGCAGCTCACCTGGCACTTCGACGACGAGAAGGGCGCGCCGCCCGACCTCGCCTCGCTGCTGGCCGGCAAGGGCGCCACCAGCCACTACTACTGCTGCGGCCCCACGCCGATGCTCGACGCCTTCGAAAAGAGCTGCGAGCAACTGGGCTATGCCAACGCCCACATCGAACGCTTCGCCGCCGTGCATGTGGAGGCGCCCAGCGCCACCCAGACCTGCGTGGTGCAGTGCGCCAAGAGCGGCAAGAGTGTCGAAGTGCCTCCGGGCAAGTCGATTCTCGACAGCCTGATCGACGCTGGCCTCAACCCCGACCACAGCTGCAAGGAAGGCGTCTGCGGCGCCTGCGAAACGGCGGTGCTCGAGGGCGAAGTCGATCACCACGACGGCATCCTCACCAAGATCGAACGTGCGTCCAACAAGACCATGATGATCTGCGTCTCTCGCTGCAAGGGCGAGCGCTTGGTGCTGGACATCTGAACGAGAAGGCCACAACCGAAAAGACGGCCGAGAGAAAAACCAACCGAGACATTCAATGAAAAAGTACTTGATCGCGATGGCTGCGGCCACCGCGGCTGGCGGAGCGCTGGCCCAATCTTCCGTGACGCTGTTCGGCGTCGTCGATGCCTCCGTGGTCTACACGCGTGGCAGCGGCAACGGATCGGCCCACAAGACGCAGCTGGGCAACAGCGGCAACATGTTCAGCCGCCTCGGTTTTCGCGGCACGGAAGACCTCGGCGGGGGCTACTCGGCCAACTTCTGGCTCGAGATGGGCCTGCAGAACGACAGCGGCACGGGCTTTCCTTCGAACTCCAACAACCAGGCCAGCGGCAACGGCACGCCCGGCGTGCTGAGCTTCAACCGCCGCTCGACCGTGAGCCTGGCCGGCCCCTTCGGCGAAGTGCGCCTGGGCCGCGACTACGTGCCCGCCTTCTGGAACACCGCGATCTTCGACCCCTTCGGCACCGGCGGCGGCATCGGCGCCAACCAGATCTACTTCTCGGGCCTGGGCGGCCTGGTGGCACCCACCGGCACGCGCGCCTCGAACAGCATCGGCTACTTCCTGCCGGCCAACCTGGGCGGCTTCTACGGCCAGGTGATGTACGCGATGGGCGAGAACGATTCGACCTCGGTGCTGCCCGGCACCCAGGTGTCGAACAAGCGCGACGGCCAGCACACCGGCGCGCGCTTCGGCTACCAGAGCGGCGGCCTCAATGTGGCCATTGCCACCGGCCGCACGCGCTACGCCGCCGGCGACCTGCGCGTGACCAACCTGGGTGCGTCCTACACCTTCGATGCGGCGCTCATGAACCTCAAGCTCACGAGCGAGCTGTACAAGGAATCGAAGGGCAGCACCGACGCCAAGGGCGTGCTGGTCGGCTTCCAGCTGCCCATCGGG
Organism: Variovorax sp. GW821-FHT09D04; assembly: GCF_059416405.1. Taxonomy (NCBI): domain Bacteria; kingdom Pseudomonadati; phylum Pseudomonadota; class Betaproteobacteria; order Burkholderiales; family Comamonadaceae; genus Variovorax; species Variovorax sp. GW821-FHT09D04. The sequence continues at coordinate 430,564 of NZ_JBWKPA010000003.1, forward strand.
CCGGGCGAGATCAAGGCCTCGTACGCGCGCTACAAGCTGGAGCCGCTCAATGCGGTGCTCGAGCCCACGACGTCGAAGCTGGCCCTGGGCTACGTGCACAACCTGTCCAAGCGCACGGCGGTGTACGGAACCATTGCCCGCATCAGCAACAAGAACGGCGCAACGCAGGCTTTGGCCGGCGCCATCACGCGGCCGAACCGCGCCTCGAGCGGCGTCGAGTTCGGCATGCGCCACATGTTCTAGGCGCGGCCACACAGCGCGCGCACCCCCAAGAGAGAGCCCCGGTCATGCAGAGCAAGAACTTCCGTTGGTACGGCGTCATCACGCTGTTCGTGATCGTGGCGATCTCTTACGTCGACCGCATCAACATCGCGGTGCTGATCACCGATGCGGCCTTTCTGAAGCACGTGGGGCTCGACCCCTCCGACCGCGTGAGCCAGGGCCTGCTGGCCACGGCCTTCATGCTGGGCTACGGCATCTCGGCCTTCGTGCTCACGCCGTTCTGCTCGGCGCTGTTCGGCGTGCGGCGCAGCCTGATCTACGGCCTCGTGCTGTGGGGCGTGGTGACCTGGGCCTCGCCGATGTTCAACAGCTACGGCCTGCTGCTGGCGTCGCGCGTGCTGCTGGGCGTGTCGGAAGGGCCGCTGTTCTCGCTGGCTTCGTCGTACATCAAGGCGCACTTCAAGAGCGACGAGAACGGCAAGCCGAATGCACTGGTCAACATGGGCACGGGCCTGGGCCTGGCGGTGGGCTATCCGCTGGTGGGCTATTTGCTCACGCAGTTCGAGTGGGACAGCTCGTTCCACGTGCTGGGCGTGCTCAACATCGTGCTGGGCATTCCGCTGGTGCTGGCCTTCGTGCGCATGCCCGCGGGGCACGGCGACGGCATCAAGCCCTCGTCGCTGGGCGATGCGATGGCGCGCGTGGCGGGCATCGTGAAGGGCGCGCTGCATACGCGGCACCTGTTCCTCATCACGCTGCTGACCTCGGCGGCGCTGGCCTACCTCTGGGGCAGCAGCAACTGGCTGCCGACCTACCTGCGCGAAGCGCGCGGCTTCTCGCTGCGCGAGATGGGCTGGATCGCTTCGCTGCCGCAGTACGCCACCGTGCTCGCGGTGTTCACGGGCGGCGTGCTCATCGACAAGCTGGGGCGCGACCGCGTGCCCTTCATCTTCATGGGCGCGAGCGCGGGCGTGGCACTGTCGGTGCTGCTGGCCATCAATGCGCGCGACCCGTACATGGCCGCGACCTGCCTCGTGGCGGCGAACTTCTTCTGGGGCCTGCAAAGCCCGGCCATTCCAAGCACCGTGCAGCACTGCTCGCGGCCCGAGCACACGGCCAGTGCCTTCGGCGTGACCAACGGCGTGGGCAGCCTCGTGGCGGGCTTCATGCCGGCGCTGATGGGCGGCGTGATCAGCGCGGTGTCGCACAGCGGCGGCGCAGCGCACACAGCGGTCACCGCTGCCTCGTCGGCGGCGGGTTTCTTCGCGGGCTTTGCGCTGCTCATCGGCACGCAGGTCGTCGTGTTCGCGTGCGGCTTTCTGCTGTGGTGGCGCGAGCGCGCGCAACGCGCTGCTGCAGTCTCTGGTTCACAGCTTTCGTAGCCTTCGCCGCGGCTTGAACCTTCGTACTGTGGCCGCTTCGTCACAGTGAAGGCCCCGTGTTTTTGTCATCTGCGTGAGCAGGTGTTGCGGGCGCAGAACCATCTTCGTAGTGCATGGCATGCGTTGCATGTCATGACGCCATTCGGTCTATCGCGCGCGAACAATTGGAGAGAGAAAAGTTCCGCGGATCGTTGAGCTCATTGCATCGATCAGCTACAACTGCGTGCACTTCAACGGACGAGGGAATGCGCGTGAAATCAACCACAAGAGCCGCAGCCAGTCTTGCCGTCGCCATCGCTTTTGCCATGGCCCCGGCCGTTCACCTGACGGGTGAACGCATCGCGTCGATGCACGGGCACTGAGCCCGGCCCGCGACACCCCACCGCGTTCACACGCTCCCCCCACACCCCGCATCTTGACGGGAATGGCGCCGCTCGCCCCGCGCATCCTGGGACCACCGCAGCACATGCGGTGCGGTCCGGCCTGAGCCCGCGTTCCTGACGAACGGTTTGTTCGCCGGGAGGGCGCTGTGCTGCCCGCATTTCCTGTCGATCTGTCGTTCCACTCATTCCGCGCGCGTCACGCGCATCACCGGCTATCCGCCGGTGCCTGCGGTGCGGCGCATGTTCCTTACCAAGAGTACCCAGAGGCGATCATGAAATCACTGAATACACCTGTCGTTCATTGCCTGGCCCTCACGGCCGTGACCCTTGCCGCGCTGACGGCCTGCGGCGGCGGCGGAGACAGCGGCGGTGGCGCATCCTTCGGCGGCTCCGGCCTGAATGCGCCGTCGCTGGCCAACGCGCCCGCGGCCGACGGCGGCGACACCACCAAGAAGACCCCCGACGACGGCGTGCCCGCCGCACCCGAATCGGCAGTGGCCGCGGTCGATCGTTCGGCCCGGCCGATGGAACTGCCCGACACGGTCTGGCCCGTGAACTACAAGCTGTGGTTCCGCCCCGATGCGGCGCTCAAGACTTTCGTGGGCCGCGCCGACGTGGAGATCGACGTGCTCAAGCCGGTCGACGCCATCGTCGTCGCCGCGCACGACCTCAACTTTGCGCGCGGGCGCACCACGCTGCGCAAGGTGTCCAAGCCCGGCGAGGTGATCCCGCTGATTCCCACGCCGCAGACGCGTGGCGACTTCGTGCAGCTGCGGCTGAACGACGGCCAGATCGCCAAGGGCAAGTACCTGCTGCACATGGAGTGGGACGGCAAGATCCAGTTCTCCGACGCCGAGTACTGCACGCCGGAAGTGATGGCGAAGAACCCGCTGTGCTCGGCCGCGTCGGGCATCTTCAAGGTGGGCCTTTCCACGCCCGAGGGCGTGAGCAGCGACGCCATCGTGACGCAGGGCGAAACCAACTTCGCACGCCAGTGGTTCCCGGGCTGGGACGAACCGGCCTTCCGACACACCTTCGAGATCTCGGCCGAGGTGCCGGGCGACTGGAAGACCGTGTCCAACGGCGCGCAGACCGAGGCCGTGAAACTGCCCGACGGCTACCAGCGCGTGGCCTTCGAGAAGACGCCTTCGATGCCGATGTACCTGGCCTTCTTCGGCGGCGGCAAGTTCGACATCCTGGCCGACACCTTCAAGAACCCGCTGGACGGCAGCGACATGGCGCTGCGCTGGTTCACGCCGCCGGGCCGCTCCGACTGGGCCAAGTTCGCGATGGAGTGGACCAAGGTGTCGATGGACTACTACTACAAGTACACCGGCATCTCGCTGCCCTTCAAGAAGTTCGACACCGTGGCCGCCAACGACAGCTACGACAACAAGCCCAACACCGGCTTCGGCGGCATGGAGAACTGGGGCGCGATCTTCGAGTTTGCCGATGCGGTGCTCACCAAGCCCGGCGACAAGCCCACGCTGTACTCGGTGACCGTGGTCACGCACGAGGTGGCGCACCAGTGGTTCGGCGACCTCGTCACGCTCGACTGGTGGGACAACGTGTGGCTCAACGAATCGTTCGCGCGCTGGTTCGAACGGCGCACCACGATCAAGTTTCACCCCGAGTACTACAGCTTCTCCGACTACGTGCTGGACAAGCACAACGTGATCGTGGCCGACCTGAAGCCCTCCGCCGTGCCGGTGCAGCGCAACCTGAACGACGCGGGCTCCTTCGGCTTCATCAGCCCGGCGATCTTTGTCTACAACAAGGGCAGCCACGTGCTGGAGATGGTGCAGAACTACATCGGCGAAGAGGCGATGCAGAAGGGCCTGCAGATCTACCTGAAGGACTATGCGTACGGCAACGTCACGCCCACGCGGTTGTGGACCTCGCTGGAGAAGGCCGCCGGCGGCAAGAAGGTGAGCGAGATCGGCGACAGCTTCATCCGCCAGACCGGCATTCCGCTGCTCACGGTCGATGCGCAGTGCGCCGGCGACCGCACCTACGTGAACATCACGCAGGAGTCGTTCCCCAACCAGAACCAGTTCCCGGCCTCGACGTGGACCATTCCCGTCACGCTGGCGTATGGCGACGCGATGGAAAAGCGCGAGACCTTCGTGATGTCGAACAACGCCACGCAGGTCGAGCTGCCGGGCTGCACCGCGGTGCTGGCCGGGCCGACGGGGCAGGACTACTACGTGAGCAACTACAGCGCGCAGTCCTGGAGCAACCTGCTGGCCAAGGTGCAGAACTTCGCGGGCAACAAGCCGCTGCTGCTGAACATCGAGCGCGATGCCTTCCGCCTGCTGGGCGTGGGGCGCATCACGCAGGCGCAGTACGACCAGATCAAGGGCGTGCTCAACCTGCCGGCACCGCTGCTCGCCAAGACGCAGCTGAGCCAGCAGAAGATGGCGGCGGTGGAAGCGGGCGGCAAGGAAGAGTACCCGCACGCGCTGCGCTTCCAGGGCAAGCTGCCGCTGCGCGAGAACCAGAAGCGTTGAGTCGGAGGGCACCGAGCCTTCTTTCGTGAACCCCGCATGCGCCGCTCGGCGGCGCATGCGTCACCACTTCATCCGAACCCATGAAAAAGCTTCTGAACTCTTTGCTGGCAGTGGCCTGCGTGTCACTGCTCTCGGCCTGCGGCGCACGCGGCGGGCCCGAAACCGAACTGGTCGGCGTCTATGCCGTCGAACGCAACGGCGTGCTCAAGGAGGTCGTCAAGATCGAGCGCGACGGCGACCGCTACATCATGCGCGACAAGGTGCGCACACCCGAGTGGAGCGAACCGAAGATGCAGTTGCAGCCGGTGACGCGCGAGCGCTGGAGCCGCATCACCACCGACACGGAGAACACGTCCTTCGTCGGCATCTCGAGCGACCAGCTCGGCATCTTCAAGGTGCCGCCCGGGTGGCAGAAGAACGGCTTCAAGACGCAGACGGGCTACTTCCTGTTCTATTCGCAGGGACCGGTGGAGGCGCACAAGCTCTGACCGGCCGCCGCCGCCACCACGACAGCACCCAGCGGGCACAGGACACTGGGTGCTTCCCGCAGCGAAATCAAGGAGGAGGCCGCAGGCCGGGGGACATTCGCGGAGGGAAGTACCCGGTGGCCTGTGCACGCGCCCTGAACAAGAGCGCTCAGTTACGGCGCAACGATCGCACCTTCGATGCGATGGCGCTTCAACGCATCGGCCACAAAGCCTGAAGCCTTCATCTCTTCGACAAAGGACGAGAGCAGCGCCTGCGCCTCGGCCCCCCGACTGGCCGGCGTCCCCATCGCCTGCTGGATCACCATGAAGCGCCCCGGCAGCACACGCACCCCAGGTGCACGGGCCGCCTCGCCTTCGAGCAACTGACGAATGCCCGCCGCCACCTCGACCTGGCCCGCACGCAATGCTGCGAGCACAGGCCCTGCGCCCTGCAGGCGCACGATCTCAGCCGCCTTGATCTCGCGCGTGAGGAACAGGTCGTAGGCGCTGCCCGAACCGACCGAGATGCGGTGGCCTTCGGCATCGACCTGCGCGTTGTCGGTCAGCGCAGAAGATTCGGGCACGAGGTAGCTGCCCTCGATCAGCACGTACGGCGCCGTGAAGCGCAGCCCTTCGCTGCGCGCCGGGTCGACCGCGAAGAAGCCGATGTCGGCCTTTTCGTTCTTCACCGCGTCCACCGAGGCCGCAGCCTTCTCGAACACCACCAGCTCGATGCCCACGCCAAGCCGCCGCGCGAACTCGCGGGCCAGGTCGATCGACACGCCGACCGGCTCGCCCGTGGTGGCGTCCTTGTTGGCCAGGATCGGATTGCCGAGGTTGATCGAGGCGCGCAGCGTGCCGCTGGGCGCGAAGGCGGTCACGAGGGCGGAAGAGGGCGATGTGGTCATGGCGTCCGTTCGTCGGGAAGGCGGAAGGAGGGGATGAAGGCCGCCAGTTTACGGGCCGTGAGGCGCCGGCTCAGCGCGCGGACAGTGGCTCCAGCCCCGTCTTCGCGATCGTCGGCGCCGCGGCCGGCGCGTTGAGGTAGCGGATCAGCTGGCGCGCCGCGTCGGGCTGCTTCGAGGCCGTGGCCACGCCGGCCGAGAACACCGTCACGCGCTGCACCTCGGCGGGCAGCGGGCCGATGTAGTCGATGCCCTCGATGGGCAGCAGCTCGCTCACCTGCTGCAGGCCGAGGGCCGCGTCGCCGCGCGCCACCACCGTGCCCACGCGCTCGCTCAGGATGCGCTTGCTCTTGGGCTTGACCTGGTCCTCGATGCCCAGCGTCTTGAGCAGCTCGGTCTCGTAGTAGGTGCCGCTCGCGCTCGCCGAGTAGGCGATCGACGGCGCCGCGAGCAGCGTGCGCTTGAGCGCATCGACCGTGCCGATGTCCGGCTTGGGCGCGCCCTTGCGCACCGCGAAACCGATCGACGAACGCACCAGGTCGACCTGGCTGCCCGCCACCACCTTGCCCTGTGCCACCAGCGCATCGAGCGCGGGGCGCGCCAAGATCACGACGTCGGCCGGCTCGTTGCGCCCGAGGCGGCTGGGAATCGAATCGCTGGCGTTGCCCATCGACGCGCCGTAGGCCGTCTTCACGCTGCGGCCGGTGCTGCGCTCGAAGCCGGGGCGCAGCTCGTTGTAGGCGGCGGTGAAGCCGCCGGAGGTCATGACGTGGATGTCGCCTGTGGCGGCGGGTGGTGTGCTGACGCAACCGGCGAGCGCGAAGGAGGCGGCCAGCGCCAGGGCGGCGCGGCGGGTCAGGGCGGAACGGAGGGCGAAGGTGGTCACGGCGTGTGTCTCCTGATGAAGGGTGCAGTCCCATCGTAGGGGCCGAGCCTGTCAATCGGCCTTCAGGAAATTCGGGGTTACTACTAGCGCGAGGGCTTGGGCGGGTCCGCGTCCTTGGCGGGCGCAGCAGCCGCCGGCAGGCGCCCCCGTTTCGCGAGCCCTTCGCGCAGCAGGAACTCGACCTGCGCGTTCGCGCTGCGCAGCTCCTGGGCCGCCAGCCGCTCGATCTCGGCCCACAGGGCCGGATCGATGCGCAGCGGGTAGGACTTCTTACCGGGACTGGCCATCAGGGAACAACGACGTGGCGGCGGTGAACAGGTGCCGTGGATGCATCAGGTGTAGAGCGTGCCCGTGTTGACCACGGGCTGGGTTTCGCGGTCCGAGCACAGTACCACCAGCAGGTTCGACACCATCGAGGCCTTGCGCTCGTCGTCGAGCACGACGAGGTTGCGCTCCGACAGCCCCTTGAGGGCGGCCTCGACCATGCCCACCGCGCCCGCCACGATCTGGTGCCGCGCGCTCACGATGGCCACGGCCTGCTGGCGCCGCAGCATCACCTGGGCGATCTCGGGCGCATAGGCCAGGTGGGTGAGCTTGGCGTCGAGCACCTCGACGCCGGCGCTGGCAAAGCGCTGGTTCAGCTCGGCCTTGAGGGCATCGGCCACCACGTCCAGGCCGGCGCGCAGCGTGACCTCGTCGCTCTGCAGGTCGTCGCCGCTGTCGTAGGCATAGAGCGTGGCCAGGTGGCGGATGGCGGCTTCGGACTGGATGGCGACGAACTTGTTGTAGTCGTCGATCTCGAACACGGCCTGCGCCGTGTCGTGCACGCGCCAGACCACGGCCGCGCCGATCTCCACCGGGTTGCCGCGCTTGTCGTTCACCTTCAGCGGCGGCGTGTTCAGGTTGCGCGCGCGCAGCGAGATCTTCTGGCCGGCCTGGAACGGGTTGGTCCAGCGCAGGCCCTCGGTGCGGTCGGTGCCCTGGTATTCGCCGAACAGCGTGAGGATGATGCCCTCGTTCGGCTGCAGCATGTACAGCCCCGGCAGCAGCGCCACGCCCGCGACGATCAGCAAGACGTTCATGGGCAGCGGCATCATCCGCTGCACGAGGGCCCAGGCGCCCAGCCCGATCAGCACCAGCGACACGGCCACGAGGCCGTAGCCGTTGACGGACCGGTAGGGGCGCTCCTTGCGGACCTTGCGCGGTGGGGTGGGGGTCGTCGTGTCTTGCATGGGGCCTCCGTTAAAAGTGATATCACTTTAATATCTTTTCGGGGGCCGTCAAGCGGTTTTCGAGCCCGGCCGGGCCGGGCCGATGCACCCGCGGGTGATCAGGCGATGAGGTCGAAACAACAGCCCGCGTAGTAAGGCTTGTCCCCGCCATCGACGAAGGGCACCTCGATCGGCTTGCCCTCGTTGCGCCACACGTCGCGCTTGCGGTAGCCGGCGCGTGCCAGGTCGGCCAGCAGCTCGTCGTGGTGCTGGATGCGGTAGGCGCACACGGCCACGCCGATGCTGTTGAGCGTGTAGATCGTGCGCTCGGGGTGCACGGCCGTGGTGTTCATGACGATGCGCCGGGGCTTCACGGCGAGCGCGGAAAGAATCGCGTCCATGCGCATCGGCAGGTACTGCAGGCTGCCCGACACGTACAGCACGTCGCAGCCGCTCGCGTCGCGGTAGTCGGTGGTGAAGCCGAGCTGCCCGGTCGCTTCGCGCTTGACGGCCATCGCGCGGCCGCTCTCGACCACGCCGGGCACGTCGCACACCGTCCAGCGCAGGGTCTCGGGGTAGGTCAGCACGCGCCGGAAGGCGTAGTACTTGATGCCGACGTGCCCGCCCAGGTCGAACACGCGCGTCAGGCCCGCGTCGATGGAGCGGCCCAGCCAGAAGAGGCCGGGATAGTCGTAGAAATAGATCTGCGGGCTGTAGAGCTCGCCCGCGTCGGCGTTGGCGTAGCCGACGGCCTTGGTGGGCGGCGCGCCGGCCTCGGCCGCCTCGAAGCTCTCGAACGACCCCATGAAGAGGTTCTCGTCCGTGTTGTTCAGGAACTTGCGCCGGTAGGCGCTCTCGCGGGGCGGGAAGGTCAGCAGGCTTGAAAGCATGTCTCTCTCCTGTGGCTTTCGCATTCTGAGCGCAACCGGCGCCTTTGGGGGCGATAGCCTAGCGCCGCGGGGGCGGTTACCCCGTGGGGCTTTACATGCCGCTCGCCAGTGCCGCAGCCGCCGCGCGGGTCTCCACCCCCAGCTTCTCGAAGATGTGCTCCAGGTGCTTGTTCACCGTGCGCGGGCTGGTGCCCAGGATCTCGCCGATGTCGCGGTTGGTCTTGCCCTTGGCGAGCCAGGACAGCACCTCGGTCTCGCGCGGCGTGAGGGCCGCATCGGCCAGGCGCGCGGCCGGGCCTTCGCGCTGGATGGCGAACAGCAGCATGGTCTCGCCGAGCGCCGCCGCGCCCAGGTTGCGCACCGACAGGCGCATGCCCGTGGCGGTGCCGATGGCGATCGACGCGCCCGGCGCCAGCGCGGGCTCCACCGAGGCGGGCAGGCGCCCCGGCGCCACCGGGTCTTCGAGTGCATGCAACCACAGCGCGGCCTGCGGCGAGCGCCAGGCGATGCGCCCGCGCGTGTCGACGAACACCACGCCCATGCCCGCCACGTCGACCGCGTCGCGCGCCATGCGCGTGATGCGGGCGTTGCGCGTGTGGGTGTGCAGGCGCGCCAGCACCTCCTGCGCGCGGATCGGCTTTACCACGTAGTCGACGCCGCCGCACTCGAAGCCCTCGACCACGTGCGCGGTTTCCGACAGGCCCGTCATGAACAGCACCGGGATGTGCGCCAGCGCCGCGTTGGCCTTGATGCGCCGGCAGGTCTCGAAGCCCGAGAGGCCGGGCATGAGGCCGTCGAGCAATATCGCGTCGGGCACCACCAGCTCGAGCCGCTGCAGTGCGGCCTCGCCGTCGGCCGCCACCAGCACGGTGTAGCCGCTGGCCTCGAGCGTGTCGCACAGCATGCCCAGGCTGCTGGGGGCGTCGTCCACCACCAGCACGACGGGGCGTTCGGATTCATGACCGGGCGAGGGGAGTGTCTGCATCTTCTGCCAGTGCGTTGCGGAGGTTGTCGAGTTCGAAGCGCGCGACCATGCCGCGCAGCCAGGTGCAGGTGGCCGCCGCGGCGGGCGAGGCCGCGGCCAGCCGGTCGAGCGCGGTGTGCAGGCCGCGCACGTGGCCCATCTGCACCAGGCGCATGAGGTCGGCGCGGTCGTCTTCGCCGAGTGCGAGCAGGGGCGGGCGCGGCGGCGCCAGGTCGGGGTCGGCGGGCGGCGGCAGGGCGTCGCCGATGGCCAGCCATTCGAGCCCCAGGTGCCGCTCCAGCGTGGCGATGAGTTCCGACTCGATCACCGGCTTGCCCACGAAGGCCTGGCAGCCCGCGGCGCGCAGCCGGTCGGCCTGGTTCTCGAACATGTTGGCTGAGACGATGATGATCGGCAGCTCGGCGAAGCCCGAGGCCCGCACCGAGCGCGCGGTCTGCCAGCCGTCCATGTCGTCCATCGTCAGGTCCAGCAGGATGGCCGAAGGCAGCTCTTCGCGCAGGCTGTCCAGGCACTCGGTGCCGCTGGCCGCCTCGCGCACTGTGAAGCCCAGCGGCGCGAGCATGCCGGCCAGCATCTGGCGCTGCACCGGCTGGTCGTCCACCACCAGCAGCGTGCGGCGCTCGCCAAGGTAGCCCGACACCGGCTCGCGTGAGCCCGCCTGCGGGCCGGGGTCGGAGACCTCACGCAGGTACACGCGCACGCTGAAGGTGCTGCCCGCCGACGAGGTCGACGCCAGCTTGAGCTCGCCGCCCATGAGCGAAGTGAGCAGCCCGGTGATGGTCAGGCCCAGCCCCGTCCCCGGCTCGCCGCGCCGGCGGCCCGCGGCGCCGCGCTCGAAGGGCAAAAAGATGCGCTGGCGGTCCTGCGGCGCCACGCCGATGCCGGTGTCGACCACGTCGAAGCGCAGCACCTCGCGCCGCGCGTCCACGTGCAGCGTGACGGTGCCGCTGTCGGTGAAGCGCACGGCGTTGGTCAGCAGGTTGATGAGAATCTGGCGCAGCCACTTCACGTCGGCATGCACCCACGGCGGCAGCCGGCCCGCATGCGTGTAGACGAACGCCAGGCCCTTGGCTTCGGCCTGCGGGCGCACCATCTGCACCACCTGGTCGAGAAAGGCCGGCAGCGCCAGCGGCGAGGGCTCCAGCTGCAGCCGGCCGGCCTCGATGCGCGCCAGGTCGAGCAGCCCGTCGATGAGGCCCAGCATGTGCTCGCCGCTGCGGTGGATGGTCTGCACCGCCTCGCGCGGCGGCAGGGCCGCGTCGCCGCCCTTGAGCAGGATCTGCGAGTACCCCAGGATGCTGTTGAGCGGCGTGCGCAGCTCGTGCGTCATGCCCGCCACGTAGCGCGTCTTGGCCTGGTTGGCGGCTTCGGCGGCTTCCTTGGCGGTCTGCAGCGCGGCGTCGGTGCGGCGGTGCGCTTCGATCTCGAGCGCAAGCAGGTTGTTGTGGCGGTTCGACTCTTCCTGCGCCATCTGCCGGCTCTCGCTGCCCAGCACCACCCACCACGCGGCCACGGCGGCGATCACCGAGAGCAGCGCGAACACTTTGAGAAAGGCCGTCGCCATCGCCGAATCGATGGTGCCCGCGATGGCCTCCTGCGCGTAGACCACGCCCACCACCGTGGCCAAGAGCGCGATGAGCGAGGTGGCGACCAGCAGGTAATGCGCCACACGAAAGTTGAGCCGCGCCGACAGCGCGGGCGGCAGCAGCGCCTGCAGCCAGCCGCTCATCTGCTCGGCGGCGCGCGAGTCGGTCTTGCAGCGGTCGTGGCAGCGCGATTCGAGCGTGCAGCACAGCGAGCAGATCGGTGCGCTGTAGGCCGGACAGTGCGCCATGTCTTCCGACTCGAAGCTGTTGTCGCACACCGAGCATTTCACGCTCTGGCCCGGCGTCCAGCGGTCGATGTCGGTGCGCGCCAGGTAGTAGCGCCCGCGCGTTCGCCACGCCAGCAGCGGCGACACGGCCATGGCCGTGGCCAGCGCGATGAAGGGCGAGAAGGCCCGCGCCCACTGGCCCAGCGCGCCCGAGTAGGCCAGCATCGCCAGCGCCGCCGCCACCAGCATCGCGACCAGGCCCACGGGGTTGATGTCGTACAGGTGCGCGCGCTTGAACTCGATGGTCTTCGGGCTCCAGCCCAGCGGCTTGTTGATGACCAGGTCGGCCACCAGCGCGCCGACCCAGGCGATGGCGATGTTGCTGTAGAAGCCCAGCACGTGCTCCAGCGCGGCGAACACGCCCAGCGCCATCAGCAGGATCGCGATGGCCACGTTGAACACCAGCCACACCACGCGCCCCGGGTGGCTGTGCGTGAGCCGGGCGAAGAAGTTCGACCACGCCAGCGAGCCCGCGTAGGCGTTGGTCAGGTTGATCTTCATCTGCGAGACCACCACGAACAGCACCGTGATGCCCAGCACCCACGCCGGGTCGCGCAGCACGTACGAGAAGCCCGTGAGGTACATCTGCGTGGGCTCGATCGCGTGGTTGGCCGGTATCTCGTGCTGCAGCGCCAGGAAGGCCAGGAACGCGCCGCCCATCATCTTCAGCATGCCCGGCACGATCCAGCCCGGCCCGGCGACCAGCACCGCGGTCCACCAGCGGCCGCGGTTGGCGGCGGTCTTCTCGGGCAAAAAGCGCAGGTAGTCGACCTGCTCGCCGATCTGCACCACGAGCGAGAAGGCCACGGTGGCCGCCGCGCCGAACATCAGCGGATCGAAGCCGCTGCTGTCCGAGGTGCGGCCCACGAGGCCGGTGAAGTCGGCATACAGCTCGGGCTTCTTCACCATCACCGCGATGAAGGGGCAGACGAACAGCACGATCCAGATCGGCTGCGTCCACAGCTGCAGCCCCGAGATGAGCGTGATGCCGCGCGCCACCAGCGGAATGATCACGATCGACGACACGAGGTACAGCAGCCATAGCGGCCAATCGAGGTACATCTGCAGCGCCAGCGCGAGGATGGCCGCCTCGAGCGCGAAGAAGATGAAGGTGAAGCTCGCGTAGATCAGCGAGGTGAGCGTGGAGCCCAGGTAGCCGAAGCCGGCGCCGCGCGTGAGCAGGTCCATGTCCACGCCGTGGCGCGCGGCGTAGTACGAGATGGGCAGGCCCGTGAGGAAGGTGATGAGCCCCACCACCAGGATCGCCCACAGCGCGTTCGAGAAGCCGTAGCTCAGCGCGATGGCGCCGCCGATGGCCTCCAGCGCCAGGAACGAGGTGGCGCCGAAGGCCGCGTTGGCCACGCGGAACTCCGACCACTTGCGAAAGCTGCGCGGTGTGTAGCGCAGCGCGTAGTCCTCCAGCGTTTCGTTCGCGACCCAGGCGTTGTAGTCGCGGCGGATGCGAAAGATCTTCTGTCCGGAGACGGATGTCATGGCGGGTTCTCGCGGCGGCGGCAACGGTGGCATGCGGCAGGTACAGCAAGAAGCGCTCCCTGCTGTCTCGTGCCTTGTCTGCTCGCGAGTCTGCGGCCCGGGCAGGGGCGCATCGCTACGTTGAATGACGTATTCGCGAGGACGCAAGTGATTTCTAAAGTACCAGCCATGGTGCTCGCAGCACCGTCCGATGCACTGCGATGGTGCGCGGCTCACTCTTCTTTCAACCTGCCTGGAGTTCCTGATGTCGCGTGATTCCGATCCTTCTTCCCTCGATGCCATGGCACTGCGCCGCCGCCGCCTGCTGCAGGGCGCCGCCGCGCTGCCCGTGATGGGCCTGAGTGGCCTGAGCTTCGGCCAGGGGCAGTTCCCCACGGCCAAGGTCAACACCACCAAGCTCGCGGTGACCGACACCGAAGTCACGGTGGGCCAACTGCATTCGTCCACCGGCACGATGGCCATCTCGGAGACGGGTTCCATCCAGGCCGAGCAACTGGCCATCGACCAGATCAACGCGATGGGCGGCATCCTGGGCCGCAAGATCAAGGTCATCAAGGAAGACGGCGCCTCCGACTGGCCCACCTTCGCCGAGAAGTCGAAGAAGCTGCTGGTCAACGACAAGGTCGCGGCCGTGTTCGGCTGCTGGACCAGCGCCTCGCGCAAGGCCGTGCTGCCGGTGTTCGAAAAAGAGAACGGCCTCTTGTACTACCCGACCTTCTACGAAGGCCTGGAGCAGAGCAAGAACGTGATCTACACGGGCCAGGAAGCCACGCAGCAGATCATCTGGGGCCTGGACTGGGGCGCGAAGGAGAAGAAGGCCAAGACCTTCTTCCTGGTCGGCTCCGACTACATCTGGCCGCGCACCTCGATGAAGATCGCGCGCAAGCACATCGAGAACTTCCAGAAGGGTTCGGTCAAGGGCGAGGAGTACTACCCGCTGGGCCACACCAACTTCAACTCGCTGATCAACAAGATCAAGGTGGCCAAGCCCGACTGCATCTTCGCGGCGGTGGTGGGCGGCTCGAACGTGGCCTTCTACAAGCAGCTCAAGGCCGCGGGCATCACCGGCGACAAGCAGTTCCTGCTGACGCTGGCCGTGACCGAAGACGAGATGACCGGCGTGGGCGGCGAGAACTTCGCGGGCTTCTACTCGTCGATGAAGTACTTCCAGACGCTGGACAACGAGAACAACAAGAAGTTCGTGGCCGCCTTCAAGGCCAAGTACGGCAAGGACGCGGTGATCGGCGACGTGACGCAGGCGGGCTACCTCGGCCCGTGGCTGTGGAAGGCTGCGGTGGAGAAGGCGGGCAGCTTCGACATCGACAAGGTGGTGGCGGCGTCGCCGGGCATCGAGCTGAAGACGGCGCCGGAGGGCTACGTGAAGCTGGATGCGAACCATCACTTGTGGAGCAAGGCGCGCATCGGGCAGGGGCAGCTGGATGGCAGCTTCAAGGTGGTTGCCGAATCGGGCGAGCTCATCAAGCCCGATCCGTTCCCCAAGGGGTATCAGTAACTCCCCCGAAGCGGCTCACTTCGTGTAGCCGCCTCCCCCTCAAGGGGGCGACACCTGCGGCCCGGCAAAGCCGGTTCCGCGGTGTCTCACGACTTGTTCCCTGACCCTTACCGGATATTGCGCAATGAGCCTCTCGGACATGATGAACATCGGCCTGATGCAGGGCTTCGCGGGGCTGAGCCTCTTCGCGGTGCTGCTGCTCATGGGCCTCGGGCTCGCGATCATCTTCGGGCAGATGGGCGTGATCAACATGGCGCATGGCGAGTTCATGACCATCGGCGCCTATTCGATCTTCCTGGCCGCGCAGGTGACCGAGCGCATGGCGCCCTCGCTCATGCCGTACTACTTTCCGATCGCGATCGGGCTGGCCTTCGTGTTCGCCTTCATCGCAGGCTGGCTCGTGGAGTGGGCGCTGATCCGCCACTTGTACAAGCGGCCACTCGACACGCTGCTCGCCACCTGGGGCGTGAGCCTGGGCCTGCAGCAGATCTTCCGCACCTTCATCGGACCGAAGGAAGTGAGCCCCACGCTGCCCGAGTGGCTCATGGGCTCGTGGACGCCGCATGAAGGCCTGGACATTCCGATCAACGGCCTGTTCGTGCTGGCGCTCACCGCGCTGGTCACGGGCGGCGTGCTCATCGCCTTGCACAAGAGCCGCTGGGGCCTGCGGGTGCGCGCCACCGTGGCCAACCGCACCATGGCGAACGCCACCGGCATCGACACCAAGAAGACCGACCGCCTCACCTTTGCCATCGGCTGCGGCATTGCCGGCGTGGCGGGCGCGGCCTTCACCACCATCGGCTCGACCGGGCCGACCTCGGGGTCGCTGTACATCGTCGACGCCTTCCTGGTCGTCACCTTCGGCGGCGCGGCCAGCCTGCTGGGCACGGTGGTCTCGGCCTTCGGCATTGCGCAGACGCAGTCGATCTCGGAGTTCTTCATGACCGGCTCGATGGCCAAGGTGCTGACGCTGTCGCTGATCGTCCTGATCCTGATGATGCGCCCCCAGGGCTTGTTCGCAGTCAAGGTCCGTCGCTGAACCCGATTCCTTCCCGGAGAACCTCCCGATGAATTTCCTCAAGGCCTCGATCCGGCGCTACCAGCTCGGCAGCCTCCTGCTGCTGGTGCTGCTGCTCGCGGTGGTGCTGCCGCTGTCGCTCGACATCTTCCGCCTCAACCTCGTGGGCAAGTACCTCAGCTACGCCTTCGTGGCCGTGGGCCTCGTCATGGTGTGGGGCTACGGCGGCGTGTTGAGCCTGGGGCAGGGCGTGTTCTTCGGCATCGGCGGCTATGCGATGGCGATGTTCCTGAAGCTCGAAGCCTCCGACCCGATCACCACCAAGATCCAGTCGACGCCCGGCATCCCGGACTTCATGGACTGGAACCAGATCACCGAGCTGCCCACGCTGTGGCTGCCGTTCAAGAGCCTGCCGCTGAGCCTGGCGCTGGTGGTGCTGGCGCCGATGGCGCTGGCCTGGCTCATCAGCTTCGCGATGTTCAAGCGCCGCGTGGGCGGCGTGTACTTCGCGATCATCACGCAGGCGGTGGCGCTGATCTGCACGGTGCTCATCATCGGCCAGCAGGGCTACACGGGCGGCGTGAACGGCATGACCGACCTGAAGACGCTGCTGGGCTGGGACACCCGCACCGACAGCGCCAAGTACATCCTCTACTACGTCTGCGTGGGCCTGCTGGTGGCCAGCATCGTGCTGTGCCGCTGGGTGCAGACCAGCAAGCTGGGCACGCTGCTGCTGGCCATGCGCGACAAGGAAGACCGCGTGCGCTTCTCGGGCTACGACGTGTCGAACTTCAAGGTCTTCACCTTCTGCCTGGCGGCCGGGCTCTCGGGCATCGGCGGTGCGATGTTCGCGTTGCAGGTGGGCTTCATGTCGCCGAGCTTCGTGGGTATCGTGCCCTCGATCGAGATGGTGATCTTCTGCGCCGTCGGCGGCCGCATGAGCCTGGTGGGCGCGGTGTACGGCGCGCTGCTGGTGAACGCGGGCAAGACGCTGTTCTCCGAGAGCTTTCCCGACCTGTGGCTGTTCCTGATGGCCGCGCTCTTCATCGGCGTGACCATGGCCTTCCCGATGGGCCTGGCCGGCCTGTGGGAAGACACGATCAAGCCGTGGTGGGCCTCGCGCCGCCAAGCTCTGCGCGACGCCGCGACGAAGCCGCCGCCCGCCGCCGTGTCGGCCCCTTCACCTGTCGCCGCGCCGCAGGCCGAGCCCGCGCTGCCCGAAGGCATCGGCCGCCAGCGCGCCTGACCGACACCGGAGCCCCACCCCATGAGCAACACCGACTTCGCCCTCGCCGTGGAAGACCTCAGCGTCTCCTTCGACGGCTTCAAGGCCATCGACGACCTGACGCTGTACATCGACAAGAACGAGCTGCGCGTGATCATCGGCCCCAACGGCGCCGGCAAGACCACGCTGCTCGATCTGATCTGCGGCAAGACGCGCGCCAGCGCCGGCAGCATCAAGTTCAAGAACACCGAACTCACGAAGATGGCAGAGCACAAGCGCGTGCGGCTGGGCATCGGCCGCAAGTTCCAGACGCCGTCGATCTACGAGAACCTCAGCGTGTTCCAGAACCTGGAGGTGTCGTTTCCGAAGGGGCGCTCGGTGTTCGGCGCGCTGGCCTTCCAGTGCGACGACGAGGTCAAGGGCAAGGTGCAGGCCATCGCCACGGAGATCGGCCTGGCCGACAAGCTCGGCACAGAAGCCGGCCTCCTGAGCCACGGCCAGAAGCAGTGGCTGGAGATCGGCATGCTGTTGATGCAGGAGCCCGAGCTCCTGATGCTCGACGAGCCCATTGCCGGCATGAGTGCGCGCGAGCGCGAGCTCACGGCCGACCTGCTGCAGCGCATCTGCCGCAACCGCGCCGTGATCGTCATCGAACACGACATGGCTTTCGTCAAGCAGATCGCGCACAAGGTCACCGTGATGCACCAGGGAAAGATCCTCGCCGAAGGGCCGATGGAGAAGGTGCAGGCGGACCCGAAGGTCATCGACGTCTACCTGGGCCACTGAACCATGAGCACCATCATGCTGAAGGTCGACGACCTGCACACCGCCTACGGCCAGAGCGAGGCGCTGCACGGCATCTCGTTCGTGGGCCATGCCAACGAAACCATCGCCATCATGGGCCGCAACGGCATGGGCAAGACCACGCTGTTCAAGAGCCTCATGGGCGTGCTGCCGATCAAGAGCGGGCGCATCGAGGTGGCGGGGCAGGACGTGTCGCGCGACGAGAGCTTTCGCCGCGTGGCCAAGGGCATCGCCTACGTGCCGCAGGGCCGGATGATCTTCCCGACGCTGACGGTGGAAGAGAACATCCAGACCGGCCTGGAGAACTCGAAGACCCGCCGCATCCCCGAGGAAATCTACGCGCTGTTCCCCGTGCTGTGGGACATGAAAAGCCGCAAGGGCGGCAACCTCTCCGGCGGCCAGCAACAGCAGCTCGCCATTGCGCGCGCGCTCGTCACCGACCCCAAGGTGCTGCTGCTCGACGAGCCCACCGAGGGCATCCAGCCTTCGATCATCAAGGACATCGCCAAGGCGCTCAACGAGATCCGCAAGCTGCGCGGCATCACCATCGTCGTGTCCGAGCAGGTGCTGAGCTTCGCGATGGACGTGGCCGACCGGCTGTTCGTCATCGAAGGCGGCCGGCTCGTGCACGAGACCGCGCGCGACAAGACCGATGTGGAACACATCAAAGCCTATCTCTCTGTCTAACCACAACCCCAGGAGCCACTGCACATGACGGACACGCTGATCAAGGTCGACCTGACCAAGCCGCCCACCGAGAACGAGAACATCCACAACCGCTGGCACCCGGACATTCCGATGGCCTGCTGGGTCAACCCGGGCGACGACTTCATACTGGAGACCTTCGACTGGACCGGCGGCTTCATCAAGAACAACGACAGCGCCGACGATGTGCGCGACATCGACCTGAGCACGGTGCACTACCTCTCGGGCCCGGTGGGCGTGAAGGGCGCCGAGCCCGGCGACCTGCTGGTGGTCGACCTGCTGGACATCGGCGCCAAGCAGGACAGCCTGTGGGGCTTCAACGGCTTCTTCTCGAAGAAGAACGGCGGCGGTTTCCTCACCGATCACTTTCCCGAGGCGCAGAAATCGATCTGGGACTTCAAGGGCATGTTCACGAGCTCGCGCCACATTCCGGGCGTGAACTTCGCGGGCCTCATCCACCCCGGCCTGATCGGCTGCCTGCCCGACAAGCCCATGCTCGACATGTGGAACGAACGCGAAGGCAAGCTCATCGCCACCGACCCGGACCGCGTGCCCGGCCTTGCGAACCCGCCGTTCGCCGGCACCGCCCACATGGGCAAGATGACCGGTGAAGCGAGGGCGAAGGCCGCAGCGGAGGGCGCGCGCACCGTGCCGCCGCGCGAGCACGGCGGCAACTGCGACATCAAGGATTTGTCGCGCGGCTCGAAGGTGTTTTTCCCCGTGTACGTCGACGGCGCGGGCCTGAGCGTGGGCGACCTGCACTTCAGCCAGGGCGACGGCGAGATCACCTTCTGCGGCGCCATCGAGATGGCCGGCTGGGTGCACATGAAGGTCACGCTCATCAAGGGCGGCATGGCGAAGTACGGCATCAAGAACCCGATCTTCAAGCCCAGCCCGATCACGCCGCAGTACAACGACTACCTGATCTTCGAAGGCATCTCGGTCGACGAGAGCGGCAAGCAGCACTACCTGGACGTGAACGTGGCCTACCGCCAGGCCTGCCTGAACGCCATCGAGTACCTGAAGAAGTTCGGCTACTCGGGCGCGCAGGCCTATTCGATCCTGGGCACGGCACCGGTGCAGGGCCACATCAGCGGCGTGGTCGACGTGCCGAATTCGTGCGCCACGCTGTGGCTGCCCACGGGCATCTTCGACTTCGACATCAACCCGAACGCCTCGGGGCCGGTGAAGTTCATCGACGGCAGCGTGGACATGCCGCTGTCGCACGACCTGCGCTGAAGAGAAGGCTGTACGCATGCCGACCTACGACTACGCCTGCGGGCAGTGCGGCGGCTTCGAATCGCTGCGGCCTTCGGGCCAGCGCGACGAGCCCGCCGCCTGCCCCGATTGCGGCACGGCTTCGCCGCGCGTGTTCACGGCCGCGCCGCGCCTGGCGCTGATGGCCGCCGACACGCGCCACGCGATGGCCACCAACGAACGCGCGCGGCATGAGCCCGCGAGCTCGCGCGACTATGCGCGGCTGCGGCATCCCTCGGGCTGCGGTTGCTGCTCGGGATCGTCGCGGCGCAGTGCCACGCAGACCGCGCCGAACGGTGCGAAATCGGCCCCGTCGCGGCGGCCCTGGATGATCTCGCACTGAGGGTTCGGCGTGCATTCCTTGCATGCGTTGGGCGCATGCAAGGAACGCCGGCAGCGAGAACTTTTTCGTGCGTTCCCTCTGGGGGAGAGGGGGCCGGCCGCCGCATCGCATGCGCAGGCGGCGCGCGATTGTTTCAATCCCGTGAACGCCGCGATTCCTTTTGCTGCCGTTTTTTGGGGCGCTTCAGGTTCAAACTTCATCCCATCGACACACCACCTGAAGGAGATTGAAATGAATGCCTCGAAGACCCTCGCCGCCGTTGCGCTCTCGCTCCTGGCTGTTGCCGGTGCCCACGCCGAAACCTATGACGGCGTGCACACCGTGAACTCGACCCTCTCGCGTTCGGAAGTCGCGTCGCAAGCCGTGGCCGCCGCCCGTGCCGGCAACGAGTACAGCGACGGCGCCACCGCCGGCGCACAGACCTTCACCTCGACCGCCGACCGCTCGACGATCCGCGCTGAAGCCGTCGCCAAGGCCCACGACCCGCTCGCCAGCCTCGACCGCCGCGCGTTCTACCGCGACGAAGTGCCGGCCGCTTACAAGAAGCCCAGCGTGTCGTTCACGCGCCAGGCTGGCCTGTAAGCCAGGTCGCTGCGGCAAGCCGATGCCTGCATCGGCTGCCTGAAGAACGAACGGGCCCTTGGGGCCCGTTTTTTCGTTGGAACGTCGCGCGTCAGGCTGCGTGCGCAAGGACGTTGACGAGCTTCCCGAACGGATCGCGGACATAGAAACGGCGCACACCCCAGGGTTCGTCGACCGGGCCGTATTCGATGGCAAAGCCGGCAGCCCGCATGCGCGCAAGCGCCGTGTCGACATCGTCGACTTCGATGGAAAGGTCGGGCACCGGTGTGCCCGAACCGCCTTCAGACGCAAAGCTGACCTGCACGCTCATCTCGGCCTGTGAACCGTAGGTGCGTATCCATCCGTGGTCCATCAGCAGGTCGAGGCCGAGCACGTCGGCGTAGAAGACCTGTGCGCGTGCCACATCCTGCGTCGCGAAGTTGGCGACCAGTCGTTTGACTTTCATTGCTTGGAACTCTCTTCGGCGGTTTCGGGTGCGATGCGGAAAGCCTTGGGCTTGCCGCCGGATTCGGCATGGAGCAGGTCACCCTCGATGCGGATGCGGGTCCACGTGTCGATGATGCCGTCGGCGCCGATCAGCTCGATGCTGTCGCCAGACAGTACCCGGTAGCGAAACGATGGCGCGCATTGCGGGCCATCGTGCGTGCCCAGCACCGCGCGAAGGAATCCGTTCGATGCGAACCAGTAGATCTCGACCTGGGTGTCGGAGATGAGTTGCAGCCGGCGGTCGATGGGGAGGGCGGTGGTCATGAGAGATGAGGGGGCGGGGGGTCACCACAAGGCAGCCAATTCCGAATGAGGAACGGCCGAATATAGAAGACCCCGCATGAGCCTGGCCAGCCGCGTGCGTGAAACCGCCATCGAGGGCGGGTAAGCTCGCGGCCCATGAAGCGCAACAGCACTCCCCGCACGTCCAAGTCCACCGGCGGCAAGGCTGCCGCGGCGCCCGCCGCCGAGGCATCCGACGTTCCGGTGTCCGCCGTGCTGGCGCGCATCGAAACCCTGTGGTCCTCGCTGGGGCCCGTGGGCCAGCGCATCGCCGACTTCATCGTGAAGAACCCGCGCGAAGTGGTCCACATGTCGGTGAGCGAGGTGGCGGAGCGCACCGGTTCGAGCGAAGGCAGCATCGTCGGCCTGTGCAAGAACCTCGGCGCCACGGGCTTCCAGCAGATCAAGATCGCTCTGGCGCAGGAGATCGTGCGGCCGGTGCAGTTCATCCACGAAGACCTCGACCCGCAGGACAAGGCCGACGCGGTGATCCGCAAGATCTTCCAGAGCAACGTGCAGACGCTGCACGACACGCAGTCGATGCTCGACGCGAAAGCGATGGAGCGTGCGGTGCAGCTGTTTCGCAAGGCCGAGCGCATCGAGATCTACGGCATCGGCAGCTCGGCCACCATCGCCGAGGACGCGCACTACCGCATGCTGCGCATCGGCCTCAATGCCAAGGTGGTGGTCGATTCGCACGTGCAGGCCATCAGCGCCTCGCTCACGAATGCGAAGACGGCGGTGCTGACGATTTCGCATTCGGGCAGCACGCACGAGACGGTGACGGCCACGCGCCTCGCGAAGGAGGCGGGCGCGGCCACGGTGTGCATCACCAACTTCGGCAAGTCGCCGATCCAGGCCTTTGCCGACGTGCTGCTGTTCACCATGGCGCGCGAAACCAACTTCCGCACCGAGGCGATGACGAGCCGGCTGGCGCAGCTGGCGATCATCGACGTGCTGATCGCCTGCCTGGCGCTGTCGGACTACGACACCTCGGTGCGCACGCTGCGCCAGACCTTCGACGTGCTCTCGCTCAAACGGTACTGAGGCGCGGGTTCCACTGCTTCTGAGACGGGCGGCACGAGCAGCCCGGCCACCGTGGGCGCCACCGCCCCCGGCGATTCACCCACCAGCACGCAGGCCAGGCCGAGCCGCGCGGCGCCTTCGCCGTCGGTCAATGGGTTGTCGCCGACCACCACCGTGCGCCCGGCGTGCGCGCCGAGGCGGCGCAGGCCTTCCTCGAACAGCAGCGGCGCAGGCTTGCCGACCACGCACCACGGCTGCACGCCGCTGGCCGCGACCACGGCCGCGAGCAGCGCGCCCGTCTCGGGCACCACGCGCCCGTGCGGGCCCGGGTGCGTGGCGTCGGCGTTGGTCACCATCAGCCTGGCGCCGCGGCGCAGTGCGTTCGCGATGACCGACAGGCGCGCGTGGCTGAAGTGCATGTCGAGCGCGAGCAGCACGACGTCGGCCTCGGCCTCCGCGGACACCAGCCGGCAGCCCTGCGCGCGCGCGTAGCGCTGCAGGGCAGGGCTGGCGGCCAGCAGCACGCGCGCCTGCGGATGCTGCTGCGCCAGCTGGCGCACCGCGAGCTCGCCGGCCAGCACGATGCGTTCGGGCGGCACGCGCAGGCCCAGCTTGCGCAGCCGCACCGACAGGCCCTGCGCCGTGTGCGTGGAGTTGTTGGACACGATGGCGTAGCGGTCGTGGAAGTGCGCCAGCAGGCGGGCCGCGCCGTCGATGGCTTCCTGCTGGCGCACCAGCGTGCCGTCGAGGTCGACCAGCAGGTGGCGGGCCTGCGCCAGCGCATGGACGGCGCCTGCGTTCGTGGTCCCTGTTGTCGTGTGATGCGTGCTCATGGATCTCCGGGAGTGGGGCCGTCTTGAGGGGCTCGGCCGTGGCGGCGGATTCTATTGAATATTGCTCAGTGATATTTGAATTTTGAAATGAGCTTATTTCATTTCCCTGTCATCTGCGGCTCCTAAAGTTCTCTTCATCGGGGCGTTGCAACCGCACGCCCACCGCTTTCCAAACGAAGGAACCGACCATGAAAAAGCTTCTGGCCCTTGCGGCCGCCGCCCTCTCGCTGACTGCCGCGCTGCCGCTGGCGGCACAGGCCCAATCGGTGGCCGACGGCTCGCGCGAGCGGCCGCTGCGCGTGCTGCTGATCCCGGCCGACGGCGGCACCGAGTCGGGCACCAAGGCCGACTACGCGCCGGTGTTCAACGCCATCACGCGCAGCACCGGCCTGAACTTCGACCTCAAGGTCGGCCAGTCGTACGGCGCGGTGGTCGAGGGCATGTGCAACCAGCTCGCCGACATCGCCTTCTTCGGCCCCGTGTCGTATGTGCAGGCGAACAAGCGCGGCTGCGCGCAGCTGCTGGCCGTGGGCGTGGAGAAGGGCGCCTCGGTCTACTACGCGGGCATGTTCGCCAAGGCCAACGCGCCCATCGCCTCGGTCAAGGACCTCAAGGGCAAGCGCGTGGCCTTCGGCGACGTCAACTCGGCCTCGAGCTTCACCTTCCAGGTCGCGATGCTGCTCGATGCCGGCATGGACCCGGCCAAGGACCTCGGCGCCATCCGCATGACCGGCAGCCACGCCAGCAGCCTGGCCGCGCTGGTGCAAGACCAGGTCGATGTGGCTTCGCTCTCTTTCGACTCCTACGAGAAGGCCGTGAAGCAGGGCGTGGTCGACCCGAAGACGGTGAAGGTGGTGGCACGCAGCATGCCCATTCCGTACCCGCCGCTGGCACTCAACTCGAAGCTGCCCGAGCCGCTGAAGGCGAAGCTGAAAGACGCCTTCCAGACCGTGAACAAGGCCCCCGGCGTCACGCCCGACATGATCCGCGGTTACGGCGGCGGCAAGATCGACGGCTACGACACCAAGTTCTCGGAAGCCGAGTTCAACGTCGCCGCCGAAAAGCTCGGCCTGCTGACCGACGAGCTCAAGGGCCGCATCCTCGCCAAGTCCGCCGAGCGTTGAGCGTCGCCATGCTGAATTTCGAATCGGTCGCCATGCACTACGCCGATGGCACGCGCGCGCTCGACGGCGTGTCGCTGCAGGTGCCGGCGGGGCAGTTCTGCGTGGTGCTGGGCGCCTCGGGCGCGGGCAAGTCGACGCTGCTGCGCATGGCCAACGGGCTGGTCAAACCCACGCAGGGCGCGGTGCAGGTTGAGGGCGTGCAGATTGCCGCCCACTCGCTGGCCCGCATCCGCCCGCGCATCGGCATGATCCACCAGCAGTTCAACCTGGTGCTGCGTTCCACGGTGGCCGACAACGTGCTGGCCGGCGCGCTGCCCGCGGTGCCGACATGGCGCGCGCTGCTCGGCCTGTTCACCGATGCGCAGCGTGCCAAGGCCTGCGCGCTGATCGAATCGGTCGGGCTGCAGGAGCAGCACCTGCTGCGCCGCGTGAGCGAGCTCTCGGGCGGCCAGCAGCAGCGCGTGGGCATCGCGCGCGCCTTCATGCTGGAGCCGCCGCTGGTGCTGGCCGACGAACCCGTGGCCAGCCTCGACCCGCAGACCAGCCACGACGTGCTGTCGCTGCTGCGCACGCAGGCGCGCGAGCGCGGCACCACGGTGCTGTGCAGCCTGCACCAGATCGAGCTGGCCAGCGAGTTCGCCGATCGCATCGTCGCGCTGCGCCACGGCGCGGTGGTGTTCGACGGCGCGCCCGCGGCCTTCGACCCGAAGGTGTTCGACGCGGTCTACGGCCGCACGCCGGCGCCCGCGCGGCCCGCGCCCGAAGCGCCGCTGCCGCTGCATGCCGGCGCGCTGGAGCTGGTGCCATGAGCCGCCCCGCATCCGCCTGGGCGCTGCCGCGCCCCTTCGGCGCCCGCAGCCTCGCCGTGCTGCTGCTCGTGGTGGTGGTCGGCTTCTTCGCCGGCCAGCGCGTGGAAATGGGCCGCATGCTGTCGCTCACGGGCGAGGGCGTGCTTGCGGCCGTCGGCCTGCGCGATCAGTCGCAGGTGCTGTCGGGCCTGGGCACCATCGCCAGGTCGCTCTTTCCGCCGCAGGTGTCGGAGCGCACCGAGGTGTCGCGCATCGAGGGCTTCGACCGCGAGCGGCTGCCGTGGTTCTCGCATGTCGAGATGGAGGAATCGCGCCAGCCCAAGCTCAATCCGCAGACGTTGCAGATGGAAGAGGTGGTCGACCGGCGCGAGGTGCTGGTCGAGCCCTTCGGCTACCTCTGGCACGTGGCGGTGAAGATGCTGGAGACCTTCGAGATCGCCATTTGGGCGACGTTGCTGGCCATCGTGCTGAGCGCGCCGCTGGCCTGGTGCAGCGCGAAGAACTACACGCCGAACCGCGCCGTCTATACGCTGGCGCGCGGCGTGGTCGGCATGTTCCGCGCGGTGCCCGAGCTGGTGAGTGCGCTGTTCCTGGTGCTGGCCTATGGCTTCGGTCCCATTGCCGGCGTGCTCGCATTGGCGCTGCATTCGGCGGGCTTCCTCGGCAAGTTCTACGCCGAAGACATCGAGACCGCCGACGACAAGCCGCAGGAGGCACTGCGTGCGATCGGCGCGAACAAGTTGAAGGTGATGCGCTTCGCGGTGCTGCCGCAGGTGATGCCGCAGTTCATCGCCTACACGCTTTACATCCTCGACCGCAACGTGCGCATGGCCACCGTGGTCGGGCTGGTGGGCGCGGGCGGCATCGGCCAGGAGCTGAAGGGCCGCTACGACATGTACAACTACGCGCACGTCGGAACGATCCTGATCGCGATCTTCCTCACGGTGCTCGTGCTCGACAGGGTCGCAGCCCGGATGCGCAGCCGCTATGCCTGAGCGCTGACACCCACCCATCCGCCCACTTCGGGCACCCGAGTTCTCCCCGTTTCTTCCCGTGCCGGTGCAAGCCCTTCGAGGCCTGCACGGCCCGGCTTCGCCCTGCTTTTCTTCCCACGCCCCTTCGATCCAGAAAAGGACACCTTCATGACCTCACGTTCTTCCCGGTATGGCCTCGCTGCGGCGGGCTTTCTCCTGTGCCTGAGCCTCGCCGCGTGCGGCGGCGGAGGGGGCGGTGGCGGCGGCCTGCCGGTGCTGCCGCCCACCGGCCCCACGCCCCCGACCACCACGCCGGAGCCACCCGCCCCGACGCCGGCGCTGAAGTGCGCGCCCTGAGCCGCGCGCCGCCTTCATCCACACGCCTTCCTTTTTTCTGTTTTTTGTCCTCGCGTTGAAAGACTCCCCATGAACCCCTCCAACCGTCGCGATTTCTTCCGCAAGTCGGCCGGCGCCGTCGGCGCGGCCTCGGCCCTCACCCTGCTGCCGCCCACGATCCGCAAGGCGCTCGCCGTCGAGGCCGCCGTCGACACCGGCACCATCAAGGACATCAAGCACGTCGTGATCCTGATGCAGGAGAACCGCAGCTTCGACCACTACTTCGGCACTTTGCGCGGCGTGCGCGGTTTCGGCGACCGCTTTCCGATTCCGCTGGCCAACGGCAAGTCGGTGTACTTCCAGTCGAACCCCGCGGGCGGCGCGGAGATTCCGCCGTTCCGCCGCGACTCGACGATTGCCAACGCGCTGATCGGTTCGGGCACGCCGCACAACTTTCCCGACCAGCAAGCTGCCTGGAACCAGGGAAAGATGGACCGCTGGATCCAGTTCAAGAACCAGGCCACGATGGGCTACTACCTGCGCGAAGACATCCCGTTCCAGTTCGCGCTGGCCGATGCCTTCACGGTGTGCGACGGCTACCACTGCTCCATCCTCACCGGCACCGACCCGAACCGCATCGTGTTCTGGTCGGGCTCCAACTTCAACCCGGAGCTGCGCAAGAAGGGCATCAACAGCACCGACACCGACTCCGAACCCGTGAACTCCCGCTGCTGGCCCAAGCCGTCCAACTGGGTGGCGAACCGCCCGCAGGAGGCCGACGGCTCCGGCCAGAAAGACCCGATCACGGGCGACTACAACTACAAGTACGTCAACAACGCCTTCAAGTGGGACACGCTGCCCGACCTGCTGCAGAAGAAGGGCGTGAGCTGGCACATCTACCAGAACATGAACAACAACTGGACGGGCGCCATGCACGGCTGCCTGGCCTTCGAGAGCTTTCGCACCGCGCAGCCGGGCTCGCCGATCTATGAGCACGGCCTCACGGGCGGCCCCGACACGGCCGACGGCGCCACCAACTTCCTGGCCCAGCTCAAGCAGGACGTGATGACGGGCAAATTGCCGGACGTCTCGTGGGTGCTGCCCACGCAGGCGCTGGCCGAGCACCCCGGCAGCAGCGAAGGCACGGCCGGCGCGGCCGACTTCATCGCCGACGTGCTGGACGCGCTCACGTCCAACCCGGCCGTGTGGAGCAAGACCGCGCTGTTCGTGACCTTCGACGAGAACGACGGCTTCTTCGACCACCTGGCCATGCCGGCCGTGCCCTCGTACGACGCCAACGGCACGCTCATGGGCAAGTCGACCGTGCCGCTGGAGGGCGAGTACTTCGACGCCTCGGTGGGCAGCTACCTGGCCGCCGCCGACAACACCACCACCGGCAAGATCCGCCCCTGGGGCCTGAGCTCGCGCGTGCCGATGTACGTGGTGTCGCCGTGGAGCAAGGGCGGCTGGGTCAACTCGCAGGTGTTCGACCACACCTCGGTGGGCCGCTTCCTCGAGAAGCGCTTCGACATCACGGTGGATGCGATCAGCCCATGGCACCGCGCCGTGTGCGGCGACCTCACGACCTGCTTCGACTTCGTGAGCCCGAACGATCCGGTCGTTCCCAAGCTGCCCGACACGAGCAACTTCCCCGCGATCAATGCGGCGCAGCGGCTGCTGCCCACGGCCCCCGTGAGGAACGCCCCCGCCACGCCGCAGCCGCTGTACCAGGAGACCGGCACGCGTTTCTCGCGCGCGTTGCCCTACGAGCTGCACACCAGCGCACGCGTCGAGCCGCGCGGCCTCGTGCAACTGGTGTTCGTGAACTCCGGCACGCAGGGCGCCGTGTTCCATGTCTACGACAAGCTGCACCTGGACCGCATCCCGCGCCGCTACACGGTCGAGGCCGGCAAGCAGCTGGCCGACTACTGGAACACCGGCGCCAGCGACAGCGGCAAGTACGACCTGTGGGTCTACAGCACCAACGGCTACGTGCGCAGTTTCCAGGGCGACGCACTGGCCTTCGACACCGCCGGCTTCAAGCCCGAGGTGCAGGTCTGCTACGAGCCGGTCGACGGGCAGGTCTACCTGAAGGTGCACAACAACGGCAAGGCGGCCGGCAAGGTCACGGTGACGGCCAACGCGTACCGCAACGACGGCCCCTGGACGCTCGAGGTCGCACCGGGCTCCACCGGCATGCTGCACTGGAGCCTGGACAAGAGCGGCTACTGGTACGACTTCACCGTCAGCGCCGGGCACACCGAGCGCCGCTTCGCGGGCCGCGTCGAGACCGGCAAGCCCGGCGTGAGCGATCCGGCCATGGCCCTGCACCTGAAGGCCTGAACGTCATGAAGCGCAAGAACAGCACGCACACCCTGCTCGGGCTGGCCGTGGCCCTCGGCTCGGTGGCCGGCATGGGCATCGCCTCGGCCCAGCCGATCACCTGGGACCCGGCCAAGGGCAACCTGGGCATCGGCGACAAGGCCGGCACGACCGGTGTCACGGGCAGCAACGACCTGGCCTTCGGCAAGGGCGCGGGCAACAACGTCAGCACCAACTGGAACCTGGCCATCGGCGAGGGCGCCGGCACCGGCGTGTCGGGCAAGAACGCCAACCAGGCCATCGGCTACTACGCGGGCACCAACGTGGTCGGCGGCTGGAACCAGTCGATGGGCCGCAGCGCGGGCCAGAACGTGACCGGCGACTACAACAACGCCGTCGGCTTCTGGGCCGGCACCGACGTGAAGGGCAACGGCAACGAGGCCTACGGCAGCAACGCCGGGCGCAACGTGACCGGCAACGCCAACCAGGCCTACGGCGGCGATGCGGGTCGCAACGTGACCGGCAGCAACAACCTGGCCACGGGGCAGGGCGCGGGCAGTGGCGTCACCGGCTCGGGCAACCAGGCCTCGGGGCAGATGGCCGGCGCGCAGGTGGCGGGCAGCAACAACGTGGCCATGGGCCAGGCCGCGGGCGGCGGCGTGCAGGGCAACCAGAACCTGGCGCTCGGCACGGCGGCCGGCCAGGGCGTGGTGGGCAGCCACAACATCGCGCAGGGCAGCGGCGCAGGCCAGAACGTCATGGGCAGCGGCAACATCGCGATCGGTGCCGACGCCGGCGTGTACGTGAACGCGAACCAGGCGATCTCGCTGGGCAGCGCCGCGCGCGCGAGCGCCGACAACGCCATTGCCCTCGGCAGCAACGCATCGGCCTCGCATGCCAACAGCGTGGCGCTCGGCGCGGGCAGCACGACCACGCGCGGCGCGCAGTCGAACTACGTGGCCGTGGGCATGAGCGGGCTGCAGTCGTCGACCGGCGAAGTGGCGCTGGGCAACCGCCAGCTCACCGGCGTGGCGCCCGGTAGCGCGCCCGATGACGCGACCAACGTGGGCCAGGTGCAAGGCATGGTGCAGCAGGGCGTGAGCACTGCCAACGCCTACACCGACAGCGTCGCTGCGCAAGGACTGCCGCTGGGCAAGGCCTACACCGACTTCACTGCTGCGCGACTGCAAAGCCAGATGGACGAGAACGCGCGGCGTGCTTATGCCGGTATTGCAGGCGTTGCCGCCATGGAGGCTGCGCCGGTCGTGCCTGGGAAGATCAGCTATGCCGTGGGGCTGGGCAACTTCCGCAGTGAAAGTGCCATGGGCGGATCGATCCGCCGCACCTCGCAGGATGGGCGCTACAGCGTGACGCTGGGTGTCGGCGCGAGCAGCTCGGGCGTGGTGAGCCGGGTGGCGTTCACGGGGGTGTTCGACTGAGCTTGTTCAGGGCGACGATCCCGCCGACGGGGTACCTTGCTCCGCGAATGTCCCCCGGCCTTCGGCCTCCTCCTTGATTTCGCTGCGCAAGGCACCCCATCGACGTGATCGTCATCAGTGGGGTCGTTGATTGGCCAGCACACCACCGCCGCTTCCCGTGCGCAGGACACTGGGTGCTTCCCGCAGCGAAATCAAGGAGGAGGGCGAAGCCCGGGGGACATTCGCGGAGGGAAGTACCCGGTGGCCTGTGCACGTGCCCTGAAAAAAACTCACTCCCGCGTCAACACGAAGCGCTTCTGAATCCCGCCAGCCGCAGAAGGCGCGACCCACAAGTCGAACTCGCCCGGCTCGATCACAGGCTTCATGTCCCGCCCCAGAAACTGCAGGTCGTCATTGCCGACAGTGAACTCGACCACCTCCGATGCCCCCGGCGCAATCCGCACCTTGCGGAAATTCTTCAGCTCGCGCACCGGCCGCGTCACGCTCGCAGCGCGCTGCGCCAGGTACAGCTGCACCACTTCTTCCGCCTCGCGCGTCCCCGTGTTGGTGACGGTCGCGCGCACGCGCAGGGTATTGCCAATGGCGAGGCGGTCCGTGCTCAGCTCGACCTGGTCGTAGCGCACCGGCGCATAGCCGATGCCGAAACCGAAGGGGTACAGCGCCTCGTTCGTCGCGTCCAGGTAGCGGGTCTTGAAGGCCGTGCCCGGCGCGCTTTCGGGCGAGGGGCGGCCGGTGCGTTTGTGGGCGTAGTAGTAGGGCACCTGGCCCGCAGTCTGCGGAAAGCTCACGGGCAGGCGGCCCGAGGGGTTGGCGTCGCCGAACACCACGTCGGCGATCGCGTGGCCGGTCTGCACGCCGAGGAACCAGGTCACGAGAATGGCGCGCGCATTGCGCACGGCCCCCTTGAGCGCCATCGCGCGGCCGTTGCTCAGCAGCACGACCACCGGCTTGCCCGTGGCGGCCACGGCCTCGGCCAGGTCCTGCTGGGCCTGCGGCAGGCCGATGTCGCTGCGCGAGCGCGACTCGCCCGACATCTTCTGGCTCTCGCCGATGGCCAGCACCACCACGTCGGCCTCGCGCGCGGCGGCCACGGCGGCCTCGATGCCGCCGGGCAGCGGCGATTCGACGTTCGCACCGCGCGTGACGGTCAATCGCGAGGCCTCGGTGCCAAGCGCAGCGTGCAGGCCTTCGTCGATGCCCACGGGCGCGGACTGACCCGGGAACAGGCTCCAGGAGCCCATCAGGTCCTTCGTGCCCTCGGCGAAGGGGCCGATCAGCGCGATCTTCTGCGGGCCGGTTTTCGCGAGCGGCAGCAGCTGGCCCTCGTTCTTCAGCATCACGATGGAACGGCGCGCGCTCTCGCGGGCCAGCGCGATGAACTCGGGGTTCTCCACGCGCTGCGCGGCCGGCGGGCCGTCGAGGCCGCGCATCGGGTCGTCGAAGAGGCCGAGCTTGAGCTTGACCCGCAGCACGCGCCGCACGGCCTCGTCGAGCCGCGCCATCGGCACCTCGCCCGAGGCCACGAGGTCGGGCAGGTGGCGGATGTACAGGCCGCTTTGCATGCTCACGTCGGTGCCGGCCATGAAGGCCAGCTTGGCGGCCTCGCGGCCGTTGGCAGCGTGACCGTGTTCGATGAGCTCCTCGTCGGCCGTGTAGTCGGACACCACGAAGCCCTTGAACTTCCACTCGTCGCGCAGCACGCCGGTGAGCAGCGCGGGGTTGGCGGTCGAGGGCACGCCGCCGATCTCGTTGAAGGCGCTCATGACCGACAGCGCGCCCGCATCGATCGCCGCACGGAACGGCGGCAGGTAGACCTCGCGCAGCGTGCGCTCGGAGATTTCGCTCGTGTTGTAGTCGAGCCCGCCCTCGGCCGCGCCGTAGGCCGCGAAGTGCTTAGGCGTGGCCAGCATCGAATCGGCGTTCGCGAGGTTGCTGCCCTGGAAGCCGCGCACGCGCGCCGCCGCGAACTGGCGCGCCAGGTACGGGTCTTCGCCCACGCCTTCGAGGCCACGGCCCCAGCGCGCATCGCGCGCGATGTCGACCATGGGCGCGAAGGTCCAGCGAAAGCCGTCGGCCGTGGCCTCGACCGCCGCCGCGCGCGCGGTGCGCTCGGCCAGCGCGGGTTCCCAGCTCGAGGCCTCGGCCAGCGGCATCGGGAAGATCGTGCGAAAGCCGTGGATCACGTCGGCGCCGAAGATCAGCGGAATGCCCAGCCGCGACTCGCGCACCGCCACCTGCTGCAGCCGCCGCTTGCCTTCGAGGCCGGCGTTGTTGAACAGGCCCGTGAGGCGCCCGTTGCGCACGTCCTCGGTCTCCTGCTGCCCGTTGCGCCAGCCGGCCTGCGGGTTGTTCGGGATGTTGATGTCGGCCGGGCCGTAGAGGCTGAGCTGGCCGGCCTTTTCCTGCAGCGTCATGCGCGCGATCAGCGATTCGATGCGGGCTTCGGCGGCGTCGGAGGGCTGGAGGTTTTTCGGAACGGACGCCGCGATGGCGGGGAGGGAGAGGGCGGACAGGACGAGGGCGAGAACGGCGGCTTTTCGAACATGCATGGCCGCCTATTCTGCAGACAACCCCCGCCCGCCCCGGCCAGCGGGTTTCCGCCTTGGGCGTAGGGCCTTGTCCGACCCCGGCCGCTTCAGGCCATGTCGGTCAGTCTGCACCCAGCCGCAATCGGCTGGGCAGGCGCTTCTCGATCGCGAACTTCAGGAGCGCCGCGCAGCGGAAGATGCCGTGCGCGAACTTGCCGTAGGGCAGCGTGAGAAAGAGCGCCATCACCACGCCCAGGTGCACCGCCAGCAGCAGCGCCATGAAGCGCGTGTCGCGCCACGCGAGCAGGGCCAGGCCCGTGAGGCTCGTGAGCAACAGCAGCGCGATGAAGCCGCGGTCCATCGGCCGCTGCGCCACGTCGCCGTGCGCGGCGTGGCGCCGCAGGTTGAGCCACAACAGGCCGACGGGTCCGATCACGAGGCCGATGCCGCCCGTGGTGCCCAGCAGCACGGGCAGGCTCGTGAGCGCATAGGGCGCGTGCAGGTCGAACAGGTAGTGGTACAGCGTCGCCACGCAGGTGGAGGCGAAGCACAGCATGAAGCCGTAGAAGGTGAAGTGATGGAAGCGCCGGCGCCAGAGCGTGAAGCGGTCGTCGGCGTTGTTGCAGCCTTCGCCATGGCCGCCATCGAGGTACTTCAGGCGCAGCGCGTCGTGGGCGGCTTCGGCGCTGGCTGCGCGGCGCACGCCCGGTAGGTCGGGCGCGTTGCCCGGGTCGTTCGCGGGCGAGACCTCGCGCCAGAAGCGGCGCGTGCCCATGGCCAGCGCGAACATCACGAACAGGAACACCGCGCCGAACACCAGTGCCAGGAAGTTGTGCGGAAAGATCGCGTAGAAGTTGCCCGCGAGCGGCGCGTGCACGAGCGAACCAGCCATCGCCACGGCCAGCACGAGGAACAGCGCGAGCCCGCCTGCCAGCGCCAATGCGACGGTGAGCCCGGCCCGCTTGTAGAGCGCACCCATCGCAGGCGGCCAGGCGTAGTCGTGGTAGGTCTGCAGGCGCACCTGCGCCATCGCCTGCGGCACGTTCACGGCGAACTCGTGCGGCGGCGCGTACTGGCAGGCATGCAGGCAGGCGCCGCAGTTGTGGCACAGGTTGGCGAGGTAGTGCGTGTCGGCCTTGCCGAACTCGAGCCGGCGCGTCATGGCGGGGAACACGGCGCAGAAGCCTTCGCAGTAGCGACAGGCGTTGCAGATCTGCAGGATGCGCGCGACCTCGCC
This sequence comes from Variovorax sp. GW821-FHT09D04, assembly GCF_059416405.1. Lineage (NCBI taxonomy): Bacteria > Pseudomonadati > Pseudomonadota > Betaproteobacteria > Burkholderiales > Comamonadaceae > Variovorax > Variovorax sp. GW821-FHT09D04. The sequence goes on from NZ_JBWKPA010000003.1 coordinate 464,615, forward strand.
CTCGGAAGCAGTCAGCGGCAGGGCGGGCTGGATCGGGATCACGCGCTGCGATGGCGACGGGGTGCTGCCGATGCCATCGGCATCCGCACGGGCGCGTGCGACGAGGTCAGTGAGCTGCTGCAAGGGCGGTCTCCGGGGAATTCTTCGAAACGTTCTTGGCGGCCTTCGCCGCCTGCGTGCCGGCGATGCGCCCGAAGGCCGTGCCGATGCTCATGCCCACGCCGGCCGTGTAGCCCTTGCCCAGCACGTTGCCGGCCATCATTTCGCCGGCCACGAAGAGGTTGGGGCTCGGGCGTCCACCGAAGCGCACGGCGGCGGTCTCGTCCACTTTCAGGCCGAGGTACGTGAAGGTGATGCCGGGGCGCAGCGGATACGCATGGAAGGGCACTGTGTCGATCGGGCGCGCCCAGTGCGTCTTGGCGGGCGCGAGGCCTTCGGTGTGGCAGTCGTCCAGCGCCGTGTGGTCGAAGCGGCCGACGCGGCAGGCGGCGTTGTAGTCCTGCACGGTGCGCACGAAGGTGGCTTCGTCCAGGCCGATCTTCTGCGCCAGTTCGCCGAGCGTGTTCGCCTGCGTGCCGGGGAACACCGGCGGCATGAAGCGGCCGACCGCCTGCTGGTCGATGACCGACCAGGCGATCTGCCCCGGCTGCTGCGCCACGAGCCGGCCCCAGATCGCATAGCGCTTGGGCCAGAAGTCCTCGCCCTCGTCGTAGAAGCGCTGCGCGTCGCGGTTGACCACCACGCCGAGCGACACGCAGTCGATGCGCGTGCAGATGCCGCCGTCGTACAGCGGCGCGCGCGCGTCGATGGCGACCATGTGGCCCTGCGACGGATCGCCGATGCTGTCGGCGCCCGCGTCGATCATGTGCCTGAGCAGCACGCCCTGGTTGAAGCGCGTGCCGCGGATGAGGAAGTTGTCGGCCGGCCATTCGCCGCGCTCGTTCCGGCCCCACGCCTCGCGCAGCCAGTCGCGGTTCGATTCGAAACCGCCCGAGGCCAGCACGCAGCTCCTGGCTGCGATGCGCTCGCCGGCCTCGGTGCGCACGGCCACGAAGCGCTCGCCGTCGAGTTCGACCGAGGCCACGGGCGTGTCGTAGCGGATCTGCACGCCGAGCGCTTCGGCGCTGCGGTAGTAGGCGTTGACGAGCGCCTTGCCGCCGCCCATGAAGAAGGCGTTGGTGCGCGCCACATGCAGTGCACCCGACAGCGGCGGCTGGAAGCGCACGCCGTGGCGGCGCATCCAGTCGCGGCAGTTGGACGAGGCGCGAATCACGAGGCGGGCGAGGCGCTCGTCGGTGAGGCCGCCGGTCACCTTCAGCAGGTCTTGCCAGTACTCCTCTTCAGGGTAGGCCTCGACCAGCACGTCCTGCGGTGCGTCGTGCATGCAGCGCAGGTTGCGGGTGTGCTGCGAATTGCCGCCACGCCATTCTTTGGGCGAGGCCTCCAGCAGCAGCACCGAAGCGCCAGCTTCGCGCGCCATCAGCGCGGCGCACAGCGCGGCATTGCCGCCACCGACAACCAGTACGTCTATCACTCGTGGGTCTCCTTGGAATGCAGGAGACTTTAGGGAGCGAGGCCTTCACGCGAAAGGCCGAAAGAGGCAACAGGTGTTCAGTTTTCGAGAAGACTTGCACCGGCCCAGCGGCCTTCGCTGACCAGCGTGCGCGCCGTTTCGGCCACCACCACGCGCGCGGCCAACGCGGCGGGCGAGAGCTCGTCGTCCGACAGGCTCACGAGCAGGTTGCGGCGCCCCACGTGCGCGTCCGAAATCTGCGTGAGTTCGAGGTCGTCGCGGTCGTGTCGCGCCGTGGCGGCGCCGGGCTGGATGGTGGCACCGTGGCCGGCGCGCACCGCGTCCATCAGCAGCGCCAGGCCGTCGACCTCGGCCACGATGCGCGGCGCCACGCGCGCCCGCGCAAAGGCGGCCATCAGCGTGGCGCGCAGGCCGTGGCTGCCGCTGGGCAGGATCAGCGGCACCTCGGCCAGTTGCGACAGGCGCACCTTCTTGCCCGTGGGGCGCGGCGTGAGGGTGGGCGACGCGATCACGAAGAGCTTTTCGGCCAGCAGCGGCGACACGCTCCAGCGCCGCGGCGTGTCGGTCTGGAACAGCACGGCCAGGTCGAGCTGGCGCGCGTGCAGCATGGTCGTGAGGTGGCCCGACAGCGCCTCGACCATGTGCAGCCGCACCTCGGGGTAGCGCGCCTGCATGGCCTGCATGAGCGGCACGCCCAGCACGGTGGCGGTGGTGGGCGCCAGGCCCACGCTCACATGGCCCGACAGCCGCGCCTGCTGCGCCGCGCGCACGGCGTCGTCGGCGTGGCGCAAGGTGAGCTGCGCCTGGTGCAGGAAGGCCAGGCCCGCGTCGGTGGGCATGACGCCCGTCGAATGGCGGCGCAGCAGCCGGGTCGAGAGTTCGCTTTCGAGCCGGCTGATCTGCTGGCTCAGCGCCGAGGTGACCACCCCCAGCTCCACCGCCGCGCGGCCCATGCTGCGCAGCTCGCAGACCTTGACGAAGTAGCGCAGTTGTCTCAGTTCCATGCGCGCATCATGGCGCAGGCACGGCGGCGGGCTGGCCGCGCCGCAGCAACAGCCATCCGAACAGTGGGGCGGTGATGTACATCACGACCGAGTAGATGGCGGCCGGCAGCGCGAGCGGAAAGCTCCCGAGCACGCTCACCGCGATGAAGATGGCCAGCGTGGAGTTGTGGATGCCGATCTCGTAGCTGATGGCGGTGGCCAGCGGCTTGTCCAGGCCGGCGGCGCGGCTCAGGTAGTAGCCCGCCAGCAGGCTCACGAGGTTGAACAGCAGCACCGGCACGCCGATCTCGGCGAAGGTGGTGGTGATGTTCTTCCACTCGTTGGCGATGGCCAGCACCGTGACCACCGCGAGCACCACGGCGCTGAAGATCTTGGTCGGCTTTTCCATGCGCGCCGCGAAGCCGGGCTTTCGCGACGCGACCACCATGCCGATGGCCACCGGCACCAGCACGATGGCGATCACTTCGACCAGCTTGCGCGTCTGCAGCGGCACCACCTGGCCGCTTTGCGCGAAATGGCCGATGGCCCAGTTGGCGATGAGCGGCAGCGTGACGATCGACAGCAGCGTGTTCACGGCCGTGAGCGAGATGTTCATCGCCACGTTGCCGCCGAACAGGTGCGAGAACAGGTTGGCCGAGATGCCGCCCGGCGAGGCCGCCAGCAGCATCAGCCCGATGGCGAACACCGGCGACAGGCCGAAGCCCACGATGATCGCGTAGCAGGCCAGCGGCAGGCCGATGACCTGCAGCACGAGCGCGATGGTCACGGCCTTCGGGTGCTTGAACAGGCGCCGGAAATCTTCGAGCGAGAGCGACAGCCCCAGCCCGAACATCACGAGCGCGAGCGCGCCGAACAGGAACCGGGTCACGATGAGCGTGGTGTCCATGGGGTGTTGTCTCCTCTGTCGTTCTTCTTGAACGCGCTTAAAAAAATGGCTGCCGGCACCCGTCGCGCGGGCGCTGGCAGCCGTACAAAACCGGGGTCGACGCGTCTTATTGTTTGTAGCTGTCGTCGATGCGGTCGAGTTTGCGGATCAGCGAAGGCCAGACGAACATGCCGCCCAAGCCGCCGCTTTGCACCTTCATGGCCTGGCCCACGCCGTCGATGATCCTCGGGTCCACGTGCGTGAGTTCACCGCCGCCGGCCTGCGCGGCGATCTGGATCTGGCAGGTGTTCTCGAAGGTGTACATCGAAAGGAAGGCGTCGGCAATGGTCTTGCCGCAGGTCAGCAGGCCGTGGTTGCGCAGCATGAGGAAGTTGGCGTGGCCCATGTCGGCCTGCAGGCGCGGCTTTTCGTCGTCGCGGAAGGCCACGCCCTCGTAGTCGTGGTAGGCCAGCGAGGCCAGCACGAAGGTCGACTGCTGGCTGATGGGCAGCACGCCGTTCTTCTGCGCGCTCACGGCGATGCCGGCCCGGGTATGGGTGTGCAGCACGCACTGGATGTCTTCGCGCGCGGCATGCACGGCACTGTGGATCACGAAGCCGGCCGGGTTCACGGGGTAGGGCGAGTCGATGATCTTGTTGCACTGCTGGTCGACCTTGACCAGGCTGGAGGCCGTGATCTCGTCGAACATCAGGCCGTAGGGGTTGATCAGGAAGTGGTGCTCGGGGCCGGGCACGCGCGCGCTGATGTGCGTGAAGACGAGGTCGCTCCAGCCGTACAGCGCCACCAGGCGGTAGCAGGCGGCGAGGTCGACGCGCAGCTGCCATTCTTCGGCGGAGACGAGCTTCTGGATTTCGGAGGCGGAGGTGGCGTTCATCGGGTGTCCTTTGTCTTGATCAAGCGGTGGTCGGCTCTTGCAGCACCGTCTTGTAGACGCTCTGCTTGGGCTGCGCCATCAGGCGGCGCAGCATGGGCTCGAACTCGCTGATGGGCAGGGTCTCGGCCTTGGGGTCGAAGGCCGGGTTGTCGTAGAGCGCGCAGAACTCGGCCGTGCGCTCGTAGTGCGGGTGGTCCTTGAAGCTGTCGCGCATGTCGCGGTCCAGCCCGATGTGGTGGAAGAAGTAGTGGCCCTGGAAGATGCCGTGGTTCTGCACCATCCAGTGGTTGGCCTCGCTCACGAAGGGCTTGAGGATGGCGGCGGCGATGTCGGGGTGGTTGAAGCTGCCCAGCGTGTCGCCGATGTCGTGCAGCAGCGCGCACACCACGTACTCCTCGTCGCGGCCGTCGCGCAGCGCGCGCGTGGCGGTCTGCAGCGAGTGCGTGTAGCGGTCGACCGGAAAGCCGCCGTAGTCGCCTTCGAGGATCTGCAGGTGCTTGATCACGCGCGCGGGCAGGCCGCCCGCGAACTGCATGAACTCGCCGCCGATCAGTTGCCAGTCTTCGCGCGTGCTGTCCTGCATGCGCTTGAAACTTGCCCGTGCGTTCATCGTGTGGGGTCTCCGTTCTTGGGGGATGGCGGCCACTGTAGACCTGCGCTTGACCTTCAACTGTCAAGAATTTGACAATGCGAGGTTCTGGTAAACCCGCCTCAGGCGCCTTTTTTCCCTCTATGGCCACCTCGACCAAGCCGCGCCTGTCGGCCGCGCACCGCGCCGCGCTCGACGGCAACCCCTGGTTCACCAGCATGCCGCGCGCACAGCGCGACGCGCTGCTGGGCGCGGCCGAGCTGCTGCATGTGCGGCGCGGCACCATGGTGTTCCGCCAGGGCGACCCGATCCATGCGGCGGGCGGCGGCTTCTACGGGCTGGTGGCGGGCACGATCAAGATCTCGTCGCTGCGCCAGGACGGGCGCGAGGCCATCCTGGCGGTGCTGGAGCCGGGCAACTGGTTCGGCGAGATCACGCTCATCGACGGCTCGCCGCGCACGCACGACGCCACCGCGCTCGAAGCGCTCGACCTGCTGGTGGTGCCGCCCGAGGCCTTCGTGCGGCAGATGCGCGACGTGGTGTTTTCCAACGCCATCGCGGCCATGCTGGCCGCGCGCGTGCGCATGCTCTACGGCCTGGCCGAAGACGCGACCTTGCGCAGCCTGCGCGCGCGCGTGGCGCACCGGCTGCTGGTGCTGGCGCGCGGCGACGCCACGCAGTCGGTGCACCTGCGGCACGAACTCATGCTGTCGCAGGAGGCGCTGGCCATGATGCTCGGCGTGACACGCCAGACGCTGTCCAAGGAGCTCAATGCGCTGGCCACCGAAGGCGTGGTGTCGCTGGGCTACGGGCGCATCGTGCTGCTGTCGCTCGAGGCGCTGCAGGGGCTGGTGCGCACGGGCTGAGGGTCTTGTCACAGCGCGGGCAGGGCGCAGGCGTATAAGACTTTCCCGGCCCGTCATTCCGGCGGCCCGGTGTCTTATTTCTTCACTGGAAGGTGGCGAATCATGAGCAACAACAAACCGACGGTCGTCCTGGTCCATGGTTTCTGGGGTGGTGCGGCGCACTGGCACAACGTCATCGTGGAGCTGCTGCGCAAGGGCCACACGGCCATCCGCGCGGTCGAGCTGCCGCTGACTTCGCTGGCCGACGACGCCGAACGCACGCGCAAGATGGTGGCGCAGGTGCAGGGGCCGGTGCTGCTGGTCGGCCACTCGTATGGCGGCGCGGTGATCACGCAGGCCGGCGACCTGCCCAACGTGGTGGGGCTGGTCTACATCGCCGCCTTCGCACCCGACGCGGGCGAAAGCCCCGGCGGCATCACGCAGGAGCATCCGCCCGTGGCCGTGCCCAACCTGGCGCCCGACAGCGATGGTTACCTGTGGGTGATACCCGAGAAGTACCACGAGAGCTTCTGCCAGGACCTGAGCGCCGAAGAAGGCCTGGTGATGGGCCTCACGCAGAAGGCACCGCTGGCCAGCACCTTCGGCGACACCATCACGGCGCCGGCCTGGAAGAAGAAGCCGTCGTGGTACCAGATCTCGAGCGAGGACCGCATGATCTCGCCCGTGAACCAGGAGCGCATGTCGGCGCGCCTGGGCGCGAAGAAGGTCATCACGCTGGCGGCCAGCCACGCCTCGCTGGCCTCGCAGCCGCAGGCCGTGGCGGCGCTCATCGACGAAGCCGCGAGCGCTGCCTGAGGCCGGTTACGCGCAGCGCTCCGTGCGCTGCGCACCCGTCGGGCGGGCCCGCCAGCCGAGGAACGCCACGGCGCAGGCCGCTGCAATCACGATCGCCACGGCCACGCCCATCACCGAGAAGAAGGCCTGGTCGAAGGCCGTGTGCGCGAGTGCCACGAGCTGCGAGGCGACGGGCGCGGGCAGCGTCTCGGCGGCCAGCAGCGCGGCGTCGATGCTGTCGCCGGCCGAGGCCGGCACGGCCAGGCCGTCGGGAATCACCAGCGCGGCGGTGTAGCTCGCCGAGAGCACGCTGCCCAGCAGCGCGATGCCTAGCACGCCGCCGAGTTCGTACGACACCTCTTCGATCGACGCCGCCATGCCGGCGTGTTCCACGGGCGCGTTGTTCATGACCGCGTTGGACGCCGCCGTGATGGTCGCGCCCACGCCCAGCCCCAGCAGCACCAGGATGGCCGGCTTGAGCAGGCCCCCGGCATCGACCGCCAGTGCCAGCGCGCACAGCGCCAGCGCCGTGGTCACGAGGCCGCCCAGGATGACGGGGCGCGAGCCGGTGCGTGCCAGCAGCAGGCCCGCGAGCGGCCCCGCCACGAAGGCCGCCAACGGCAGCGGCAGCAGGGTGAGACCGGCTTGCAGCGGCGTGAGGCCGACCACCAGCTGCAGCCGCTGGCTGAACACCAGCTCGACACCGATCAGCGCCACCGAGGCCACGATGGCCGCGATCACGCCGCCCGAGAAGTAGGCGTTGCGGAACAGGCGGAAGTCGATCAGTGGTGCGCTGCTGCGCCGCTGGCGCCGCACGAACAGGGCCATGGCCGCCGCGGCGAGTGCGCCGGTGATGGCGGCTGTCGTGACCGAGGGCGCGAACTTCGTGAGCTCCTTGATGGTCAGCACCAGGAAGACCAGCCCCGCCAGCACCTGCACCGAGCCGATGAAGTCCCACGGGCGCGTGCCGGTGTTCTTCTGCGTCGGCAGCAGCCACAGGGCCAGCACCAGCGCGAGCACCACCACGGGCACGTTGATGAGGAACACCGAACCCCACGAGAAGTACTCGAGCAGCACGCCGCCCACGACCGGCCCGAGCGCCGCGCCGCCCGAGGCCACCGAGGCCCACACGCCGATGGCCACGGCGCGCTCGCGCTCGTCGGTGAACACCAGCCGCAGGATCGCCAGCGTGGCCGGCATCATCATCGACGCGCCCACGCCCAGCAGAGCCCGCGCGGCGATCAGTACGGCCGGGTTCGGCGCGTAGGCCGCGCACAGCGAGGCGATGCCGAACACGGAAAGACCCGCGACGAACATGCGCCGGTAGCCCACGCGGTCGCCCAGCGCGCCCATGCCCAGCAGGAAGCCGGAGACGACCACGGTGTAGGCGTTGAGGATCCAGAGCTTCTCGGTGGCCGACGCGGCCAGGTCGTGCGTGAGCGTGGGCAGCGCCGTGTAGAGCACGGTCATGTCGACCACGATCAGCAGCAGCGCCATCGAGACGATGCCGAGCGTGATCCATTTCTTGGCGGTGGGGTTCAAGCCGTTCATGGCGTGGCCCTCCGGTCGTGCGGCTGTGCGGTGGTGCCGTCCAGTTCCTTGAGCATCGTCACAGAGACCGTCTCGCAGCCGCGAGCGTGGAAGAAGTCGTGCGCACGCGCGTTGCCGACGCCGCTTTCGAGAAAGAGGCGCTGGACGCCGTGGCGTTGCAGCTCGGCGCAGACCCAGTCGAAGAGCCGGCCACCCAGGCCCAGGCCCTGGAAGCGCGCATCGACGACGAGGTCGTCGAGCGTCGCGAAGCTGCGCGTGGCGCGGCGGGTGTCGTCGATGGACACCAGCGCGAAGCCGGCCAGTGCACCGTCGGCTCGCGCGATGGCCACGCGTGCGTGGGCGGTGGCCGGGTCCAGCGCCAGGGTCTCGCGCACTTGCGCCATGAAGACGGCGGGCAGGTCGGCGCGCCATTCGCCGGGGGCCACGGCGCGCTGCTCCTGCAACTCGGAGTGCGAGATGTAGGAAGGGGAAAGTTGCTGCAGGAACAGGGCGGTCATCGCCTGTGCCTGGGAAGGATCGCTGCACCAGCTGAGTTCGAACACCGGTGTCGTCTTGTTGTTCACATTCGTCATGGCGCCATCTTGCGTCATTGAAATGAATGAATAAATATTGAATTAATCTAAAAAATAGATGGATGACCGAAATGGAATGGACCATTGACCAATTGCGCCAGTTCGTGACGACCGCCGAGTGCGGCTCGTTTTCGGCCGCGGCGCGCCACCTGGGCAAGGCCCAGTCGGCCGTGAGCACCGCCATCGGGCTGCTCGAGGTCGACCTCGGCGTGGCGCTGTTCGATCGCTCGCGCCGCAACGCGCAGCTGTCGGACGCGGGCCGGGTGCTGCTGCTGGAGGCGCGCGAACTGCTGCGGCAGGCCGAGCAGCTGGACCAGCGCGCCCGCTCGCTGCACGAAGGCGACGAGGCCGCGCTGTCGCTGGCGCTGGACGAGGCCCTGCCGTACACCGCCATCGGCACGCTGATGCGCGAGCTGTCGGTGAAGTTTCCGAGCCTCGAACTCACGCTCTTGAACGGCACCGCGACCGAGGTGGCCGACTACGTCGAGCAGGAGCGTGCCAGCGTGGCCTTTCACTTCGACCGCGGCCCGGTGCGCGCGAGCTTCGACCAGCGCCACATCGGCAGCGTGCGCCAGGGCGTGTTCGTGGCCAGCGACCACCCGCTGGCCGACGGCCGCACGGTGCGGCGCCAGGACCTGGCCCGGCAACGCCAGCTGCTGATGCACGCGGACGACGTGCACGAGGTGGCCTACAGCCCGCGCGTGTGGCGCTCCGACAGCTTCTACAGCACGGCCGAGATGGTGGCCGACAACCTGGGCTGGGCCGTGTTGCCCATCAACATCGCGCGCTACGAGGGCTTCAGCAAGGCGCTGAAGGAAGTGCCTTGCCCGTCGCTGGCCTTGCCTCGCTTGTCGGTGCGCATGCTGTGGCTGCAGGGACGCCCGCTCGGCGCGACGGCGCTGTACGTGCAGCAGCGCTTCACCGAGCTGCTGCGCGACAGCGCCGTGTGAGGCGCGTCAGCGCAGGACGCGACCGTCGGCGGAGATGCTGATGAGGTCGATGCTGCGCACGTTGTCGCGCAGGCCGGGGCGCAGGTTGATGCGGAAGCCGCCCACGTCGTAGTCGGTCATCGCCGTCATCGTGCGTTGCAGGGTGGCGGTGCTGAAGCCGCGGCCCGCGCGGCGCACCGCCTCGCCCGCGGCCTTGGCGGCGATGAAGCCCTCGAGCCCTTCGTACGACGCGGTCTGGTCGGAGTTGTCGACCGCCGCGAGGTACTCCTTGACGATCGGAATGGCCGAGGGCCGCGGCGAGGGCACCACCTGCGAGATCACGATGCCGCCGATGTCCTTGCCCAGCTCGGCGTAGAGCGGGTCGATGCCCACGATCGAGAAGGCCATGAAGTTGCCCGTGTAGCCGCTCTTGCGCAGCTTGCGGATGGCACCGGCCGTGGTGCCCGAGAGCGACACCAGCACGATGGCCTGGGGCATCTGCTGCTGCACGGTCTTCAGCGCGGCGTCGAGCTTGTCGGCGCCGGCGGGCACCAGCGCGCTGGCGACCAGCGGCGGCAGCTTGAGTTCGGTGACGGCCTGCTGCACGGCGGCCAGGCCGGCGCGGCCCATGGCGTCGTCGTCGCCCACCAGCGCGATGCGCTTTTGCCCCACGGTGGCGCACTGGCGCACGATCTTGAGGGCCTCGTCGATCATGCCGGGGCGCACATGGAACACGTTCGGATGCTCGGGGCCGCGCAGCGTGTCGGAGGCGGCGAAGGGCGCAAAGAGCAGGCTGCCCTGCTGCGTGGCGACCTTGGCGCCGGCCTCGCTGCTGGCGGTGCCGACAAAGCCGAACAGCATGTCGGCCTTGTTCGCGCCCAGCAGCGTGCGCGCGTTGGTGGTGGCGCGCGCGGCGTCGTAGCCGTCGTCGAGCTGCAGCAGCTTCAGCTGCAGGCCGGTGGCGGCGTTGCGCGTGTTGAAGTCGCTCACGGCGAGCCGGCTGCCGGCCGCGAAGGCGTTGCCGATCTCGTTGGCGCTGCCGGTGAGCGGCACCGACTGGCCGAGCAGGACGACGCGGGCCCCGGCGGCGGCCGGGCGTGGCGTCTGTGCCAGCAAGGGACGGGTGATGCCGAGGCCGCTTCCCAGAAGCAGCGCTGCGGAGGCTTTTCCCAGCCATGTCCTGCGAGACGCGTTCATTGGCTACCTTTTGCTAACAATAGTAAAAAAGTGTAGCAATTTCGAGGCCAGGGCGGAAGGCGCGGGTGCTCCAGAATTGCCCTGATGAAAACAACTGTGTCCTGGGTTCTGGGAGGGATGTGCGCGGCGCTCGCCGGTTGCGTCGTGTCGCCCCCATCGAAGGTGGTGGAAAAGGCGCTGCCCGCGCCGGAGGTCTTCGTGCCCGTGGCTGCGCCGCAGCCGCCGCAACCGATGATCGAGCCGCCACCCCTGCCGCCGCCATCGACGATCGAGCCGCCACCGCTGCCACTGGCGGGGCCGCCGATGGCATTGCCGCCGGGGCCGACCCTCATGGCGGCGCCGCGCGCCGATCCGCGCGTTGCGGCGGACGCTGTCGTGACGGAGCCGGTGATCCGCCAGCGCCGCTATCCCAGCTATCCGTCCGCGTTGGTGGAAGAGGGCATCGAGGGCCTGGTGGTCACGGCCTTCTTCGTCGGCGTGGACGGCAAGCCCGAAGACATCCGCGTCGAACGCTCGCCGCACCCGCTGCTGTCGCAGGCGGCGACCGATTCGCTCAAGGGATGGCACTTCGACCCGGCGCGCACGGCGGACGGGCGTGCGGTGCGCGCCCGCATGCGGTTGCCGTTCCGCTTCAAGCTCGTCGAGTGAGCGGGGGAAGGTGACGCGCGCTCAGGCGCGTTTTTCGAACACCAGGTCCCACACGCCGTGGCCCAGCTTGAGGCCGCGGTTCTCGAACTTGGTGAGCGGGCGGTATGCCGGCTTGGGCGCGTAGCCGGTGTCCGGCGCAGTGTTGCGCAGCAGCGGCTCGGCGCCCAGCACTTCGAGCATCTGCTCGGCGTAGGGCTGCCAGTCGGTGGCGCAGTGGATGTAGCCGCCGGGGCGCAGGTGCTGCGCCAGCTTGGTCACGAACTCGGGCTGGATCAGGCGGCGCTTGTTGTGGCGCTTCTTGTGCCAGGGGTCGGGAAAGAACACGTGCACGCCGGCCAGCGTGTCGGGCTGCAGCATGTGGTCGATCACGTCGACCGCGTCGTGCGCGCAGATGCGGATGTTCGAGATCGACTGCTCGCCGATGCGCTTGAGCAGCGCGCCCACGCCGGGCTCGTGCACTTCGCAGCACAGGAAATTGGTCTCGGGCAGCACCGTGGCGATGTGGGCCGTGGCCTCGCCCATGCCGAAGCCGATCTCCAGCACCGTCGGGCCCGCGCGGCCGCCGAAGGCCGCCGTGAGGTCGAGCCGCTCGGGCGTGTAGGGCACGAGGAACAGCGGGCCCAGCTCGGCGAAGGCGCGGGCCTGGCCGTCGGTGGTGCGGCCGGCGCGCTTCACGAAGCTCTTGAGGCGGCGGTGCAGCGGGTGCGGCTTGCCGTCGGTGGCGTCGTCTTCGGGGGATGCGGGCAGGTCGTCGCCGGGCGGGAGGTCGTTGGACACGGTGTCGGGAATGTTCATGAGGGCCGCGAATTGTAGAGATCGCGCCATTCGGGCACCCAGCCGGCCAGGGCGGCGGTGCAATGGCCGGCGGCCGCGGGGCGCAGGCCGAGCGCGCGCGCGGCGGCATCGAGCGCGGCCAGCGCGGCGTGCGGCGTCGCGGTGTCGATGGCCGTGGCGCCGTTCTGCTTGGAGAGCTTGTCGCCGTCGGCGCCGCGCACCAGCGGCGTGTGCAGGTAGCTCGGCGTGGGCAGGCCGAGCGCCTGCTGCAGCAGGATCTGGCGCGCCGTGTTGTCGGCCAGGTCTTCGCCGCGCACCACGTCGGTCACGCCCTGTTCGGCGTCGTCGACCACCACGGCCAGCTGGTAGGCCCAGGGGCCGTCGGCGCGGCGCAGCACGAAGTCGCCGACCTCGCGCTGCACGTCCTGCCGCTGCGGGCCGAGGCGGCGGTCGTGCCAGTGCAGGTCGCCGGCCGGCATGCGGTGCGCGGCAAAGCGCCAGGCGCGAGCGGGCTTGCCGTGCAGGCCGTCGCGGCAGGTGCCGGGGTAGACGCGCTCGCCATGGCGCTCGTGCGCATGGCCGAGCCGGGCCAGGGCCAGGTCGATGTCCTTGCGCGAGCAGCCGCAGGGGTAGGTGAGGCCGCACGCCTGCAGCGCGGCCAGCGCCGCCTCGTAGTGCGCGGTGCGCTGCGTCTGCCACTCGGGCGGTTCGTCGGGAAGCAGCGCGCAGTCGGCGAGCTGGCGCAGGATGTGCTCGCCCATGCCGGGCAGGCAGCGCTCGGTGTCGGCGTCCTCGATGCGGACCAGCCAGCGCGCACTGTCGCCGCGCGCACGCACGTCGAGCCAGCTCGCGAGCGCGGCCACCAGCGAGCCGGCGTGCAGCGGGCCGGTGGGCGAGGGGGCGAAGCGGCCGGTGGCCCGCATCCTTTCTTGGAGGACCTAGAGAACGGCCAGGGCCAGCGAGAGGCCCGAAACGAAACCGTCTTCCACGCGGTGGCCGATGCACCAGTCACCGGCGATGCCGATGCGCGCCTTGGCGTCCCACAGGTGGGTCTGGCCCACGGGCACCTGCGTCTGCGCTTCGGGCCAGCAGCGCGCCTTGGCGTGGCTGGGCGTGGCGTGGATGCCGGTGATCTCCGAGAAGGCGCGCAGCAGCTTGGCCTCGATGCGCGCGGGCGTGTCGCGCAGGTGTTCTTCCGACCAGGTGGCGCTGGCCTGCAGGGTCCAGCGCTCGACGCGCTCGCGGCCGGGCTTGGACGATTCGCGCGCCAGCCATGCCACGCGGTGGTGGGTGCTGCGCGCCACGTTCCATTGCGGGCCGAGGTGTGACATGTTGGCCTGGTTGGCCTGGGGGAAGGCGATCATCAGCGTCCAGCAGGGCGCGATGCGCACGGGTTCGATCTTGCGGCTCAGCGTGGCCGAGCGGTCGCCGCCGGCGAGCAGTTCGCGGGTGCGTGCGGGCGGCACGGCCAGCAGCACGGCGTCGAAGCCGGAGTACACGTGCTGCGAATCGTCCGCGCCGGCGGTGCGCAGCTGCCAGCGGGTGGCGTCGAGCGCGTCGGGCTCGATGCGGGTGACCTGGGTGCCGGTGACGAGGTGCTCGCCCAGCGGCGCGGCCCAGTGGGCCACGAGCGCGTCCATGCCGGGCTGGGCGACCCAGTGTGGCTCCAGCGAAGGCAACGCCGCCTCGGCCACGCGGCCGTGGGCGTCGAGCACGCGCACGAGGTTGGCGCTCCAGGGGCGGCACAGCGCGGGCGTGGTGGCCAGCACCTGTGCAAAGCGCGGGTCGCGCACGGTGAAGTATTGGGCGCCGCTGTCGAAGCGGCCGAAGGCGGTGTCGATGCTCGCCATCCGCCCGCCCGGCGTGGCCTCGCGTTCGAACACCGTGACACGGTGCCCGGCCTGCATCAGCGTGCGGGCGCAGGCCACGCCGGCAATGCCGGCGCCGATCACGGCGAAATGGCGGGCGGCGGCGGGAGTTCGGTGGCGGTCGGCGGTGGCGCGGGCTTTGGCTTTGGGCATGGCGGACTCTTTTCTTTTGACAGGGTGATGACTGAGGAGGCCGTGCACACTCTACCTCGGTCTGCGCGCGTCGCCGGGCTGGGGGCGACCCTTATGACGCCGTCATCGCGCGGCGTTCAGCGGCCCCGGTGCCGTTCGAGCAGCGCCTTGCGCGTGCCCTCGTGCTCGAACTGCGCGAGCCACCATTCGAGCGCGCGCCCCGGCTTGCCCGCGCTGCGCACGCGCCACGCGCAGTGCATGGTGCCCAGCGGCGGCTGGCGTTCGGTCTGCAGTTCGACGAGGTGGCCGGCCTCGATGTAGGGCCGCGCCATCGGCTCGGGCAGAAAGCCGCCGCCCAGGCCGTGCAGCTGCGCCGCGATCTTGGCCTGCATGCTGGGCACGGTGAGCACGTCCTGCCCGCCGACGAGGTTCACCGTCATGCTCGGCCCGCTGCGCACCGAGTCGGCAGCGGCCACCGCGCGGTGCTGGCGCAGCACCGCGTCGCTCAGCGGCTGCGGCAGGCGCGCGAGCGGATGGTGCGGCGCCACGGCGAACACGAAGCGCAGTTCGCCGATCGGCCGGCTGCGGATGCCGGTGGCGGTGAAGGCCAGGCTCGCGGCATCGAGCACCGCGCCGATCGCCAGGTCGGCCTCGCCGCTGGTCAGCGCCTCGATGGTGCCGAGCAGGGTTTCGTCGCGCAGCTTCAGGCGCGTGGGCGGCTCGAGCGCGAAGAAGGCGGTGCACAGGTCGAGCAGCGGGTCGCGTGCGATCACGCTGTCGACCGCGATGGTCAGCATCGGCTCCCAGCCGGTGGCCACGCGCTTCACACGGTTGGCCACGGCGTCGATCTCGCCGAGCAGGCGCGCGGCCTCGCGCAGCAGTTCGGCGCCGGCCTCGGTGATGCGGGCCTGGCGCGCGCTGCGGTCGAACAGCAGCACGTCCAGGGCGTCCTCGATCTGGCGCACGCGGTAGCTCAGCGCGCTGGGCACCAGGCCGAGCGCGCGCGCGGCGGCGGCGAAGCTGCCGGTGGTGGCCACCGTCTGCAGCATGGCCAGCGCGTCGGGGGTGAGGACGTCTCGGGCGCTCGTCATGGGGCGGGCTCCATCATTCAAATAATTTGAATGATGCCATCAAAACCGGGCGTCTTTCAGAGGGGGATGGAGGTCCAGAATTCTTCTCATCCGCTGCGCATCCGGCGCGGCCCACGACGAAAGCCCAGGCGCCCGAACCGGGTGGGGCAGCAAGGAGTTCGATATGTTGCAAGTGCGTAAATCCCAGGAACGCGGTTATGCCGACCATGGCTGGCTGCGCTCGTTCCACAGCTTTTCCTTCGCGGGGTACTACGATCCGGCCTACATGGGCTTCGGCAACCTGCGGGTGATCAACGAAGACCGCGTGGCGGCGGGCGCCGGCTTCGGCACCCACGGCCACCGGGACATGGAGATCATCAGCTACGTGCTCTCGGGCGAACTCGCGCACAAGGACAGCATGGGCAACATCGAATCCATTCCGCCGGGCGACGTGCAGCGCATGAGCGCCGGCCGCGGCGTGATGCACAGCGAGTTCAACCACAAGGCCGACCAGACCACGCACTTCCTGCAGATCTGGATCGAGCCCAAGGAACGCGGCATCACCCCCGGCTACGAGCAGAAGCAGTTCAGCGACGCCGAAAAGCGCGGCACCCTGCGCCTGGTGGCCTCGCCCGACGGCCGCGACGGCTCGGTGACGGTGAACGCCGACGCGCGCCTGTTCGCCGGCCTGTTCGACGGCAGCGAGACCGCCAGCCTGGCGCTCGACCCGCAACGCAAGAGCTACGTGCACCTGGTGCGCGGCGAGCTCGAAGTCAACGGCCAGAAGCTCGTGGGCGGCGACGCCGCGATGCTCGAAGGCGAATCGCAACTCACGCTCGGCGCCGGCAAGGATGCCGAAGTGCTGGTGTTCGACCTGACGGCCTGAGACGGCGTCTTTTTTCTTTTTTTTGTTCCTTTCGCTTCAACAACCAACGAGGAGTTCCACCATGGCCATTACCACCACAACCACCGCCCCCAACGCTGCCCAGGACACCCTGGCACTCATCGGCCGCGTGCTGCTTGCAGCGCTGTTCGTGCCCGCCGGCTTCGGCAAGCTCATGGGCTTCGCCGGCACCGTGGGGTACATCTCCTCGGTGGGCGCACCGCTGCCGCAGGTCGCGGCGGTGATCGCGATCGTCGTGGAGCTGGGGCTCGGCCTGCTGCTGCTGGTCGGCTTCAAGACGCGCGTGTCGGCGATCGTGCTGGCGATCTTCACCGTGGCTGCGGCCGTGATGTTCCACAACTACTGGGCCATGCCCGCCGACAAGGCCTTCGTGAACCAGCTGATGTTCTTCAAGAACATCGCCATCGCAGGCGGCCTGCTGGCTTTCGCCGCCTTCGGCGCCGGCCGTTTCAGCATCGATAAAAAGTAAGCTCGCTCCCCCCAGGCCGCGCACACCTCGTGGGCGCGGCCTGCCGACTTCATCGCTTCCTTGAGGAAATCCGTTTCATGGCAAACATCGTCGTTGTCTTCCATTCCGGCTACGGCCACACCCAGCGCGTGGCCCAGGCCGTGGCCGACGGGGCGGGCGCGCAGTTGCTCGCCATCGACGCCGACGGCAACCTGCCGGCCGGTGGCTGGGAGACGCTGGCCGCGGCCGACGCGATCATCTTCGGCTCGCCGACCTACATGGGCGGCGTGAGCTGGCAGTTCAAGAAATTCGCCGATGCGTCGTCCAAGGTCTGGTACACGCAAGGCTGGAAAGACAAGCTCTTCGCCGGCTTCACCAACAGCGCCACGATGAACGGCGACAAGGTCACGACCATGACCTACCTGTGGACGCTGGCCATGCAGCACAGCGGCATCTGGGTCAGCATGGGCATCCTGCCGACCAACAACAAGGCGGCCACGCGCGACGCCATGAACTACGTCGGCGGCTACGGCGGCCTGCTCACGCAGTCGCCCTCGGACGCGAGCCCGGCCGAGATGCCCAAGGGCGACCTGGAAACCGCGCGTGCCTTCGGCGAGCGCGTGGGCGCGGTGGCAAGATCACGCGCATAACGCCCCACCGAACTTCGCCCACAAGGACACCACGATGACCGACACCATCCCCGAAATCCAATTGCTGCGGCCCCACGACAAGGATCTGGGCGGTGGCTTCAACGTGCGGCGCGTGCTGCCGGCGGCGCAGCGCCGCTCGGTCGGGCCCTTCGTGTTCTTCGACCATTTCGGCCCGGCCACCGAGCAGCCCGGCAACGCGCACGACGTGCGGCCGCACCCGCACATCGGCCTGTCGACGGTCACCTACCTGTTCGAGGGCGCGATGATGCACCGCGACAGCCTGGGCAGCGTGCAGGAGATCCAGCCCGGCGCCATCAACTGGATGACCGCGGGACGCGGCATCGTGCACTCCGAGCGCAAGCCCGAGCGCCTGCTGGCCGACACTTTCGTGAACCACGGCCTGCAGCTGTGGGCCGCGTTGCCGCAGGCCCATGAAGAGGTCGAACCCAGCTTCGAGCACACGCCGGCCGACGCCATTCCCGAACTGACGGTGCAGGGCGTGCCGGTGCGCGTGTTGGTGGGCGAGGCCTTCGGCGTGCGCTCGCCGGTGAAGACGCTGGCGCAGACGGTCTACCTGGACATCGCGCTGCCGGCTGGCGGGCGTTTCGAGCTGCCCGCGCTGGCGCCCGAACTGGCGGTCTACATGGTCGACGGCGATGCGAACGTGAATGGCGAGCCGGCCCCCGCCCACACGATGGCGGTGCTGCCCGACGGGCAGGGCGCGGTGTTCACGGCCGACGCCGCCGTGCGCCTGATGGTGATCGGCGGCGAGCCGCTCGACGGCCCGCGCTACATCACCTGGAATTTCGTCTCGAGCCGGCGCGAACGCATCCTCGAAGCCGGTGCCGATTGGGCCGCGCAGCGCATGGGCCAGGTGCCCGGCGAGACCGAGTTCATTCCGCTGCCGGGCAAGCCCTTCGGCGTGCGCGAGCCCGACACGGGCACGACGCCGACCTGAGCCTTCGGTTTATTGCTTGATGCCGATGTCCGGGTCTTCCGAGGCCCGGGCGCTGGCGTCCGACGCGCGCGCGCTGAGGTCGGGCGCCAAGGCCCGGCGACCGTCGAACACGAAGCAGTCGCCGTGGTAGTGCGCGCCGCCGACGTCCTCGAAGTACTTGAGGATGCCGCCTTCGAGCTGCAGCACGTGCTCCACGCCTTCCTCGCGCATGAGGATGGCGGCCTTCTCGCAGCGGATGCCGCCGGTGCAGAAGCTCACCACCGTCTTGCCCTCGAAGTCGGCGCGATGCGCCTTCAGGGCGGGCGGGAACTCGGTGAACTTGGTGATGCGCCAGTCGATCGCGCCGTCGAAGGTGCCTTCGTCGACTTCGAAGTCGTTGCGCGTGTCCAGCATCACGATCTCGCGGCCCTCGTCGTCGTGGCCCTGGTCGAGCCAGCGCTTGAGCGTGGGCGCGTCCACGCCAGGCGCGCGGCCGGCGGCGGGCTGGATCGCGGGATGATCCATGCGGATGATCTCGCGCTTGAGCTTCACCAGCATGCGCCGGAAGGGCTGCGTGGCCGACCAGCTTTCCTTGGTTTCGAGGTCGGCAAAGCGCGCGTCGGCGCGCAGGTCGGCCAGGAAGGCGTGGATGGCCTGCGCCGTCCCCGCCAGAAACAGGTTGATACCTTCGGGCGCCAGCAGGACCGTGCCCATCAGGCCCAGGGCCTGCGCGCGCTCGCGCAGGGTCTCACGCAGCACGGGGCTGTCGTTGATGCCCACGAACTTGTAGGCGGCGATATTCAAAATCTCTTGCACGGGGCGGGATTGTAGGGATCACCGCACCACATCGTGGGGTGGCGCTTCCTACAATCGACGGATGTTTGTTCACCTGCGTCTGCACACCGAGTTTTCCGTCGTCGATGGCACGAATCGAATCGACGAAGTCATCAAGGCCGCCGCTGCCGACAAGCAGCCTGCGCTGGCCATCACCGACCTGAACAACCTGTTCGGGACGGTCAAGTTCTACAAACAGGGCCGGGGCAAGGGCGTCAAGCCCGTCATCGGCGCTGAAATCTTCATCGACGGGCTGGGCAAGGAGCCCGGCGCGCTGACCCGCCTCATTCTGCTGGTGCAGAACATGGAGGGCTACCTCAACCTGTCGGAGCTGCTGGCCCGCGCCTGGACGCAGAACGTGAGCCGCGGCCAGTCGCAGGCGGCCTGCAAGCTCGAATGGCTGCAGGAACTGCAGGGCGGGCTGATCGCGCTGTCGGGCGCGCAGGCCGGGCCGCTGGGCCAGCCGCTGTTGCAGGGCCAGGAAGAGCGCGCCGCCGAACTGGCGCTGCAACTTGCGGGTATGTTCCCGCACCGCTTCTACATCGAGCTGCAGCGCGCCGGCCGTCCCGAGGACGAGCCGCACGTGATCGCCGCCGTGAAGCTCGCCGCCCGCCTGAAGCTGCCGGTGGTGGCCACGCACCCGGTGCAGTTCGCCGAACGCCAGGACTACGAGGCGCACGAGGCGCGCGTGTGCATTTCCGAAGGCGAAATTCTTGGCAACCCGCGCCGCGTGCGCAAGTTCACCGAAGAGCAGTACTTCAAGTCGAGCGCCGAGATGCAGGCGCTCTTTGCCGACGTGCCCAGCGCGCTGGCCAACACGGTCGAGATCGCCAAGCGCTGCAACCTCACGCTGGTGCTCGGCAAGCCGCAACTGCCCGACTTTCCCACGCCCTTCATCAGCGAAGGCGTGCGCATGCCGATCGGCGAGTTCTTCCGCCAGGAGTCGTTCGAGGGCCTGGAGGTGCGGCTGAAGCACCTGTACCCCGACGAAGCCAAGCGCGAGGCCGAGCGGCCGCGCTACGTGGAGCGCCTGGAGTTCGAGATCAACACGATCCTGAACATGGGCTTCCCCGGCTACTTCCTGATCGTGGGCGACTTCATCAAGTGGGCCAAGGAAAACGGCTGCCCCGTGGGCCCGGGCCGGGGCTCGGGTGCCGGCTCGCTCGTGGCCTACGCGCTGAAGATCACCGACCTCGACCCGCTCGAATACAAGCTGCTGTTCGAACGTTTCCTGAACCCCGAACGCGTCTCGATGCCCGACTTCGACATCGACTTCTGCCAGGGCAACCGGGATCGCGTGATCGACTACGTGAAGGACAAGTACGGCCGCAACGCCGTGAGCCAGATCGCCACCTTCGGCACCATGGCCGCGCGCGCGGCCATCCGCGACGTGGGCCGCGTGCTCGACATGAGCTACATGTTCTGCGACGGCATCAGCAAGCTGATTCCGAACAAGCCGGGCATGTCGGTGACGCTGCAGTACCCGCCCGCGACCAAGATCGAAGGCGACAAGAACAACTACGCCATCGAGATGGAGCCGCAGCTGGCGGAGCGCATCGAGAAGGAAGAAGAAGTGCGCATGCTGGTCGAGCTCGCGCAGAAGCTCGAAGGCATGACCCGCAACATCGGCATGCATGCCGGCGGCGTGCTCATTGCGCCAGGCAAGCTCACCGACTTCTGCCCGCTGTACCAGCAACCCGGCAGCGAATCGGCCGTGAGCCAGTACGACAAGGACGACGTCGAAGCCATCGGCCTCGTGAAGTTCGACTTCTTGGGCCTGGCCACGCTCACGATCCTGGAGATCGCGCGCGAGTTCATCATGAAGCGCCACAAGGGCCAGGAGAACTTCGCGTTCGAGAACATCCCGCTGAACGACGGGCCGACCTACCGCCTGTTCTCCGACGGCAAGACCGAGGCCGTGTTCCAGTTTGAATCCCGCGGCATGCAGGGCATGCTGAAGGACGCGCGGCCCACGCGCCTGGAAGACCTGATCGCGCTGAACGCGCTGTACCGCCCGGGCCCGATGGACCTGATTCCCAGCTTCGTGGCGCGCAAGCACGGCCGCGAAGACGTGGAGTACCCGCACCCGGCCGTGGCCGAAATGCTCTCCGAGACCTACGGGATCATGGTCTACCAGGAGCAGGTGATGCAGACCGCGCAGATCCTGGGCGGCTACTCGCTGGGCGGCGCCGACTTGCTGCGCCGCGCGATGGGCAAGAAGAAGCTCGAGGAAATGGCCGAGCACCGCGAGAAGTTCCGCGCGGGCGCCCTGGCCACGCACGGCATCGTGCAGGACAAGGCCGACGAAATCTTCGACTTGATGGAGAAGTTCGCGGGCTACGGCTTCAACAAGTCGCACGCCGCCGCCTACTCGCTGCTGGCGTACCACACGGGCTGGCTCAAGGTCCACTACACGGCCGAGTTCTTCTGCGCCAACATGACCGTGGAAATGGACGACACGGACAAGCTCAAGCTGCTGTTCGAAGACGCCCAGAAGAATTTCAACATCACCTTCGAGCCGCCGGACGTGAACCGCGGCAACTACCGCTTCGAGCCCGTCACCAACCGGATCATCCGCTACGGCCTGGGCGCCGTGAAGGGCACGGGCCAGCTCGCGGTCGAGGCCGTGGTGCGGGCGCGCGAAGAGGGCGGGCCGTTCAAGAGCCTGTACGACTTCTGCGTGCGCATCGACCGCCAGCGCATCAACAAGCGCACGGTCGAGGCGCTCATCAAGGCCGGCGCGTTCGACGCGATCCAGCAGAACCGCGCCTCGCTCATCGCCTCGGTCGACCGCGCCTTCGAGTTCGCCATTTCCACGGCGGCCAATGCCTCGCAGGCCGACATCTTCGGCGACTGCGAGCACGGCTCGGCCACGCAGGAACCCGACCTGGTCGACGCTACGCCCTGGGGCGTGAAGGAGCGGCTGACCTTCGAGAAGACCGCCGTGGGCTTCTACCTGTCGGGCCACCTGTTCGACGAGGTTTCGCACGAGGTGCGGCGCTTCTGCAAGCGCGAGATCGGCGACCTGCTCGACAGCCGCGACCCGCAGGTCATCGCCGGCATCGTGAGCGACTTCCGCGTCATCAACGGCCAGCGCGGCCGGCTGGCGATCTTCAAGCTGGACGACAAGTCGGAGTCCATCGACGCCACGGCCGACGAGGCGCTCATCAACGCCAACCGCAACACGCTGAAGGACGACGAGCTCGTCATCGTGAGCGGCAAGCTGCAGCCCGCGCGCGGCGGCTTCGAGGCGCGCTTCCAGGTGCAGCAGGTGTGGGACCTGGCCTCGGCGCGCTGCCGCTTCGGCAAGTTCCTGCGCGTGGCGGTCAATGGCAAGGTGCCGGAGATCGCGCGCCTGCTGAAAGACTTTCCGGCGCGCACCGAGCAGACCGAGGTCGGCGACCTGGTGCACGGCCTGCCCGTGCGTCTGTCGATGGCGCGGGGCGGGGCGCAGGTCGAGTTGCAGCTGGGCGAGCGCGCCAAGTTCTTCCCGACCGATGCGGCGCTCGCGAGCTGGACCGCGCAGGCCGAAGCGGGCAAGGCGCAGGTCATCTACGATTGATCGGATCGCGCGGCCCCGGGGAACCTCGGGGCCTGCGCGCGGTCCATCAGTCTGTTGCAACCTGGCCTTGGGCCACTCACAGGAGGAATGACCGCATGCATTTCAAGAAGATTCTCAAGACCACCGCGTTGACGTTCGGCGTGGCGCTGCCCATGGCCGCGGCCTGGGCCCAGTACGCCGGCCCGAGCTCGGTGCCGAACCTGACGGTCAAGCAGCTGATCGAGACCGGCCAGGACGACCAGCACGCCACGGTGCGCGGCTTCATCGTCTCGCACGACGGCGGCGAGCACTACACCTTTGCCGACGACACGGGCCGCCTGAAGGTCGAGATCGACGCCAAGTACTTCCCGCCGGGCGTGAAGATCGACGACAAGGTGCGCGTCGAACTCAGCGGCGAGTTCGACAAGGACCGGCTCACCGGCAAGACCGAACTCGACGTCAAGCGCGTCATCACCGTCCTGCGCTGACCCCGGCCTTTTTCCCGAGCGCCTGTTCGACCTGGTCGAGCACGGCCTCGGGGGCGTGCAGCCAGTCCTTGGCCAGCACCTGCATCACCTGCCAGCCGAACGCGTCGAGGATGCGCGGACGCGAGACGTAGCGTTCCAGCACGTTGTGGCGCGTGCCTTCCTGCGCCGCGCCGTCCACGAGGAGGCCCAGCGCATAGTGGCCCTGGCCCGAGGCGCGCACCGCGAGGTCGCAGCGAAAACGCGACTGACCCACCTGTTCGTCCACCGCATGGCCGCGTGCGCGCAGCGCCTGCGCGATCTGCGCCGTGACCTCGTCCGTGCGCGCCTGCCGCGTCACATGGCCGCGCGCCAGCGGGTTCATGCCTTCGAGCACGCGCCGCGCCGTGTCCTCGTCGCCGCGTGACAGGCACTCGGCATAGCGCAGGAAGTTCTTCAACGCCGCCGCGCCCTCGTTGTGGTCGTTGGTGATCGCCTCGTGGCGGATGGTCGAGACCACCGCCATGTGGTGCTTGGCGCGGCTGAAGATCACGTTCAGCCGCTTCTCGCCACCGCGCTGGTTGATGGGGCCGAAGTTCATCAGCATGCGGCCCTCGGGGTTGGGGCCGTAGCAGATGCTGAGGATGATGATGTCGCGCTCGTCGCCCTGCACGTTCTCCAGGTTCTTGATGAAGAGGCCGCAGAACTGGTCGTCTTCCTCGCGCACGTACTCGGCCTCCAGCCGTGCCGCGAAGTCGGCATCGACCGCGCCGAGCGCGTTCAGCTCCTCCTCGATCTCGCCCTGTTGCGCCTCGGAGAACGCCACGATGCCCAGGCTGCGCCCGGTCTCGCGCCGCAGCAGCTCGCGCACCAGCTGCGCGATGTGGCGCGCTTCGCCATCGTTGATGCGGTTCTCGTACACCGCATCGGCCACGCGGTGGAAGCTGATGGCGCGCGAGAGCAGGGCGTCGACCTGCGCCTTCACGGACTCGTCCGTCGGGCTGCGCGACTGCGCCACGATCTCGCCGCGTTCGGGCGCGGGCAGGCTGCGGTCGGGAATGGTGTACAGGTTGCCCGCGTAGAAGGCCGCGTTCGAAAAACCGATGAGCGATTCGTAGCGGCTGCGGTAGTGCCAGGCCAGCAGCGTGGCCGGCAGGTTGCGCGCGCCCTGGTTCAGCAGGCTGTCGGCGTCGAGCACGACGGCGATGCGTTCGCCTTCCTCGCCGTTCTCCGCGTCGTCGCCTGCGACCGACACGGTGTCTTCCTCGGCGTCGCGGCCCGACGAGAAGAAGCTCGTGGGCGGCAGCTGCATCTCGTCGCCCACCACGATGATCTGCGGCGCGCGGTACAGCGCGGGCACGGCTTCTTCGACCGGGATCTGGCTCGCCTCGTCGAAGATCACCACGTCGAACAGGTCGGCCGCGAGCGGCAGCGTGTCGGACACCGACAGCGGGCTCATGAGCCAGATGGGCTTCATGTCGCGCACCACGCGGCCGGTGTCGCCGCTGGCGAGTTCGCGGATCGCCTTGTAGCGCATGGTCTTGCCGAACTCGTGTTCGAGCTCGCGGCGGCCCGCGTTGTAGCTCTTCTTGAAGACCTTGCCGTCGGCGTCGAGCTGGCTGGCGGGCAGGGCGCTCTTTTGCACATGGTCGCGGAAACGCTGACGCACCGCGGCGGCGAGCGTGCGCGCATTGCGTTCGAGCAGCTTGCGTTCGCCTTCGCCCAGGCGCTGCGCATGGCGTGCCAGCGCAGCGCCGTCGAAGCGCGGCAGCCAGCGCTCGGTGCGGTACACGCGTTCCAGCCCTTCGCGCGCGACGGCGTACTCGATGGCCTCGGGCGGCAGCGGCAGGGTGCGCAGCGCGGCGGCCACGGCCGGGTCGGCGTCGGCCAGCTCCTGCAGCGGCTGGAGCACCGACGGCAGCGCGTCGGCCTGGTCGCGCAGCGTGCGGGCCAGGGCGTCGAGCGCGTCCAGCGGTTGCGCGCCGGCGTCGTGCAGCAGGTCGTGCCAGAGGGCGTCGAGCGTGTCGACGCGCGGCGCGGCGGCGACGAGCTGCTCGACGCTGCGGCGGCCCGCGTCGGTGCGCAGGTGGGCCTGGAACGCCGCGCGCAGGCCGGCGCCGGCGTCGATGCCGCGCATCGCCTGCAGCTGCTGCGCGAAGGCCTCGGCGTCGGTGCAGCCGTAGTCGGCCTCGAGGCGCGCCGCCTGCTGGTCGAGCGCGGTGCGCGCGGCCTGTTCGGCGCGCAGGTCGTCGAGGATCTGGCTGGGCTGCGGACGCACGGCATGCGCGGCGAAGTCATAGCGGCGCTTGAGTTCGCCCGACAGGCGCCACCACGAGGGCTGCAGCCAGCGCAGCAGCGAGCCCTGCTGCGCGCGGGCCTGCGCCAGCGCGGCTTCGGTGTCGCCGGGCGAGAGCTTGTCGCGCCAGTGGGCGGTGCGCTGCAGCTGCGCGTCGAGCGCCTGCTGCAGGGTGCGTCTTTCGTTCAGGGCGTTGCCGAGCGCGAGGCTGCTCGGGTGCGCCGCGTCAAGCAGCGCCAGCTGGCCACGCGCGGCCAGCGCGGCGACGCTGCGCGCATCGGCCACTACGGCCAGCGCATCGCGCCATAGCACGCCGGCCTCGGCCAGCGGCGGCCAGGCATCGACCAGCGCATCGCGGCAGGGGGCGCTCAGGTCGATGGCGCGTTCGCTGCGCTCGACCAGCCGCGCCAGCGGTTTCTCTTGCGCCAGCAGCGAGGGCGAGAGCTGCGCGAACACATGCTGCGCGAAGTTGGGCGCGCCCAGGCTTTCGGTCACGGCAAGGTGCAGGCGCGACACCAGCTCCGCATGCCGGCGCCAGGCCGCGAAGGCGGGCAGCGCCTCGGCCTGCAGCGGCGTGAGCGACGGGTCGCTGGCCTTGAGCGTCACCAGCCGCGACAGCAGCTCGCGCAGCGTCACGGCGATGTGGTCGGGCACGTCGTGCATGGCGGCATCGAAGCGTTCGAGCGCGCGCAGGTCGAGGTCCATCGCGTCGAGCACCTGCGTGCGCTCGGCGCTTTCCTGCGCCAGCGTGCCGGGCGCCTCGAGCCACAGCTCGTAGGTCTTGCGCAGGTTCTGCACGAAGGCCTTCTTGTCGCCCTGCGAGTCGTGGATCATGCAGCACAGCTCGTCCAGCCCCTGCTGGCGCAGGCGGTGGAACACGACGTCGATGGCGGCGCGCTTCTCGCAGACGAACAGCACGCGCTGGCCGCGGCCCACGTAGTCGGCGATCAGGTTGGTGATGGTCTGCGACTTCCCCGTGCCCGGCGGGCCCTGGATGATGTAGCTGGTGCCGGTGCGCGCCAGCGCTACCGCGGCGGTCTGCGTCGCGTCGGCCTGCACCACGGGCCACTGGTCGGCCAGCGGCAGGGCGGGCGGCGTCTCGCCGTCGACGCGGCGCGGCTGCAGCGAGAACACGCGGTCGAAGGCCTCGCTCGCCAGGTCGGATTCGGCCAGCCCCGAGTAGTCGCGCACCAGCGACATCTTGCGGTGGTTGAAGTTGCCCAGCGTCACGGCCGTGAGGTCGATGTCCCACTGATAGGGGTTGCCGCTGCTCTCGCGCAGCGCGAAGGTCTTGCGCTCGGTGTCGCTGGTGGCGGTCGTGGCCGTGGCCGCCATCTGCGGCGCGCGCGGCTGCGGCGCACCGCCGACGGCCTCGCGCACCGGCAGCGGCACGGGGCGCACGCGCGCATGGAACAGCTGCAGCCCGCGCGGGCGGAAGTCGTCCTGCGCGTAGCTGAAGTCTTGCGCGGCCACCGGCACCGCCGAGGGCGAGCGCACGCGGGTGCGGCGCTTGAACTGTTCGAGCCGCTGGCGCGCGCGCTGGTGCATCACGGCGATCTCGGGCTGCTTCACGAGCCGCAGCTGCACGCCGGGTTCGCTCTGCGCGATCTGCGCCGACAGCTGGGCGTGGAACTGCTCGAGCGAGGTCTCGCGCAGGTCGACCGTCTCGGGCAGTGCGATGCCGTAGAGCTGGCGCAGGTGATGGCGCAGCGTGGGGTTCACCTGCGCCTCGCTGGCCGAGGCTTCGAGCAGGTACTGGTCGCGCACGCCTTTCTTGCGCGTGAGCTCCACCGGAAGCATCAGCAGCGGCGAGGCGATGCGCTCGGCGCGTTCGGCCTCGCCCTCCTTGAGGTTGTGCCAGCGCAGGAAGGCGATCACCAGCGACAGCTGCGAGAAGCCGTACTCGGCCCGGTCGCGCCGCGCCTCCTGCAGGATGCGGTCGAGCGCGCCGGGCAGGTAGGGCTGGTCTTCGAAGCGCAGCCAGCGCGCGAGCGGCACGGGGTCGCAACTGGCGATGTCGGCGGCGAAGCGGCCGTCCCACACGCACAGCTGGTCGGTGCGGATGCTGTTGAGGTCGACCACCAGCGGCACGCTGGCGATGGTGAGGTTCACATGCGCCTGCGTCGGCTTGAAGTACAGCAGGCGGTTGCGCCGCGACAGGTCGAACAGCCGGTCGCGCAGGTGCAGCTGGATCGCCTGGCGGCGCTGGCCCGCGCCGTCTCTTGCGGGTGCGATGCGGTCCAGGCCGAGATCGACGGGCTGGTCGCGGTAGGTCTCGAGGCGGCGGATGACCGAGGGCAGGTCGCGTGCGCGCTCGTGGCGGTCGAGCGCGGTCATCTCGAAGATCACCGCGGCCACCACCGGGTGCAGCCGGCGGTTCAGCTCGAACAGGTTGCCGCGGTGCGTGGCAAAGCGGGTCAGGTCGTCGCCGTCGGTGAAGTCGAGCCCGCACGACAGGCTGGCCAGCACCTGGCCCAGGCACAGGATGTCGCCAAGCGCGTCGTGGTGGCCCAGGCGCAGCTCCCACGCGGCGTAGCCGGGCAGGTAGACGGGGCGCGTGGGCACGGTGTCGGGGCCGGCCTCGGGCATCACCGCGAGGTTCTCGAGCGCGACGCCGGCTTCGGCATCGACGGTCAGGCGCGTTTCGCCGACCACGCGTAGCACGGAGGCGGCGGGTTGTTCGAGCGGCGCGATGGCCTCGGGGTGGCGGCGCGGCGCGGTGCCTTCGGGCTGGGCCAGCGCCAGCGCGGGTTCGGCGGGCGCGTCGGTCACGCGGTAGGCAAAAGCGTTGCCGAGCGCGGCGACGTGGCCGAGTTCGTGCAGGGCCGAGACCTCGCGCAGCAGCGGCAGCACGAGCTTGAGCACGTCGTCGGTCTGCAGGCCGCCGTGGGTCTCGCCGGTGGCGAGCAGTTGCAGGAGCGGGGCGGGAGCGAGGGTCATGCGGCGGCGGCCTGCGAAGAAGATGTGGCGGCCCTGTCGAGCAGGGCGGCGGCGTCGCGCTTGACGCGGGTGAAGTTGCGTTTGGACAGACCCAGGTCCTTCAGCACGCGCTGTTCGAAGGGCGTGTCGCAGCCGAGTGCATCGGCCAGGCCCAGCGCGGCGGCGAGGGTGACGTCGTCCATCTCGGGATCGGCGGCGACGAAGTCGACCAGCACGCTGG
Organism: Variovorax sp. GW821-FHT09D04; assembly: GCF_059416405.1. Lineage (NCBI taxonomy): Bacteria > Pseudomonadati > Pseudomonadota > Betaproteobacteria > Burkholderiales > Comamonadaceae > Variovorax > Variovorax sp. GW821-FHT09D04. Next base: position 493,117 of record NZ_JBWKPA010000003.1, read on the forward strand.
CCAGGTAGTCGAGCAGGCCGGCGGGCGCGGGCTCGGGCGGCGGCATCGCCGACGTGGGCGGCGCGAAGTCGGGGAAAAAGCGGCGCGCATGCGCCAGCAGCGATTCCGACTGCAGCACGGGCCGCTGCAGCAGCTGCGCCAGGGTGCCGCGCGTGAGTGCGCTCACGCGCTGCTGGCCAAGCATGTCGAGCGTGCCCAGGTCGAGCGGACCTTCGAGCGCGGCGGCCAGCCATTCGTCGGCGTCGTGCTCGCGGCCGGCCCACAGGCGCAGCGCGCGGGCGCGCACGAACACCTCGGGGTGGCTCACGCCGCGCGTCTGCAGCGCCTTGTTGTTGGGGTCGGCGCAGATTTCTTCGGCCTGCGCGAGGTAGCTCGCCACGTTGACCTGCGTGAGGCCGGTCTCGATCTTGATGAGCGCGCTCACGGCGGGCTCGAGCGCGCCGCAGGCCACGCAGCCGCCGCGGTCGGCAAAGGCCTCGGTGTACAGCGCATGGCGCCGCGCGGCCTGCAGGTGGCTCGCGTCGGCGCGCGGGTCGGCCGCGGTGGCGTGCAGCAGGCGATCGACGACGTGGTGCTTGCCGCCGTCGCGCTCCCACAGCAGGTAGTGCGCGAGCTCGTGCCCGAGCACGGCCTGGCGCTCGGGCGGCTGCAGCTTTTCGAGCAGCGGGCCCGAGAGCACGATGTGCGCCTCGCCCGGCACGACGTAGATCGCGGCGTTCATGGCCGCGCCGTCGCCGGACGGGGCCTGGTAGAGCGTGATGCGCGCCGTGACGCCCAGCCGCTGCGCGGCCAGGGTGGCGTCCGCGTGCAGGTCGGGGTGCGCGTCGGCGTCGAGGCGGTAGGCGCTGCGCAGCAGCTCGGCGCGCATGGCGGCCGTGTGTTCTTCGCGCGCTTCGGCCGAAGCGGCCCAGCGCCAGGCCTCGGGTTCGTTCGCCTGGAGGTGGGCGGCCAGTGCCTGCTGGTAGGGCAGCGGCGCCAGGTCTTGGAGGCGAACGGCAGGGAAAGAGTCGACCATGTCAGGAGCGCCAGCAACAATGAGTTGCCGACGATCCTAAACGAGCGGGTGGTGTCGCTTGCAATCACCCACGATGTGGGTGATTGCGGGGTGTCAACGCTTGGGCTTGAGCGTGACGATGAGCGACGGAAAGATGCGCCCGTCCGTGTCGCGCGGCAGCTTGTCGGTCTTGCGAAGACCGCGTTCGGCCGCTTCGTCCCAGGCCGGAAGGCCGCTGGACTTGGCGAGCTTGACGCCGACGATGGTGCCGTCGGGTGCCAGTCGCACTTCGAACTCGGCCTCGGGGTTGCCGTTCACGCTGTCGGCATCGGGGAAGGTGATGTTCGGGCGCACGGCGGCGGCAATGCGGCCGGCATAGCCGCTGGACGGGCCGGACGAGCGCTGGGCGTTGCCCTTGGCATCGTCGCTGCCGCTGGCGCCTGCCAGGCCCTGCATGCGCTTGAGCGTCGCGGCGCGGTCGGCGGCGGCCTGCTTGGCGGCCGCCTCCGCCTTCTTCGCTTCGGCCTGCTTGGCCTCGGCTTCCTGCTGCTTCTTCTGCTCGGCCAGCTTCTTCTGCTGCTCTTTCTTGCGCTCGGCTTCGTCCTCGGCGCGCTCCTTGGCCTCGAGCTCTTTCTTCTTTTGCTGCTGCACGCGCTGCTGCTCGAGCTCGCGCTCCTTCTGCGCCTTCTGCTCCTTGAGCTTCTTCTCGCGCTCCAGCGCGATGTCGGGCGCAGGGGCGGGCGCCGGCTCGGGCGGCTTGACGGCCGGGGGAGGCGGCGGGGGCGGTGCGGGCGCAGGCGGCGGCGGTGCGGGCACGGGGGCCGGCGGCTCCGGCACCGACAGGCGCGGGGCGGCCTGCATCACCGTGGTGGACCACAGCTCGGCATCGACCGCGCCGTCGTCGGCTTCGCTGCGCCAGCGCACGCCCCAGGTGAGGGCGGCGATCAGCAGCGCGTGGGCAATGAGGGCGAGCGCAACCGCGCGGGGCGTGCCGCGTTGCGGCGGCGGCGCGAACTCGGGGCGATCCAGGGCGAGCGACATGCCTTACTTGCCGCCCGTGGTCGTGACCGACAGCCCCACGCGCTCGATGCCGCTGCGCTTGAGCTGGTTCATCGCCTTCACGACGGTTTCGTACTTCACCGACTTGTCGGCGCTGATGACCACGGGGCGCTGGGCGTCGCCGCCTTGCGCGGCCTTGGCCGCCGAGCCGATCTGCGTCATGGGAATCGACGCGCCGCCGGTGCCGGTGGACGGGTCTTTCTTGATCTGCACTTCGTCGTCGCTCTTGATGACGATCTCGATGGGCTTGTCCGGCTGCTTGTTGGCCCGATCGACCGTCGGCAGGTTGATCACGCTCGGCGTGATGAGCGGGGCCGTGACCATGAAGATGATCAGCAGCACCAGCATCACGTCGATGAACGGGACCATGTTGATCTCGTTGATCGTGCGGCGGCCGCGGCCCCGGGATGAAACGGCGGGCATGTCGTCGCGTCCTTTGTCTTGTGCGCGCCGCTCTTCAGCGGTTCGCGGCGGTGACCGAGGCGGCGGGCGTCACGGCGCCGGGGTTGGCCGAGAGGTTGCGCTGCAGGATGTTGGAGAACTCTTCGATGTAGGTCTCCAGCGCGATGGCGATCTTGTCGATCTCGCGCGCGAAGCGGTTGTAGCCGACCACCGCGGGAATGGCGGCGAACAGGCCGATGGCCGTGGCCACCAGCGCTTCGGCGATGCCGGGCGCCACGGTGGCCAGCGTCACCTGCGTGAGGGCGGCCAGGCCGGTGAAGGCATGCATGATCCCCCAGACCGTGCCGAAGAGGCCCACATAAGGCGACACCGAGCCGACGGTGGCCAGGAACGACAGGTTCTGCTCGGCCGCATCGAGTTCGCGCTGGAAGCTCGCACGCATGGCGCGGCGGGCGCCGTCGAGCAGCGTGGCCGCGTCGGTCACGTGGCGCTCGCGCAGCTTCTGGTACTCGCGCATGCCGGAGGCAAAGATGCGCTCCATGGGGCCGGCGAACTTGGCGTTCTGCGCCGCCGAGGCGAACAGCTCGTTCAGGCTGGTGCCCGACCAGAACTCGCGTTCGAAGTCGTCGTTGAGCACGCGGATGCGCTTGAGGGCAAAGTACTTGCGGATGATGGCGGCCCAGCTGGCGACCGACACGATCACCAGCAGCAGCACGACCAGTTGCACCACGAAGCTGGCGTGGAGCAGGAGATTGATGATGGAGAGATCTTGGTTCATGGCTTGAAAGGTTGAGTCATGGAGCCGCTGGAGTGCTCGAGGGTTCCCGAAACTTGGGCCGGAATGCGCGCAGGGCGCAAGGTGGCGGCGTCCACCCAGCCGATGCGGATCGTGCCTTCGCAAAGCAAGACCGGTGCCGCGGCCCCGGTGCGTTCTTGCTCTGTTTTTGATAGCACGCGCTGACCGATTATCAACGACGCGGTGCCCAGTTGCCGCAGCTCGGCTGTAACCAGCAGTTCGTCGTCCAGCCGCGAGGGCCGATGGTATTTGAGCTGCGTTTCGCTCACCACGAACTGGCCGCCGGTGGCTTCCTTGAGCTTGCGCTGCTCGACGCCCAGGGAGCGCAGCCACTCGGTGCGACCGCGCTCCATGAACTTCAGGTAGTTGGCGTAGAACACGATGCCGCCGGCATCGGTGTCCTCCCAGTAGACGCGGATCGGAAACTCGAAAGTCACTTGCATGCCTCCGTGCTTCGCACTGCGGCGCGAGCTTGCTTGGGGCGGCCCGGCGCTACGCTCATTGGGCGATCATGGCCCGCAGGCGCTCGACCGATTCCTGCAGGTGCGCCATCGAGCTGGCGGTGGAGAAGCGCACGAACTTCGCGGTCTCGGCGATGCCGAAGTCGCGGCCCGGCGTCACGGCCAGGTGGGCGCGCTTCATGGTCTCGAAGGCGAAGTCCCAGCTGCCCGAGATGCCGAGCTTGTCGGCCACGCTCGTGCAGTCGGCCCAGGCGTAGAAGGCGCCGTCGGGCACCACGGGCACGTTCAGGCCCAGGGCGTTCAGTTGCGGAATGAACCAGTCGCGGCGCGCCTTGAACTCGGCGCGGCGGCGTTCGTACTCGGCGATGCTCTCGGCCTCGAAGCAGGCCAGCGCGGCGTACTGCGACACCGTGCTCGCGCAGATGAAGAGGTTCTGCGCCAGGCGCTCGACCACCGGCACCAGCACCTCGGGCACCACCAGCCAGCCCAGGCGCCAACCGGTCATGTTGAAGTACTTGCTGAAGCTGTTGATGCTGATGACGTTGTCGTCGATGGCCAGCGCCGTCTGCCCGAAGGCATCGTCGTACGACAGGCCCAGGTAGATCTCGTCGATCAGCGTGATGCCACCGCGCTGCGACACCACCTCGTGGATGCGGCGCAGCTCGTCGGGCGCGATCGAGGTGCCGGTCGGGTTCGAGGGCGAGGCCAGCAGCACGCCGCGCGTCTTGTCGGTCCAGGCGGCTTCGACCTTGGCGGCGGTGAGCTGGAAGCGCTCCTCGGCCGTGGTCGGCACCAGCACGGCCTTGCCATCCGCAGCGCTCACGAAGTGGCGGTTGCAGGGGTAGCTCGGGTCGGGCATCAGGATCTCGTCGCCCGATTCGATCAGCGCGAGGCAGGCCAGCTGCAACGCGGCCGAGGCACCGGCCGTGACGACGATGCGGCGCGCCGGCACGTCGACGTTGAAGCGCTGCTTGTACCAACCGCTGATGCGTTCGCGCAGGTGGTCCAGGCCGGTGGCCTGCGTGTACTGCGTGGCGCCGGCGCGCACGGCGCGGGCGGCCGCTTCCTGCACCAGGGGCGGGGCGGTGAAGTCGGGCTCGCCGATGTTCAGGAAGATCATCGGGCGGTCGGTGTGGGCCACTTCACGGGCCAGCACCCCAGCCGCTTTCGCGACCTCCATCACATAGAACGGTTCGATGCGCTGCGCGCGCGTCGAGATCCTCATGGGCGCGCCTTGCCGGTGGCCCGGTCGGCTTCCACTTCGAGCGGGCGCAGCTGCGGCGCCAGGCCATTGAGCACGGCGTTCACGTACTTGTGGCCGTCGGTGCCGCCGAATTCCTTGGCAAGTTCGATGCACTCGTTGAGCACCACGCGCCAGGGCACATCGGGGCAGTTCTGGAACTCGTACACGCCGATCCACATCACGGCGTGCTCGATGGGCGAGATCTCTGCGAACTTGCGGTCCAGCAGCGGCAGGATCAGCGCGTCGAGCTGTTCGGCACCGTTGATCGAGCCGTGCAGCAGCGCGTCGTAGTGCGCCGCGTCGGCCTTGTGGAAGCCCGCGAGGTCGCGCGTGAAGTGGTCGATGTCGGTCGGGTCGTTGCGGCCCACCAGGTGCTGGTAGAGCGCCTGCAGCGCGAACTCGCGTGCGCGGCTGCGGTTCGACTTGGCCGCGGCCTTGCGAACGCCCGTGCTCGTGAGGCCGGTGCGCGACTGGCGGGACTTGGCGGACTTGGAGGTGTCTTCGGTCATGAAAGGGTGGCCAGCAGTTGTGCCATCTCGACCGCCACCTGGGCTGCGTCGCGGCCCTTGTCGGTCTGGCGGGCGACGGCCTGTTCGAGGTTTTCGGTCGTGAGGATCGCGTTGGCGATGGGCAGGCGGTAGTCGAGCGCGACGCGGCTCACGCTCGCGCCCGATTCGTTGGCCACCAGTTCGAAGTGGTAGGTCTCGCCGCGGATGATGCAGCCCAGCGCCACGAGCGCGTGGTAGCCGCCGCGCTCGGCGAGCGCCTGCAGCGCCACGGGCACTTCGAGTGCGCCGGGCACCTGCACATGATGGATGTCGGAGGCGGCCACGCCGAGCGCTTCGAGCTCCGACAGGCAGGCCGTGGCCAGCGCATCGGTGATGTCGGCGTTGAAGCGCGCCTGCACGATGCCGATGCGCAGGCCTTTGCCATTGAGCGTGATCTCGCCCTTGTTGGAACCTTGCATGGTCGTTCAGTCTTTCGTGAGGTAACCGGCGATTTCGAGACCGAAGCCGGCGGCCATGCTCGGCATGCGACGCGGCGCGCCGAGCAGGTTCATCTTGTGCACGCCGCATTCGCGCAGGATCTGCGCGCCGATGCCGTAGTTGCGCAGGTCCATGCGACCGCGCTCCGGGGCTTGCGCGGGGCGCGCGGTGCCGTCGAACTGCGCGAGCAGCTCGGCCGCGGTTTCGCCGCAGTTCAGCAGCACGGCCACGCCCTTGCCTTCGTTCGCGATGTGCGAGAGGCTGGCGTCCAGGCTCCAAGAGTGCATCGGGCGGTTGACTTCGAGCGCGTCGAGCACCGACAGCGGCTCGTGCACGCGCACCGACACCGTGTCTTCAGGCGCCCACTGGCCGCGCACCAGTGCCAGGTGCACGCCGCGGCTGGGCTTGTCGATGAAGGCGTGGGCCGTGAAGGCGCCCCAGTTGGTCTGGATCTCGCGGCGGCCGACCTTCTCGACCAGCGATTCGACGCGGCTGCGGTGCTCGATGAGCGCGGCAATCGTGCCGATCTTGAGGCCGTGCTCGGCCGCGAAGATCTGCAGGTCGGGCAGGCGGGCCATCGTGCCGTCTTCGTTCATCACTTCGCAGATCACCGAGGCGGGCGAGCAGCCGGCCATGGCGGCCAGGTCGCAGCCGGCTTCGGTGTGGCCGGCGCGCATGAGCACGCCGCCGTCCACCGCCTGCAGCGGGAAGATGTGGCCGGGCTGCACCAGGTCGGCGGCCACGGCGTTGCGTGCCACGGCGGCCTGCACGGTGCGGGCGCGGTCGGCGGCCGAGATGCCGGTGGTCACGCCTTCGGCTGCCTCGATGGAGACGGTGAAGGCGGTGGAGTGCTTGGCGCCGTTGCGCTGGACCATCGGCGGCAGCTGCAGCCGCTCGCACATCTCGCGCGAGAGCGTGAGGCAGATCAGGCCGCGCGCGTGGCGGGCCATGAAGTTGATGGATTCGGCGGTGATGTGGTCGGCGGCGATGACGATGTCGCCTTCGTTCTCGCGGTCTTCCTCGTCCACGAGGATGACCATGCGGCCGGCGGCCAGCTCGGCCACGATGTCTTCGACCGGGGAGATCGGTGCGGGTGCACGGTCGGCGCGCGGGGCGCCGATCGGCGTGACGGAGGCGTTCATTTCGAAGTGTCCTTGGGAGACGTAGGAGAGGGTGTGAGCATGCCGGCCTGAAGCATGCGCTCCACGTAGCGCGCCACGGTGTCGATTTCGAGGTTGACCTTCGAGCCGGCCTTCAGGCCGCCGAGGGAGGTGTTTTCCACGGTGTGCGGGATCAGGTTGATGCTGATCTCGGCGCCGCCTTCGATGTCAGCCACGTTGTTGACCGTGAGGCTCACGCCGTTGATGGTGATCGAGCCCTTGTAGGCCAGGAAGCGGGCGAGGGCAGGCGGTGCGACCACGCGCAGCTCCCAGCTTTCGCCGACCGGCGCGAAGAAGCTCACGTGGCCGATGCCGTCCACGTGGCCCGAGACGATGTGGCCGCCGAGACGGTCGCTCGCGCGCAGGGCCTTCTCGAGGTTGATGCGGCTGCCTTCGTCGGTCAGGCCGGCCGTCTTGTCGAGGGACTCCGCGGAAATGTCGATAGTGAATTGCCCGCGTTCAGGTGCGAGCGTGGTGACCGTCATGCAGGCGCCGTTGAGCGCGATGCTGTCGCCGAGCCCGACGTCGTCGAGGTAGCCGTCGGGCACCTCGATGCTGAGTCGCTTGCCGTAGGAGGAGGAGGTGCCGAGGTCGTGGATGGCGGCGATGCGCCCCACGCCGGTGATGATTCCGGTGAACATTTCCACATTTTCGCAGACATCGAGGGGTCTTCGGCCCGAAGGGCCGGTTTGCGGCTGCGAATGTGCCGCGCCGCGTGGGCGGCGGCTCAGAAGCGGTCGCGGCCGGCGACGCGCGCGACGATGCGCAGGTCGGGCCCCAGCATGTCCACCGACTTGAATTCGAGCGGCAACGCACCCGTCAGCGACGTGAGCGGGCCTTCGGCATGCAGGTGGCTGGCGATGTCGAGTCCGCTGCCGATCAGCTTGGGCGCCAGGTACACCAGCAGCTCGTCCACGCAGCCTTCGCGCAGCAGCGAGCCGTTGAGCTTGTGGCCCGATTCGACGTGCAGTTCGTTGACGCCGCGCGCCGCGAGGTCCTGGAGCATCGCGGGCAGGTCGACCTTGCCGTGCAGGTTGGGCAGGCAGGTGATGGTGGCGCCGCGGGCTTCGAGTGCGGCCGCCTTTTCTTCGTTGTGCCGGCTGGCGGCGTAGATCCAGACGGCGCGGCCAGCTATGAAAATGTGAGCGTCGGGCGAAGTCTGGAGATGGCTGTCGACCACCACGAGGTGGGGCTGGCGCGGCGTGTCGACCAGGCGCACGTCCAGGCGCGGGTTGTCTTCGAGCAGCGTGCCGACGCCGGTCAGCACGGCACCGGTACGGGCCCGCCAGGCGTGGCCGTCGGCGCGCGCGGCCTCGCTGGTGATCCACTGGCTCACGCCGTTGTGCAGGCCGGTGCGGCCGTCGATCGAGGCGGCGATCTTCATTCGAACCCAAGGCTGCTGGCGGATCATGCGGCTGAAGAAGCCGATGTTGAGTTCGCGGGATTCGTCGGCGCCCGGTCCGACTTCGACCTCGACGCCCGCCGCACGCAGGCGCTCGAAGCCCTGTCCCGCCACGAGCGGGTTCGGGTCGGCCAGCGAGGCCACGACGCGGCGCACGCCGGCGGCGATGAGCGCGTCGCAGCAGGGGCCGGTACGGCCATGGTGCGAGCAGGGTTCGAGCGTGACGTAGGCGGTGGCACCCGCGGTCGAATGGCCCTGGGCCTGCGCGTCGCGCAGTGCCATCACCTCGGCATGCGGGCCGCCGGCCTGTTGCGTGTGGCCCTGGCCGATCACGCGGCCGTTGGCGTCGCACAGCACGCAGCCGACGCGCGGGTTCGGGTCGGTCAGGCGGATCGCGGAGGTGGCCAGCCGCAGGGCGGTGGCGATGTGGGAGGCGTCGTGTCGGGAAGAGGACATGCCGGGTTCGTTCACGCCTTCTCGGGGGTCAGATGTCGCGCAGCAGCTGGCGGAACTCGTCGACGTCCTCGAAGCTGCGGTACACCGAGGCAAAGCGCACGTAGGCGACCTTGTCGAGTTTCTTGAGTTCGCGCATCACGAGTTCGCCGACTTTCGTCGAATCGATTTCGCGCAGGCCGCTGGCCAGCAGCTTCTGTTCGATGCGCAGCAGGGCGTTGTCGATCTGCTCGATGCTCACCGGGCGCTTGCGCAGCGCCAGCATCATCGAGGCGCGGACCTTGGTCGAGTCGAAGTCGGCGCGGCTGCCGTCCTTCTTGACCACGACGGGGAAATTGACGTCCGGGCGCTCATACGTGGTGAAGCGCTTGTCGCAGGCGCTGCACTGGCGGCGCCTGCGGACGAAGTCGGCGTCTTCCGAAACGCGGGTCTCGACGACCTGCGTTTCGAGATGACCGCAAAAAGGGCATTTCATGCGGCCAGTGCTTCTCTTCTTCTATTTACGAAATCAACGGTAGACAGGGAAGCGGCTCGTCAAGGCGTGGACCTTGGCGCGCACCGCGTCGATGTTCGCCGCATCGCGCGGGTTCTCGAGCACGTCGGCCACCAGATTCGCCGTGATGCGGGCCTCTTCGTCCTTGAAGCCGCGCGTGGTCATGGCGGGGGTGCCGATGCGCACGCCGCTGGTGACCATCGGCTTTTCCGGGTCGTTGGGGATCGCGTTCTTGTTGATCGTCATGTGGGCGGCGCCCAGCACGGCTTCGGCTTCCTTGCCGGTGATGCCCTTGGAGCGCAGGTCGACCAGCATGACGTGGCTTTCGGTGCGTCCGCTCACGATGCGCAGGCCGCGCGCGGTGAGGGTGTCGGCCACGATCTGGGCGTTCTTGACCACCTGTTGCTGGTAGGCCTTGAACTCGGGCGTCAGGGCCTCCTTGAACGCGACGGCCTTGGCGGCAATCACGTGCATCAGCGGGCCGCCTTGCAGGCCGGGGAAGATGGCGCTGTTGATCGCCTTCTCGTGCTGCGACTTCATCAGGATGATGCCGCCGCGCGGGCCGCGCAGGCTCTTGTGCGTGGTCGAGGTCACGATGTCGGCGTGCGGCACCGGGTTGGGGTACACGCCCGCAGCCACGAGGCCGGCGTAGTGGGCGATGTCGACCATGAAGATCGCGCCGACGTCCTTGGCGACCTTGGCGAAGCGCTCGAAGTCGATGTGCAGCGAGTAGGCCGAGGCGCCCGCGATGATCAGCTTGGGCATGTGCTCATGCGCCTTGCGTTCCATCGCGTCGTAGTCGATGGCTTCGTTGGCGTCCAGGCCGTAGCTCACCACGTTGAACCACTTGCCGCTCATGTTGAGAGGCATGCCGTGGGTCAGGTGACCGCCTTCGGCCAGGCTCATGCCCATGATGGTGTCGCCGGGCTTCAGGAAGGCGAGCATCACGGCTTCGTTCGCCGAGGCGCCGCAATGCGGCTGCACGTTGGCGGCATCGGCACCGAAGATCTGCTTGACGCGGTCGATGGCCAGTTGCTCGGCCACGTCGACGTGCTCGCAGCCGCCGTAGTAGCGCTTGCCCGGGTAGCCTTCGGCGTATTTATTAGTGAGCTGCGAGCCCTGGGCGGCCATGACGGCCGGCGAGGCGTAGTTCTCGCTGGCGATCAGCTCGATGTGATGTTCCTGGCGCGCGTTTTCGGCTTGAATGGCGGCCCAGATTTCGGGATCGGTCTGTTCGACCAGGATATTGCGTTGGTACATGGCAGTCCTTTGAAGACGAGGTCCTTGTTCAACCAAACAAGGGCTGCCCAGGCGAACGGCTGAACGCCTGTTGTGGTCAGGCGGCACGCTTCCCAGTGGTATTCCACGTCAGCGCGTGGCACCTTTTTCAGGGTGCTGCGCCTATCGCCAGTCGCGTACAGGCCGAGTGTAGCGCAGGCCCGCACGCATCCGGGCCGGGAGGGCCGGCAAGGCCTCAGGAAACTGCGGAGAGCAGGGCGACCTTGGCCGGCTCGCTGCCGGTGGCAGGCTCTTCGCCAGCCGGCTTGGCCGGTGCCACGACCGGGATCGGCTGTGCGCGCGCCGTGGTCGGCGGCGGCACGACCATCGTCGAGGGCGCACGGCCGGCGGCGACCTGGCGCAGGCGCTCGTGTTCGGCCAGCACCTTGGCGGCATAGCCGCCGTCGTCGTCGAGGTTGGCGGCGCCCACGTAGTAGCGCAGGCCGCCTTCGAGCGAGCCGGCGCGGGCGATGCATTCCTGCAGCACCTTCACGCCGACGCGCATGTTGGTCACGGGGTCGAAGGCGGTGAGCGTGCCGCCCGCGCTTTCGTACTTGTCGCCGTGCACGCGCGTCATGACCTGCATCAGGCCCTGGGCACCGACGTGGCTTTGCGCGAACGGATTGAAGCTGGACTCGATGGCCATGATGGCCAGGATCAGCGTGGGGTCGAGCTTGGTGCGCTTGCCGATCTGGTAGGCCTCGGAGACCAGCACGCTCAGCGGTTCGGCCGCGACGCGGTACTTCTTGCTGAGCCAGTAGGCCACCGCCGCCTGCTGCTTGGGCAGCTCGTCGGGGCTTGCGGCCGTGGTGCGCTCGATGGCGGTCGGTTCGAGGTCGGTGGGTTCGGGCGCGGGCTTGCGCGACTGCAGCCAGCCCATCAGTTGTTCCTCGCCGGTCTTGCGCAGGTCGGGACGCGCCACGAGGGCGAGGGCCGCGAACACGATGGCCAGGCCGACCAGCGCAAACCCGTTGTGGGTGATTTCAAAAAAGCCGTCTGCCACATCGGACACGAAGGTCCGTAGCCCGCGGGCTGTGGCATCAAACGCCTTGCTCATCGCTTTTTTCCTTTCTGTGCGGCACCTGGCATGCAGCGCCTGAAAGGGCGGTGGATGAAGGCAGCGGCGCTTGGATTGGTATGTACGAATCAGGCTCCGCGCATGGAGGGGGTGTGGGGTAGGGAGCGCGGCGGCCTGATCACGCCGGTGGAATTCGGCAGCGGATTCAGGGAGGCCCTGCTGCGTCCGGCAGCAAGGGCAGGCGGGATTCTATCGTGGCTAAATACACGGTCAAGCATAAGGATTTGGTTTCATATGTTAATAAGTGCTTGAAGAATCCCCCCGTCCGAGGGGCTGCCAAGGGGAGCGGGCCTACGGGAAATCCCTTGGAAAAAGGGATTTGCAAAGGAAGGGTGGGACGCCTAATCTGGACGGGCCTGAGGTTTCAGGCGTTTTTCCGAAGTCAGGCAGTCCGAGGTGCAAGTCAAGGACTCGAACGATGGAGGACTCCACGGCGGCAATCTCTTGCTGCCAGCACGGCGGGAACCATTACTTCCGGTCGCGCGAATCGATGGCATGGGTTTTGAGCCCGCCATCAAGCCCGGTGACAAGACACTTCGTTGACTCACCGGGCTTTCTTGTTTGTGGGGCTCACACTTTCGGCCTACCGATCCTGTCGAGGGGCGCGTGGGCATCGCAATGCCTCGCCAAAAGGGAACGCATTCACGTTTCCGCAGACTTTGTTGGCGTCTGTTTGCGGCACACTTCTGCGGATGGATGCTGCTTCGATCAAACAGAACAAATGGGTGCGGCGTGGGGTTGTCGCGTTGCTGGTGGTGTTGGCCCTCTGGGTCATCGCGTGGCTGGCGGTGCCGCCGATCGCCAAGAGCCAGCTCCAGAAGATCGCGAGCGAAAAGCTGGGCCGGCAGGTCACCGTCGGCAAGATCGACTTCAAGCCCTGGACGCTCGAGCTCGCACTGAATGACCTGCGCATCGCCACCGCCGACGGCAAGCAGCCGCAGGTGGCCATCAAGCGCATCTATGCCGACGCCGAACTGCAATCGCTGTTCCGCCTTGCGCCGGTGATCGACGCGGTGACGGTCGAGGCGCCCGCGGTGCTGCTCACGCACCTGGCCGATGGCAAGTACGACATCGACGACATCCTGGCCAAGCTGGCCTCGGGCCCGCCGCCCGATCCGAAGGCCGAGCCCGCGCGCTTCGCGATCTACAACATCTCGATCAAGGACGGCGCTGTCGACTTTGACGACCAGACCGTCAAGCGCCGGCACGAGCTGCGCGGCTTCATGCTGAACGTGCCGTTCCTGAGCAACCTCGCCTCCAAGCGCGAGATCACGACCGAGCCCAAGCTGGCCTTTGCGCTCAACGGCAGCCAGTTCGACTCGGCCGCCTTCACGACCCCGTTCGCGCAAAGCCGCAAGACCGACGCCCACGTGCAGTTCAAGGGGCTCGACCTCGTGCCCTACCTGGGCTACATCCCCGGCGGCCTGCCGGTGAAGCTGCAGGCCGGCAGCCTGGATGCCGACCTGAAGATCGATTTCCAGCAGACCAGCACCATCGGACTGAAGATCACCGGCACGGTCGAGGCCCATGGCGCCAAGCTGGGCGACGCGCGCGGTCGCGACCTGCTGGGCTTCGACTCGCTCAAGCTGGCACTGGCCGACGTGCGACCGCTGGAGTCGGTGTTCCACCTGAGCGAGGTCGCGCTGACCAAGCCGCAGCTGGTGGTGGCGCGCGACGCCGCCGGCCAGCTCAACCTGATGGCCACCGACCCGGCGACCGGCGCGGCCGAAAAGGCGGCGCCGCTGCCCGCGCCCGCCGCCAGCGCCCCGGGCGGCAATCCGGCCGTCGAGAAGCCCAAGCTCAAGGTGCAGGTCGACAAGATCGCGCTCGACGGCGGCCGTGTCGGCTGGCGCGACGAAACCGTCAAGCCCGCCGCGGCCATCGACCTCACCGACCTCGGCATCAACCTCACGGCCGTCACCTGGCCCATGGAAAAGCCCGCGCAGTTCGACGGCAGCACCGCCGTCGCGGGCGCCACGCTGAAGTTCAAGGGCAATGCCACCGACAAGGTCGCTGACGTGCAGACCGAGGTCGAGGCGCTGCCGCTGTCGCTGGCCGCGCCGTACCTGGCGCAGAGCCTGGAGCCCACGCTCGACGGCAAGCTCAGCGGCCAGATCGATGTGTCCTGGGCCCAGCCCGACCTGAAGTTCAAGGCGCGCCGCCTGGCGGCCGACGGCCTGGCGCTGACCCAGGCCAAGACCGCGCTGGCCAGCGTCGGGCGCTTCGAACTGGTCGACGCCGAGGTCGACATGACCAAGCACACCTTGAACATCGCGTCGTTCACCGCGACCAACCCGAAGGTGAGCGTCGAGCGCGACAACGAGAAGCGCTGGATGTTCGAGCGCTGGCTCAAGACCCCGGCCGGCGGCGCCAAGGTGGCGGCGCCCAAGCCGGCCGACGCCGGCGCGGCGCGCCCGAATAGTGCCAACACCAAGCCCTGGGCGCTGACCCTGGGCACGCTGGCGGTCGACAACGGCAGCCTGTCCTATGCGGACAAGGCCGGCTCGGCGCCGGTGGCGATCGAGGTCACGGCCTTCAAGCTGCTGGCCCAGAAGATCGCACCCGACACCAACACCGTCTCGCCGCTGCAGGTATCGGGCCGCATCGGCGCGGGCCGCCGCGCGGACCCGGGACGCTTCGACTACAAGGGCAACATCGTGCTCAAGCCGCTGGCGGCCGAGGGGCGGCTCGAGGTGGCGTCCTTCCCGGCGCATGCCTTCAAGGCCTACTACGCCGACGCGCTCAATGTGGACATCCGCCGCGCCTTCGCGAACTACCGCGGGACGGTGCGCTACGCGAGCGCGCCGGCCGGCATGAGCCTGAAGCTGGCCGGCGACACCGCGCTGGACGACTTCCGCGCCAACAGCGTCTCGCTGACCCAGTCGCCTGGCTTCGACCGCAACAACAGCCAGCTGCTGAGCTGGAAGACCCTGAGCCTGCGCGGCCTGCAGGTCAGCCTCGCACCCAACGCGGCCCCGACCGTGGACGTGCGCGAAACCACGCTGACCGACTTCTTCGCCCGCGTGATCGTCGACCCCACCGGCCGCCTGAACCTGCTGAGCCTGACCAAGAAGGGCGAGGAAGCCTCGAAGGCCGCCGCGGCCGCCGCCACCGAAGCCAGCACCAAGAAGGGCCCGGGTGGCACGACCACCACGACCCGCGCGCCGGCCGCCTCGGCGCCACAGCGGGCTTCGGGCGGTGCGCCGGTGTCGGCCGAAGCCATGGTCGGCGGCGCGCCCGAGCCTGCGCCGGCTGCGTCCGCACCCGTCGTGGCTGCCGCGCCTGCGGCCGATAGCGGCCCGGCGCCCGTCATCAACTTCGGTCCGATGAGCCTGGTCAACGGCAAGATCGACTTCACCGACCTGTTCGTCAAGCCCAACTACTCGGCCGACCTGAGCGAGCTGACCGGCAAGCTCAGTTCCTTCTCGTCGAACCCGCCGAACGGGCAGGGCGGTCGACCGGCGCTGGCCGACCTCGAGCTGCGCGGCAAGGCGCAGCAGACCGCGGCGCTGGAAATCACCGGCAAGCTCAACCCGCTGGCCAAGCCGCTCGAACTTGACATCACCGCCAAGATGCGCGACCTCGACCTGGCGCCGCTGTCGCCGTATTCGGTGCGTTACGCGGGCCACGGCATCGAGCGCGGCAAGATGAGCATGGACGTCAATTACAAGATCGCGCCCGACGGCCAGCTCACCGCCACCAACAAGCTGGTGCTCAACCAGCTGAAGTTCGGCGACGAGGTGGCCGGCGCGCCCAACAGCCTGCCCGTGCGCCTGGCCGTGACCTTGCTGGCCGACCGCAACGGCGTGATCGATGTCGACCTGCCGCTGCGCGGCTCGCTCAACGATCCGCAGTTCAGCATCGGCCCGCTGATCTTCAAGGCCGTGGTCAACCTGATCGTCAAGGCCGTGACCGCGCCGTTCAGCCTGCTGACCGGCGGCCTGGGCGGTGGCGGCAGCGGCGACTCGAGCGCCATCACCTTCGAGCCTGGCAGTTCCACGCTCAGCAGCGGCGCGAAAGAAAGCCTGGACAAGGTCGTGAAGGCCCTGACCGAGCGGCCGACGCTGCAGATGACGGTGGTGGGTACCTCCAGCCTCGAGAAGGAGCGCGACGCCTACCAGCGCCAGCGCCTGCGCCAGCTGACCCAGGCCGAGAAGCGCCGTGTCGCGGTGCGCGGCGGCCAGACCGGCACCGAGGTGGCGCCGGTGACCGATGCCGAGTACCCGGAGCTGCTCACGGCCGTCTACAAGCGCTCCGACATCACCAAGCCGCGCAACATGGTCGGCCTGGCCAAGGACCTGCCGGTGAAGGAAATGGAAAACCTGCTGCTGGCCAGCGTGCCGGTCGACGAGGAATCGATGCGCCAGCTCGCCGTCGAGCGCGGCGCCGTGGTGCGCGACTACCTGCTGGCGCAGAAGCTGCCGAGCGAGCGCCTGTTCCTGGGGGCCGTGCGCACCACGGCCAGCGGCAGCGACTGGAAGCCCGGCGCCGAGCTGAGCCTGACCATGAAATAGCCGGCGGGGCTTGGCTTTTCGCCTCGCCTTGCCATATATCTTGCGGGCCCTTTTCAGCCCGCCGAACGGTGCGCGCCGCAGTTCCGACACGGAATTCGGCGGGCTGTTCGCCAACTGGGTGAAAATGTCGATGTGCGCCGGCCTTTGCCGGCGCCTTCGCTTTCTCTACCAAGACAACGATTTCGCGCAGTGACCTCTACTTCTTCCAAGCCACACGACCTCCAGGCCCTCGACACGCTCACCGGCGGCGCCTTCACCGCGCCGACCTCGGGCGAGCGCGCCGCGCGCATCCGCGACTGGCTCGCGGGCAACCCTTCGTCCGAGCAGATGCAAGAGGTCTTCAAGGAGTTGAGCGGCCGCGACAAGGGCGCCGCGCGCCTGCTGCGCGAAAAGCTCGACGAAATCAAACGCGCCAAGGGCCAGGAAGCCATCGCCGCCGAATGGGCGCAGAAGGCCGAAACGCTGCTGGCGCAGTCCAAGCTCAACATCGCCGACGCACTGGCCTGGCAGCGTGACGCCGCCAAGGCCGGCGCGCCGCTGTCGCGCGAACCGCTGGCCGGGCTGAAGGCCCAGCTGGCCGAGCGCGTCAAGGGCATCGAAGACCTGCAGCACCGTGCGCAGGTCCACCGCGAAGCTGCCGTCCTGCTGGCGCAGCGCTTCGAAGTGCTGTCCACCAAGGGCTGGAAGGACGCCCAGGCCGCCGAGGAATCGCTGCGCGCCGACGTGACCCACTGGCAGCAGCAAGCCGCCGACATCGTGGCCGATGCCAACTGGAACAGCCTCGACGCCAAGTTCGCACCCCAGCTCGAAGCCTCCAAGTCGCAGCTGCTCGTGGTGTCCGATTCGTTCCACGGCGCGCTGGCGCAGGCCGTTGCCGCCGCGGCCGATGCCGCCGCGCCGCTGCCGCCGGTGCCCGTCTGGGCCGACGAACTGCGCGCGGCACGCGGCGAAGTGGTTGCGCCCAAGCCCGCCGCGCCCGCCCGTCCCGCCGCACCCAAGGTCGACCCGGCCGTGCGCGCCGCGGCGCAAGACGCCGTGCAGGCCGCCCTCGCCAAGCTCGAACAGGAAACCGCCGAAGGCCACGGCAAGGCCAGCGCCGGCGCCGCCGCCGCGCTGCGCGCCGTGCTCAAGGAACATGGCAAGCTGGTCGACGCGCCGCTCGAAGCCCGCGTGCATGCCGCACTGGTCGCCGCCGGCGAACTCGAAGGCTGGCAGCGCTGGAGCGCCGACAAGGTGCGCGAAGACCTCGTCGCCAAGGCCGAAGGCCTGCTCAAGCGCCCCGAAGGCCAGGCCCTCGGTGGCCGCAAGATGCAGGAAACCCTGCGCGCCCTGCGCGACCAGTGGAAGCAGGCCGACCAGGGCGGCGTGCCGAACCACGCGCTGTGGAAGCGTTTCGACGAAGCCTGCAACGAAGCCCACAAGGTCGTCGAGGCCTGGCTCGAGAAGGTGCGCGCCGATGCCGCCGAACACCGCGCCCTGCGTGTCGCGCTGATCGAAGAGGTCAAGGCCTGGGCCGCCGCGCATGCCGGCGCCACCGACCTGAAGGCGCACAACCGCGCGCTGCACCAGTTCGCCGACCGCTGGCGCGATGCCGGCCACGTGGGCGAGAAGGTGTTCGCCGAGCTGCAGCCGCTGTGGAATGAAGCTTTCGGCGCCGCCCGTGCCCCGTTCGAAACGGCGCAGAAGGCCAGCGTCGAACGTCGCCAGGCCATGATCGCCGAAGCCACCGAGCTGGGCGCCCAGCCGATGCTGCGCATCGATGCCGTGAAGGCGCTGCAACAGCGCTGGCAGCACGAGGCGCAGAGCGTGCCGCTCGACCGCCGCCACGAACAGAAGCTGTGGGACGCGTTCCGCGCACCCATCGACGAAGCCTTCAACCGCAAGACGGTCGAGCGCGAAAAGGCATCGGCCGCCATGAGCGAGCACGACCGCCATGTGCTCGAAGCCTCCAAGGCGCTCGACGCGGCCAATGCCGGCGGCGACGCACAGAAGATCCGCGCCGCCATCGCCGGCCTCGAAGCTGCACTGCGCGGTGAAGTGCCCGCACCGGCACCCGCCACCACGAGCGACGGCCCCTCGGTCGGCGCGACCGGTGTCGAAGCCCCCGGCCAGGCCGCTGCCGAGTTCGGCGAAAGCGCCGAGCAGACGCCGGGTTCGAGCGATGCCGAAGCCACGCCGTCCGCACCCGCGGCAGCAGTGGCCGACGCGCCCGACCTGGTCGCTCCCGCAGACGGCGCCGATGCTTCGGCCCGCAGCGACAGCGCCGCGCACGAAGCCGGCGAGGCTGCGAGCGTCGCTCCGGCCGCGCCGCCGAAGCCCGCACCCAAGCCCGTGGTCGCCATGCGTGGCGACGACCGGCCCAGCAGCAAGAAGGCCGAAGCCGCACCGGCCGCTCGCGGCACGGGCCGCTTCGGTGATCGCCGCGACGGTGGCCGTCCCGGTGCCGGCGGCCCCGGCCGTCCGAACGACCGCGGCGGCCCGCGTCCTGATGCCCGTGGTGGCGATCGCGGCGCGCCGGGCGGTGGCCGTTTCGGCGACCGTCCGCCGCGCGAAGACCGCGGCCCGCGCCTGGGCGATGCCGCCTTCCGCGCGCAGCGCGAAGCGCTCGAGCGTGCCGACATGGCGCTGCGCAAGCTGGCCGCGCAGGCCCACGGCGAAGCGCTCACGCAGGTGCTCGGCGCCTGGGAGCAGCGCGATGCCGCCCGCCTGCCCAGCGTGCAGGAACTGGGCCGTGCCGTGACGCCGGCCGTGCGCACCCAATGGTCGCAGGCCGTGGGTGCCGCACCGACGGCCGGCGCGAGCGATGCCGCCGAAGCACTGCTGCGCCTGGAGATGGCCGCCGAAGTGCCGACGCCCGCCGAGCAACTCGACGCACGTCGCGCGCTGCAGCTCAAGCTGCTGACGAAGCGTGGCGATCCGACGCCGGCCCAGACCTGGGGTCAGGATGCCGGCAAGGTGCTCGCCGCCGCGCACGACGCCGCCACTGCGCGCCGTCTGCAGAACGCACTGAAGGCCTTGCTGCGCAAGTAAGGCGTCCGCGCGCGTTCATGAGAAGGAGCCCGCCGCGTGCGGGCTTTTTCATGTGTGTCGACCCGTCCCGGCTCAAGGCAATTTGGCCAGGATCTTGTCCATTTCTCCGGCGGTATAGGCGCGCAGGGAGCGCGTGCGCACATTGCCCTGCATGGCGATGGCCAGACTGAATGCACAGAGCGCCTGCTCGTCCTCGGACTCCAGCACGCAGACCACATCGCAGTCGCCCATGGTCCAGAAGATCTCGCGCATGTTGACGCCGAGCTTCTGGGCGGTTTCCTTGGCGGCGGCAGCGCGTTTGGTGGTTTCCTTGACGCTCTGGATGCCCTTGTCCGTGAAGCTCAGCATGCCGATATAGGTCACCATTTTCTGCTCCTGTGTTGTTATCCGCGGGGGACGAATCACATGAAGCAACGCCGCCCCCGATGGCGACGCTCCAGGTCATCGGGCGCGCAGCGACGCTGTGGAGGGCGATGGCCGCAGCGATGCTACGCCGGGGGCCTGCAAAGGCAAGGCGCTCCCGATCAGCGCCTACTCAGGACGAGGTAGGCGGACCGCGATCGCGCGCGCAAGCAAGGAAACCAGATGTGAGGGGCGGTCAGGCCTGCGCAGGCCGAAAGAACGCATCGAAGAGAACCAGCACTGCCGGGAAGTCCCGCGCGAAGTTCGGCCGGTTCACGAAGTAGGCCTCGCAGGCCACCGCGAAGAACTCGCTGATCGAGGTGGCACCGTAATCGTCGAGCCAGGGCGGCTCGGCGCCGAAGCGTTCGGCGAGGATGGTCTTTTCGCGGAAGTCGTCGTAGGCCGGCTGCAGCACGGCCATCCAGGCCGCGCGGGCCTCGCGCGCACTGCGCCGGCCCATGAAGCCGGCCGGCAGCGGCGGGCAGCCGTCGGCGATGCCGTTGCGCATGTCGATCTTGTGGGCGAACTCGTGGATCACGACGTTGTAGCCGCCCTCGCTGCTGACGCTGCTCGCGAGCACGTCCTGCCAGCTGAGCATGACGGGGCCCTGGTCCATCGCCTCGCCGGCGACGACCTCTTCGTACTCGTGCACGACCAGCGCGTCATCGACGACCTTGCGCGGCGCCACCACCTCGGACGGGTGCACCACGATGCCGACGAAATCGTCGTACCAGTCGAGCCCGTCCTTCAGGTGCAGCACCGGCAGCACGGCCTGCGCCGCGATGGCCAGCGCCACCTCGTCGGTGATGACGAAGCCCTGCGTGCCATGGAATTCCTTGTCCCGCAGGAACTCGGCCGCGAGCGTGCGTAGTTGTTGCTGCTGCGCGGGCGGCAATTCGCCCAGGAAGGCGTAGCGCGTGAGCGTGGCGCGCCAGGCGGCGTCGGGAATCGGGGGCAGGGCGCGCAGCCGGCGCAGCCACTTGAACATCGGTGTTCGGTGTGCTTACCGCAGGTCGACGCGCTGCGCGCCGGCGGCCGACAGGCACAGCAGCTGCGCGCGCGGCGGGTGCGCGGCGGCGTCCCAGTCGCTCAGCACGATGCGACGCAGGCCGTGGCCCAGGTCGTGGACGGCGGGGCGGTGGGTGTGGCCATGGATCAGCGCGCTGGCGCCCGCGTGCTGCAGCCATTGGCGGGCAGCGTCGGCGTCCACGTCGGCCCAGAGGGTCGAGGGATCGCGCTTGCGGTCTTCGCTCTGTGCGCGGATGGCGCGGGCGAGGGCGCGGCGCTCTTCCAGCGGGCGCGCGAGGAACGCGGCCTGCCATTCGGGCGTGCGCACCTGGGCGCGAAACTGGAGGTAGTCGGTGTCTTCGAGGCAGAGGGCGTCGCCATGGCTCAGCAGCCAGCGTTCGCCGTGCAGCACCAGCACCGTGGGGTCGTCGAGCAGCGTCAGGCCGCATTGCGCGGCAAAGGCCTTGCCGACGAGGAAGTCGCGGTTGCCGTGCATGAAGAACACGGGCATGCGCTGCGCCGTGCGCTGCAGCAACTCGACGCACTGCGCCTCGAAGCCGGGCTGGTCGGCGGCATCGTCGCCCACCCACACCTCGAACAGGTCGCCGAGGATCACCAGCGCATCGGCCGGCGTGGTCTGCAGGTAGCCCTGCCAGGCCTCGAAGGTGGCCAGCTCGCTGGCCTGCAGGTGCAGGTCGGAAATCAGGTCGACGGTGCGCCACGCGGGCGGCGCCACCAGCTCGGAGAAAGCCGGGTTCGCCACCGGGGTCATGCCGCTGCGCCGTGCCTGAAGTGCATCACTCGACAGTAACGACTGCCTTTTCGATCACGACGTCCTCGAGGGGCACGTCGTCATGGAAGCCCTTGCGGCCCGTCTTCACGGCCTTGATCTTGTCGACGACATCGGTGCCGCCCGTGACCTTGCCGAACACCGCGTAGCCCCAGCCCTGGGCCGAGGGGGCGGTGTGGTTCAGGAAGCCGTTGTCGGCCACGTTGATGAAGAACTGGGCGGTGGCCGAGTGCGGTGCGCTCGTGCGGGCCATGGCCACGGTGTAGTTGGCGTTCTTGAGGCCGTTGTTGGCTTCGTTCTCGATCTCGGCGCCGGTGGGCTTTTGCTTCATGCCGGGCTCGAAACCGCCGCCTTGCACCATGAAGCCGGGGATCACGCGGTGGAACACCGTGTTGTCGTAGTGGCCCTTCTTCACGTACTCGATGAAGTTGGCGGTCGACTTCGGTGCCTTCACGCCGTCGAGTTCGAGCGTGATGACGCCGTAGTTCTTGATGTGCAGTTCGACTTGGGGGTTGCTCATGAGTTAGCTCCTTCTTCGGAAACGGGATTACTTCGCCAGCGTGGCGGACTTGATGGTGAGGGTTTCGACGGGCACGTTCTGCATGCCGCCCTTGTTGCCGGTCTGCACGGCGCGGATCTTGTCGACCACGTCGGTGCCGGCGATGACCTTGCCGAACACGGTGTAGCCGTAGCCGTCGGGGTTGGGCGCGTTGAGCGAGTCGTTGTTCTTCACGTTGATGAAGAACTGCGAGGTGGCCGAATTGGGGTTGCCGGTGCGGGCCATCGCGATCGTGTACTTGTCGTTCTTCAGGCCGTTGTTGGCTTCGAGCGGGATCGGCGGGCGCGTGGGCTTTTGCTGCAGGTCGGCGGTGAAGCCGCCGCCCTGGATCATGAAACCGTCGATGACGCGGTGGAACACCGTGCCGTCGTAGTGCTTGTCCTTGACGTACTGCAGGAAGTTTTCGACCGTCTTGGGGGCCTTGGCCGCATCGAGCTCGACCACGATGTCGCCCGCCGAGGTGGCGAGCTTGACGCGCGGCGCGGCTTGCTGGGCGTGCGCGCCGGCGGCGGCGCCGAAGGCCAGGGCCGCGGCCAGTGCGAGGGCGCCGCGGCGGCTGAAACGGGAAAGTGCAGAGGTCGTCAAATGAGGCTCCGTGTGCGGGTGGAGGGGAGGGCGGTGGGCCTGCGATGGCGCAGGTTGGGAGGCAACTGTGTGCGCACCGCCGGATTGCAAGAGGCTGTTACTTGGTCGTGCGGCCCACAGGCTTGCGCACTTCGGGCGGCGCGGCCGGCAGCACGGCCGCATCGGCCGCGGCCTTGGGCGTGAAGATCTGGCGGATCAGCGCGAGCTTGGGCGCGACGCTCGCATTGGTGGTCGCGAACTGCTGGGCGCGCTGGTATTCCTGGGCCGCCAGGCGCGCGTACACGTCGCCGAGGTTTTCATGCGCGGTGGCGTAGTTGGGGCTGAGCTTGAGCGCGGTTTCGAGCGCGGCGCGGGCCTGGTCGAACTTGCTCTGCGACGCGTACAGCGCTGCGAGGTTGTTGTAGGGCTCGGGCAGTTCCGGGAAATCCTGGCTGAGCTGCGTGAACGCGGTGATCGCGTCGGCGGTCTTGTTCTGCTCGGTGAGGATCACGCCGCGCAGGAAGCGCATCTGCGGGTCGCGCGGCTTGCCGGCGATGTAGGTGTCGGCCTTGGCCAGCGCCTCGGCGGCCTTGCCCTGGCGCAGCAGGAGGTTGACGTCGTCGTAGTCGTTGGCGTGCGCGGCGAAGCCCCACAGACCGAAGAGCAGTGCAAAGGCGATGGGGAGTCTGGAGAACGCGGCGTGCTTCATGAAGCCTCGGCAGGATTGGGGGGGAGCGGGGGCCTGGAGAACACCCGGATGCTGCGCGGCGGCAGCCGTTTATACTGCGTCGCATTGTAGCCGAGGGGCCACGTCGAACCCCTCGTAGCCACGCCCCCCGTCACCCCTGAAATACACCGTTGTTCGCCCGTACCGCACGTGCGCGAATCAACGCTTTCCGAGTCCCATGAGTCTGCGCATCTACAACACGCTGTCGCGTGAATTGGAGGATTTCTCCCCCCTGCAACCTGGACAGGTTCGCATGTACGTGTGCGGCATGACCGTCTATGACCTGTGCCACATCGGCCACGCCCGCATGATGATGGCGTTCGACGTGGTGCAGCGCTGGCTGCGCGCCAGCGGCTATGCCGTGACCTACGTGCGCAACATCACCGACATCGACGACAAGATCATCGCCCGCGCGGTCCAGCGCGGCATCACCATCCGCGCGCTGACCGACGAGGTGATCGCGGCCATGCACGAGGACATCGGTGCGCTGCGCATCGAGCCGCCGACCATCGAGCCGCGCGCCACCGAATACGTGCCGCAGATGCTCGGCATCATCGAGACGCTGGAACGCAAGGGCCTGGCCTACCGCTCGGACAACGGCGACGTGAACTACGCGGTGCGCAAGTTCCCGGGCTACGGCAAGCTCTCGGGCAAGTCGCTCGACGAACTGCACGCCGGCGAGCGCGTCGCGGTGCTCGACGGCAAGCAGGACCCGCTCGACTTCGTGCTCTGGAAATCCGCCAAGCCGACCGAGCCCGACGACGCCAAGTGGGACAGCCCCTTCGGCACCGGCCGTCCGGGCTGGCACATCGAGTGCTCGGCCATGAGCTGCGCCACGCTCGGAGAGACCTTCGACATTCACGGCGGCGGTGCCGACCTGCAGTTCCCGCACCACGAGAACGAAATTGCGCAAAGCGAAGGCGCCAACGACAAGCCGCTGTCGCGCTTCTGGGTCCACAACGGCTTCGTGCGCGTGGACAACGAGAAGATGTCCAAGAGCCTGGGCAACTTCTTCACCATCCGCGAAGTGCTGCAGAAGTACGACGCCGAGAGCCTGCGTTTCTTCCTCGTGCGCACGCATTACCGCAGCGCGCTGAACTACAGCGACGCGCACCTCGACGACGCGCGCAACTCACTCAAGCGCCTGTACACCGCGCTCGACCTGGTGGCGCCCGCGCCCGTGGCCATCGACTGGACGCAGCCCCACGCGGCGCGTTTCAAGGCGGCGATGGACGAGGACTTCGGCACGCCCGAAGCCATCGCCGTGCTGTTCGAGCTGGCCGGCGAAGTCAACCGCACCAAGTCTGCAGACACCGCGGGCCTGCTCAAGGCGCTGGCCGGCACGCTGGGCTTGCTGCAAGGCGATCCGAAGGCGTTCCTGCAGGCGGGCACCACGCTCGACGAAGCCACCATCCAGTCGAAGATCGATGCACGCGCGGCGGCAAAGGCGGCGAAGAATTTCGCCGAGGCCGATCGCATTCGCCAGGAACTCCTCGAGCAGGGCATCGTGCTCAAGGATTCGCCCACGGGAACGACCTGGGCGGCTGCACAGTGAACGGAACGACGAACCCCGTACCCGCTACCCAGCAGACCAGCGTGCGCATCTACACGCCGGACTATTGGGAGGAAGCCTGCAAGCACCTGGCCAAGAAAGACCGCGTGATGAAGCGGCTCATTCCGAAGTTCGGCGAGGCCTGCCTCGAGTCGCGCGGCGATGCCTTCACCACGCTGGCGCGAAGCATCGTGGGCCAGCAGATCTCGGTGAAGGCCGCACAGTCGACCTGGGACAAGTTCGCGGCGCTGCCGCGCAAGCTGACGCCGGCCAACGTGCTCAAGCTCAAGGTCGACGACATGCGCGGCGCCGGGCTGTCGGCGCGCAAGATCGAATATCTGGTCGACCTGGCCCTGAATTTCGATTCGGGCACCGTGCACGTCGATCGCTGGAAAGACATGTCGGACGAGCTCATCATCGAGGAGCTCGTGGCCATCCGCGGCATCAGCCGCTGGACTGCCGAGATGTTCCTCATCTTCCACCTGATGCGCCCGAACGTGCTGCCGGTCGACGACCAGGGCCTGCTCAACGGCATCAGCGTGAACTATTTTTCGGGCGACCCGGTCAGCCGCAGCGATGCCCGCGATGTCGCCGTGGCCTGGGCGCCGTATTGCAGCGTGGCGACTTGGTATATTTGGCGATCGCTGGACCCCGTGCCGGTCGTTTACTAAGGATCACCCCCAGGCTTCGCGCACTTCGTGTCGCTTCGCCAACCCCCTTCGAGGGGCAACACCGCAGGCCCGGCAAAGCCGGTTTCTCGGTGTTTCTGGAATAAATGCAAAAGAGCCGGATGGCCGGTCAATTGATGAAATAAACAGGAGAAGACGTTGGCGAAACGAACCTTCCTCGACTTCGAGCAGCCCATTGCTGAACTCGAAACAAAGATCGAAGAACTGCGTTATGTACAGACCGAATCGGCGGTCGACATCTCGGAAGAAATCGATCAGCTCGGCAAGAAAAGCCAGCAACTCACCAAAGACATCTACAGCGACCTGACGCCCTGGCAGATCACCAAGATCGCGCGGCATCCGGAGCGCCCGTACACGCTCGACTACGTCAACGAAATCTTCACGGACTTCGTCGAGCTGCATGGCGACCGCCATTTCTCGGACGACCTGTCGATCGTCGGCGGGCTGGCGCGCTTCAACGGCGTGCCCTGCATGGTGCTCGGTCACCAGAAGGGCCGCGACACGAAGGAGCGCACCGCGCGCAACTTCGGCATGAGCAAGCCCGAGGGTTACCGCAAGGCGCTGCGTCTCATGAAGACGGCCGAGAAATTCAAGCTGCCGGTGTTCACCTTCGTCGATACGCCCGGCGCCTACCCCGGCATCGACGCCGAAGAGCGCGGCCAGTCGGAAGCCATCGGCCGCAACATCTTCGAGATGGCGCAGCTCGAGGTACCCATCATCGTCACCATCATCGGTGAAGGCGGTTCGGGCGGCGCGCTGGCCATTTCGGTCGGCGACCAGCTCGTGATGCTGCAGTACTCGATCTACTCGGTGATCAGCCCCGAAGGCTGCGCGTCCATTCTCTGGAAGACCAGCGACAAGGCGCAGGAAGCCGCAGATGCCCTGGGCATCACGGCGCATCGCCTGAAGGCACTGGGCCTGGTCGACAAGATCGTCAACGAACCCGTCGGCGGCGCGCACCGCGACCATCGCCAGATGGCCGCGTTCCTCAAGCGCGCGCTCAACGACGCCTTCCGCCAGGTCAGCGACCTGAAGACGAAGGAACTGCTGGACCGCCGCTACGAGCGCCTGCAGAGCTACGGCCGGTTCAACGACACCAAGGCCGACAACAGCCGCTGAGCGGCTTTCCCTTTTCCATCATGAGCGAAGCCTTCGAACGCGCCATGGCCGCGTTCGAACCGGCGAGCCTGCCGCTGGCCGTCGGCTTCAGCGGCGGTGCGGATTCGACCGCCTTGCTCGCGGCCTGCGCGGCGCGATGGCCGGGGCAGGTGATCGCCTTCCATGTGCATCACGGGCTGCAGGCGGCGGCCGACGACTTCGAGCGGCAGTGCGCGCAGGCTTGCGAGCGGCTCGGTGTGCCGTTGGTGACGCACCGGGTCGATGCGCGGCATGCGCCGGGCGACAGCCCCGAGGATGCCGCGCGGCGCGCACGTTATGACGCGTATGGGGCCATGGCGCGTGCCGAGGGGGCGCGGCCTGCGGTGTCGTCCATCGCGCTGGGGCACCATGCCGATGACCAGGTCGAGACGCTGCTGCTGGCGCTGTCCCGCGGTGCCGGCCTGCCGGGCCTGGCCGCGATGCCGGCGCATGCGGTGCGCGACGGATTGAACATTCATCGGCCGCTGCTCGCGGTGCCGGCGGCCGACATCCGCAGCTGGCTGGCGCAGCAGCAGTTGCCGTGGATCGAAGACCCGAGCAACGCCGACGCGCGCTACACGCGCAACCGCATCCGCGCCGTGCTGCTGCCGGCGCTGGCGGACACCTTCCCGCAGTTTCGTGCGACCTTCGCCCGCAGCATCGGCCACGCGGCGCAGGCCCAGCAGCTGCTGGGCGAACTGGCGGCACAGGACCTGGCCGTGGTCGGTGAACCGCCGCAGATCCGGCCGCTGCAGGCGCTGTCGCGCGCGCGGCAGGCCAACGTGCTGCGCCACTGGCTCATGCAGTCGCACGGCTGCGCACCGAGCGCGGCGCAGCTCGACCAGCTGCTGGACCAGGTCCGCGCCTGCACCACCCGCGGCCACCGCATCCACCTCAAGGTGGGCGCGGGCTTCGCCGAGCGCAGGGGAGAGCGGCTGCATTGGTACAATGCCCCGCCCTCGCTGAAGACTTCGCTCTGACGGCTTGCAGGGCGCCGCTTTCCAGGCGGCCCTTTATCTTTCTCTGATTTCATCCATGGCATTGATCGTTCACAAATACGGCGGCACGTCGATGGGCTCGACCGAGCGCATCCGCAATGTCGCCAAGCGCGTCGCCAAATGGGCGCGTGCGGGTCACCAGATGATCGTGGTGCCCAGCGCCATGAGCGGCGAAACCAACCGCCTGCTCGGTCTTGCCAAGGAGCTCTCCCCGGGCAAACCCGGCGTGGCCTATCACCGCGAACTCGACATGCTCGCCTCCACCGGCGAACAGGCATCGTCGGCACTGCTGGCCATGGCGCTGCAGGCCGAGGGCGTGGAGTCGGTGAGCTACGCGGGCTGGCAGGTGTCGGTGCGCACCGACAACTCGTACACCAAGGCCCGCATCGAGAGCATCGACGACGCCAAGGTGCGCGCCGACCTCGCAGCCGGTCGCGTGGTGGTCATCACCGGCTTCCAGGGCGTGGACGACGAAGGCAACATCACCACGCTGGGCCGTGGCGGCAGCGACACCTCGGCCGTGGCCATTGCAGCGGCCATGAAGGCCAGCGAGTGCCTGATCTACACCGACGTCGACGGCGTCTACACCACCGACCCGCGTGTCGAGCCCGATGCGCGCCGCCTGACCACCGTGAGCTTCGAAGAGATGCTCGAGATGGCCAGCCTCGGCTCCAAGGTGCTGCAAATCCGCTCGGTGGAATTCGCCGGCAAGTACAAGGTGCCGCTGCGTGTGCTTTCGAGCTTCACCGCATGGGACATCGACATCAATGAAGAGGCCAAGTCCGGCACGCTGATCACTTTCGAGGAAGACGAAAACATGGAACAAGCCGTCGTATCCGGCATCGCATTCAATCGCGACGAAGCCAAGATCTCGGTGCTCGGCGTGCCCGACAAGCCGGGCATCGCGTATCACATCCTCGGTGCCGTGGCAGACGCCAACATCGAAGTCGACGTGATCATCCAGAACCTCAGCAAGGACGGCAAGACCGACTTCAGCTTCACCGTGCATCGCAACGAGTTCGCGCGCACGGTCGAACTGCTCGAGTCGAAGGTGATGCCTTCGCTGGGCGCCACCGAAATCGTGGGCGACACCAAGATCTGCAAGGTCAGCATCGTGGGCATCGGCATGCGCAGCCACGTGGGTGTCGCGAGCAAGATGTTCCGTGTGTTGAGCGAAGAGGGCATCAACATCCAGATGATCTCGACCAGCGAAATCAAGACCTCGGTCGTGATCGACGAAAAATATATGGAATTGGCCGTGCGCGCACTGCATAAAGCGTTCGATCTGGACCAACCGAGCGCTTAAGTAATGGCATAATTGCGGTTGCTTTCAGGAACTGTGACCGAGTGGCCGAAGGTGCTCCCCTGCTAAGGGAGTATGGGGTGTAGAGCCTCATCGAGGGTTCGAATCCCTCCGGTTCCGCCAGGATTGGCTTCCTGATCACCTTGCAGTGATCAAACAGCCCAAAAGAGCCCCGCCAGTCGGGGCTTTTTTGCGTCTGCGCGCGACGCGTGCGCGTGGCTGCCCGCCGAAAAGGCGAGGCGATGTCTTCAGGACGGCTGCGGTTCGAGCGTGGACAACGTCGCGATCGGGGCTATGCCCAGATGCAGTTCGCAAGGATCGCAAGGCACCGCAATCTGCCGGCCGTCGAAGCGCACCCGCACATGCGGATAGGTCGCTCCGGTGATGGTGCCGAGCCGGCCTTCGCAGACGACGCGATCGCCGCGACGGAACGACCGGCCGAACCGGAGTTTGATTTTTTCAAAACTCATTTCAGTGTCTCCTGGGTGTGCATCCGATGCTCAGCGCACCGGGTCGGGTTCGAGCGGTGGCCGCACGAGGGTCGCGGCCGTGTCCTGGAGGATCAGCGCGTGATCCGGGTCGTGGCTGAGGTAGGGGCTGGTCAGCAACTGGCCGATCAGCCGGTCGAAGTGGAACCGGACCTTGGCCGGCTCGGGGTGCGCGGCGTACAGCGCGCGCAGCATCGAGACGACGGCGCTGGTCTGCGTGGTCAGGACCTCCATGGAACCCAGGCGGCCCGCCGCTTCGAAAACTGCTTGTTGATCTGAGAGGGGCATCCGGGCCTCCTTTTTGGGGCGTTGGCATGTCCAACGCAAAAAGAGGCTGAAAGGCTTACTTCGAGAGGCTTTCTCCCCAGAATTGGTGATGCCCCACCTTTGATTTGTGACTTATTTCACGAATTTCGACTCACTGCCGCTGGGCTGGCGCGGACCCCAACACCTCGGCCAGCACCCGCAAGGCGTCGGTCGCCAAGTCCGAAAAGCGCACCGAGCAGGCCAGCATGAGGTTCAGCGGCAGCCCGAAATCCTCGATCAGCGTGCCCTCGGGGTCGCGCAGGCTGCCGTCCGGGTCGCGGCCGACGACGCCTGCCGTGGCGGCGCGCTGCGCATAGGTGCCTGGCGGAACGCCGTAGGCGGCCACCGGAAGGCCCAGGGCGATGGCCACGCCGACCTCGAACACCGTGCCCGAGTCGGGCTCCAGCCCGCGAAACGGCGCGAGATTGGCAATGACGCCGTCCGCCGACCGCAGCAGCTTCATGTTTTCCTCGTAGATCCGGCGCGCGGGGTCGGGGCCGGCCGCCTTGCCGTCGAACGGTGGCACGGCCGTCATGCCGAGCGCGTCGCAGGCCAATGCCAGCGCGGCAAAGTACTGCGCGGCGTCGGGCCGGAACACGTCGGGGCCGGCGAGGTAGACCCGTGGACGCGTGGAAGAGGAAGGCATCTGTCGAGTATGCGACCGCCCCCGGCCAGCGCCAACGGGAAGCGCTGCGACCAGGTCGGCTACTTCTTCATCGCCTTGACTTCGGCCATGCCCTTGCTTTCGTCGGCCTTGGCCTGCTTCACGCAGGTCGACTTGGCCTCGCCCTTCTGGTCGTCGCATTTTTCCTTGGCGATGCTGTAGGCCACTTCCACCTTGGCTTCGGCCACCTTGCGGGCGTTGCCGTCGCTGGGCTTCATCTTCTGGTCGAGCTCGGCCTTGGCGATCTTTTCCTTGCCCTTGGCTTCCTCGACGCAGACGTCCTTGGCGTTGTCCTTCATGGCATCGCACGCGGCGCGGTCGGTCTTGTAGTCGGCCGAGATCTTGTCGCGGGCTGCCTTGTATTCGGCGACCGCCGGGTCGACCGTGGCCGCGGGCGGCGGGTTCACCTGCGCTTGCGCCGACACGGCCGTGAGACAGGACACGGCAGCGGCGCACATCCACATGAGCTTTCTTTGCATGGTCATCTCCTTGAAGACGCCGGCGGTTGCTTCATTGCGACCAGCGCAAGAGAACCGGCGCCCGAAAACGATCCTAGGAACCGACGGCGCGACAGCGGTAGGACGCCTCGCGAAGCCGCCGTCAGCGCATGCTGACGCTCAGTGGCCTTCTGTTGTAGTGCCGTGCGCGCGCATCTCGCTGCGCAGGGCGCGCTGTCCCGAGGCCAGGGCGAGCTCGTAGCTCTCGACCGGGTCGAAGGCGCAGCGAAGGACGGTGGGATGCGCACCGTCGGTGTCGGTTTCGAGCAGCCGCCAGACAAAGGATCCGGGCGCCGGCTCGTCGATGATGAGTTCGATCGGATGTGTCATGGCCCCACCATGTCCGCTCGCATGGCGCCTGTCTGTAGGCGAAGGCCGACCGATGCCGCGCCGCGTCGTCAGAACCCCCAGATCTGGTGATGGCCGCACAGTCGCTGCGAGGGGACACTGCAGCCTCGCGCGCGAAGCCTGGGTGATGATTCGGGCATGCTTCCCACCTTGTCCGAACCGTCCTGATGTCCGCTTTCTCTCCCCAGCCCGAAGGTCCGGCGATGACGCCGCCGCCCAGCCCCGACCTGCCGGCGCCTGTGCTCATCGTCGAGGACGACGCGCTGATGCAGCGGCGCATCGTCGGCATCCTGAACCAGCTGGGCTACGGCAACGACGTGCTGGTGCTCGCCGCCACGCTGGCCGATGCGCGCATCGAACTCGCGCGCCAGTCGTTCGCGCTCGCGCTGGTCGACCTGGGCCTGCCCGACGGCAACGGCGTGGAGCTGATCGCGCAGATGAGCGCGCCGACCGGTGCGGCAATGAGCGCCGACGACGGCCCCGGCATCCTCGTGATCTCCGCCTGGAGCACCGACGACCTCATCCTCAACGCGCTGCGCGCCGGCGCCACCGGCTACGTGCTCAAGGAGCGCGACGACCTGGAGCTGCTGCTGTCGATCCGCAGCGTGCTGCGCGGCGGGGCGCCGATCGATCCGTTCATCGCGCGGCGCATCCTCGACCTCACGCAGGCGCCGCCGGCCACGCCGGGTCGCGTCGGCGAAGATGTGCTGACCGCGCGCGAACTGCAGATCCTCCAGCTGGTTGCCGAAGGCCTGACCAACCGCGAGATAGCCGAGCAGATCTTCCTGTCGCGGCACACCGTCGAATGCCACATCAAGAACATCTACCGCAAGCTCACCGTTTCCTCGCGCACGCGCGCCGTTTTCGCAGCGCGTTCGCGTGGCTTGCTGGCCTGAGCCTGTGGTGGTTGTTCGCGCACACGGCATGGGCTGCCGAAGGGTGCGCACCGCACATCGACAGCGTGCGGGCCGTGCGCGCCGCCGCCGGCGCGGGGCCTGAAGCACCGCCGCCCATCGACGGCTGGCAGCCGGTGACGCTGCCCGACCACTGGGCCACGCGCTGGCCCGGCTTCGAAGGCATCGTGTGGTACCGCATCGACTGGCAACGCCCCTGCGCGGGCCGCGACGACGCGCCGCAGCTGGGCGTGGCCTTCGACTACCTGAGCATGGCCGGCGCGATCTCGCTGAACGACAACCTGCTCTGGCGCGACGCCAGCCTGGTCGAGCCGCTGAGCCGCAGCTGGAACACGCCGCGCGTCTTCTTCCTGCCGGCCGTGGCGCTGAACCCCGGCACCAACACGCTGTGGGTGCAGGTGGTGGGCGGCAGCATGTACGGCTCGGGGCTGGGCCGCGTGGTGCTCGGCACGGCGGACGCGGCGGTGGCGTACCACGACGAGCGCCGCCTGTTCGCGCGCGTGCTGCCCGCGGTCAACCTCGTCATCTCGATCACGCTGGGCTGCTTCTTCCTCGTGCTGTGGCTCATGCGCCGGCAGGAGGTTGCCTACGGCTGGTACGCGCTCAGCGCCATTGCCTGGCTGGTGTTCGCGAGCAACACCGTGGTCAGCACCTTGCCGTGGCCGTTCGCCTCTACCGACGCCTGGTCGCGCTGGATCACGGCCTGGATGGTCCTGTACGTGAGCTGCTTCTGCATGTTCATGTGGCACTTCGGCGGCCAGCGCTTTCCGCGCCTGAGCCGCGCACTGTGGGCCGTGGCCGCGCTGGCCGTGGCGGCGATCGCGCTGCTGCCGCAGCCTGCGTTGTCGGTCGCAACGTTGGCGGTGTTCATCGCGTATTCGCTGCTCTTCATGGCCGTGTGCGTGCAGTTCATCCTGCGCGCGCTCGATACCAAGAAAACCGAACACCTGCTGCTGGCCCTGTGCGCCTTCGGCTTCCTGGTGGCCGCGGTGCACGACGCGCTGATGATCCTGCGCGTCATCGACGACCGCTTCGGCTACACCGTGGTCACGGCGCCGCTGATCATGATCGGCATGTCGCTGATCCTGGCGGGTGGCTTCACGCGCAGCCTGCGCCGCGTCGAGAGCTTCAACGACGAGCTGGCGCGCGAAGTGCGCGGGGCGCGCACCGAGCTGGCCGACACGCTCAGCCGCGAGCACCGCCTGGAGCTCGACAACGTGCGGCTGCATGAGCGCCTGAGCGTGGCGCACGACCTGCACGACGGCCTGGGCAGTTCGCTCGTGCGCTCGATCGCGCTGGTGGAGCAGTCGGGCGAGGCGCTGCAGCGGCCGCAGTACCTGTCGATGTTCAAGTCGCTGCGCGACGACCTGCGCCAGATCATCGACACCCACAGCGGCGGCGCGGCCCCGGTGGCCGCTACGCCCACGCAATGGCTGGCGCCGATGCGCCACCGCTTCGGCCGCCTGTTCGAGGAGATGGGCGTGCGCAGCCACTGGCAGACGCCCGCGGCCTGGCCCTGCGCGCTGTCCGCGCGCCAGGTGCTGGGTCTCACGCGCCTGCTCGAGGAGGCGCTGGCCAATGTGGTGAAGCACAGCCGTGCGCGCACCCTGCGCGTGCAACTGCGGGCCGACGGCGAGGCGGGCGTGCTGCTGAGCGTCGAGGACGACGGCGTGGGCTTCGATGCGGTGACGGTCGCCTCATCGATCGGCGGGCTGGGCCTGCGCAGCATGCAGGCGCGCATGGCGCGCATCGGCGGCACGCTGCAGATCGATGCGGACGATGGGGGCACGCGGCTGGCGGCGAGGGTGCGGGCACCCGCGATGGGCGCTGGCAGCAGCTGAGGTCCGCTGCGCGCTGGATCAGCGCGCCTTGCGGAACGCGCGCACCTCGGGTGCCGGGTGGTCTTCGATGTGCTGCAGCAGGAAGTCCAGAAACTCCTGCGCCGACGGCGAGAGCCCCCGGTCCTTGTTGAGCCACACTTGGAACTTGCGGCTGAGCACGGGCGTGACGAGCGGGCGGAATTCGAGCTGCTGGCGCTGCAGCAGCTCGCCCGCATACGGCAGGCAGGTGGTCACGCCCAGGCCGTGCTCGACCATGCTCAAGGCCGTCGTCAGGAAGGCGACTTCATGCGTCGGGCTGAACTCCAGCCGGCCGGGCGATGCATACAACTCGGCGCTGAGCAGCTGCGTGTATTCGCCCTGCAGCGAGATCACGGGGTAGCGGACCAGGTCGCTCCAGGCGACCCGCTGCTTCTTGGTGAGCGGATGCCCCGGGGGCAGCACCGCCAGAAAGGGCAGGGTGAAGAGCGTGCGCGCCACCACGTTGGCGGGTGCGTCGCGCTCGGGGCCGATGGCCAGGTCGACGTCGCCGTTGATGAGCCGGCCCAGCACGCTTTCGACCATCGAGTCCTGCAGGCGCACGCGGATGCCGGGGTACTTCCGGGCGAAGGCGGCCATGATTTCCGGCATGACCGTGCACGCCATCACCTGCGGCACCGCGATGCGCACGGTGCCAGTGCGCAGCTCGCGCAGGTCGGACACCGCATCGAGCGCCATGCCCAGGTCCTGGAGGATGCGTTCGGCCATCGGCAGAAAGACCTCGCCTGCGCTGGACAGCTGCAGCTTGCGCGTCGTGCGGTGAAGCATCTGCACGCCCAGGTTCGACTCCAGGTCCTTGATGAGGCCGCTCAGCGCCGACTGCGTGATGTGCAGCCGCAAAGCCGCCTCGGTCACGCTGCCGGCGCGGGCCACCGCGATGAAGGCGCGCAATTGGCGCAACGTGACATTCATCGGTTTATCCG
Source organism: Variovorax sp. GW821-FHT09D04 (assembly GCF_059416405.1). Classification (NCBI taxonomy): domain Bacteria; kingdom Pseudomonadati; phylum Pseudomonadota; class Betaproteobacteria; order Burkholderiales; family Comamonadaceae; genus Variovorax; species Variovorax sp. GW821-FHT09D04. The sequence continues at coordinate 528,212 of NZ_JBWKPA010000003.1, forward strand.
ATAAGTGGGAAAGAAATATCTGATTGAACCATGAATGAAGCTCGCATCCAATCGCAGCGCCATCACAACAACCACTGCCAGGAGACATCGTTCATGCCCGTTTCTCATCGCCTTGCGCGCCGCGGTTTTCTTTCGCTCGCGGCCGCTGCCCTTGCTTTCGCGGGGGCTCCCGCGCAAGCGCAGGCGCAGGCGCAGGCCTTTCCGTCCAAGCCGATCAAGTGGATCGTCGGCTACCCCGCCGGCGGCGGCAGCGACTTCCTGGCCCGCACCATCGGCGCGCAGATGTCGGTCCAGGCCGGCCAGCCGGTGATCGTCGACAACCGGGCCGGTGCCGGCGCCATCATCGGCGCCGAAGTCACGGCCCGGTCGCCGGGCGACGGCTACACCGTGTTTACGGCCGACAACGGCGTGCTCGTGTACAACCCCGCGCTCTACAAGAAGCTGCCCTACGCCGTCGACCGCGACTTCGCGATGCTCGGCCTGATGGCGCGCACGCCGCTGGTCCTGGTGGCGGCGCCCTCGACGAACCTCAAGACCATCGGTGCCCTGATGGAGCAGCTCAAGAGCAAGCCGGGCACGCTGTCGTACGCCTCGCCGGGCAACGGCAGCCCGCACCACCTGGCGATGGAGCTGTTCCTGAGCCGCAGCGGCCTGTCGACCATGCACGTGCCGTATCGCGGGGCGGCGCCCGCGCTGCAGGACGTGATGGGCGGGCAGGTGCCGCTGATGGTGGTGGACACCTCGTCGGGGCTCAGCGCCATCCAGTCGGGCAAGGTCATTCCGCTGATGGCGTTCAGCGCCAAGCGCCTGCCGATCCTTCCCGCCGTGCCCACGGTGGGCGAACAGGGCTTCAAGGATTCGGAAGCCTACGCGTGGCAAGGGCTGGTGGTGCCGGCCAGCACGCCGGCCGCCATCCAGGAGCGCCTTTCCAAGGAGATGCAGGCGGCGGTGGGCAATGAGGGCGTGCGCAAGAAGCTGCAGGAAGGCGGCTGGGAGCCCGTGCCGAGCGACAGTGTGCTGATGAAGACCTACGCCTTCGCCGAGACCAAGAAGTGGCACGCGCTGATCCGTGAGCGCGGCATCTCGCTGGACTGAAGACGCCGCCTCGTGAGGGGGCGGGCCGCGGCGCACCGGCGGTGTTGTAGCCTGTCGCCCCATGGATTCCCTCATCGCCGCCTCCGCGCGCGCGCTCGCTGCCGGCGACGCGCTGGGTGCCCTCAAGCGCGTGGCCCTGCGCGACGATCCGCCGGCGCTCGCGCTGCGCGGCATCGCGATGGCCCAGCTCGGCGAGCACCCGCGTGCGCGCGAGCTGCTGCGGCGTGCCGCGAGCGGCTTCGGGGCGCACGAAGAACTGGCGCGCGCACGTTGCGTCGTCGCCGAGGCCGAGGTGGCGCTCGCGATGCGCGACCTCGGCGGTTCGCCGCGCGCGCTGACCGCGGCGGCGGCCACGCTCGAGGCGCGCGACGACCTGGCCAATGCGCTGCAGGCGCGGCTCATCGCGGCGCGCCGGTTGTTGCTGCTCGGCCGGCTCGACGAGGCTGCCGCCGCGCTGTCGCTGCTCGACGGGCACAGCCTGCCGCCGTTGCTGTCGGCGGTGGCCGAGCTGGCATCGGCGGAGTTGGCCTTGCGTTCGTTGCGCACCGCCGCGGCACGCGCGGCACTCGACCGCGCGCACGACGCGGCCTGGCGTGCGCGCGTGCCGGCGCTGCTGGCCGAGGTGGCGGAAGCGCGCGCCGCGCTCGAGCGTCCCGCCGCACGACGCATCGCCGCCGGCGGTGAGCAGGCCCTGCGCCTCGAGGAGGTCGAGGCGCTGCTCGCGTCCGATGCGCTGGTCGTCGATGCCTGCCGCCGCGGTGTCGGAGGTGGCGACACCTGGCGTTCGCTCGCACGCCGGCCGGTGCTGTTCTCGCTGGCGCGCGCGCTGGCCGCGGCCTGGCCCGGCGATGTCGACCGCGACACGCTGATCGCCGACGCCTTCCGCACCCGCGACCCCGACGAGACGCACCGCGCGCGGCTGCGCGTCGAGATCGGCCGGCTGCGCGCGCTCGTCAAGCCGATGGCGCGCATCGAGGCCACGCCGCAGGGCTTCATCCTCCAACCTCTGGATGCGCGTCCGGTCGTGGTGCTGGCACCGCCCATCGACGGCGAGCAGGCTTCGCTGGTGGCATTGCTGTCCGACGGCGCGGCCTGGTCGACCTCGGCGCTCGCGCTGGCCCTGGGCGCGAGCCAGCGCACGGTGCAGCGCGCGCTGGCCGAGCTCGAGGCGCAGCGGCGCGTGCGCGCCATCGGGCAGGCCAGGGCACGCCGCTGGCTGGCCCCGCCGCTGGCGGGATTCACGACGATCTTGTTACTCCCCGCCGCGCTGCCGATTGAATAGAGTCGGGCTCATGCGCTACCCCCTGTGGCGCACCTACAGGAGCCCACCATGAGCAGCAGCAGTCAGAGCAAGAAGGCAGGCAAGGACCGTTTCGAAGGCGCGGTGCAGGCCGCGCAGATCGTGCGCGAGTACGGACCGTTCGAAGGCGTGGAGCGCATCCACGGCGTGACGCACGACGGCCACCAGGTGTGGGCCGCCACCGGCGGGCAACTGGTCGCCTTCGACCCCGCGAGCGGCGAAGCCACGCGCCGCATCGACGTCGCCTGCGACGCCGGCACCGCCTTCGACGGCACCTGCTTCTATCAGATCGTCGAGGCGCGCATCGACAAGATCGACGCCGCCACCGGCAAGGTGCTGGCCTCGATTCCCGCGCCCGGCAACGGCTCCGACTCGGGCCTCACCTGGGCCGAAGGCAGCCTCTGGGTGGGCGAGTACCGCGACCGCAAGATCCACCAGATCGACCCGGCAACCGGTGCGATCCGCCGCACCATCGAATCGAACCGCTTCGTCACCGGCGTGACCTGGGTCGACGGCGAACTCTGGCACGGCACCTGGGAAGGCGACCAGAGCGACATCCGCCGCATCGACCCCGCCAGCGGCGACGTGATCGCGCGGCTGGAAATGCCCAGCGGCGTCGGCGTGAGCGGCCTGGAGTCCGACGGCGCGGGGCTCTTCTACGCCGGCGACGGCCGGGCCAGCAAGGTCCGCGCGGTGCGGCGCCCGAAGACGGCCACGGCCTGAACGACACACAAGCCAAGGAGCACACACCATGAACACCCCAGTGAATCACCCCGTCGTGACCCCCGAGCGCTGGATCGACGCGCGCAAGTCGTTGCTGGCGCGCGAGAAGGAGCTGACCCAGCTGCGCGACCGCATCGCCGAAGAGCGCCGCGCGCTGCCGTGGACCCGCGTCGAGAAGGCCTACGTCTTCGACACCCCTCAGGGCCGTCGCCCGCTCGCCGACCTGTTCGAAGGCCGCCGCCAGCTGCTGGTGCAGCACTTCATGTTCGGCCCCGACTGGGAGCAGGGCTGCCAGAGCTGCTCGTTCATGGCCGACCATTCCGACGGCATGCGCGTGCACCTCGCGCACCGCGACGTCATGCTGGTGGCTGTCTCGCGCGCGCCGCTGGCCCGCATCGAAGCCTTCCGCCGGCGCATGGGCTGGCAGTTCGCCTGGGTCTCGTCGCACGACAACGACTTCAACCACGACTTCGGCGTGAGCTTCACGCCCGACGAAATGGCCAGCGGCGCCGTTGCCTACAACTACGTGAAGCAGCCGTTCCCGAGCGAGGAGGCGCCCGGCGTCAGCGTGTTCTTCAAGGACGACGCCGGCGACGTGTTCCACACCTACTCGACCTACGGTCGCGGCGTGGAAGTGATGATGGGCACCTACAACATGCTCGACCTCGTGCCCAAGGGCCGCGACGAGCACAACCCGTCCTACGCGATGGACTGGATTCGTCACCACGACCGCTACGAGCCCGCGCCCGTTGCGGCGGTGGGCGGTTGCTGCCACGCGCAGTCCTAAAAAGCGCGCGACCTGGCGTGTCGATCGGTCCGCACCATGGCAAGCCTCTGGCCCTGGCTGGCGGTGGCGGGAATGGGCGTCCTGCACGGCCTGAACCCCACCACCGGCTGGATGTTCGCCGCCGCATGGGGCCTGCGTTCGCAAGACCGGGCGCAGGCGCTGCGGGCGCTGTGGCCGATCGGTGTCGGGCATGTGGCCTCGGTGGCGCTCGTGGTCGTTGCGGTGGCCTTCGGCCTGTCGATGGACCGGGGCCTGTTGCAGTGGCTGGCCGGCGGGCTGATCGCGGTGGTCGCGCTCGTTCACCTGTCGGGGCGCCTGCCCGCCATGGCGCGTGCGCCGGCGGGGCATGCGGGGCTGGCGCTGTGGTCTTTCATGATGTCCACCGCGCACGGTGCCGGGCTGATGCTGGTGCCGGCGCTGATCCCGCTGTGCATGGGCGATGCAGCGAAGGGCGCGATGAGTGGTTCGCTAGTGCCGGCGCTCGCCGCCGTCGCGCTCCACACGGCGGCGATGCTGGCCACCACCGGGCTGATGGCCGTCAGCGTCGGGGCGGGCGTGGGCTGGTTGCGGCGCTTCACACGGCGATCACCTGCGATGCCGCACTGAACGCGCGATGCGCGCAAAGCGCATAAGCAAACGCGAAAACCGGCGTTCCATTCGAGCGGCCTGCGGCGCAACACTCGAAGGCTCTCGACCCCACAGGCCTTCGGATGCCCGGTACCTTCACTTCCCCGCGCAAGCGGCTCGGCTTTTTCAGCCGGCTGCTCGACGATGTCCCCGCCGCCGAGCGCTACCGCCTCGTCACCGCACAGATCGCCCATGCCGAGGCTTTCGGCTTCGATTCCGCCTGGGTGGCGCAGCACCATTTCCATGAGCACGAGGGCGGCCTGCCGTCGCCCTTCGTCTTCCTCGCCCACGTCGCCTCGCGCACACGGCGCATCCGCCTGGGCACGGGCATCGTCACGCTGCCGCTGGAGAACGCGGTGCGCACGGCCGAAGACGCGATCGTGCTGGACCTGCTCTCGGGAGGCCGGCTCGAAGTGGGCGTCGGCACGGGCGGCACGCCCGCGTCCTTCGCGGCCTTCGGGCTGGACAGCGACGACCGCGCGGCGCTGTTCGAACGGCAGCTCGCCACGGTGCGCGACGCCTGGGCCGGACGGCCGCTGCCCGGCGGCGACACGCTGTACCCGGCGGGCGCGCAACTGCTCGGCCGGCTCTGGCAGGCCACGTTCTCGGTGAGCGGCGGCACACGCGCGGGCACGGCCGGCGACGGCCTGATGCTTTCGCGCACGCAGCCGCGCACCGCGCAGGCGCCCGACGCATCGCTGGCCGATCTGCAGGACCCGATCATCGACGCCTACCTGGCCGCGCTGCCGCCGGGGCGCACGCCGCGCATCGTGGGTTCGCGCAGCGTGTTCGTGGCGGACACCCGCAAGGAAGCGCTGCGCCTGGCCGAGACCGGGCTGCGCCGCGCGGTGGTGCAAGCCGCCGCCACCGGGCAGATCGGCCTGGCCGACCGTGTCCGCGCCGATGCGCCGCTCGACCAGCTGATCGCCGCGTACGACGTGCATGTCGGCGCGCCCGACGACGTGATCGCCTCGCTGCGCGCCGACCGCACGCTCGCGCGCGTGACCGACCTCGTGTGCCAGGTGCATTCGGTCGATCCGCCGCACGCGGCCATCCTGCGTTCCATCGAACTGACCGCCACGGTCGTCGCACCCGCCCTGGGCTGGGCGCGCGACACGGGCGTGCCGGACCTTCAATCGCTTGCGCTTCTCTAGGCTGTTGTTTCCATGAATGCCGTTGTTTCTTCTTCTCCTGATCCTCAGACCTTCGACGTGATCGACCGGCTGGTGAGCATCGCGCCCGGCAGCGCGCTCGACCGCCTGCGCGCGCAGCGCGAGCAGGCGCGCACGCAGGCGCAGCAGAGCTACCTGGCGCTGTTCGCGCCGACCGAGCCCGTCGCCGGGCACTTCGAGATCGCAGACCGTTTCGCCGTCGCGGCCTTCGTCGCCGGATTGCACGGGCAACCCGACGTGGCGCGCTTCTATGCCGAGGCCTTGGCGGGGCAGGGCGTGGCGAGGGCCATCGAGGCCGAGGTTGCACGCGGTGCCACGCAAGGGCCGTATGGCCGCTATCCGGAAGGTCCGCTCAGCGTGGAAGACGAAGCCGGCCCGGTCTACGCCGTCGAGGCGGCACAGCGCGCGGTGCTCGGCGAACGGCTGTCGGCCGGCCTCGCGCATGCGCACCTGCTCGTCTTCCACCCGCGCGACGCCAGCCCGGTGGCACTGCAGGCGCTGCTCGACGCGGGATGGCGTACCACGGAGATCGTTACCTTGTCGCAGCTGGTGGCGTTCCTTGCGTTCCAGATCCGCGTCGTCATCGGCCTGCGCGCGCTGGCCACCCCTTCTGCATGAGCGCCCCATGAGCACCGAATCGACCCTGACCCATCCCGGCAACACGCACCCGCGCAGCTTCACGCAGGCGCAGCTCGAATGGCTGCCCTGGCTCGAACCGCTGCCGGAGGACGAACTGACCGAGCGCCACTACGCAGGCCTCGTCGACGCGTCGCGCGCCAAGTCGCCGTATTTCCGCCTGCTGGCGCGCGACCCCGACATCCTCGGCGCGCGCACCCGCACCGACAAGGACATCTTCTACAACCCCGAGGCCGGCCTGCCGCGTGCCGAGCGCGAGCTCTCGGCCGCCGCGGCCTCGCGCTTCAACGGCTGCATCTACTGCGCCTCGGTGCACGCGCGCTTCGCCTCGCATTTCTCGCAGCGCACGGACGACGTGCAGCGCCTGCTCGACGAGGGCGTGCAGGCCGACCTGGGCGCGCGCTGGAATGCGATCGTGCAAGCCTCGGTCGCGCTGTCGGCCACGCCATCGACCTTCGGGTCTGCGCACGTCGACGCCTTGCGCGCGCAGGGGCTGGACGACCTGGCGATTGCCGACGTCGTGCATGGCGCGGCCTTCTTCAACTGGGCCAACCGCCTGATGCTCTCGCTGGGCGAACCGCAGGCGCCTGCTGCGACGTAGGCCCGCGCGGCCGCGCGCAGATTTGTTGCGGCGGCAAGTGAGCGGGATCACAGTCGGGCGCGCGGCGTGCCCGTGGGTCGGCACGATGACCCGCATGCACACCGACGCTCCTGGGTACGCAACGACACGCCATGGCCGCGCGCCCGGCCCGGCCTTCGGCAATCCTTTCGTCCGCTGCCGATGCGGACTGGCCGGGCTGGAGCGCATCCACCGACGGTCGTGGATGAAGTTCCTGCCCGGCCTGCGCTTCTATCGCTGCAGCAGTTGCGGCAAGCCGCAACTGGCGCCGAAGCATGCGGTGCGCGACGCGGTCATCGCGCACAGGAGCGAGCAACAGAACCAGCGCTAGCTAGCGGTTTCTTTTTCCGGAGTCAGTCAGCATCCCGTTCAGCAGCAGGTCGATGGTCTGCTCGGTGTGCTGCGCGGCCTGCTCGGGGCTCATCGGGTCGACGTCGTAGAGCCGCTTGATCAGGTGCATGGACGACTGCACCGAGGTCAGCAGGCTCGTCATCATGACGCTCGCATAGGCGCGCGGATAAGGCTTGATCAGGCCTTCCGCCTGGCATTCGGCGAGCAGCGCGTCGAGCAGCTCATGGAACGGCCGCATGTAGTGCTCGATGATCCAGTCCAGCCGCGGCCCGGCCTGCGCCACCTCGCGCAGCACCAGGGAATGCGCGGCAGGGTGCAGCACGTTGATGATGGCGAACACCCGCAGCGCGCTGCGCAGCTTGGTGAGCGCATCGGCCGTGTCCTCGTCGACCTGCATCGCGTCGATGGACGCCATCGCCTCGGTGTAGGTGCTCTCGACCACGGCGCGCCACAGGCCCTCCTTGCCGCCGAAGTGGTAGTTGAGCAGTGGCTGCTTCACGTCCGCGCGCCGCGCGATGGCCAGCACCGACGTGCCCTCGAAACCTTTCTCGGAGAACTCGACGATGGCCGCGTCCATGAGGCGCTGCCGGCCCGAGGTGTCGGCCGCAGGTTCCGCGGCCTCGGTGCGGGCAGGGGCGGGGGTGCGCTTCGGGGCGGTCTTGCCCGTGGGAGTGTTCATGGATGGCGTGCGCCGGCGGGCCGTGGCTGGTTGACGATGGCCGCATTGTCCAACAGTCGCGCGTACCGGTCGGCCGGTTGATGTCTGCAGCTTATATAAGTATAAATACGCATCATGCATTAATTTATATTTGTATAAATTCCCGTGCATGGCAGCCGCTGGTGCTGCCGAAGGTCGAGAGAACCACAGATGCACGAGTTGGAAGTTCCCGTTTTGATCGTCGGTGCCGGGCCCGTCGGGCTCACCATGGCGGCGTTGCTTGCCGACCAGGGCATTGCGTCGCTGCTCGTCGAGCAGCGCGACGGTCTGCACCAGGCGCCGCAGGCGCATGTCATCAGCGCGAGGACGCGCGAAATCCTGGCCAGCCTGGGCATCGCCGACGAGGCGTTGGCGCGCGTGACCACGCCGCCGGCCGACGCGCGCTACGTCACGTGGCGGCGCAACCTCGCCGAGGAAGACATCGCACGCATCGAGATCGGCGGCGAGGCGCGCTTCGTGCAGCTCGATTCGGTGAGCGGCAAGCGCAGCGCGAACGTGCCGCAGCACCACCTCGAGCGCGTGCTGTTCGACGCGCTCGCCGGCCGCACCCACTGCGAGACGCGCTTCGGCCAGACCTGGCGGGCAGCGGAAGAAGAGGGCGACCGCGTCGTCTCGCGCATCGAGGACGCCGCCAGCGGCGAGGTCTATGCCGTGCGCAGCCAGTGGCTGCTCGCGGCCGACGGCGCGAGCAGCTCCGTGCGGCGGGGCGCGGGCATCGCGATGGCCGGCGACACGAACCTGGCCCACATGGTCACGGTCAACTTCGAGGCCGACCTGCGCCCGCTCGTGAAGGACAGCCCGTCGATCCTGTTCTGGACCCTGTCCGCGAAGGCGCCCGGCACCTTCATCGTCCACGACGCCGCGCGCTACGCGGTGTTCATGACGCCGTACTTCCCGCCGCACGAGCAGCCCGCCGACTTTCCGGTCGCCCGCTGCGAGCGCATGCTGCGCGCGGCGCTGGGCACTGCGGACGTGCCGTTTCGCATCACCTCGCTCTCGCACTGGACCATGCAGGCGCACGTGGCCGACTGCTACCGCCAGGGGCGCACCTTGCTGGTCGGTGATGCGGCACACCGCTTTCCGCCCACGGGTGGGCTCGGGCTCAACACGGGCATCGCGGACGCGCACAACCTGGCGTGGAAGCTGGCGCTGGTCATGCAGGGCCGTGCGGACGAGGGCCTGATCGACACCTACGGCGCGGAGCGTCGCCCGGTGGCCGTGGCGAACTGCGAGGCCAGCGTGAAGAACTTTCACAAGATGCGCGAGGTCGCCGCGGCCATGGGCATCGACGACCGCCGGCTGCCGCTGCTGGGGCGTGTGCGTTCGAGTGCGCCGGCGCGCGCGCTGCCGGGCGCGGTGCGTTCGGCGCTCGGTGGGTTGTTCGTGGCACCGATCGAGTGGCGCACGCGGCGCATCGCGAAGGCCGCGTCCGTGCGCTGCGCGGCCATCCGCCAGCGCGTGCAGCGCGCCGCCGAGAACCAGATGGCGCACTTCAGCACCGTGGGCCTGGACCTGGGCCATGCCTATCGGGGTGCGGCCGTGTGCGGCGACGGCACGACCGCGCCGGTCGCGCCAGACCCCGTGCGCGACGTGTGCCAGTCGCTCACGCCCGGCGCGCGCTGGCCGCACTTCCACCTCGCACCCGACACGGGCGTTGCATACCGCACCAGTTCGCACGAGCTGCTGAAGCCCGGGCACTTTCTCCTGGCGGGCATGGGCCGCCACGGCGCGGCCTGCGAACGCCTGGCGGCGTCGCTGGGCATGGCCGTCGTGGGCGTGAACCTGGATCTCGCCGCCTCGCACAAGGCGCTCGCGCAACTGATCGCCTGGAACGACGGCCATGCCGACGCCACCTTCCTGGTGCGGCCCGACGGCCACATCGCCTGGCGCAGCACCACGCCGCAACCGCCGAGCCCGAGCGACGTGGCCGCGGTGTTGCGCGCCATCCTGCAGATCAACCTTTCCCCACCCACCCCTCGACCCCAAGGACATGCAATGACGAACCCCATGGACCGCTTTCCCCTCCCTTCGCCCGACCCGCAGGCGAGGTCGCCGCGCAAGCTCGCGCACGTCGTGCTGGCGACTCGCCGCTTCGACGAATCGATCCAGTGGTGGAGCGTGGTGCTCGGTGCGCGCACGATGTTCCGCAACGAGATGCTGTGCTTCCTGAGCTACGACGACGAGCACCACCGCGTGGCGCTGATCAACGCGCCCACGCACAGCGCCGGACAAGCCCAGACCGCCGGCGTGGACCACGTCGCCTTCACCTACGGCACGCTCGACGACCTGCTGCACACCTACGCGCGGCTCAAGGACCACGGCATGCAGCCGGTGTGGAGCATCAACCACGGGCCGACCACCTCGCTGTACTACCTCGATCCCGAGGGCGTGAAGGTCGAGCTGCAGGTCGACAACTTCGAGAGCGCGGCCGAACTGGACGCGTGGTTCCGCGCCGGCGATTTCGCGACGAATCCCATCGGCGTGGAGTTCGACCCCGAGGTGCTGCTCGCACAGCATCGCGCGGCCTGACGCGCACGCCAGGAGAACCACCCCATGCGCCTGTGCACTTTCTCGACCGATGCGTTCTCGCGGCACGTCGGCCTCGCCTTGCCGGACCAACGGCTGCTCGATGTCAGCGCTGCGTTGCCCGGCGATCCGCGCTTTGCCACGTTGCTGAGCGTGATCCAGCATGAAGACGACACACTGCCGATGCTGCGGGCGCTGCCCGCGTCGACGCAGATGCAGGCCGGTTGCCTGCATGACCTGAAGGACGTGCGGATCGAGCTGCCCTACCAGCCGCCGCAGATCCGCTGCTTCAGCGTGTATGAGCAGCACCTGAAGAATGCCTTCCGGCAGGTCGCCGCGAACGTCTCGCCGGCGGCCGGCGCACCGGCGTGGGCGATGCAGATTCCGGCGGCCTTCTACGAGACACCCGTCTACTACAAGGGCGTGCGGCTCAACCTGTCCGGCCCAGGCGCCCCGGTGCGGCGGCCCGCGCCGGGCGCGATGCTCGACTACGAGGCCGAGCTGGCCGTGGTGGTCGGGCGCGGCGGCAAGAACATCGCGGCGCCCGCGGCCATGGCGCATGTCTTCGGCTACGTCGTCTTCAACGATTTCTCCGAGCGCGCGCAGCTCATGAAAGAGCTGCGCAGCGGCGTGGGCACCGGGCCGGCGAAGGGCAAGGACTTCGACGGCAGCAACAGCCTGGGGCCGTGGATCGTCACGGCCGACGAGATCCCCGATCCGCATGCGCTCGACGTGACGGTGCGCGTGAACGGCCAGCTGCGTGGGCAGGGTCGCACATCGGGCATGACGCACCGCATCGATCGCATCCTGAGCTTCGCGTCGCAGAACGAGACGCTGCATGCGGGCGAGCTGCTGGCCACGGGCTGCGTGCCCGAGTGCGCGGGCGTCGAGCACTGGCGCTTCCTGGACGACGGCGACCGCGTGGCGGTCGAGATCGTGGGGCTCGGGGTGCTGGAGAACACCGTCATCGCCGCCTGATCCCCCAAGAAAACAAAAAAACGGAGACAACGATGACAACGACATGGCGGACCTTGGTGTCTGCAGCTGCGCTGTGCCCGGCGCTTGCCGCTGCTGACAACGGCTATTTCCAGATCGGCTACGGCGCCGAGGCACGGGGCCTTGCCGGCGCCGCGGCCGCATCGACCCGCGATGCCTTCGGCGGCGCGAGCAACCCCGCCACCACGGTGTGGGTCGGCGACCGGATGGAGGGCAACTTCATCGCCACGCGCGGCGACACGCAGATGGTGCGCACGGCGAACATGCCGCCGCCCACCGCCGGCCTGCTTGATACGCGCACCGACAGCCTCGGCCGCTGGGAGCCGCTGGCCGAACTGGCGATCAGCCGCGTGATCGCGCCGGGGCTGTCGGCCGGCCTCGTGGCCTACAGCAACGGCGCCGGCACCTACTTTACCGCCGACAGCACGCCGTGCCCGTCACCCGGCGGCGCGGTGCAGTGGGCGAACGCGGCCTGCGGCACGGGGCGCAGCATCACGACGATCAAGCAGCTGACGGTGGCGCCCACGCTGTCGAAGCAGCTGGGCGAGCGCTGGTCGGTCGGCGCCTCGCTGCTGCTCACGGCGCAGCAGTTCAAGGCCGAGGGCGTGCAGCCGCTGGCGCCGCAGTCGGCGGCGCCGCAGCACCTGAGCAACCAGGGCGTGGCCTCGTCGTTCGGCGTGGGCTTTCGCATCGGGGCGTACTGGCGCGCGAGCGACACGCTGAGCCTGGGCGCCGCCTGGTCGCCGCGCACGCGCATGGGGCGCATCAAGGCCTACGAGGGCCTGCTGGCCGACCGCGGCCGGCTCGATGTGCCGATGAACCTGCTCGTCGGCCTGCAGTGGTCGCCGACCGAGGCGCTGTCGGTGCTGCTGGACTACCAGCGCATCAACTACGCGGGCGTGGCAGGGCTGGGCAACCGGCCCTTCGACGGCTCCGTGTTGCGCGGTGCGGCGGGCGGCCCGGGCAATGGCTGGAAGGACATGAACGTCGTCAAGCTCGGCGTGCGCTACCAGGCCACGCCGGCCTTGCGCCTGTCCGCGGGCGTGTCGGCGAACAGCGCCGCCTATGCGGACGCGGCCACCAGCGACAACCTCAATTCGCCTTCGACGTTCCGCCGGCACTTCACGCTGGGGCTGGGCTATGCGACTTCGGCGCGCACCGAGTGGTCGGTCTTCTATTCGCTCGCGCCGGCGCACCGAACGAGCGGACCTTCGGCACTCGCCGCTGCGGTGGGCGCGCAGCTGAGCGGCGTGTCGAACCCCTGGGGCCGGGAGAGCCTGGCCACGCGCCAGCAGAGCCTCGGCGTGCAGTACGCGGTGCGCTTCTAGAAAGTCGGCGCTCAGGCGTCGTCGTCCGACGTCTTCGCCTGCAACTGCTGCTGGCGTTCGACGATGGCCATGTCGCGCGCCACCTCGTAGCCGAGCGTGCGCACCGAGAACGAGCGGCTCACGCTGCCCTTTCCCGCCGTGTAGGTGATCGCCACCCAGTACCCGGGATGGCCCGCGCGCGGCGTCTTGAACTGCACGCCGCTGACGCCGCTCGTGTTGTTGCGTCGCACGATCTCCGACTTCGAGCGCTTGGGCGGCAGTGTCGCTTCGTCGTCGGGCGGCGGGCGCCGGCGGATGGCTTCTTCGGCGGGGTGCAGCCGCGCGAGGCCGACCATGCGGCCGAGCTGGCGTTGCCGCTCGCCGATGGCATGCGCGCGGGCCGCGGGGCCCCAGTCGGCGAGGTCGAACTCGGCGCGCAGGATTTCCTCGTTCCCGAGGTAGGTCTTGGCCAGCCAGGCCACCGGCTTGCCTTGCGCGGACAAGCGGCTGAAGACGCCGGGCTCGCCCGTCTTGTTGTTGCTGCGCAGGGTCTGCGCGCGGTCCTTGCGCGCGACCGGCGGATGCTCCTTCACGATGGTGTCGCGCCAGGCCTGGGCGCGTCGCAGCGCCTGTTGCGGGCCGCCGTAGCTGGCGTGGCCGAAGAGGCGCGCGTAGCGCACGCCGTTTCGCACGAGCGACACCTCGAAGCCCCAGGGGCGGGGCGAAATGCCATACATGTCGACGGGGTTCGGAATTCCTTTGGGCATCGTCGGTTCTGTCCTTGTGTCAGGGCCGATGAAGGCGGCGTGTCATGGCGCTTCGGGGCTGTCGCCGTTCCAGGCACAGAGCTCGTCCGAGAGCTCGTGGGCGTCCGGCGGCAGGCTGCCGAAATCGGTCGAGGCGAAGGTCGGCGGCACGTGCACGCCCTGGTCGTCGCGGCGCACCAGCCCGCGGCTTTCCATGTCGCGCATGGTCTTGTTGACGACCTCGCGCGAGAGCCCCGAGTACGACGCGATCACCGCCTGCGTGATGCGCTTGTCGTAGCCGCCCGTGGCGGCCGGCGCCAGCTGCGTCAGCTCGTGCAGCACGCGGCTCACGAGGCTTTCGGACGACAGCGACGAGATGCGGCGCAGCTGGCCGCGCACCATGGCGACGCGCTTCATCGCGATCTCCAGCAGGCCCATGGTCACCTCGGGGTACAGCGCGCACAGCCGGCGCACCGCGGCCACCGGCAGGTGGTAGACCGACGAGGGCAGGGCGGCCACCAGCGTCGAGGTGGCCTGGTAGCTGTTCTCGCCCAGCGAGGGGCCGAGGAAGAAATCGCCGCGGCGGATGAAGTCGGTCGTCACGTCCCGGTCGACCGCGCGCAGCAGGCCCGTGGCCACGCAGTAGATGCGGTCGGTGTGCGTGTCCGCCTGCAGCACGATCTCGTTGCGCCGGTAGGAATGCAGCGCGCTGCTGCGAATCAAGGCGGCGCGCTCGTCGGGCGGCACGCTGGCGATCAGGGGATGGAGATACATGGCCAAGGGGGTTGCGAGACCATCGGCGGTTCGTTCTCATGGGCGAATCCACGGGCGGCGGTCAAGGAACAGGGCGGTGCGGCGCCCCCGGGGCGACTCGCCATCGGGCGCCCCTTCGCCGGGCCGGGCTGCGATGGGCTGAAGGCGGCAAGGCCATCTCAGCCGGGCTGGAGCTGCGCGAACAGCGTGTCGATCCGGGCCCGTTCCTCGGCGCCTCGCAGACAGCGCTCGCGCAGCCACAGGGCATCTCCCTGTCGCGCGATGCGCAGGTCGTACACGTGCTCGATGTCGTCCACCACGACGTCGCCCGCAGGCCGCCCCCTGGCCGTGGGTGCGGGATGCGGTTGTGCGGCCCACAGTGCCAGTTCGATCTCGGCCGGGCTCATCGGCCCGCTGTCGCGCAGGGCGATCCAGTCGGCATGCAGCTGCGGCTGCGCGGCGATGCCCTTCACGAGGATCGGCTCGCGCCCGAGCGCGGCCAGCAGGTCGTCCAGCCGCGCATGGCGGGTTCGCAGCAAAAAACAATCGTCGCGCAGGCAGCTCAGGTCGGTGTCGCCCGACGGCGGGAAGGCCGCGAAGAGCCGGCGCCGGATCTCGCGGCTCACGCCCGCCGCCACCTCCGGGCCGTCGGTGTCGGCCAGTTGCGCCAGGTTGGCGATGAAGACCAGCGCACACACCCGGTCCGCCGGCGGCGGGGGAGAAGCAGGCCGCACCACTTCGGCATCGCGGCGCAGCGCTGGCAGGCAGGACGCCAGCGCTGCGCGCCATCGCGTGCCGAAAGGTTCGAGTTCCGTGAAAAACAAGGCAGCCATTTCATCCCCAGTAGAGAGAGTTCCGGTTGACGTTCGATCCGAAGGAATGCTACGAATCGCGCCCTTCTTTGACATTCGCTTTCGCGGCGCGGATGTGTCGCGAGTCACATCCGGATGCAATTGCCCGCCGCGTGCGCCGGCGGAAGGGCGAAGCGGGCCCGGACCGGCCCGCCGACCGGTGGTCGGCAGGGCCTGGAACCGTGGCTTGCGCCGGTGGGCGCGGTGCGTCATCCCCCCGAACACCCGGGCTGTTATCTCTGTTATCGTTTGTAAAAATTATCCGAGGTCCACGCGGACCTGTCAGGAAAAAAATCGGGAGTTCCCGTTCGTGACCCGCGGCTTCTGGCGTGGCGCCGGCTGCATGGAGGAAGAGGGGCGTGCCGCATGTCCGACACCGACAGTCGCATCCAGCGCTTTCACACCGGCATGGTGTCGCGCAAAGACGGGTTCGCCTTCTGGGCCGACGAGATCGGCCCGCACGTGGGGCGGCTGGACAGCCCCGAGCGCAGCCACTTCCAGCAGGAACTCACCATCGTCGACACGGCCGGGATGGCCTTCATGCGCGTGCACGGCAGCGGCGCGACCATCGAGCGCACGGGCCCGAGCCAGCTCATGGGCGCCGAGGTCTATCCCTATCACCTGCTGATCAAGCTTGACGGCGGCCTGGCCATCAGCGAGCAGCGCCAGCGCATCGAACTGGCCGCGGGCGACATGGTCCTGATCGACTCCTGGCAGCCGCTGCGCCTGCGCTCGACCGAGGCCACCAACTCATGGACGCTGGGCCTGTCGGAAGCGGTGGTGAACCGCTGGCTGCCGCATGCGGACCAGTCCACCGACCTGCGGCTGGCCGGCGCCAAGGGCTGGGCCGGGATGCTGTCGGGCTACCTGCGGGCGCTGGACGTGGAGCACCTGTGCAGCATCCAGAGCCCCGCGCAGCGGCAGCTGCTCGGTGAGCACCTGATGTCGATGCTGTCGTTCTCGCTGGAACAGAACGGGCTGAGGGCGCAGCCGGGTGCGCTGGGCGAGCGCGTGTCGCCGCGCGACGGCGACCTGCACGCCCGCATGCGGGCCTGGATTCGCGAGCACCACGCCGACACCGAGATCGACGCGCAGAAGCTGGCCGCCAGCTTCAACGTGTCGGTGCGCTACGTGCACAAGGTGTTCGCCAAGGCCGCGCGCGGCATGACCTTTCTCGAAACCCTGCAGAACGACCGGCTCGAGGCCGCGGCCCGCATGCTGCGCAGCCCCGAAGGCGCGCGCAGGTTCGTCGCCCAGGTCGCCTACGACTGCGGCTTTGCGGACCCGGCCTATTTCGGCCTCGTCTTCCGCAAGAAGTACGGCTGCACGCCGCGCACCTTTGCCCTGCAGCAGGGGCAGGCCGCGGCAGACGGCACGTTGCTCGTCAGCTGACCGGCGCGCCGCCGGCCCGGCCGCCCTGGTCGGTGGATGGGGGCATGGCGTGGCCGCCGTGCCCGATCCTCATATTTCTGTTCACTTCATTCATACCTGTGAAATTTATTTGGGAATAGATTCACTTCCCAAGGAATTGCGCCGGCAGTAAATGCATTCGTAAAAAAATGCGTCTGCCTTCAACAATTCAGAGCAATTTATTCCTGAAGGGTTGAATGATGAAAGTCGATTTCCCCGCCAACGGGGCAAAAATAGAAGTTTGTGACGCCACGGTGTGCAAGGTAATTTTCAATGTTTGAGCAAAACTCCCCGCACATTGCAGTGTTGGACCCATCTCCCCGAACGCGGTGGCACGCCAGTCGTGCCGTCAAGATGCTGGGTTATACGCCCGTCGCATTTGCGCATGTCGACGAATTGATTTCGCAGGTGGCGCCCGGCGGCAATTTCGAGGCGCTGCTGCTTTCAATTCCGTCGGCGCCCGACGATGTGCAAAAACTCGTGGGCCAGGTGCGTGAAACGCTGCGCTACCACACGCCATTGATCATGAGCGCGCGCAAGCGGCAGATCCGCGGGTTGTCGCTGTTGCATGCCGGCCCCGACGACGCCGTGCTGCCGGAGCCGTCGACCTTCGAGGAGATGTACTTCATGCTCGAATTCTTCCTGCGCCAGCGCAACCGGCCGGTGGTGCCGCGCAGCCTCGACTGGCAGGAATTCAGCCTGTTGTCGCCGTTCGACATGGTCGACGTGGCCGGCACCGAGATTCGCCTGACGCCGATCGAATTCGACCTCGCGGCCGAATTCTTCCGCCACATGAACCGGCCGCTGGACCGGGAGCACCTGGAAATGATCGGCTGGCAAAGCGGCGTGGCCGCCGGTTCGCGCACGCTGGACGCCAACGTGTCGAAGCTGCGCCGCAAGCTCGGGTTGTATGTCGACCAGCCGCACGGCCTGTCGCTGCACGCGGTGTGGGGCATGGGCTATCAATTGAGCCAGCTGGGCAAGCGCGAGGCGCCCGGCACCTGGACGTTCCCGGCGGATTTCCGGGTGGCGTCGGCCGCGCCGTCGCAGCTGTCGACCTGAGCGGCGATTCAGCGCGCGGGCGACGGCTGCTGTTGCGGCTGCGCCAGCACCCAGCGCGCGAGCACCTGCGCGTCGGCCTCCGACACCAGCGACTGGCGCGGCATGATCACGCGGCCCCAGGTGCCGACGCTGCCGTTGCGGATCTTCTCGGCCAGCCGTGCCGGCGCGGCGGCGTCGCCGCGATAGCGCTCGGCGATCTGCGCGAAGCCCGGCCCGACCTGCTTGTGCACCAGGCCGTGGCAGGCCATGCAGGCGTTCTTGCGGGCCAGGTCCACGGGGGAGGGCTGCGGCTGCTGGGCTGCGGCACCGAACGAAGCCGCGGCCAGCAGGCCAGCCAGCGCGATCGGGAAAAGGGGGAGAGCGAAAAGCCGGGAAGTGCGGTGCATGGACGGGGGAACTCGGAGCAGGCGAAAACTGTACCTTGCCCTGTCGCAACCCCCGGGTCGCGGCCCCGATGCCCCCGCCCGGGGTCGTCGTTCATTCGCGACAAGTCGATTCAAGAGTAACTATATGTATGGTTAAATCCCTCGCAACTACCGCGAAGAGGACGAGGGATTCCCATGAAGCTGCCGCTCAGCATTGCATTGGCCACCGTGGTTCTGGCCGGATGCGCCAGCGCACCGCCGACCGGGCCCGGTCAGGGCACCGGCATGTCGTACATGCCGATGGTCGCCATGGAAGGCGTGGACAAGGTGCGTTACGACAGCGACGTGGCCGACTGCCGCACCGCCGCCACCCGCATCACCGCGCGCAGCGAATCGGGTGACGCCATGTGGGCCGCGCTGGGCCTGGGCCTGATCACGGTGCACGGCCAGGGCATCGTCGCCGCGGCCTCGTACACCGGCATCAGCGCCGCCGTCATCGACTGGAACACCCGCCCCAGCAGCGCGCTGATCGCCGAGCACCAGCAGATCGCCATCGTCCATTGCATGGCCAAGCGCGGCTACCGCAACCTCGACCCGAACGTGCAGGACACGTTCTACGGCAACACCTTCAACCCCGTGCTCGCGCTCAAGCCGCGCCGCACGGGCATCGACACCTACAACGTGGAGCGCCTGGCCAAGGCCGGCCGCTGCAACGTGCAGCCGCGCGCCGAACTGACGGCCAAGGGCCCGGGCTACGAGAGCTACAGCGTGCCGTGCACCACCGGCGTGGCCTGGGCCGTGCGCTGCGAGTTCGGCAACTGCCGCGTGCTGGCGCAGACGCCGATGCGCCCCACGGCGCCCGTGCGCCGCTCCTGAGCCGGACCTTCCGGGCTCACTTCACGACCATGCCCTTGAGCGCCGGGTCGGGCGGCGGGGCCTTCAGCTTCATGTCGCGCAGCGTCTTCACGAGCAGCTGCGCGATCATCATGTTGCGGTGCCGCTTGCCGTTGGCCGGAATCACGTGCCACGGCGCGTGGTCGCTCGAGGTGGCGGCCAGCGCGTTCTGATAGGCCTTCTGGTAGTCGGCCCACTTGGTGCGCACCTCGAGGTCGCCCATGCTGAACTTCCATTGCTTGCCGGGCGTGTCGATGCGGGCCTGCAGCCGTTCGCGCTGCTCGTCCTTGTCGATGTGCAGCATGCACTTGACGACGACCGTGCCGGTCTCGGTGAGCAGCCGCTCGAAGTCGTTGATCTGCGCATAGCGGCGGCGGGCCTCGTCGCCGTCGATCCAGCCTTCGACCACGGGCACCAGCACGTCCTCGTAGTGGCTGCGGTTCCACACCATGATCTCGCCGGTGCGCGGTACGGCGGCGTGGCAGCGCCAGAGGTAGTCGTGCGCGCGTTCGTCCTCGCTCGGTGCCTTGAAGGCCGTCACCCGCACGCCCAGCGGCGAGGTGCGCGAGAACACCCAGCGCACCGTGCCGTCCTTGCCGCTGGTGTCCATGCCCTGCAGCACCAGCAGCACCTTGCGCCGGCCTTCGGCGTGCAGCACGTCCTGCAGTTCGTCGAGCTCGACGGCCAGGGTGTCGAGCTCGGCACGCTGGGCCGACTCGTCACCCGTGAGAAAGGGCGAATCGTCGGGGTCGATGCGCGAGAGCTTGAACTTGCTGCCGACGCGGTACTTCTTGAACTTGGACATCTGCGGACGCTCCGTCAAAAAAGAAACGAAGCCCGCAGGGTACGCGAATCAGCGTTGCGGGCGACCGCGCGGAGGCGGGTGGTCGTCGTCGCCGTTGCTTTCGTCGATCGATGCGCTCCAGCGGTTGTCCCACTCGGCCTGGTGGCGCACGCCGTCGATCTCGCGCCGGTCGCGCTTGGTCGGGCGGCCCTGCTCGATGGCCAGGGCCGGCTCGCTGCCCATGCGGCGCTGCTCGCGGAAGGCGGCCTGCGCCGCCAGGCTCTCGGGCGTTTCCTCGTACAGCTGCTGGGCCACGGGCGCAGGGCCGCGCTGGCCGCTGAGGCCGCGCACGGTCACGGTCCGCGTGAGCGGGCCCAGGCGCATGGCGACGGTGTCGCCGGCCTTGACCTCGCGCGAGGCCTTGGCGACCTCGCCGTTCACCTGGATGCGGTTCTTGCCGATTTCGTCCGCGGCCAGCGAGCGGGTCTTGAAGAAGCGGGCGGCCCAGAGCCACTTGTCGATGCGCAGACGGTCCATGAAGGTCGGAAAAGAAAGGTCAGCCATTGTGGCGCGACAGCGGCAGCCGCACCACGGCGTCGAGCCCGGTCACGCGGTCGGTGCCGCCGGGGTTGGGTACCGTGCGGTTGTCGAGGCTGATGCGTCCACCCAGGGCCAGAACGATCTCGCGGCAGATCGCCAGGCCCAGGCCCGAGCCGCTCGCGGTGTTGCCGGCCGAGAACGGCGCGAACAGGCGCTGGCGCAGCTCGGCGGAAATGCCCGGACCGTCGTCGCGCACGGTGAGCACGGCCTCGTCGCCCTCCGCGTGCACGCGCACCGAGAGCGGCGCGCCCGCGGGGCTGTGCTTGATGGCGTTGTGCAGCAGGTTGCGCGTGAGCTCCTGCAGCATCCACTGGTGCGCGCGCACGGTCACGGCGTCGTCGGCGGCCAGTTCGAAGTCGAGCGCCTTGTCGGCCACCAGCGGCGACAGGTCGAGCGCGATGTGGCGCACCACGTCGCCCAGGTCGAGCAGCGCCGACTCGGGCTGCTGGCGCAGCTGCTCCACCTTCGCCAGCGACAGCATCTGGTTGGCCAGCGTGGTGGCGCGCTCGACGGTCTGGCTGATCTCGATCAGCGCCTGCTCGGGCGCCACGTCGCCGCGGCGCGCCGACTGCACCTGCGCCTTCAGCACCGCCAGCGGCGTGCGCAGCTGGTGGGCGCTGTCGCGCACGAAGCGCTTCTGGTGGTCGAGGAGGCGCTGCAGCCGGCCCATGACCTCGGTGGTGGCGTCGATCAGCGGGCGCAGCTCGGCCGGGGCGCCGGGCGCGTCGATGGGCGAGAGGTCGTCTTCAGGGCGCCGCTCGATGGCTTCGCCGAGCTCGCGCACCGGCCGCGTGGCGCGCTGCACCACGACCACGGTGACCAGCGCGATCACGCCCATCAGCAGCAGCTGGCGCCAGAGCATGTCGAGCAGCAGCTTGCGCACGAGTGTCTCGCGCAGCTCCAATGTTTCGGCGACCTGCACCACGGCCATGCCGCGGCCGCGCGCGCTGGCCACCGGCTGCAGCATCACGGCGACGCGCACCGGCTGGCCGCGAAACTCGGCGTCGTAGAAATCGACCAGCGCCGCATACGCCCCGCGGTCGGGGATGCGCCCGCGCCAGAAGGGCAGTTCGGCGAAGCCCGAGACCATCTCGCCGTCGAGCGCCGACACGCGGTAGAACAGCCGGCTGCGGTTGTCGGCCTCGAAGGCCTCGAGCGCGGAGTAGGGCACGATCGCGCGCAGCCGCGCCATGTCGTCGTAGCCTTCCACGTCGAGCTGCTCGCCGATGGTCTTGGCCGAGGCCAGCAGCGTGCGGTCGTAGGCGGTGGTGGCGGCCGCCAGGCTCTGGCGGTACAGGCTCACGCTGTTGATCACGACGAACACCGCCACCGGCACCAGGATGCCGAGCAGGAGCCGCGCGCGCAGGGACGACATCGTGCGCCGCAGGGCCGCCCTCAAGCCTCGGCCCGCAAGAGATAGCCCAGGCCGCGCATCGTCATCAGCACGGTGCCGGTGCCCACCAGCTTCTTGCGCAGGCGGTACACGACCACCTCGATGGCCTCGTACTGCACCTCGGATTCGCCCGGGAACACCAGCTCGAACAGGCGCTCCTTGGTGACCGCGTGGCCGGGTTTCATCATCAGCGCCTTGAGCAGCGCGAGCTCGCGCGGCGTGAGCTCGAGCAGTTCCGAGCGGTGGTAGACCGCGCCGTTGTCGGGCTCGAAGCGCAGGCTGCCGACCTCCAGCGGGTTCAGCGTCGGGTCGGGCCCCGCGCTCAGGCTGCGCCGGCGCAGCGCGCGGATGCGGGCCTCGAGTTCGTCCAGGTCGAAGGGCTTGGGCAGGTAGTCGTCCGCGCCGGCGTTCAGGCCCATGATGCGATCGCCCACCGTGCCGCGCGCGGTCAGCAGCAGCACCGGCGTGCGCAGGCCCTCGGCGCGCGCCTGGGCAAGCACCTGCAGGCCGTCGACGTGCGGCAGGCTCAGGTCGAGCGCGACCACGTCGGGCTCGACGGCGCGCCACTGCGCGATCGCCTGCGCGCCGTCGCCGCAGATGCGCACGTCGATGCGGCGCCGCCCGAGGGTGCGCTGCAGGGTGATTTGCATCGAGGGGTCGTCTTCGACGAGCAGCAGCTTCATACGGGCAGGGGTCGGTACTTCGGTGTTTTCCCCAGTCTGGTGGACAGCCAACTGACAGCGGGGCGGCGCATGATAGCGGCTCAGGTCCAAGTCAGGTTCCATCCGTTCCCAAGTTCTCAGGAGACACCAACGATGCGTCGCGATACCTTTTTGAAGTCCCTGGCCGCACTGGCCGCTGCCGGCGCCTTGCCGCTGTCGGCGCGCGCTGCCGCCAACGTCAAGATGATGATCCCGGCCAACCCGGGTGGCGGCTGGGACACCACCGGCCGCGCGCTGGGCAAGGCCCTGACCGACGCCAAGGTGGCCGACACCGTCGCCTACGACAACAAGGGCGGTGCCGCCGGTGCGCTGGGCCTGGCCCAGTTCGTCAACGGCTCCAAGGGCGACGCCAACGCGCTGATGGTCATGGGCTCGGTCATGCTGGGCGGCATCATCACCGGC
This sequence comes from Variovorax sp. GW821-FHT09D04, assembly GCF_059416405.1. Taxonomy (NCBI): domain Bacteria; kingdom Pseudomonadati; phylum Pseudomonadota; class Betaproteobacteria; order Burkholderiales; family Comamonadaceae; genus Variovorax; species Variovorax sp. GW821-FHT09D04. Next base: position 551,051 of record NZ_JBWKPA010000003.1, read on the forward strand.
AAGCCACCGGTCAACCTGTCGCAGGCCACGCCCATCGCGCGCCTGACCACCGAATACAACGTGTTCGTGCTGCCGTCGAACTCGCCCTTCAAGACCATGAAGGACGTGGTCGAGCAGCTCAAGAAGGACCCGGGCAGCGTCAAGTGGGGCGGCGGTTCGCGCGGCTCCACCGAGCACATCGCCGCGGCCATGATCGCGCAGAAGGTCGGCGCCGATCCGTCCAAGATCAACTACGTGGCCTTCCGCGGAGGCGGTGAGGCCACCGCCGCCATCCTGGGCGGCAACGTCACCATCGGCGGCAGCGGCTACAGCGAGTTCGCCGAGTACATCGCCGCCGGCAAGATGAAACCCATTGCTGTCACCTCCGCCCAGCGCCTGCCGGGCATCAATGTGCCGACCCTGAAGGAACAGGGCATCGACGTCGAGATCGGCAACTGGCGCGGCGTGTACGGCGCGCCCGGCATCTCGGCCGAGCAGCGCAAGGCCCTGACCGACATGGTGCTGGCCGCGCTCAAGAGCCCGTCGTGGGCCGAGTCGCTCAAGAAGAACGACTGGACGCCGGCCGTGCTGTCGGGCGATGCCTTCGCCAAGTTCGTCGACGACGACTTCGCCAGCCTGCGCGCCATCATGGCCAAGTCCGGCATGGTCTGAGTTTGAGTCGCCCCCAGGCTGCGCGCACTTCGTGTCGTGCACGCCAACCCCCTTCCGGGGGCAACACCCGCGGCCCGGCAAAGCCGGCTTGCGGTGTTTCTGGAAGGGGCCTTCTTTTTCCCCACGACTGCGGGAGCAAAAAATGACAACTCCAGAATCCTCGGTCTCACCCTCCGCTGAGGCCACCTCCGGCGCGGCCCGCTGGCCGCAATACATCGTCGGCCTCGGCGTGCTGCTGACCGGCGCTGCGCTGGCCTTCGGCGCCATCGGCATTTCTTCCGAAGCCGGCTACGGCGGCGTCGGCCCCAACTTCCTGCCCTGGATGGTCTCGATCGTCCTGATGGTCTGCGGCGCGTGGATCACCTGGGAAGCGTTCAGCGGGGGCTTTCGCGAGCTCGACGCGCCCTCCGGCGCCGACGCCGCCTACTGGCCCGGCTTCATCTGGGTGGCGGCGGGCCTGCTGCTCAATGCGGCGCTCATCACCAGCATCGGCTTCATCCTGAGCTGCGCGCTGTGCTACCTGCTGGCCGTGCAGGGCCTGCGCCGCGCTGCCGGGCAGGCCAAGGTCAACGCACCGGCCACCTGGGTCACCGACTTGGTGACGGGCCTGGCGATCTCGGCCCCGGTCTTCTGGATGTTCACCAAGTTCCTGGCCATCAGCCTGCCGGGTCTCACCAGCACCGGCTGGATCTGAGCGGAGCCACGCCAAATGGATATCTTCAACGCACTGATGACCGGCTTCGCGGCCGCGATCACCCCCATCAACCTGCTGTGGTGCCTCATCGGCTGTGCCCTGGGCACGGCCGTGGGCGTGCTGCCCGGCATCGGCCCCGCCGTGGCGGTGGCGATGCTGCTGCCGATCACCGGCAAGGTCGACATCACGGCCTCGATGATCTTCTTCTCGGGCATCTACTACGGCGCCATGTACGGCGGCTCGACCACCTCGATCCTGCTGAACACGCCCGGCGAAACCGCCAGCATGGTCACGGCGATGGAGGGCAACAAGATGGCCAAGAGCGGCCGCGCGGGCGCCGCGCTCGCCACCGCCGCCATCGGCTCCTTCGTGGCCGGCACCATCGCCACCGTGGTCGTCACGCTGTTCGCGCCCTTCGTGGCCGACTACGCCGTGCGCCTGGCGGCACCCGAGTACTTCCTCTTGATGCTGCTGGCCTTCACCACGGTGAGCGCGGTGCTCGGCAAGAGCACGCTGCGCGGCATGACGGCGCTGTTCGTCGGCCTGGCCATCGGCTGCGTCGGCCTGGACCAGATCACCGGCCAGGGCCGCTACACCGGCAACATGCCCGAGCTGCTCGACGGCATCGAAATCGTGCTGGTGGCGGTGGGCCTGTTTGCGGTGGCCGAGGTGCTGTACGCCGTGCTGTACGAAGGCCGCGTGGTCGAGGGCCAGAACAAGCTGACCCGCGTGCACATGACCTCGCGCGACTGGAAGCGTTCCATTCCCGCCTGGCTGCGCGGCGCGGCCATCGGCACGCCCTTCGGCTGCATTCCGGCCGGCGGCACCGAAATCCCGACCTTCCTGAGCTACGCGACCGAGAAGAAGCTCGCGAAGGACGCCGATGCCAAGGCCGAGTTCGGCACCACCGGCGCCATCGAAGGCGTGGCCGGTCCCGAGGCCGCCAACAACGCCACGGTGACTGCCGCGCTGATCCCGCTGCTCACGCTGGGCATTCCCACCTCGAACACCACGGCCATCATGCTGGGCGCGTTCCAGAACTACGGCATCCAGCCGGGCCCGCAGCTCTTTACCACCTCGGCCGCGCTGGTCTGGGCGCTGATCGCTTCGCTGTACATCGGCAACCTGATGCTGCTGGTGCTGAACCTGCCGATGGTCGGCCTGTGGGTCAAGCTGCTCAAGATCCCGAAGCCGCAGCTGTACGCCGGCATCCTGATCTTCGCGACCGTGGGTGCGTACGGCATGCGCCAGAACACCTTCGACCTGTTCCTGCTGTTCGGCATTGGCCTCTTGGGCGTGGTGATGCGGCGCTTCGATTTCCCGACCGCCCCCGTGGTCGTCGGCATGATCCTCGGGCCGCTCGCCGAAGCCAACCTGCGCAACGCGATTGCCATGGGACAGGGCAGCCCGATCGTGTTCTTCCAGCGCCCCGAGTCGATCGTGGTGATCATCGCCATCGTCGCCGTGCTGGTGCTGCCGCGCCTGGCCAAGCGCATGAGCGAACGCAAGCTGAAGCGATTGGCGCAGCTGGACGCCTGACGCAACCGACCCTCTTTTTCGGTTCACATGCCGCGGGCGATTGGCGCCCGCGGCATTTTTTTTGAATGCGCCTGCGACGCCAAGGGGCTTGACCGCGCAGTCATCACCGCGTCGCAGCATGTCCCCAGAATGGCGGCTTCGTTCGGGGTACCGCTTGCATCGCCCGCATTCCATGCCCGGTACGGCAGGGGTGTGACGAGGTATTCCCATGAAGAGTCCACAGACTCTGGCCTGGCTGCTGCTTGCGGCCAGCGTGGCGGCGGAAGTCGCCGGCACCATCGCCCTTCGCCATGCCGAAGGTTTCACCCGGCTGTTGCCATCGCTGCTCACCGCCGCCTGCTATGCCGGCGCGATCTGGCTCATGTCGCTCGCGGTGCGCGAGCTGGACGTGGGGCTGGGCTACGCGGTCTGGGCCGGTGCCGGCACCGCGCTGATCGCGGTCGCCGGCATGGTCTGGTTCGGTGAGGCAGTCACGCTGACGCGCGTGGTCGGCCTGCTCGCCATCGTGGCGGGCGTGGTGGTGCTGAACATCGAGGCGCGGTAGCGGGGGCACCGCTGCGCGCGCCCAGAGGTTTCAGCGCTGCGGTGCCTCGACCAGGTCGTCGTCGATGTGCGGATCGGCCGGCTGCCCGCGCACCTTGCGCACGGTGCGGCGAATCCAGTGCTCGATGTCGTCCACGTAGGTGAACACCGCCGGCACCACCAGCAGGCTCAGCACCGTGGAGGTGATCAGCCCGCCGATCACCGCCATCGCCATCGGCGAGCGGAAGCTCGAGTCGGCGGTGCCGAAGCCCACGGCAATGGGCAGCATGCCGGCGCCCATGGCGAGCGTGGTCATGATGATCGGCCGCGCACGCTTGTGGCAGGCGTCGCGCAGCGCGTCCCAGCGGCTCATGCCGTGGTCGCGGCGCGCCACGATGGCGTACTCCACCAGAAGAATGGAGTTCTTCGTGGCGATGCCCATCAGCATGATCAGGCCGATCAGCGAGGGCATCGACAGCGCCTTCTGCCCGATCAGCAAGCCCACGAAGGCCCCGCCCAGTGCGAGCGGCAGCGCGCACAAAATGGTCACCGGGTGCAGGAAGTCCTTGAACAGCAGCACCAGCACGATGTAGATGCACAGCACGCCCGTGAGCATGGCCAGGCCGAAGCTCGCGAACAGCTCGGTCATCACTTCGGCGTCGCCCACCTCGGCGATGCGCACACCCGGCGGCAGCTTCTGGATCGAGGGCAGGGCCTCGACCGCGGTCTTGGCATCGCCCAGGCCCACGCCCGACAGCTCGATCTCGAAGTTGACGTTGCGCGAACGGTCGTAGCGGTCGATGACGGCCGGGCCGCCTTCCATCGTGAGCGAGGCCACCTGGCTCAGCATGACGGGCCCGCGCGCGCCCGGCACCGACAGGCGCCCGATGAGGTCGAGGTCTTGCCTTGCCGAGTCTTCGAGCTTCACCACGATCGGCACCTGTCGCTGCGCGAGGTTGAGCTTGGCCAGCGCCTGGTCGTAGTCGCCCAGCGTGGCCACGCGCAGCGTTTCGGCGATGGCCGAGCTGGTCACGCCCAGGTCGGCGGCGCGCGCGAAGTCAGGGCGCACGGCGATCTCGGGACGGATCAGGCTCGCGGTCGAGGTGATGTTGCCCAGGCCGGGAATGGTGCGCAGGTCTTTCTCGACCGCGCCGGCGGCGGCCGACAGCGCCACCGGGTCTTCGCCCGTGAGCACCAGGATGTACTTCTCGCCCGAGCCGCCCAGGCCCACGGTGCTGCGCACGCCGGGCAGGGTTTCGAGCGCGGTGCGGATCTCTTTCTCGATCAGCTGCTTGCGCGGCCGGTCGCCGCGCGGGTCGAGCTGGATCGTCAGCGTGGCCTTGCGCGTCTCGGGCGTGCCGAAGTTCGCGAACGGGTCGCCGCCGGCGCTGCCGCCCGCCACCGTGGTGTAGACGCTCTTCACGTGGTTGATCTGCATCACCCGGCGGCGCGTTTCCTCGGCCGCGGCCGTGGTCTGCGCCAGCGTGGAGCCCGGCGGCAGCGACAGGTAGACCTGCGTCTGCGAGTTGTCGTCGGCCGGGATGAAGCCGGTCTTGAGCAGCGGGATCATCGCCAGCGAGCCGAAGAAGAAAAGGGTGGCCATCACCATCGTCTTGAAGCGGTGGTGCGTGCTCCACGTCACGGCGCGCATGTACCAGCGCAGCCAGCCCGGCTCCTTCTCGGCACCGACGATGGGCTTGAGGATGTAGGCCGCCATCATCGGCGTGAGAACCCGTGCCACCACCAGCGAGGCGAACACCGCGAGCGAGGCGGTCCAGCCGAACTGCTTGAAGAACTTGCCGGCCACACCGCTCATGAAGGCGGTGGGCAGGAACACCGCGATCAGCGTGAAGGTGGTGGCGATCACGGCCAGGCCGATTTCGTCCGCCGCCTCCATGGCCGCCTGGTAGGGCGACTTGCCCATGCGCAGGTGGCGCACGATGTTCTCGACCTCCACGATGGCGTCGTCCACCAATATGCCGACCACCAATGAGAGCGCGAGCAGCGAGATCACGTTGACCGAGAAGCCCAGCAGGTACATGCCGACGAAGGCCGGAATCACCGACATCGGCAGCGCCACGGCCGAGACGAAGGTGGCGCGCCAGTCGCGCAGAAAGAGCCACACCACGATCACCGCGAGGATGGCGCCCTCGTACAGCAGGTGCAGCGAGCCGTCGTACTCTTCTTCCACCGGGTCGACGAAGTTGAAGGCCTCGGTCAGCTCGATGTCGGGGCGCTGCACGCGCAGGTCGGCCAGCGCCTTTTGAATGGCGCGGCCCACTTCGACCTCGCTGGCACCGCGGCTGCGGGCCACTTCGAAGCCCACCACCGGCTTGCCGTTGAGCAGCGCGGCGGCGCGCGGCTCGGCGATGGTGTCGCTGATGCGCGCCACCTGGTCCAGGCGGATGCGGCGGCCGTCGCTCAGCGCGATCTGCATGTCGGCGAGCTGGTCGGCCGACTGCACGGTGGCCATGGTGCGCACCGGCTGTTCGCTGCCGCCCAGGTCGATGCGCCCGCCCGCGCTTTCGGTCTGCACCTGGCGCAGCTGGCGCGAGATGTCGGCCGCCGAGGCGCCCAGCGCCTGCAGCTTGGCCGGGTCGAGGTCGATGTGCACCTGGCGCGTGACGCCGCCCACGCGGTTCACGGCGCCCACGCCGGGCAGCGCGAGCAGCTTCTTGGTGATGTCGTTGTCGACGAACCAGCTCAGCGCCTCGTTGTCCATGCGCGACGAGGCGATGGTGAAGGCCAGCACCGGCTGGGCCGCGAAGTCGAGCTTGGTGACGACCGGGTCGCGCACGTCGGCGGGCAGGTCGGCGCGCACCTTCTGCACGGCCGAGCGCACGTCGTCCACGGCCTCCTGCACGGGCTTCTCGAGGCGGAACTCGACGATCAGCGTGGCGGCGCCGTCCTGCACCTTGGTCGTGATGTGCTTCAGGCCCTGGATGGTGGCGATGGAGTTCTCGAGCTTGCGCGCGACATCGGTCTCCAGCTGCGAGGGCGCGGCGCCCGGCAGCGAGGCCGAGACGGTGACGGTCGGCAGGTCGATGTCCGGGAAGTTCTGCACCTTCATGGCGTTGAACGACAGCAGCCCCCCGAAGGTGAGCAGCACGAACAGCATCACCGCCGGAATGGGGTTGCGTATGGACCAGGCGGAAACGTTCATGGCGTGTTCCTTGTGTTGGCTTACTTGGGCGAAGGCGCGGAGGCCGCTGCCTTCGCCGGGGTGGCGGACGAGGCGGCCGCGGGCGTGGCGTCCACCACGCGCACCAGGTCGCCGTCGTTGAGGAAGCCCGCGCCCTGCACCACGATCTGCACGCCCTCGGGCAGGGCGCTGGTGATCTCCACGCGGTCTTTCAGGCGACGGCCCGTCTGCACCTTGAGCTGCGCCACGCGGCCGTCGGGCAGCAGCGCGAAGACGTTGTTGAAGCCGTCGCGCGGCACGATCGCGCTTTGCGGCACGGTCGGCGCGGAACTGCGGCCGAGTTCGAAGTCGCCGCGCGCGAACATGCCGGCCTTCACGCCGGTGTTCTGCTGCACGTTCGGCAGGTCGACGTAGACCAGCGCCGCACGCGTCTGCGGATCGACCGTGGGCGCGATGCTGCGCACCGTGCCCTTCACCTGCGCGCCGCTGGCGCTGACCACGAAGGCCGGCGTGCCCACGGCGACGCGGCCCAGCTCGGCCGAGGTGACTTCGGCGCGCCATTCGAGCCGGCCCTGGCGGATCAGGCGGAACAGCTCGGTGCCGGCGCCCACCACGCTGCCCACCGTGGCAGTGCGCGCGGAGATCACGCCGTCGTCGGGTGCCAGCACCTGCGTGTTGCGCCCGCGCACCTGCTGCGCGGCCAGCACGGCCTCGGCCGCTTCGGCGCGCGCCTTGGCGGTCTGCTCGGTGGTCTGGTACTGATTGATCTGCTGCTGGCTCAGCGCGCCCGTGGCCTGCAGCGTGCGGGCGCGCGCGGCGTTGCCGGCGGCGTCGGCGGCCGAGGCGCGGGCTTCGGCCAGCGAGGCCCGCGCCTGCGCGATGTCGGCCTGCACCGTCTCGGGCGAGAACACCGCGAGCACCTGGCCCTTCTTGACGGTGTCGCCCACGTTGACGCGCACCTCGGCCAGCTTCAGGCCGTTCGACTCGGAGCCGATCACGGCCTCCTGCCAGGCCGCCACGTTGCCGTTGGCGGCCAGCGTGACGGTCAGTTCGGTGGCTTCGGGTTTGGCGACCGAGACGGTCAGCGCCGGGCGCTGCGCGGGGCCTTTCGCGGCGGGTGCGGCCTTGTCGTCGGCCGGCTTGCGGGTGAGCCACAGGCCCGCGCCAACGACGACGATCAGCGCCAGCAGCGCGAGGACAAGGGTGGAACGCTTCATTGTTTTCATGGCGACGTCGCGACCTTGGCGGCCGGGGTGGTGGTCATAGAGGACGATGCTTCGGCGGGGCGGCTCCAGCCGCCGCCCATCGAGCGGTACAGGGAGACCCAGGCTTCGGTGCTCTCGCGCTGCAGCGAGACGCGCGCGGTCTGCGCGGCGAACAGCGTGCGCCGCGAATCCTCGAGCTCGAACAGGCTGGCCAGGCCGCTGCTGTAGCGGGCCTGGGTGGCGTCGAACGAGGCCTGGTAGTTCTTCACCGCGCTGTCGGCGTCGGTGCTGCGCGCGGTGGTGGCGTCGAGGTTCACCAGGGCTTCCTCGACCTCGCGCACCGCCTGGCGCACGTTGGCGCGGTACAGCGACACGGCCTCGGTGTAGCGCGCCTTGGCGGCTTCGGCGTTGGCTGCGCGCGCGCCGCCGTCGAGCAGCGGCACGGTGAGCGACAGCGGCCCGACCGTCCAGGTGTCGAGCGATTCGCGAAAGCCGCTGGTGCGGATCTGCATGCGGCCGATCGAGCCCGAGAGCGTGAGCTTGGGATAGCGCTCGGCCTCGGCCGAGCCCACCTCGGCGCTGGCCGCGGCCACGCCGAGTTCGGCTGCGTACACGTCGGGCCGCTGCGAGAGCGCCTGCGCCGGCACGCTGGCGATGGCACCGACCACCGGCAGCGCACGCTGCGTGGGCGAGGCCGCGAGCTTCTGCGCGAGCGTGGGTTCGTCGAGCCCGCTGAGCGCCACCAGCGCCTTGCGCTGCACCGCGCACAGGGCGCGCTGTTGCGTGAGTCGGCCGGAGGCGTCGGAGGCACTGGCACGCGCCAGCGCGGCATCGGCCGGCGCGGTGAAGCCGGCGCGTGCCGACAGGTCGGTGAGCCGCGCCGTTTCGCCGCGCGACTTGGCATCCGACTCGGACACGTTCAGCTGCTGCTGGCAGGCGCGTTCGGCGAAATAGGCGTTGGCCGTTTCGGCCGCCACAGCGACGCGGGCGTCGTGCCACTTGGCGGTGGCGCTGTCCAGTTTCTGCTGGGCTGCGTCGCGGTCGGCGCGCAGGCGGCCGAACAGGTCGATCTCCCACTTCGATTGCAGGCCGGCCTGCAGCGTGGTGACCGGCGCGGTCGCGGCGCTGCTGCTGCTACTCGAAGAACCACTCGATCCGAACGACGAGCCCGAAACTCCGCGGCTGGCCGATGCCGTGCCGTCCAAGCTGGGCAGCAGCGCCGCGCCGGCCTGCACGCGCGTGGAGCGCGCCTCGGCCACGCGCGCCGCGGTGCTGGCAAGGTTGGGGCTGGCGGCTTCGGCGGCGGCGATCAGCTCGACCAGCAGCGGGTCGTCGAGCTGGCGCCACCACTCGGCCAGCGCGGCGAGCGAGCCGCCGTGGGGCAGGGGCGCGTGCCATTGCGCGGGGAAGGGCGCCTGCACCGAAGCGGGCGGGCGCGTCAGGCCGCAGCCGGCAAGGCCGAGGCCCAGCGGCAGGCTCAGAACAAGGGCAATCCGTCGGAGTCGTCTCATGGCTTCTTTCTCTGCTCGGCGGCCACCTGGCGGCGGCGTGCGGTTTCGGCCTGGACCAGCGCCATCGCGTAGCCCGTGAGCCGGTCGGCCCAGGTGTCGATGGCGCGCGGCGTGCGCAGCAGCGACGGGCGCAGGGCCTCGATGAAATCCTGGCTCACGTACAGCTGCATCGACAGCCCGGTGATCGCGAAGGTCAGGCGGTGGATGTCGTCGTCGGCGCGCGCCACCTGCAGGTGGCGGCACAGCAGCTCGACGATGGCGCGGTGCGGGCCCTTGATGTCGCGCTCCAGTTCCTTGGCCCACTGGCTGGTGGGCTCCAGCATCTCGCGCATGTGCAGCTGGATGCACTGGCGCACGATCTCGCCCTGCTTGAGCGGATCGATCATGGCCGCCATGCAGATGCGCAGCGTGTCCTCGAGCGACTGGCCGGGCACGTTGCAGGCGGCCACCAGGTCGTTCGAATCGCTGCCCATCGGTTCGTTGAAGGTGGCGGAGTACAACCCCTCCTTGTCGCCGAAGTAGTAGCTGATGGCCGAGACGTTCACGCCGGCCTCGCGCGCGATCTCGCGGATCGAGGTCTTGGCGAAACCGTTCTGGGCGAACAGCCGCAGCGCGGTGTGCAGCAGGCGGTGGCGCGCCTCGGCGCCGTCGCTGCGGGGAGCGCGGCGCGGCGATGGAACGGGCGTTGGCGTTGGCGTTGGCGTGGGGGGGAGGGGGTCCCTGGCGTTCATCGGCGCGATTAGAGCATGATTGAAATCAAACGATTGATTTACTTAAGGCTTGCTGAAGGCTTTTGTTTTTGGTTGCATGTGGGCCCGTGCACGGCAGGGACGGGGGCCGCACACAGTACGATCCGCGCATGTCCGTCGCTCCCTCTGCCGCCGCACCGCCGCCCGCCTTGCCCCTGGACGCCGAAGGCATCCTCGCGCTCGCCGCGCGCTCGATGTTTCATCTGTTTTCGAGCATCAGCCAGGGCATGTTCCTGGTCGACCGCAGCGGGCGCATCGTCTGGGTGAACGAGGGCTACCGCCGCTTCCTGCCGGCGCTGGGCTTTTCGTCCATCGACGAGTTCATGGGCCACATGGTCGAGGACGTGATTCCCAACACCATGATGCGCCGCGTGCTCGAAACCGGCGAGCCGATCCTCATCGACCTGCTGACTAACAAGGCCGGCACCTTCGTCGTGAGCCGCATTCCGCTGCGCGAGGAGCGCGAAGACGGGGAGGGCCTGGGCAAGGTCATCGGCGCCATCGGCATCGTGCTGTTCGACCAGCCCGAGACCACGCTGCAGCCGCTCATCAGCAAGTTCGCGCTGCTGCAGCGCGACCTCGACGACGCGCGCCGCGAGCTGGCCAGCCAGCGCAACAACCCGCTGTACCAGCACGCGCCCGACGGTCAGCGCCGTTCCAAGTACACCTTCGCGAGCTTCATCGGCAGCAGCCCGGCGGCGGTGGAGGTGAAGCGCCACGCGCGCCGCGCCGCGCAGTCCACCAGCCCGGTGCTGCTGCTGGGCGAGACCGGCACCGGCAAGGAATTGCTGGCGCATGCGATCCACGCGTCGTCCACGCGCGCCAAGGGCCAGTTCGTCAGCGTCAACATCGCGGCCGTGCCCGACACGCTGCTCGAGGCCGAGTTCTTCGGCTTCGCCCCTGGCGCCTTCACCGGCGCCGACAAGCGCGGGCGAGAGGGCAAGTTCAAGCTGGCCGACGGCGGCAGCCTGTTCCTCGACGAAATCGGCGACATGCCGCTGGGCCTGCAGGCCAAGCTGCTGCGCGCGCTGCAGGAGGGCGAGATCGAACCGCTGGGCTCCAACAAGTTGATTCCCTTCGACGCCCGCGTGATCGCCGCCACCTCGCGCGACTTGCCGGAGCTGGTGCGCCGCGGCCTGTTCCGCGAAGACCTGTATTACCGCCTGAACGTGCTGCCGCTGCGCGTGCCGCCGCTGCGCGAGCGCCGCAGCGACATCCCGGCGCTGGTCGAGGCGCTGGGCGAGGACATGGCGCTGCGCAGCGGCGAGGCGCCGCCCGAGCTCACGCCCGACGCGCTCGCGCTCCTGGCCGGCCAGCACTGGCGCGGCAACATCCGCGAGCTGCGCAACGTGCTGGAGCAGGTAACGATGCGCAGCGACTCGCAGCGCATCGACGCGGCGCAGCTCGAACGCATCCTGCGCGAGGCGGGGCTGGAGCAGATCGAGGCGCCCGACACCTCGCACAGCCTGCGCGACGTCGACCAGGAGGCGGCACTGTTGCGCCCGCTGTCGCAGCAGGTGGCCGAGCTGGAACGCAAGGCGATCGCTGCCGCGCTCGAAAGCACCGGCGGCAACAAGCTCGCGACCTCGCGGCTGCTGGGCATCTCACGCGCCACGCTGTACGAGCGCATGACGGGGATGGGCCTGTCATGAGCGTGAAGGCACTGCGTTCCACCTTCGGCCCGAACTGCCACTGGTGCGGGCTGCCGATGGACTTCGACGAGCCGCACGGACGGCCCGAGTCGGCCACCATCGAACACCTGCTCGACGCCACGATGGGCGGCGTGCGCCAGCAGAAGCACCGACGCCTGGCGCACGCGGTGTGCAACCACACGCGCAACGAGCTGCGGATGCGGGCCGAGCGCGAGTTCGAAAGCTGGCTCGCGGCACGCCGCGACTCTGCTGGGAAACCCTGACTGATCAACAGACAGTTGTCTGAAAACAAGACAGCGCGAATGCACTGAAATCAGGCGAAACCGGTTGCGCCCGAATGAGGAAGCCTTTGTTATCAATGGCTTAGGCGGGTGGCACGAACTGTGCAATATTCAGTCACCTTTATCAGGAGACAAGACATGCACCGTCGCCACCTCATCGCCCTGGCCGCCCTCGGCGCCACCGTTGCCACCATGCCCGCCTGGGCCCAATCGAACGAGATCCGCATCGCCCACGTCTACAGCAAGACCGGCGCGCTGGAGGCCTACGGCAAGCAGACGCAGACCGGCCTGATGATGGGCCTGAACTACGCCACCGGCGGCACGATGATGGTCAACGGCAAGAAGCTGGTGGTCATCGAGAAGGACGACCAGGGCAAGCCCGACCTGGGCAAGTCGCTGCTGGCCGCCGCGTACTCCGACGACAAGGCCGCGCTCGCGGTCGGCCCGACCGCTTCGGGCGTGGCGCTGGCCATGCTGCCGGTGGCCGAGGAGTACAAGAAGATCCTGATCGTCGAGCCCGCCGTGGCCGACTCGATCACCGGCGACAAGTGGAACAAGTACATCTTCCGCACCGGCCGCAATTCGAGCCAGGACGCCATCTCCAACGCCGTGGCCATCGACAAGGCCGGCGTCACCGTCGCCACGCTGGCGCAGGACAACGCCTTCGGCCGCGACGGCGTGAAGGCCTTCGGCGCCGCGCTGAAGAAAGCCAAGCTCGCGCACGAGGAATACCTGCCGCCCGCCACCACCGACTTCACGGCCGGTGCGCAGCGCCTGATCGACAAGCTCAAGGACCAGCCGGGCCGCAAGATCATCTGGATCGTCTGGGCCGGCGCGGGCAACCCGTTCAAGATCGTCGACCTCGACCTGAAGCGCTACGGCATCGAGATCGCCACCGGCGGCAACATCCTGCCGGCCATGGCGGCCTACAAGTCGCTGCCGGGCATGGAAGGCGCGGCCTACTACTACTTCGGCATCCCGAAGAACCCGGTGAACGAGGCCATGGTCGCGGCCCACTACAAGGAATTCAAGACGCCGCCGGACTTCTTCACGGCCGGCGGCTTCTCGGCCGCGATGGCGGTGGTGACGGCGCTGAAGAAGACCAACGGCGACACCGGCACCAACAAGCTCATCAGCACCATGGAAGGCATGAGCTTCGACACGCCCAAAGGCAAGATGACCTTCCGCAAGGAAGACCACCAGGCGATGCAGTCGATGTACCACTTCAAGATCAAGGCCGACCCCGCGTTTGCATGGGGCGTGCCGGAGCTGGTGCACGAGATCAAGCCCGAAGAGATGGACATTCCCATCAAGAACAAGCGCTGAACACGGCGCTGATCGTTCCCTGAATCCGCGGCGCGCATGCAGGCGCCGCCCCCTTTCGCCCCGGATGGCCGCCGGGCGAAGCGCCAGCCTGCGTCCGCGCCAGCTGTCGTGCGCCACGGTCAATTCGTCAGTCTGCAAGCAAACGTTCGATCAAACACAACAGAAGGAGACAGCGATGCCAGCGATGCGATGGAACAACTGGAAGGGGTTTGCCGCAGCAGCGGTGATCATGGCGGCGGCGCAGCAGGCCGCGACAGCGGCCGTGCCGCTGCCGGCACTGGGCGCCAACCCGGCAGAGGTGAGCGTGTCCGGCCTGTCGGCCGGCGGCTTCATGGCGGTGCAGCTGCACGTGGCCTACTCGGCCACCTTCAAGCGCGGCGCGGGCGTGGTCGCCGGCGGTCCGTACTACTGCGCCGAAGGCTCGGTGGTCAATGCCACCGGGCGCTGCATGACGCACAGCACCAGCATTCCGGTGTCGACGCTCGTGAGCACCACCAACAGCTGGGCCGCCAGCGGCGCGATCGACCCGGTGTCGAACCTCACGAACTCCAAGGTCTACCTGTTCTCGGGCACCTCGGACAACACCGTCAAGCAGCCGGTGATGGACGACCTGAAGACGTACTACCAGAGCTTCGTGCCGGCCGCCAACACGGTCTACAAGAACAACCTCGGCGCGGGCCACGCGATGGTCACCGACGACTACGGCGGCGCCTGCAGCACCACGGCCGCGCCGTACATCAACAACTGCGGCTTCGACCTTGCGGGCGAGATCCTCACGCAGCTGTACGGCCCGCTGAACCCGCGCAACAACGGCACGCTGGGCGGCACCTTCACCGAGTTCAACCAGTCGGAGTTCGTCACCGGCCACGGCGTGGCCGCCACCGGCTGGCTCTACGTGCCGCAGGCCTGCACCACCACCTCGTGCCGCGTGCACCTGGTGCTGCACGGCTGCAAGCAGAACTACACCGACGTGAGCGACCAGTACGTCAAGAAGACCGGCTACAACCGCTGGGCCGACACCAACAACATCATCCTGATCTACCCGCAGACCAGCACCGCGGCCACCAACAGCTGCTGGGACTGGTGGGGCTACGACAGCGCCAACTACGCCAAGAAGTCGGGCCCGCAGATGGCCGCCATGAAGGCCATGATCGACCGCGTCACCGGTTCGGCCGGCGGCGGCGGGCTGCCGGCGCCCACCGGCGTGGGCACCTCGGGCGCGACCAGCAGCAGCATGGTGATCGGTTGGGCCGGCGTCTCGGGCGCTTCGGGCTACAACGTGTACCGCGGCGGCAGCAAGGTCAACGCCTCGCCGGTGGCCGGCACCAGCTACACCGACACCGGCCTGGCCGCGTCGACCACCTACAGCTGGACCGTGGCCGCGCTGAACGCGAGCAACGTCGAAGGCGCGATGTCGGCGGCCGCCACGGGCGCGACCACGGCGGGTTCGGGTGGCGGCGGAACCTGCTACACCGCGAGCAACTACACGCACACCATCGCCGGGCGCGCCTATGCGCTGTGGGGGCTGACCTATGCCAACGGCTCGGGCCAGTCGATGGGCCTGTGGAACATCTACGCCATGACCACGCTGAAGCAGACGGGCACCAACTACTACGTGATCGGCACCTGTTGAGGCCGTTCACCCTGCACTGATTTTTCGATTCGCAAGGACCTTTCCACAATGCTTGAGACCCGGGATCTGACCATCCGCTTCGGAGGGCACGTGGCCGTCAACAGCGTGAGCTGCGCATTCGCGCCAGGCACGCTGACGGCCATCGTCGGCCCCAACGGCGCGGGCAAGACCACTTACTTCAACCTGATCTCCGGGCAGCTCAAGGCCACGGCCGGCACGGTGTCGCTCGACGGGCAACCGTTGTCGCACCTGTCGCCGTCGGCGCGCACGCACGCCGGGCTGGGGCGCGCGTTCCAGCTCACCAACCTGTTCCCGAACCTCACGGTGCTGGAGAACGTGCGGCTCGCGGTGCAGGCCACGCGCGCCGGCGCGCACCGCCACGGGCTCAACCTGTGGAGCATCTGGAGCGACCACAAGGCGCTGACCGAACGCGCCGAGCAGATCCTGGCCGACGTGGCGCTCGAGCCGCGCGCCCACGCCACGGTGGCCAGCCTGCCGCACGGCGACCAGCGCAAGCTCGAGGTGGCGCTGCTGATGGCGCTCGAACCCAAGGTCTTCATGTTCGACGAGCCCACAGCCGGCATGCATGCGGCCGAGGCGCCCGTCATCCTCGACCTGATCCGCAAGCTCAAGCAGGACAAGACCAAGACCATCCTCCTGGTCGAACACAAGATGGACGTGGTGCGCGAGCTCGCGGACCGCATCATCGTGCTGCACAACGGCACGCTGGTGGCAGACGGCGAACCGGCCGAGGTGATCGCCTCGCCGGTGGTGCAGGAGGCCTACCTGGGCATCGCGAAGGAGGCCGCATGAGCACCGAAAATTTGCTGACCCTCGAAGGCGTGCAGACGCACATCGGGGCGTACCACATCCTGCACGGCGTCGACCTGGCCGTGCCCAAGGGCCAGCTCACCATGCTGCTGGGCCGCAACGGCGCGGGCAAGACCACCACGCTGCGCACCATCATGGGCCTGTGGCATGCGTCGCAGGGCAGGGTGCAGTTCGCCGGCAAGGACATCACGGCCCTGCACACGCCGCAGATCGCCGAACTCGGCGTGGCCTACGTGCCCGAGAACATGGGCATCTTCTCCGACCTCACGGTGAAGGAGAACATGGTGCTGGCCGCGCGCGGCGCCAAGAACGCCGACGCCATCGACGACACGCGGCTGAAGTGGATCTTCAAGCTCTTTCCCGCGGTCGAGAAGTTCTGGAACCACCCGGCCGGCAAGCTGTCGGGCGGACAGAAGCAGATGCTGGCCGTGTCGCGCGCGATCGTCGAGCCGCGCCAGCTGCTCATCATCGACGAGCCCAGCAAGGGCCTGGCGCCCGTGATGATCAACAACATGATCGAGGCCTTCGGCGAGCTCAAACGCAGCGGCGTGACGATCCTGCTGGTCGAACAGAACATCCACTTCGCCCAGCGCCTGGGCGACACCGTCGCGGTGATGGACAACGGCCGCGTGGTGCACAGCGGCTCGATGGCCGCGTTCTCCGCCGATGCGCAACTGCAGCAATCGCTGCTCGGACTCGCCCTATGAAACTCGACTTCGACTGGAAGCCTCTGCTTCTTGCCCCCATCCTCGCGCTCGTCGCGCTGCCGCTCACCGGCTCGGTCTCGACCTGGCTCACGCTCACGGTGGCGGGGCTGGCGATGGGCATGATCATCTTCATCATCGCCTCAGGCCTCACGCTGGTGTTCGGCCTGATGGACGTGCTGAACTTCGGCCACGGCGTGTTCATTGCGCTGGGCGCCTTCGTGGCCAGCAGCGTGCTGGGCCTCATGGGCGACTGGACCGGCTCGGGCGAGCTGTGGCGCAACCTCGTGGCCGTGTTCCCGGCCATGCTCGCCGCGATGGCGGTGGCTGGCGCCATCGGCCTGGCTTTCGAGCGCTTCATCGTGCGGCCGGTGTACGGCCAGCACCTGAAGCAGATCCTCATCACGATGGGCGGCATGATCATCGGCGAGGAGCTCATCAAGGTGATCTGGGGCCCGGCGCAGATTCCGCTGCCGCTGCCCGAGGCGCTGCGCGGCTCGCTGCTGGTGGGCGACGCGGCCATCAGCAAGTACCGCCTGCTCGCGGTGGCCGTGGGCGTGGTGGTGTTCGGCGTGCTGGCCTGGACGCTGGGCCGCACCAAGATCGGCCTCCTGATCCGCGCCGGCGTGCAGGACCGCGAGATGGTCGAGTCGCTGGGCTACCGCATCGGGCGCCTGTTTGTCGGCGTGTTCGTGGTGGGCAGCGCGCTGGCCGGCCTGGGCGGCGTGATGTGGGGGCTGTTCCAGCAGAACCTGGTGCCGCAGATGGGCGCGCAGGTCAACGTGCTGATCTTCATCGTGATCATCATCGGCGGGCTGGGCTCGACCGGCGGGGCGCTGCTCGGCGCGCTGCTGGTGGGGCTTATGACGAACTACATCGGCTTCCTGCTGCCCACGCTCACGCAGTTCGCGAGCATCTTCCTCATGGTGGCCGTGCTGCTGTGGCGCCCGCAGGGCGTGTACCCCGTGGCGAACCGTTGAGGAGAAAGCCGTCATGTTCCTGAAACGACTTCTCTCCAATGACATGCCGCGCAGCCGCCTGCTGGCACTGCTGCTGCTGGCCCTGTTCCTGGCGCTGGCGTTCGCGCCGTTCCTGTTCCCGGGCGTCAAGGCGCTCAGCGTCGCGGCCAAGATCCTGGTGTTCGTGGTGCTGGTCGCCAGCTTCGACCTGCTGCTGGGCTACACCGGCATCGTGAGCTTCGCGCACACGATGTTCTTCGGCATCGGCGCCTACGGCATCGCCATCTCGGCCTCGCGGCTCGGGCCCAACTGGGGCGCGGTGCTGGTGGGGCTGGGCGCGTCGCTCGCGATCTCGCTGGTGCTTTCGCTGGCCATCGGTTTGTTCTCGCTGCGGGTGCGCGCGATCTTCTTCGCGATGATCACGCTGGCAGTGGCTTCGGCGTTCCAGACGCTGGCCTCGCAGCTGTCGGACTTCACCGGCGGCGAAGACGGCCTGACCTTCAAGCTGCCCGAGCTGATCTCGCCGAGCTTCGAGTTCGCCGAAGAACCCTTCCTCGGCGTCTCGCTCGACGGGCGCCTGCTGTGCTACTACCTGCTGTTCGTGGCGGCGGTGGTGCTGGTGCTGGCGATGCTGCGCATCGTGAACTCGCCCTTCGGCCGCGTGCTGCAGGCCATCCGCGAGAACGAGTTCCGCGCCGAGGCCATCGGCTACCGCGTGGTGGTGTACCGCACCACGGCCGCCGTGCTGTCGGCGCTGTTCGCCACGCTGGCCGGCGCGATGCTGGCCATCTGGCTGCGCTACAACGGGCCCGACACCTCGCTGAGCTTCGAGATCATGATCGACGTGCTGCTCATCGTGGTGATCGGCGGCATGGGCACGATCTACGGCGCGGCCATCGGCGCGGTGCTGTTCGTGGTGGCGCAGAGCTATCTGCAGGACCTGCTGCGCCTGGGCAACGAGGCCGCCAGCGGCCTGCCGTGGCTCGCGGCGCTGCTGTCGCCCGACCGCTGGCTGCTGTGGCTGGGCGTGCTGTTCGTGCTGTCGGTGTATTACTTCCCCACGGGCATCGTCGGCAAGCTGAGGGCGAGGGCGGCGAAATGAGCGACGGCAAGAACAACAGCACCATGACGCCGACATCGCACTACGCGCAACTCGCAGGCCGTGAAATCCACTGGCTCGATTGGGGCGCCGCCAACGCCCCCGTCGTCATCGCCTGGCACGGCCTGGCGCGCACCAGCCGCGACATGGACGAACTGGCGCAGCACTTCGCGGCACGCGGCTTTCGCGTGATCTGCCCCGACACCCTCGGGCGCGGCCTGAGCCAGTGGAGCCCGTCGCCCGACGAGGAATACACGCTCGCGTTCTACGCGCGGCTGGCCAATGCGCTGTGCGACGAACTGCGGCTGGGCCGCGTGCACTGGGTGGGCACCTCGATGGGCGGCGCGATCGGCACGGTCTGCGCATCGGGCCTGTTCGAGCCGCGCATGAAGGCGCGGATCGCCAGCCTCACGCTCAACGACAACGCACCGCAGCTCGCGCAGGCCGCCATCGAGCGCATCCGCGCCTATGCCGGCGACCCGCCGGCCTTCGCCACGGTGGCCGAACTCGAGGCCTTTTTCCGCACCGTCTACAAGCCCTACGGCTGGCTCAGCGACGCGCAGTGGCGCCGGCTGACCGAAAGCTCCACGCGCCGCCTGGCCGACGGCCGCGTCACGCCGCACTACGACCCGGCCATGGTCAGGCAGTTCAGCGCGCACGACAACGACTACCTGATCTGGCCGCACTACGACGTGATCGAGGCGCCGGTGCTGTGCCTGCGCGGCGCCGAGTCCGACCTGGTGCTGCCCGAGGTGATCGAGGAGATGCACCGGCGCGGGCCGGGCGCGGCCGGGCGCCTGCAGGTGATCGAGGTGCCGGGCTGCGGCCATGCGCCCGCGCTCAACGTGGCGGAACAACTGGACCCGATCGAGGGGTTTATCCGCGCGGCCGGTCGTTGAAGGCACGGCGCGCTCACAATCGCGCCGACTTCAACTCCAAGATCACCTCGCCATGGCCCTCTCGATGTACGACCTGTCCGTGCCGGTTTTCACCCGCGGACTCGGGCAACTCACCCACCTGCTCGACAAGAGCCTCGCGCATGCGAAGGCCCAGGGCATCGACCCGGCGACGCTGGTCGACGCGCGCCTCGCGCCCGACATGCTCACGCTGGCCGGCCAGATCCAGCGCGCGAGCGACGCCTCCAAGCTGGGCACGGCGCGCATCGCGGGCATCACGGCCCCGAGCTTTCCCGACGAGGAAAAGACCTGGGACGACCTGCTGGCGCGCATCGTGAAGACGCAGGATTTCCTGGCCGGCGTGGACCGCGCGCTCATCGACGGCCACGAAGAACGCCCCGTGACCATCAAGGCGCGCGAAGGCGAAGCGCACTTCACCGCGCAGCGCTACCTGCTGCAGTTCGCGCTGCCGAATTTCTTCTTTCACGTGACCACCGCCTACGACGTGCTGCGCCACAAGGGCGTGCCCATCGGCAAGCTGGACTACCTCGGCCGCTTCTGAGTCCGTTCAGGCGCGGCGTGCCGCCAGCGCGTACATCAGCGGAATGCGCGGCATGCCTTCGGGCGGGGCCATGCGGCGTCCGCCGAGTTCGCGCATGCCCTCGAAGGGCTTCCAGCCGTTGGTGTACGGGTACTCCTCGAAGCGCTCGATGGCCAGTCCCGCCTGCGCGAGCGCGGTCGTCACCTGGCCCACGCCCCAGGTGAACTCGAAGCTCGGGTGCGGGTTGCGAAAGCCCTGCACGCCGGGCACCGGCCGGTCGTCGGGCACGAGGCCGTCGCCCGACTCGGCCACGTAGTCGCCCACGCCTTCCTCGGGCACGGGGGCGTCGTTGAAGTAGTCGTAGTGGAACTTCCACTGCGGGTCGAACACCAGCGCGAACGGGTGGAACTCGACGATCACGAAGCGCCCGCCGGGTTTCAGCAACTGCGCCACGCCGCGCGCCCAGGCGCCGATGTCGGACAGCCAGCACAGCGTGCCGTACGAGCAGAACACGAGGTCGTGGCGCTCGCCGCGCGCGGCGGCGGCGTCGAAGTAGTCGTAGACGTCCGCACGCTCGAAGCGCGCCGCAACGCCCGACTCGGCCGAGAGCCGGGTGGCGAAGTCGATGGCCTCGTCGGAGATGTCGACGCCGGTCACGCGGGCGCCGCGGCGCGCGATGCTCAGGCTGTCCTGTCCCGCGTTGCACTGCAGGTGCAGCACCGAGAGGCCCTCCACGTCGCCGAGCAGGGCGCTTTCCTCGGGGAACAGCGTGGAGCCGCCCGCGCGGAAGAAGGCGGCCTGGTCGCCCTTGTGGCTGTTGTGCGCCACCGTGGCGGCGTTCCACGACTGGCGGTTGGCTTCGTGCAGGTCTTTCTTCATGGCGTGGTCGTGTCGGGTCGGGTGGGCCAGCCCGCCAGGTGGCGTTCGGCGATGCCCGCGAGCGCGGTGATCCACGCCGGGCTGTCGTTGAGGCAGGGGATGTAGCCGAAGCGCTCGCCGCCCGCGTGCAGGAAGGCTTCGCGGCCTTCCATGGCGATCTCTTCAAGCGTCTCGAGGCAGTCGGCCGGAAAGCCCGGGCACACCACGTCGACGTGCTTCACGCCGCGCGCGCCGAGTTCGCGCAGGGTGGGTTCGGTGTAGGGCTCCAGCCACTTGGCGCGGCCGAAGCGCGACTGGAAGGTCGTGCGGTACTGCGTGGACGCCAGGCCCAGCCGCGCCGCGAGCAGGCGCGCGGTCTCGAGGCACTGCACCTCGTAGGGATCGCCCAGCGCGATGTTGCGCGCGGGAATGCCGTGGAAGCTCATCACCAGCAGCTCGCCGCGGCCTTCGGTCTTCCAGTGCTTCTCGATGCCTTGCGCGAGCGCCTCGATGTAGGCCGGGTCGTCGTGGTACTGGTTGACGAAGCGGAACTCGGGCACGTGGCGCTGGCGGCGGCTCCAGGCGTTCACCGCGTCGATCACGCTGGCCGTGGTGGTGGCCGAGTACTGCGGGTAGGCCTGCAGCACCAGCACGCGCGTGGCGCCCTCGGCCTGCAGCGCATCGAGCCGCGAGGCGATCGACGGGTTGGCATAGCGCATCGCGTCGCGCACCGTCACGCGGTGGCCGCGTTCGCCGAGCCAGCCGGCCAGCAGGGTGGCCTGCTTCTGGGTCCAGACCTTGAGCGGCGAGCCCTCGGGCAGCCAGATGCTGGCGTACTTCACGGCCGACTTCGCGGGCCGCGTGCGCAGGATGATGCCGTGCAGGATCAACGCCCACAGCGCCCTGGGAATCTCGACCACGCGCGGGTCGCCCAGGAAGTCGGCGAGGTAGGGGCGCACCGCGGCGGCGGTGGGGGCATCGGGCGAACCCAGGTTGCACCAGAGCACGGCGGTGCGGTCGTTCTTGCTGTTCTGACTGTCTTGGGGGGCGAGAGGCATGCGATATTCTCGGGCATGACTTCCGCTTCCCCGGCGCCCGGCGGCGCCACGCCGCTCGACATCTCGCGCATCTCGGCGATCACGCTCGACCTCGACGACACCCTGTGGCCGATCTGGCCGACCATCGAGCGGGCCGAGCGCGTGCTGCACGAATGGCTGCTGCGCGAGGCGCCCAAGACGGCCTCGCTGCTGCTCACGCCGGGCGTGCTGCGCGAGTTGCGCGAAGCCACGGCCAAGGAGCGCTCCGACCTCGCGCACGACCTGAGCGCGCTGCGCCGCGAGTCGATCCGCACGGCGCTCGTGCGCGCGGGCGAAGACCCGGCGCTGGCCGATCCGGCCTTCGACGCCTTCTTCGAAGAGCGCCAGCGCGTCACGCTGTACGACGACGCGCTGCCGGCGCTGAAGTGGCTCAGCGAGCGCTACCCGCTGGTGGCGGTGTCGAACGGCAACGCCGATATCCACAAGACCGGCGTCGGCCGGTGGTTCCGCACCGCCTTCAATGCGCGCACCTTCGGCAGCGGCAAGCCGCACGCGCCGATCTTCCGCGCCGCGGCGGCCTCGGTCGGCCTGCTGCCGAAAGACGTGCTGCACGTGGGTGATGACGCCGCGCTCGACGTGGTGGGCGCGCTCAACGCCGGCATGCAGGCCGCGTGGCTGGTGCGCGACGAGCGACCGTGGGAGCACGGCGCGCGTCCGCAGCTGATCGTGCCCAACCTGCACGCGCTGTGCATCGCGCTGGGCGCTTGAACCTCAGCGGAACACGGGGCGGAAGAAGCTGCGTTCGTAGCTGACGATGCAGCGGGTCTCTTCGGCGTACCGGAAGGCGGCCTGGCAGTCGGCGTCCTGCATCGAGTCGGCCCGGTAGGTTTCGTACGCGGCCAGGCTGGGGAAGCTGAACATCGCCAGCGCCACGTTGTTCGCGCCTTCGGACGGCAGGAAGTAGCCGTGGTGCTGGCCGCCGAACTTCTCGACCAGCGGAATCCAGAGCTTGCCGTAGTGCTCGAATTCCTTGAGCTTGAAGGGATCGACGATGTAGCGCAGGTAGCAGGTGATCATGGGTGAGGAATGTCAGGGGACTATCGGCGCGGCCCGAGCGGCGCGCGGCTGCCCGGACTATAGTTTTGCGACGGCCTCCTTTCATTGCTTTCGCGCGAATTTCCTCCCATGCATCTCTCCACCTGGCTCCTCTTTTGCGGCGTGACCCTGGTCGTCGCCTTCACGCCCGGTCCGGCCGTGCTGCTCGCGGTCTCCAACGCCATCTCCGTCGGCCCGCGCCGCGCCATGATCAGTTCGCTGGGCAACGCCTGCGGGCTCTTCCTGGTCTCGGCCGCCGCGATGGGCGGGCTGGGCGTGGTGCTCAACACCTCGGCCACGGCCTTCATGGTGCTGAAGGTGGCGGGCGCGGGCTACCTCGTGTACCTGGGCATCCGGCAGTGGCGCAGCCGCACGAGCGTGTTCGCCGAGCTGCAGCCGTCGGCCGCGCCGGCGCCTTCGCGTTCCGCGCGCCGGCTGTTCGGGCATGGCGTGACGGTGGCGCTGACCAACCCGAAGGGCATCCTGTTCTTCTCGGCGCTGTTCCCGCAGTTCCTCACGCACGACGCGCCGATCCTCACGCAGTTCGCCGTGCTCACCACGACCTTCGCGGCCGGCTCGGTGCTGGCGCATGGTTCGTACGTGCTGCTGGCGCGCCTGCTGAAGAAGCAGTTCGCGAACCCGAAGCGCGCGCAGCTGTTCAACCGCGTGTCGGGCGGTGCTTTCGTGCTGCTGGGGTTGAGCCTGCTGCGCTTGCGCAACAAGACCGCCTGAGAAAGCCTTCGACTTTTTTCAGTCGAGCCCGAAGTGCTCGCGCAGCGCCGCGCAGAAGTCGGCGGTGCCGCTGAGCGAGAGCGTGAGGGTGTCCAGGCGCGGGTTGTCCTCCCGCGTGCGCTGCACGTCGCAGTCCCACACCGCACCGTCGTCGAGCGCGCCGCGCGCACCGGGGAAGGTGGCCTCGGCCCAGGCCAGCACCTGCGCGATCTCGGCTTCCACCTCGGGCGTGCGCTCGGGCGGGGTCGAGGCCATGGCGTCGAAGGTGCCGTGGTCTTCGGTGTCTTCGCTGTAGTCGAAATCCAGGTAGTGCAGGGTCGTGGTCATGAGGTGGCAAGCGAGCGCGCGACGGCCAGTCCGTTGAGGACCGCACCTTCGAGCGTGGCGGGATAAGGGCCTTCGGTGTAGTCGCCGCAGGCCTGCAGTCCCGGCGCGATGGCGGCCGGCGGGCGGGCCAGGCCGGGCGTGCAGGCGAAGGTGGCGCGTTTTTCGACCACGGTCTGGATCGGCGTGAGGCCGGGCTGCCCGAGCTGCGCGCCGGCTTGCGCGAGCACCTGTTTCTCGAGCATCTCGCGCGGCGTCTCGTTGGCGCTCACGACGAAGGCGAGCACGCCTTCTGGTCCACCGAGCTGACCGCGGTCGAACACGAACTGGGCCGGCGCGCTGCCCGGCTGGCTGCGCAGCGCGAGCATCGGTTCGGCCAGCGGCGCGGCGCCGCGCACGTAGACCGTGGCAATCGCCTCGAAGCGCAGCGATTCGGTGACGTTGCACCAGCGCGAAGCGGCCGGCAGGCCGGTGGCACGCACAAGGCGCGCGGCGTCCCAGGGCGCGCAGGCCAGCACGGCCTGGTCGAAGACCTCGTCATCGACGCGCCACCGGTCGCCTTCCGGCGCGATGGTGCGCACGCGGTGGCCGATGTGCGCGGTGGCGCCGTGCCGCGCGAGCCACGCCAGCGCGGCATCGGGCAGCAGGGCGCCGAGGTCGACGCGCGGCAGCAACAGGTCGGCGCCGCCGCGTCCGCTGAACAGCGCGTCGTGCAGCACGCGCAGGAACACCTGGCCGCTCGATTGCGGCACGGGCGTGTTGAGCGCCGAGACGCACAGCGGCTCGATGAGTTCGTGCATCACGCGCGGCGTGAGGCCGGCGCACAGCGTGGCAACGCTGGTGCCGGGCGCGCAGCGAAAGCCCGCGAGGCGCCAGCGCACGGCGGTGGCCAGCAGCGCGGCCTTGTCGCGCCAGGTCCAGCCGCGCGCGGTGAAGATGCCGATGAGCAGGTCGAGCGGCGGCGGCCGGCCCGCGGGCAGCTGCAACCCGCCGCCGTCGGCAAAGCGCAGCGACAGCGGCAGGCGCTGCAGGGCGGTGTCGACATCGACCCCCACGTCGCGCATGAGCGCCAGCGTGGCGGTGTAGGCGCCGATCAGGATGTGCTGGCCGTTGTCCAGCGCCATGCCGTGCATGTGATCGACCCGCCGCGCCCGTCCGCCGGCTATCGGCGCGGCTTCGAACAGGGTGACGGCATGCCCGAGGCGCGTGGCCTCGACGGCGCAGGCCAGGCCGGCCCAGCCGGCGCCGATGACGGCGAGCCTCATGGGCACGAAGGGTGGGGCGTCATATCCGGCCCAGCGCCTGGACTTTCCAGGCCAGCCAGAACTTGCGCACCGGCGTCAGGCTGATGCGCTGGTTCAACACCTGGAAGTCGTCGCGCTCGATCTCGCGCAGCAGCGTGCGGTAGATGCTGGCCATCATCAGGCCGGGCTTCTGCGTGCGGCGGTCGGCCTGCGGCAGCAGGGCCAGCGCTTCGTCGTAGGCGGCGTGGGCGCGCTGGGCCTGGAACTTCATGAGCGCGACAAAACGGTCGGAGTGCACGCGGTTCAGGATCTCGTGCGCCTTCACGTCGAACTGCTGCAGCTCGTTGACGGGCAGGTAGATGCGACCGCGCAGCGCGTCTTCGCCGACGTCGCGCAGGATGTTGGTCAGCTGCAGCGCCAGGCCGAGCTTGTGGGCGTAGGCGGTGGTCTGCGGATCGGTCTGGCCGAAGATGCGTGCCGCGACCTCGCCGACCACACCGGCCACCAGGTGGCAGTAGCGCGCGAGGCCGGGGAAGTCGAGGTAGCGGGTCTGGTCCAGGTCCATCTGGCAGCCGTCGATCACTTCGTTGAGCTGGCGCGCCTCGATGCCGTAGGTGGCGGCATGCGGCATGAGCGCCTGCATGACCGGGTGGCGCGGCGTGCCGGCAAAAGCCTGGGCGACCTCGGTGCGCCACCAGGCGAGCTTGGTGGCGGCCACGCCGGGGTCGGAGACCTCGTCCACCACGTCGTCGACTTCGCGGCAGAAGGCATAAAAAGCCGTGATCGCGGCGCGCCGCGGCTTGGGCAGGAACAGGAAGGCGTAATAGAAACTGCTGCCCGAAGCGGCGGCCTTGTCTTGCACGTATTGCTCGGGATTCATCGGGGAGGCGCTGCTTTCATGGGCCGTGATTGTCTCCGCATCCGCCATGCCTTCCAGAGCAGCACGGGCGCGTCGGCCTTGCCGACGGTGGGGCGCTGCGTGAAGGTGTCGAAGCCCAGGTCCTCGATCTTGTCGAGGATGCGCAGGCCGCCCTGCACGACCAGGCGCAGCTCCCAGCCCACGCGGCCCGGCAGGCGGTGCACGAGCGGGGCGCCCTCGGTCATGAGCTCGCGCGCCCAGAAGGCCACCACCGCTATCAGATTGATAGCTTCCTGCGGCGGTGGCGCGGAAGACAGCGGCGCGAAGACCTTGAAATGCTCCGAGGTCAGCCCGCGCCGGGCGCAGTCGGTGCGCGGAAAGTAGAAGCGCCCGCGCGGCAGGTCGACGCTCGGGTCCTGCCAGAAGTTGATGAGCTGCAGTGCGCTGCAGATGGCGTCGCTCTGGGCCAGCGCCTGCGCATCGGTCACGCCGTACAGGTGCAGCAGCAGGCGGCCGACCGGGTTGGCGGAGCGGCGGCAGTAGTCGAGCAGCTCGGCGCGGTCGGCGTAGGTGCCGCGGTCGCGGGTCTTCTCGATGTCCTGCATGAAGGCGCTGAGCAGGTCGGCGAGCAGGTCTTCGGGCAGGCGGTACTCGGTGATGGCCCAGGCCAGCGGGCCGAACACATGGGGCCAGCGCGAGTCGGGCAGCGCTTCGCCGCGTGCGGCGGCGGCCAGTTCCTCTCGGTAGGCGCGCAGCTCGGCCAGGCGCGCATCGGGCGAGGCGTCGCCCTCGTCGGCGATGTCGTCGGCGGTGCGCGCGAAGTGGTAGATCGCGGCGATGGGCGGGCGCAGGTGCGGCGGGCACAGCCACGAGGCCACGGGGAAGTTTTCGTAATGGGCCGGCGCGGCGGCATGGGGGGGAGTGGCGGACACGCCACGATTGTCGGCGACGTCATGTCCGGGCACTATGCTCGTGGCGTCGCCACTTTCCATCTCTCTTTCGCCCATGACGATGAAAGCAACTGCCGCGGCTTCCGGGACTTCGCTTCCCGCTTCGGGCGACACGGCACACGCGGCCGGGCCCGGTTTGATGATCGCGGCGCTGGGCGTCGTCTTCGGCGACATCGGCACTTCGCCGCTGTACGCCTTCAAGGAAACGATGAATCCCGAGCACGGCGTGCCGTTCTCGCCCGACGCGGTGCTGGGCCTGCTCTCGCTGATCTTCTGGGGCCTGATGTTCGTGGTGACGCTCAAGTACGTGGTGTTCGTGCTGCGCGCCGACCACGACGGCGAGGGTGGCATCCTGGCGCTGCAGGCGCTGGCGCGCAACGCCGTTTCCGGCCCGAAGACCCGGCCCTGGGTGTGGCGCGGGATCGGGGTCCTGGGCCTGGTGGGCGCGGCCATGTTCTACGGCGACAGCCTCATCACGCCGGCGATCTCGGTGCTGTCGGCGGTCGAGGGCCTGGAGGTGCAGGCGCCGGTGCTGCAACGGGTGGTGATCCCGATCACGCTGGCGATCCTTGTCGGGCTGTTCATGGTGCAGAAGAAGGGCACCGGCGTGGTCGGCAAGATCTTCGGGCCGGTGATGCTGCTGTGGTTCCTGGTGCTGGGCGTGGCGGGGCTGTGGCAGGTGCTGCAGCAGCCGCAGGTGCTGGCGGCGCTCGACCCGCGCCGGGCGGTGGGCTTTCTGGTCGAGCACCGGGCGCAGTCGCTGGCCGTGCTGGGCGCGGTGTTCCTGGCGTTCACGGGAGGCGAGGCGCTGTATGCCGACATGGGGCACTTCGGCGCCAGGCCGATCCGTCTCGCGTGGCTCTTCATCGCGCTGCCGGGGCTGGTGCTCAACTACTTCGGACAGGGCGCGCTGGTGCTGGCGAACCCGGCGTCCATCGACAACCCGTTCTTCCGGCTCTTTCCCTCGTGGGGCGTGCTGCCGATGGTGGTGCTCGCGGCCATGGCCACGGTGATCGCGTCGCAGGCGGTGATCTCGGGCGCCTTCTCGCTCACCGCGCAGGCGATGCGCATGGGCTACCTGCCGCGCATGCGCGTGGTGCAGACCTCGGGCACGGCCATCGGGCAGATCTACGTGCCAGCCGTCAACTGGTTGCTGATGGTCGGCGTGCTGCTGCTGGTGCTGGGCTTCCGCAGTTCGGGCGCGCTGTCGGCGGCGTACGGCATCGCGGTGTCGATCACGATGGTGACGACCACATTGCTGGCCGGCATCGTGGCCTGGGGCCTGTGGCGCTGGAACAAGGTGGCGGTGGCGGTCGGCGTGGCGGCCTTCGCGGCGGTCGACCTGACCTTCGTGGTGTCCAACAGCCTGAAGGTGGCCGAGGGCGGCTGGCTCACGCTGGCGGTGGCGGCCGGGGTGATGGTGCTGTTCACCACCTGGGCCAAGGGCCGGCGCCTGGGCCTGGAGGCGGCGGCGGCCGACAGCCTGCCGCTGCGCCCCTTCGTCGATTCGCTGGCGCTGAACATGCCGCACCGGGTGAGCGGCACGGCCGTGTTCCTGAATCCCGACGCCACGGCGGTGCCCCACGCGCTGCTGCACAACCTCAAGCACAACCAGGTGCTGCACGAGCAGGTGATCGTGCTGCGCGTGCTCTCGTGCGACACGCCGCGCGTGGACGCGCGCCTGCGCATCGAGGCCGAGCAGCTGATGGACGGCATCTGGGTGGTCACCGCGCGGCACGGCTTCATGGAGCGCGCCGACGTGCCCGAGTTCATCCGCATCCTGGCGTACCAGAAGACCCTGGCCATCGACTCGATGAAGACCTCGTACTTCGTCTCCCGCGCCTCGGTGGGCGAGGAGAACCTGCCGGGCATGAACCCGGTGCGACGGGTGCTGTTCGGCTGGCTGCAGCGCAACGCGGGCCGGGCATCCGATTACTTCGAGCTTCCTGATAACCGGCTGGTCGAAATGGGGCAGAGAACCTAGCGCAGACATTGCTGTCGACATGGTCAACTGACCCGCGGGTCATTGACACTGTTTAACGTTTACCCTAGATTACTAACCGGTGGGTCATTAATGGCCCGGTTCCTTTCTTCTTGGGTGTCTCATGACCGCCTCCGCCGCCTCACTCCGTGCCCGCAGCGCCGCCTGGCTGCTGCTTCCCGCCATCTTTCTGGCCGGCTGTTCGCCGAAACCGCCTGCCCAGGAGCCCGTGAGGGCGGTCAAGTTCGTGACCGTCGGCACCAGCGACTACGACGCCCAGCCCGAGTTCTCGGCCGAGGTGCGGGCCCGGGTCGAATCGCGCCTGGGCTTCCGGGTGGCGGGCAAGATCATCCGCCGCCAGGCCGAGCTCGGCCAGCACGTGCAGGCCGGCCAGGTCTTGGCCCAGCTCGATCCGCAGGACTACCGCCTGGCTGCCGAGGCCGCCCGCGCCCAGCAGGCCGCCGCGCTGACCAACCGCGATCTGGCAGCCGCCGACCTCAAGCGCTACACCGAACTGCGATCGCAGAACTTCATCAGCGGCGCCGAACTGGAACGCCGCGAAACCACCTGGAAGGCCGCGCAGGCCCAGCTCGAACAGGCGCAGGCGCAACTGGCCTCGCAAGGCAACCAGGCCAGCTACACGACGCTGGTGGCCGACGTGGCAGGCATCATCACGGCCATCGAGGCCGAGCCGGGCCAGGTGGTGCAGGCCGGCACGCCGGTCGTGCGCATCGCCCAGGACGGCGCGCGCGACGTGGTGTTCGCGGTGCCTGAAGACCGCGCCGCGCTGATCAAGCCCGGCTCGCCGGTCGCGGTGCGCGGCTGGTCCGGCGGCGAGGTGCTGCAGGGCCAGGTGCGCGAGGTGGCGGCCAGTGCCGACGCGGTCACGCGCACCTACTCGGTCAAGGTGTCGATCGACGCCGCGACCTCGCCGGCGCTCGGCGCCACCGTCTATGCCCGGCCGCAGGCGCTGGCCCGCACCGACGTCGCGGTGATCAAGCTGCCGACCAGCGCGCTGCGCCAGGAAGGCAAGGGCTCGGCGGTCTGGGTGCTCGACAAGAACAGCATGACCGTGCGCTCGCAGCCGGTGCAGGTGGTCACGGCCGACGGCAATGAAGCGGTGATCGGATCGGGCCTGTCGACCGGAATGATGGTCGTGGCCGCGGGCGTGCACGTGCTGTCGCCGGGGCAGAAGGTCACCATCTACCAGTCGAAGGAGGCCATGGCGGCCGCCGCCAATGGCCAGCAACAGGCGCAGGCGAAGCAGCAGGCCGTCGAGGCCGTGGCCGCGACGAAGAAGGAGATCGCAACGGGTGCCGCCAAATGACGGAAGGCCCAGCGACCCCCGCAACCCCTGCGACAACTCCGGCGTCCGAGTACAAGTCGCCCGGCTTCAATCTTTCCAAATGGGCGCTGGACCACGCGCCCCTCACGCGCTACCTGATGGTGGTGCTGATGGTGCTGGGCGCCTTCGCGTACTTCCAGCTCGGCCAGGACGAAGACCCGCCGTTCACCTTCCGTGCGATGGTGGTGCGCACCTACTGGCCGGGCGCCACCGCGCAGCAGGTGGCCGAGCAGGTCACCGACAAGCTGGAGCGCACGCTGCAGGAAGCGCCGTACGCCGACAAGATCCGCAGCTATTCGAAGCCGGGCGAGTCGCAGATCATTTTCCAGATCAAGGATTCGTCGAAGGCCGCCGAGGTGGCCAACGTCTGGTACACGGTGCGCAAGAAGATCGGCGACATGCGCGGCACCTTGCCCGCAGGTGTGCAGGGGCCGTTCTTCAATGACGACTTCGGCGACGTCTACGGCGTGATCTACGCGCTGGAAAGCGAGGGCTTCAGCTACGCCGAGCTCAAGACGCTGGCCGACGACGTGCGCCAGCAATTGCTGCGCGTGAAGGACGTGGCCAAGGTCGACCAGTTCGGCGTGCAGGACGAGAAGGTTTTCATCGAGATCTCGCAGAAGCGCCTGGCCCAGCTGGGGCTCGACTTCAATGCCGTGCTGGCCCAGCTCGGCTCGCAGAACGCGGTTGAAAGCGCCGGCACGATCCAGTCGCCGCTGGATGTGGTGCAGGTGCGCGTGGGCGGCCAGTTCACCAGCGTGGAGCAGCTGCGCGAGATGCCGATCCGCGGCAGCTCGGGCAACCAGATCAAGCTCGGCGACATCGCCGAGATCCGCCGCGGGTATGTCGATCCGCCGGCCGTCAAGGTGCACCACCAGGGCAAGGAAGTGATCGCGCTCGGTGTGTCGATGGCCAAGGGCGGCGACATCATCGCGCTGGGCAAGGCGCTCAAGGCCACCACCGCCACCATCGACCAGCGCCTGCCGGCCGGCGTGAAGCTGGCGCAGGTGCAGGACCAGCCGGTGTCGGTGGCCAGCTCGGTCAACGAATTCGTCGGCGTGCTCATCGAGGCCGTGGCCATCGTGCTGGCCGTGAGCATCATCGCGCTCGGCCTGCACAAGGGCGGGC
The DNA here is from genome assembly GCF_059416405.1 of Variovorax sp. GW821-FHT09D04. Taxonomy (NCBI): domain Bacteria; kingdom Pseudomonadati; phylum Pseudomonadota; class Betaproteobacteria; order Burkholderiales; family Comamonadaceae; genus Variovorax; species Variovorax sp. GW821-FHT09D04. Next base: position 582,539 of record NZ_JBWKPA010000003.1, read on the forward strand.
GTTTCGGCTGGTACATCGACATGCGCCCGGGGCTGGTGGTGGCCATCACCATTCCGCTGGTGCTGGCCGTGACCTTCCTGGCCATGAACTACTTCGGCATCGGGCTGCACAAGATATCGCTGGGGTCGCTGATCATCGCGCTGGGCCTCCTGGTGGACGACGCGATCATTGCCGTGGAAATGATGGTGCGGAAGATGGAAGAGGGCTACGACAAGGTCCGCGCCGCCACCTTCGCCTACGACGTCACGGCCAAGCCGATGCTCACGGGCACGCTCATCACGGCGGCGGGCTTTTTGCCGATCGGCATCGCCAAGTCGGTGACGGGCGAGTACACCTTCGCGATCTTCGCGGTGACGGTGATTGCGCTGGTGCTGTCGTGGGTCGTGTCGGTGTACTTTGTGCCGTACCTGGGCACGCTGCTGCTCAAGGTGAAGCCGCACGACCCCGACGCGCCGCCGCACGAGCTGTTCGACACGCCGTTCTACAACAGCTTCCGCCGCGCCGTGAACTGGTGCGTGCAGCACCGCTGGCTGACCATCGGCGCCACCGTGCTGATCTTCGCGCTGGGCATCGTCGGCATGGGCAAGGTGCAGCAGCAGTTTTTCCCCGATTCGAGCCGGCCCGAGATCATGGTGGACATCTGGTTCCCCGAAGGCACCTCGTTCGCCGCCAACGAAGAGGTGGCCAGGCGCGTCGAGCAGCGCGTGATGAAGGAAGAGGGCGTGAAGACCGTCAGCACCTGGATCGGTTCCGGCGTGCCGCGCTTCTACCTGCCGCTGGACCAGGTGTTTCCGCAGACCAACGTGTCGCAGCTCATCGTGCTGGCCAAGGACCTGAAGGTGCGCGAAACGCTGCGCCTGCGCCTGCCCGCCTTGCTGGCCGAGGAATTTCCCGAGGTGCGCGGCCGTGTCAAGCTGCTGCCCAACGGCCCGCCGGTGCCGTACCCGGTGCAGTTCCGCGTGATCGGCACCGAGCCCGCCCAGCTGCGCGCCCGCGCCGACGAGGTGAAGGCCGTGCTGCGCGAAAGCCCCAACATGCGCGGCGTGAACGACAACTGGAACGAATCGGTCAAGGTGATCCGCCTCGAGATCGACCAGGCCAAGGCGCGTGCGCTCGGCGTGACCAGCCAGGCCATCGCCCAGGCTTCGCGCACCATGTTCAGCGGCACCACGGTCGGCCAGTACCGCGAGAACGACCTGCTGATCGACATCGTGCTGCGCCAGTCGGCCGACGAGCGCGAGGCCATCTCGGACATCGGCAACGCCTACATCCCGACGACCACGGGCCGTTCGATCCCGCTCACGCAGATCGCCCGTCCGGTGTTCACCTGGGAGCCCGGCGTGATGTGGCGCGAGAACCGCGACTACGCGATCACCGTGCAGGGCGACGTGGTGGAAGGCCTGCAGGGCGCCACCGTGACCGAGCAACTGCTGCCGAAACTGCGCGAGCTGGAAGCCGGCTGGCATGCGGCCGGGCAGGGTGGCTACCGCATCGAGGTGGCGGGCGCCGTGGAGGAAAGCTCCAAGGGCTCGGCCTCGATCGTGGCGGGCGTGCCGATCATGCTGTTCCTGGTGTTCACGCTGCTGATGCTGCAGCTGCACAGCTTCAGCCGCTCGCTGCTGGTGTTCATCACCGGCCCGATGGGCATCGCCGGCGTGGCTGCCGCGCTGCTGCTGCTGAACCGGCCTTTCGGCTTCGTGGCGCTGCTCGGCGTGATCGCGCTGATGGGCATGATCCAGCGCAACGCCGTGATCCTGATCGACCAGATCGAGCTCGACCGCGCCGCCGGCGTGCCGGCCTGGGACGCGATCGTCGAATCGGCCGTGCGGCGCCTGCGCCCCATCGTGCTGACCGCCGCGGCGGCGGTGCTGGCGATGATCCCGCTGTCGCGCAGCGTGTTCTGGGGGCCGATGGCCGTGGCCATCATGGGCGGCCTGATCGTGGCCACCGTGCTGACGCTGCTGGCGCTGCCGGCCATGTACGCCGCGGCCTTCCGAATCAAGCGGGAGCCGCAAACCGCTGCTGCCTGAAAAGGCGCTTTTCACGGGCCGTTGTCGTGCGGCCCGTATCCCTTGCGCGAGAGTGGGTGAAATCCCCCAAAGGGGGAAGCCGGAAGGCCCCCATTCTTGCGTTTAAAATGCGCGGTTGACCGATTTCAGGCGGACGGTCTTGGGCCAGCGGTTTTCCGCAGCGCCGAGGCCGTCCGCCTTTGCATTCACCTGAAATTTGGCATCGCGCGGGTGGCGAAATTGGTAGACGCACCAGGTTTAGGTCCTGACGTTCGCAAGAACGTGCCGGTTCGAGTCCGGCCCCGCGCACCAGCCACACCCCTCACAAGGAAGACACCATGACCGTGAACGTTGAAACTCTCGAGAAGCTCGAACGCAAGATCACGCTGACCCTGCCGGTCGGCACCATCCAGAACGAAGTCGATTCGCGCCTCAAGAAGCTCGCGCGCACCGTCAAGATGGACGGCTTCCGTCCCGGCAAGGTGCCGATGAACGTCGTGGCCCAGCGCTACGGCTACTCGGTGCACTACGAAGTCATGAACGACAAGGTCGGCGAGGCCTTCTCGCAAGCCGCCAACGAAGCCAAGCTGCGCGTCGCCGGCCAGCCCCGCATCACCGAGAAGGAAGAGTCGCCCGAAGGCCAGCTCGCCTTCGACGCGGTCTTCGAAGTGTTCCCCGAAGTCAAGATCAATGACCTGTCGGGCGCTGAAGTCGAGAAGCTGTCGGCCGAAGTCGGCGACGAAGCCATCGACAAGACCCTGGACATCCTGCGCAAGCAGCGCCGCACCTTCGCCCAGCGCGCCCAAGACGCCGTGGCCGAAGACAACGACCGCGTGACGGTCGACTTCGAAGGCAAGATCGACGGCGAACCCTTCCAGGGCGGCAAGGCCGAAGACTTCCAGTTCGTCGTCGGCGAAGGCCAGATGCTCAAGGAATTCGAAGACGCCGTGCGCGGCATGAAGTCCGGCGACAGCCGCACCTTCCCGCTGTCGTTCCCGGCCGATTACCACGGCAAGGACGTGGCCGGCAAGCAAGCCGACTTCATGGTCACCGTGAAGAAGATCGAAGCTTCACACCTGCCCGAAGTCAACGAGCAGCTGGCCAAGTCGCTCGGCATCGCCGAAGCCACCGTGGAAGGCCTGCGCGCCGACATCAAGCGCAACCTCGAGCGCGAAGTGAAGTTCCGCCTGCTGGCCCGCAACAAGAACGCCGTGATGGACGCCCTGGTGGCCAACGCCGAACTCGACCTGCCCAACGCCAGCGTGCAGTCGGAAGTCGCCCGCATGATCGACGGCGCCCGCGCCGAGCTCAAGCAGCGCGGCATCAAGGACGCCGACAAGGCCCCGATCCCCGAGGAAGTGTTCCGCCCGCAAGCCGAGCGCCGCGTGCGCCTGGGCCTGGTCGTGGCCGAGCTGGTGCGTGCCAACAACCTGCAGGCCAAGCCCGAGCAGATCAAGGCCCACATCGACGAGCTGGCCGCCAGCTACGAGAAGCCGCAAGACGTCGTGCGCTGGTACTTCAGCGACAACAACCGCCTGGCGGAAGTCGAAGCCGTGGTCATCGAGAACAACGTGACCGACTTCGTGCTGGGCAAGGCCAAGGTCAACGAAAAGTCGGTGTCGTTCGACGAACTGATGGCGCAGCAGCAGTAAGCTGGTTTCCGTCGCTGCATGCAGCAACGCCGATGGGGCTTGTGCTTTGCGGCACGAGCCCCATTTCACTCAGGCGTACAGTTCAATCAGAGCGAACGAATCCATTTTCCGGAGAGCAAATTCATGAGCGCACAGGAAATTCAAGGCCTCGGCATGATCCCGATGGTCGTCGAGCAGTCGGGCCGCGGCGAGCGGTCGTATGACATCTACTCGCGTCTCCTCAAGGAACGCATCATCTTCCTGGTGGGCGAGGTCAACGACCAGACCGCCAACCTCGTGGTGGCCCAGCTGCTGTTCCTCGAGAGCGAGAACCCGGACAAGGACATTTCGTTCTACATCAACTCCCCGGGCGGCAGCGTGAGCGCCGGCATGGCGATCTACGACACGATGCAGTTCATCAAGCCGTCGGTGTCGACCATGTGCCTGGGCTTCGCGGCCAGCATGGGCGCCTTCCTGCTGGCGGCCGGCGAGAAGGGCAAGCGTTTCTCGCTGCCCAACTCGAAGATCATGATCCACCAGGTGCTGGGCGGCGCACGCGGCCAGGCCACCGACATCGAGATCCATGCGCGCGACATCCTGCGCACCAAGGACCAGATGAACCGCATCCTGGCCGAACGCACTGGCCAGCCGCTGGAAAAGGTCAAGTCGGACACCGAGCGCGACTATTTCCTGACCGCCGACGAGGCCAAGGATTACGGCCTGGTCGACCAGGTCGTCTCCCAGCGCGGTTAATGCCGCCCGGCGCCTCGGGCGCCCAAAAGGCAAAAACGGCGTTTCCCACACGGGAAACGCCGTTTTTGTTTAGTTATCATTGTCCATACCCTGTCACGAGGCAAAAGTCCATGGCCGAAAAAAAAGGCACCTCCAGCGAAAAAACGCTTTATTGCTCGTTCTGCGGCAAGAGCCAGCATGAGGTCAAGAAGCTGATCGCGGGCCCTTCGGTCTTCATCTGCGACGAATGCATCGACCTGTGCAACGAGATCATCCGTGACGAGCTGCCGGCCGGTGAGGAAGCGCGCGACGCGCGCAGCGACCTGCCCACGCCGCTGGAGATCAAGACCAACCTCGACAACTACGTGATCGGCCAGGAGCCGGCCAAGCGCATGCTGTCGGTGGCGGTCTACAACCACTACAAGCGCCTGCGCCACAAGGAAAAGAACACCAAGGGCGACGAGGTCGAGCTCAGCAAGAGCAACATCCTCTTGATCGGCCCCACGGGTTCGGGCAAGACGCTCCTGGCGCAAACGCTCGCGCGCATGCTCGACGTGCCCTTCGTGATGGCCGACGCCACCACGCTGACCGAAGCCGGCTACGTGGGCGAAGACGTCGAGAACATCATCCAGAAGCTGCTGCAAAGCTGCAACTACGAGGTCGAGCGCGCCCAGCGCGGCATCGTCTACATCGACGAAATCGACAAGATCTCGCGCAAGTCCGACAACCCCTCGATCACCCGCGACGTGTCGGGCGAGGGCGTGCAGCAGGCGCTGCTCAAGCTCATCGAAGGCACCATGGCCAGCGTGCCGCCCCAGGGCGGGCGCAAGCACCCGAACCAGGACTTCCTGCAGATCGACACGACCAACATCCTGTTCATCTGCGGCGGCGCCTTTGCGGGCCTGGAGAAGGTCATCGAAAACCGTACCGAGGCCTCGGGTATCGGCTTCGGCGCCGCAGTGAAGAGCAAGGCCCAGCGCAGCATCACCGAGGTGTTCCGCGAAGTCGAGCCCGAAGACCTGATCAAGTTCGGCCTGATCCCCGAACTCGTGGGCCGCATGCCCGTGGTCGCCTCGCTGGCCGAACTGAGCGAAGACGCGCTGGTGCAGATCCTGACCGAGCCCAAGAATGCGGTGGTGAAGCAGTTCACCAAGCTGCTGCAGATGGAGGGCGTGGACCTCGAAATCCGTCCCGCGGCGCTCAAGGCGATCGCACGCAAGGCGCTGGCCCGCAAGACCGGTGCGCGCGGCCTGCGCTCGATCCTTGAACAGTCGCTGATCGACACCATGTTCGAATTGCCGAACGCGACCAATGTCGACAAGGTGGTGGTCGAGGAATCGACCATCGACGAAAACAAGCCCCCGCTGCTCGTGTACCGCGAAACGGCGAAAAAGGCCTAAAGGACAAGGACGCTCATGTCTGGTCATACCCCATTGCCCCCCGAAGCCCTCGACCTGCCGCTGCTGCCGCTGCGGGACGTCGTGGTGTTTCCCCACATGGTGATCCCGCTCTTCGTGGGTCGCCCGAAGAGCATCAAGGCGCTCGAGCTGGCGATGGAGGCCGAGCGCCGCATCATGCTGGTGGCCCAGAAGGCCGCCGCCAAGGACGAGCCCTCGGTCGAGGACATGTTCGAGGTCGGCTGCGTCTCGACCATCCTGCAGATGCTCAAGCTGCCCGACGGCACCGTGAAGGTGCTGGTCGAAGGCCAGCAGCGCGCCCGCGTGAACCGCATCGATGACGGCGAGACGCACTTCTCGGCCAACGTGACGCCCGTCGAGGCGCCCGAAGGCGGCGAGAAGGGCACCGAGGTCGAGGCGCTGCGCCGCGCGGTGATGCAGCAGTTCGACCAGTACGTCAAACTGAACAAGAAGATCCCGCCCGAGATCCTCACCTCGATCTCGAGCATCGACGACGCCGGCCGCCTGGCCGACACCATCGCCGCCCACCTGCCGCTCAAGCTGGACAACAAGCAGGCCGTGCTCGACTTGGACGACGTCAAGGCGCGCCTGGAAAACCTGTTCGGCCAGCTCGAGCGCGAAGTCGACATCCTGAACGTCGACAAGAAGATCCGTGGCCGCGTGAAGCGCCAGATGGAGAAGAACCAGCGCGACTTCTACCTCAACGAGCAGGTCAAGGCCATCCAGAAGGAGCTCGGCGAAGGCGAAGAGGGCGCGGACATCGAGGAGATCGAGAAGAAGATCAAGCTCGCCAAGATGTCCAAGGAAGGCCTGAAGAAGGCCGAGGGCGAGCTCAAGAAGCTCAAGCTCATGTCGCCCATGTCGGCCGAAGCCACGGTGGTGCGCAACTACATCGACGTGCTCATCAGCCTGCCGTGGAGCAAGAAGACCAAGATCAAGCACGACCTGGCCAATGCCGAGGCCGTGCTCAACGCCGACCACTACGGCCTCGAGAAGGTCAAAGACCGCATCCTTGAATACCTCGCGGTGCAGCAACGCGTCGACAAGGTGAAGGCACCCATCCTGTGCCTCGTGGGCCCGCCGGGTGTCGGCAAGACCTCGCTGGGGCAGTCGATCGCGAAGGCGACCGGCCGCAAGTACACCCGCATGGCGCTGGGCGGCATGCGCGACGAAGCCGAGATTCGCGGCCACCGCCGCACCTACATCGGCGCGCTGCCGGGCAAGGTGCTGCAGGGGCTGAGCAAGATCGGCACGCGCAACCCGCTGTTCCTGCTCGACGAAATCGACAAGCTGGGCACGGACTTCCGCGGCGATCCGTCGAGCGCGCTGCTCGAGGTGCTCGACCCCGAACAGAACCACACCTTCGGCGACCACTACGTGGAAGTCGACTTCGACCTGAGCGACGTGATGTTCGTCGCCACCTCGAACTCGATGAACATTCCGCCGGCGCTGCTGGACCGCATGGAAGTCATCCGCCTCTCGGGCTACACCGAGGACGAGAAGACCAACATCGCGATCAAGTACCTGCTGCCCAAGCAGATGAAGAACAACGGCGTGAAGGACGACGAGCTCGCCGTCACCGAAGCCGCCGTGCGCGACATCGTGCGCTACTACACGCGTGAAGCCGGCGTGCGTTCGCTGGAGCGCGAGCTCTCCAAGATCTGCCGCAAGGTGGTGAAGGGCCTGCTGCTCAAGCAACTGACGCCCAAGGTCACGGTCGACGGCGAGAACCTCAACGAGTTCCTCGGCGTGCGCAAGTACAGCTTCGGCCTGGCCGAGAAGCAGAACCAGGTCGGCCAGGTGGTGGGCCTTGCGTGGACCGAAGTCGGCGGCGACCTGCTGACGATCGAGGCCGTGACCATGCCCGGCAAGGGCGTGATCAGCCGCACGGGTTCGCTCGGCGACGTGATGAAGGAATCGGTCGAGGCCGCACGCACCGTGGTGCGCAGCCGCTCGCGCCGCTTGGGCATCAAGGACGAGGTGTTCGAGAAGCGTGACATCCACATCCACGTGCCCGACGGCGCCACGCCCAAGGACGGCCCGAGCGCGGGCGCGGCGATGACGACGGCCTTCGTGTCGGCGCTCACGGGCATCCCGGTGCGTGCCGACGTCGCGATGACCGGCGAGATCACGCTGCGCGGCGAAGTCACCGCCATCGGCGGCCTGAAGGAAAAGCTGCTGGCAGCATTGCGCGGCGGCATCAAGACCGTGCTGATCCCCGAAGAGAACGCCAAGGACCTGCAGGACATTCCCGAGAACGTGAAGAACGGCCTCGAGATCGTGCCGGTGAAGTGGATCGACAAGGTGCTCGAGATCGCGCTCGAGAAAATGCCCGAGCCGCTGTCCGACGAAGAGGTGGCCGCGTCGGCTGCTGCGGTGGCCGAACTGGCCAAGCAGCGTGCTGCGGCGCCGGCCGTCGAAGGCTCGGTCAAACATTGATCGATTGATTGCAGAACTTGTGAAGCCTCAAAAAACTGGTATATAATTTGAGGCTCGAAACGCGGGAATAGCTCAGTTGGTAGAGCGCAACCTTGCCAAGGTTGAGGTCGAGAGTTCGAGACTCTTTTCCCGCTCCAGTTTTGAAAAAGGGAAGCAAGCAGCTTCCCTTTTTTTCGCAGTTCGATTTCGTTATTCAGCGTGGCGCGATAGCAAAGCGGTTATGCAACGGATTGCAAATCCGTCTAGCCCGGTTCGACTCCGGGTCGCGCCTCCACCCTCTCGTCAAGACCGATCGGCTCCGATACACAAGCCCCGCCAACCGACGTTGCCGGGGCTTGTTTCATTTGGGTTATCGTCGATGTTCAACCCGAGGCCCGGATGGTGAAATTGGTAGACACATCGGACTTAAAATCCGCCGCTTCCTTAATCGGGGCATACGGGTTCGACCCCCGTTCCGGGTACCACCATATTTACAAGGGAGTATTTGATGCCTCGCTACAACGCTCCATTTGAGATCCATGTGCATGGCGATGTGCCGCTGCGCTCGGACGTGAGCTTCGAGCAGATCCAGGAGGCGCTGCGGCCGCTCTGGAAATACGCAGGCGCCAAATCGCTGGCCGACGGTGCCACCAGCACCTACGAAGAAGAACCCGGCATCCGCTTCGAGCAGAAGGACCACACGCTGCAGATCTGCTGGACCGTGCCGGGCGACGAAGACTTCCGCCAGGCGCTCGACGAGATGTGCATGGGCCTGAACGAACTCTCCGAACGCGGTGCCGCGATCGAAGTCACCTTCTACGACACCGATTTCGACGAGGAAGAGGGTGATCCCGACGAAGAATCGCGCGACGACTTCCTGATGCTGTTCGTGGGCCCCAACCCGGCCGCGATCATGCAGGTGCAGCGCGATCTGCTGGTCGAAGACGTGGTCAATCTCATGGAACGCCACTTCGACGGCGCCGAGCTGGGCGGTGTGGTCGCCGAGATCGACCGCCTCTTCAGCGACCGTTTCGACGCGCTCGTGAACTCGCTCGAAATCGGCAAGCGTCCGCGCGGTGCCGGTGGGGCCGGCGGCGGCAGCGGTGGTGGTCACGGCGGTGGCCGTCGTCCGCGCCACCTGCACTGACCTTTCCCTTACCGCCCGGTCCCAAGGCCGCATGGCCCTGTTCCCAGCCTCCGCGTTGCGCCCCGGCGTGCGCAAGCGCGAGGTGTTCGGCTGGACGATGTACGACTTCGCGAACTCGGGCTACACCACGGTCGTGATCACGGCGGTGTTCGCCGCCTACTTCGTGGGTGGCATCGCCAAGGGTGCGCCATGGGCCACCTTCGCGTGGACCGTGGCCCTCAGTACCTCGTACGCCATCGTGATGCTCACGATGCCCGCCATCGGCGCCTGGGCCGACCTGCGCGCCGCCAAGAAGCGCGTGCTGGTCATGACGACCACAGGCTGCGTGCTCGCCACGGCGGCTCTGGCGCTCACGCCGGGCTTCGCGGGCGGCGCGATGGGCGTCGCGCTCGCAATGGCGCTGGTGATCGTCTCCAATGCTTTCTATTCCTACGGCGAGTCGCTGACCGGCGCCTTCCTGCCCGAGTTGGCAACGGCCGAAGGCATGGGCAAGGTGAGCGGCTGGGGCTGGGCCTTCGGCTATGTCGGCGGCATGCTGGCGCTGGGGTTGTGCCTGGCATACGTGCTGTGGTCGCAGGCGCGCGGGTTGCCGGCGGCGCACTTCGTGCCGGTCACGATGCTGATCACGGCAGCGATCTATGGCGTGGCCGCCTGCGTTACCTTCGCGCTGCTGCCCGAACGCGCCGTGCCCCAGGCCCGCCGCGGCCAGGACAGCGCCTGGCGGCAATTGCGCACCACCTTCCAGCAGGCGCGCGCCTACCGTGACTTCATGTGGCTGCTGGTCTGCACCGTCTGCTACCAGGGCGGCGTGGCGGTCGCGATCACGCTGGCCGCGATCTACGCCGAGCAGGTGATCGGCTTCGTCGCGAGCGAGACGATGGTGCTGATCTTCGTGCTCAACATCGCGGCCGCGCTCGGCGCCTTCGGCTTCGGCTACGTGCAGGACCGCATCGGCCACAAGGTGTCGCTGGCCGCCACGCTGCTCGCGTGGATCGCGGTGTGCGTGATCGCCGCATGGGTCACGACCAAGGGCGGCTTCTGGTGGGCCGCCGCCATCGCGGGGCTGGCAATGGGCTCGAGCCAGTCGGCCGGGCGCGCGATGACGGGCTACCTTGCGCCGCCGCAGCAGCTCGCCGAGTTCTTCGGGCTCTGGACCTTCGCCACGCGCCTGGCCAGCATCATCGGCCCGCTGAGCTTCGGCGCCATCACCTGGGCCACCGGCGGCAATCAGCGCATCGCGATCCTCTCGACGGCCGTGCTGTTCATCGGCGGGCTGTTGTTGCTGCTGCCGATCGACATGCAACGCGGCCGCAGGGCTGCGCTGCACGACAAGGCTGTTGCGCGATAGCGGCGGGTCAGTGCCTCAGGGCGCCTGCTGCAGCGACTTGGGCACCTTGAAGCGCTCGCCGTCATAGCGCAGCGTCACGGTGCTGAACTTCGCGGGCAGCGCTTTCTCGACGCAACCCTGGTCTTCCTGTTCCTGCGCGCGGCTTTGCACCAGCGTGCGCGACAACTGCAGATCGGCAAAGCCGTTGCTCGTGGTGCGGGCGACTGACAGCATGGTGCGCAGCTTCTCGAAGTGGCCGGTGCAGGTGGCGTCCCAGCCGCCGTTGTCGTGGTCGAGCTCGATCTCCTGCAGCACCTGCTGCAGCTTGTTGCCGCGCTGCACGTACAGGCGCACGGTCTCGCTGGCCTGCGGGCCCGAGGTCGTGCTGTTGCCGCGGTAACGCACGCGCAGGCCGAAGGCGCGCGTGTCGGGCGACAGCACGTAGCGCGAGGTGTCGACGCGGATTTCCTGGATCGAGGTGGTGGCGTCTTCGTCGAGCGCCTCGGGCAGGAAGATCCGCCCGATCACCGTGTCGCGGTCGGTGTTGCCGTTGTCGGGCCGCTGGATCAGCAGCAGCGCGAGGTCGAAGACCTTGGCGCCCTTGTCCGTGGTCTCGCGCGGCATGGGCAGCACCACGATGCTGCGGCCGGGAAACGCCGGCCAGACCTTGCAGGCGGCCAACCGTTCGTCGAGCGGCTGCTTCGGATAGAGCTTGGCGTGCATGCGCTCGGCCAGCCCGCTTTCGCAGGCGGCGTGGCTCAGGCCGGCGGCCGAGGCCAGGCCCAGCAGGACCAGTGCATGACGCAGAAAGAAGAGGGCGCGCATTTGCTGGTGAGTGGATGTCAGGCTGCGTTCGCCGCCGGCACCGAAGCGCCTTGCACGCGCGCGGGCAACCAGCGCGCCGCGGCGGCTTCGAGCACCGTCATGTCGCCGCTGCTCTCGAGCACCAACCCGCCTTCGCTGCCGTCGTCGGCCAGCCGGCCGAGCGATGTCAGCACGCGGCGCGTCTGCTGCGCGACCGGTGCGCCGGTGTCGATGAAGCGCAGCGTCGGCGGTGCGTGGCGCTGCAGTTCGTCTTTCACGAGCGGATAGTGCGTGCAACCGAGCACCACGGTGTCGACCTCGCCTAGCCCGTCGCCGAAGGGGCCTGCTTGCGCCATGTAGCGCTCGCACAGCGCGGCGATGGTGGCGCTGTCAAAGCCTTCGATGGCCTTCACGAGGCCGTCGCACGGCACGGGCCGCACGGTCGTCGCGCCTGCGAAGGAATCGCGCAGCGCTGCATACCGGGCGCTGGCCAGCGTGCCGCGCGTGGCCAGCACCGCGATGTGGCCCGTGCGGCTCGTCGCCACGGCGGGCTTGAGCGCCGGCTCCAGGCCCACGATGGGCAGCGAGGGAAATTCGGCGCGCAGCACGTGGATCGCCGCCGTGGTGGCCGTGTTGCAGGCCACCACCAGCGCCTTGATGTCGTGCGCGCGCAGCAGGTGTTCGACCACCTGGCGCGAGTGCGCGATGACGTAGGCGTCGCCGCGCTCGCCATACGGCGCGTTCGCGGTGTCGGCGAAGTAGACGAAGCGTTCCGTCGGCAGCTCGGCCTGCAGCGCGGCGAGCGTGCTCAGCCCCCCGACGCCGCTGTCGAACACGCCGACCGGGTTCAAGCGACTTCCAGCGGAATGGTCTTGAACTCGCCGCTGGCGATGCGCTTTTGCCACTCGGCCGGGCCGGTGATGTGCGCGCTGGTGCCGCCGGCATCGACCGCCACCGTCACGGGCATGTCGACCACGTCGAATTCGTAGATGGCTTCCATGCCCAGGTCTTCGAAGCCCACCACCTTGGCGGTCTTGATGGCCTTGCTCACGAGGTAGGCGGCGCCGCCCACGGCCATGAGGTAGGCGCTCTTGTGCTTCTTGATCGCCTCGATGGCGACCGGGCCGCGCTCGGCCTTGCCGATCATGGCGATCAGGCCGGTTTCGGCCAGCATCATCTCGGTGAAGCCGTCCATGCGCGTGGCGGTGGTCGGGCCGGCGGGGCCCACGGCTTCGTTGCCGACCGGATCGACCGGGCCGACGTAGTAGATGACGCGGTTGGTGAAATCGACCGGCAGCTTCTCGCCCTTGGCCAGCATGTCCTGGATGCGCTTGTGCGCGGCATCGCGGCCGGTGAGCATCTTGCCGTTCAGCAGGATCGTGTCGCCCGGCTTCCAGCTGGCCACTTCGGCGGGCGTGAGCTTGTTCAGATCGACGCGCTTGCTCTTCTTTTCGTCGGGCGCCCAGTTCACGTCGGGCCACAGGTCCAGCGACGGCGGATCGAGGTAGACCGGGCCGCTGCCGTCCATCACGAAGTGCGCGTGGCGCGTGGCCGCGCAGTTGGGGATCATCGCCACGGGCTTGCTGGCCGCGTGCGTGGGGTACATCTGGATCTTGACGTCGAGCACGGTGGCCAGGCCGCCCAGGCCCTGCGCGCCGATGCCCAGGGCATTGACCTTCTCGAACAGTTCGAGGCGCAGCGCCTCGACCTTGCTGAGCTCGGCGCCCGAGGCGGCCTTGGCCTGCAGCTCGTGCATGTCCAGGTCGTCCATCAGGCTTTCCTTGGCCATCAGCGCGGCCTTCTCGGCCGTGCCGCCGATGCCGATGCCCAGCATGCCCGGCGGACACCAGCCGGCGCCCATGGTCGGCACGGTCTTGAGCACCCAGTCGACCACGCTGTCGCCGGGGTTCAGCATGACCAGCTTGCTCTTGTTCTCGCTGCCGCCGCCCTTGGCGGCCACCGTCACCTCGACGGTGTTGCCCGGCACGATCTCGGTGAAGATCACCGCGGGCGTGTTGTCCTTGGTGTTCTTGCGATCGAACTGCGGGTCGCCCACGACCGAGGCGCGCAGCGTGTTGTCGGGGTGGTTGTAGCCGCGGCGCACGCCTTCGTTGATGGCGTCGTCCAGCGAACCGGTGAAGCCGCCCCAGCGCACGTCCATGCCCACCTTGAGGAACACGTTGACGATGCCGGTGTCCTGGCAGATCGGGCGGTGGCCCGTGGCGCTCATCTTGCTGTTGGTCAGGATCTGCGCAATGGCGTCCTTGGCGGCGGGGCTCTGCTCGCGCTCGTAGGCCTTGGCCAAATGGGCAATGTAGTCCGCGGGGTGGTAGTAGCTGATGTACTGGAGCGCGGCGCTGATCGATTCGATCAGGTCGGCCTGCTGGATCGTGGTCGTCATGGTGGGGAGTCTTCTTGGAGGGGGAACGCCCTCGATTATCTCAGCCACCAATACCGCAGGCCGGCGCCGGGCGAAAGGGCGCCGGCGCGGGGGTGAGGCCGTGTTACCGGGCCGCCGCGCGCGCCTGCGCAATCCACCCATCGAACGTCGCCTGGTGCACCCGAATCCACCCGTCGGTGTGCCGCGTCACGTCCTGCATGCTGTTCGCGCCTTCGCTCATGCGCAGGTTCTGCGCGTTGATGTCGCTGATCGGCAGCTTCATCACCTCGAACAGGCGGCCGGCGGCGGGGTTCTTCTCGATGAAGGCCCGGTTGGCGACGATGCGCTGCTCGTTGGCCAGGAAGCCGTAGTTGCGGCCGTTGGGAAGCCGGGTGTCGACCTGCGCGCCGGCCTGCGGCGGCGAGAACGGCACCTGCAGCCAGACCACGTCGGCGCCCGGGCGCAGCACGGCGCTGACCCAGTAGGGCGTCCACGTGTAGTAGAGGATCGGCTTGTCCTGCTTGAAGCGCGCGATGGTGTCGGCCATGAGCGCGGCGTAGCTGCCCTGTTTGTGGGTCACGCTGTCGCGCAGCTGGTAGGTGTTCAGGTGGTTCTCGATGGCCAGCTCGCAGCCCCAGCCGGGGTTGCAGCCGGTGAGGTCGGCCTTGCCGTCGCCGTCGGCATCGAACAGCTTCGCAATCGCCGGGTCCTTCAGCTGCGCGAGGTTGGTGATGTTGTACTGCTCGGCGGTCTTGCGGTCGATCAGGTAGCCCTGCACCGCGCCGTCGGAGTACGTGCCCTGGCGCCACAGCTTGGCGTCGCCGCCGCTGTTCTTGTAGAAGTCGGCGTGCAGCAGGCTCCAGTGGTTGGCCATGAAGGTGGCGTCGCCATTGGCAATGGCCAGGTGCTCGGTGGCGGGCTCGAGGTCCTTCATGGGCTCGACCTTGTAGCCGAGCTTCTCGAGCGCGCGCATCACCAGCAGCGTCTGGAAGGCTTCCTCGGCGAGCGAGCTTTTCAGCGGCTGTACGGTGACGCCCTGGCCGGGCAGGTCGTTGGCGGCCTGCGCGGTCGCACCGAAGGCGATAAGGCCCAGCGCCAGGAGGCCGCGGGCAAGGAAGAGGCGGGTGGTCTTCATGCGTGGTTGTCCTCCGGGGCGGTCAGTGCGCTTGCGTGGAAAGGGCGGGCACGGCGTCATCGGCGTGCGAGCCGCGCGAGGGCGTGCCGACGAGGCGCTGCAGCGTGCGCAGCGCGAAGCCGGCCGGGCCGGTGTGCCACCAGCGGTGGCCGGCGCTGCGGCGCGACTTGCCCATGGCCTGCGTCAGGCGGTCCAGCGTGATCGCCAGCAGCACGATGCCCAGGCCGCCGACGGTGGCCAGGCCCATGTCGAGCCGGCCGATGCCGCGCAGCACCATCTGGCCCAGGCCGCCCACGGCGATCATCGAGGCGATCACCACCATCGACAGCGACAGCATCAGCGCCTGGTTGATGCCCGCCATGATCGAGGGCATGGCCAGCGGCAGCTTCACCTTCACGAGCATCTGCCAGGGCGAGGCGCCGTAGGCGCGCGCGGCCTCGATGAGGTCGGGGCGCACCTGGCGCAGGCCGAGGTTGGTCAGGCGCACCAGCGGGGCGAGCGCGAAGACGATGGTCACGATCACGCCCGGCACGTTGCCGATGCCGAACAGCATCACCACCGGCACGAGGTACACGAAGGCTGGCGTGGTCTGCATGGCGTCGAGCACCGGGCGCATCACGCGCTGGGCCCGGTCGCTGCTGGCCAGCAGCACGCCCAGCGGCAGGCCGATGACCATGCAGAACACCAATGAGGTCAGCACCAGCGACAGCGTGACCATGGCTTCGGGCCAGATGCCCAGCACGGTCACCAGCATCAGCGACACGACGGTGCCGATGGCCAGCGCGCGGCCGGCGAACTGCCAGGCGAGCAGGCCGATGAGCGCGATCATCGGCAGCGCGGGCAGGGCGGTGAGCAGGCCCTGCACCGAGTTGAGCGTGCTGTCGATGGGCAGGCGCACGGTCTGGAAGAAGGGACGGAAGTGTTCCACCACCCAACCCAGGCCCTGGTTGATCCAGGCCTCGACGGGCAGCGAGCCGTCCCACAGGCGGTGCAGCGCGAAGCCGTTGGTGGCGGTGTCGGCTTGGCCCGCGAGGGCGTGCGTGGTGTTCGCCGGCGCGTCGAGCCAGGCGCTGGCGGTCGAGGTGTCAGGCGCGGCCGAGATGGCTTCCCACGGATCGAGGGCGGGGGGCGCGGCGGGCGTGTCCAGGACGGGGGTGTCCAGCAGGGGCGCGTTCAGGTCGGAAGGCAATGTGGTGTCGTTCATCGTTCAAGGTCCTTCGTGCATTCAGTGCGGCTCGGCGGCGAGTGCGGGCGCGGCGTGCGGCGAGACGGGTTCGATCGGCGGCGTGTCGCGGTCGAGGAAGCGCAGCAGCGTCGTCTTGCTGATCGCGCCGCAGAAGCGGCCGTCGCCGGCCACGACCGGCAGGGCGCAGGGCGCCTGCGCGAGCTGGCCGATCAGGCCGGCCACGGGGGCTTCGGCGTCGATGCGCGGCAGGTCCTCGAGGAAGGCGTGCTGCAACCCGAGCGGGCCCGAATGTCCGTCGAGCGCACCGCGCAGCGTGTCGGCCGAGACCACGCCCAGGAAGCGCTTGGTCGGGCTGGTCACGTAGGCGAAGTCGCGGTCCTGGTCTTCGAGCAGCTTGAGCGCCGCGCGCGCGCCGCGCTCGGGGTGCTCGCACACCACGGTGAGCGACTTGCGCGCGATGTCGGCCGCCTTGAACACCGCCGCTGCGTCCACGCCGCGCACGAAGCTGCGCACGTAGTCGTCGGCCGGGGTGCGCAGGATTTCGTCGGGCGTGCCGACCTGGATCACGTGGCCGTCCTTCATGATCGCGATGCGGTCGCCGATGCGCATGGCTTCGTCCAGGTCGTGCGAGATGAAGACGATGGTGCGGCGTTGCACCTGCTGCAGCCGCAGCAGCTCCGACTGCATCTCGGTGCGGATGATCGGGTCGAGCGCCGAGAAGGCCTCGTCCATCAGCAGGATCGACGGATCAGACGCCAGCGCGCGCGCCAGGCCCACGCGCTGCTGCATGCCGCCCGACAGCTCGTCGGGGTAGCTGTCGCCCCAGCCCGAAAGGCCCACCTGCGCGAGCGCCAGGTCAGCCTGCGCGAGGCGGTCTTTCTTGCGCGTGCCCGACAGCTCCAGGCCGAAGGCGGTGTTCTCGCGCACCGTCATGTGCGGCATCAACGCGAACGACTGGAACACCATGCTGATGTCCTTGCGGCGCAGCGCGCGCAGCTTGCTGTCGGAGTGCTCGTTGATGTCGGCGCCGTCGATCACGATGCGCCCGGCGGTCGGCTCGATGAGCCGGTTCAACAGGCGCACCAGCGTCGACTTGCCCGAGCCCGACAGGCCCATGATCACGAAGATCTCGCCGGCCTGGATCTCGAAGGTGGCATCGAACACGCCGATCGACTGGCCGGTCTTCGCCAGGATTTCCTTCTTGGAAAAGCCTTGGCGGACCAGCTCGAGGGCTTGTTCGGGCGAGTCGCCGAACACCTTGAAGACATGGTCGATGAGAATTCCTTTGGCCATATGCCGGGGCTCCTTGAGTGAAGGGTGGACACAGCACCGCCCCGGAGGGCGGCAACGGCCACGCCATCAGCCCGATGAGGGAGCTGCCCGACAGCGCGCATGAAGATTGCGCATGCGCATGCAATGGCCCGGCGAGCCCCGAGGGCTGCCGACAGGCACTGAAGACGACTTGGCGACGAAGCCAGTGCCCGCCGGATGCTTCATTCGCAGACAACGGGCCTGGTCGAGGGGCGCCGCCTGGATGAGCGTGACGTGGCAATGGGGCCGGAAAAAAGATCCGGCCGGTTTGCCGGGCTGAGCCCGGCGTGAAGGGCCTTGCACCGCGACGGGATTCGCAGATCCGCGAGTAGTGCAAGGGTGACCAACATGACTTGTTGGTCGTCGGAAGCCGCTAATTATAACTTTTTGGCATGACGCGAGTCAACCCACGGGCGTATCGTGTCTGTGGGACCCGGGCGAAAGGCCTCGTCAGATGCGAGCTATTCTTATTGAGACCATACTCGGCACCGCGCCCGGTGAGCGGGCGCAACCATCCAAGACTGTGGAGCCATTTTTCTCATGACGACTTCTCCCAAGACCCGTGCCGAGCGCGACACCTTCGGCCCGATCGACGTGCCGGCCGACAAGCTGTGGGGCGCGCAGACGCAGCGCTCGCTGCAGAACTTCGACATCTCCGGCGAACAGCAGCCGCGCGAGATCATCAAGGCGCTGGCGCAGGTCAAGCGCGCGTCCGCCGTGGTCAACCACGCGCTGGGCCTGCAGGACGAGAAGAAGACCCAAGCCATCGTGGCCGCGGCCGACGAAGTCATTGCCGGCAAGCACCCGGGCGAGTTCCCGCTGGTGGTCTGGCAGACCGGCTCGGGCACGCAGAGCAACATGAACGTCAACGAGGTGCTGGCCAACCGCGCCAGCGAACTGCTCGGCGGCGAGCGCGGGGAAGGGCGCCTGGTGCACCCGAACGACGACGTGAACCGCAGCCAGTCGAGCAACGACGTGTTCCCCACCGCCATGCACGTGGCGGCCGTGGAAGCCATCACGCACAAGCTGCTGCCCGCCATCGCCAAGCTGCGCGGTACGCTGGCGAAGAAGGCCGAAGACTTCGCCGACATCGTGAAGATCGGGCGCACCCACCTGCAGGACGCCACGCCGCTCACGCTGGGCCAGGAGTTCTCGGGCTACGTGGCGCAACTGGCGCACGGCGAGGCGCACGTGCGCGCCGCGCTGCCGCACCTGTGCGAACTGGCGCTGGGCGGCACGGCCGTCGGCACCGGGCTCAACGCGCCCAAGGGCTACGCGGAGCAGGTCGCGGCCGAACTCGCGAAGCTCACGAACCTGCCGTTCGTGACCGCGCCGAACAAGTTCGAAGCCATGGCCAGCGTCGATGCGCTGGTGCATGCCCACGGCGCGCTGAAGACGCTCGCCGCCAGCATGAACAAGATCGCCAACGACGTGCGCTGGCTCGCGAGCGGCCCGCGCAGCGGCATCGGCGAACTGAGCATTCCCGAGAACGAACCGGGCTCGTCGATCATGCCGGGCAAGGTCAACCCGACCCAGAGCGAGGCCGTGACGATGCTGGCCGCGCAGGTGTTCGGCAACGATGTCGCCATCAACATCGGCGGGGCCTCGGGCAACTTCGAGCTGAACGTGTTCCGCCCGATGGTGGCGCACAACTTCCTGCAGAGCGTGCGCCTGCTGGCCGACGGCATGGTGAGCTTCAACGACCATTGCGCCGTGGGCATCGAGCCGAACCGCGAACGCATCACGGAGCTGGTGCAGCGTTCGCTGATGCTGGTGACGGCGCTGAACACGCACATCGGCTACGACAAGTCGGCCTACATCGCGAAGAAGGCGCACAAGGAAGGCACGAGCCTGCGCGAGGCGGCGATCGCGTCGGGGCACCTGACGGCCGAGCAGTTCGACCAGTGGGTGGTGCCGGAGAACATGACCGGTCGCTGATCCGCTCCGCAGCCCCAAAGAAAAAAGGACCCGCGAGGGTCCTTTTTCGTTGCCGGCCGATCGATCAGTAGCCGATCGTGTAGCGCTGGCGCGAGTGCGCGGGCTTCTCGAGCTCGTCGATGAACGCGATCGCGTAGTCCTCGAAGGTGATCCAGCTGCGGCCTTCGGCGCTCACCAGCAGGTCGTCCTTGCCGAGGCGGAACTTGCCGGTGCGCTCGCCTTCGACGAATTCGGCGGAGGGCGACAGGAAGGTCCAGTCGAGGTCC
This sequence comes from Variovorax sp. GW821-FHT09D04, assembly GCF_059416405.1. Taxonomy (NCBI): domain Bacteria; kingdom Pseudomonadati; phylum Pseudomonadota; class Betaproteobacteria; order Burkholderiales; family Comamonadaceae; genus Variovorax; species Variovorax sp. GW821-FHT09D04. Next base: position 602,241 of record NZ_JBWKPA010000003.1, read on the forward strand.
TTCTCGTTGCGCAGCGCATCGAGGAACACGCCGCCGGCCGTGGCTTCGGCGCGGTAGGCATCGGGGAAGTTCGGCGTGTCGATCACCTTCAGGCCGGGCGCCGCGAACAGGCTGCCGGCACCGCCGACCACCAGCAGGCGCTTCACGCCCGCGCGCTTCACGGGCTCGATGACGGCCGCGGGCGGCACGGTGGCGAAGTGCGCGGCGCTGAACACGGCGTCATGGCCGGCCACGGCCCTTTCTAGGGCGGCGGCGTCGAGCGCGTCGACATCGACGGTCTTGACGTTGGCACGGCCCGCCAGCTTTGCGCTGGCATGGCGGGCGATGGCCGTCACGGTGTGGCCGCGGCGCAGCGCTTCTTCGAGAAGGCGGCCGCCGGCACGTCCGGTGGCGCCGAGGATGGCGATGTGGCTCATGAGGGACTCCAGTCAAAAGGTTGGGAAGGGGATGAACCGCATCTTAGGTTTCTGGTTTCGAAAGAAATACCTCGAATTCCGCGCTTCTTTATTCCTAAAATCGTTCGAATGGACCGATTGAACGCAATGCGGGTGTTCGTGACTGTGGTGGACGCGGGCAGCCTCTCGGCCGCGGCCGACAAGCTCGACCTGTCGCGCCCGGTGGTCACGCGCTACGTGGCCGAACTGGAGCAATGGACCGGCGCACGCCTGCTGCACCGCACGACGCGCCGCCTGAGCCTCACGGCGGCGGGCGAAGAGCTGCTGCCGCGCTGCCGCCAGGTGCTGGAGCTTGCGGGCGACATGCAGGTGGCGGTGCGCCATCCGGCCGAGGCGCCGAGCGGGCAATTGCGCATCACGGCCAGCACCTCGTTCGCGCAGGCGCAGCTGGCCGGCGCGGTGGCCGACTACGTGCGGCGCTACCCGGGCGTGGCGGTCGACCTGGTGCTGCTCGACCGCGCGGTGAACCTGGTGGACGAGCGCATCGACCTCGCCATCCGCGTGTCGTCCGAGATCGATCCGAACCTCATCGCGCGCCGGCTCTCGGTGTGCCGTTCGGTGGTCTGCGCGACGCCCGACTACCTGAAGACGCACGGCCAGCCGCAGCGCGTGGAAGAGCTGGCGCAGCGCAACTGCCTCACGCACTCGTATTTCGGCCGCAGCCTGTGGAACTTCACGCGCAAGGCCGACGGCCTGCCGGTCTCGGTGGCCGTGGCCGGCAACCTCTCGACCAACGACGCGGCCAGCCTGATGGCGCTGGCACGGGCCGGGGCGGGCATCGCAATGCTGCCCACCTATCTGACGTCGGGGTTACTGCAATCGGGCGAGCTGGTGTCGCTCTTTCCCGATCACGAGCCGCAGGTGCTGGGGGTGTACGCGGTGTACGCCTCGCGCAAGCACATGCCGTCTGCGCTGCGCACCCTGCTCGATTTCCTGGCCGAGCGCTTCACCGAAGTGCCGGCCTGGGACACGCCTTCCTAGTGGTGGGCGTTGGCGGCTGCGGCTTCGTTCATCAGCTTGTCGGTGTAGGCGATGGCCATGGCCGAGAACAGGAACGCGATGTGGATCACGGTCTGCGCGATCAGCACCTTGTCGGTGTAGTTGTCCGCGTTGATGAAGGTCTTGAGCAGGTGGATCGAGCTGATGCCGATGATGGCGGTGGCCAGCTTCACCTTGAGCACCGAGGCGTTCACGTGGCTCAGCCATTCGGGCTGGTCCTGGTGGCCTTCGAGGTCCATGCGACTCACGAAGGTCTCGTAGCCGCCCACGATCACCATGATCAGCAGGTTGGAGATCATCACCACGTCGATCAGCGCCAGCACCACCAGCATGATCACCGTCTCGTTGAGCGAGCCGACCGGTGCGGTGGTCTTGTAGCCGATGCTCGCGATCAGGGCCTGCAGCGCGTCCTTGTTGCCGAAGGCGGCTTCGACCAGGTGCAGCAGTTCGACCAGGAAGTGCACCACGTACACGCCCTGCGCCACGATCAGCCCCAGGTACAGCGGCAGCTGCAACCAGCGGCTCGCGAAGATGAGCCGGGGCAGTGGCTTCAGCGGGGAACTGCGTGCTGGTACGGGCGCGTTCCGGGCGTCGAAAGGATCGGGGGCGGACATGAAGTAAGAAGACAGATGTAAAAAGTCGGGCGATTCTAGAGGTCTCCCAGTGACGCACTCGTGATAACCCTGCGAACTAACATCGACCCCGTCAGTGGCCCGTAAGTGCGTGCCCCGACATTACGGCCGCATTCAATCAGGAGACAAGAGCATGAGCAGCGCATCGAAGAACATTGAATCCGTCCTGGTCGAGAACCGCGTGTTCCCGCCCGACGCCCGCGCCACCGAAGGCGCCCGCATTGCCGGCATGGCCGCCTACGAGGCGCTGTGCAAGGAAGCCGAACAGGACTTCGAAGGCTTCTGGACCCGGCTGGCCAAGGACAACCTGCAGTGGACCAAGCCCTTCACCCGCACCCTGGACGAATCGAAGGCGCCGTTCTACGAATGGTTCGGCGACGGTGAACTCAACGCCAGCGCCAACTGCCTGGACAAGCACATCGGCACCCCCGTCGAGAACAAGACCGCCATCGTCTTCGAAGCCGACGACGGCGCCGTCACCCGCGTCACCTACAAGGAGCTGCTGGCCCGCGTGAGCCAGTTCGCCAACGCGCTCAAGGCGCAGGGCATCAACAAGGGCGACCGCGTCATCATCTACATGCCGATGACCATCGAAGGCGTGGTCGCCATGCAGGCCTGCGCGCGCATCGGCGCCACCCACAGCGTGGTGTTCGGCGGCTTCTCGGCCAAGGCGCTGCAGGAACGCATCATCGACGCGGGCGCCGTGGCCGTCATCACCGCCAACTACCAGCTGCGCGGCGGCAAGGAACTGCCGCTGAAGGCCATCGTGGACGACGGCATCGCGCTGGGCGGCTGCGACACGCTCAAGACCGTGCTCGTGTACGAGCGCACGCCCACCGCGTGGAACCGCGTCGAGGGCCGCGACAAGACCTTCGCCGAAGCGCTGGCCGGGCAGAGCACCGAGTGCGCGCCCGTGCCGGTCAATGCCGAGCACCCGCTGTTCATCCTCTACACCTCGGGCTCCACCGGCAAGCCCAAGGGCGTGCAGCACGCCACCGGCGGCTACCTGCTGTGGGCCAAGCTCACGATGGACTGGACCTTCGACATCCGCCCCGAAGACCTGTTCTGGTGCACCGCCGACATCGGCTGGATCACCGGCCACACCTACGTCGCCTACGGCCCGCTCGCGGCTGGCGCCACGCAGGTCGTGTTCGAAGGCATCCCCACCTTCCCGCATGCGGGGCGCTTCTGGGAAATGATCCAGAAGCACAAGGTCTCGATCTTCTATACCGCGCCCACCGCCATCCGCTCGCTCATCAAGGCGGCCGAAGGCGACGAGAAGGTGCACCCGAAGAACTGGGACCTGACCAGCCTGCGCATCCTCGGTTCGGTCGGCGAGCCGATCAATCCTGAAGCGTGGATGTGGTACCACCGGAACATCGGCGGCGAGCGCTGCCCGATCGTCGACACCTTCTGGCAGACCGAGACCGGCGGCCACGTCATCACGCCGCTGCCGGGCGCCACGCCGCTGGTGCCGGGCTCGTGCACCTTGCCGCTGCCGGGCATCATGGCCGCCATCGTCGACGAGACGGGCAAGGACCTGCCCAACGGCGCGGGCGGCATGCTGGTCATCAAGCGGCCATGGCCCTCGATGATCCGCACCATCTGGAACGACCCCGAGCGCTTCAAGAAGAGCTACTTCCCCGAAGAGATGGGCGGCACCATCTACCTGGCCGGCGACGGCGCGGTGCGCAGCGCCGACCGCGGCTACTTCCGCATCACGGGCCGCATCGACGACGTGCTCAACGTGTCGGGCCACCGCCTGGGCACGATGGAAATCGAATCGGCGCTGGTGTCCAAGACCGACCTCGTGGCCGAAGCCGCGGTGGTGGGCCGGCCTGACGACGTGACGGGCGAGGCCGTGTGTGCTTTCGTGGTGCTCAAGCGCGCGCGCCCGACCGGCGAGGAAGCCAAGCAGATCGCCAACGAGCTGCGCGCGTGGGTCGCCAAGGAAATCGGCCCCATCGCCAAGCCCAAGGACATCCGCTTCGGCGACAACCTGCCCAAGACGCGCAGCGGCAAGATCATGCGGCGCCTGCTGCGCAGCATCGCCAAGGGCGAGGCGATCACGCAGGACACCTCGACGCTGGAGAACCCGGCGATCCTCGATCAGCTGTCCGAGACGAACTGACCCCCGGGATTGGCCGAATCCGGCCATTCCGGAACAGTTGTCACGAACCTGCTGTATCGAGGTGTAGGACATGGCCGTTTGTGCGGCCATGTGCACCAAAGCGGCCTCCTGGCTGAGGTAAAACCGATGTCGTCACCACGTGCCATGACAGGCGCGCGGTCTTGGTCATCGTGATCGGTTGTTTGCAAGGAGGCGCCACATGGGCGTGAGATCCGCTTTTCTTTTTGTCATCGTGCTGCTCATCGCGGGGCTTGCCGCGCTGAACTGGGGCACGTTGTCGGCACCCACCGACGTGTGGCTGGGCTTCATGAGCGTGTCGGCGCCGCTGGGGCTGATCATGCTGGGGCTCACGGCCGTGCTCGCAGCCTTCTTCCTCGTGTACGTGCTGTACCTGCACAGCTCGGTGCTGCTGGAGACCAAGCGCCACACGAAGGAAATGCAGACCCAGCGCGACCTCGCCGACAAGGCCGAGGCCTCGCGCTTCACCGAGCTGCGCAACTTCCTGGAAGCACAGGAGAAGCAGCACATGTCGCACAACGCCGACCGCCACACGGCGCTGCTGGCGCGCATGGATCAGCTGGAAAGCGCGGTCAAGCTGCGTTCGGACCAGACCGACAACACGGTGGCGGCGCACATCGGGCAGCTCGAGGACCGCATCGAACGCCGTCCGGTGCCCAGCGACATCAACCCGAGCATCTGAGCGGGCGCGCCGCTGCGCGCTTCGTTTTCCTGCCGATTACTTCGTCGACAGCACCCAGGCCGCGAGCTTCTTCGCATCGGCTTCGCTGACCTGGTTGTTGGCCGGCATCGGCACCGGGCCCCACACGCCCGAGCCGCCCTTGATGATCTTGGTGGCCAGCGAGTTGGCCGCGCCCTTGTCGTCCTTGTACTTGGCCGCGATGTCCTTGAACGACGGCCCGAGCACCTTGCGTTCGACCGCGTGGCAGCTCATGCAGTTCTTCGACGTGGCAAGGGCCAGGTCGGCAAAGGCGGGCGCCGCGAGGCCGAGGCCCAGGGCTGCCATCAACATCGTTCTTTTCATGGGGACTGTTTTCGTAAGGGCTGAGTTACATTCGATCCAACGCGATTGTAGGTAGCGCGGTGCACACGCACCGGCGGCGATACCGACCAACTCGGAGGGTATTCGCGATGTGGTTTCTGCTCTTGGGTCTGCTCGGTGTAGCCCTCAAATATTTCGAAGTGGGCATGGTCGCCGGCTGGAGCTGGTGGATCGTGCTGAGCCCGTTCGCGCTGGCGCTGGCCTGGTGGGCCTGGGCCGATTCGTCGGGCTATACCAAGCGCAAGGTCATCGAGCGCGAAGAGCGGCGCAAGCAGGCGCGCATCGACCGCCAGAAGACCAACATGGGCCTTCGCACCAGCAACGGGCAACAGCGCCCGCGCCGCTGACCACGCGGCTCCGTCACCCGCGCCGCATGCCGACAGGACGCGCGCCATGGACGACGAAGCCGCCACCCACGCCTTGCTCGTCTTCGGGCTGTCGCTGCTGGTCGGGCCGGCTGTCGGCGCGCTGGTCGGGCGTTTCAAGACCTTCTTCTGGGGCGCAGGCATTGGCGCCTTGCTGATCGGCTGCGCCGGCCTGTACGGCGCGGTCACGGTGGGCTGGCAGCGCTACCAGTCGATCGCGGGCACGGCCAGCACGCAAGGCAGCCTGGTCGAGTTCGTGGAAGAGCGCAGCAAGGACAGCAAGGGCTACGTCACCACCACGCGCGCGCCCCTCGTCGAATACACCGCCGCCGACGGGCAGAAGCGCCGCGTCAAGGGGCTCGGTGGCAGCCTGTCGGACAAGGAGTGGGGCGATGCGGTCGAGGTGCGCTACAGCACCGCCGACCCGGCCCAGGCGCTGGTGGCCGACTTCCAGAACATGTGGGGCATCGTCTGGGGGCTCGGCCTCTTCGGCGGCTTTCCGACGATGTTCGGCCTGTTCTTCACCGGCATGGCGCTCAAGGAGGGCCGCAGGGGGCGGCCGGCGCCGGTGCGCGAGCCGACGCCCACGCAGAAGAAATGGCGCACGCGCGGCACGGTGCTGGCGAACGTGGTGTTCCTGGCCGGCTTCGCGCTGGTGTTTCTCTATCCCGACGACAGCGCGATGAAGCAGTTCGGTGCGGGTTTTCTCACCATCGGCGCGGGGGCGCTGCTGCACTTCGTCGTGCAGAGCTTTCCCCCGGCGATGGACTTCGAAGCCCGGGCCATCTTCGCGATCGTCGGCCTGGGCTTCATGGCCTTCGGCTACGGCGCGTGGATGATGGGCTGATGCCGCTTCAGAACTTGTCGAGCACCGCACCCGAGCTTGCGCTCGAGGCGTTGAACGCGAACTTGGCCTGCACGCCGCGCGTGTAGCGCGGGGCCGGCGGCGTCCAGCCTTCGCGGCGCTTGGCCAGCTCGGCTTCGGGCACGTTCAGTTCGAGCACCAGCTTGTGCGCGTCGATGGTGATCGAGTCGCCTTCGTTCACGAACGCGATGGTGCCGCCCGCCGCCGCTTCCGGCGCGACGTGGCCGACCACCATGCCCCAGGTGCCGCCCGAGAAGCGGCCGTCGGTGATGAGGCCGACGCTCTCGCCCAGGCCCGCGCCGATCAGCGCGCCCGTGGGCGCCAGCATTTCCGGCATGCCCGGGCCGCCCTTGGGGCCGAGGTAGCGCAGCACCATCACGTCGCCGGCGACGATCTTGCCGGCCAGGATGGCCTGCAATGCCGACTGCTCGTCGTCGAACACGCGCGCCGGGCCGGTGATGACCGGGTTCTTCAGGCCGGTGATCTTAGCCACGGCACCTTCGGGCGACAGGTTGCCCTTCAGGATGGCCAGGTGGCCTTCCTCGTACATCGGGTTGTCGATGGGGCGGATCACGTCCTGGTCGGCGCGCGGCACGTCGGGCACGTCCTTGAGCACTTCTTCGATGGTCTGGCCGCTGATGGTGATGCAGTCGCCATGCAGCAGGCCGGCCTTGAGCAGCACCTTCATCACTTGCGGAATGCCGCCGGCCTGATGCAGGTCGACCGCGAGGTACTTGCCCGAGGGCTTCAGGTCGCAGATCACGGGCACCTTCTTGCGCATGCGCTCGAAGTCGTCGATGGACCACTCCACGCCAGCCGCGTGCGCGATGGCCAGGAAGTGCAGCACTGCGTTGGTCGAGCCGCCGGTGGCCATGATGACCGCCACCGCGTTCTCGATGGCCTTCTTGGTCACGATGTCGCGCGGCTTCAGGTCCTTCTTGATGGCCTCGATCAGCACCTTGGCCGATTCCTTGGCCGAGTTGGCCTTCTCGTCGTGCGGGTTCGCCATGGTCGACGAGTAGGGCAGCGAGATGCCCAGCGCCTCGAACGCGCTCGACATCGTGTTGGCCGTGTACATGCCGCCGCACGAGCCGGTGCCGGGAATGGCGCGCTTCTCGATCTCGTGCAGATCTTCGTCGCTCATGTTGCCGGCGGCGTTCTGGCCCACGGCTTCGAACACGCTCACGATGTTCAGGTCCTGGCCCTTGTAGCGGCCCGGGAGGATCGTGCCGCCGTACACGTAGATCGCCGGCACGTTGGCGCGCAGCATGCCCATGAGGCCGCCGGGCATGTTCTTGTCGCAGCCGCCGACCACCAGCACGCCGTCCATCCACTGGCCGCCGACGCAGGTCTCGATGCAGTCGGAGATGACTTCGCGGCTCACCAGCGAGTACTTCATGCCTTCGGTGCCCATCGCCATGCCGTCGGAGATGGTGGGGGTGCCGAACACCTGCGCGTTGCCGCCGGCTTCTTCGATGCCCGCGATGGCCGCGTCGGCCAGCTTCTGCAGGCCCGAGTTGCAGGGCGTGATGGTGCTGTGGCCGTTGGCGACGCCGACCATCGGCTTCTTGAAGTCGCCTTCCTCGTAGCCCATGGCGTAGAACATCGAGCGGTTGGGGGCGCGGCTCTTGCCTTCGGTGATGTTCGCGCTGCGGCGGTTGATCTGGATGGTCTTGGTGTCCATGGTGTCTCTTCTGTCGTGGGGAGATCGTGAGGGGAGCGCCAAGTATCGGACTTCTGATTGATTGGTTCCAATCCAATTTGAAGCATGGATTGATATGCTTGGCATATGAATGAAGCTCTCATCGATCTGCGTGCCTGGCGCCAGTTCGTGGCCGTGGCCGAAGAACTGCACTTCGGTCGCGCCGCCCAGCGCCTGCACATGACGCAGCCGCCGGTCACGCAGGCCATTGCCCAGCTCGAGAAAACGCTGGGCGTGGTGCTGTTCGACCGCACGCGCCGCCGCGTGGCGCTCACGCCGGCCGGCGAGGCGCTGCTGCCCGATGTGCGCGAGCTGCTGGCGCGCGCCCAGGCGCTGCCGGCGCGGGCGCGCGCGGCGGCGGCGGGGCAGGTGGGGCGCGTGCGCATCGCCTTCGTCTCGACGGTCGGCTTTGAACAGCTGCCGGCCTGGGTGCGCGAGTTCCGCGTGCTGTGCCCCGAGGTGGCGCTGGAGCTGGTCGAGGCCACCGGCGACGTGCAGCTCGAGGCCTTCGCGCGCGGCGAGATCGATGCCGGCCTGATGCTGCATTCGCCGGGCGCCGCGCCGCCGGGGCTGGCCTGCCTGCCGGTCGAGGTGGAGCCGCTGGTGCTCGCGCTGCCCGCCCAGCACCGGCTGGCCGAGGCGCGGCCCGTGCCGTTGGCCGAGGTGCTCGACGAGCCGCTGGTGATCTTTCCGCGCCGCATCGTGCCCTCGCTGCACGACGCGATCTTCGACCTCTACCACGCGGCCGGCCGGACGCCGCAGGTGGCGCAGGAGGCGATCCAGATGCAGACCATCGTCAACCTCGTGTCGGGCGGCATCGGCGTGGCCTGGGTGCCGCACAGCGTGATGCAGTTCCGGCGCGCGGGCGTGGTCTACCGGCAGGTCCACGAGTTCAAGGGCGTGGGGCGCCGCCGCGTGACGCTGCCGGTGTGCGAGACCAGCCTCGTGTGGCCCGCGCAAGCCGCGCATCCGGCGCTGGCGCGCTTCGTGGCCTTCGTGCGCGAGCGGGCGGGGCGCGTGCCGGCGTAAGACTCAGGCGCTGCGCGAAGCCCGGCCGGCGGGCGAGGGCGCATCGAGCGTGTTCGCCAGCAGCGTGTCGAGCCATCCCGCGAAGGCCTGCACCCGCCGCGACAGATTGCGTCGGTGCGGGTAGACGAGGTGCACCGGCAGCGGCTCGGCGCGCGCGTCGGGCAGCACTTCCACCAGCTCGCCGGCCGCGAGGTGCTCGCGCACGTCGTAGGCCGGGATCTGGATCAGGCCCAGCCCCGCCAGCGCGCAGGCGATGTAGGTCTCGGCGTTGTTCGCCGCCACCTGGCTGCGCAGGCGCAGCACCTGGGTCTCGCCGTCGCGCACTTGCCATTCCCAGGGTGCGGCCCGGCCGCTGGTTGGCGAGGCGTAGTTGACCGCCACGTGCTGCGGCAGGTCGGCCGGCGTGCGCGGCGTGCCGTGGCGCGCGAGGTAGGCGGGGCTGGCGCAGTTGATGAGCGTGAAGTGCCCCAGCGGCCGGGCCACGAGGCTGCTGCTGGCGAGCGGGCCGACGCGCAGGGCGCAGTCCACGCCTTCGAGCACGAGGTCGACCGCGCGGTCGCTGGAGCCCAGTTCGAGCTCGACCGCCGGGTGACGTGCAAAGAAGTCGGGCAGCGCCGGCGCGATCAGCAGGCGCGCGATGCGGCTGGGCACGTCGACCTTGAGTCGGCCGCTCACGCTGCTGTGCGCGGGCTGGAACTGCTGCTCCATGTCCTCCATGTCGGCCACCAAAGCGCGCGCCCGTTCGAGCAGCACCTCGCCGTCGGGCGTGAGGCCCACGCGGCGCGTGGTGCGGTGCAGCAGGCGCGAGCCCAGGCGGGCCTCGAGCTGCTGGATGGCGGTCGAGATGGTGGCGCGCGGCAGCGCCAGCCGGTCGGCGGCGCGCGTGAAGCTGCCGGTTTCGGCCACGCGCAGGAAGACCTGGAGGAGTTCGATGCGGTCCATGGCGGCGGGCTGATTGTTCGTGGTTTCCAGAACAGTCTAGCCTTGAATGAATGATTTATCTGCAACTTGACGATCAATAGACTGGCGGCTCGTCACACATCCCGTCCCGGGTCTTTCACTCACTCAGAGGAATCCATCCATGTCCGCACGCACGCTCACGAACAAGGTCGCCGTCATCGCCGGCGGTGGCAAGAACCTCGGTGCCCTCATCGCCCACCAGCTGGTCGACGGCGGCGCCCGCGGCATCGCCATCCACTACAACAGCGACGGCTCGCGCGCCGAGGCCGAGCAGACGGCCGCCGCGCTGAAGGCCAAGGGCGCCGACACGCTGCTGGTGCAGGGCGACCTCGCGGTGGTCGAGAACAATGTGAAGCTGTTCGACCAGGCCGTGAAGCACTTCGGCCAGGTCGACCTGGCGATCAACACGGCGGGCGTGGTGATCAAGAAGCCGATCCTGGACATCACCGAAGCCGACTACGACAAGAGCTTCGACGCCAATGCCAAGGCGGCCTTCTTCTTCATCCAGCAGGCCGGCCGCACGCTGGCCGACGGCGGCAGCATCGTGACGCTGGTGAGCTCGCTGCTCGCGGCCTACACGCCGTTCTATGCCATCTACCCGGCGGCGAAGGCGGCGGTGGAGCACTACACGCGCGCGGCCTCCAAGGAGTTCGGCGACCGCGGCATCTCGGTGAATGCCATCGGCCCCGGCCCGATGGACACGCCGTTCTTCTACGGCCAGGAAAGCCCCGAGGCCGTGGCGTACCACAGCAGCGCCGCCGCGCTCAGCAAGTACTCGAAGAAGGGCCTCACCGACATCGAGGACATCGCGCCCATCGTGCGCTTCCTGGTCACCGAAGGCTGGTGGATCACGGGCCAGACGATCTTCGCCAACGGTGGCTACACCACGCGCTGAAACGCCGATATCCGGCAAGATGCGCCCAGGAGGACAACGCAGATGCACACAGTCATGGTGATGGGAGGCGGCTTCGCGCTGCTGGTGGTGTTTCTTCTGGCCGGCCGCTTCATGGGCGACGGCTCGTCGATGGCGCTGGCCGCGGCGGCCAAGTGGTTCATTCCGGCGTGGTTCGTCGGCGCGGGCATCAACATGGCCGTGGGCGTGCTCAAGGCCGGGTACTCGGTGGCCGAGGAGCTGCCGATCTTCCTGTTCATCTTCGCGGTGCCGGCCCTGGTGGCGGGGTTGCTGTGGTGGAAGTTCGGGCGCTGACATTGCCCTGAATGCCCCCGTGGCGGCGGCGTCATTGCGCCACGGCACAATCGTCGGATGCTCATGTATCCGCAGATCAATCCCATCGCCTTGCAGCTGGGGCCGGTGGCCATCCACTGGTACGGCCTGACCTACCTGGCGGCCTTCGCGCTGTTTTATTTTCTGGGCACGCGCCGCCTGCACCACGAGCCGTTCCGCTCGCTGGCCACGGCCGGCGTGTGGCAACGCAAGGACATCGAGGACATCCTGTTCCTGGGTGTCATGGGCGTGATCGTTGGCGGCCGGCTCGGCTACTGCCTGTTCTACAAGCCCGAGTACTACCTCACGCACCCGCTCGAGATTCTTTATGTGTGGCAGGGCGGCATGAGCTTCCATGGCGGCCTGCTCGGCGTGATCGGCGCCATGGTGTGGTTTGCGCGCTCGCGTGCGCGGCCGTTCTGGCAGGTGATGGACTTCGTCGCGCCCTGCGTGCCGACCGGCCTGGCCGCGGGCCGCGTGGGCAACTTCATCAACGGCGAGCTGTGGGGCCGCTTCAGCAGCCCCGAGCTGCCGTGGGGCATGGTGTTCCCGCAAAGCGGCTCGATGCTGCCGCGCCACCCGTCGCAGGTCTACCAGTTCCTGCTCGAAGGGCTGCTGCTGTTCGTCGTGATGTGGCTCTATGCGCGCAAGGAGCGCAAGCAGGGGCAGGTGGCCGCCGTGTTCCTCATCGGTTATGGCGTGCTGCGCTTCGTGGCCGAGTACTTCCGCGAGCCCGACGATTTCCTGGGCCTGCGCGCGCTCAGCCTGAGCCAGGGCCAGTGGCTCAGCGTGCCGATGGTGATCGCCGGCATCGCGCTGTGGTTCTGGTTCGGCCGCGCCGGCAAGACGGGCAGCACCGCGCGCGCCTGACCTCTTCACACCCCGCACAACGCGGCGCAGCACCTTCGGGTGCGCGCCGCTTTTTTTCGTCCGTCTCAGGGTAATTCCGGGCCGCAAGGGCAGGGCGCGGCCCTTGCATTGCGTTAACCATGCACTCACAATTATGCGTAATTACAGGAAATTACGCGAAACGCCCACCGACTTTCCGAGTCCTTCACGCATGCGCCTGGTCCCCAACTCCCTCCACGACGAAGTCGCCGCCACGCTGCGCGAGCAGATCTTCGACGGCACGCTGTCGCCCGGCAGCTTCGTGGATGAGGTGGCCCTGTGCGAGCGGCTGTCGATCTCGCGCACGCCGCTGCGCGAGGCGCTGAAGGTGCTCACGGCCGAAGGCCTGCTGCGCCACGAGCCGCGCCGCGGCTGCTTCGTGAACGAGGTGACGGAGCGCGACCTCGACGAAATCTTTCCGGTCATTGCGCTGCTCGAAGGGCGCTGCGCCTACGAGGCCGCGCGCAACGCCAGCGACGCCGAGCTGAACGAACTCGACGCGCTGCACGAGCGCCTGGTGCGCCACGCCAAGGCGCGGCGCATCAACGACTACTACGCCACCAACCACATCATTCACGAGGCGATCATCAAGCTCGCCGACAACAAGTGGCTGGCTCAGGTGATCGGCGACCTGCGCAAGATCCTGAAGCTGGCGCGGCTGCAGCAGCTGCACGCGCCGGGGCGGCTCGACCAGAGCCTGTCGGAGCACCTGGCCGTGTTCGCCGCGCTCAAGGCGCGCGACAGCGAAGGCGCCGATGCCGCCATGCGCACCCACATGACGCGCCAGCGCGAAGCCTTGCGCGAAGTGATGCAACAGCAGAAATCCCGGGTGATGCCGTGACACGCACCACCTTTACAGCCAACGGCACAGGAGCAGATCGATGAGTGCGACCGAGTGGTTCCAGGCGCGCCTGCGCATGGGCGAATCGTCCAAGGTTCCCGTGGCGAGCAACGGCGCCACGAAAGGCCCGGCCCGCCACACGCCCAAGCCCAGCGCCCGCACCACCGCCGAGCGGCTGCAGGCCACGCTGCGCAAGGCCGACGAGGCCCTGTCACCGCGCACGCTGCGCCGCGTGCTGGCCGAGCTGCAGGCCGTGATCGATCCGCGCGTGAGCGAGGTCGAGGGCGGCCGCCGCGCCCACGCCATCGCGCAGGCCTACGCCGGCGCCTCGCCCGAAGAGCGCCGCGACTACTGGGCGCTCATGAGCGAGCATTTCGCCGCCGACGCGGGCAAGCTCAAGAGCGCGCGCGACCAGCACCAGAGCGCCGTCGGCACGCCCGACGAAGGGCAGGCCGAGTTGCGCCTGCGCCGCGCGCTGGTGTCGCCGCGCATGCGGCTGCTGCAGCGCTTTGCGGTCGAGCCCGGCGGCATGCGCTTTTTGGTCGACCTGCGCGCCGACCTGCTGCCGTGCCTGAAGTCCGACAAGCGCCTGCTCGCGCTCGAGGCCGAGCTGGAGCACCTGTTCTCCACCTGGTTCGACGTGGCCTTTCTCGAGCTGCGCCGCATCGACTGGAACTCGCCGGCCTCGCTGATCGAGAAGCTCATCCGCTACGAAGCGGTGCACGACATCAAGAGCTGGTCCGATGTGAAGAACCGCCTGGACGACAGCGACCGCCGCTGCTACGGCTTCTTCCATCCGCGCCTGCCGAACGAGCCACTCATCTTTGTCGAGGTGGCGCTGGTCGACCGCATCAGCGAAGGCATCATGCCGCTGCTCGACGAGGCCGCCGTGCCGGTGCAGCCGGCCAAGGCGACCACCGCGATCTTCTATTCGATCAGCAACACGCAAACCGGCCTGCGCGGCGTGAGCTTCGGCGATTCGCTCATCAAGCGCGTGGTCGAGACCCTGCAGGACGAGCTGCCGCGCCTGAAGACCTTCGCCACGCTGTCGCCCATTCCGGGCCTGCGCGCGTGGCTCGCCAAGAACGCCGCCGAGCTGCTGCCGCGCCTGGACGAGAAGCGCGAGGCCGAACTCGGCCGCCTCGTCGGCTCGGTGCCGCCCACGGCCGAGCGCCTGCTGGCCGCGGTCGACGCGGGGCCCGAGCTCGATGCCAAGTCGCCGCTGCGCCAATGGCTGCTGCAGGCCACCGCCGAGTACCTGGGCCGCACGCTGGTCGACGGCACGCCGGCCGACCCGGTGGCGCGCTTCCACCTGGGCAACGGCGCGCGCGTCGAGCGGCTCAACTGGGCCGGCGACCCGTCGGCCAAGGGGCTCAAGCAGTCGTACGGCCTCATGGTCAACTACCTGTACGACCTCAAGCGCCTGGACCGGCATCGCGCCTGGCTGGCCGAAGGCAAGATCGCGGTTTCGGGAGACATCGAAGGCCTGTTCCTCAAAAAAGGCTGAGTCCGTTCGCTTCGCCGCGGCAGCGCTGCGGCCCGCACCTTGACCGCCGGAGGGCGGCAACATCTACAACGACGACGACAGGAGACGAGACAGATGACGCAACAGAGTTTTCAACGACGCGATGTGCTGCGCGTCGCCGCAGCAGCCGGGGCCGTGGCCCTGTGCGGTGGCGCACGTGCCCAGGGCTGGCCGACCAAGCCCGTGACCATGGTGGTGCCGTTCCCGGCCGGCGGAGGCACCGACGCCTTCGCGCGTCCGCTGTCGGCCCAGTTCTCCCGCGCGGCGGGCCAGACGCTGGTCATCGACAACCGCGGCGGCGCCGGCGGCACCGTGGGCGCGAGCATCGCGGCCAAGCTGCCGGCCGACGGCTACTCGCTCTTCATGGGCGCGGTGCACCACGCGATCGCGCCGTCGATCTACCCCAAGCTCGACTACGACCTCGAGAAAGACTTCGTGCCCCTGATGCTGCTGGCCAACGTGCCGCAGGTGGTGGTGGTCAACCCGAAGCGGGTGCAGGCCGCGACCATCCAGGAGCTGATTGCCACCGCCAAGCGCAACCCCGGCAAGCTCAACTACGGCTCGGCCGGCTCGGGCACCTCGCACCACCTGGCGGGCGAGCTGTTCAAGCTGCAGACCGGCACCTTCATCACCCACATTCCGTATCGCGGCGCGGGCCCGGCGCTGTCCGACCTGATCGCGGGCAACGTCGACCTGATGTTCGACGGCCTGGGTTCCTCGGCGCAGCACATCAAGGGCGGCCGCATCAAGGCGCTGATGGTCGCCGGCGCCAAGCGCAACCCCGCATTCCCCGACGTGCCCTGCGCCGCCGAAGTGGGGCTGCCCGACTACACCGTCACCACCTGGTACGGCCTGTGGGCGCCCAAGGGCACGCCGGCCGAAGCGCAGACGCAGATCATCGACACGATGAAGAAGGCGCTGGGCACCGACGAGCTGAAGGCCATCTGGGCCCAGAACGGCTCCGAGATCCCGAACGTCACGAACGCCGCCTACGGCCGCTTCGTCAACGCCGAGATCAAGCGATGGGCGACCGTCGTGAAGGCCTCGGGCGCCAAGCTCGAATGACCGAGCGGCAGGTCTCGCTGCGCCGCGAAGGCGCCGTGGCGCTCGTCACGCTGTCGAACCCGGGGCGTCTCAATGCGATGACGCGTGCCATGTGGCGTGCGCTGCGCGCGGTGTTCGACGACCTGCGCGGCGACACCGCGCTGCGCTGCGTCGTCGTGCGCGGGGAGGGCGGTGCCTTCTGCGCGGGCGGCGACATCTCCGAGTACCCCTCGTTCCGCTTCGAGGAAGCGAGCCTGCGCGAATTCCACGAGAACGAAGTCTGGGCCGCGCTGCAGGCGATGCTCGACTGCCCGCTGCCGCTGGTGGCCCAGATCGAAGGCGCTTGCATGGGCGCCGGCGTCGAGATGGCCAGCTGCTGCGACATCCGCCTGGCCGGCGCGTCGTCGAAGTTCGGCGCACCGATCGCGAAGCTGGGCTTTCCGATGGCGCCGCGCGAAGCCGCGCTGGTGCATGGCGCCATCGGCGACGTGCTGGCGCGCGACATGCTGCTGGCCGCCGGCGTGCATGGCGCGCAGCGGCTGTACGACGCGGGTTTTCTCTTGCATGTGCTGCCCGACGCCGAAGTGCCGGCCGCCGCGCAGGCGCATGCGGCGCGCATTGCCGCGCTGTCGCCGCAGGCCGCGCGCCTGCACAAGGCCACCTTCACTGCGCTCAAGCGTGGCGGTGCGGCGGCGCAGCAGCTGCTGGCCACCGCGTACGACTACGCCGACAGCGCCGAGCACCGCGAGGGCATCGATGCCTTCCTGGGCAAGCGCCCTCCGAATTTCCGACCTTCCTGAGCCTGCCGTTTGATGATGACGAAGATGATGAAGACGAAGTCCTCCCCCAACGCCAACCTGTTCGCCGCCTTGCGCGCGGCCTTTCCCGCCGACCTCGACGCCATCGCGGTCGAGACCGACAACGGTCTGCACTATTCGTGGCGCGACCTCGACCGCGCCAGCGCGATGATCGCCAACCTGCTCGACGGCCTCAAGCTCGAGAAGGGCGCGCGCGTCGCGGTGCAGGTCGAGAAATCGGTCGAAGCCATGCTGCTGTACCTCGCGACCTTGCGCGCGGGCTACGTGTTTTTGCCGCTCAACACGGCCTACCAGAGCGCCGAGATCGAGTACTTCATCGGCAACGCCGAACCCGCCGTGGTCGTGTGCACCGGCCGCAACGCGGCCTGGGTGCGCCCCATCGCCGAGGCGGCCGGCACGCGCCATGTGTTCACGCTGGACGACGACCGCACCGGCACGCTGCTCGACGCGGCGGCGCGCTGCAGCGACCGCCACACCGTGGCCATCAAGAAGGCCGACGACCTCGCCGCCATCCTCTACACCAGCGGCACCACGGGCCGCAGCAAGGGCGCGATGCTCACGCACCGCAACCTGCTGTCGAACGCCGAAGTGCTCAAGGACTACTGGGGCTGGACGAAGGGCGACGTGCTGATTCACGCGTTGCCGATCTTCCACGTGCACGGCCTGTTTGTGGCGTTGCACGGTGCGCTGCTCAACGGCAGCAAGATCCTGTGGTTCTCGAAGTTCGACCCCAAGCGCATCGTCGCCAAGCTGCCCGAGGCCACCGTGTTCATGGGCGTGCCCACGCTCTACGTGCGCCTGCTGGCCGAGCCGGGCCTCACGCGCGAGGCGGTGCGCACCATGCGCCTGTTCGTCGCGGGCTCGGCGCCGCTGCTCATCGAAACGTTTGACGAATGGCGCGAGCGCACCGGCCACACCATCCTCGAGCGCTACGGCATGAGCGAGACCGCCATGCTCACGTCCAACCCGTACGACGCCGCCAAGGGCGAGCGCCGCGGCGGCACCGTCGGCTTCGCACTGCCCGGCGTGCAGCTGCGCGTGCGCGACGACGAGGGCAAGGACCTGCCGGTCGACGAGATCGGCGGCATCCAGGTGAAGGGCCCCAACGTGTTCGCGGGCTACTGGCGCATGCCCGAGAAGACGAAGGAAGAGTTCACCGCCGACGGTTTCTTCAAGACCGGCGACGTGGGCAAGATCGATGCGCGCGGCTACATCACCATCGTCGGGCGCAGCAAAGATTTGATCATCAGCGGCGGCTACAACGTCTACCCGGCCGAGATCGAGGGCTACATCAACGAGATGGCCGGCGTGGCCGAAAGCGCGGTCATCGGCGTGCCGCATCCCGACTTCGGCGAGGTGGGCGTGGCCATCGTGATCCCCAAGGGCGGCGCCACGATCGACGCCGACGCCATCGTGGCCGAGCTCAAGGCCAAGCTGGCGAACTTCAAGATCCCCAAGCGCTGCTTCGTCGTGCCGGAGCTGCCGCGCAACACGATGGGGAAGGTGCAGAAGGCGTTGCTGCGGGCGGAGCACAAGGGGCTGTTCGCCGCCTGAGCCTCGCCGCGCGCCCCGGGCTTCAGGCGGCGGGTGCGAGCCCGTTCATCAGCCCGCTGCGCGCGTGGCAGTTGATGTACTCGTAGCTCTGCTCGTCGGCCTTCAGCACCGACACCTCGTGGTACAGGCGCAGGCGCAGCTCGAAGTTCAGCGCCTGCACGTAGCGCATGAAGCTGCCGAAGATCGCGACGTGCGTCGGGTGCGACTCGGCCCAGCGCTCCATGTCGGCCAGCGAGCGCCAGTAGCTCAGACCGAAGGACTTCTGCAGCGGAGCGCCGTGTGCGTCGAGGTGGTGCATGAAGCGGTTGCTGTAGCAACCGATGGGCAGGCCCTGGTCGCGCAGGAAGTCCATGCCTTCGCGCAGCACCGGGGCCATGTCTTCCAGGTAGCGCTGGCGTTCCTGGCCGGTGGTCTCGGTCCATTCCTGGCCCGAACGGATCATCGCGAGGTGCGTGTGGCCCGCGATGCGCACGCGCTGGCCCGGTGCAGGCGTGCCGGCGATCACCGCGCGCGTGCCTGAAGGCGCGAGCGCGTCGGCCTGCGCGAGCGGGAGTCGATCGCGCATCGACCCCCAGTAGCCGTGCTCCTGCAGTTCGCCGCTCACACCGCCCATCACCACGCCGATGCCCTCGAGGCGGTCGGGCGTGCTGAACAGGGTCTCGAAGTGCGCAGCACGCGGGGATGCGATTTCGCGGAAGTAGCCGAGGCCTTCATGCAAGCGCTCGTCGGCGTTCCACCAGGCCTCGATGGCGGGCGTGGCACACCAACGCGCGAACGCCGCCGCATCGTGCCAGTAGGCGATGGCGATCATGTTGTCGCAGCCGTCGGCGTCGACACAGTGGGCCAGGTCGTGGTGGCCGGGGCCGTCGGGCAAGGCGAAGTCGCCAGCGATCTTCAGGAGCGCGGCGCAGGCCCGGCCCTGCATCGCCGGACCGCGCGACTGCACGCCGAAATAGCCCATCACGACCTGGGTCGTCGTCACGGGCGCGCGCGCCGACCAGCCGGGGTAGGGCGGGGTGTGGTCGTCTGCCACGCGGCGCTCGCGGGTGCGCGGGCAGCGCAGGTGCTCGGGGATGGCCGATTCCATGGTGCGGCTCCGTGGTCGGCTCAGGCCACGACCGGCTCGGGCACGCTGCCCTCGGGCTCCGGCGTGAGCTGCACCACCACGGGCGTGCGCCGCGTCTTGTTCAGCAGCAGCTGTGTGACGTCGGGCCGCGAATAGTGGCCGCTCGGATCGGCCGCCGCCTTGGCGAGCGCGATCATGCCGAGGTCGATGTCGGCGATCACCAGGCCTTCGGCGTCTTCGGCCAGCGGCGTGCCCAGTGGCGAACCGTCCGGGCCGTAGATGCGCGCATGCCCGCCGCCGACGCCCAGCATCTGCCGCTTGCCGTCGTCGGTGCACATCAGCTCGCTCATGGCCTTCGACACTGTGGCGCAGGGCGCGATGACGAAGCAGCCGCCCTCGACCGCATACACCTGGCTCGCGGCGTTGTTGACCTCATGGCCCAGCGCGTAGGCCGCGCCGCGGTAGAGCGAAAAGCTCGGCCACGCGCCGCAGTGGATCTGCTCGTTCTGCGCATACATCGCGTACTTGCTCAGCGGCTGCAGGTGTTCCCAGCAGCACAGCGAGCCGATGTTGCCCAGCGGCGTCTGGACCACGTGCAGGTCGGCGCCGTCGCCTTCGCCGAACACGGTGCGTTCCACGTGCGTGGGCTTGAGCTTGCGACGCGTCTGCACGGTGCGGCCCTGGTCGTCGATCAGCGCCTGCGCGATGTAGAGACTGCCCGCCGCTTTCTCGCTGTAGCCGAGCGAGAGCCAGATCTTGTGCTGGCGCGCCGCCGCCTGCAGGCGTTCGAACTCGGGCGAGCCGATGACCAGCGAGTTGTCGTGGTAGCGCTGCACGAACTGCATACCCCAGGCCGGCGAATCGAGCCAGACCCACCACGGGTAGCCCGGCACCCAGGTCTCGGGAAAGGCGATGAGCTGCACGCCCTGTTTCGCAGCCTGCGCCATGAGGTCGATGGTCTTGTCGATGGTGGCGTCGAGGTCGAGGAAAACAGGCGCGGCCTGCACGGCGGCGACGCGGAGTTGGGGGTGGACGGTGGTCGGCATGGGGTGTTCTCCAGGGGGCAATGAACGTAACGAAATCCCCGCTGTGCGCACCGGGTTTGCGCGGTGGCATGCGGGTTGCATGAAGCGTAAATTCGCGCCGCCGGAACGCCTTGACCCGGATTGGCGGCGTTCTTGTTCCAGCGTTGCATGTGCCTTGCGAAGGCCTTCCGAGGACCCCGATGACCCCCTTGCTCAGCACCGATGCCGTCCCGCGCGAGCAGCGGCTCGCGTACTGGACCGACATGATCTGCAACGTCTACGTGCAGCTCGAATGCGACGCGGTGCGCACCGGCGACGGCGGCGACTTCGAGGGCAGCATTCGCCAGCACGCGCTGCCCGGCCTCGGCATGTCGGTCGTGACCTCGCGGGCGCAGAAGGTGATGCGCACGCCGGGCCACATCGCGGCGTCGAGCGACGACTGTTTTCTCGTGAGCATCCAGGCGCGCGGACAGGGCGTGGTGCGCCAGGACGGGCGCGACGCCGTGCTCGGTGCCGGCGACTTCGCGCTCTACGACAGCACGCGGCCTTATCAACTGCTGTTCGACCAGCCCTTCGAGCAGATCGTGCTCAAGCTGCCCGGCGAGCGGCTGCGCAGCGAACTGCGCGACACCGAGGCGCTCACGGCCACCACGGTGTCGGGGCGCGAGGGCGCGGGGCACCTGCTGCTGGGCATGATCCGCACGCTGCGCGAGGACTTCGACGCGCTGCAGCCGGCCTCGGCGCTGGCGGTGGCCCATGGCGTGCAGAACATCCTCGTGGCCGGCCTGCAGACGCTGCCTGCGGCGCACGCACCGGCGCTCAGCAAGCTCACGGCGTACCACCTCGCGCGCGTGAAGCAGCGCATCGACGAGCAGCTGGCCGATCCGACGCTGTCGGTGGGCACGCTGGCGGCGCAGCTGGGCATGTCGGTGAGCCACATCCACCGCGTGTTCAAGAGCGAGCCGCTGACGCCCTCGCAGTACATTTGGGAGCGCCGGCTCGACGCATGCAGCCGCGACCTGCTGGAGCCGCGCCTGGCAGGGCGGCCGGTGGGAGAGATCGCGTACGGGAGGGGGTTCAACGACGCGGCGCATTTCAGCCGCGCGTTTCGCGAGCGCTTCGGGTGTTCGCCGCGCGAATGGCGGCAGCAGCGCTCGCCGCAATGACCGCGGCCACGGCGCATCGGCCGTCGCCGGGGTGACCGGGTCTTCTTACTGGACCAGCAGCACCGAGACGTCGGTCTCGGCCACGACCTTGGTCGCCACCGAGCCCATCAGCGCGCGGCCCAGGATGCCGTGGCCGTGCGTGCCCAGCACGATCAGCTCGGCCTTCGATTCGGTGGCCGACTTGAGGATTTCCTCGGCCGCGTGGCCGTGGCGCGCGTCGGCGGTGAAGTTGGCCACGCCTTTCTCGGCGAACCAGGCCTTCACCGGGTCGAGCACCTTGGCGTTTTCCTCGGCGTAGTACTCGGTGACGATTTCCTTGCTCAGGTGGCGCGCCACGTGGCCGGAGATGCCGGTGCAGACATTGACCACCACCAGCTCATGGCCGTCCACGAACATGGCGCGGTTGGCGAGCAGGTAATTGAGGGCCTTTTGCGTGTAGGCGCTGCCGTCGACTGCAATGAGGATTTTCATGGCTTTCCTTCTACGACTGTGAACAAGTGCCGCATAGGATGGCACAGGAAAGCCACGGGGTGTTTGATATGCCTCAGCCGCGCAGGCCCTTCCAGAGCATGTAGGCGGCCAGCAGGTACAGGATGCTCGCGAACACGCGCTTGAGCTTCTTCACCGGCAGGCTGTGCGCGGCCTTGGCGCCCAACGGCGCGGTGAACACGCTGCAGGCCGCGATCACCACGAGCGCGGGCAGCCAGATGTAGCCGAAGGCGCCGGCCGGCAGGCCCTGCACCGACTGGCCGCTGAGCACGTAGCCCAGCACGTTGGCCACCGCAATGGGAAAGCCCAGCGCCGCGCTGGTCGCCACCGCGTTGTGGATCGCCACGTTGCACCAGGTCATGAACGGCACGCTGATGAAGCCGCCGCCCGCGCCCACCAGGCCCGAGATGAAGCCGATGATGCCGCCCGCCGCGAGCTGGCCGCCGGTGCCGGGCATCTGGCGCGTGGGCTTGGGCTTCTTGTCGAGGAACATCTGCGTGGCCGAGAAGCCCACGAACAGCGCAAAGAAGATGGCCAGCGCCGTGCCCTTGAGCAGCGCGAACACGCCCAGGCTGCCCGCGAGGCTGCCGATGACGATGCCGGGTGCCAGGCGCTGCACGATGTCCCAGCGCACCGCGCCGCGCTTGTGGTGCGCGCGCACGCTGGACACCGACGTGAAGATGATCGTCGCCATCGAGGTTGCGATCGCCATCTTCACCGCCAGGTCGGCCGGCACGCCGCGCTGGCCCATGATGATCGTGATGAACGGCACCATCAGCATGCCGCCGCCGATGCCCAGGAGGCCCGCGAGGAAACCGGTGCCCAGGCCGAGCGCGGCGAGTTCGGCGATCAGGAGGGGGTCGAGCAGGGCAGCGAGGTTCACGGGAGGATGGAGAAAGAACGAGCGGCTGAAAAAGCAACGGCCCCGTGCGGTGAAGCAGGGGGCCGTGGCGGGAAAAGGTGTCTGCAGATGGTGTGCCGGACCCGCATCCTGAACCAGGGTTCAGGTGGGCGAGGGCAGCAGGACTTCGGGTTCATCTGACGCGAGATGATCACGCCCGTCAAGCGATGTACCAAGCCCGGCTCCGGAGAGCATTGGAACAAGGAAATATTAAGCCCGACACGTCTGCAGACAAAACGGATTTTACGCCCCGGATGTGCCGGGCCGCGCGCCCTCAGAGCAAATGTCCATCGCCCGCCAGGGCCTGATCGAGTCTCTGAATGAGCTGGGCGGCCTTCGGGTCGGTGTCGGTGGCGGTTTCTTCCGTGCTGCTGGCCGCGACGGGGGCCGGTGCGGCGGCAGCAGCGGCCTGCTGGGCCGCGAGATCGAAAGCCAGGTTCAGCGAGGCGAGCACGGCGATGCGGTCGCGTGCCTTCACCTTGCCCGCGTCGCGGATCTTGCACATGGCCGCGTCCACGCGGTCGACGGCCTCGCGCAGTTGCGCTTCGCCGCCGTCGGGACAGCCGAGCAAGTAGCTCTGGCCCATGATCTGTACTTCAATCTGCTTCATGCGTGATGGGAATCTTCGGAAGGGGGTTCGGCCGGCAGCCGTTCGAGCAGGGCATCGAGGCGAGTGCGGGCTGCGGCGAGCCGCGACTTCAGGCCGTCGCGTTCACGCGTGAGCGCATCGACCTGTTCCTGCAGCAGCGCGTTGGTGCGCTGCACCTCTTCGTGACGCACGAGCAGGCGTTCCACACGCTCGGCGATCTGGTCGATGGGGCTGGAGGCGGGCATGGTTGGCGATTGTAGTTTCCCGGGAATTCGGAACATCCGGCGCACCGCGCGGGGCGCGCACCGGACGTGGCCGAGATTCTGGGGCCTGCGCCGCCCGTGATCAAACACGGTGTGGTGCGCGCGCCCCGTGGGCGCCCCGTGGGCCTAAAATCCTGCCCGTTGGTGCTCGCGGCGTGGTTCGCACGGCGCAGTTCAACGGGAAGCAGGAGTGGACGCCCCCCGGGGCCGAAGCCGCCTGCGCTGCCCCCGCAACGGTCAAGCAGACGACGCCGCAACGCGTCACCCCTTTCCATCCAGCCACTGGGCGCCCTGAAACAGGTGCCTGGGAAGGCGGCAAAGGGTCGATCTGCCAGCCCGGATACCGGCCAACAAGGCGGCTGCCGCATCGGCAGCCATGACGCCCATGGCGCCGGCGGGGAAGCCGGCCAGGGCATAGAAGTTCGTTCGGTTCACCCCATGATTTCCTGTGTTTCCCTCTCCAGCGGCCGCGCCAGCGTGCGCCGCAACCGTCCCGCGTGCCTGCCGCTGACGCTCGCCCTGGCCTCGGCCTTCGGCGGCCTGGCCCTGGTGCCGCTGGCTGCGCAAGCGCAAGCCGCCGCGACGCTCGACGAGACCGTCGTCACCGCCAACCGCACGCCGCAGGCGCTGTCGGACCTGGTGGGCGATGTCTCCATCATCGACCGCAAGACCATCGAGCGCAGCGGCGCGACCGGCGTGGCCGACGTGCTCGCGCGCCTGCCGGGCATGGAGATCTCGCGCAGCGGCGGCGTGGGCAATGCCACCAGCGTGTTCATCCGCGGCGCCGAGTCGCGCTTCACCGCGGTCTACCTGGACGGCGTGCGCATCGATTCGCAATCGACCGGCGGCGCCGGCTGGGAAGGCATTCCGCTCGCGCAGATCGACCGCATCGAAGTGCTGCGCGGCCCGGCCGCCGCGGTGTACGGCTCGGACGCCGTGGGCGGCGTGATCCAGCTCTTCACCAAGCGCGGCGAGGAGGGCGTGTCGCCCTACGCCGGCATCGGCTTCGGCAGCCACGGCCTGCGCCGGATCGAAGGCGGCGTGAGCGGCAAGTCGGGCCTGCTCGACTACTCGTTCGGCGTGGCGCATGAGGAAAGCAAGGGCTTCAACATCCAGCCCATCGCCAAACGCACGCCCTCGAAAGACGGCTTCACCAACCCCGACCGCGACGGCTACCGCAGCACCTCGGGCAACCTGAAGCTGGGTTTCCAGATCACGCCCGACCAGCGCATCGACGCCACCTTGCTCACCAGCAACACCGAGGCGGCCTACGACCCGTCGGTGAGCTTTCGCACCAAGCCGCCGATCACCTTCCGCAACGACGTGTCGACCAACGAGCTGCGCACCGCCGGGCTGACCTGGTCGGCCAAGTGGAACGACATCTACAGCACCCGCCTGCAGGTGACCGATTCGCAGACCGTCTACAAGACCCAACCCTCGTTCTACCGCACCGAGACCCGCCTGCGCGGCTACCTGTTCCAGAACGAATTCCGTTTCGGCGCCCACCTGGTGACCGCCACGCTCGAGCGCCGCGAAGACGCGCTCGAGAACGCGCCCACCACCTCGGCCAAGCTGTTCTCGCGCGACCGCTCGCAGAACGCCGCCGCACTGGGCTACGGTTACGTGAAGGGCCCGCATTCGCTGCAGCTGCACGTGCGCCATGACGACGACAGCGAGTTCGGCGGCAAGACCACCGGCAGCGCCGCCTACGGCTACGCGATCACGCCGAGCCTGCGCGCCACCGTGTCGGCCGGCACCGCGTTCCGCGCGCCCACGCTGTACCAGCGCTTCAGCGAATACGGCCTGGCGAGCCTGCAGCCCGAATCGAGCCGCAACGTCGAGCTGGGCCTGCAGTACACGGCCGGCGCCACGCAGGCCGGCATCGTGCTGTACCGCAACCGGGTGCAGAACCTCATCGTGTTCGACGGCAGCGCCAAGGGTTGCCAGTCGTCGTTCGGCTGCTACGCCAGCACGGCGCGTGCGCGCTACCAGGGCGTGACGCTCACGGGCGGCCACCGCATCGGCGACGTTACGCTGCGCGCCTCGCTCGACTACCAGGACCCGCGCGACCTCGCCACCGACCACCTGCTGGCACGCCGCGCCCGGGCCCACGGCACGCTGGGCGCCGACTGGCGCATCGCCGGCTGGACGCTGGGCGCCGAGGTCCAGAGCTCTGGCAAGCGCTACGACGACGCGGCCAACACCGTCAAGCTCGGCGGCTACACGCTGCTCAACCTGTCGGCCAGCACGCAGATCACGCGCGACCTGAACCTGGTGGCGCGCGTGGACAATGTGGGCGACAAGGACTATCAGTTCGCACGGCTCTACGCCACCGGGGGCCGCACCGCGTACGTCGGACTCAAGTGGACTCCGCAGTAAACACCCGCCGCCCTTCGCCCGGCGCAGCCGTCACCTGCGCCGCGGTGCTCGTGGCCGCGCCGGCCTCGGGGCAGGGCAAGACCACGGTCGCGGCCGCGCTCGCGCGGCTGCACGTGCGCCAGGGCCGCCGCGTGCGGGCCTTCAAGTGCGGTCCCGACTTCCTCGATCCGCACTGGCTCGCGCTGGCCACCGGCGCGCCGGTGCATTCGCTCGACCTGTGGATGACCGGCGAAGCCGACTGCCGCGCGCGCCTGCATGCCGCCGCGAGCGAGGCCGACCTGGTGATTGTCGAAGGCGTGATGGGCCTGTTCGACGGCACGCCCAGCGCGGCCGAGCTGGCCGAGCGCCTTGGCCTGCCGGTGCTGGCCGTGATCGACGCCCAGGCCATGACCGGCACCTTCGGCGCGCTGGCCTACGGCCTGCAGAACTTCCGCCCGGGCCTGCCCTGGGCCGGCGTGCTGGCCAACCGCGTGGCCGGCGAGCGCCATGCCGACATGCTGAAGGACGCATTGCGCGAACCCGGCGACTGGCTCGGTGCCTTGCCGCGCAGCGCCGATTTCGCGCTGCCCGAACGCCACCTGGGGCTGGTTGGCGCCGCCGAACTCGGCGACGCGATGGTGCGGCTTGATGCCGCGGCCGACGTGCTCGCCGCCACGCCGCTGGGGCAGCGCGCGCCCGGGCAGCTGCCGCAGGTGCGCTTCGAGCCCGTGCCGACTGCGCCCGTCGCGCCGCTGCTGGCCGGACGCACCATCGCCATCGCGCGCGACACGGCGTTCTCGTTCATCTACCCGGCCAACCTCGAGGTGCTCGAGGCCCTCGGCGCGCGGCTTGCGTTCTTCTCGCCGCTGGCCGACGAGCCGCTGCCGCCCTGCGACGCCGCCTGGCTGCCCGGCGGCTACCCCGAACTGCACGCGGCCGTGCTGTCGGCCAGCGACCGGCTGCGGCTCTCGCTCGCCAACCACGTCACGGCCGGCAAGCCGATCTGGGCCGAATGCGGCGGCATGATGGCGCTGTTCGACGAACTCGCCACGCGCGACGACGCCGAGCGGACCGACGTGCACCGCCTCTGGGGCGTGCTGCCGGGGCGGGCCGTCATGCAGAAGCGGTTGGCCGGCCTGGGCCCGCAGCAGCTCGACCTGGGCGCGCATGCCTTGCGCGGCCATACCTTCCACTACTCGCGCTGCGAGACGCCGCTCGCGCCCGCCGCGCGCACTGTCGGCACGCGCGGCGGCGAGGCGCTGTACGTGCACGGGCCGGTGCGCGCGAGCTACTTTCATGCGTGGTTCGCGTCCAGCCCGGAAGCGACCGCGCGGCTCTTCGGCGCCATGCCCCTCGAACTCGACAGCCACGCCGCACAGGCGCCCCCCGATGCCCCTCACTGAGCACGAATTCATCCTCGGCGGCCAGAAAAGCGGCAAGTCGCGCCGCGCCGAACAGCGCGCGGCCGACTGGCTGGCGTCCGGGCCTGCATCGCGCCGCGCGGTGCTGATCGCCACCGCGCAAGCCCACGACGACGAGATGCGCGAGCGCATCGCGCGTCACCAGGCCGACCGTGCCGAGCGCGTGCCCGGTCTGCAGACCCTCGAGGAGCCGATCGAGCTGGGGCGCGCCATCGTCACGCAGAGCGCGCCCGACACGCTCGTGGTGGTCGACTGCCTCACGCTGTGGCTCACCAACTTGCTGATGCCGCTGCGCACCGAAGGCGCCGCGGTGGTCACGCGCACGCCCTCGGCGCACGCCACGCTGCTGCTCATCGCGCTGCGCGAGGCGCGCGGGCCGGTGGTGCTGGTCGGCAACGAGATCGGCCTGGGCGTGATCCCGCTGGGCCGCGAGACCCGTGCCTTCGTCGACGTGCTCGGCCGGCTGAACCAGGACGTGGCGGCCGCCTGCCACCGCGCGACGCTGATGGTCGCCGGCCTGCCGCTGACGCTGAAGGCGCCTGGCGCATGAGCTTCGACCGCATGAAGACCTGGTTGCGCGCGTCGTTGCTCGGGCTCGCCCTGGTGGGCGCGCAGGCGGCGCAGGCCGTCGATGTAGTGGATGAGCGCGGCGTCACCGTGCACCTGGCGCAGCCGCCGCAGCGCATCGTCTCGCTGCTGCCGTCGCTGACCGAAGGCGTCTGCGCACTCGGCGCCTGCGACCGCCTGATCGGCGTCGACCGCTATTCCAACTCGCCCGCGCAGGTGCGCGCACTGCCGCAGCTCGGTGGCGGGATCGACCCGAACGTCGAAGCCATCGTTGCCCTCAAGCCCGACGTGGTGCTGCTCGCCAAGTCGTCGCGTGTCACGCAGCGGCTTGAGGCATTGGGCCTGAAGGTGATCGTGCTCGAACCCAGGAGCCACGCCGACGTGCGCCGCGTGCTGGGCGCGCTCGACCAGGTGCTCGGCACGCACGAGGCGCCGGCCGTGTGGCGCGCCATCGATGCGGCCGTGTCGGCCGCGGCGCAGTCGCTGCCCGCCAGCGCCAAGGGCCTGCGCGTGTACTTCGAGGTCAACACCGGCCCTTATGCGGCGGGCGATTCGTCCTTCATCGGCGAGACGCTCGCGCGCCTCGGCGTGAAGAACATCGTGCCGGCGTCGCTCGGCCCCTTTCCCAAGCTCAACCCCGAGTTCGTGGTGCGCGCGAACCCTGACCTCATCATGGTCAGCGTGCGCAGCGCGATGGGACTGGAGCAGCGACCCGGCTGGGGCGGCATCCGCGCGGTGCGCGAAGGCCGCGTGTGCCGCTTCGACGCCGAGCAGACCGACGTGGTCGTGCGCCCCGGCCCGCGCATGGACGAGGCCGCGCGCCTGATGGCGCAGTGCCTGGCGGACAAGGGGCGGTGAGCGGCATGCATTCCGCCCATCTGCGTCGCGTGTTGCTGCTCGGTGCCGGCTTGCTCGTGTTGGGCGCGGCGTTGCTGCTCTTCGGCCTGGGCATCGGCAGCACCGGCTTCCAGAGCCTGCTGTCCGCGCGGCACGATCCGGTGGCGCTGCAGATCGTGTGGGACATCCGCCTGCCGCGCACCCTCGGCGCGTGGCTCGCGGGCGCACTGCTCGGGCTTGCGGGCGCGGTGGCGCAGGGCCTGTTCCGCAACCCGCTGGCCGATCCGTACCTGCTGGGCAGCGCCTCGGGCGCCTCGCTCGCCGTGGCGCTGGCGCTGATGCTGTTCGGCGGCTCCGTCACCAGCACGCAATGGGTGATGCGCCTGGGACTCACCGGCGCGGCCTTCGTCGGCGCGGTGGCGGCGGTGCTGCTGACGCTCACGCTGGCGCGTGGCGTGCAGCAGACCCTGCGGTTGCTGCTGGCGGGCGTGATCGTCGGCGTGGTGCTGGGCGCCGCCAAGGACCTCATCACCATCGCCTCGGCCGACATTCTTCAGGCGCTGCAGGGCTTCGTGCTCGGCAGCACAGGGCTGGTCGGCTGGGCGGCGTGCGCCGTGATGGCGGCGGTTGGCGCAGCCTGCCTGTTGCTGGCCTGGGCGCTCGCGCCGGTGCTCGACGGCTTGGCGCTGGGCGAGGCCACGGCGCGCAGCCTGGGCCTGCCGCTGGGCGCCATGCGCGCCGCGCTGGTGGCCGTGCTGGCGCTGGCGACCGGCGCCGCCGTCGCGCAGACCGGCCTCATTGCTTTTGTCGGCCTGGCCGCGCCGCACCTGGTGCGCTCGGTGGTCAAGACCACGCATGCGCGGCTGATCGTGCTGTCGGCGTTGATGGGCGGGCTGCTGCTGATGGCGGCGGACCTGCTGGCGCGCTGGCTGATTGCGCCGCAGGAGCTGCCCGTGGGCGTGCTCACGGCCGTGCTCGGCGGCAGCTACCTGCTGTGGCTGATGCACCGGCGCGGCGCGAAGGGAGGCGGCCTATGAGCTGCACCCCATCCGCCGCGCTCGAAGCGCACGGCCTCAGCGCCACGCTCGGCTCGGTCGAGGTGCTGCACGGCATCGACCTGGCGCTCGCGGCCGGCCGCTGGACCAGCATCGTCGGGCCGAACGGCGCCGGCAAGTCGACGTTGTTGAAAGCGCTGGCAGGTCTGCTCGCACATCGCGGCGAAGTGCGGCTCTTCGGCGAAGCGCAGGCGGCCGTGCCGGCCCGCGTGCGTGCCCGGCGTTTGTCATGGCTGGGCCAGAGCGGCACGGGCGAGGGCAGTGCCGACGATTTGATGGTCTACGACGTCGCCATGCTGGGGCGCCTGCCGCATCAGCGCTGGCTGGCTGCGCCGAGCGAGGCCGACCGCGATGCCGTGGAGCGCGCGTTGCGCAGCACCCAGGCCTGGGACTGGCGCGACCGTCCGCTGGGGCAGCTCTCCGGCGGCGAGCGCCAGCGTGTGCTGCTGGCGCGCGCGCTGGCGGTCGAGGCCGAGCTGCTGCTGATGGACGAGCCGCTGGCCAACCTCGATCCGCCGCATCAGGCGGACTGGATGCAGACGGCGCGTGCACTGGTGGCTGAAGGCCGCACCGTGGTCAGCGTGTTGCACGAACTGCCGATGGCGCTGGCTGCGGACGAACTGGTGGTGATGAATCGGGGGCGGGTGACGCATCACGGTGCTTGCTCCGACCCTGAGACTCACCAGGCGCTGGAGCAAGTGTTCGACCATCGCATTCGCGTGCATCGCGTGGCGGACCAGTGGATCGCATTGCCGCTATGAAGCTTCGCGCATCAAGTCATTCGGGGCGTGCTCCCGCCGACGGGGCACCTTGCTCCGCGAATGTCCTCCGCCCTTCGGGCTCCCCCTTGGTTTCGCTGCGCAAGGCACCCCATCGGCGTGAGCGACCAGTTCGGTCGTTGATCCGCCCGCACCACGACAGCGCCCATCGTGCGCAGGACACTGGGTGCTTCCCGCAGCGAAATCAAGGAGGAGGGCGAAGCCCGGGGGAAATTCGCGGAGGGAAGTACCCGGTGGCCTGTGCACACGCCCTGAACAACGGACACAAGAACACCCAAGAACGGAACCCCTCATGCAAATAGAAACCCCTCCCAGCGAAAAGCCCTACGAAAAGCCCGAAGGCGAACGCCGCGGCATCGTCATCGTCAACACTGGCGACGGCAAGGGCAAGAGCACGGCAGCATTCGGCCTCGCGTTGCGCGCACACGGCCGCGGCAAGGCCGTGAAGATCTACCAATTCATGAAGGTGCCTTCGGCGCGCTTCGGCGAGCACCGCATGTTCGAGCAGATCGGCATTCCCATCGAAGGCCTGGGCGACGGCTTCAGCTGGAAGAGCCAGGATCTCGAACGCTCGGGCCAGCTCGCGCGCGACGGCTGGGAAAAGGCCAAGGCCGCGATCCTGTCGGGCGACTTCTTTCTCGTGGTGCTCGACGAGATCACCTACCCGCTGATCTACGGCTGGCTGCCGCTCGAAGGCGTGCTCGAGACCCTGCGCGCGCGCCCCAAGCACGTGCACGTCGCGCTCACCGGCCGTCGCTGCCCGCCCGAGATCATCGAGCTGGCCGACACCGTCACCGAGATGCAGATGGTCAAGCACGCGTTCAAGGCCGGCATCCCGGCGCAGCGCGGCATCGAGGACTGAACCCGATGGTGGCGCATGCGTTCGCGGCCGACGAGGCGAAGGCGGTGTACCGCGCCATCCACGAGCGGCGCGACATGCGCCACTTTGCGGGTGGCGAGGTGGCGCCCGAGGTGCTGCGCCGCCTGCTTGATGCCGCGCACCATGCCCCCAGCGTCGGCTTCATGCAGCCCTGGCGCTTCATCCGCGTGCGCGGCGAAGGGCTGCGTCGGCAGTTGCACGAGGTGGTCGAGCGCGAACGCGTGCTCACCGCCCGCGCACTCGGTCAGCGGGAAGACGAGTTCATGCGCCTCAAGGTGCAGGGCGTGCTCGACGCGGCCGAGCTGCTGGTGGTGACGCTGGCCGACGGCCGTGAGCCGCATGTGTTCGGGCGCCGTACCTTGCCGCAGATGGACCTGGCCTC
This sequence comes from Variovorax sp. GW821-FHT09D04, assembly GCF_059416405.1. Lineage (NCBI taxonomy): Bacteria > Pseudomonadati > Pseudomonadota > Betaproteobacteria > Burkholderiales > Comamonadaceae > Variovorax > Variovorax sp. GW821-FHT09D04. The sequence continues at coordinate 634,112 of NZ_JBWKPA010000003.1, forward strand.
GGCCTCCTGCGCCATCCAGAACCTCTGGCTCGCGGCGCGCGCCGAAGGGCTGGGCATGGGCTGGGTGTCGCTCTTCGATCCCGCCGAGCTGAGCGTGCTGCTCGGTCTGCCCGAAGGCGCCGAGCCGATCGCCTTGCTGTGCCTGGGCCCGGTCCATGCGTTCTACGAAGAGCCGATGCTGCAGCGCGAGCGCTGGGCCAAGCGCGCACCGCTTGCGTCGCTGGTGTTCGACGAAAGCTGGGGCCGGCCGTCGGACCTGTTCGATCCTTCTTCCACTTCATCTTCTTGCGTGGAGCCCACCTGATGCTGGCCTTCGACACCGTTCTCTTCGAGCTCGCGCGGCTGTTCCTCTGGCCCGTGACGCTCGGCGTGCTGCTGTCTTTCGTCTATGCGGTGTACTGCCTCGGCGCCTTTGGCATCGAGTGGTGGCAGCGCCGCGGCGATCCGTCGCGTGCGCTGGTGCTGCAGCCTCATGCGCAGGCCAGCCAGGAGCAGATGGAGCTGGTCGTGCTCAAGCAGCTCGAGGGCGTGCGCCTGTGCAGCCGCGTGGCGCCGATGCTGGGGCTGATCGCCACCATGATCCCCATGGGCCCGGCGCTCGTGGCCGTGGCCTCGGGCGAATCGCAGGGCGTGGCGCAGAGTTTGGCGCCCGCGTTCGCGGCCGTGATCGTGGCGCTGGCCTCGGCCTCGATCACCTTCGTGGTCTACACGGTGCGCCGCCGCTGGCTCATGCGCGAGCTGGTGATGCTGCTCGACGCGCGGGACCGGCTGTCATGAGCCGACGCCAGTTCTCGATCTTGAGCAGCCTGGACAGCGATGACGACGACCCGGTGCTCTCGACCATCAACCTGATCGACGTCTTCATGGTCGTCATCGGCATGCTGATGATCGCGGTCATCAACAACCCGGTGAACCCGTTCTCGCAGGACAAGGTGACGGTCATCCGCCACGAGGGCCAGCCCGACATGGAGATCATCACGCGCGAAGGCCGGAAGGTCACGCGCTTCAAGGCCAGCGGCGCAACGGGGCAGGGCGACGGCGAAAAAGCCGGCACCGCCTGGCGCCTGAAGGACGGCACGATGATCTACGTGCCGGCGGACGCGGTGCCGGCGTCGGGTGGGAAGTGACGCGGCTTTTCGTCTTCTGGCTCGGGCTCCTGTGCCTGATGGCGCAGCCTGCGGTGGCGGCCGGGTCGCGTGTCGTGGTGTTGAGCACGGCGCTGGTGTCGCCTGCGCGTGTGGTGCGGCTGCAGACGGCGGCGCGCGAGGCCGGCGTGCCGCTGCAGGTGGTGTCGGCTGCGCAGGACGCACCCGAGACGCTGGCCGCCGCGCTCGATGGCGCGCGCCTGCTGGTCATCGATGCGCCGCACCTCAGCGTCGCCCAGTCGGCGGCGGCGCGCTTCGGCGATGTCATTGCGCGAACCTCCGTTCCCTATGTGCAAATCGGTGAATTCGCGCTCGTGGCGAAAGGCCAGAAGCCACCCGAGGTGCCGCCGCTCGCGGCCGAGCGCGGCGTCGATGCGGCCTGGGCGCAGCGCCTGCGCGCCTACTGGCGCTTTCCGGGCGAGGCGAACCTGAAAGCCTCGGTGCAAGCGATGGTGCGGATCGGCGATGCCGCCGGGCTGCCCGACCCTATGCCGCTGCCGCTCGCCGGCTTCTATCACCCCGACTTGCCGCGCGTCGAAAGCAGCATCGCAGCGGTCGAGGCGTTGCCGGGCGGTCAAGGCACCGTCGCCATCGCCGTCAACAGCGCCACGCTCACCAGCGACGACACCGGCTGGCTCGACGGCCTGATCGGCACGCTCGCGCAGCGCGGCCTGCGTGCCTACGCCTTCTACGGCCCGCGCCAGCAGAAGGATCTGTTCTTCCGCATGACGCACGCCGGTGAGGGCGAGCGTCGCGTCGCCGACCTCCTCATCAACGCCGCGCTGGTGTTCAGCCCGAACGAACGCAAGGCCGAACTCGAACGCATCGGCGTGCCCGTGCTCCAGACGCTGCCCTCGCTGGCCATGGACGCGGCGCAATGGGCGCGCAGCAAGGACGGCCTCGCGCAGACCGACATCGCGGCCTACTACAGCCCGAGCGAACTCGCGGGCATGACCGACCCGATGCTGGTCACCGCTCGCGACGCCGCCACCGGCAGCCTGCAGCCGCTGCCTGCGCAGATCGACGCCGTGGCCGACAAGGCCGCCGCGCTGCTGCGCCTGCGGCGCACGCCCGCCGCCGAGCGCCGCGTGGCGATGCTGGTCTACAACTACCCGCCGGGCGAGGCCAACTTCGGCGCGTCGTTCCTCAACGTGCCGCGCAGCGTCGACCGGATGCTGTCCGCGATGCAGGCGGCCGGCTACCGCACCGAGGCGCCGGGCGCGGACGCCGTCATTGCGCAGGTGCAGGCCACGATGAAGGCCTACTACCCGACTGCGCAGGGCGGCGACGCGCTGCAGCCGCTGCTCGACCAGGGCCTGGCCGACACGCTGCCGCTGTCGCAGTACCTCGCCTGGTTTCGCGCGTTGCCCGCCGACACGCAACGCCGCATCGAGGCCTACTGGGGCCCGCCCGAGGCCTCGAAGATGCTGCGGCCCGTGGCCGGCGCACCGGCCTTCGTGGTGCCGCGCGTGCAGTTCGGCCAGGTGGTCGTGCTGCGCCAGCCGCCGCGCTTCGAGCCCGGCACGCAGGTGGCCGACAAGGCGCAGCAGGTGTACCACCGCGCGGCCGTGCCGCTGAGCCACGGCTACCTCGCCACCTACCTCTGGTTGCGCACCCGTTTCGGTGCCGACGCGCTGGTGCATGTGGGCACGCACGGCACGGTCGAGTGGTCGGCGGGCAAGGAGCGCGGGCTCTCGGTGCAGGACGATCCGCTGCTCGCGCTGGGCGACGTGCCCAACGTCTACCCGTACATCATGGACAACCTCGGCGAGGCGACCACCGCCAAGCGCCGCGGCCGCGCGACCATGGTGAGCCATTCGACGCCGATGTTCGCGCCCGCGGGCTTCAGACCCGGCGTGAGGGACATGCACGAGCGCCTGCACGACTGGGAAACGCTGTCGCCCGGCGCGGTGAAGACCGCGCTGGAACGGCGCCTGACGGCCGAGTTCGTCGTGCAGCATTACGACCGCGACCTGCAATGGACGCCCGCGCGCATCCGCGCCGACTTCGCCGGCTTCATCGCCGTGCTGCATCCGTACCTCGACGAGCTCGCCCAGACCGCGCAGCCGCTGGGCCTGGCCACCTTCGGCGAGGCGCCCGATGCACAGCGGCGGCGCCAGACGATCCTGCAGATCCTCGGCAGGCCCGTGGCGCAGGCGATGGGCGAAGACCTCGACGAGATGTTCCTCACCGATGCGCAGGGCATCGCGGCCTCGAAGCCTGCGCGCTGGCTGGAGGTCGTGCTGGCGGGCAACGACACCGCCACCGATGCTGAACCCTTGCGTTCACTCGCCGCACGGGCCCGCGCGCTCGACGCCGTGCTGGCCCACAACGAGGAAATCGAAGGCCTGCTCACCGCGCTCGACGGTCGTTACCTGAAGTCGCGCTACGGCGGCGACCCGGTGCGCGACCCCGACAGCCTGCCGACCGGGCGCAACCTCTACGGCTTCGACCCCAGCCGCGTGCCCACGCGCGCCGCCTGGGACACCGGCGTCGCCGCGATGGACGACTGGATCGCCGCGCACGCTCGCACCCACGGCGGCCGTGCGCCGCTGAAGATCGCCTTCACGCTCTGGGCTGGCGAGGCCTCGCGCCACCAGGGCGTGACCGAGAGCCAGGCCTTTCACGCACTCGGCGTGAAGCCGCGCTGGGACGAGGCCGGGCGCATGGTCGGCATCGAGATCGTGCCGGCCGCGGTGCTGAAGCGGCCGCGCATGGACGTGCTGATCAGCGTCACCGGCTCGTACCGCGACCAGTTCCCGCACGTGATGCGCTGGCTCGACGAGGCCGTGCAGCAGGTGGCCGCGCTCGACGAGCCCGGCAACGCCGTCGCGCAGCACAGCGAGGCGATGGCGCGCACGCTGCGCGCCGGGGGCGCCACGGTGGCCGAGGCGCGGCGCTGGTCGACCGCGCGCGTGTTCTCGAACGAGCAGGGCAGCTACGGCGCCGGGCTCGAGGAAGCGGTGCTCGCCACCGAGCTCTGGAAGGGCCAGCAGCGCGGCGGCGGCGACGCGCAGATGGCCGGGCTCTACATGGACCGCATGGGCCACGCTTACGGACGCGGCCTCGACGGCGCCACGCGCCCGGGCGCCTTCGCGGGCAACCTCGCGCAGGTCGATGCGGCGCTCATGGCGCGCACCTCCAACCTCTACGGCGTGCTGACCAACGACGACCCGTTCCAGTACCTGGGCGGCATCGCGCTGGCCGTGCGCCACCTCACGGGCAAGGACCCGGCGCTGTACGTGCAGAACCTGCGCGACGGCGCGGCCGTGCGCACCGACACCGCGGCCGGCGCCATCGCGCGCGAGATGCAGACGCGCTACCTGCACCCGCAGTGGATCGAGGCGCAGAAGGCCGAGGGCTACAGCGGCGCGCTGCAGGTGCTCAAGACCGCGCAGTTCCTCTGGGGCTGGCAGGCGACCGCGCCCGCGGCCGTGCGCGCGGACCATTGGCAGTCGCTGCACGAGGTCTATGTGCGCGACACCTACCAGCTCGGCACGCGGCAGTGGCTGGAGCGCGAGAACCGCGCCGCCTTCGCGCAGACGCTGGAGCGCATGCTCGATGCCGTGCGGCTGAACTACTGGACGCCCGATGCCGCGACGCGGCGCGAGCTGGCGCAGGCCTACACGGAAGCGCTGCGCGCCACGGGGTTGCGGGAGCGCAACGAGGCGGTGCAGCGGTTTGCGCAGGCTGCGTTGGCGCCGTCGCCTGTTACCGCTCCTGCACCGGTCGTCGTCGCACCCGCCGTCGCGCCCGTCGAAGCGAGCCAGCCCGCACCCGCATCGCCCGCCGCAGCGGACCTCGCACAACCGGTGGCCGGCCTCCAGTTGAAGCCCATCGCCGACACCCCATCGCCCCCGCCACCATCCGCCGTGCTGCCGCGCCTGCTCGCCGCATTCGGCGCCGCCTTGCTGCTGGCCATCGGCGCGCTGGTGCAATGGCGGCGCGGCCGGGCCGTGCCCGCCGCCTGATTCACGAGAATGCCTGCCATGCCCGCGCTCGATCCCTTCACCGTCTTCGCCCTCGCGCTGGTCGCCGCCCTGTGGCTGGCACTGGCCGTCGACCGCTGGCTGGGCGAGCCGCCCGCCGCACTGCATCCGGTCGTGTGGATGGGCCGCTACCTGGACTGGATCGGCAGCCGCCTCGCGCCGCGCGCCGCCGACGCCAGGCCGCGCGACCTGCCGGGCTTCGCGATGGGCGCGCTCGGCTGGTGCGTGGGCGCGATGGCGGCGTTCGCCGTCGCGTCGGCGGTGCAGAGCCTGGCGATGCAATGGCTGCCGGTCTGGGGCATGGCCGTGGTGCTCGGGCTCGCGTTCAAGCCGCTCTTCGCGTGGCGCATGCTGCGCGACGAGGTGCAGGCGGTCGAAGCCGCGCTGGGCGAATCGCTCGACGCGGGCCGCGCCCGGCTCGCGCGCCTCGTGAGCCGCGATGTCTCGGTGCTGAGCGAGCGCGAGGTGCGCGAGAGCGCCATCGAGTCGCTGGCCGAGAACCTCAACGACTCGCTGGTGGCGCCCGTGTTCTGGTTCGTGCTGTTCGGCCTGCCGGGCGCGGCGCTCTACCGTTTCGCCAACACCGCCGATGCCATGTGGGGCTACCGTGGCGAACGCGGCGGGCGCGACTGGACCTGGTTCGGCAAGTGGGCCGCGCGCGCCGACGACGTGCTCTCGTGGATGCCCGCGCGCCTGACCGTGCTGCTGCTGGCCCTCGCGGCCGGCCGCTGGCCGCGCGGCGTGGCCCGCGAGGCGCGCCGCACGCCGTCGCCGAACAGCGGCTGGCCGATGGGGGCGATGGCGCTGCTGCTGGGTGTGCGGCTTGCGAAGCCGGGTGTGTATGCGCTGAACGGGGAAGGGCGGGCCGCCACATCGGCCGACACCGCGCGAACCGCGCAGCTCGGCGAACGGGCGGCGTGGGGGTTGGCGGTGATCGCTTCGCTCGCGATGCTGTCGCCGTTGCTGGCGAGGTGGGCATGACGAATCAATCCATGGTGCATGGCGGTCCCGACGAGACGGGTGCCGCGCCGCACGACTTCTCGACAAACGGCAACGCGGTCGGCTCGTGTCCCGCGGTGCTGGCTGCGCTGCGCGAGGCCGACGCGGCGCACTATCCCGATCCGCGCTACACCGCGCTGCGTTCCGCGCTTGCCGATTTCCACGGCGTGTCCGAAGAGCGCATCGCGATCGCCGCGAGCGCGAGCGAATTCATCCACCGCATCAGCGCGGTCGTGGCACAGAGCGGCGGCGGAGAGGTCTGGTTGCCCGCGCACAGCTACGGCGACTACGAACGTTCGGCCCAGGCCTGGGGCCTCGGCGTGAAGCGCGCACCTGAGGAGGCCGACGGCGCCGCGCTGCGCTGGTGCTGCGAACCGTCCAGCCCGTTCGGCCAGCCGCAACCCGACATCGCGCAGCATGCCGCCAGCGATGCCGTCTGCGTGCTCGACATGGCCTACGAGCCGCTGCGCCTCGAAGGCCAGCCCTCGCACGACGCCACGCAGCGCGACCGCCTCTGGCAGCTGTGGACACCGAACAAGGCCATGGGCCTCACGGGCATCCGCGCCGCCTACGCCATCGCGCCCGCGAACGCCGACGTGGCGGGCCCGCTGCTGGAGCGGATCGCGCCCCTCGCGCCGTCGTGGCCGCTGGGCACGCACGGCGTGGCGCTGCTCACGACCTGGACCACCGACGAAGCGCAAGGTTGGCTGGCGCGCAGCCTCGACATCCTGCGCGACTGGAAGGCACGGCAGCGCGCCGTGTGCGAATCGCTGGGCTGGCAGGTGCTGCCCGGCGACGCCAACTTCTTCGGTGCGCAACCCGACGTGCCATACCCACCCCGCGCCGCCGCGCTGCGCGCCGAGGGCATCAAGCTGCGCGACTGCGCCTCCTTCGGCCTGCCAGGGCACCTGCGCCTGGGTGTGCTGCCGCCGGCCAGCCAGCAGGCCTTGAAGGCCGCGTGGGCGAGGGCCAGCGCCGCACGACACAGCGGCTGAACGCACCTCGCACCACAATAGGGCCGTCTCAAGAAAAGGAAAACGAACAGGCCCATGCTCTACGCGATCACCACGCTCTTCCTGTGCCAGCTTGCCGGCGAACTGCTCGTGCAGTGGCTGTCGCTGCCGATTCCCGGTCCGCTGATCGGCATGCTGCTGCTGTTCGTCGGCCTGCTGGTGCGCGGCGGCGTGCCGCAGGAACTGACCGACACCTCGGGCCACCTGCTGCGCAACCTGATGCTGCTGTTCATCCCGGCGGTGACCGGCGTCATGCTGCATTTCGAGCGCGTGGGGCGCGAGTGGCTGCCGTTCCTGGCGGCCGGCGTCGTGGGCGGCGCCTTCACCATGGCGGTGACCGCGCTCACGCTGCGCTGGATGATCCGCATCACGGGCAAGGACGCGGAATGAACGCGCCCGCCAAGCTCTCTGAAATCTGGGTCTTCCTGGCCCAATCGCCGCTGCTGTGGCTGTCGCTCACGCTGCTGGCCTACCTGGGCGCGCTGTGGCTGCATGCGCGCAGCGGGCGCAACCCGATGGTCAACCCGGTGCTGGTGTCGGTGATCGTCATCGTGGGCGTGCTGCTGCTCACGCGCACGCCGTACGACACCTACTTCGAGGGCGCCAAGTTCGTCCACTTCCTGATCGGCCCGGCCACCGTGGCGCTGGCCGTGCCGCTGTACAGCCAGGTCGGCCGGCTGCGGCGCCTGTGGCTGCCGATCGGTGTGGCGCTGCTGGTGGGCTCGGTGGCCGCCATCGTGTCGGCCATCGGCATCGGCTGGGTGCTCGGCGGTTCGCACGAGCTCCTGATGTCGCTCGCGCCCAAGTCGGCCACCATGCCGATCGCGATGGGCGTGGCCGAGAAGATCGGCGGCCTGCCGTCGCTGGCGGCCGTGGCCGCGGCCATCGCCGGCATTTCGGGCGCGATCATGGCCACGGGCTTGCTGAATCTGCTGCGCATCAAGGAACCCGCGGTGCGCGGCTTTGCCGTCGGCATGGCGGCACACGGCATCGGCACCGCGCGTGCCATCCAGGTGAACGAGACCGCGGGTGCGTTCTCTGCGCTGGCGATGGGGCTCAACGGCATCGCGACCGCGCTGCTGGTGCCGCTGATCGTGAAGCTGATGACCGTCTGACATCCATTCATTCCATCCATCGAGGAGCACGACCCATGTCCGAGTACACCGCCGAGATCGTTTGGGAGCGGGGCGACCAGGACTTCCTGGCCAACACCTACAGCCGCCACCACGTGCTGCGCTTCGACGGCGGTGCGCAGGTGCCGGGCTCCTCGTCGCCGCACGTCGTGCCGCTGCCGTTCTCCGACGCGTCGGCGGTCGATCCGGAAGAGATGTTCGTGGCCTCGCTGTCCAGCTGCCACATGCTGTGGTTCCTCACCATGGCGGTGAAGCGCAAGTTCGTGGTCGATCGCTATATCGACGCGGCCACGGGCGTGATGGAGAAGAACGCCGAAGGAAAGATGGCGATGACCGTCGTCACGCTGCGTCCTCAGGTTGAGTTTTCGGGTGAGAACCTGCCGACGCACGAGCAGATCGCGAACATGCACCATCGGGCGCATGAGGAGTGCTTCATTGCGAATTCGGTGAAGACGGACGTGCGCTGCGAGCCGGTCTACTGACCCGTGGCGGGTGGGTGACCTCCACGCGACTGCGTTGGACGGGAGGGGGCGCAATACTCGACGCGCATCGATCCCCCGAAAGGCCTCCCCCGTGCACATCCAGCCCCTCTTCGCCATCGAGGCGCGCGACGAGCTTCACCGGCTCATGCGTGCCTACCCGCTGGCCACGCTCTTCACGGTCGCGGGCGGGGCGGTCGATGCCAACTTGCTGCCGCTGGAGGTGATCGATCGCGGCACGCACGGTGTGCTGGCAGGCCACGTGGCCCGCAGCCATGCGCTGTGGACCAGCGAGGCGCGAGGCGGCTGCGACGTCACCGTCGTATTCCAGAGCCCAAACGCGTTCATCTCCCCGCGCTGGTACGTCAACGGCCAGCGCAGCGGGCGATTGGCGCCGAGCTGGAACTACATCGCGGTGCAGGCGACGGGGCGGTTGCGGTTCATCGAAGACGCCGCCTGGCTGCGCACGCATCTCGAAGCGCTGACGCGGTCGCAGGAAGCGGGGCGCGACGAGCCCTGGTCGCTGGCCGATGCATCGCCCGAGTTCGTCGACGACGCGTTGCAGCGGCTGGTCGGGTTCGAGATCGACATCCTCGCGCTGAGCGGCAAGCGCTTTCTCTCGCAGCAGCGCACCGAGGCCGACCGGCGCAGCCTGGTCGAGCACCTGGGGCGGGAAGAATCGCCCTCGGCGCGTGCGCTGGCGGCGCTGATCCAGCCCTGAAAAGACGGGGAAGGGCGCCCCTCAGCGCCGCTGCAACCGCGGATTCTTCGCGAACAGATCCGCCGCCCAGTCCACAAACGCCCGCACCTTCGCGCTCAGGTGCCGGTTCGGCGGGTACACCACGTGGATCGGCAGCGGGTCGCGCTGCCAGTCGGCCAGCACCTCGACGAGTTCGCCGCTTTCCAGCAGCGGCTCGGCGGTGAAGGTGATGCACTGCGACAGGCCGAAGCCCGCGAGCACGGCCGTCATGTGCGCATTGCTCTCGTTGACCGACACGCGGTAGGGGCCGTTGAGCTCGATGTACTCGTCGCCCTTCTTGAACTCGTGCGGGTACACGCGCCGGGTGGTGCCCGAGAAGTAGCTCACGACGTGGTGGCGCTTCTCGATGTCGTTCGGATGCTGCGGCGCACCATAGCGCTTGATGTAGGCCGGCGAGGCCACGGTGACGAAGTGCAGGGTGCCGATGCGGCGCGCCACCAGCGACTGGTCGCTGAGCTCGCCGGCGCGGATCACGCAGTCGACGTTGTCGCTGATCAGGTCGACGGTGCGGTCGCTCACGCCCAGGTCGACCTGGATGTCGGGGTAGCGGTCGCAGAAGCTGGCCAGGTTGGGCAGGATGATCTGCTGCGCCACCGAGGTGCCCACATCGATGCGCAGCCGCCCCGTGGGGTTGGCCTGAGCATTCGTCATGCTGGCTTCCATGTCGTCGAAGTCGTTCAGCAGCCGCGCCGCGCGCTCGAAGTAGGCGGCGCCGTCGGGCGTGACGGTGACGCGCCGGGTCGTGCGGTTGAGCAGCTTCACGCGCAGGCGCGATTCCAGCGCCTGGATCTGCTTGGTGACGGTGCCCTTGGGCAGGGCCAGAGAGTCGGCGGCACGGGTGAAGGTGCCGGCTTCGACCACGCGGACAAAGATCCGCATTGCCTGGATTTGATCCATCGAATGCCTGTTCAGGGAGACCGGCGTATGCCGGAAGGAGGCGGATTCTCACACAAGGAATGCGCCCCTACGGTATGCCCGATTGTTCTCCGTTTGGAAACAGAGTAGGGCTGTGTTTCCTGTTTCAACGCGCTTGTAGCGCCTTATATTTCAACCATCGCCCATCCCCCTGAGGTCGCCCATGTCACCCCGTCCATCGTCCCGGTCCGCTGAAGCTGCTGCGCTTGCCGCGGCGCAAGGCGTGGAGTCCGATCTGTCGATCGAGCTGCCCGGCCGCGAGCCCGTGGCTGCCCGTGTCTACGGTCAGCGTCCACGGGGCGAGACCGTGCCGCTGGTGCTGCACTTCCATGGCGGCACCTTCATCTGCGGCAACCTCGACAACGGCCGCAACGTGGCCCGGCTGCTGGCCGGGGCGGGCGCGGTGGTGGTCTCGCTCGACTACCCGCTGGCCCCGGCGGCCCCGTTCCCGGAGCCGGTCGAGGTGGGTTATGCGGCGCTCGAATGGCTCTACAAGCAGCGCGTGAAGCTCGGCGGCAAGGGCGCCCAGGTGTACCTGGCCGGCGAAGAGGCCGGCGGCAACCTGGCGGCCAGCGTGGCCCTGGTGGCCCGCGACCGCGCCCATCCGCCGCTGGCGGGGCAGATCCTGCTGTCGCCCATGCTCGACCCGTGCGCCGGCACCGCCTCGCTGCGCAACGCGACCAACGACGCCGCCGAGTGCCGCTGGGCCACGGGCTGGGCCAAGTACCTGAGCTGTCCTTCGAACGCTACGCACCCCTATGCGGTGCCCAGCGGATCGCTGCGGCTGGCCGCCCTGGCACCGGCGCTGGTGCTGGTGGGGCCCGACGACGCGATGCGCGACGAGGCCATGACCTTTGCGGGCCGTCTGCGCTCGGCCGGCATCGAGGTCACGAGCAGCGTGCTGACCGGCGCCGACAACTGGCCCAAGGCGCTGTACGACACCGAGGCCGTGGGATGCGCATCCTGCGCAGCCAGCGTGCAGCAGCACTTCCGCGAGTTCTTCAGCGCCACCACACCGCCCCCGGCGGTCCCTGAGCCCAGCTAGGCCCGCGAGGGTCCGCTCCGCCCCCTGAACCAAGCCGCCGCCTCCACCGAGGCGGGTGGCAGGGCTTTCTGTTCCCTGAATTCCGCCTCCTGACGCCGCCGGCGCCGGGATGGCCTGTTGCATCCCGAAAAAGTCATCGAGAAGGACGAACCATCATGTCGAACAAGAACGAACAATCGCTGTCTTCCGCTGCTCGCAAGAGCCTGTGGCCCGCCGTCACCGGCCTCACCGCGGTGCTGGCCGTGGCCGCCGCGGTGGTGGGCATGTACAGCTTCAAGGCCGAGGCCACGGCCCCGGTCGCCGCGCAACAGGGCACGCCGGTGTCGGTCGCCACCGTGGCGTCGAGCGAGATCAACGCCTGGGACGAGTTCTCGGGCCGGCTCGAAGCCGTGCAACGCGTCGATGTGCGCTCCCGCGTGGCAGGCGCCGTGCAGGCGGTGCACTTCCGCGAAGGCGCGCTGGTGAAGCAGGGCGACCTGCTGATCACCATCGACCCCGCGCCGTACGCCGCCGAGGTGGAGCGTGCCGAAGCGCAGGTTGCGTCGGCACAAGCCCGGCAGGCCTTCAGCCGCAGCGAGCAGGAACGCGCCCGCCGCCTGTGGGACGAGCAGGCGATCGCGCAGCGTGAACTCGACGAGCGCGTGAACGCCGGCCGTGAAGCCGAAGCCAACCTGCGCGCCGCGCAAGCCTCGCTGCAGACCGCACGCCTGAGCCTGGGCTACACCCAGGTGCGCGCTCCGGTGTCGGGCCGCATCGGCAAGCTCGAAGTGACCGTGGGCAACCTCGTGGCCGCCGGCCCCGGCGCACCCGTGCTGACCACGCTGGTGTCGGTAAGCCCGATCTACGCGAGCTTCGACGCCGACGAGCAGGTCATCACCCGCGCCTTGAAGGACCTGCCGGCCAACGCCGGCGCCCGCGGCCAGATCGACACGATCCCCGTGCAGATGGGCACCGCCGGCCTCGAAGGCACGCCCTTCACCGGCAAGCTGCAGCTGATCGACAACCAGGTCGACGCCCGCAGCGGCACCGTGCGCGTGCGTGCTTCGTTCGACAACAAGGACGGCGCGCTCATTCCCGGCCAGTTCGCCCGCATCCGCATGGGCCAGGCCCGCAACGACACCGCGCTGCTGGTGAGCGAGCGTGCCATCGGCACCGACCAGAACAAGAAGTTCGTGATGGTCGTGGGTGACGACAACAAGGCCATGTACCGCGAGGTGACGCTGGGCGCGCCCATCAACGGCCTGCGCGTGGTGAGCAAGGGCCTGAAGGCCGGCGACCGCGTGGTGGTGAACGGCCTGCAGCACATCCGCCCGGGTGCGCTGGTGGTGCCGCAGACCGTGACCATGGACGCCAAGCTCGATACGAAGCAACAACAACCGGAACGCGTGGCCGAGGCCGCGAAGTCCTGATTTCGGAGGAGGGCGCCCTGGCGCCCGCCGGAGAACCAACATGAATCTCTCAAAATTCTTCATCGACAGGCCGATCTTTGCCGGCGTGCTGTCGCTTCTGATGCTGATCGCAGGCCTGATTGCGCTGCGCGGCCTGCCGATCTCGGAGTACCCCGAAGTCGCGCCGCCTTCGGTGGTGGTGCGCGCAACGTACCCCGGCGCCAACCCGAAGGTGATCGCTGAAACGGTGGCCACGCCGCTCGAAGAGCAGATCAACGGCGTCGAAGGCATGCTCTACATGGGCAGCCAGGCGACGACCGACGGCGTGATGACGCTGACCGTCACCTTCCGCCTCGGCACCGATCCCGACAAGGCCCAGCAGCTGGTGCAGAACCGCGTCTCGCAAGCCGAGCCGCGCCTGCCCGAAGAAGTGCGGCGCCTCGGTATCACGACCGTCAAGAGCGCACCCGACCTGACGATGGTGGTTCACCTCGTCTCGCCGAACAACCGCTACGACATCAACTACCTGCGCAACTACGCGGTGCTGAACGTGAAGGACCCGCTCGCGCGCATCGAAGGCGTGGGCCAGGTGCAGATCTTCGGCGGCGGCGACTACTCCATGCGCGTGTGGCTCGACCCGCAGAAGGTCGCGCAGCGCGGCCTCTCGGCGAGCGACGTGGTGGCTGCCATCCGTGGCCAGAATGTGCAGGCCGCGGCCGGCGTGGTCGGCGCTTCGCCGGGCCTGTCGGGCGTGGACATGCAGCTGTCGATCAATGCGCAAGGGCGCCTGCAGAGCGAAGAAGAGTTCGGCGACATCATCGTCAAGAGCGGCACCGACGGCGCCGTCACGCGCCTTCGCGACATCGGCCGCCTCGAAATGGGCGCCGCCGACTACTCGCTGCGTTCGCTGCTGAACAACGACCCGGCCGTCGGCATGGGCGTGTTCCAGGCACCGGGCTCCAATGCGCTCGACATCTCGTCCAACGTTCGCAAGACGATGGAAGAGCTGAACAAGAACATGCCCGAAGGCCTGGAATACCGCATCGCGTATGACCCGACGCAGTTCGTGCGTGCATCGATCGAATCGGTGATCCACACGCTGCTCGAAGCCATCGCGCTGGTGGTGCTCGTGGTGATCCTGTTCCTGCAAACGTGGCGCGCGTCGATCATTCCGCTGCTGGCCGTGCCGGTGTCGGTGATCGGTACCTTCGCGGTGCTGCACATCCTCGGTTTCTCGATCAACGCGCTGAGCCTGTTCGGGCTGGTGCTGGCGATCGGCATCGTGGTGGACGACGCCATCGTGGTGGTGGAGAACGTCGAGCGCAACATCGAGGCGGGGCTCACGCCGCGTGAGGCCACGTACCGCGCGATGCGCGAAGTGTCGGGCCCCATCATCGCCATCGCGCTGGTGCTCGTGGCCGTGTTCGTGCCGCTGGCGTTCATCAGCGGTCTCACGGGCCAGTTCTACAAGCAGTTCGCGGTGACCATCGCGATCTCGACGGTGATCTCGGCCATCAACTCGCTGACGCTGTCGCCGGCCCTTGCCGCACTGCTGCTGCGCGGCCATGACCAGCCCAAGGACGCCCTGACGCGCGGCATGGACAAGGCCTTCGGCTGGCTGTTCCGCGGCTTCAACAAGTTCTTCCATCGCGGCTCCGAGGCCTACAGCGGCGGCGTCAAGCGCGTGATCTCGCGCAAGACGCTGATGCTGGTGATCTACCTGGCGCTGGTCGGCGTGACCTTCGGCCTCTTCAAGGCGGTGCCCAGCGGCTTCGTACCGGCGCAGGACAAGCAGTACCTCATTGGTTTTGCCCAGCTGCCCGACGGTGCCACGCTCGACCGCACGGAAGAGGTGATCACCCGCATGGGCGAGATCATGAAGAAGAACCCGAACGTGGAAGACGCCATTGCCTTCCCGGGCCTGTCGATCAACGGCTTCACCAACAGTTCCAACTCGGGCATCGTGTTCGCCACGCTCAAGCCCTTCGACCAGCGCAAGCGCGCCGACCAGAGCGGCGGTGCGGTGGCGGGCCAGCTCAACGGTGCGTTCTCGAGCATCCAGGATGCGTTCATCGTGATGTTCCCGCCGCCACCGGTGGCAGGCCTGGGCACGACCGGCGGCTTCAAGCTGCAGATCGAAGACCGCGCCTCGGTCGGCTACGACCAGATGGACGTCGCGGTGAAGGCCTTCATGGCCAAGGCGTATGCAGCCCCCGAGCTGACGGGCATGTTCACGAGCTGGCAGGTCAACGTGCCGCAGCTGTACGCCGACATCGACCGCACCAAGGCGCGTCAGCTCGGCGTGCCGGTGACGGACATCTTCGACACGATGCAGATCTACCTCGGTAGCCTGTACGCCAACGACTTCAACAAGTTCGGCCGCACGTACTCCGTGCGCGTCCAGGCCGATGCGCCTTACCGCGCCCGTGCCGAAGACGTGGGCATGCTGAAGGTGCGCTCGACCTCGGGCGAAATGGTGCCGCTGGCCACGCTGATGAAGGTCAACTCGACCTTCGGTCCGGAACGCGCCATGCGCTACAACGGCTACCTGGCCGCCGACATCAACGGTGGCCCGGCCCCTGGCTATTCGTCGGGCCAGGCGCAGGACGTGATCACCAAGATCGCGGCCGAGACGCTGCCCAAGGGCGTGAGCTTCGAGTGGACCGAGCTGACCTACCAGGAAATCCTGGCCGGCAACTCCGCCTTCCTGGTGTTCCCGCTGGCGATCCTGCTGGTGTTCCTGGTGCTGGCCGCGCAGTACGAAAGCCTGACGCTGCCGATCGCGATCATCCTGATCGTGCCGATGGGCATCATGGCCGCGATGGCGGGCGTGTGGATCTCGGGAGGCGACAACAACGTCTTCACGCAGATCGGGTTGATCGTGCTGGTGGGGTTGAGTGCGAAGAACGCGATCCTGATCGTGGAGTTCGCACGGGAGCTGGAGTTCGCCGGACGCACGCCGATCCAGGCCGCGATCGAAGCCAGCCGCCTGCGCCTGCGCCCGATCCTGATGACCTCGCTGGCCTTCGTGATGGGCGTGCTGCCCCTGGTGCTCTCGACCGGTGCCGGCTCCGAGATGCGCAAGGCGATGGGTGTGGCGGTGTTCGCCGGAATGATCGGTGTGACGGCCTTCGGCCTGTTCCTGACGCCGGTGTTCTATGTGCTGATGCGCCGCCTGGCGGGCAACCGGCCGCTCAAGCTGCACGGCGAAGTGCCGCACGGCGATGACTTCGTGTCGGCCGACCATCCGGTGGTGCCTTCGCACGGTGGCGGCGGTGGCGGGCTGCACCCGGTGCCGGCCTCGCCGCGCCCCTCGCATGGCGCGCATGACTGATCGACAAGAAGAAAGAAGGTTGTCCATGACATTCGCAATCCCAACCCTGATGCGCCCCTTGCGCACCGCCATGCTGCCGCTGGTGGCGGCCCTGGTGCTGGCCGGTTGCGCCAGCGTGCCTTCGGGCATGCCCACGGTGCCGACCGCCGCGCAGTTCAAGGAACAGCCGGGTGCCACGGCGCCCGCAGGCTTCACCCGGGCCACGCCCGCCGAGGCGCAGCCGCGCGGCGAGTGGTGGCTGGCGTTCAACGACCCGGTGCTCAACACGCTGATCCAGCGCGCCGAGGTCGACAACACCAACATCCAGGCCGCCGCCGCGCGGCTGGCCGAGGCCCGCGCGCTGGCGCGCAGCGCCCAGGCCGACCGCCTGCCGCAGATCGGCCTGGGCGTCGGCGCCAACCGCGGTGCGGGCCTGGACAAGGCCACGGCCAGCACCCGGCCCGGCACCATGACCAACATCGGCGCCACCTTCTCGTACGAGGTCGACCTGTTCGGGCGCCTCTCGGGCGCGGCCGATGCGGCCAAGCTCGACGCGGCCGGCCGCGAGGCGCTGCTGCAGAGCACCCGGCTTGCCGTGCAGGCCGAGGTGGCGCAGACCTACCTGCAGCTGCGCGCGCTCGACGCCGAACGCGTGCTGGTGCGCGAATCGGTCGCCGCCTACCGCGACACGCTGCGCCTCACGCAGCGTCGCCAGCAGGCCGGCGACATCGCCGAGCTCGACGTGGCGCGCGTGCAGACCGAGGTGTCGTCCACTGAGTCGGACGCGCTCGCGCTCGACCGCCAGCGCGCGCAGGTGGAACACGCGCTGGCCGTGCTGGTGGGCGATTCGGCCTCCAGCTTCGGCATGCGGCCCGACGACTGGGCGACCGCGCTGCCGGTGATCCCGCCGGGCGTGCCGTCCACCGTGCTCACGCGCCGGCCCGACGTGTCGGCCGCGCAGAGCGCCGTCATGGCGGCGCAGGCCCGCGTGGGCGTGGCGCAGACCGCGTGGTTCCCGAACATCTCGCTGACCGGCGCGGCCGGCTACGCCTCGCCCGAGATCGGCGACCTCTTCAAGTGGTCGGCCCGCTCGTGGGGCGTGGGCGCGCTGCTGTCGCTGCCGATCTTCGACGGCGGGCGCCGCGAGGCCGGCGTGCAGGGCGCCAACGCCCAGCTCGACGGCGCACTGGCCAGCTACCGCTCGCAGGTGCTGGTGGCGTTCCAGGAGGTCGAAGACCAGCTGGCCGCCATCCGCATCCTGCAGGAGCAGTCGGTGGTGCAGGCGCAGGCCGTGACCTCGGCCCAGCGCGCCACCAGCCTGTCGGACACGCGCTACCGCAACGGCTACGTGAGCCAGCTCGACCTGCTCGACGCGCGCCGCAGCGAGCTGCGCAACCGGCGCCAGGCGCTGCAGGTGAAGTCGGCCCAGTACCAGGCGACGGTGGGGCTGATCCGCGCCATCGGCGGCGGCTGGGACGTGCCGGCGGCCGAGAAGGTGGCGACCCGCTGATCGGGTCGATCCGGGCTCAGGCGCGGTCGCCAGCGCTCGGGTGCGTCGCCGTGGCGGCGGCCTGTTTCAGCGCCACCGCACCCAGCGCGAGCGCGCTCGAATAGCTGGATTGCGGGCGCGCAGCCACCCGCAGCGGCCGGTAGCCGAGCGTGTCGGAGGTGCTGCCGGTGTCGTGGACGGCTTCGAGCAGGAGCCAGTAGAACCGGCCCGGCTCGCGTTCCTCGACCGTCAGCGCCAGATCGTTGAGGGCGGACATGATTTTCCGGTGCGGCCCTGAGAGGCCTCATCCTTATTACGTCTGAGTCGGCCTTCCGGTTTCAGTTCGGCGCTCAACGACAATCCCCGGATGAGTTCTAGAGCGACAAGCGGACCGGCGCGCTGCGTCATGGTCCTGGGCACCACCAGCGGTGCCGGCAAGAGCTGGCTGGCCACTGCGCTGTGCCGGTGGTATGCCCGCCAGGGGCTGCGGGTGGCGCCTTTCAAGGCGCAGAACATGAGCAACAACGCCCGCGTGGTCGAGGGCGGCGAGATCGGCAGCGCCCAGTACTTCCAGGCCCTGGCTGCGAACGCCGTGCCCGACGTGCGCATGAACCCGCTGCTGCTCAAGCCCGAGCGCGACACCCACAGCCAGGTGGTGCTGATGGGGCAGGTGAGCGAGGCGCTGTCGACCCTGCCGTGGCGCGGGCGCAGCGAACGCGTCTGGCCGCAGATCGCGCAGGCCTTCGACGACCTGCGCGCGGAGAATGACGTGGTCGTCATCGAAGGCGCGGGTTCGCCGGCCGAGATCAACCTCATGGCCAGCGACATCGTCAACCTGCGCGTCGCCCGCCACGCCCAGGCGAGCTGCCTGCTGGCGACCGACATCGACCGCGGCGGCGCCTTCGCCCACCTGTACGGCACCTGGGCGCTGCTGCCCGAGGCCGACCGGGCGCTCATCCATGGATTCGTGCTCAACAAGTTCCGGGGCGATGCGTCGCTGCTGGCGCCCGCGCCGCAGCAGCTGCAGGCGCTGACCGGCGTGCCCACCGTGGCCACGCTGCCCATGTGGTGGCAGCACGGCCTGCCCGAGGAAGACGGCGTGTTCGACGACCGCAGCCGCGCCAGCGGCGTGGTCACGCGCACCGTGGCGGTGGTCGCGTACCCGCGCCTGAGCAACCTCGACGAGTTCCAGGCGCTGAAGAACGTGCCCGGTGTGCGCCTGGTCTGGGCCCGCACGCCGGCCGACGTGGCCGGCGCCGACTGGATCGTGCTGCCCGGCTCCAAGCACACGAGCGGCGACCTGGCCTGGCTGCGCGCGCAGGGGCTGGACCGCGCGGTGGCCGAGCACGCCGGGCGCGGCGGCGCCGTGCTGGGCGTGTGCGGCGGGCTGCAGATGCTGGGCGAGGCGCTGGTCGATCCGCATGGCATCGACGGCAACGCGCCCGGGCTCGGGCTGCTGCCGCTCGTGACCGTGTTCGAACGCGAGAAGACGGTGCGGCACCGCGAGGCGACCTTTTCGGCCGATTTGGTCGACGGCCCCTGGGCCGCGCTGGCGGGCGTGCGCATCGCCGGCTACGAAATCCACCACGGCCAGACCGCGGCCCACCCGCAACTGGCCCACGACGGCCGCGCCGTGATGCCCGAGGGCCTGGCCTGGCAGAACGCGCGCGGCAACGTGCTGGGCCTGTACCTGCACGGCCTGTTCGAGGACCCGGCCGCGCTGCAGGCGCTGTTCGGCACCACGGCGCCCACGCTGGACGCCACCTTCGACGGCCTGGCCGACTTCATCGACACCCACTTCGACGCCGGCGTGCTCGCCGGCCTGATCGCATGACCGACACCGATTTGATTCCCGCCATTCCAGACATCGCCGACGCCGCGCTCGCGGCGCGCCTGCAGGCCGCGCTCGACAACAAGACCAAGCCCGTCGGCGCGCTGGGCCGCCTCGAAGCGCTGGCGCTGCGCATCGGCACCATCCTCGGCACCGAGCAGCCGGTGCTCGACGCGCCACAGATGCTGGTGTGTGCGGGCGACCACGGGCTGGCGGCGCGCGGCGTGTCGGCCTATCCGAGCGACGTGACCTGGCAGATGGTCGAGAACTTCCTGGCCGGCGGCGCGGCCGTCAGCGTGCTGGCGCGCCAGCACGGCCTGGCGCTCACCGTGGTCGATTGCGGCGTGCGGCGCGACTTCCAGCCGCGCCCCGGCCTGGTGTCGCGGCGCATCGCCGCCGGCACGGCCGACGCCTCGGCCGGCCCCGCCATGACGCCCGAGCAGTGCGCCCGGGCCATCGCCAACGGGCGCGAGGTGGTGCGCGCGCTGCCGGGCAACGCGCTGCTGCTGGGCGAAATGGGCATCGGCAACAGCTCGTCCGCGGCGCTGCTGCTGTCGCGCCTGGCCGGGCTGGACATTGGCCTGTGCACCGGCGCCGGCACGGGGCTCGATGCCGATGGCCTCGCGCGCAAGCGCGAGGTGCTGCGCGAGGTGCTCGCCCTGCACGCGGGCGCGACCGCGCCGCTCGACGCGCTGGCCGCGTTCGGCGGCTTCGAGGTGGCGACGCTGGTCGGCGCCGTGCTGCAGGCGGCGCAGGAGCGGCGCGTGATCGTGGTCGACGGCTTCATCGCCAGCGCCGCCGTGCTGGTCGCGCAGGCGATCCGGCCGCAGGTGACGCAGCGCTGCGTGGCGGCGCACAGCTCGGCGGAGCCCGGGCACACGCTGCTGCTGAAACACCTCGGGCTCGAGCCCTTGCTGAACCTCGACCTGCGACTGGGCGAGGGCTCGGGCGGTGCGCTGGCGTGGCCGCTGCTCGAATCGGCCTGCCGCATCCTGCGCGAGATGGCGAGCTTCGAATCGGCGGGCGTGTCGCGCCAGCAATGAACGGCGTGCGCCATTTCCTGCTGGCCGTCCAGTTCTTCACCCGCGTGCCGGTGACGGGAAAACTCGCGGCCTGGGTCGGCTTCAGCCCGCAGATGCTGCGCGCTGCCGCGGCGCATCTGCCGGCCATCGGCTGGATCGCGGGCGGGGTGGCGGCGGCTGTGTTCGTTGCCGTGGGGGCGGGTCTGCCGGGCGTGGCTGGGGCGCTGGTTGCCGCGGTGCTGAGCACCGTCGCCACCGTGATGCTCACGGGCGCCTTCCATGAGGACGGCCTGGCCGACGTGGCCGACGGCCTCGGTGGTTCGGCCAGCCGCGAGCGCGCGCTGGAGATCATGAAGGACTCGCGCATCGGCGCCTTCGGCGCGGTCGCGCTGGTGCTGGCGCTGGGCCTGAAGTTCGGCCTGCTCGCCGCACTCGCCGCGCGCGGGCTGGACGTGGCGGCGGTGTCCATCGTTGGCGCGCACGTGCTGTCGCGGCTGGTGCCGCTGTTCCTGATCCGCTGGCTGCCCTACGTGGGCGACAGCAGCGGCAGCAAAGCCAAGCCGCTCGCCGATGCGATCAGCGGCGGTGCGCTGCTCGTCGCCGTGCTGTGGGCTGCGCCCGCCGTGGCGCTGCTGCTGTGCGCGCACGACGCGGTGCATGTGGGCGCGGCGCTCGCGGCGCTGGTGCTCGCCGGCGGCTGGATGGCGCGGCTCTTCGTGCGTCGGCTGCAGGGCTTCACGGGCGACGGGCTCGGGGCGACGCAGCAGGTGTGCGAACTGGCGATCTACCTCGCGTTGGCGTGGAAGGCATGAGTACCGCGACGGCTCAGCTCTGGCTCCAGCGCCACGCGCCGGTGATCGCGCCGGCGGGCCTGTGCTACGGCGCGACCGACCTCGACGCCCACGCGGACGGCACGCAGGCCGCTGCCGCGCGCATCGCGGCGGTGCTGCCGGCCGGCATCGCGCTGTGGAGTTCGCCGCTGCGGCGTTGCGCTCTACTGGCCGATGCCATCGTCGCGCTGCGGCCCGATCTGTCGGTGCGGCGCGATGCGCGGCTGGCGGAGATGAGTTTCGGCGCCTGGGAAGGGCGCCTGTGGTCGGCCGTGGCCCGTGAGGAATTCGAGGCCTGGACGAATCGTTTCGCCGATGCCCCCGCAGGAGGCGACGGCGAGAGCGTGCGCGCCTTCATGCAGCGCGTGGCCTCGGCGCATGCCGACTGGCTGGCGACCGGCGCCGACGCGCTGTGGGTCACGCATGCGGGCGTGCTGCGCGCGGTGCAGTTGCTGTCGCAAGGCGTGTCGTGCCCCGAGCGGGCCGATCAATGGCCCAACGACGCGGCGGCTTTCGGCGACTGGCGCGTGGTCGCCGCGCCGACCTGAGGGGAACTCGTCAGTTCTTGGCGCGCCACTGCTCGCGCCAGAGCCGGTCGAGCTGCCCCGCGAACTGTGGCGACGGGCCACCCAGGAGCTGGTTCTGCCCGTTGCGCTGTACCAGCCCATAGAGCCGGCCAGATCCCTGGTCATACAGCGCGATGGCGTTGTGGTCGTAGCAGTCGTGCGGCTTGCAGAAGGCGTGCAGCAGGTAGCGCGTGCCGTCCACCGTCACCCATTGCGGTTCGGGCGCCGGGCCTTCGCGGCGCACCAGCCAGCGCTCGGTTTCCCGCGTGCCCAGCGCGGCGCGCCAGGCCTTGTCCATCGCGGGGCCCCGGGCGAGGGCGGCCGGGCTGCCCGTGGCGGGTGCCGGCGGCTTGGGGGCGGCGGTCGCGGGTTCGGCGGGCGGCGCCGCGGCGCGCGCCGGACCGTCGCAGCGCCAGTAGCGCGGCTTCATCAGCTCCGGCCCCAGCTGGCCCATGACCGGTTTGTCGGCCTTCAGCGTGATCGACTGGCCGCGCGCATCGCGAAAGACCAGGAAATTCATCATCGCGTTGTCGCCCTTGCCCACGCGGCTCATCAGCGCCACATCGAAGTTCGGCGGCGGCGCCTGGTTGCCGAAGAAGCTGTGCGCCGTGTCCGGCTGGCGGCCGACCACGCGGCGCTTGCCGCGCTCGGCGATCAGCATGTCTTCGCGCACCTGCAGCGTCGGTGCCGCTGCGTCGGCGCAATTGGTGGACCAGCGTCCGCCGTAGAGCGCCATCGTCTCGGGCGGCAGCACGCCGTCGCGCGACCAGGCGGCGCCCGCGCTGCACAGCGCTGCGAGAAAGAGGAAGGCGGTGGAAGGCGTCTTCTTGAAAATCGTTGTCGTCGTCATGTACGAGGTGGTGTGTGCCGCTCAGGCGGTCTTGGGGGCCGGTGTCTTGGGCTTGAACGAGCAGAAGGTGGAGACCGCGCATTCCCAGCAGCGCGGCTTGCGCGCCACGCAGACATAGCGCCCGTGCAGGATCAGCCAGTGGTGCGCGTGCAGGCGGAATTCGGGTGGGATGCGCTTTTCGAGCTTGAGTTCCACGTCCAGCGGCGTCTTGCCGGGCGCAAGCCCGGTGCGGTTGCCGATGCGGAAGATGTGCGTGTCGACCGCGATGGTCTCCTCGCCGAAGGCCACGTTGAGCACCACGTTGGCCGTCTTGCGCCCCACGCCCGGCAGCGCCTCGAGCTCGGCGCGCGTGCGCGGCACCTCGCCGCCGTGCAGCTCGACCAGCATGCGGCAGGCCTCCATCAGGTGCTTGGCCTTGCTGCGGTACAGCCCGATCGTCTTGATGTACGACTCCAGCCCTTCCACTCCGAGGTCGAGGATCGCCTGCGGCGTGTTCGCCACCGGATACAGCCGGCGCGTCGCCTTGTTCACGCCCACGTCGGTGGCCTGCGCCGACAGCAGCACGGCGGCCAGCAGTTCGAAGGGCGTGGTGTATTCGAGCTCCGTGCGCGGCTCGGGGTTGGCGGCCTGCAGGGTGGAGAAGAAGAGGGGGATGTCGGATTTTTTCATGGGTCGTGGGGGCCGCCGTTCATTGCAAGGGGCTCGCGGGGCGCATGCCGCACAAGGCAGGGCGAGCACCGGCGTTTGCGGCGATGGATGCAATATATCGTCGAAAAGCCATGGCCCTACGCAGCTTTCCTGCCCGGGCTTTCGCGACAATGACGCCCAGAAAGTGAGACTGACCATGCAATTCGCCTCCCGCCTCGACAACGTCGAAACCTCCGCCATCCGCGAACTCTTCAAGCTGCTGGGCAAGCCCGGCATCATCAGTTTTGCGGGCGGCTTTCCCGACAGCGCCATGTTCGACGTCGAGGGCCTGAAGGAGGCGAGCCAGAAGGCGCTCACCGAAGAAGCCGGCGGGGCCCTGCAGTACGGCGCCACCGAAGGCTACGAGCCGCTGCGCAACCAGCTCTCGTCCTTCATGAAGACCAAGGGCGTCGATGTGGACCCGAGCGGCCTCATCGTCACCACCGGCAGCCAGCAGGCGCTGGACCTGCTGGGCAAGACCATGATCTCGCCCGGCGACAAGGTGATCGTCGAAGGCCCGACCTTCCTGGCCACGATCCAGTGCTTTCGCCTGTACGGCGCGCAGCTCATCAGCGCGCCCATCGACGCCAACGGCGTGAAGACCGACGAGCTCGAAAAGCTCATCGCCGAGCACAAGCCCAAGTTCGTCTACCTGATCCCCACCTTCGGCAACCCCAGCGGCGCCATGCTGAGCCTGGAGCGCCGCAAGAAGGTGCTCGAGCTGGCCGTGAAGTACCAGACGCTGATCGTCGAGGACGACCCCTACGGCGACCTGTACTTCGGCGAAGCGCCGCCGCCGTCGATCATGTCGCTGAGCAAGGACGTGCCCGGCAGCCGCGAACTGCTGGCGCATTGCGGCAGCCTGAGCAAGGTGCTGAGCCCCGGCCTGCGCATCGGCTGGATGATCGCGCCGCCCGAGCTGCTGGCCAAGGCCACGATGTGCAAGCAGTTCAGCGATGCCCACACCAGCACCTTCGCGCAGGCCACGGCCGCGCAGTACCTCAAGAGCGGCCGCATGCCCGGCACGCTGGCGCATGTGCGCGAGGTCTACGGCCAGCGTGCGCAGGCCATGGGCGCTGCGCTGAAGCGCGAACTGGGCGATGCGGTGAGCTTCACGCAGCCCAACGGCGGTTTGTTCTTCTGGGCGCGCCTGACGGGCGCCAATGGCAAGCTGGCCGATGCCAACGAGCTGGCCAAGCGTGCGATCGAGAAGCTGGTGGCCTTCGTGCCCGGCGCGCCGTTCTTCGCCGAGAAGCCCGATGTGGCGACCTTGCGCCTGAGCTTTGCCACGGCCGACATCGAGAAGATCGAAGAAGGCGTGAAGCGCCTCGGCCAGGCCCTGTAACGCCGACGTTCAGGGGGACCGGTGCAGGCGGGGCGCCGCCAGCAGGTCCAGGTTGTCTGAAATGGCCGCATCCACGTTCGGATAGCGGCCTTTCATTTTGGAGAGCGTCATGATGGTCTGCAGCGCCTTCAGGTCCTTGACCGACGGCGCGACCTTGATCTGCGCAATGGCCGCCGGGGCGTTGCCGCCGTTCACCAATGCCATCACCTTGCTTGCCCAGTCGTTTGCGCGTGCCATGTCTTCACCTGCTTTCCATTTGAACCGCCGACTTTACACAGCGGGTTACCATCACCCATGAGAAAAACCTTCCAGCTTCAGGTCGAGGGCAAGCACCCCGACCGTCTCCTCGAAGCCGTCAAGCACGAGATTCGCAAGTACATCAAGCGCGAGCGTCGCCGCGACCTGCCCGAAGGCGCCGACTTCTGGGACTTCGACTGCCGGTTCGGCAGCGCCCAGGAATCCGCCGAAACCATCCACCTCACAGCCATCACCGGCCTCATCGACGGTGTGGTGAAAGAGGGCGGCAAGCAGTTCTACATCGAGATCCTGGCCAAGCCCGGCAAGCGCCAGCCGCGGCCCGAGGGTGCGGCCGATCGCACCGCCGCCGAGAACGACGAGAAATAAGCCCCGTCAGATCAGCGCCTGCGCCAGCCGCAGGCCATGCCGCTGCTCCGCTTCCTGCAGCGAGCGCGCAATCGACGGGTGCAGCCGCACCCCGTTCGCCGATTGCGCTTCCCGACGCTTCAACCCGCCTTCACCCGGCAGCCGCACAGGCCTGGCCGGGTCGATGGGCGCGTTGTCGCGGCATTTCGCGGCCACATGGTCCATCTGGCGCAGGAAAGCGTCCCTGCCGCCGAAGGCGTGCAGGTCGTGCAGCGTGAGGTGCACCGTCGCGCCCCAGCCTTCGGGCGGGTCGGCGCGGCCGTGGCCCGCGAGGCCGGCCGTGAGCGTCTCGACCAAGAGCGCCATGCCGTAGCCCTTGTGACCGTGGCTCAGGCCGCCCACGGGCAGCAGCGTGCCGGGCGGCTGGTCGAACAGCACCTGCGGGTTGTTCGACGGCTTGCCTGATGCGTCGATGAGCCATTCCTCGGCGAAGGTCTCGCCGGCCGCGCGCTTGCGGTTGCTCATGCCGTTGGTGGTGATCGAGGCCGAGATGTCGACCATCACGCCGCCCTGCGAGAGCGGAAAGCCCATCGCCAGCGGATTCGGCGTGAACACCGCCTGCGTGCCGCCGAAGGGCGCGACGCTGGCCGTGTTGGGGTCGGAGCAGGCCAGCAGCATCAGCATGTCTTCCTGCAGCGCGCGCAGCATGTAGACCGCGAGGCAGGCGATGTGGTGGCTGCGGCGGATCACGAGCGAGGCCGTGCCGAGTTCGCGCGCACGCGGCACCAGCAGGTCCATGCCCTGGTCCATGAGCCAGGGGCCGGGCAGGCGCTTGCCGTCCCAGAGCACGGCGGCAGGGCGGTCGGACAGCACCTCGGGCGCACCGTCGCGCGTCATGCCGCCCGATTCGATTTCTTTCACATAGCCGGCCAGCAGCGCGAGGCCGTGGGTGTCGTGGCCCAGCAGGTCGCCTTCGACCAGCGTGCGTGCCACGCTGTCGGCCATCGAGGCCGCGAGCCCCGCTTTCTGCAGCAGGGCGCTGGCGTAGTCGCGCAGCGCGTCGGCGCGGTACAGCGGGGCGGCGTCGGTCATTTCAGGATTTCCAGCACGCGGTCGAGCCCGCCTTCGTTGATCGCCACCATGGCCTGCTCGCGCACCTTCGGCTTGGCGTGATAGGCCACCGACAGCCCGGCCTCGCCCATCATCGGCAGGTCGTTGGCGCCGTCGCCCACGGCGATGGTTTCTTGCGGCGAGATGCCCATGAGCGAGGCCACTTCCAGCAGCGTACGGCGTTTCTCGGCGCCGTCGCAGATGTCGCCCCAGCTTTGCGTCACGACCTGGCCGGTGAGCTGGCCGTCGGCTTCGTCGAGCAGGTTGGAGCGTGCGAAGTCGATGCCCAGGCGGTCCTTCACACGGTTGGCGAAGAAGGTGAAGCCGCCCGACACCAGCAGCACCTTGAGGCCTGCCTTCTTGCAGGCCGCGACCAGTTCGGTGGCGCCGGGGTTGAGCTTCAGGCGCTCGTCGTACACCTGCTGCAGCGCGGCCACGGGCACGCCCTGCAGCAGCGCCACGCGGCGGCGCAGGCTTTCCTTGAAGTCCTTGATCTCGCCGCGCATCGTGGCCTCGGTGATCGCGGCCACCTCGGCCTTCTTGCCGACGGCATCGGCGATCTCGTCGATGCACTCGATGTTGATCAGCGTCGAGTCCATGTCGAACGCGATCAGCTTGAAGTCGGCGAGCTTCAGCGGCGGCTTCACGCGCTGGAGGACGAGGCCGGGAGAGATTTCAGTCGTAGCGCTCATGCGGGGGCGGTTTCCTTGACGAGGGGTTGTCCGAGGCTGCGCAGCACGTCGCGCACCATCTGGGCGCGGTCCTTCGGCTCCTTGAGTTCGCGCTCGATGCGCAGCTTCTCGTTGCCGGCGAGCTTGATGTGCTTGTTCTTCTGGATCAGCTGGATGATGGCCATGCCGTCCACCGGCGCGTCCTTGCGGAAGGTGATGTTGATGATGCCCGGCGCCGCGTCGACCTTGACCACGCCGTAGGGCCGCGCGAGCACGCGCAGGCGGTGCGTGTCGATCAGCGTCTGGGCCTGCGGCGGCAGCTTGCCGAAGCGGTCGACGATTTCTTCCAGCAGCGTGTCGATCTGGTCGGGCGTCTTCGCGGTGGCGAGCTTCTTGTAGAACGACAGCCGCAGGTGCACGTCGCCGCAGTAGTCGTCAGGCAAGAGGGCGGGGGCGTGCAGGTTGATTTCGGTCGTGACCGACAGCGGCGAGAGCAGGTCGGGCTCCTGCCCGGCCTTCAGCGAGCGCACGGCTTCGCTGAGCATCTCGTTGTAGAGCTGGAAACCGATCTCCATCATGTTGCCGCTCTGGTTCTCGCCGAGCACCTCGCCGGTGCCGCGAATTTCCAGGTCGTGCATCGCTAGGTAGAAGCCCGAACCCAGTTCTTCCATCTGCTGGATCGCCTCGAGCCGCTGCGAGGCCTGCTTGGTCAGGCCCTCGGTGTCCGGCACCATAAGGTAGGCATAGGCCTGGTGGTGCGAGCGACCGACGCGGCCGCGCAGCTGGTGCAGCTGCGCCAGGCCGAACTTGTCGGCGCGGCTCATCACGATGGTGTTGGCGGTGGGCACGTCGATGCCGGTCTCGATGATGGTCGAGCACAGCAGCATGTTGTAGCGCTGGGCCACGAAGTCGCGCATCACGCGCTCCAGTTCGCGCTCGGGCATCTGGCCGTGGGCCACGGCGATGCGGGCCTCGGGCAGGATTTCTTCCAACTTCTGGCGCCGGTTCTCGATGGTTTCGACCTCGTTGTGCAGGAAGTAGACCTGCCCGCCGCGCTTGAGCTCGCGCAGCACGGCCTCGCGGATCACGCCCGTGCCCTCGTTGCGCACGAAGGTCTTGATGGCCAAGCGGCGCTGCGGCGCGGTGGCGATCACGCTCAGGTCGCGCAGGCCTTCGAGCGCCATGCCCAGCGTGCGCGGAATCGGCGTGGCCGTGAGCGTGAGCACGTCGACCTCGGCGCGCATCGCCTTCATCGCCTCCTTGTGGCGCACGCCGAAACGGTGCTCCTCGTCGATGATGAGCAGGCCCAGGTTCTTGAACTTGACCGACTGCGAGAGCAGCTTGTGCGTGCCCACCACGATGTCGACCTGGCCCTCGGCCAGGCCCTTGGCGGCGGCCGTGATTTCCTTGGCGGAGCGGAAGCGGCTCATCTCGGCGACCTTCACCGGCCACTTGGCGAAGCGGTCGACCAGCGTCTGGTAGTGCTGCTCGGCCAGCAGCGTGGTGGGTGCCAGGAAGGCCACCTGCTTGCCGCCGGTGACGGCGATGAAGGCGGCGCGCAGCGCGACCTCGGTCTTGCCGAAGCCCACGTCGCCGCACACGAGGCGGTCCATCGGCTGGGGCGAGATCATGTCCTGCACCACGGCGTGGATGGCGGCCTTCTGGTCGGCGGTTTCCTGGAAGCCGAAGTCGTTGGCGAACACTTCGTAGTCGGCCGGCGAGTAGCGGAAGGCATGGCCCTCGCGCGCGGCGCGGCGGGCGTAGATGTTGAGCAGCTCGGCGGCGGAGTCGCGCACCTGTTCGGCGGCCTTGCGCTTGGCCTTTTCCCACTGGCCGGAACCCAGCTTGTGCAGCGGCGCCTCGTCGGCGCTCACGCCGGTGTAGCGGCTGATCTGGTGCAGCTGGCTCACGGGCACGTAGAGCGTGGCCTTGTCGGCGTACTCCAGGTGCAGCATTTCCTGCAGCAGCGGCTTGCCGTCGGCGCCCGTGCCCTGGCCCAGGTCCATGTGGATCAGGCCGCGGTAGCGGCCGATGCCGTGCGCGGAGTGCACCACCGGATCGCCCACGTTGAGTTCGGACAGGTCCTTGATCAGCGCTTCGACGTCGCTGACCTGTTCCTGCTTCTTGTTGCGCCGGCGCGTGGTGGGCGCGGTGGCGAACAGCTCGGTCTCGGTGACGAAGTCGATCGCCTGTTCGCGCCACGCGAAGCCCGAGGCCAGCGCCGCGGTGGCGATGCCGATCTTTTCGTCGCCCGAGGCTTCGAACTCGGCCAGCGAGTCGAAGGCCGGCGGGTTCACGCCGCTGGCGCGCAGGAAGTCGAGCAGGCTCTCGCGGCGGCCGTCGCTCTCGGCGATGAGCAGCACGCGGTGCGGCGTGGCGGCGATGTGGGCCTTCAGGCCGACCAGCGGGTCTTCCGCGCCGCGCACCACAGCGAACGGCGGCAGCTTGTCGAACTCTGCGTAGGGCGCGTCGGTGGCGATGTCGCCGCGGATGGCGAGCTGCGCATGCGGCTTGGCGCGCTGGTAGAACTGCTCGGCGTTGAGGAACAGCGCGTCGGGCGGCAGCGCGGGGCGCTCGGGGTCACCCTGCACCAGGCGGTAGCGCTCGTTCGTGTCCTGCCAGAAGTGCTGGAACGCGGGTTCGAGGTCGCCGTGCAGCACGACGGTGGCCTCGGGGCCGAGGTAGTCGAACACCGTGGCCGTCTCGTCGAAGAACAGCGGCAGGTAGTACTCGATGCCGGCGGTGGCCACGCCGTTGCCCATGTCCTTGTAGATGCGGCTCTTGGTCGGGTCGCCCTCGAGCAGTTCGCGCCAGCGGCTGCGAAAGCGCGCGCGGGCGTCGTCGTCCATCGGGAACTCGCGGCCCGGCAGCAGGCGCACCTCGGGCACGGGGTAGAGGCTGCGCTGGGTGTCGGGGTCGAAGGTGCGGATGGAGTCGATCTCGTCGTCGAACAGGTCGACGCGAAACGGCACCGGCGAGCCCATCGGGAACAGGTCGATCAGGCCGCCGCGCACCGCGTACTCGCCCGGGCTCACCACCTGCGTCACGTGGCTGTAGCCGGCCAGCGTGAGCTGCGCCTTGAGCTTGGACTCCTGCAGCTTCTGCTTGGCCTTGAACTGGAAGGTGTAGCCGGCCAGGAAGGCGGGCGGCGCCAGCCGGTACAGCGCGGTGGTGGCGGGCACCAGCACCACGTCGGCCTCTTTCTGGCTGATGCGCCACAGCGTGGCCAGGCGCTCGCTGATCAGGTCCTGGTGCGGCGAGAAGCTGTCGTAGGGCAGCGTTTCCCAGTCGGGGAAGAGGGCGCAGCGCAGCTCGGGGGCGAAGAAGGCGATTTCGTCGATGAGCCGCTGGGCGTCGTTCGCGTCGGCGGTGAACATCGCGGTGGCGCGCCCCGCGGCCTTCTCGCGCATGCCGAGCTGGGCCAGCATCAGCGCGTCGGCGGACAACGGGGGACGCGGCAGCGTGAAACGCTTGCCCGCCGGGAGAAGGGGGAGGTCCATGGAGCGGTTCGAAAAATGCACGACACCCCGCGCCGGACGGCGAGGGGTGTGCGAATGTCAATTCTAGAATGGCGGCCCCTTATCCGCTTGTCGGCCATCGGCCCGTGCCGCACCCTCCATGTCTTCTTCCCGTTTCTACGTGCTGATCCCCTGTGCCGGTTCCGGCCACCGCGCCGGCGGCGCGCAGCCCAAGCAGTACCGGCGCCTGGCGGGCCAGTCGATGGTGGCCCACACGGTGGACGCGTTCCGTGCGCTGGCCGGGCGTTTCGCGGGCGTGGCCGTGGTGGTGTCGCCCGACGACCGCGAGGTACAGACGGCGCTGCCGCGCTTCCCCGTGACCGGCGAGTACCTGCTGCGCGTGGGCGGCCTGACGCGCGCCGCTTCGGTGCGCAACGGCCTGGCGGCGCTGCGCCAGAAGGGTGCCGGGCCGCACGACTGGGTGCTGGTGCACGACGCGGCGCGCTGCCTGGTCACGTCCAGCCAGATCGAGGCGCTGATCGCCGCCTGCGAGCACGATGCCGTCGGCGGCCTGCTGGCGCAGCGGCTGGCCGACACGCTGAAGGTCTCGTCGACCGACAGCCGCTCGACCCAGACCCTGCCGCGCGCCGACAAGTGGCTGGCCCAGACGCCGCAGATGTTCCGCATCGGCATGCTGCTCGACGCGCTGGAGCGCGTGGGCGACGTGGTGACCGACGAGGCCAGCGCCATCGAGACCCTCGGCCTGGCGCCGCTGCTGGTGCCCGGCAGCGCGCAGAACTTCAAGGTCACCTTCCCCGAAGATTTCGCACTGGCCGAGGCGGTGCTGCTCGGCCGCAAGAAGGCCATGGCATGACGACACCGTTCAACATCCGCATCGGCGAAGGCTGGGACGTTCACCAGCTGGTGGCGGGGCGCAAGCTCATCCTGGGCGGCATCGAGGTGCCGCACACCACCGGCCTGCTCGGGCATTCGGACGCCGACGTGCTGCTGCACGCCATCACCGACGCGCTGCTCGGCGGGGCCGGGCTGGGCGACATCGGCCGGCATTTTCCCGACACCGACGCCCAGTTCCGTGGCGCCGATTCGGCCGTGCTGCTGGCCGAGGCGGCGCGTCGCGTGCGGGCCGCCGGCTGGGAAATCGGCAACGTCGACAGCACCGTGATCGCGCAGGCGCCCAAGCTGGCGCCGCACATCCCGGCCATGTGCCAGCGCATCGCCGACACGCTGGGCATCGCGCTCGATCAGGTCAATGTGAAAGCCAAGACGGCCGAGAAGCTCGGCCCGGTGGGCGAGGGGC
Source organism: Variovorax sp. GW821-FHT09D04 (assembly GCF_059416405.1). Lineage (NCBI taxonomy): Bacteria > Pseudomonadati > Pseudomonadota > Betaproteobacteria > Burkholderiales > Comamonadaceae > Variovorax > Variovorax sp. GW821-FHT09D04. Next base: position 666,071 of record NZ_JBWKPA010000003.1, read on the forward strand.
GGGCGATGGAAGCCCGCGCCGCGGTGCTGCTGCACCGCTGAGCCCGGGGTTCTTCTTCAGGCGACCTGCTTCTTGCCCGGTACCTCGCCGGGCTTGCTGTTGCCCGCCGGCATCGCGCGCGGCATCCGGATGTGGGCCGCGAGGCCCCGGCCCGGCGTGCTGGTGAGCGCGAAGGTGCCGCCCATGCGCTCGATGTTCTTCGCCACGATCGACAGCCCCAGGCCGGCGCCGGCCGCCGAGGTGCGCGCCGCGTCGCCGCGGAAAAAGGGCTTGGTCAGCTGCACGAGCAGGGCGGGCTCGACGCCCGCGCCGTGGTCGCGCACCTTGATCAGCACCGCGTCGTTGTTGGCCTGCGCCTGGATCGTGACGTCGGCCACACCCGTCGACGGCGTCTTGCCGTAGCGCCGGGCGTTCTCGACCAGGTTGGAGATCACGCGCGTGAGCTCCACCTCGTCGCCCATCACCTTCAGGTCGGCGGGCACGTCGACGTGGATGTTCATCTCTTCGTAGTCCTGCACGGCGTAGGTGCAGGCGTCGATCACGTCGCGCAGCAGCACGGGGCGCTGGTCGACATGGTCGGGGCGGGCGTAGTCGAGGAACTTGTCGATGATCGCGTCGAGCTGCGCGATGTCGGCGGCCATGTGGTCGCGCGCGTCTTCGTCGGCCACGCTCATCTCGGTCTCGAGCCGCAGCCGGGCCAGTGGGGTGCGCAGGTCGTGCGAGATGCCGGCCAGCATGATGGCGCGGTCCTGCTCGATCTTGGCGAGCTGGTCCGCCATGCGGTTGAAGCCGATGTTCACCGCCCGGATTTCGTTGGTGCGGGCGCGCTCGTCGAGCCGGTGCGCCTCGTACTCGCCCTCGCGCACCTGCAAGGTGGCGCGCGACAGCTGCTTGAGCGGCAGGTTGATGAGCCGCGTGATCAGCGCCGCGCCCGCGAGCGACAGCGCCATCGCCGTGCTGAGCCAGACCAGCCAGGTGCGCCCGCCCACGCGGCTGAAGCGCGTGGGGTCTAGCAGCAGCCAGTAGGTGTCGCTCTCGATGGTGAAGCCGATCCACAGGCCCGGCTCGTCGTTCACGCGGCTGGCCACGGTGGTGCCTTCGCCGAGTTGGGCGATCAGCTCTTCGGTGACGCGCTCGTCGAGCGCGCCGCTGGTGTAGGGCTGGAAGCGGTCGTTGGGCTCGCGCGGCAGGATGCGCACGCCTTCCTGGTCGGCCAGCGTCTTGATGAGCGAGACCCGCGTGATCGCATCCGAGTACACCAGTGCTGCGCGCGTGAGGTTCACGAGCGAGGCGATCTGGTGTCCGGTCTGGATGGCACGCGGCTCGTATTCGAGCGAGCGGAAGGTCTGCAGCCAGGCGACCGTGCAGCCGATCAGCAGCAGTGCGAGCAGGAAGAAGGTGCGCCAGAAAAGGCTGAAGCCCAGCTTGAGGCCGGGGCGTCGGTCACGCTGCGCGCTCGCTTCGAGCGGGCTCGGCATCGTGACCTGTGCCCCGTCCTCCTGGGCCGGGTCAGGTCGGGCGGAATGGAGGCCGATGGCCACCTCTCAGCGGATCGTCAGGCCGTGCCGTCCGGCACGAACACGTAGCCCACGCCCCAGACGGTCTGGATGTAGCGCGGCGCCGCGGCGTCGGACTCGACCAGCTTGCGCAGGCGCGAGATCTGCACGTCCAGGCTGCGGTCGAAGGGCTCGAATTCGCGCCCGCGTGCCAGTTGGGCCAGCTTTTCACGTGACAGCGGCTGGCGCGGGTGGCGCACCAGCGCCTTCAGCATCGCGAACTCGCCGGTGGTCAGCGAGAGTTCTTCGCCGTCCTTCTTCAGGGTGCGCGAGCCGAGGTCGAAGGCGAACGGGCCGAAGGTGACGGTCTCGTTCTCGGTGGAGGGGGCGCCCGGCGCCTCGAGCGGCGGACGGCGGCGCAGCACGGCGTGCACGCGGGCCAGCAGTTCGCGCGGGTTGAAGGGCTTGCCGAGGTAGTCGTCGGCGCCGACTTCGAGACCGACGATGCGGTCCACGTCCTCACCCTTGGCGGTGAGCATGATGATCGGCGTGCGGTCGTTGGCGGCACGCAGACGGCGGCACACGGAGAGGCCGTCTTCGCCGGGCATCATCAGGTCGAGCACGATCAGGTCGACCGTGTCGCGCAACAGGATGCGGTTGAGCGCCTTGCCGTCCTCGGCCACGATCACTTCGAATCCTTCCTGCGTCAGGTAGCGGCGCAGCAGGTCGCGGATGCGGGCGTCGTCGTCGACGATCACGATCTTGTCGGTGCGAGCGGGAACTTGAGTCATTTCTACAACGTTGAATTTGTAACAGCGCCGATTCTGAAGGCGTTAGGACCCCATTGCTGCCGAATTCCGTAGTGGTTGACACTAAGTTACACAACTTGCGGCCGCTCGCCGTCTGGTCATCCGGGCTTTGCCCGGCGGTGGCACAGTCCGTGCTGCCTTATGACGATTGCGCGATGAGACCTTCTTTTTCTGCCTTGCCTCTGCTTTTTTTCGCATGCGCCTGTGGTGCGACGTCCGTCGCTTCCGAAGGGTTTTTGCGGGTCAGTGAAGGGCGCCGCAGCGAGGTGCGCGATGCCGTGGCCGCGCACCGGGCGGCCCAGCGGGAAGAGCAGCGCCGCGGCGAAGCGCTGGCGGGGCGCCGTCTCACGGCGGGTGAACTCTTCGAGCTGAGGCAGCAGGTCCGGGGACAGTGGGTGCCCGCGGGAACGGGTGTACTTCTGAATTCGGCAGAATCACAGCCTGCCGAGCGCATCGTGCCGGTACCGCAGCCCGTCGCCAGTCCGCAAACCGCGCCGCGCAGCCTGCGCCACTGAAGAAGAAGGCGCGGGCGAGGGCTTTTCCTCGCATCCACCAGGGAGAAATCTGTCTTGAAGACTGTTCAATTGATCGCGGCCTGCGCCGCGTTGACCTTTGCCGGCGCCGCCTTGGCCCAGAATGCCGTCATGCCTGCTCCACAAAACGTGCTCCAGCTGTCGGCCTCCGGCACCGTCGAAGTTCAGCAAGACCTGCTGAGCATGACCCTCGTCACCACGCGCGACGCCGCCGAGGCGGGCACCGTGCAGACCCAGCTCAAGACGGCGCTCGACGCCGCGCTGGCCGAGGCCAAGAAGAATGCGCAGCCGGGCCAGCTCGACGTGCGCACCGGCAACTTCAGCCTGTCGCCGCGCTACACCAAGGACGGCAAGATCAACGGCTGGCAGGGGTCAACCGAACTCGTGCTCGAAGGCCGCGATTTCGCGCGCATCACCCAGACGGCCGGGCGCATCAGCACGCTCAGCGTGGGCAACGTCGGTTTCGGCCTGAGCCGCGAACAGCGCGCCAAGACCGAGACCGAGGCGCAGAACATCGCCATCGACAACTTCAAGCAGAAGGCAGGCGAGCTGGCCAAGGGCTTCGGCTTCGGCGGCTACACGCTGCGCGAGGTGTCGGTGAACGCGAACGACAGCGGCCCGATCCGCCCGCGCGTGATGGCCATGCAGGCCAAGTCGTTCTCGGCCGCCGATTCGGCCGTGCCGGTGGAAGCGGGCAAGACCAGCGTGGTCGTGAACGTCTCCGGCTCGGTGCAGCTCAAGTAAGAAGACAAAGAGCGCAGCGCCGGCGGGCGAGTGCCGCCGGCGTTTTTTCGTTGTCTCTGTTTATTTACTGCGCCGTCCAGCCGCCATCCATGGCCCAGGCGACGCCCCGCACCTGATCGGCGGCGGGAGAGCTCAGGAAGACGGCCAGCCCGCCCAGTTGCTCGACCGTCGTGAACTGCAGCGAGGGCTGTTTTTCTCCCAGCAATTCGTTCTGCGCCTGGAGGGCCGAAATGCCTTCGCGGGCCGCGCGGTCGTCGATCTGCTTTTGCACCAGCGCCGTGAGCACCCAGCCCGGGCTGATCGCATTGCAGGTGACGCCGGTGGTGGCGGTTTCGAGCGCCACCGACTTGGTCAGGCCGACGATGCCGTGCTTGGCTGCGACATAGGCCGACTTCTGCGCCGAGGCCACGAGCCCGTGCGCCGACGCCACGTTGATGATGCGGCCCCAGTTGGCCTCGCGCATCGCGGGGATCGCCAGGCGCGTCGTGTGGAAGGCGCTCGTGAGGTTGATGGCGAGGATCGCGTCCCAACGTTCGGTCGGGAAGTCCTCGACCTTGGCGACGTGCTGGATGCCGGCGTTGTTGACGAGGATGTCGACACGGCCGAACTTCGACGCGGCGAACTTCATCATGTCCTCGATCTGGTCGGGCTTGCTCATGTCGGCCCCGTGGTACTCGGCGCGCACGCCGAGCGCCTCGATCTGGGCCTTGGGGGTGTCGGCGTCGCCGAAGCCGTTGAGCACGATGTGTGCGCCCTGTTGGGCCAGCGCCTTGGCGATGGCGAAGCCAATGCCACTGGTGGACCCCGTGACAAGCGCGGTTTTGCCTTTGAGCATGAAGATCAATCTCCGGATGAATTAGGATGCAACGAGACCATTATCCGCACCCGAACCCCTCCGTTTCCATGACAGAACCGACCCTTCACGACGTGGCCTGCAACGACGCCCAGGGCGGTCATCGCATGGCCTATTGGCAATGGGGCGACGCGCACAGCGCACATGTCGTGATCTGCGTGCACGGGCTGACCCGGCAGGGGCGCGATTTCGACGTGCTCGCGCAGGCCATCGTGGCGCGCGCGGGCGGCGACGTGCGCGTGGTCTGTCCCGACGTGGTCGGGCGCGGCCGCAGCGACTGGCTGCGCGACCCCGCTTTCTATCAAGTGCCTGTGTATGCCGCAGACATGGTGGCGCTGATCGCGCAGCTGCAGGGCGAGCATCCCATCGACACGCTCGACTACGTCGGCACCAGCATGGGCGGGCTGATCGGCTTCGTGCTGGCCGGCCACAAGGAGCTGCCGCTGCCACGGCCCATTCGCCGCTTCGTCGCGAACGATGTCGGCCCCACGGTCGAGCCCGCCGCCATCCAGCGCATCGGCGCTTATGTGGGCAAGAGCGGCCAGTTTCCGAGCGTGCAGGCCGCGGCCGATGCGATGTGGGCCCTGTCGACCACGTTCGGGCCGCACACGCCCGAGCAGTGGCGCGCGCTGTCGCAGCACATGGTGGTGCCGGCGTCCGAGCGCAGCGCCGACGGTGCCGCCAAGACCGCCAGTGCCGGCCCGGTGGGCGAGGGCGCCTGGGTGCTGCACTACGACCCGGCCATCGGCGTGCCGTTGCGGGCCATCACGCCCGAGATCGCGGCGCAGGGCGGGGCGGTGATGTGGAGCCTGTACGACGCCATCGACGCGCGCGCGCTGCTCACGCGCGGCGCGGCGTCCGACCTGCTGTCGCCCGAGACGGCGGCCGCGATGACGCAGCGTGGGCCGCGCGCCACGCTCGTCGAGTTCGAGGGCGTGGGGCACGCGCCGACTTTCGTCGATCCCGCACAGGTCGCCGTCGTCACGAATTTCCTGTTCGATTGAGGGCATCGTGAAGCGAGAGTCTGCGAACCTTCAGACGGCACCCCTGTCCGACGGCGTCATGGTCGATTACCCGCTGTCGGCCGCCACGGCCGACCGCTCGCCGGTCATGGAGAACATGCTGGCACGCGCCCGCGCGTTCGCCGAGCCGCTGATCGCCGACGAAAAACTCGACACCGGCGAGAACACGCTGGCGCACGCCGATGCCGTGGCCGCCATCGTCGCGAAGATGGGCGGCTCCGAGGCGATGCAGGCGGCGAGCTACCTCGTGTATTCCTGCCAGCACTTGAACCGCCCGCAGGAGGTGATCGCCAAGGTCTTCGGCGACAACTTCGCGGCACTCGCGGTCGAGACCACCAAGCTTGTGCGCGTGCAGGAGCAGGCGCGTACGGCCTCGCAAGGGCACCACGCCGAAGGCGCCGGCGCGCAGACCGAGAACGTGCGCAAGATGCTGCTCGCGTTTTCGCGCGACCTGCGCGTGGTCATGCTGCGACTGGCCTCGCGGCTGCAGACGCTGCGGCACGCGGCGGCCAGCAAGCAGCCCGCGCCTGAGAGCGTGGCGCGTGAGTCGCTGCAGGTGTTTGCGCCGCTCGCGAACCGGCTGGGCATCTGGCAGGTGAAGTGGGAGATCGAAGACCTCTCGTTCCGCTTTCTCGAGCCCGAGACCTACAAGCTGATCGCGCGGCTGCTCGACGAGAAGCGCATCGAGCGCGAAGGCCATGTCGAGCAGTTGCGCTCGCAGCTGGAGCACGAACTGCAGGCCGAGGGCGTCAAGGCCACGGTGCAGGGACGCCCGAAGAACATCTACAGCATCGTCAAGAAGATGCGCGGCAAGTCGCTCGACTTCGAGCAGGTCTTCGACATCCTCGCGCTGCGCGTGGTGGTGCCGGACGTGAAGGACTGCTATGCCGCGCTGGCCTGGGTGCACTCGCACTTCCAGCCCATCGACGAAGAGTTCGACGACTACATCGCACGGCCCAAGCCGAACGGCTACCAGTCGCTGCACACGGTGGTGCGCGAGATCGTCGACGGCAAGGTGGGCAAGCCGATCGAGATCCAGATCCGCACCGAGGAAATGCATGACCATGCCGAGCATGGCGTGGCGGCGCACTGGGCCTACAAGGAAGCGGGCCACAAGGGCTACGCCGGTGTCTGGGCGAGCGGCGAGTACGACGCCAAGATTGCCGTGCTGCGCCAGCTGCTGGCCTGGGAGCGCGACCTGTCGGGCGGGCTGCAGGGGCAGGGGCTGTTCGACGATCGCATCTATGTGCTCACGCCTGATGCCGCCATCGTCGAACTGCCGCAGGGCGCGACGCCGGTCGACTTCGCCTACACGGTGCACACGACGCTGGGACATCGCTGCCGCGGTGCGCGTGTCGATGGCGCGATGGTGCCGCTCAACACGCCACTGTCGAACGGGCAAACGGTCGAGATCATGGCGGCCAAGGAAGGCGGCCCGTCGCGCGACTGGCTGAATGCCGAGCTGGGTTATCTGGCGAGCCATCGCGCCCGCGCCAAGGTGCGCGCCTGGTTCAACGCGCAGATCACGCACGAGACCGTGGCGCGCGGGCGCGAGGCCGTCGAGAAGCTGCTGCAGCGCGAAGGCAAGACGGCCATGCGGCTCGAAGACCTGGCTTCGCAGCTCGGCTTCAAGTCGGCGGACCATCTGTTCGAGGTGGTCGGCAAGGACGAGTTTTCGCTGCGCAACATCGAGACGCTGCTGCGTCCGCCCGAGCCGGCGCTGAACCCTGACGACGGCGTGCAGATCAAGAAGGCGCGCGGCAGCGAAAAGTCGGGCAAGGGCGGCGTGCTAGTGGTGGGCGTGTCGTCGCTGATGACGCAGCTTGCCAAGTGCTGCAAGCCGGCGCCGCCGGATGCGATCCGTGGCTTTGTCACGCGTGGCCATGGCGTCAGCGTGCATCGCGCGGATTGCAGCAACTTCCGCACGATGGCCGCGAAGGACGGCGAACGCGTGATCGATGTCGAATGGGGCCTGCCGAAGAAGGGCGCGGATGCACCGGTCTACGCAGTGGATGTGGCTGTGGAAGCGGCCGACCGCCAGGGCTTGCTGCGCGATATCTCCGACGTGTTCGCACGCGAGAAGATGAACGTGATCGGCGTGCAGACGCAGTCGATCAAGGGCACGGCGTGGATGACTTTCACCGTGGAAATCGCCGATGCCGCGCGTTTGACGCAGGTGTTGAGTGTGGTGACTGCAGTGACTGGCGTGCGATCTGCACGTCGGCGCTGAAAAGGGCCATTTCTCCTGCTATACTCGATGCTTCTCTTAGGCGCGTAGCTCAGTTGGTTAGAGCACCACCTTGACATGGTGGGGGTCGTTGGTTCGAATCCAATCGCGCCTACCAAGTTCAAACACGGGTTGCAGCGATTTCGCTGCAACCCGTTCGTCGTTTGGACGACGTGTTTGTCTCTGGATTCGCCCGGTCGTCCTGAGCGATCGGCGCAAGCAAAAAAACCTTTCACGGGCGGCCCTTCGCGCGGTGCAGGCAAGGTGCCTGAGCCATGTGGTTGTGCTACCTTGAGCGGTCTGCCAACCTTCTCGAATTTCCTTGATAAGCGATCTGATGAATACGCGATCAACGCCAGTTGATCGGGCGCACGCCGACCACCGCGTGGTCGCATTGCTCAAGCAGGCCCCTCTTGAATTCGCACGCGCGGTCTACGGCATCAATGACCTCGCCGCCGGTCGCGCCGACACCATGGCCGCACGCGAAGTCGCGCGCGCACAACGACAGGGCATGCCGGTGACCGAGGAGCGCGCCGAGCAGCGCGCACGCGCCTATCTTCCGACGGCGGGGCAGGAGCATTGCCCCCGGTGCTGGGTGGTCTACGGGCAGAAGATCCCGCTGCGATTCAGGTTGTCGACCCCGGAGCGTCCCGAAACTGCAGCGTGTCATGCGTGCGGTGCCGAGTACGCGACGGCGCCGGACGCCTGAAGAAGAATCACGGTCAGGGTAAACCTTGTCGCGATGCAGCAAAACCGCTCCCTAGAATCATCCGATGACATGGGCGTCCATGTGAAGGAGTCTGTAGTGCAGAGCAAGAAGTCCGGGGTGAAGCCGGTCCAGCGTGTGATCAAGAAGTACCCCAACCGACGGCTCTACGACACGGAGACATCCACGTACATCACGCTGACCGAGGTCAAGCAGCTGGTCATCAAGAACGCGCAGTTCGTGGTGCGCGACGCCAAGACTGGCGACGACCTCACGCGCAGCATCCTGCTGCAGATCATCCTGGAAGAAGAAGCCGGTGGCGCGCCGATGTTCACCGAGCAGGTGCTGGCCAACATCATCCGTTTCTACGGCCAGGCCATGCAGGGCTACATGGGCCCGTACCTCGAGAAGAACATCCAGGCCATGACCGAGATGCAGGCCCAGCTCGCCGAAAAGGCCGAAGGCCTGACGCCCGAGATGTGGTCGCGCTTCATGACCATGCAGTCGCCGATGATCCAGGGGCTGATGGGCAACTACGTCGAGCAATCGAAGAACGTCTTCCTGCAGATGCAGGAGCAGATGCAGAAAAACACCGAGCAGGTGCTGGGCGCCTTTGGCATCAAGCGCCCCTGAGCGCCGCGCGGCGGCCCGCCCGAATGGGGTGACTGCCCGATGAATGCCCCGCTGTCACCGATAGCTGGGACAATAGAGGCCTATGAGCGAAGTTGCCTCCCCTGAACGTACCGTCACGCCGACCGCCCCCAAGGTCGGCTTCGTCAGCCTTGGTTGCCCCAAGGCCTTGACCGATTCCGAATTGATCCTGACCCAGCTGAGTGCCGAGGGGTATCAAACCGCCAAGACTTTCGAGGGTGCCGACCTCGTGATCGTCAACACCTGCGGCTTCATCGACGATGCGGTGAAGGAAAGCCTGGACACCATCGGCGAAGCGCTCGCCGAGAACGGCCGTGTGATCGTCACCGGCTGCCTGGGCGCCAAGACCGGCGACCAGGGTGGCAACCTCGTGCGCCAGATGCACCCCAGCGTGCTGGCCGTCACCGGTCCGCATGCCACGCAGGAGGTGATGGATGCCGTGCACGCCAACCTGCCGAAGCCGCACGATCCGTTCATCGATCTCGTGCCGAACACCTTCGGTGTGGCCGGTCTCAAGCTGACGCCGCGGCACTACGCCTACCTGAAGATCAGCGAAGGCTGCAACCACCGCTGCACCTTCTGCATCATTCCCTCGATGCGCGGCGACCTCGTCTCGCGTCCCGTGGGCGATGTGCTCAGCGAAGCCAAGGCCCTGTTCGAGGGCGGCGTGAAAGAGCTGCTGGTGATCAGTCAGGACACCTCGGCCTATGGCGTCGACGTGAAGTACCGCACCGGTTTCTGGGATGGCAAGCCGGTCAAGACCCGCATGCTCGAACTCGTGCGGACGCTGGGCGAAATTGCCGAGCCGTATGGCGCCTGGGTGCGCCTGCACTACGTGTACCCGTATCCGAGCGTCGACGAAATCATTCCGTTGATGGCGAGCGGCCTGGTGCTGCCGTACCTCGACGTGCCGTTGCAGCACAGCCACCCCGACGTGCTCAAGCGCATGAAGCGGCCGGCCAGCGGCGAGAAAAACCTGGAGCGGATCGCTCGTTGGCGCGAGGTCTGCCCTGAACTCGTGATCCGCAGCACCTTCATCGCCGGCTTTCCGGGCGAGACGGAGCAGGAGTTCGAACACCTGCTCGACTTCATCCGCGAAGCCGAGATCGACCGTGCGGGCTGCTTTGCCTACAGCCCGGTCGAAGGCGCCACCGCCAACGACATTCCGGGCATGCTGCCCGAGGCCGAGCGCGAAGCGCGCCGCGCCCGCTTCATGGAAGTGGCCGAGGCCGTGTCGATCGCCAAGCTGCAAAAGCGCATCGGCTCGACGATGCAGGTGCTGGTCGATTCAGCGCCGGCGCTGGGCCGCAAGGGTGGGGTGGGGCGTACGTACGCCGATGCACCGGAGATCGACGGCACTGTTCGCCTCCTGCCACCCGAGAAGATCAGCAAGACGATGAAGGTCGGCGAGTTCACGCGTGCACGCATCGTGGGCGCCGAAGGCCACGACCTGATCGCGTTGCCCGTTTGATGCACCTGATTCAAACGGCCAAGAAAAAAGCCACCGGAGGCCGGTGGCTTTTGTCAGAAGACCTGGTAAGGGTCTGTTCAATCTTGGTGCCCAGAAGAGGACTCGAACCTCCACGATGTTACTCGCTAGTACCTGAAACTAGTGCGTCTACCAATTCCGCCATCTGGGCTGATTTTGCTTCTCAGCAAAGACTACGATTATATACACAAATTTGGCGCGCTCTTTTGAGCGTGTCGAAATTTCAACCTCTGCGCGACATCGCTCGTGCGGCGGGTGTCCTGCCGAAGGCAGGTGGGTGCGATCGTGCGTGCACGGCCGGCATCGAGGGGCGTGATCTGACGATCGCGTCGCCCGTTTGATGCAGTTTCGAACGGCCATGAAAAAAGCCACCGGAGACCGGTGGCTTCAATCGGATGACCTGGTAAAGGTCTGTTTAAACTTGGTGCCCAGAAGAGGACTCGAACCTCCACGATGTTACTCGCTAGTACCTGAAACTAGTGCGTCTACCAATTCCGC
>NZ_JBWKPA010000003.1:677197-861737 GCF_059416405.1 Variovorax sp. GW821-FHT09D04
CCATCTGGGCCCACATGACTGCAGAAGCAGCCACGTTTTGAATTTCAGGAAAGAAGGAGATCATATCAAAAATAATGTCACTTCCAGCAGCTTGTTGGATGAAATCGAAGGAACTGTTCAAGGACATCGCGACGGGCACGGCTTCGTGCAACGCGACGACGGCGAGGCAGACATCTACCTGCCACCGAACGAGATGCGCGCGGTGCTGCACAAGGATCGCGTCAAGGCGCGCATCGTGCGACAGGACCGTCGCGGCCGCCCCGAGGGGCGCGTGGTCGAGATCGTCGAGCGACCCGAGCAGCCGATCATCGGCCGCCTGTTGCACGAAGGCGGGATCTGGCTCGTTGCACCGGAAGACAAGCGCTATGGCCAGGACGTCCTGATCCCGAAGGGCGCCACCGGCCCCGCCAAAGTCGGCCAGGTCGTGGTCGTCCAGCTCACCGAGCCGCCGGCCTTGTTCGGCCAGCCCGTGGGCCGCGTGAGAGAAGTGCTGGGCGAGATCGACGACCCCGGCATGGAAATCGAGATCGCCGTGCGCAAGTACGGCGTGCCGCATGAGTTTTCCGCGGAGTGCCTAGCGCAGGCCAAGGCCCTGCCCGAGAAGGTGCGCCCCGCCGACAAGAAGGGCCGCATCGACCTCACCGACGTGCCGCTGGTCACCATCGACGGCGAAGACGCCCGCGACTTCGACGACGCCGTGTACTGCGAGCCCGCGAAGGTGGGTCGCGGCAAGGGCTGGCGCCTGCTGGTCGCCATCGCCGACGTCAGTGCTTATGTGCAGACCGGCTCGGCCATCGACATCGATGCGTACGACCGCGCCACCAGCGTCTACTTCCCGCGCCGCGTGATTCCGATGCTGCCTGAGAAGCTGTCGAACGGCCTGTGCTCGCTCAACCCCGAGGTCGAGCGCCTGTGCATGGTGTGCGACATGCTGGTTGCCGCCGACGGCGAGATCTACGCCTATCAGTTCTATCCGGCCGTGATGTTCAGTCACGCGCGCTTCACGTACACCGAAGTTGCCGCCATCCTCGGCAACACGCGCGGCCCCGAAGCCGCCAAGCGCAAAGACCGCGTCAAGGACCTGCTGAACCTCGCCGACGTCTACAAGGCGCTGCTCAAGCAGCGCGGCAAGCGCGGCGCGGTCGACTTCGAAACCACCGAGACGCAGATCATCTGCGACGACGCCGGCCGCATCGAGAAGATCGTGCCGCGCACGCGCAACGAGGCGCACCGCCTGATCGAGGAGGCGATGCTCGCTGCCAACGTCTGCAGCGCCGACTTCATCGCCGAAGGCAAGCACCCGGGCCTGTTCCGCGTGCATGAAGGCCCGACGCCGGAAAAGAAGGAAATCCTGCGCGGTTACCTGAAGGCCATGGGTGTCGGCCTGAGCATCACCGACGAGCCACGTCCCGGCGAGTTCCAGGCGATCGCCGAAGCCACCAAGGAGCGCCCTGACGCGCAGCAGATCCACACCATGCTGCTGCGCTCGATGCAGCAGGCCATCTACACGCCGATCAACAGCGGCCACTTCGGCCTGGCCTACGAGGCCTACACGCATTTCACCAGCCCGATCCGTCGCTACCCCGACCTGCTGGTGCATCGCGTGATCAAGGCGATCCTCGGCAAGACGCGCTACCAGCTGCCGATGCTGCCCACGCCTGGCGAGGCGCATGCCAAGCTGGCCAAGCGGCTCGCCTCGCGCGTCAAGGCGCCGACCAACAAGCCGCAGAAGGCGACCGTCGCGCCCAGCAAGGAAGTGCTGGCCTGGGAAGCCGCCGGCCTGCATTGCAGTGCCAACGAGCGCCGCGCCGATGAAGCCAGCCGCGACGTCGAGGCCTGGCTCAAGTGCAAGTACATGCGCGAGCACCTCGGCGAGGAATACGGCGGCGTGGTCACCGCGGCCACCACCTTCGGCATCTTCGTCACGCTCGATGCGATGTACGTCGAGGGCCTGGTCCACATCACCGAACTCGGCGGCGAGTACTTCAAGTTCGACGAGATGCGCCAGGAGTTGCGCGGCGAGCGCACCGGCATCCGCTACGCCATCGGCACGCGGGTGCGGGTGCAGGTGAGCCGCGTCGACCTCGACGGCCGCAAGATCGACTTCCGCCTCGTGCGCGAAGGCGAGGACCTGACCTCGCGTGCCATGAAGGACAAGGGCGGCGCGCCGGTGAAGGCGTCGGCCAAGCGCAGTTCCCGTCACAAGGTGGAGGCTGGTGGCGAGTCGCGATCGGAGCACGGTGGCGGCGGCGCTGCCGCGGTGCCCGCCGGCCCGCAATCGGCCATGCAGGCCTTCAAGTCGGCGGTGAAGAAAGCTGCCAACAAGATGCAGGGCAAGGGGCGCAAGCCCCGCCGAGGATGAGGCGCGCCGTGCACACTACCGGTTTGCTTACCGTGTGTATGGATCAGTTGAAAAGGAGACTTGGAGCATGAGCGTGGAAAACAACAAGGGTCGCATCGCGATCGTCACGGGCGCGGGGTCGGGCATCGGCCGTGCGGCCGCGCTGGCCCTGCTGGCGGACGGCTGGAGCGTGGCCCTTGCAGGGCGCCGCCTCGAGCCGCTGGAGCAGGTGGCGGAAGAATCGGACGCGGGTGCGCGCGCCTTCGCGGTGCCGACCGATGTGGCCAATGCCGACTCCGTGCAGGCACTGTTCGGCGCCACGGTCGAGCGCTTCGGGCGCGTCGACCTGCTGTTCAACAACGCCGGCGTGGGCAACCCGCCGGGACCGTTCGAAGACTGGACGCCCGAGCAGTGGAAGGGCGTGGTGGACATCAACCTCACCGGCATGTTCTTCTGCATCCAGCAGGCCTTCCGCACGATGAAGGCGCAGACGCCGCGAGGCGGCCGCATCATCAACAACGGGTCGATCTCGGCGACCACGCCGCGGCCGAATTCCGCGGCCTACACCTCGACCAAGCACGCGGTCGAAGGGCTGACCAAGACCGCTTCGCTCGACGGCCGCAAGTACGACATCGCGGTGGGGCAGGTGGACGTGGGCAATGCCATGACCGAGCTGGCCGCGCGCATGGCCACCGGCGTGCCGCAGGCCAACGGCGAGCTCGCGATCGAGCCGCTGATCGACGTCAAGATCGTCGGCCAGTCGGTGCTCTACATGGCGAACCTGCCGCTGGAAGCCAACGTGCTCTTCCACACCATCATGGCCACGAAGATGCCCTTCGTCGGGCGCGGCTGAGTCCTGCGCTCAGTCGGGTGCGCGGCGAGCCAGCGGGCCTGCCGTGAGCGGGGCCGCATCGGCCGGCCACAGGTCGGCGATGCGGCCGTGCTGCCAGACGGCTTCGCACGCTGCCTCGAACGCGGGGCGGCGCATCGCGAGCGCCGCCCCGATCATGCCGGCGAGCACATCGCCGGTGCCTGCGGTGGCGAGGCGGGCATTGCCGGTCGGATTGATGACCGGCGGTTCGTCGCCCGCATCGGCCATCACTGTTCCAGACCCCTTGAGCACTGTCACCGCGCCGAAGCGCGATGCCAACGCGCGGGCCGCGGCCAGGCGGTTGGCTTGCACGCCGCCCGTCGTGTCGCCGAGCAGGCGCGCGGCTTCCAACGGATGCGGCGTGAGCACGGTGGGGGCGCCGGCCTGGCCTCGCGCGATCAGTTGCGCCTGAAGTGACGGATCGGCGGCGATGGCGTTGAGCGCGTCGGCGTCGAGCACCAGCGCGGCGGCCGTCGACAGCACGCGCGGCAGCAGTTCGCGCACGGCATCGCCGCCACCGCAGCCGCACACGACCGTCATGCCGGCGAGGTCCAGGGAATGGGCGTCGCGCAGCATCAGCTCGGGCTGCGAGGTGTCGACCGGCGCTGCGCGGGGATCGAGCAATCCGACGAACACGCGTCCCGCGCCCCCATGGAGCGCGGCCGAGCCGGCCAGCAGCGCAGCGCCGGCCATGCCCGACGCGCCGCCGATCACCGCGACGTCGCCGTAGCTGCCTTTGTGCGAGGCGTGGGTGCGCGGCTGGATATCGGGCGCGCCTGCGAGGCGGGCCGTCGCTCGCTCCTGGATGAAAGCGCTGCAACCCAGATCGTCGAACCACACCGTGCCGGCTGCGTCGCGGCCTTGCGCAGTGAACAAGCCGGGTTTCAGCGTGAGGAAGGTGAGGGTGGCGCGGGCCGATGCCGGTGCTTGGTCTGCGTTGGAGGCCAGCGTGCCGGTGTCGGCATCGAGGCCTGAGGGCACGTCGATGCTGAGCACCGGCGAGGCGCTCGCGTGCACCCGCGCAAGCCATTCGGCCATCGTGCCCGAGGGCGGGCGGGTTGATCCGATGCCGAGTAGCGCATCCATCGCCAGCTCGAAACTTGATGGCGGCTTCGAAGCGAAGGTGACGCCCGCATCGCGCGCACGCTGCAGCGACGCCTTGGCATCGGGTGGCAGCCGGCCTTCATCGCCCACGAAGGTGACGACCGGAAAGAGGCCGCGATGACGCAGTTGCGCCGCGGCTTCGAAGCCGTCGCCACCGTTGTTCCCGGGGCCGCAGGCGATCCAGATCGTTCGCGCGTGCGGCGCGAGCGCCATTGCGAGCCGCGCCGCCGCGAGGCCGGCGCGCTGCATCAGTGTGTGAGGGGGGAGGGCGGAGGCTGCTGCCTGCTCGATGCGACGCGTGGCGGCGATGTCGAACAGGTCGGCGGCGCTGGCGGACGTGATGCGATGCATCGAGCCATTGTGCCGCCGACGCCGCGCCTCCTATCATCGACCGATGACGCTCAAGACCTTCGGCTGGTTGCTGCTTCTGCTGCTGGCGTGCCTGGCCGGCTTCGTTGGCGCGGCCGCAGCGATGATCGCCGGCGCGGCCTGGGCGGTCGGCCTGCTGATCGTGGTGTGGGGGCTGTTCCTGCTGGCCGAGGTGTTGCGCCGGGTGCCGCTGCGCGACATCGCGTGGGCCCTGGGCGTGGGTTATGGCATCGGTGTGATCCGGTGGCTCGACGTGCCGGTCGAGGCAGGGTCCGGCACGCAGTGGCTGATGTTGAGCCTGGACCTGCTGGTGCTGGTGTTCTTCGGGCTGATCGCGCCGGCGATCCTGGGGTTGATCGCCCAACGCTGGGCGCCCCGGCCCGAACTGCCGGTGGAAAAACCGGCCACCCCCGAGCAACTGCGCCGCTGGGGTCCTAAAGACTGAGCCGCTCGATCCCCAGGCCTTCGAGGTCGATGCCGGGGTCTTGCCCGCCAATCAGGTCGCCGAGCACGCGCGCGCTGCCGCAAGACAGCGCCCAGCCGCTCGAGCCGTGGCCCAGGTTGAGCCACACGCCGGGAATGCCGCTGGCGCCCAGCACCGGCGGGCCGTCGGGGAGCATCGGCCGGGCGCCCTTCCATTGCTGGATGCCCGATTGCAGCGTGGCTGCGCCCGGAAACCAGTCGTGCAGCACCTTGTAGAGCGTCTGGATCGCGGCCGGGCTCATGGCGTCGGGCGAGCCGCCGATCTCGGCGCTGCCGGCCACGCGCACGCGCTGGCCCAGGCGGGAGATCGCGACCTTGTAGCGTTCGTCCATCACCGCGCTGCGCGGCGCGTTGAGCGGCTCGCGCACCGGGGCGCTGACCGAGTGGCCGTAGACCGGCGCCAGCGGAATGCGCAGTCCCAGCGGGCGCAGCAGCGCGGCGGACGACAGCCCGGCGCACACCACGATGGCGTCGAACTGCAATGCGTCCGAGCCGCTGGCCAGCGTCAGCGAGGTGGGGGCGGCGCGGCTCAGGGGTGCGATGTCGCAGTTGAAGTGGAACTGCGCGCCCAAAGCCTCGGCTTCCCACTTGAGCAGCAGTGCGAACTGGCGGCAGTTCGCGACCTCGTCTTCCGGCAGGTGGATCGCGCCTGCCAGCGGGGTGTCGGGGTTGAGCGCGGGCTCGATCAGGCGGGCCTCGTCGGCGTCGATCTCGCGGAACACGCTGCCGGCCGAGCGCAGCACCTCCAGCCCGGGCTGCACCAGCTTTTTCTCGCGCTTGGAACGCAGCAGCACCAGGTAGCCATCGCTGCGTTCGTAGCTCAGCTCGCGTGCTTCGGTCACCGCGTGCAGCCGGGTGCGGCTGTAGAAAGCCAGCCGCTGCATGCGGGCGCGGTTGGCCAGGTAGGTCTCGAGCTTGCAGGCCTTCTGCCAGCGCGACATCCAGCTGAGGTCGCGCGAACTCAGCGGCCAGCGCAGCTTGATGGCGCCGTGCGAAGACAGCAGCGAGCGCAGCACCTTGCCGCGCATGCCCGGTGCGGCCCACGGCGTGACATAACCCGGCGCGACCACGCCGGCGTTGGCGAAGCTGGCCTCTTCGGCGGCGGCGCCGCGGCGTTCGAACACGCTCACTTCATGGCCGTCGGAAACCAGTTCCCAGGCGGTGGTGACGCCGACGATGCCGGCGCCCACGATCGCGATTTTCATTGAAATGTTCTAGATAAAAGAAGCGGCTGACGCCCGTGAGGCGGGCGGTGACAGCGGTTATTTCTGTAGCGTGCGTTCGGCCTGGAGCGCCACCGCGAGCACGGCGTCGTCGTGCATCGCGCCGTGCCACAGCATCAGGCCGACCGGCAGTTCGCCGGCGACGTGGCAGGGCAGCGAAATGGCGCAGCCGTCGAGCATGTTGACGATCGACGGGTTGCGCAGCAGCAGCGCGTTGACGCGGAAGAATTCGTCGTCGCGCTCGGCCCCCGGTGCCACGCTGGCGATGGACGGTGCCGTGATCGGCACGGTCGGCGACACCACGGCGTCGAACGGTGCCAGCGCCTTCTCGACGCGGGTGATCCAGTCGCGACGGGCGCGGACCAGGTCGATGTACTCGTGTGCCTTCATGCCGGCGCCGCGCAGGATGCGCTGCGCCACGCGCGGGTCGTAGCCGGCGCCGCTGCGCTCCAGCAGCAGCCTGTGCCAGGCGTACGACTCGGCCGCCGAGAAGCCGCCGGTGGCGTTGATGCTCTGCAGGTCGGCCAGCTCGGGCAGCACTATTTCCTGGATATGGGCGCCGGTGGCGCGCAGGGTGGCCAGGGAGCGCTCGAAGGCTGTGGCCACGGTGGGCTCGAGGTCGCCGAGGAAGACGTTCTTCACGACGGCCAGCCGGTAGGCCGACAGCGACGCCGAGCCGGGCGTCACCTGCCGCGCCGAGAGGATTTCGTGCGCGGTGACGGCGTCGCGCACCGAGCGGGTCATGGCGCAGACGGTGTCGAGCGTGGTCGACAGGGGCAGCGCGCCGTCGGCAGGCGTGAGGCGGGCGGTGTTCTTGAAGCCGACGATGCCGTTCAGCGCGGCCGGGATGCGGATCGATCCGCCGGTGTCGGAGCCCAGGCCGATGAAGGCCGCGCCGCTTGCCACCGAAATCGCCGCGCCGGACGACGAGCCGCCCGGAATGCGTGGCGTGGCGGTGTCGCTCGCGTTGGCTGGCGTGCCGTGGTGCGGGTTGACGCCGACGCCGGAAAAGGCGAACTCCGTCATGTTGGTGCGCCCGGTCAGCACGCCGCCGGCGGCGCGCAGCCGGGCCACGGCGAGCGAATCGGCCGGGGCGGCCGGTGCGTGCGAGAGCACCGCCGAGCCGGCGGGTGTCGGCTGGCCGGCGACGTCGAACAGGTCCTTGCTGGTGAAGGCCAGTCCGGCCAGCCGGCTTTCGGGCGCCGATGCGGCGGCGGCCGCGCGGGCCTCGTCGAACATCGTGCGGGTGAAAACGTGGGCGCAGGCCGGGGATTCGGAGAGGGCGATGGCGCGCTCCATTTCGGTGCGCGCATCGGAACCGCCAGCCAGAAGGGTGAGACGGGTGGCGTGAAGGTCGTTCATGGCGTCGAGGGTACCTTGGAACGGCTCGGTTCGAGGGAGGAGGGGGTGGCCGCCGTGCTATACTCTTTGGGTTTCGCTGGTTATGCGACAGTTCTGTCGCCGCCAGTCAAGCACATCCGCAAACCGGCCCAATCAAGGTGTTGCGACCCCGTCGAAGGGGCGCAAAACGGGCTGGATTTTAGACCCAACCTTTGGAGTAAATTCAATGTCGACCACCATGCGCGAAATGCTGGAAGCCGGTGTCCACTTCGGTCACCAAACCCGCTTCTGGAACCCCAAGATGGCTCCGTTCATCTTCGGTCACCGCAACAAGATTCACATCATCAACCTGGAAAAGTCGCTCCCGATGTTCCAGGACGCGATGAAGTACGCCAAGCAACTCACGGCCAACCGCGGCACGATCCTGATGGTCGGCACGAAGCGCCAGGCCCGTGAAATCGTCGCTGCAGAAGCTCGCCGCGCCGGCGTGCCTTTCGTCGACACCCGCTGGCTCGGCGGCATGCTGACCAACTTCAAGACCGTCAAGACCTCGATCAAGCGTCTGAAGGACATGAAGGCCCAGCAAGAAGCCGGCCTCGACAGCCTGAGCAAGAAAGAGCAGCTCACGTTCTCGCGCGAAATCGCGAAGCTCGAGAAGGACATCGGCGGCATCCAGGACATGGCTGCGCTGCCCGACGCCATCTTCGTGATCGACGTGGGCTTCCACAAGATCGCCGTGGCCGAAGCCAAGAAGCTCGGCATCCCGCTGATCGGTGTGGTCGACTCCAACCACTCGCCCGAAGGCATCGACTACGTGATCCCCGGCAACGACGACTCGTCGAAGGCCGTCACGCTGTACGCCCGTGGCATCGCCGACGCCATCATCGAAGGCCGCAACAGCGCCGGTGGTGACGTGGTCAAGGCCGTTGCCGAAGGCAGCGGCGACGAATTCGTCGAAGTCGAAGAAGGCGCTTCGGCCTGATAGGCGCGTTCGCGAGCCTGAAGAAGGGGCTTTGGTGCCCCTTTTTTTTAACCTGATTTTTGGATTTACGGAGATACACAAATGGCTGCAATCACCGCAAGCATGGTCGGCGAACTGCGCGCGAAGACCGATGCGCCCATGATGGAATGCAAGAAGGCCCTGACGGAGGCCGACGGCAACATGGAAAAGGCCGAAGAGCTGCTGCGCATCAAGCTCGGCAACAAGGCTGGCAAGGCATCGGGCCGCATCACCGCTGAAGGCGTGGTCACGGCTTTCGTCGACGGCGCTGCCGGCGGCATGATCGAAATCAACTGCGAAACCGACTTCGTCACCAAGAACGACAGCTTTCTGGCCATGGCCAACGCTGCCGCGATGCTGGTCGCCAAGAACAACCCCGCCGACATCGCCGCACTGGGCGCGCTGGCTTACGAGCAGGACGGCTTCGGCCCCACGCTCGAAGACGTGCGCAAGGGCCTGATCGGCAAGATCGGCGAGAACATGAGCTTCCGCCGCTTCAAGCACTTCACGGGCAACGGCAAGCTGGCTTCGTACCTGCACGGCACGCGCATCGGCGTGATGGTCGAGTTCGAAGGTGACGACACCTCGGCCAAGGACGTCGCGATGCACATCGCCGCCATGAAGCCGGTCGCCATCCAGGCATCGGACGTGCCCGCCGACCTGATCGAAAAAGAACGCGCTGTGGCCGCCGGCAAGGCGGAAGAAGACCGCAAGACGGCCGAAGCCGAAGGCAAGAAGCCGCAGCCGGCCGACATCGTTGCCAAGCGCATCGAAGGCGGCGTGCAGAAGTACCTCAAGGAAGTCTCGCTGCACAACCAGCCGTTCGTGAAGAACGACAAGCAGACCGTCGAGCAGATGCTCAAGGCCGCCGACACCACGATCAAGGGCTTCACTCTGTACGTGGTCGGCGAAGGCATCGAGAAGAAGGTCGACGACTTCGCTGCCGAAGTCGCTGCCCAGGTCGCTGCTGCCAAGGCTGCCGCCTGATCCGGCAGGCCTCCAAGCGGCGGTGCGCGACAGCGTGCCGCCGCTTTTTCACCGCCACGTTTTACACTCGCCCCCGCCAACCCTCTAAGGAAAATGCCCATGTCTGATGCCCGCCCAGCCCACAAGCGAATCTTGTTGAAGCTGTCGGGCGAGGCATTGATGGGCGATGACGCCTTCGGCATCAACCGCGCCACCATCGTGCGCATGGTCGAAGAAGTGGCCGAGGTCGTGAACATGGGCGTCCAGGTGGCGGTCGTGATCGGCGGCGGCAACATCTTCCGCGGCGTCGCGGGAGGCTCCGTCGGCATGGACCGCGCCACGGCCGACTACATGGGCATGCTGGCCACCGTCATGAACTCGCTGGCCCTGGCCGACGCGATGAACAAGCAGGGCCTCGTGGCCCGCGTGATGTCCGCCATCGCCATCGAACAGGTGGTCGAGCCCTATGTGCGCCCCAAGGCCCTGCAGTACCTCGAAGAGGGCAAGGTCGTGGTGTTCGCAGCCGGTACCGGCAACCCCTTCTTCACGACCGACACGGCCGCCGCGCTGCGCGGTGCCGAAATCGGCGCCGAGCTGGTGCTCAAGGCGACCAAGGTGGACGGCGTCTACACCGCCGATCCCAAGACCCACCCCGAAGCCACGCGCTACGCCTCGCTCACCTTCGACGAGGCGATTGCGCAGAATCTCGGCATCATGGACGCCACGGCCTTCGCGCTGTGCCGCGACCAGAAGCTGCCGATCAAGGTGTTCTCGATCTTCAAGAACGGCGCCCTCAAGCGCGTCGTGATGGGCGAGGACGAGGGCACGCTGGTGCATGCCTAGGAGTAATTGAGATGACCATTGCAGACATTCGCAGTGCGACCGACGCGAAGATGAACCAGTCGCTCGCCGCCTTCCAGAACAACCTCACCAAGATCCGCACGGGTCGCGCCAACTCGGCGCTGCTCGACTCGATCCACGTC
This sequence comes from Variovorax sp. GW821-FHT09D04, assembly GCF_059416405.1. NCBI lineage: Bacteria > Pseudomonadati > Pseudomonadota > Betaproteobacteria > Burkholderiales > Comamonadaceae > Variovorax > Variovorax sp. GW821-FHT09D04. Next base: position 687,879 of record NZ_JBWKPA010000003.1, read on the forward strand.
GAGTACTACGGCTCGCAGGTGCCGCTGAGCCAGGTGGCGAACGTGTCGGTGCTCGACTCGCGCACCATCAGCGTCCAGCCCTGGGAAAAGGGCATGGGCGCCAAGATCGAGAAGGCCATCCGCGAGAGCGACCTGGGCCTGAACCCCGCCTCGATGGGCGATCTGATCCGCGTGCCGCTGCCCGCCATGAGCGAAGAGCGTCGCAAGGAAATGACCAAGCTGGTCCGCAACGAAGGCGAGAGCGCCAAGATCGCGACGCGCAACCTGCGCCGCGACGCGAACGAAGCGGTCAAGAAGCTCGTGAAGGATAAGCTGGCCTCGGAAGACGACCAGAAGCGCGCCGAGACCGAGATCCAGAAGGTCACCGACAAGCACATCGCGGAAATCGACCGTCTGGTCACCGCGAAAGAAGCGGAGATCATGGCCGTTTGAGGCTCCGCATGGCCTCCTCGCCGCAGACGACGCCCCCTCCGCACCACGTTGCCATCGTCATGGATGGCAATGGCCGGTGGGCCACCAAGCGCTTCCTGCCTCGCGTGGCGGGGCACAAGCAGGGCGTGGAGTCGCTGCGGCGCTGCGTCAAGGCCTGCGCCGACCGTGGCGTGGGCGTGCTCACCGTGTTCGCGTTCTCCTCGGAGAACTGGAACCGTCCCCCTGAAGAAGTCTCCGGCCTGATGCAGCTGATGGTCGGGGCGTTGGCGCGCGAAGTGCCGCGCCTCAATGCCGATGGCGTGCGGCTGCATTTCGTGGGCGAACGCGCCGGCCTGTCCGACAAGATGGTGGCCGGCCTGGTGTCGGCCGAGCAAACCACGGCCCACAACTCGCGTCTGGTTCTCAACATCTGCTTCAACTACGGCGGGCGCTGGGACATCGCGCGCGCCGCGGCCAAGCTCGCCGAGCAGGGCCTGCCCATGACCGAGATGAACCTCGATCGCGCCATGGCGCTGGCCCACGTGCCCGACCCCGACCTGTTCATCCGCACGGGTGGCGAGCAGCGGCTGTCGAATTTCCTGCTTTGGCAGAGTGCCTACGCCGAGCTGTTCTTCAGCGACAAGCTGTGGCCCGAGTTCGACGAAGCCGCACTGGACGAGGCCATTGCCGCGTTCCAGGGCCGCGAGCGTCGCTTCGGCCAGACCTCGGCGCAGGTCTCGGCTTCCGCGGCCTGACAACGGCCCGACACCACCTTCCGCATGCTCAAACAACGCATCCTCACGGCGATCGTGCTGCTCGCGATCCTGCTGCCGGCGCTGTTCTATCGAAACCACATTCCCTTCGCCTGCGTGATGCTGGTGCTGATCGGCGCCGCCGCGTGGGAGTGGGGGCGCCTGAACGGCTACGGGCAGGGCATGTCGCTGTTCCTGGGCGCCGAGATGGTGGCGCTGTGCGGGCTGTCGTGGTGGCTGGGGCTGCTGGAGCAGCGCCTGTTCCTCATGTGGGCCCTGGCCAGCGCGGCCTGGGTGCTCGGCGGCGCGGCGCTGCTGCGCGTCGCAGTGCCCGGCTGGCCGCGCATTCCGCGCGGGCTGCGGCTGGTGGGCGGCCTGCTGGCGCTGTGGGTCGCATGGCTCGCGGCGGTGCAGGCGCGCATGGTCGGCATCAACTTCCTGCTGTCGATCCTGGTTCTGGTCTGGGTGGCGGACGTGTTCGCCTATTTCGCCGGCCGCGCCTTCGGCCTGAAGTTCACCCGCGCCAAGCTGGCGCCGGCCATCAGTCCCGGCAAGAGCTGGGAAGGTGTCTGGGGCGGCATGGCCGGCGTCATCGTGCTGGCGTTCGCCTGGGTCTGGGCCGACAAGAGCCTGGGCGCCACGGTGCCCAGCCTCTACACCCGCCTGCATGAGCGCGGCTGGTGGCTGCTGTTGATCGGGGCGGTGTTCCTGGCGGCAATGAGCGTCGTCGGCGACCTCGTCGAATCGCTGATCAAGCGCAGCGCCGGCGCCAAGGACAGCAGCCGGCTGCTGCCCGGCCACGGCGGCGTGCTCGACCGCGTGGATGCCCTCTTGCCGGCACTTCCCATTGCCATGATGCTGGCTTTCCTGTGAACACTCTCAAACAACGTGTCACGGTGCTCGGCTCGACCGGTTCGGTCGGTGTCAGCACGCTCGACGTCATCGCCCGTCACCCCGAGCGCTTCGAGGTGTTTGCGCTCTCGGCGGCCACCAAGGTCGACGAGCTGCTGGCCCAATGCGCGCGCTTTTCGCCGCGCTTCGCCGTCATGGTGAGTGCGCCGCATGCCGCGCTGCTGGCTGAAAAGCTCAAGCAGAACAATCTGCCGACCCGCGTCCTGATGGGCGACGATGCTCTCGAAAGAATAGCGTCGGACGACGAAGTCGATGCCGTGATGGCCGCCATCGTCGGTGCTGCCGGCCTGGCGCCGTGCTTGGCCGCCGCGCGCGCCGGCAAGCGTCTGCTGCTGGCCAACAAGGAAGCCCTGGTCGTCGGCGGCGAACTGTTCATGCGCACGGTGCAGGAGGGCGGCGCCACGCTGTTGCCCATCGACAGCGAGCATTCGGCCATCTTCCAGTCGCTGCCCGAAGACCCGTCCACCTGGGCGCGGCGCATCGACAAGATCATCCTGACCGCCTCGGGCGGCCCGTTCCGCACCCGGGCACCCGACACGCTGGGCGCCGTGACGCCCGAGCAGGCCTGTGCGCACCCGAACTGGGTCATGGGCCGCAAGATCTCGGTCGACTCGGCCACGATGATGAACAAGGCGCTCGAGGTAATCGAGGCGCGCCACCTGTTCGGCGTGTCGCCGGAGCAGATCGAGGTCGTCATCCACCCGCAGAGCGTGGTCCATTCGATGGTGCAGTTCACCGACGCCTCGGTCATCGCCCAGCTCGGCACGCCCGACATGCGGGTGCCGATCGCGGTCGGGCTGGCTTGGCCGGAGCGCGTCGAGAGCGGGGCGGCACGGCTCGATTTCCGCCAGATGGGCTCGCTGACGTTCGACGCGCCCGATCCTGCGCTGTTCCCCGGCCTGGGCCTGGCATGGCAGGCCTTGCGCGCTGCGTCGGGCACCACGGCGGTGCTGAACGCGGCCAACGAGGTGGCGGTGGCCGCCTTTCTCGACCGGCGCCTGCGTTTCGATCGCATTCATGCGGTCAATCTGGAAACTTTGGAGGCGGTCATGCCCTCCAAGCCGGCATCGCTGGCCGACCTGCTGGCGCTCGACGCCAGCGCCCGCGAGGCGGCCAATGCCGCCGCGGCACGTTTCGCGGCCTGATTTCCTAATGCGCAGAGGACCCCGATGCTCACCGTCATAGCTTTTGTGGTCGCTCTCGGCGTCCTCATCGCGGTCCACGAATACGGCCACTACCGCGTGGCCGTGGCCTGCGGCGTCAAGGTGGAGCGCTTCTCGGTCGGCTTTGGCAGGGCCCTCCTGCGCTGGCAGCCCAAGCGCCAGCATCCGGGGCAGCAGACCGAGTTCGTGATCGGCGCCTTTCCCTTCGGCGGCTACGTCAAGATGCTCGACGAGCGCGAAGGCCCCGTGGCGCCCGAGGAGCGGCACCGCGCCTTCAACACCCAGCCGCTGCGCTCGCGCGCGGCCATCGTGGCCGCCGGCCCGATCGCCAACCTGCTGCTGGCGGTCGTTCTGTACACGGCGGTCAACTGGATCGGCGTCGACGAGCCCGTGGCCAAGCTGGCCCGGCCGGTGGCGGCGTCGCTGGCCGAGGCGGCTGGCCTGCGCGGCGGCGAACACATCACCCAGGCCGGTTTCGACGGCGACCTGTCACCGGTCCAGTCCTTCGAAGACCTGCGCTGGCGCATGACGCGCGGCGCGCTCGACGGCCGCGACCTCACGCTCGAAGTGGCAGGTGAGGGCGGTCGCCCCGGCCGCCAACTGGTCCTGCCGCTGAGCCGCATGGAGGCCAAGGACGCCGATCCGCAGATGTTCCGCAAGATCGGCGTGGTCGCACCGCTGACCCGTCCCGAGATCGGCGAGGTCATGGCGGGCAGCGCGGCCGAGCGTTCGGGCCTGCGCAACGGCGACCTGGTCCTGACCGTCGGCGACACCCCCATCCTCGACGGGCAGCAGCTGCGCGAAGTCATCCGGGCCTCCGTCGATGCCACCGGGCAGGCGCGCACGCAGACCTGGCAACTCCAGCGCGGCGGCCAGCCGCTCTCGCTCGAAGTCAAGCCGGAAGTGCGCGAAGAGGGTGCCGTCAAGGTCGCGCGCATCGGCGCCTACGTCGGCGCGCCGCCCGAGATGGTCACGGTGCGCCAGGGCGTGATCGACGGCGTCTGGCGCGGCGTGGTGCGCACCTGGGAGGTGTCTGCGCTGACGGTTCGCATGATGGGCAAGATGCTGATCGGCGAAGCCTCGATCAAGAACCTGAGCGGTCCCTTAACAATTGCTGATTACGCCGGCAAGTCCGCCAGCCTCGGTCTGACGCAGTACCTGGTCTTTCTCGCGCTCATCAGCGTGAGCCTCGGGGTGCTCAACCTGATGCCGCTGCCGGTCCTCGATGGGGGGCACCTGATGTATTATCTTTGGGAGGGCCTGACCGGGAAAAGCGTCTCCGACGCCTGGATGGAACGGCTGCAGCGTGGCGGTGTCGCCTTGCTGCTGGTGATGATGTCGGTCGCACTCTTCAACGACGTCACGCGGCTCTTTGGTTAACTTTCTGCCGGCCCTTTCCGTGCCGGCCCAATTCACAGATGAACACAAACTTCAGTCGCTTTCGCCTGCGTAGCGTTGCCGCGGTGGTGGCCAGCACGCTGGCGGCCACGGCCGCTTGGGCCGTCGAGCCTTTCACGGTGCGCGATATCCGCGTCGAAGGCTTGCAACGCGTCGAGGCCGGCACGATCTTCGGGTCGCTGCCCCTGCGTGTGGGCGACACCTACAGCGACGAACGCGGCTCGGCCGCGATCCGCGCGCTGTTCGACCTGGGGTTGTTCAAGGACGTGCGTATCGACGTCAACGGCAACGTGCTGGTGGTGATCGTCGAAGAGCGGCCCACCATCGCCGACGTCGACTTCGTCGGCGCCAAGGAATTCGACAAGGCGGCGCTGCAGAAGGCGCTGCGTGAAATCGGACTGGCCGACGGCCGCCCGTACGACAAGGCGCTGGCCGACCGCGCCGAGCAGGAGCTCAAGCGCCAATACGTGAGCCGCAGCCTGTACAACGCGAACGTCGTGACCACCGTCACGCCCATCGAGCGCAACCGCGTGAACCTGACGTTCACCGTGACCGAAGGCGAGTCCGCCCGCATCCGCGAAGTGCACGTGGTCGGCAACAAGGCCTTCAGCGAATCGACGCTGCTGAGCCTGTTCGACCAGGACAGCGGCGGCTTCATGAGCTGGTACACCAAGTCGAACCAGTACTCGCGCGCCAAGCTCAACGCCGACCTCGAGACACTGAAGAGCTACTACATCACCCGCGGCTACCTCGAGTTCCGCATCGATTCGACCCAGGTCGCCATTTCGCCGGACCGCAAGGACCTGAGCGTCACGGTGAACATCACCGAAGGCGAGAAGTTCGTGGTGGCGGGCATCAAGCTCGACGGCAACTACCTGGGCCGCGACGACGAGTTCAAGTCGCTCATCACGATCAAGCCCGGCGAGCCCTACAACGGCGAGCAGGTCACCGAGACCACCAAGGCCTTCAGCGACTACTTCGGCACCTTCGGCTACGCCTTCGCCCGCGTGCAGGCGCGTCCGGACATCGACCGCGTGAACAACCGCGTCACTCTCACGCTGCAGGCCGAGCCCTCGCGCCGCGTGTACGTGCGCCGCGTGTCGGTCGGCGGCAACAACAAGACACGCGACGAAGTGATCCGCCGCGAGTTCCGCCAGTTCGAAGCCTCGTGGTACGACGGCGACAAGATCAAGGTCTCGCGCGACCGCGTGGACCGCCTGGGCTTCTTCACCGAAGTGAACGTCGAGACCCAGGAAGTGCCCGGCTCGCCCGACCAGGTCGACCTGACCGTCAACGTGGCTGAAAAGCCCACCGGCACGCTGCAGTTGGGCGCCGGCTACTCGAGCGCGGAAAAGGTCGCGCTGACCTTCGGCATCTCGCAGGAGAACGTGTTCGGCTCGGGCAACTTCCTGGGCGTGCAGGTCAACACCAGCAAGTACAACCGCACGCTGTCGCTGACCACCACCGACCCGTACTTCACCAAGGACGGCATCTCGCGCACGATCAGCGTCTACCACACGACGACGCGCCCGTACTCCACGAACGAAGACGGCGACTACAAGCTGGTGAACCAGGGCGCCTCGATCCGTTTCGGCGTGCCGTTCAGCGAACTCGACACCGTCTTCTTCGGCGTCGGCCTGGAGCGCTACGCGTTCGACCCGAACCGCTCGGCGCTCGCCGGCCTCACCACGCCGCAGTCGTACCTGAACTACTTCCACTGCGGCAAGGACGCGACCGGCTGGTTCGTCACCAGCTGCGACCAGAAGAGTGTCTGGGGCATCCCGCTGACCGTGGGCTGGGGCCGCGACAGCCGCGACAGCGCGCTGGTCCCGACCACCGGCCGCCTGCAGCGCGCCAACCTCGAGTTGGGCGTGGGCGGGGACATGAAGTACCTGAAGACCAGCTACCAGTACCAGCAGTTCTTCGCGATCAACAAGCAGTACACCTTCGCCATCAACGGCGAAGTAGGCTATGCCAAGGCCTTCGGTGGCAAGGTCTACCCGATCTTCAAGAACTTCTACGCCGGTGGCCTGGGTTCGATCCGCGGTTTCGAGCAGAACTCGCTGGGCCCGCGCGACCAGCCGCTGCTCGGCCAGACCGAAGGCGCGGCACTGGGCGGTACCAAGAAGGCTATCTTCAACGCCGAGCTGAGCACGCCGTTCCCCGGCGCCGGCAACGACCGCACGCTGCGCCTGTACGGCTTCTTCGACGTCGGTAACGTGTTCGGCTCCCGTGCACCCAACGTGACGGACGAGCAATGGAAGGCCCAGAAGAAGCTGCGCGCCTCGGTCGGCCTGGGCATCAGCTGGATCTCGCCGCTGGGCCCGCTGCGCCTGGCCTACGCCTTCCCCGTCAAATCCCAGAAGGAAGTGACGGATCCGAGCACCGGGTTCGTCGTGATCCCGAAGGATAGAATTCAGCGCCTCCAATTCCAGATCGGAACGTCTTTCTAAATGAAGCATTTGATTCGCGCTGCCGCCGGCGCGTTCCTGATTCCCGCTTTTGCCCTCATGGCTGCGCCCGCGCAGGCCCAGGAAAGCTTTCGCATCGGTTTCGTGAACCCCGACCGTGTGCTGCGCGAAGCGCAGCCGGCCAAGACCGCGCAAGCCAAGCTCGAGGCTGAATTCCTCAAGCGCGAAAAGGACCTGACCGTGCAGGGCGATGCGCTGAAGACGGCCTCGGAGAAGTTCGAGCGCGAGGCACCGACCCTGTCGGAAAGCCAGCGCGTCTCGCGCCAGCGTTCGCTGGTCGACCAGGACCGCGACTTCCAGCGCAAGCGCCGCGAGTTCCAGGAAGACCTGAACGCGCGCAAGAACGAAGAGCTCCAGCAGGTCTACGAGCGCGCCAACCGCGTGGTCAAGCAGGTCGCCGAAGCCGAAAAGTACGACGCCATCCTCCAGGAAGCGATCTACATCAACCCGAAGCACGACATCACCGACAAGGTGATCAAGGCGCTCAACGCGTCGGTCGGCTCCTCTGCGCCTGCGGCCGGCAAGTAACGCCGCGAACCGGCGTGTCGCTGCAGCTCGGAGCCATCGTTGACGCCCTCGGGGGCGAGCTTCATGGAGATGCCACGCTGTCCATCGAGCGGCTCGCGCCGCTTCAGAATGCACAGCCCGATGCGCTCAGCTTCCTGAGCCATCCCAAATACCAGCAGGAACTGGCCGCCTCCAAGGCGGCCTGTGTCATCGTGTCGCCCGCCATGCGCGAGGCCGCCGCGGCGCGTGGCGCCTACATCGTCACGCCCGATCCGTACTACTACTTTGCGCGCCTGACGCAGCTGTGGAAAGCGCACCATGCGCGCCCGGAAGCCGATCGCATCCATCCTTCCGCCGTGATCCATCCCGAAGCTCAGGTCGACGCCACCGCGCGCATCGGCGCGCTGTGCGTGGTGGAGCGGGGCGCGCGCATCGGTGCGGGCACCGTGCTGAAGTCGCGCGTCACGGTCAGCGAAGACTGCACCATCGGCGAACGCTGCCTGCTGCACCCCGGTGTGGTGATCGGGGCCGACGGCTTCGGCCTCGCGCCGCACCAGGGCGCCTGGGTCAAGATCGAGCAGCTGGGCGCGGTGCGCATCGGCAACGACGTCGAGATCGGCGCCAACACCTGCATCGACCGCGGCGCGCTCGACGACACCGTGATCGAAGACGGCGTGAAGCTCGACAACCTGATCCAGATCGGCCACAACGTGCGCGTCGGCAAGCACACCGCCATGGCGGGCTGCGTCGGCGTGGCCGGCAGCGCCACCATCGGCGCCCACTGCACCTTCGGCGGCGGCGCCATCGTGCTGGGCCACCTCACGGTGGCCGACGGCGTGCATGTGTCGGCGGCGACCGTGGTGACACGCTCCATCCGCAAGGCCGGCCAGTACACCGGCATGTTTCCGATCGATGACAATGCGAACTGGGAAAAGAATGCGGCAACGCTCAAGCAGTTGCACAGCCTGCGCGAACGACTGAAGGCGCTGGAAAAAGCCCCCTCGAAACAATGACGACGATGCAGGAACAGAACACCATGACGGACACGACGCTCGATATCCACCAAATTCTCAAGTTGCTGCCGCATCGCTACCCGTTTCTCCTGGTGGATCGGGTGTTGAGCATGGAGAAGGGCAAGCGCATCACGGCGCTCAAGAACGTGACGATGAACGAGCCCTTCTTCAACGGCCACTTCCCTCACCGTCCGGTGATGCCGGGCGTGCTGATGCTCGAAGCCATGGCGCAGGCCGCGGCGCTGCTGTCGTTCCGCTCGCTCGACATCGTGCCCGACGACAACACGGTCTACTACTTTGCGGCCATCGACGGCGCGCGCTTCAAGCGCCCCGTGGAGCCGGGCGACCAGCTCACGCTGGAAGTCGAGATCGAGCGCATGAAGGCCGGCATCTCGAAGTTCAAGGGCCGTGCGCTCGTGGGCAGCGAACTGGCGTGCGAAGCCTCGCTGATGTGCGCCATGCGCCAGATCAACAGCTGATCCGGCTCATCGTCTCTTGCAAGGCATGACCCAGGTTCATTCGACCGCGATCGTCGACCCGAAGGCCCAGCTCGACGCCTCGGTGTCGGTCGGTCCCTACACCGTGATCGGCCCGCACGTGCGGATCGGCGCGGGCACCACCATCGGCGCGCACTGCGTGATCGAAGGGCGCACCACCATCGGGCGCGACAACAGGATCTTCCAGTTCTCGTCGCTCGGCGCGATCCCGCAAGACAAGAAATACGCGGGTGAGCCCACCGAGCTCACCATCGGCGACCGCAACGTGATCCGCGAGTTCTGCACCTTCAACCTCGGCGTGCCCGGGGCAGGGGGCATCACGCGTGTCGGCAACGACAACTGGATCATGGCGTACACGCACATCGCGCACGACTGCCGGGTCGACAACCACACGACGCTGTCCAACAACACCACGCTGGCTGGGCACGTGCATCTGGCCGACTGGGTCACGATCGGCGGCCTGACCGGCATCCATCAGTTCGTCTCGGTGGGCGCGCACGCCATGGTCGGTTTTGCGAGCGCGATCTCGCAGGACGTGCCGCCGTTCATGCTGGTCGATGGCAATCCGCTGGCCGTGCGCGGCTTCAACATCGTGGGTCTGCGCCGGCGCGATTTCTCGGCGCAGCGGCTCGCAGCGGTCAAGCAGATGCACCGCCTGCTGTACCGCCAGGGCAAGACGCTCGAAGAGGCGCGCGCCGCCATCGCCGAGCTCGCAGCGGAAATGCCCGAGGCCGCCGGCGATGTCGCGCTGATGGAGGCCTTCCTCGCCCATTCAACGCGCGGCATCGCGCGCTGACATGGGCGCGATGAGCACGAACGAACAGCGCCGCTTCGCGCTGGTCGCGGGCGAAGCGTCCGGCGACCTGCTCGCGGGTTTGCTGCTCGACGGCCTCGAAGCCCGCTGGCCGGCCTTGCAGACCGTCGGCATCGGCGGTCCGCGCATGCTGGCCCACGGCTTCCAGAGCTGGTGGCCGCAGGAAAAGCTGGCCGTGCGCGGCTACATCGAGGTGCTTCGGCACTACGCCGAGATCGCTGGCATCCGCCGCCAGCTCAAGGCCCGACTGCTGCGCGAGCGCCCCGAGCTGTTCATCGGTGTCGACGCGCCCGATTTCAATCTCGACCTCGAAGCCGGCCTGCGCAGCGAGGGCATCAAGACGGTTCATTTCGTCTGTCCCTCGATCTGGGCCTGGCGCGCCGACCGCATCGACAAGATCCGCGCCGCCGCCGATCACGTGCTGTGCATCTTCCCGTTCGAGCCCGAATTGCTCGAAAAGCAGGGCGTGGCCGCGAGCTATGTGGGCCATCCGATTGCCAACGTGATCCCGATGACGCCCGACCGCGCCGCCGCCCGCGCCGCACTCGGGCTGGACCCCGAGGCGCAGGTCGTTGCGCTGCTGCCCGGCAGCCGGCGTTCGGAAATACGCTACTTGGCGGCCCGCTTCTTCGCGGCCGCGGCGCTGATGCAGAAGGCCAAGCCGAAGCTGCAGTTCATCGCGCCGATCCTGCCGGGGTTGCGCGGCGAGGTCGAAAGCCTGCTGCAGGCCGCCGGCATGGCAGGGCGGGTGAAGCTGCTCGACGGCCAGTCCCATGCCGCGCTCGCCGCCTGCGACGTCACGCTGATCGCCAGCGGCACGGCCACGCTGGAGGCGGCGTTGTTCAAGCGGCCGATGGTCATCGCGTACAACATGAACGGGCTCTCGTGGCGCCTCATGCAGCGCAAGCAGCTGCAGCCCTGGGTCGGGCTGCCGAACATCCTGTGCCGCGAGTTCGTGGTGCCGGAGCTGCTGCAGGAAGCCGCCTCGCCCGAGGCCCTGGCCAACGCCACGCTCGAGTGGCTCGACGCGCCCGCGAAGACGCAGGCGCTGCAACAAAGATTTTCAGCGCTGCATGTGCAATTGCAGCGCGACACGCCCACACTGTGCGCCGATGCGATCCAGAAAGTTCTTGAAGGCTGAGCAGGCCCCGCTGGTGTGGGACGCGCCCGGCCTGATGGCGGGCGTCGACGAGGCAGGGCGCGGACCGCTGGCCGGCCCCGTGGTGGCCGCGGCTGTGATCCTTGACGACCTGCGCCCGATCCGCGGCCTGGCCGACTCCAAGACGCTCACGGCGCTGCAGCGCGAACGCCTGCACGACCAGATCCTGGCCAAGGCGCTGTGCTGCTCGATCGCCCAGGCCTCGGTCGAGGAGATCGACAGCCTCAACATCCTGCAGGCCACCATGCTCGCGATGCGTCGCGCGGTCGAAGGCCTGCGGCTCAAGCCGGTCAAGGTGCTGGTGGACGGCAATCGGCTGCCCCGACTCGACGTGCTGGCCGAGGCCATCGTGAAGGGCGACGCGCGGGTCAAGGCGATCTCGGCCGCGTCCATCCTGGCCAAGGTGCACCGCGACCGGCTCTGCACGCAACTGCACGACGAATTTCCACACTACGGCTTCGCCGGCCACAAGGGCTACGGCACGCGCGAGCACCTCGAGGCGCTCCAGCGCCATGGGGCCTGCGTGCATCACCGCCGCTCGTTCAGCCCGGTGGCGGCGGCGCTGGCGCGCACGGCCGCCGCAACGTCAGGCGTCAACGTCATGGCCGGCGAGGTTTCGGTCGCCCACGTGATCGGCGCCGCCGAAAACCACAGCGCACGCCTCGATCCGCGCGCTGCCCCCTGAGCCTGCCATGACCACCGACACCGGCCCGAGCCACATCAGCTCGCGCGACAACCCCTTGCTCAAGGACCTGCGCAAGCTCGCACAGGACCCGGGCGCCTACCGCAAGCTCGGCCGGCTCTGGCTCGAAGGCGATCACCTGTGCCGCGCGGCGCTGGCCCGCGGCGTCCGGCCGGCAGTGGCCGTGTTTTCAGAAGCGTTTTGGCCCTCGGCGCCCGCCCAATGGGTACAGAGCGCTATCAAAACGGTAGTGGTCGCCGACGACCTGCTGCGCGCAGTGAGCGGTCTGGAGTCGCCCGCGCCGATGGGCTTCGTGCTCGACCTGCCGGCGCGGCCCGAAATCCTGCCCGACGCGCCGAGCGTGGTGCTCGACCGCCTGCAGGACGCCGGCAATGCCGGCTCCATCCTGCGCAGCGCGGCGGCTTTCGGCTTCACCCAGGTGATCGCGCTCAAGGGCACGGCCGCGCTGTGGGCGCCGAAGGTGCTGCGCGCCGGCATGGGAGCCCACTTCGGCCTGCGGCTGGTCGAAGGCGTGGACATCGACGCGCTCGATGCGCTCCAGGTGCCGCTGGTGGCCACCAGTTCGCATCGGGGCGAATGGCTGCACAAGGCCAATTTGCCGCACCCCTGTGCCTGGCTGATGGGCCACGAAGGGCAGGGCGTTTCGGCCGTGCTGGAGGCCCGGGCCAGCCACCACATCCGCATCGCGCAACCGGGCGGCGAGGAGTCGCTCAACGTGGCGGCGGCCGCCGCCATCTGCCTGCACGCAAGCGGAGCAGCCCTGCAGGCCAAATAACACACCCAGTCCGAGCTACAATCGGGGGCTTACTCGCAAATCAGCGTCGCCCGGCCGCCTTCAACGCCAAAATCCCCTTAAGCAGCAGTCCGCAGGCAACGCGCCTGGGGCTCCGGGCGACCGTAACCATCCGGAGAACCCAGTGCTTTTGTCTCTCAAGGGAAATTTCCCGCCCGCCATCCTGGCGCTCGCAGACGGCACGGTCTTTCAAGGCAATTCGATCGGAGCCACCGGCTCCACGACCGGTGAAGTGGTGTTCAACACCGCCATGACCGGTTACCAGGAAATCCTCACCGACCCGAGCTACTGCCAGCAGATCGTGACCCTCACGTATCCGCACATCGGCAACTACGGCGTCAACGGGGAAGACATCGAAGCCGACAAGATCCATGCCGCGGGCCTGATCATCAAGGACCTGCCCCTCGTCGCCTCCAACTTCCGCCAGACCGCCACGCTGAGCGAATACCTCGTGGCCGGCAAGACGGTCGCCATCGCGAACATCGACACCCGCAAGCTCACCCGGCACCTCCGCACCCACGGCGCGCAGAACGGCTGCATCCTGGGCCTGGCCGAAGGCGAAGCCGTGACGCAGGCGCTGATCGACAAGGCCATCGCCGCCGCCAAGGGCGCGCCGAGCATGGCGGGCCTCGATCTCGCCAAGGTGGTGTCGGTCACCGAGACCTACGAGTGGACCGAGACCGAATGGAAGCTGGGCGCGGGCTACGGCGTGCAGATCACGCCGAAATTCCACGTCGTCGCCTTCGACTACGGCGTCAAGAAGAACATCCTGCGCATGATCGCCCAGCGCGGCGCGCGCATCACCGTGGTGCCGGCGCAAACGCCCGCGGCCGACGTGCTCAAGCTCAAACCCGATGGCATCTTCCTGGCCAACGGCCCCGGCGACCCGGAGCCTTGCGACTACGCCATCAGCGCCGTCAAGGAACTGATCGAGACCGGCATTCCCACCTTCGGCATCTGCCTCGGCCACCAGATCATGGCGCTCGCCTCGGGCGCCAAGACCTTCAAGATGAAGTTCGGCCACCACGGTGCGAACCATCCGGTGAAGGACCTGGACAACGGCCGCGTGAGCATCACCAGCCAGAACCACGGCTTCGCGGTCGACGAGAAGTCGCTGCCGGCCAACCTGCGTCCCACCCACATCAGCCTGTTCGACAACACGCTGCAGGGCCTGGCGCGCACCGACAAGCCCGCGTTCTGCTTCCAGGGCCACCCGGAAGCCTCGCCGGGTCCGCACGACATCGGCTACCTGTTCGATCGCTTCACGGCACTCATGGAAAAGAACAAGACGGAAAAGACGGAGAGCAAGAATGCCTAAGCGCACAGACCTCAAATCGATCCTCATCATCGGCGCCGGCCCGATCATCATCGGCCAGGCCTGCGAGTTCGACTACTCCGGCGTGCAGGCCTGCAAGGCACTGCGCGAAGAGGGCTACAAGGTCATCCTGATCAACAGCAACCCCGCGACGATCATGACCGACCCGGCCACGGCCGATGTCACTTACATCGAACCCATCACCTGGCAGACGGTTGAAAAAATCATCGCCAAGGAACGCCCCGATGCGATCCTGCCGACCATGGGCGGCCAGACCGCGCTGAACTGCGCGCTGGACCTCTGGCGCAACGGCGTGCTCGACAAGTACGCGGGCGCGTCCACCAACAAGCCGGTCGAGCTCATCGGCGCCACGCCCGAAGCCATCGACAAGGCCGAGGACCGCCTGAAGTTCAAGGACGCGATGACCAAGATCGGCCTCGGCTCGGCGCGCTCGGGCATCGCCCATTCGATGGACGAAGCCTGGGCCGTGCAGAAGTCGGTCGGTTTCCCCACCGTGATCCGCCCCAGCTTCACGCTCGGCGGCACCGGCGGCGGCATCGCCTACAACCCGGAAGAGTTCGAGACCATCTGCAAGCGCGGCATCGAAGCCTCGCCCACCAACGAGCTGCTGATCGAAGAGTCGCTGCTCGGCTGGAAAGAGTACGAGATGGAAGTTGTGCGCGACAAGGCCGACAACTGCATCATCGTCTGCTCCATCGAAAACCTCGACCCGATGGGCGTGCACACCGGCGACTCGATCACCGTGGCACCGGCGCAAACGCTTTCCGACAAGGAATACCAGATCCTGCGCAATGCCTCGCTGGCCGTGCTGCGCGAGATCGGCGTGGACACCGGCGGCTCGAACGTGCAGTTCTCGATCAACCCGAAGGACGGCCGCATGGTCGTCATCGAGATGAACCCGCGCGTCTCGCGTTCGTCGGCGCTGGCCTCCAAGGCCACGGGCTTCCCGATCGCCAAGGTCGCGGCCAAGCTGGCCGTGGGCTACACGCTCGACGAGCTGCGCAACGAAATCACCGGCGGCGCCACGCCCGCGTCGTTCGAACCGTCGATCGACTACGTGGTCACCAAGATCCCGCGTTTCGCTTTCGAGAAATTCCCGCAGGCCGACTCGCGCCTCACGACGCAGATGAAGTCGGTGGGCGAGGTGATGGCCATGGGCCGCACCTTCCAGGAATCGTTCCAGAAGGCCTTGCGCGGCCTCGAAGTGGGCGTCGACGGCCTGAATGAGAAGACGCAGGACCGCGAAGTGCTCGAAAAGGAATTGGGCGAGCCCGGTCCCGAGCGCATCTGGTACGTGGGCGATGCCTTCGCCATGGGCCTGAGCGTCGATGAAGTGTTCGCGCTGACCAAGATCGACCCGTGGTTCCTGGTGCAGATCGAAGAGATCGTGAAGATCGAGCTCGAGCTGGAAACGAAGTCGCTCGACGACATCGACAAGGACACGCTGCTCGCGCTCAAGAAGAAGGGCTTCTCCGACCGCCGCCTTGCCAAGCAGTTGAAGACCACCGACACGGCCATCCGCGAGAAGCGTCGCGCCCTGGGTGTGCGCCCGGTCTACAAGCGCGTGGACACCTGCGCGGCCGAGTTCGCGACTAACACGGCCTACATGTACTCGACCTACGAGGACGAGTGCGAAGCCGATCCGACGGACAAGAAGAAGATCATGGTGCTCGGCGGCGGCCCGAACCGCATCGGCCAGGGCATCGAGTTCGACTACTGCTGCGTGCACGCCGCGCTCGCGATGCGCGAGGACGGCTACGAGACCATCATGGTCAACTGCAACCCCGAGACCGTGTCGACCGACTACGACACCTCGGACCGCCTGTACTTCGAGCCGCTCACGCTCGAAGACGTGCTGGAGATCGTCGACAAGGAAAAGCCGCTCGGCGTGATCGTGCAGTACGGCGGCCAGACGCCGCTGAAGCTCGCGCTCGACCTCGAAGCCAATGGCGTGCCGATCATCGGCACTTCGCCCGACATGATCGACGCGGCCGAAGACCGCGAGCGCTTCCAGAAGCTGCTGCACGAGCTGGGCCTGCGCCAGCCGCCGAACGCCACCGCGCGCACCGAACCCGAAGCGCTCGAGAAGGCTGCGGCCCTCGGCTATCCGCTGGTGGTGCGCCCGAGCTACGTGCTCGGCGGCCGCGCGATGGAAATCGTGCACGAGCAGCGCGACCTCGAGCGCTACATGCGCGAGGCCGTGAAGGTCAGCAACGATTCGCCGGTGCTGCTCGACCGCTTCCTGAACGACGCTGTCGAATGCGACGTCGACTGCATCCGCGACGCCGAAGGCGCCACGCTGATCGGCGGCGTGATGGAACACATCGAACAGGCCGGCGTGCACTCGGGCGACTCCGCCTGCTCGCTGCCGCCCTACAGCCTGAACGCCGACACGGTGGCCGAGCTGAAGCGCCAGAGCGCCGCCATGGCCAAGGCGCTGAACGTGGTCGGCCTGATGAACGTGCAGTTCGCCATCCAGCAGAAGGACGGCAAGGACGTCATCTACGTGCTCGAAGTGAACCCGCGTGCGTCGCGCACCGTGCCTTACGTGAGCAAGGCCACGGGCATCCAGCTGGCCAAGGTGGCGGCACGCTGCATGGCCGGCCAGTCGCTCGCGTCGCAGGGCGTGACCAAGGAAGTGACGCCGCCGTACTTCAGCGTGAAGGAAGCCGTGTTCCCGTTCGTCAAGTTCCCGGGCGTGGACACCATCCTCGGCCCCGAGATGAAGTCGACCGGCGAAGTCATGGGCGTGGGCAAGACCTTCGGCGAAGCCTTCGTGAAGTCGCAGCTGGGCGCGGGCACGTTGCTGCCCAAGTCGGGCAAGGCCTTCATCTCGGTGAAGAACAACGACAAGGCGCGCGCCGTCGAAGTGGCGCGCGGCCTGGCCAAGCTGGGCTTCGAGCTGGTCGCCACCAAGGGCACCGCCGCGGCCATCAGCGCCGCCGGCATCGCCTGCGAGACGGTCAACAAGGTGACCGAAGGCCGCCCGCACATCGTGGACATGATCAAGAACAACGAGATTGCCTTGGTCATCAACACGGTGGAAGAGCGCCGCAACGCGATCACCGACTCGCGCCAGATCCGCACCTCGGCACTGCTGGCACGCGTGACGACCTTCACCACGATCTTTGGCGCCGAAGCCGCGGTCGAAGGCATGGGCTTCATGGACGAGCTGGGCGTGATCTCGGTGCAGGAGATGCACGCGCAGCTGGCCGCCGCCTGACCGGGCACCGCCATGCAAACGCAGCTGGTCGAACTGGACCTCGCGGACTGGAACGCGGCCACGCCCAACGAGGCGTGGATCGCGGAGTTGGAAGCCGGCAAGGTGCTGTACTTCCCGCGGCTGGGCTTCGAGCTGCTGCCTGAAGAGCGCAGCCTGCTGACGCCCAGCCTGCTGTCGCCCGACGTGCGCAACATCAGCCTCGACGCCCACGGCAAGCTCAAGGGCGCCGTGGGTGACGAGGCGGTGCAGCGCGCCGCGGCGGCGATGGTGAAGCGTTTTCGCACGCAGGCGCAGCAGCTCATCCATGGGCTGCTGCCGCACTACACGCCTGCCTTGCGCCTGGCGCCGACCAGCTACCGGCCGGCCCAGGTCGAGACGCGCGTGCAGTCGTGGCGCGCCGACGACCGGCGCCTGCACGTCGATGCATTCCCGTCGCGGCCCAATTACGGCGAGCGCATCCTGCGCGTGTTCACCAACGTCAATCCCGACGGCGCACCGCGCGTGTGGCGCGTGGGCGAGCCTTTCGAGGACATCGCCAAGCGCTTCCTGCCGCGGGCCAAGCCCTATGCACGCTGGCAGGCCAAGCTGCTGCAGGCGCTGCACGTCACCAAGTCGTTCCGCAGCGAGTACGACCACCTGATGCTGCAGCTGCACGACGGCATGAAGTCGGACATGGCGTACCAGGAAAACTCGCCACAGGAAACGGCGAAATTCCCGCCGGGTTCGGTGTGGGTGTGCTTCTCGGACCAGACCTCGCACGCCGTGATGGCGGGCCAGTACATGCTCGAGCAGACCCTTCATCTGGCCGCATCGAAGCAATACAATCCCGAATCGAGCCCGCTCGCCATCCTGAGCCGGCTGACCGGACGCACACTCGTCTGATCAATTCCCTCAATCGACCGCCGAACGGCAGCGTTCGGCGGTTTCGCTTTATGGAGAACCAACAACATGGCCACCATTCCGATCACCAAGCGCGGCGCTGAAAAACTGCGTGCCGAACTGCACCAGCTCAAGACGGTCGACCGTCCCTGGGTCATCAACGCCATTTCCGAGGCGCGCGCCCAGGGTGACCTGAGCGAAAACGCCGAATACGAAGTCGCCAAGGACCGCCAGGGCTTCATCGAAGGCCGCATCCAGGAAGTCGAAGGCAAGCTCTCGGCCGCGCAGATCATCGACCCGAGCGAGCTCGATGCCGGCGGCAAGGTGGTGTTCGGTTCGACCGTCGAACTCGAAGAAGAAGAGTCGGGCGATGCCGTCAAGTACCAGATCGTGGGCGAAGACGAAGCCGACCTGAAGCTCGGCCTCATCAACATCTCCAGCCCGATCGCACGCGCGCTGATCGGCAAGGAAGAGGGCGACACGGCCGAAGTGCAGGCGCCGGGCGGCCTCAAACGCTACGAGATCGTGGCGGTCCGCTACCTCTGAGCCGGATGAAAGACCGCGTCGCGCTGATGCTGGCGGCCCTCTGGTGGGGCAGCCTCAGCACCATCGGTTTCCTGGTGGTGCCGATGCTGTTCGCCAGGCTCGGCAACCCGGCGGTGGCCGGCAATTTCGCCGCCCAGCTGTTCGAGGCGCAGAGCTGGATCGCCATCGGCTGCGGGCTGATCCTGCTGATCCATTTCCGCCAGAAGGCCGACGACGGCATGACCGGGCCAGTGTTGACAGCCATCTTCCTGGTGCTGGCGGCGTTGCTGCTGGCGCTGTTGCAGCAGTACGCCGTGGCGCCGCGCATCGTGGCGCGCGACAACCTCAAGCTGTGGCACGCCGTGGGCACGGGCATGTACTTTGTTCAGTGGGCGTGCGCCGGCACCTTGCTGTGGCGCATGGGCGCCGCCGCTCGGGCGCCACGCTGAACCGGGGAGGCGACGCGCTCGCCGCCTCCCTCCGGCTCTACTCTTTCCAGTGCTTGGCGACCCAGCTCGCCGGCCGGATGTAGCGGAAGGCGCGGTTGCGCCGTCCCGCCAGCGCATCGGGCGGGTTGCACTCGCCGTGGAACACCATCACACGGGCGCCTTCGGGCACGAAGGGCTCTTCCCAGTAGTTGGTCGGCCAGGTCGGGATGCCGTGGTACTTGAAGCTCGGGCACCAGGCCGCCGGCCAGTAGGCCAGCTTGCCCTGCTTGTGCAGCACGTCCGACAGGTAGGCCTGTTCGTTGCGGTATTCGGCCTGCACCTTGTCCATGTTGGCGCGGAAGTACGCCAGCACGTCGGCATGGGCGCCCAGCTCGAAGCGGTAGACCGATGAATTGCCCGTGATCCGCTCGCGCCGCCAGGGGCGGGCGTAGTCGTGAATGATCAGGAATTCGCCGGGTTGCTCGAAGAAGGCGTCCAGGCTGCCGACGATCACCACGTCGACGTCCAGGAAGAGGGCGGTGCCGCGCAGGCCATGCAGGTCCTGCTCGAAAGTCGTGAGCTTCTTCCAGGCGCCGTCGCGCTGGCCCGGAGCCAGCTGGAGGTTGAGCGGCGGAATGGGCAGGCACGTCACTTCGGGGCGAATGCCGTTGCCGTCGTCGGTCAGGCAGACGAACTTGAAGTCGCCGCTGAGGTGGCGGCGCACCATGGCGTAGAGCCGGTTGACGTACTCGGGGCCGTACTTGGTGCCCCACTTCATGCAGAGGATATGGCGCTGGGCGCCTTGCGCTGCCACCAAGTTCAGTCCGCCTGGTTGCGTTTCTTGGCCGACAGCGGACGCTTGGCCTTGGCGCGCTTGATGGTGCCGCCAGGGGTCAGGCGCTGGTTGCCGAGCACGCGCAGGGTCTTGATTTCAGGGCGCTGGCCGCCGCGCTTGCTGTACTTGACGATCTTCACGTCCCGCGGGCCGGGCATGCGGTCTTCGTCGATGACACGCTCTTTTTCGGGCTTCGGGCGCCACAGCACGAGCAGCTTGCCGATGTGCTGGATCGGGGCGGCGTCGAGCTCGTCGGCGAGCTCCTGGAGCATGGCGTCGCGGGCGAGGCGGTCGTCGGAGAAGACGCGCACCTTGATCAGGCCATGGGCCTTCAGGGCCGCGTCGGCCTCCTTTTTCACGGCAGGGGTGAGCCCGTCTCCACCGACCATGACGATCGGATCCAGGTGGTGAGCTTCGGCGCGGTGCACCTTGCGCTCGGCAGGGGTAAGTTGAATGGCGGGCATCCCCGTATTATCGACGCGTACACGAACACCCTCATGAGCACCAAAGCCAAAAGCAAAAAAGTCAACAAGGCGTGGCTTCACGACCACATCAACGACCCCTACGTGAAGCTCGCGACCAGAGAGGGCTACCGCGCCCGCGCGGCTTACAAGCTCAAGGAAATCGACGAGTCGCTCGGGCTGGTCAAGCCCGGCCAGCTGGTGGTCGACCTCGGCTCGACCCCGGGCGCCTGGAGTCAGTACCTGCGGCGGCGCATGTCGCCGGGCGGGGCGGCGGTCGGCGACCTCAACGGCACCATCATTTCGCTCGACCTGCTGCCGATGGAGCCCATCGAAGGCGTGACCTTCCTGCAGGGCGATTTCCGCGAGGACGCGCTGCTGGAACAGCTGCTGGCGGTGCTGGCCGGCCGCAAGGCCGACCTGGTGGTGTCGGACATGGCGCCCAACCTGTCGGGCATCCATTCGGCCGACGCCGCCCGGGTGGCGCACCTGATCGAGCTGGCCATCGACTTCGCCCAGCACCACATGAAGCCCGAAGGGGCATTGGTGGCGAAGGTATTCCACGGCAGCGGGTACGACGAATTGGTCAAGATGTTCAAGGCCAATTTCCGCGTCGTGAAGCCGCTCAAGCCCAAGGCATCGCGCGACAAATCGGCCGAGACCTTCCTCATCGGCAGGGGATTGAAGGCGCTCGATACGCATTGATACCTTGCCGCAGCGTGCCCTCCAGGGGCGCAAACCCTTGTCAGCCTATGGCTGCTATAGGGAAATGTCCGCTTTTCGCAGCTTGAAAAGCCTAAAATGGGGCGCAATTGCGTACCCTCAGCGCGTATTTCATATTCCCGTCACGCGCTTTCGACTGGAGCTTCGTTTGAACAATCAGTGGTTTTCCAAAGTTGCCGTATGGCTCGTCATTGCCATGGTGTTGTTCACTGTGTTCAAGCAGTTCGACACCCGCGGTGGCGTCGGCTCGGGAACGGTGAGCTATTCCGAGTTCCTGGACCAGGTCCGCAACAACCAGATCAAGAGCGCCATCATTCCTGAAGGCGCCGGCGGCGGCGAGATCGTCGCCGTCACCAACGACGATCGCAAGATCCGCACGACCGCCACGGTCCTCGACCGCGGCCTCGTGGGCGACCTGATCGACCACAACGTCAAGTTCGACGTCAAGCCGCGCGAAGAGGGCTCGCTCCTCATGACCCTGCTGGTCAGCTGGGGCCCGATGCTGCTGCTGATCGGCGTGTGGATCTACTTCATGCGCCAGATGCAGGGCGGCGGCAAGGGAGGGGCGTTCAGCTTCGGCAAGAGCAAGGCCCGCATGATGGACGAGAACAACAACACGGTCACTTTCGCCGACGTCGCAGGCTGCGACGAGGCCAAGGAAGAAGTCCGTGAAGTCGTCGACTTCCTGAAAGACCCGCAACGCTTCCAGAAGCTCGGCGGCCGCATTCCGCGCGGCCTGCTGCTGGTCGGCCCTCCGGGCACCGGCAAGACGCTGCTGGCCAAGTCGATCGCCGGCGAAGCCAAGGTGCCGTTCTTCTCGATCTCGGGTTCCGACTTCGTTGAAATGTTCGTCGGCGTGGGCGCAGCCCGCGTGCGCGACATGTTCGAGAACGCCAAGAAGAACGCGCCCTGCATCATCTTCATCGACGAAATCGATGCGGTGGGTCGTCAGCGTGGCGCCGGTCTCGGCGGCGGCAACGACGAGCGCGAGCAGACCCTCAACCAGATGCTGGTCGAGATGGACGGCTTCGAAACCAACCTCGGCGTGATCGTGGTGGCTGCCACCAACCGCCCGGACATCCTGGACGCCGCACTGCTGCGTCCGGGCCGTTTCGACCGTCAGGTGTACGTCACGCTGCCCGACATCCGCGGTCGCGAGCAGATCCTGGCCGTCCACATGCGCAAGGTCCCGCTGGGCCAGGACGTGAACCCGAGCGTCATCGCCCGCGGCACGCCCGGCATGTCGGGTGCCGACCTGGCCAACCTGTGCAACGAAGCCGCTCTGATGGCCGCCCGCCGCAATGCGCGCGTGGTCGAGATGCAGGACTTCGAGAAGGCCAAGGACAAGATCTTCATGGGCCCCGAGCGCAAGAGCATGGTCATGCCCGAGGAAGAGCGCCGCAACACGGCCTACCACGAGTCTGGCCACGCCCTCATCGGCAAGCTGCTGCCCAAGTGCGACCCGGTCCACAAGGTCACGATCATTCCGCGTGGCCGCGCCCTCGGCGTGACCATGAGCCTGCCGTCGCAGGACCGCTACAGCTACGACCGCGAGTACATGCTGAACCAGATCAGCATGCTGTTCGGTGGCCGCATCGCCGAAGAAGTGTTCATGCACCAGATGACCACCGGCGCCAGCAACGACTTCGAGCGCGCGACCTCCATCGCCCGCGACATGGTCACGCGCTACGGCATGACCGACGCGCTGGGCCCGATGGTCTACGCCGAGAACGAAGGCGAAGTGTTCCTGGGCCGCTCGGTCACCAAGACGACCAACATGAGCGAACAGACCATGGAAAAGGTCGACGGCGAGGTGCGCCGCATCATCGACGAGCAGTACGCCCTGGCGCGCCGCCTCATCGAAGAGAACAGCGACAAGATGCACGCCATGGCCAAGGCGCTGCTCGAATGGGAAACCATCGACAGCGAACAGCTCGACGACATCATGGCCGGCCGCGCACCGCGTCCGCCCAAGGACTGGACGCCGCGCATTCCGCCTTCGGGCAGCGGCGGCAGTGGTGGCACGCCGGCCGTCAATCCTGACCCGGCGCCGACCGCCGCTTGAGGTGAGCTTGAAATCAAGCAACAACGGGGCCCCTGGCCCCGTTTTCCATGGTGAGCCGCACAGTGCGGTTTGGCAGACCTCGCGTTTCAGGATCGACCTCGCGCAGCCGCGCGTGATGGGCATCGTCAACGTCACGCCCGATTCCTTCTCCGACGGCGGCGCGCACGCGTCGACCGAGACGGCGCTGAAGCACTGCGAGCAGTTGCTGAAGGAGGGCGCCGACATCCTCGACATCGGCGGTGAATCGACCCGCCCCGGCAGCCCCGCCGTACCGCTGGACGCCGAGCTGGTGCGCGTGCTGCCCGTGGTGCGCGAGGCCGTGAAGCTGAACGTGCCGCTGTCCATCGACACCTACAAGCCCGAGGTGATGCGCGCCGTGCTCGACCTGGGCGCGGACATCGTCAACGACATCTGGGCGCTGCGCCAACCCGGCGCGCGCGAGGTCGTGGCGGCGCACCCGACCTGCGGCATCTGCCTGATGCACATGCACCGCGACCCGCAAACCATGCAGGCGCTGCCGATGCAGGGCGACGTGATTCCCGAGGTGCTGGCTTTCTGGGACGCGCAGCTGGCGCCTCTGACGGCGCTGGGCATCGATCCCGCGCGCATCACGCTCGATCCGGGCGTCGGTTTCGGCAAGAGCGTGGCGCAGAACTTCGCGCTCCTCGGTCGACAGCGGGAATTGTTGGCAACCGGTTACCCCTTGTTGCTAGGTTGGTCCCGCAAGTCCTCCATCGGGGCCGTCACCGGCATCGACAATGCATCCGGGCGTACCGTGCCCAGCGTGGCAGCCGCCGTGCTGGCCGTGGACCGGGGTGCTGCGGTCGTGCGGGTGCACGACGTTCGCGACACCGTCGCCGCCCTCGCCGTATGGCGTGCCATGCGCGCGGAAGCACCGCAAGAACACCTTCAAAGAGCAACAACATGACCCGTAAGTATTTCGGCACCGACGGCATCCGCGGCACGGTCGGCCAATCGCCCATCACCCCCGATTTCGTGCTGCGTCTCGCGCACGCCGTCGGCCGCGTGCTCAAGAAAACCCAGGCCCGTCCCACCGTGCTGATCGGCAAGGACACCCGCATCTCGGGCTACATGCTCGAGTCGGCGCTCGAGTCGGGCTTCAACTCCGCCGGCGTCGACGTGGTGCTGCTCGGCCCGCTGCCCACGCCGGGCGTGGCCTACCTCACGCGCGCCCAGCGCGCCAGCCTGGGCGTGGTGATCAGCGCCAGCCACAACGCCTTTCCCGACAACGGCATCAAGTTCTTCAGCGCGCAGGGCACCAAGCTCGACGACGCCTGGGAGCTGGCTGTCGAGGCCGCGCTCGAGGAAGAACCCGTCTGGGTGGATTCGGCCAACCTGGGCAAGGCCCGCCGCCTCAACGATGCCGATGGCCGCTACATCGAGTTCTGCAAGAGCACCTTCGCCAACGACCTGTCGCTGCGCGGCATGAAGCTGGTGGTCGATGCCGCCCACGGCGCGGCCTACCAGGTGGCGCCGAACGTGTTCCACGAACTGGGCGCGGACGTCACCAGCATCGGCTGTGCGCCCGATGGGCTCAACATCAACAAGGGTTTCGGCGCCACGCATCCCGAGGCGCTGGTCGCCACCGTGACGGCGCAGAAGGCCGACTACGGCATCGCGCTGGACGGCGACGCCGACCGGCTGCAGCTGGTCGATGCCACCGGCCGCCTGTTTAACGGCGACGAGCTGCTGTACCTGATGGTGGCCGAACGCGTCGCGCGCGGCGAGAAGCCGGCGGGCGTGGTCGGTACGCTCATGACCAACAAGGCCGTCGAGATGGCCCTGCGCGCGCAGGACATCGAGTTCGTGCGCGCCAAGGTCGGCGACCGCTACGTGCTCGAAGAACTCGACAAGCGCGGCTGGCTGCTCGGCGGCGAAGGCTCCGGCCACCTGCTGGCGCTCGACCGCCATACCACGGGCGACGGCATCGTGAGCGCGCTGCAGGTGCTGCAGGCCTGCGTGCGCAGCGGCAAGACGGTGGCGCAGCTGCTCGAAGGCGTCACGTTGTTCCCGCAGACGCTGATCAACGTGCGCCTCGCGCCCGGCCAGGATTGGAAGAGCAACCAGGCGCTCGCCAGCGAAACGAAGCGCATCGAAGCCGAGCTGGGCGATGCGGGCCGCGTGCTGATCCGTGCGAGTGGCACCGAGCCGCTGGTGCGCGTGATGGTCGAGGCGCGCGATCCGAAGCAGTCGCAGTCTTGCGCCGAGCGCCTCGCGGCCACGCTCAAGCCCGCCGCATGACGACGGCGGGCCGCATCGAAACCCGCCTGGCCGACTACAGCGATCCGCTGCAGGCGGCGGCGGTGGTCGAGCTGCTCGACAGCTACGCGCGCGACCCGGCCGGCGGTGGCACGCCGCTGCCCGCGTCGGTTCGCGAAGGCCTGCCCGCCGCGCTGGCGGCACGTCCGCAGGCGTTCAGCGTGCTGGCTTTCGACGGCGACACGCCCGTGGGCCTGATCAACTGCATCGAGGGTTTCTCGACCTTCGCCTGCCAGCCGCTGGTCAATGTGCACGACGTGGTCGTGCGCGCCAGCCACCGTGGCCAGCGCGTGGCGCAACAGATGTTTGCGCAGGTCGAGCAGGAAGCCCGCCGGCGCGGCGCCTGCAAGCTCACGCTCGAGGTGCTGTCGGGCAATGCGCCCGCGCTGCGCAGCTACGAGCGCGAGGGCTTCGTCAGCTACCAGCTCGACCCGGAATTCGGCCACGCCGTCTTCCTGCAGAAGAAGCTCTGACCGAATCAGGCCAATGAAAATGCCGCCGACGCGCAAGGCGTGAGCGGCATGGTTGGAGCAGAAAGAGAAGGGCGCGGCGATCGCGCCCTTTCTTTTGTCTGGATCAGAAGCGCGTGACAGGCGCGTCGGCGGTAGCGCCCGACTTGTCGGCGGCGTACTTGCCCAGCTCCCACTTGGCGATCGCGTTGCGGTGCACTTCGTCCGGACCGTCGGCAAAGCGCAGCGTGCGCGCCTGCGCGTAGGCCGAGGCCAGCGGGAAGTCGTCGCACATGCCGCCGCCGCCGTGGACCTGCATGGCCCAGTCGATGACCTGGCAGGCCATGGTGGGTGCCACCACCTTGATCATGGCGATCTCGGTGCGCGCGACCTTGTTGCCGGCCACGTCCATCAGCCAGGCGGCCTTCAGCGTGAGCAGGCGGGCCATGTCGATCTTGCAGCGTGCTTCGGCGATGCGTTCCTGCGTGACGGTCTGCGAGGCGACGGTCTTGCCGAAGGCCACGCGCGACGAGGCGCGCTTGCACATCAGTTCGAGCGCGCGCTCGGCCAGGCCGATCAGGCGCATGCAGTGGTGGATGCGTCCGGGGCCAAGGCGACCCTGGGCGATCTCGAAGCCGCGGCCTTCGCCCAGCAGGATGTTGCCCACGGGCACGCGCACGTTCTCGAAGTACATCTCGACGTGGCCGTGCGGCGCGTCGTCGTAGCCCATCACGTTCAGTGGGCGCACGATGCGGATGCCCTTGGCATCGGCCGGCACGATGACCATGCTCTGCTGCGAGTGCTTGGGCGCTTCGGGATCGGTCTTGCCCATGGTGACGAACACGGCGCAGCGCGGATCGGCGGCACCGGAGATCCACCACTTGTGGCCGTTGATGACGTACTCGTCGCCCTGGCGCTCGATGCGCGTGGCGATGTTGGTGGCATCGCTGGAGGCGACGTCGGGTTCGGTCATCGCGAAGGCCGAGCGGATCTGGCCTTCGAGCAGCGGCTTGAGCCAGCGCGCCTTGATCTCTTCCGAGCCGTAGCGGGCGATGGTTTCCATGTTGCCGGTGTCGGGCGCCGAGCAGTTGAAGGCTTCGGAGGCCCATGGCACTCGGCCCATGATCTCGGCCAGCGGGGCGTATTCCTGGTTGGTCAGGCCCGCACCCTCATAGCCCGAGGCCGAGGCGCTGTCGACCGGCAGGAACAGGTTCCACAGGCCTTGTGCCTTGGCCTTGGCCTTGAGCTTCTCGACGGTCTGCAGGGCGCTCCAGCGCTTGCCGGCGACCGTGTTGGCGGCCAGTTCGGCGCTGTACTCGGCTTCGGCCGGGTAGATGTGGTCTTCCATGAAGGCGAGAACGCGCTTCTGAAGCTCCTTGGTTTTGGCCGAATATTCGAAATCCATGCTGTCTCCTGGTGGGGTTAAGGGGGAGGGCTGGCTATGCCTTTTGGGCAAATTGCCAGGCCATCTCGGCCATCGGCCGTGCGCCACGGGCGGACGCCACGGCTTGCTCGCTCGATGCAGTACCGGCTTCGACGCGTTTCGCAATGCCCTGCAGGATGGCGGCCATGCGAAACAGGTTGTAGGCCTGGTAGAAATTCCAGTCGGGCGCCAGCGCCTCGGGCGTGCTGATGCGCGTGCGCTCGCAATAGCGGGCGATGTATTCGCTCTCGGTGGGAATGCCCAGCGCCGCCACGTCCACGCCGCCGATGCCGCGGCCGGTGGTGGGGGGCATGTGCCACGACATGCAGTGGTAGCTGAAGTCGGCCAGTGGGTGGCCCAGCGTGGAGAGCTCCCAGTCGAGCACCGCGATGATGCGCGGCTCGGTGGCATGGAACATCACGTTGTCCAGGCGGTAGTCGCCATGCACGATCGAGACCTTGCTTTCGTCGCGTGCGCTCGCCGGCATGTGGGCGGGCAGCCAGTCGATCAGGCGCTCCATGGCTTCGATGGGCTGCGACAGTTCGCCGGCGCCGTCGGCCGAGGCCTTGTACTGCTTGCTCCAGCGGCCGATCTGGCGCTCGAAGTAGTTGCCGGGCTTGCCATAGTCGCCCAGGCCGCGGGCGGCGAAGTCGACCGTGTGCAGCGCCGCGATGACGCGGTTCATTTCGTCGTAGTAGGCCGCGCGCTCGGCGTTGCTGAAGCCGGGCAGCGACTGGTCCCACAGCACGCGGCCCTGCATGAACTCCATGATGTAGAAGGCGCGCCCGATGATGGACTCGTCTTCGCACAGGCAGTACATGCGCGGCACGGGCACGTCGGTACCTTGCAGCCCGCGCATCACCTTGTATTCGCGCTCGACCGCATGGGCCGAGGGCAGCAGCTTGGCGACCGGGCCGGGTTTGGCGCGCATCACGTAGCTCTGCGTGGGCGTGACGAGCTTGTAGGTCGGGTTGGACTGACCGCCCTTGAACATCTCGACCGTCAGCGGACCCTGGAAGCCCTCGAGGTTCTTTTCGAGCCAGGCCGCGAGCGCGTCCACGTCGAAGGTGTGCTGTTGGGACACCGCGCGGGTGCCGATGAAACTGGAGAAGTCCTGGCTCATGTCGATTCTTTTAGTTGTCTGCTACGGAGATTTGCATCAGCGCCGAGCGGTCCAGCACGACCAGTCCGGCCGGCTCGATCCGAATGGTGCCCTCGCGCTCCATCGTCTTGAGTTCCTGGTTGACCCGCTGGCGCGAGGCGCCGAGCAGCTGCGCGAGTTCTTCCTGCGCCAGTTGCAGGCCGATGCGCGTCTGGCTGCCGTCGTCCAGGCTGGGCACGCCGTAGCTGCGCACCAGATGAATGAGTTGCTTGGCCAGGCGTGCGCGCAAGGGCAGGGTGTTGAGGTCTTCCACCAGCCCGAACAGCGTGCGGATGCGTCGCGCCTGCAGCCGCATCAGCGCTTCGTACAGCTCGACGTGCGTGGCCAGGATCTTCTGGAAGTCGGCGCGCGCCACGCACAGCACGGTGGTGTCGCCGTGCGAGTACGTGTCGTGCGTGCGCCGCTCCCCGTCGAACATCGCCACGTCGCCGAACCAGATGCCCGGCTCGACGTAGGTCAGCGTCACCTGCTTGCCCGACACCGCGGTCGAGCTCACGCGCAACGCCCCCTTGGCACAGGCGATCCAGTGCTCGGGCGGGTCGCCGCGCGCGGCGAGCAGGTCGCCGTCCTTGTAGCGTTTGACAAAGGCGCATCGGAGGATGTCGTGCCGTAGCGATGGAGATAGGGAAGAAAACCAGCGACCACTGTTGATCGCTTCACGTTCTTCGATGGTAAGAATGGGGTCGTCCATGGTCTGTCCTCTCGGCGACTGAAAAGCTGTGGGGTGTCTCGGGAGCGACGCCGTCAGGCGTCACTCGTAGCGTGGCGGTGTCTTGTCGAGGAACGCGGCGATGCCGATGCCCGCGTTCGCGTGGTGCAGGTTGCGCACGAAATGATCGCGCTCCTGCGATAGCTGCGACGCCAGTGTGGCGCCGCGCGCGTCGCTCAGCAGCTCCTTGATGCTGGCCAGCGAGTTCGGTGCGCGCGCGTTCAGGCGGGTGGCCAGGGCCAGCGCGCCGGCCAGCGCCTGTCCGCTGTCGGTGAGCTCGTTGACGAGGCCGAAGGCATGCAGGCGCGCGGCCTCGATGCGCTCGCCGTTCATCAGCCATTCGCTCGCCAGCTGGCGCGGCAGCGCCTGCCCGAGGTGCCAGCTGAGGCCGCCGTCGGGCGACAGCGCCACGTTGCTGTACGAGGCAGCGAACACGGCGTCGCGCGCGGCCACCACGAAGTCGCAGGCCAGCGCGAGCGAGAAGCCGGCGCCGGCCGCCGCGCCCTCGACGGCCGCGATGACCGGTTTGGGGAAGGTGCGGATCGAGTCGATCCAGTTGTGCAGGCCCTCGATGCTCTCGGCCTGCACCGAGCGGTCGAGCTGGCGGTTGGCCAGCAGCCGCTGCAGCGAGCCACCGGCGCAGAACCAGGCGCCTTCGCCCACGATGACGACGCTGCGGATCTCGTCGCTGCTCTCGGCGCCGTTCAGCGCCTCGATGCCGGCGGCATAGATCTCGGGGCCCAGTGCATTGCGCTGGGTCGGGTTGACGATGGTCAGCACCATGGTGCTGCCTTCGCTGGTGCTCTTGAGTTCGGCGGTCATGGTGTGCGTGCTTATTCTTCTTCGTGCAGCAGGCTCAGGCCCAGCGCGCCGCGGCGGCGCAGCCACGGGCTCGGGCGATAGCGCGGATCGCCATACACGGTCTGCAGGTTGAACAGCACTTCGAGCATGTTGGTCGGCCCGTAGAGGTTGCCCATGGCGAGCGGACCGCGCGGGTAGCCCAGGCCCAGCTGCACGGCGGTCTCGAGGTCGGCCGGCGTGCACACGCGCTGCTGGCACATGTCGGCGGCGATGTTGACGATGGCGCCGATCACGCGCTGCGTGACGAAGCCACCGCTGTCGCGGATCACGCTCACGGCCTTGCCGTCGCGCGCGAAGAGGGCGTGCGCGGCGTCGCGCACGTCGCGGCGCGTGGCCGGGTTGGTGGCCAGCACGCGGCGCTTGGTGGCGGCGTCGTCGATCAGCATGTCGATGCCGACGGTGCGCGTGGCGTCCAGCCGCTCGACCGCCGCGACCGTCGTCACGTCGAAGCCCAGCGGCGCGACCAGGATGATCGACTGCGGTGCGGGAGCGCTCCCGCTGTCGATCTGCGCACCCAGCGTGTTCACCAGGCGCAGCAGCTCGGCGCGGCGCGCGGCGCGCGGCGACACCCAGACCGCGGGCGTGCCTTCGATCACCGGCGCCGGCGCTTCGGGCGTTTGCTGCATCACGCCGTCTTCATAGCGGTAGAAGCCTTCGCCGGTCTTGCGGCCGAGTGCGCCGGCGGCCAGGCGCTGCGCGGTGATCACGCTGGGTCGGAAGCGCGGCTCTTCGAAGTACTGGTGGTAGATCGACTCCATCACCGGGTGCGACACGTCGAGTGCCGTGAGGTCGAGCAGCTCGAACGGGCCGAGGCGAAAACCCGCCTGGTCCTTCAGGATGCGGTCGATGGTGGCGAAGTCGGCCACGCCTTCGCCGACGATGCGCAGCGCCTCGGTGCCGTAGCCGCGGCCCGCGTGGTTGACGATGAAGCCGGGCGTGTCCTGCGCCTGCACGGCGCTGTGGCCCATCTGCGTGGCATAGCCGGCCAGCTTCTGGCAGACCTCGGGCGAGGTCTTGAAGCCCGCCACCACCTCGACCACCTTCATCAGCGGCACGGGGTTGAAGAAGTGAAAGCCCGCAAAGCGCGCGGGGTGCTGCAGGCCGGCCGCGATGGCCGTGACCGACAGCGACGAGGTGTTGGTGACCAGCGTGGCCGTGGGCGCGACCACGTCTTCGAGCTCGCGGAACAGCGTGCGCTTGACCTCGAGGTTTTCGACGACCGCCTCGACCACGAGGTCGCAGCCCGCGAGCGCCTGCATGCCGTCGACCGCCTTCACGCGCGCCACGTAGGCGTCGCGCGTGGGGGCGTCGATCTTGCCCTTCTCGTGGAGCTTGTTCCATTGGGCGGCGAGGGCCTCGCGGCCACGCTCGGCGGCGTCTGCGAAGCTGTCGAGCAGCAGCACTTCGCTGCCGGCCTGGGCGGCGATCTGCGCGATGCCGCGCCCCATGGCGCCGGCGCCGATCACGCCGATTCGGGGGTAGTTCACTGTCATGGGATCAAGGTTCTCATGGGTTGGTGGGTGTCCGGGGCGGCCACGCCGGCGCGGGTGCGCGACGCGGACGAAAGCTCCGATTTTGCAATCTCGCGGGAGGCCCGCGCCCCGGGTGTTACGCGGGGCATCGGAATCAGGCCGGGCGGCGGCTGCGGTCGATGGCGATGCTCAAGCCCATGGCCAGCAGCATCAGTGCAAGACCGACCCGGCTCATCCACTCGGTGGCGTCGTTCGCCAGCAGCCAGCCGCCCAGCGCCGCACCCAGGGCCTGGCCGATGTAGATGCCCGAGCTGTTGAGCGCCACCGAGCCCGGCGCCAGGGCGGGCGCCAGCCCCACGAGGCGCGCCTGCTGCGAGGAGTTGGTGGCAAAGCAGCCCAGGCCCCAGGGCACGAGCACCACCGCCAGCCACGCCAGCGTGCTGGCCAGCGGCCACAGCAGCAGGCTCAGCGCGATCAGCCCGGTCGTCAGCAGCACCATGCGCCCGGCGCCGACGCGGTCGATGTAGCGGCTCACCACCATGTTGCCCAGCAGGCCGAAGGCGCCGAACAGCGCCCACATCAGGCTCAGCGTGTTGGCATCGGCGCCGAAGCCCTGCTTGAGCAGCGGGCCGAAGTAGCTGAACAGCACGAACTGGCCGACGCCCTGCAGCGCCGTGACCGACACGATGCCCATCAGCACCGGGCTGCGTAGCACCCGCGACCAGGCGGCGGCCGTGAGCGCGGCGGGCCGGATGCCGCTGGGCAGCGTGAGCCAGACCGAGGCGGCGCTTACGACGCTGAGCGCCGCGATGGCCATGAAGGCCATGCGCCAGCCCAGGTGGCCGCCGATCAGCGCGCCGATCGGCAGGCCCAGCACCGAGGCCACCGACCAGCCGAGAAAGACGAAGGTGACGGCGCGCCCGCGCTGCTCGGGCGGCACCAGCATGCCGGCGCAGGCCGCGGCCTGGGGCGTGAAGATGGCGGGCGCGATCACCGTCAGCATGCGCACCGGCAGCAGCGCGCCGAAGCTGGGCACGAGCGCCGCGGCGACATGCCCTGCGGCGTACCAGAGCAGGGTGAGGGCCAGCAGCTTGCGGCGGTCCCAGCCGGCGACCGCGGCGGCCAGCAGCGGGGCGCCCAAGCACATCACGAAGGCGGCCGCGCTGATCAGCTGGCCTGCGGTGGCGACCTTGATGGCCAAGGAGGCGCTGATCTCATTGAGGGTGCCGGGCACGACCATCACGCCCGTGCCGATCACGAAATTGCCGGCCAGCAGCGCCCAGAGCGCGCCTCGCTGCGGCGCGGGCCGGCTCATGCGCTCACCGCCGGACCTGCAGCGCGCCGGGGTTCACGATGTTCGTGGGGTTGCCCTTGATGAAGCTCACGACGTTGTCGAACGCCTGGCCGAAGTAGCTCTCGTAGCTTTCCTGCTCGACGTAGCCGATGTGCGGCGTGCAGATGCAGTTCTCCAGGCGCAGCAGCGCATGGCCCTGCAGCGGCGGCTCGCTCTCGAACACGTCGATGGCCGCCAGCCCGGGGCGGCCGCGGTTGAGCGCGGCCAGCAGGGCATCGGCTTCGACCAGCTCGGCGCGCGAGGTGTTGACGAACAGCGCCGTCGGCTTCATGCGCGAGAGGTCTTCGAGCTTGACGAGGCCCTGGGTGTCCTCGTTGAGCCGCAGGTGCACCGACAGCACGTCGGCCGCGGCGAAGAATTCGTGGCGGCTCTGTGCCACCTGGAAGCCGTCGGAGCGCGCCTTGGCGCAGCTGGCCTCGCGGCCCCAGATCACGACCTGCATGCCGAAGGCCTGCCCGTAGCGCGCCACCAGTTGGCCGATGCGGCCGTAGCCCCAGATGCACAGCGTCTTGCCCTTGAGCACCGAGCCCACGCCGAAATTCGGCGGCATCGACGCCGACTTGAGGCCCGACTGTTGCCAGGCCCCGTGCTTGAGGTTGCTGATGTACTGCGGCAGGCGGCGCATGGCCGCCATGATCAGCGCCCAGGTGAGTTCGGCGGGGGCCTGCGGCGAGCCCGAGCCTTCGGCCACCGCCACACCGCGTTCGGTGCAGGCCGTGACGTCGATGTGGCCGCCGACGCGCCCGGTCTGGGAAATCAGCTTGAGCTTGGGCAGCTTCTCGATCAGTTGGCGGGATATCTGGCTGCGCTCGCGGATGAGCACGATGACGTCCGCATCCTTGAGGCGAACCGACAGTTGGCCGATGCCCTTGACCGTGTTGGTGTAGACCTTGGCGGCATAGGCGTCCAGTTTGGCGGCGCACTGCAGCTTGCGCACGGCGTCCTGGTAATCGTCGAGGATCACAATGTTCATGGCATGCCATTGTGCCTCGCAGCATCGGCACGTCGCACGTGTGAACGTTTGGATACCCGGCGCCGGATGGCGCCCGGGAGGCCTGTTTCAGGCCGATTCCAGTGAATCCGCCGTGCTCACGAGGGGGGCGCGGATTGCGCGGGCACGGCGGGTTCGTTGGCACTTTCTCAGTGCAGGTGGCTGGGGCGGGGCGCGCCGCTGCCGGTTTCCGCAGCTTCCAGTGCGGCGAGCCGGTCGAGTTCGGCGCACACGTCGGCCATGCGGCCGGAAATCACGACCCGGTTGGCGCAGCCGCGCTGCGAGCCTTGCCGGTCGACCACGCGGACCACGCGCAGCGGGCGGGCGGGCGTGGCGGCAGTGGATGGCGATGTGGCCGGCGCTGGGCTGCCAGCGGTGCGTGCCGTGCAGGCCGGGCGAATGGCCACGTAGCGCAAGCCGGCCGCTGCGTCGCCGCTCTCACCATGCGAAGGGCGGCGGGCGGGCATCCAGCGGGTGGCCAGCGATTGCAGGGGCGACCAGAGGTCGGCGATGGCGAGGAGGGCGATTCCCATGTGAACTCCAAAAAAGTATGAGGTTGAACACAGGCAGGATTTCTTGAATCGGCCACGACAGGGTGATGGCGACTTCGCGCCATACGCCCGCCACCTGTCGCGGCCGGATGAGGTGCTGCTTGTGGGCAGCAGGCCCGGGGCCTACATCAGCATCGTGTTGCGGATGAGGCCGACCGCGAGGCCTTCGATTTCGAAGGGCTCGCCGGGCTGGACGATGATGGTCGGGTAGTCGGGGTTCTCGGCGTGCAGCTCGATCACCTGCTTGTTGCGCTTCAGGCGCTTCACGGTGACTTCTTCGCCCAGGCGGGCCACCACGATCTGGCCGTTGCGCGCTTCCTTCGTGGCCTGCACGGCGAGCAGGTCGCCGTCCATGATGCCGGCGTCGCGCATCGACATGCCGCGCACCTTGAGCAGGTAGTCGGGCTGGCGCTGAAACAGCGTGTTCTCGACGTAGTAGGTCTGGTCGACGTGCTCCTGCGCGAGGATGGGCGAACCTGCCGCGACGCGGCCGATGAGCGGCAGCGCGAGCTGGGCCATGCCGGGCAGCGAAAGCGAGAACTGGTTGCCTTCGCGGTGGCGCGTTTCGTGGAGCGAGCGCAGGGCATCGCCCTTGAGGCGGATGCCGCGCGAGGTGCCGCTGACGAGTTCGATCACGCCCTTGCGGGCCAGGGCCTGCAGGTGCTCCTCGGCGGCGTTGGCCGACTTGAAGCCCAGCTCGTTGGCGATTTCGGCGCGCGTGGGCGGCGCACCGGTGCGTGCGATGGCGGCCTGGATCAGGTCCAGGATCTGCTGCTGGCGGGCGGTAAGCTTCACTGCGAACTGCATAGTGGTTTCCTTGCGGCACTGGCTAGATATCCAGTACCTGTATTTTTAACCAGTTTTCAAAAGTTGACAAGCCATGACTCATTCCTCTTCGTCCGAGACGCGCCGCGTGGTGGTGCTGGGCACCGGCGGCACCATTGCCGGCAAGGCTGCCAGCAGCGGCGACAACATCGGCTACACCGCCGGGCAGGTGGGGGTGGCGGACCTGCTGGGCGGCATCGAGGCGCCGGCCGGCGTGACGCTGGTGGCGGAGCAGGTCGCGCAGCTCGACAGCAAGGACATGGACGCCGACACCTGGCGCCAGCTGGCCGCACGCTGCGCACACTGGCTGGCGCAGCCTGATGTGGCCGGCATCGTGATCACGCACGGCACCGACACGCTGGAAGAGACCGCCTTCTTCCTGCACGCGGTGCTGGCGCCAGCCAAGCCGGTGGTGCTGACCTGCGCGATGCGCCCGGCGACGGCCCTGTCGCCCGATGGCCCGCAGAACGTCCGCGACGCACTCGCTGTTGCCTCGACACCCGGTGCACGGGGCGTGACGGTGGTGTGCGCGGGCACGATCCACAGCGGCGCCGATGTGCAGAAGGTGCACACCTACCGCCTCGATGCCTTCGCGTCGGGCGACGCGGGGCCGGTCGGCTATGTGGAAGAGGGCGAAGTACGGCGCGTGCGTGCGTGGCCGCAGGGCGCGCCGTTCCATGCGGCGCGGCTGGAGGCGGTGTCGAAGCCGTGGCCCCGCGTCGAGATCGTCATGAGCCACGCGGGCGCGAGCGGTGCGATCGTGGAGGCGTTGCTGCTCCCGTCGACTGAGCCCTTGCGCGGCCTGGTCGTGGCCACGACCGGCAACGGCACCGTGCACCACGCGCTGGAAGCCGCAGCGCTGAAGGCGCAGGACGGCGGTGTGGCGGTGCTGCGCGCCACGCGCTGCGCGAACGGACGCATCCTGCCGAAACCCGGTGACGGGCTGCGGGACGCGGGCGCACTCACGCCGGTGAAGGCGCGGGTTGCGCTGGTGCTGGAACTCTTGGGAGTGGCCGCCCTGCCGGAGGCGGAGGGCGGCTAGGAGAAAGAGGCTGACGAATCAGCCTCTGAATCAGCTGTTCAGTGCGGCAAGCGCGCGCTGCGTGATCTCGTCGACCGTGCCCACGCCCTGGATGGCGCGGTACTTCGGCGCGGCGGCCGGGTCGGTCTTGGCCCAGGCCGAGTAATAGTCGACCAGCGGACGGGTCTGCTGGCTGTAGACGTCGAGCCGCTTGCGCACGGTCTCTTCCTTGTCGTCTTCGCGCTGGATCAGCTCTTCACCGGTCACGTCGTCCTTGCCTTCCACCTTCGGCGGATTGAACTTGACGTGGTAGGTGCGGCCCGAGGCCGGGTGCGAGCGGCGGCCGCTCATGCGTTCGATGATGTCGCCGAAGGGCACGTCGATCTCGAGCACGTAGTCGAGCTTGACGCCGGCCGCCTTCATGGCGTCGGCCTGCGGAATGGTGCGCGGGAAGCCGTCGAACAGGAAACCGCCGTCGCAGTCGGGCTGCGCGATGCGTTCCTTCACGAGGTTGATGATCAGGTCGTCGCTGACCAGTGCACCCGAATCCATGATCGTCTTGGCCTGCAGCCCGAGGGGGGTGCCTGCCTTGACCGCGGCGCGCAACATGTCGCCGGTGGAGATTTGGGGAATGCCGTATTTCTGGCAGATGAAGGTCGCTTGCGTGCCTTTGCCTGCTCCGGGCGCGCCCAGCAAAATAAGTCTCATGGTGTCCTCGGAAGGTTCTTAGATTTTGTGTCGCGCCCCATGCGCGCCCTCAGGCGCGCCGAGGCGGAATTGCATTGAGGATAGCATGCGTCCCCGTGACAAATTGCCGCCGTCTCCCTCGGGGCGGCCTGCAACTCACGCAGGCGAGCCGGCCGCGAAGACGGCGCGCACGCGTGCCAGGTCTTCGGGCGTGTCGATCCCGGGGCCCGGTGCCACATCGCTCACGTGCACCGCGATGCGGTGTCCGTGCCACAGCGCGCGCAACTGTTCGAGCGCCTCGGTGGCTTCGACGGGGGCGGGCGACAGCAACGGAAATTGCCGCACGAAGCC
This sequence comes from Variovorax sp. GW821-FHT09D04, assembly GCF_059416405.1. Taxonomy (NCBI): domain Bacteria; kingdom Pseudomonadati; phylum Pseudomonadota; class Betaproteobacteria; order Burkholderiales; family Comamonadaceae; genus Variovorax; species Variovorax sp. GW821-FHT09D04. The sequence continues at coordinate 725,083 of NZ_JBWKPA010000003.1, forward strand.
TGCGCGATAGCCGTAGATGCCGATGTGGCGCAGCGGTGCGGGGCTGGGCAGCACCGACGGCGCCGCGCCGCCCGACGAGCCGTCGCGCCACCAGGGGATCGGCGCGCGGCTGAAATACAGCGCATGGCCTTGTGCATCGAGCACGGCCTTCACCACGTTCGGGTTCATGAAGTCGGCCAGCGAGTCGATCGCATGGACGGCGGTGCTCATCGCGGCCTGCGGGCGCGCGGCCAGCGTGGCGGCCACGGCGTCGATCAGCGCGGGGTCGATCAGCGGCTCGTCGCCCTGCACGTTGACGACGATCGCGTCACCGTCGAGTCCGAGCTGTTCGCAGGCTTCGGCCAGCCGGTCGGTGCCGCTGGGGTGGTCCTGGCGGGTGAGCAGGGCCTCGATGCCGTGCGCCTTGCAGGCGTCGATGATGGCGGCGTCGTCGCCGGCCACCACCACGCGGGCGGCGCCGGACTGGCGGGCACGTTGCGCCACGCGCACGACCATCGGCAGTCCGGCGATGTCGGCCAGCGGTTTGTTGGGAAGTCGCGTCGAAGCCAGCCGGGCCGGCACCAGAACGGTGAAGCTCACAGGCCCAGCTCTTCGTCGGACAGCGTGCGGGCCTCGTTCTCGAGCAGCACCGGGATGCCGTCGCGCACCGGGTAGGCCAGGCGCGCGCTGCGCGAGCAGAGTTCCTGCTTCTCGGCGTTCCAGGTCAGCGGGCCCTTGGTGACGGGGCAGACGAGCAGTTCAAGCAGCTTGGTATCCATCGGGCGATGATAGCTTTGCGTCGAGGGCGGCGAAGAACGCCGGCGAGGGTTCGAAGTGCAGCGGCACGGCGAGCGCGTCGGGCGCATGCTGCCAGAGCTTGACGGCGTCTTTTTCCGTGCAAATTAGGGGCAGGGCGGGACCGGCCGGACGTTGCCAGCCGGTGAAGTCGTGGTGATCGGGCAGTGCGAAGGTGTCCGCGAGCGTCAGGCCGCGTGCACGCAGCATCGTGAAGAAGGCCTTCGGCCGCGCGATGGCGGCGAGCGCGATCACGGGCTGGCCGGCGAGCGTGTCGAGCGGGATGCGCCGGCCGTCCTTCGCGAGGGCGTACGGCGCCAGTTCGCGGGTGGCGGTGTAGCCCTCGGCGAAGGCGGGCCGCTCGCCGCTGTGCAGCAGCAGGTCGCAATGGCGCGGCCAGGGTTCGCGCAGGGGGCCGGCGGGCAGCAGCCAGCCGTTGCCGACACCGCGGTCGTCGAACACGCAGATCTCGATGTCGCGCGCCAGCGCCAGGTGCTGAAGGCCGTCGTCGCTGACGATTGCTTGGGTGGCTGGGTGCTGTTCGAGCAGGGCGCGTGCGGCCTCGATGCGCTGCCGGGCCACGAAGACCGGCGCGCCGGTGGCATGGTGGATCAGCGCGGGTTCGTCGCCGACGTCCTGCGGATCGCTGTCGGCCTGGACTTCACGGCAGTCGTCGGTGCGGCGGCCGTAGCCGCGCGACACCACGCCCACCCGCAGGCCACGCGCCTGAAGGTGGCACACGACGGCCATCACGACCGGTGTCTTGCCGGCTCCACCCGCGATCACATTGCCGACCACGATCACGGGTACCGGCACGCGTCCGGTTTTCTGCCAACCCCATCGGTAGAAGGCGCGCCGCAGCGCGAAGAGGGCGCCGTAGACCTGCGACAGCGGCCACAGCAGGCAGGCCAGCGCACCGCGGCGCAGCCAGGCATCCTGCAGCCGCGCGCCGGTCGACACTCAGTGACCGGCCTGGGCCGTCGACTGGGCGGCGAAGGTGATCTGCATCAGGCCGGCACGGCGTGCGGCCTCCATCACCGTCACCACGGCCTGGTGCGGGCTGGCGGCATCGGCGCTGATGATCACGACGCTGTCCTTGCCGCCGGTGGCGGCGGCGCCGAGCGCGGCCGCCACGGTGTCGACGCTGCGGTCCGCCAGCGGCGACTTGTTGATCACGTAGCGGCCATCAGCCGACACCGCCACGATCACCTCTTTCGGGTAGTCGCGCTGCGCGTCGACGTCCGCCGTCGGCAGCCGCAGCTGCATCTCGGTGAACTTGCTGTAGGTGGTCGACAGCATCAGGAAGATCAGCACGACCAGCAGCACGTCGATGAACGGGATCAGGTTGATCTCCGGCTCGTCGCGCGCGCCGTGGCGAAACTGCATGCGGCCCCGAGTCATAGGCTCACCCCCAGGCTGCGCGCACTTCGTGTCGCTACGCCAACCCCCTTCCGGGGGCGACACCTGCGGCCCGGCGAAGCCGGTTCCGCGGTGTCCCTGGTGTGGCGGCCGTCGGTTGCTGCGATGGCCGTCATTTGCGAAGTGCGTTCAAGTGGCGCGCAAAGCGCTCGCCCGAGAGTTCGAGGTTCAGCAGGTACTCGTCGACGCGGCTGCGGAAGTAGCGCCAGAAGATCAGCGTGGGGATGGCCACGATCAGGCCGAAGGCCGTGTTGTACAGCGCGATCGAAATGCCGTGCGCCAGCTGCGCCGGATTGCCCGAACCGACGGCACCGCTGCCGGGCGACTGCGAGCCGAAGATCTCGATCATGCCGATCACCGTGCCCAGCAGGCCGAGCAGCGGCGCGGCCGAGGCGATGGTGGCCAGCGCCGGCAGGTAACGTTCCAGCTTGTGCGCCACGGTGCGGCCCGAGGCCTCCATGGCGGCGCGCAGGTCTTCTTCGGTGCAGCGCGGGTTGGCGTTCAGCGCGCGCAGGCCGGCGGCCAGCACTTGGCCGAGCATCGAGTTGCTTTCCAGTTTGGTCACGACATCCGGGCCGGGAACCGCGCCGCGCGACACGGTGATGGTCTCGTCCAGCAGCTTCGGCGGCAGGACCTTGACGGTCTTGAGGCTGGTGAAACGTTCAATGACCAGCGCGAGTGCGATGACCGAACAGGCGAGCAATGGCCAGATTGGCCAGCCCGCGGCAACAATGATGGAAAACAAGAAAATCCTCCGGCCCGTAGACTGCAAATGCGCGGCGATTATCCACCGAGCCACCATCGGCTCGCGGCTTGTTTGCGTGTCGGCAAGGACGCACAGATTCTGTGGATAACTTTGTGATTAACCCATCGCGCAATGTCTCCGAACCCGCATGGGACGGGCTTTCCGTTAGATCGATTGAATTTTGAGCAGCACTTTTTTTAATGAAATCAACAGCTTGCACGAGAACTCGTGCATCTGTTCCACCATACCCCTCCAAAGTGGGGGGCGCGGCGCCCGTTGTGGAAGAGTGGCGCTCGGCGGCGGAGGGGCGCGATGAGCTTCAGGGAGCCGAATGCCGCGCCCGGGCCGCGCGTGTGGGCCGTGGGCGCGCTGTGCCGCGCGGTGGCCGATGCGCTCGATGCGCGTTTCAACCCGGTCTCGGTGCGCGGGGAAATCTCCGGTTTCTCGCGCGCGTCGAGCGGCCATTGCTATTTCTCGCTCAAGGACGAATCCGGCCAGCTGCGCTGCGCGATGTTCCGTCGCGCGGCGAGTCTGCTCGACTTCACGCCGCGCGACGGCGACCAGGTCGAGGTGCGCGGTCGGCTGGCGGTGTACGAACCGCGCGGCGATCTGCAACTGGTGGTCGAAAGCCTGCGGCGCGCGGGGCAGGGCGCGCTGTTCGAGCAGTTCCTGCAGCGCAAGGCACGCCTCGAGGCCGAAGGTCTGTTCGACCCGGCGCGCAAACGCGCGCTGCCCTCCATGCCGCGTGCCGTGGGCGTTGTCACCTCGCTGGGGGCCGCGGCGCTGCATGACGTCGTGACCGCGCTGCGGCGGCGCGTCCCACATATTCCCGTGGTGCTGGCGCCGGCGGCAGTGCAGGGCGCCAACGCGCCGGCCGAACTGGTGCGCGCCTTGCAGTCGCTCTACACGCTGGAGCCGGCCGTCGACGTGATCCTGCTGGTGCGCGGTGGCGGCTCCATCGAGGACCTCTGGGCCTTCAACGACGAAACGCTGGCGCGCACCATCGTGCAGAGTCCCGTGCCGGTGATCAGCGGCGTGGGGCACGAAACCGATTTCACCATCGCCGATTTCTGTGCCGACCTGCGCGCGCCGACGCCGACGGCTGCCGCCGAACTCGTCAGCGCGCCGCGCGACCTGTGGCTCGGCGCGCTCGACCTGCTCGACGAGCGGCTCGGCGATGCGCTGGGCGGGCGGCTCGACGTGCTCGGCCAACGGCTGGACCAGGCGGCCGCGCGGCTGGGCCGCCCATCGGGCCTGGTCGCGCGCCAGCAGTTGCGGCTGGCGCACCACGCGCAGCGGCTGCACTACGCGGTGCTGTCGCGTCGGGAGCGATTGGCGCAGGTGCCGCAGGTCATCGCCACCGATTTCTCCGCGAAGTTCGCGCGTTCGCTGACGCAGCGGCGCGAGCGACTCGAGCGCGTGGCCCTGCGCCTGCGCCTGCTCGACCCGGCTCTGGTGCTGCAGCGCGGCTATGCCTTGCTGACCGATGGCGAAGGCCGTGCGGTCGTCAGCGCAGGCAGCCTGCAGGCCGGCGATGCCGTGGTCGCACGCCTTTCCGATGGCTCAATCGACCTGACCGTGACGCCCGGCGGCGCGACGGGAACACGTCTGACGCCGCCCCCCTGATTACTTCCTAGAATCCTTCATTCCCCACAACCAACCCACGAGAAAAAACCATGGAACATGTGCTCCCACCCCTGCCGTACGCCATCGACGCGCTGGCCCCCGAGTATTCGAAGGAAACGCTCGAGTACCACCACGGCAAGCACCACAACGCCTACGTGGTGAACCTGAACAACCTGCAAAAGGGCACCGAGTTCGAAGCGATGACGCTCGAAGAGATCGTCAAGAAGTCCAGCGGCGGCATCTACAACAACGCCGCCCAGATCTGGAACCACACCTTCTTCTGGAACTGCATGAAGCCGCAAGGCGGCGGCGCACCCACCGGCGCGCTGGCCAAGGCCATCGACGCCAAGTGGGGCAGCTACGACGCCTTCAAGGAAGCCTTCGTGAAGTCGGCCGTCGGCAACTTCGGTTCGGGCTGGACGTGGCTGGTGAAGAAGGCCGACGGTTCGGTGGACATCGTGAACACCGGCGCCGCCGGCACGCCGCTGACCACCGCCGACACCGCGCTGCTGACGGTGGACGTGTGGGAACACGCGTACTACATCGACTACCGCAACCTGCGCCCGAAGTTCGTCGAAACCTTCCTGGCCAAGCTGGCCAACTGGGACTTCGCGGCGAAGAACTTCGGCTGAAGCCGGACCTGGCGCTTGCCATGAAAAAAGCCGACCTGCGGGTCGGCTTTTTTACGGGTGCTGAGTTGCTCAGCGCTTGGCGGTCGAGAACAGCTCTCCGCCCAGCTTTGCGCCCTTCTTGATGTTCTTCTTGGCGAACCAGCCCTGGTTCATCTCGAGCACGTAGCGCACCGGCTCTTCGGAGCAATGCGAGTTCTCGGTCATCGGCTGCATGTCGACCAGATTGACGATGCGGCCATCGTCGGCCACGAAGGCGGCGGTCAGCGGCAACAGGGTGTTGCGCATCCAGAAGCACTGCGTGGCCGGCTGCTCGAAGACGAAGATCATGCCTTCGGCTTGCGGCATCGTCTTGCGGAACATCAGGCCGATCTCGCGCTCGCGGGGCGATTGCGCCACCTGCGCATCGATCTTGTAGAGGCCGACCGACAACTGCGTGCGTGCCAGATCGGTTTGGGGTTGCGGTTGGATTTGCTGCTGCGCGTGGGCCGGCGCCAAGAAGGACGCGGACACCAGAAGCAGCGCGGCGAGACGCTGAAACATCGGATGACTCTTTCGGGGCCAGGACACACGAGTTCGGCCCGTGACCAATAAAAATGCCCGCTGAAGCGGGCATTGCCGGGAGCTCGAAAGCTTACACCTTCTTGGCGGCCGCGTGGGCCTTGGAGACGTGACGCACCTTGTGCTTCTTGACCGTGTGCTTGGCCTTGGCCTTGTGGACCGCGGGAGCGGCCGGCGCTGCGGGCGCGGGTTCGGCGGCTTGGGCGAATGCACCGGCTGCGAAGAGGCCGGCGACCAGGGCTGCGATCAGCTTGTTCATGAGAAATCCTTTGAGATTGTTGATATGGATCACCTCCCTGCGGAAGGCCTCCATTCAACGGACCTCAAGAACCCCGGTTGACAGTGGTTGAACAAAACTGCGAACGAAAAAAAGCGCTCCGGAGAGCGCTTTTCTTAGGGGGACAGACCAGCTTACTTGGCGCCGGGCATGTCAGGCGTGCCGCCTTGCGTGGCCTTGCGCTTCACGCTGCCGTCCTTGTTGCGACGACGATCGTCGCGGGTCTTGGCGCGCTTTTCGCCAGCAACGCCAGCCTTGTCGGCACCGAAGGCGCCGCCTTCAGGCGTCTTGGCGATGTCGCCAGCAGCGGGAGCCACTTGACCAGCGGGCTTGGCTTCCTTCTTGGCTTCAGCGCGAGCTTGCGGCTTGCTGTTGGTCGCGTTGCCTTGTTCGGGCGTGGTACCGGCCGGGTTCTGGGCGTACGCGCCAGCGGCGAACAGGCCAGCGATCATGACTGCGAGAAGTTTGCTCATTGATGATTCCTCTATCGAGAATTGGTTGGAAACGCCTCCCGGCGAGCAGAAGGTCAGCCAGTAACGGGCTCTATCGCCCTACGGTTGACAATTGTCCGCTGATGGGTTGCGTCTAAAATGTACAGCGATTTGTTAGCGCGCTGTACAGCGATTCTCCCTCGCTGTCTGAATTCGCAGACAGTCGTTCGAATTACGTCACTCCCGGAGTCAAGCCCCCTCATGTCCAGCTATCAGCACATCAAAGTCCCGACCGAAGGCCAGAAGATCACGGTCAACGCTGACAATTCGCTCAATGTGCCCGATCAGCCGATCATTCCGTTCATCGAAGGCGACGGCACCGGGCTGGACATCACGCCGGTGATGCTCAAGGTGGTGGACGCCGCAGTGGCCAAGGCCTACGGCGGCAAGAAGAAGATCCACTGGATGGAGGTCTACGCCGGCGAGAAGTCGACCAAGGTCTACGGCCCCGACGTCTGGCTCCCCGAGGAAACCCTGCATGCGGTGCGCGACTACGTGGTGTCCATCAAGGGCCCGCTGACCACGCCCGTCGGCGGCGGCATCCGCTCGCTGAACGTGGCGCTGCGCCAGGAACTCGACCTGTACGTCTGCCTGCGGCCCATCCAGTACTTCGAGGGCGTGCCCAGCCCGGTGCGCGAGCCGCACAAGACCAACATGGTCATCTTCCGCGAGAACTCGGAAGACATCTACGCCGGCATCGAGTTCGAAGCCGAAAGCGACAAGGCCAAGAAGCTCATCAAGTTCCTGCAGGACGAGATGGGCGTCAAGAAGATCCGCTTCCCCAACACCTCGGGCATCGGCGTCAAGCCCGTCTCGCGCGAAGGCACCGAGCGCCTCGTGCGCAAGGCCTTCCAGTACGCGATCGACAACGACAAGCCGAGCGTGACCCTGGTCCACAAGGGCAACATCATGAAGTTCACCGAAGGTGGCTTCCGTGACTGGGGCTACAACCTGGCTGCCAAGGAATTCGGCGCCGAGCTGATCGACGGAGGTCCGTGGATGAAGTTCAAGAACCCCAAGACGGGCAAGGAAATCACCGTCAAGGACAGCATCGCCGATGCGTTCCTGCAGCAGATCCTGCTGCGCCCTGCGGAATACAGCGTGATCGCCACGCTGAACCTCAACGGCGACTACGTGTCCGACGCGCTGGCCGCACAGGTCGGTGGCATCGGCATCGCACCGGGTGCGAACCTGAGCGACACCGTCGCCATGTTCGAGGCCACCCACGGCACGGCCCCCAAGTACGCCGGTAAGGACTATGTGAACCCGGGTTCCGAGATCCTGTCCGCCGAAATGATGCTGCGCCACATGGGCTGGACCGAAGCGGCCGACCTGATCATCAGCTCGATGGAAAAATCGATCGCCAGCAAGAAGGTCACCTATGACTTCGCGCGCCTGATGGACGGCGCGACGCAAGTGAGCTGCTCTGGCTTCGGTCAGGTCATGATCGACAACATGTAATTGCGATCGCTGACGTCGAGAAACGTCGGCCCCTTATCAAGCCCTCGAGCTTCCGAAAGGACTCGAGGGTTTTTTCTTGCTTGTCGCCCTCGCGATATCGTTAGTGAATTACCTCCTTTGTGCTCTGAACGTAAGGAGCTGCGGGCAAACATCACAGATCAATAGGCTCCGTCCTTCGTTTAACTATTGGTAGAAACTGTGCTGTGTTTGCCTCGCGGCGAGCCGCCAGAATCGCGCCCATTCCAAGAAGCATAGGGGGCGCGAAGTGGGGAAAAAGAACGCAGGAATCTGCCTGGCAACAGGGGGCCTCGCAGACGACCCGATCGAACAGGGCGTGCACGCTGCACGGCAGATCGCGCAATGACGATCTCTCGGCGAGCGCTGTTCGGCAAGCTCAACCTCACTTTGTTTCGCGGCATTGAATCCGCCACCGCCTTTGCCAAGCTGCGCGGCAATCCCTATGTCGAACTGACGCACTGGATTCACCAGCTCTGGCAGCTCAACGACAGCGACCTGCACCGCATCTGCCGGCACTACCAGATCGACGCGCAAGCCATCGAGAAAGACTTCGCATCGGCCTTGTCCAGCTTGCCATCGGGTGCCACCTCGCTGACCGATTTCTCCAGTCACATCGAAGCTGCCATCGAGCGCGCGTGGGTGCTCTCGAGTCTCGAGTTCGGCGCGCATTGCGTGCGTGGTGCTTGGTTGTTTGCTGCGCTGCTTCAGACGCCTGACCTGCGGCGCGTGCTTCTTGGCATCTCGCCTGCATTCCAGCGAATCCCTGCAGATCAACTGACGGAGGCCATCGGTGCCATCGTGGTCGGCTCCCCCGAAGGGCAGGAAGGACCGCACGATGGCGCCGGTCTGCTATCAGCGCTGCCTGGTGAAGCCAGCGCCGCGCTCGCCGATGCGGCGTTGGATGGAAAGTCGGCGTTGCGGCGCTACTGCACGGATCTGACCGAGCGCGCGTCTCAAGGGCAGATCGATCCGGTCATCCTGCGCAGCCAGGCTCAACTGCAGCTCGACCGCATCATGGGGTTGATGGCGATGCAGGTCAGCGAGCCCTGCAAGCGCGGCGTGGAAGGGCGATACCCGCAGGAGCGAGCGTGCCGGTCGCGCCAGGGGACACGCTGGAACTCGGACTGTTGCGTTTCACGGTCGAGCAAGGCGCCCCGGCCGACGTGAGGCAGCCGGGCACGCAGGCGCCTGGTCGGCGCGGGTCCGCCGATGCCGAGCGAGGCGCGGCGTCGCACACGCCTGCGTCCGACGCGCCACCTTTCGATTTGCGTGTGCTGGCCTTCAACGACCGTCCGGAGGGCGGCGAGCGCGACGAGCACGTGGATGTGCTGGCGAACCCCTTCGGCGTTCTCGACATCGCGGGGGCGCAGCCGTCGCCCGTTGCCGATGTCCTGGCGGGGCTTCTCGGTGATGCGCCCGCGGCTGGGCAAGCGCGACCTGCGGCGAGCCCGCCGGCCCGTGGCGATGGCCGCCCGGCCAGCCTGCTCGACGAACTGCACGAGGAGTTCGTCCGCGTCGTGCGCGATCCCGCTCAACTCTCGGGGCGTGTCGACTGGGAGGGCCTGCTGGCATCGGGCAACGAAGCCGCGCCCACGCTCGATGACTTGCGCCGGCAGGCCGAGCCGTACCCGTTGCTGCGCGACATCCTGCTGCCGCGCGAGGGCATCGACCGGATCATCGAAGACTTCGAGCCCCTCGTGAGATCAGGCTTGCTCGACCAGGAGGTGCCCGAGGACGTGCTGGGCCTGTTCGCCCCGGAACTGGCGCGCGACAGCCGTGCGCCATTGCCCAGCCTGACACGGCAAGAGCACCATGACCTGTCGCCTGACAGCCATCTTCACCTGGGGTCGACAACGCCGCACCGCGTGGACAGCGACGAAGGCGAGGGGAAGCCATGACGAAATCCCCGGAAGCTGCCCCCGGCAGGACACTTCAAGACATGCTGGGACGATTGCGGCGTGCGCCGTGGAGGTTCGGCTTCCTGTCCCTGTTGAGGCGCTTCGGCGCGTCCCACCTGCAGCATCCCCCCGTCGGCTTGGCCAAGCGCCCTCAGCAGGAGCCGTTCCGGCTGGGGCAGGCGGCAGCCTTGACCTTCGCGCCGCGCGAAATCGCCAGCGTGGTGCTGCCCGGCGAGTCGGAGCGTCGGGTGCCGGGAGCGTCGCCGACGCGGTCCGGCAACAACCCGACGCTGCCGGTCGTGCGCCTGTACGGCCTCGGGCTCCTGGGCCCCAACGGCCCGTTGCCGCTGCACTACACCGAACTGGTGCGAGACCGCACGGAAAACCACAACGACAGCACCCTGGCGGACTTTCTCGACCTGTTCCATCACCGCTACCTGACGCACATGTACCGGGCGTGGGCGCAAGGGCAGGCCGCTGCCGGGCTCGACCGGTCGGAGGACGAGGCGTTCAGCCGCTACATCGCACGCCTGACAGGGCACGACCCGCTCGAGATCTGCGATTCGGTGCTGCCCGCGCACGCCCGGTTGGCAGCCTCGACCCACCTGGCCCGCGAAGCCCGCAATCCCGACGGGCTGGCCGCCACGCTGGCGCACTTTTTCACCGTGCCCGTGCAGCTGCAGGAATTCGTGCGCCACTGGATCCGGATCGATCCCGAGGACCAGAGTCACCTGGGGCGCGCGCGGACCTCCAGCATCATGGGCGTCGGAGCCATGGCGGGGGAGGTCGTGGCCGACCGGCAGAACAAGTTCCGGCTCGTGCTCGGCCCGCTGAGCCTGGAGCAGTACCTGCGTTTCACCCCGCAGGGGCAGGATCTGGACTTGCTCGTCGAATGGGTGCGCGGCTTTGTCGGCTACGAATTCGTCTGGGAGGTGGAACTGCGAGTACGCAACGACAGCACCCCGCCGGCACGGCTCGATGATGCCGAGAAGCTCGGGTGGTCTACCTGGCTCGGCGGTTCCGGCAGCGCGGAAGACGGGCGGCCTGCCGTCGATGCGCCGCGTTCGACGCCCGGCTACACCGTCGGCATGGTGTTCGAGCCCGAGGCGTACATCGGCTCGCGTCATCACGGCCAGGCGACGGCAGCACGCTGAATTTTTCCCTTCGAGAAACCTGCTCCATGACCGCTCCCATCCACACCGACGCCGAGCCCACCGCCTACGCCACGCGCGCCCGCATCGAGGCGGGCGACCGGCTGTCTCCCTTCAGCGCGACAGCGCCTTGTGGCCCCAGCCTGGAGTACGACGCCGAATACGCCGTCCTGCTGGCGCGCATGTCCCCGCGTGGCGATGCGCAGTACGGGCAGTTCGTCGGAGCACCCGACGCGCCGAATTGGGCCGAGATCGAACGGGACTGCCGTCGGCTGCTGTTGCGGACGCGGGACATCAATCTCTTTGTCTGGCTGTGCCGAGCACGCACCCGTCTGGCGCAGGCGGCAGGGCTTGCGCAGTCGTTGGTGCTGCTGGTCGAGGCGCTGCGGACCTGGCCCGAAGCGGTGCACCCCCAGTTGGTGATCGAAGGCGAGCGCGACCCGGCCGTGCGCGCCAATGCGCTCGCTGCGCTGGCCGATCCGGAGGGCCTGTTGAGCGACGTGCGAGAAGTCGTCATTGCAGCCAATGCCGCGCGGCACCTGACGGTGCGTGAAGTCGAGCGCGCCTTTACGATGCCCCGAGCGCCGGACGCAGCCAGTCCGGAGGCCATGGCGCAGCAGCTGGCAGACCTCGCGGCCGCGGCGTCGGGCGACGACCAGGCGCCGCTGCGCCTGTTGGCGCAAGCGGCCGAGGCGGCGGCGCAGATCGTCGCCTGGGCTGGCCAGCACCTGGGGTCGGACGCGCCTCCGCTGCATGCGCTGGTGCGGGTGCTGGCCCCATTCCAGCGAACCGGGGCATCGGCGCCGCCTGTCGCGGCCGCAACAAGACCTGATCCGCTTCCGTCATGGCCGGCAAGCACGCCAGCCGGTGAGGGCCTGGCGACACGCGACGACATCCTGCGTGACATTCGCAAGGCCCGCCGATGGTTCGAGAACCACGAACCGAGCAGTCCTGTCGCCGTGTTGCTCAAGCAGGCCGAACGCATGACCGGCCTGCGGTTTTCCCAGGTGGCCGATGCCATTCCACTTGATCTGCTGCGCAAATGGGATGCCGACGAGGAGGCTTCGCTGTGACGCTGATCCAGGCCAACTTTCTTGTCATCTGCTTCGCGGTCGGCGCCGCTGGCGCCTTGCTCGGCCTCTGGGTGTTCTCGCACAGGCTCGGCAGGCAACTCGAAGCGCAGCGCCGTGCCTCGGATTCGGAGCGCGAACAGATGCGGCTGGCGATCCGCGCCGAGTTGGCGCTGCTAGGGCAGCAGCAAACCGCACATCAGAAAGCGCAACACTTGGCCCTGACGCGGTGGCAGGCAGAGCAGGATGCGCGGCGGCTGGCTGAATGGCAGGCGCTGTCGCCAGCGCTCCCCACCTTGACGGGCAGAAGAGGAGGGCCGGTTGCGCCGCCCGTTGCACCCTCACCCCCGCAGCGGCCGAGACCATTGCCACCAGTACCGGCCTTGCACGAGGATTCGGAGTTGCAGAACTCGCCAGTCCCGTTCACGCTGCCCGCCGCCGTTCACGAGGAAGCAGAGTCGGCTCCCGAGCGCGAACTCACCGACGAAGAAATTGACGCCTTGCCGCCCGATCTGCCGGTGCCGACCCGGGTGCCGGGCCGGAAATTGCCGGCGCCCAAAGGTCCTGTTCTGCGCAATCTGTAAAAAAGACCGGCAATCTGCCGGTTTTTTTACGTCTGTCTTCGTGCTGTCGTACACGCCGCATGCCTCTTGATTTGTCGAATAGGCGTCACCAAGTCTGTTGGCGTCGGCACGGTGCTTGCACGCTCTATAGAATCTTTTTCATGGCAACGAGAATTCCCAAAACTCCCAGCACCCCACCGGCGCAGAAACCGGCGGGCGACGACGGAGATTCGGTCGTTCTGGAGCGCCGCCCGCAAAAAACGGCGCCGCCCCAGATGTACCAGGTCGTCATGCTGAACGACGACTACACGCCGATGGAGTTCGTGATCGTCATCCTGCAGGAATACTTCAGCAAGGACCGAGAAACGGCGACCCAGATCATGCTCAAGATCCACCTCGATGGCCGGGGTGTCTGTGGGGTTTATTCCCGCGACATGGCGGCCACCAAGGTCAATCAGGTGATGGAGGCCGCGCAGCAGGCAGGGCACCCGCTGCAATGTGTCAGCGAACCGGTCGCGTGAACCAGTTGAATTGCACGCGCTCCAACCCATCTGAGAACTTATTTACAGCAAGGCAAAAGGAAATCACATGATTGCCCAGGAACTGGAAGTCAGCTTGCACATGGCCTTCGTCGAGGCCCGGCAGCAACGCCACGAGTTCATCACCGTGGAACATCTGCTGCTCGCTTTGCTGGACAACCCGAGCGCCGCGGAAGTTCTGCGCGCCTGCTCGGCGAACGTCGACGACCTGCGGGCGTCGCTCACCAACTTCATCAAGGACAACACGCCCCAAGTGGCAGGTACCGATGATGTCGACACCCAGCCCACCCTGGGTTTCCAGCGCGTGATCCAGCGCGCCATCATGCATGTGCAGTCCACCGGCAACGGCAAGAAGGAAGTCACCGGCGCCAACGTGCTGGTCGCGATCTTCGGCGAGAAGGATTCGCACGCCGTGTACTACCTGCACCAGCAGGGCGTCACCCGCCTGGACGTGGTCAATTTCATTGCCCACGGCATCAAGAAGAGCGATCCGCCGGAAGCCGTCAAGGGCAGCGGCGAAGCTCCGCAAGGCGAGGGCGAAGAGGGTGGCGGCGAACGCAACGAGAAGGCCTCGCCGCTCGAGCAGTTCACGCAAAACCTCAACCAGCTCGCCAAGGACGGCAAGATCGATCCGCTGATCGGCCGCGAATACGAGGTCGAGCGCGTCATCCAGATCCTGTGCCGCCGGCGCAAGAACAACCCGCTGCTCGTGGGCGAGGCCGGCGTGGGCAAGACCGCGATCGCGGAAGGCCTGGCATGGCGCATCACCCAGGGCGACGTGCCCGAGATCCTCGCCGAGGCGCAGGTCTACTCGCTCGACATGGGCGCGCTGCTGGCCGGCACCAAGTACCGCGGTGACTTCGAACAGCGCCTGAAGGGCGTGCTCAAGTCGCTCAAGGACAAGCCGAACGCCATCCTGTTCATCGACGAAATCCACACCCTGATCGGTGCGGGCGCAGCCTCGGGCGGCACGCTCGATGCGTCGAACCTGCTCAAGCCGGCGCTCTCCAGCGGCCAGCTCAAGTGCATCGGCGCCACCACCTTCACGGAATACCGCGGCATCTTCGAGAAGGACGCGGCCCTGTCGCGTCGTTTCCAGAAGGTCGACGTGGTCGAGCCGTCGGTGCAGGAAACCGTCGACATCCTGAAGGGCCTGAAGTCGCGCTTCGAGGAACACCATGGCGTGAAGTACGCCGTGGCGGCCCTGCAGGCTGCGGCCGAGCTCAGCGCCAAGTACATCAATGACCGTCACCTGCCCGACAAGGCGATCGACGTCATCGACGAAGCCGGCGCCGCCCAGCGCATCCTGCCGCCGAGCAAGCGCAAGAAGACCATCAGCAAGACCGAAGTCGAGGAAATCGTCGCGAAGATCGCGCGCATTCCCCCGGCCAACGTCAGCAACGACGACCGCAGCAAGCTGCAGACGATCGAGCGCGACCTCAAGAGCGTGGTGTTCGGCCAGGACAAGGCACTCGAAGTGCTGGCCTCCGCGGTCAAGATGGCGCGTTCGGGCCTGGGCAAGGGCGACAAGCCGATCGGCTCGTTCCTGTTCTCCGGCCCCACGGGCGTCGGCAAGACCGAAGCCGCGAAGCAGCTGGCCTACATCATGGGCATCGAGCTGATCCGCTTCGACATGTCGGAGTACATGGAGCGTCACGCGGTGAGCCGCCTGATCGGCGCGCCTCCGGGCTACGTCGGTTTCGACCAGGGCGGTCTGCTGACCGAGGCTGTCACGAAGAAGCCGCACGCGGTGCTGCTGCTCGACGAAATCGAGAAGGCGCACCCGGACATCTTCAACGTGCTGCTGCAGGTCATGGACCACGGCACGCTGACCGACAACAACGGGCGCAAGGCCGACTTCCGCAACGTCATCATCATCATGACGACGAACGCGGGTGCCGAGACCATGAACAAGGCGACCATCGGCTTCACGAACGCGCGGCAGGCCGGCGACGAAATGGGCGACATCAAGCGCCTGTTCACGCCTGAATTCCGCAACCGTCTGGACGCCATCGTCAACTTCAAGGCGCTCGACGAACAGGTCATCCTGCGCGTGGTCGACAAGTTCCTGCTGCAACTGGAAACCCAGCTCAGCGAGAAGAAGGTCGAGGTCACCTTCACCGACAAGCTGCGCAAGCACCTGGCGAAGAAGGGCTTCGATCCGCTGATGGGCGCACGCCCGATGCAGCGCCTGATCCAGGACACGATCCGTCGTGCGCTGGCCGACGAGCTGCTGTTCGGTCGCCTGACCGACGGCGGTCGCCTCGAAGTCGACCTCGACGAGAAGGACGAAGTGCTGCTCGACATCCAGCCGATCCCGAAGAAGGAAGGCAAGTCGAAGCCCGAAGCGGAGGAAGCCGCCACGGGCTGATCCCGCCGCTTCGAGGAACGAAGTCAAAGGCCGGTAGCATTCGCTGCTGGCCTTTTTCTTTGGGCCGGCCGAAAACACTCCGCCTTCAACCGCTTTTGCCTTGATCCTCCCCGAACTCAGCCACGAATGGAAAACCGGCCTCTCCCTGGCGTGGAGCGGCTACATCGCCGTGCTGTCGATCTGGATCGTGATGCAAAAGCGCGCGCCGGTGTCCACCATGAGCTGGATCCTGTCGCTGGCGCTGCTGCCGTTCGCGGGCTTCATCGTCTATTACTTCCTGGGGCCGCAGCGGCTGCGCAAGCAGCGGCTCAAGCGCCTGCGCAACCGCGCGAACGCCCATGCGCAGGCCGACCTGGCGCGGCTGCGTGACGCCTCGCAGCATGCGCCACCGGCGCTGCAGCAGATGGCCCGACTGGGCACCGCCGCCTGCGGCCTGCCGGTGTCGAGCGCCACGGGCGTCGAGCTGCTGTCGGGCGGCGCGCGCACCTTCGACGCCATCTTCGAGGCCGTGCGCGCGGCGAGCGACCACATCCACCTCGAGTACTACATCTTCGAGCCCGACCGCATCGGCACCGCGCTGCGCGACCTGCTGGTTGAGCGCGCGCAGGCCGGCGTGCGGGTGCGCCTGCTGCTCGACGCGCTCGGCTCCAAGCGCATCGGCCGCAAGTTCATGGCGCCGATGCACGCGGCGGGCGTGGAAGTGGCGCTGTTCCACGACACCAAGATCGGCCGGCGCCTGCGCCCCGTGACCAACTACCGCACCCACCGCAAGATCGTGGTGTGCGACGGCCGCGTGGGCTTCACGGGCGGCGTGAACATCACCGACGAGGAAGACAAGCGCACCAACCCCAAGGACGCGTACCACGACGTGCACGTGCGCATCGAAGGCAGTGCGGTGCGCTGGCTGCAGACCACCTTCCTCGAGGACTGGAGCTACGCCACCGGCGAAAAGCAGCACCGCTCGGACGCCGTCCTGGACGCGCTGCTGCCCCAGGTGGAGGCGGGCGACATCCCGGTGCAGATCGTCACCAGCGGCCCCGACAACGCCTTCGAGGCCATCCACCGCATGCACGTCGAGGCCATCCATTCGGCCACGCGCCGGGCCTGGCTCACCACGCCGTACTTCGTGCCGGGCGAGCCCGCGCTGATGGCGCTGACCAGCGCGGCGCTGCGCGGTGTCGACGTGCGGCTGCTCGTGCCGCGCCGCAGCGACTCGGCCATCGTGAGCGCCGCCGCGCGTTCGTACTTCGACGAGCTGATCGCCGCGGGCGTCAAGATCTGGGAGTACAAGGAACGCATGCTGCACTCCAAGACGCTGGTCGTCGATGACCATTGCGCGATGATCGGCACCGCCAATTTCGACAACCGCAGCTTCCGGCTCAACTTCGAGGTCTGCGCCGTGGTCTACGGACCCGCGCTGACCCAGCCGCTGGCGGCGCAATTCGAAACCGACCTGCACAGCTCCGGCGCCGTGCGCGCCCACCGCCCGCAGACTTTCTGGCGCCGCCTCGGCGATGCCATTGCGCGACTGTTTTCTCCCTTGCTCTGAATGAACCACACCTTTCTCTGGCACGACTACGAAACCTTCGGCGCCGTGCCGCGCCGCGACCGCCCCTCGCAGTTCGCCGCCATCCGCACCGACGCCGAGCTCAACGAAGTCGGCGAGCCGCTGATGATCTATTGCAAGCCCGCGCCGGACTACCTGCCCAGCCCCGAGGCCTGCCTGATCACCGGCATCACGCCGCAGGTCTGCCTGGAGCGCGGCATTCCCGAGCACGAGTTCGCGGCCCACATCGAGCAGGCCTTCTCGCAGCCCGGCACCATCGGCGTGGGCTACAACACCATCCGCTTCGACGATGAGGTCACGCGCTTCCTGTTCTGGCGCAACCTCATCGATCCGTATGCGCGCGAATGGCAGAACGACTGCGGCCGCTGGGACTTGCTCGACGTGGTGCGCCTCACGTATGCGCTGCGCCCTGACGGCATCGAATGGCCGAAGAAGGAAGACGGCAAGCCCAGCTTCAAGCTCGAAGACCTGGCGCGTGCCAACGGCCTGCTGCACGAGTCGGCGCACGATGCGCTGTCCGACGTGCGCGCCACCATCGCGCTGGCGCGGCTCATCCGCGACAAGCAGCCCAAGCTCTTCGACTTCGCCTTCGGCCTGCACAAGAAGGACCGCGTGGCGATGGAGCTCGGCCTGCCCGCGATGCGCGAGACCGCCAAGCCCTTCCTGCATGTGTCGGGCATGTTCCCCGTCGAGCGCGGCTGCCTGGCCGTGATGTGGCCGCTGGCCAGCCACCCGACCAACAAGAACGAACTGCTGGCCTGGGACCTGTCGCAGGACCCGAGCGAACTGCGCGACCTCGACGCCGAGACGCTGCGCCTGCGCCTGTTCACGCGCACCGCCGACCTGCCCGAAGGCATGACGCGGCTGCCGATGAAGAGCGTGCACCTGAACAAGTCGCCGATGGTGGTCGGCAACCTGCGCACGCTGGCACCGGCCATGGCCGAGCGCTGGGGTGTCGACATGGACACCGCCATGCGCCACGCCGCCATTGCGCGCGACCTGCCCGACATGAGCGCGATCTGGTCGCAGGTCTTTTCCCGTCCGAAGGAGGCGACGCCCGATGTCGATGAAGACCTCTACGGCGGCTTTGTCGGCAACGGCGACCGCCGGCGCCTGAACCAGCTGCGCGGGCTGTCGCCCGAGGGGCTCGCCAAGGAGCGCGTGGCCTTCGACGACGGGCGGCTCGAAGAAATCCTCTTCCGCTACCGCGCGCGCAACTGGCCCGAGTCGCTGAACGAGGAAGACGCCGAGCG
This sequence comes from Variovorax sp. GW821-FHT09D04, assembly GCF_059416405.1. Classification (NCBI taxonomy): domain Bacteria; kingdom Pseudomonadati; phylum Pseudomonadota; class Betaproteobacteria; order Burkholderiales; family Comamonadaceae; genus Variovorax; species Variovorax sp. GW821-FHT09D04. The sequence continues at coordinate 743,496 of NZ_JBWKPA010000003.1, forward strand.
CTGGGAAGCGCTGCGCGTGGCGCGCCTGTTCAAGGGCGAGGGCGGGGCGCGCACCATCGAGGCGCTGTTCAGCGAAGTCGATGCGCTGTCCGAGAACGCCGACGAGCGCGGCGAGGAAATCCTGGGCGCGCTGTACGAGTACGCCGAGTCGATCGCGCCCGAGGCCTGAACCAAGACCGAGAGCTGGTATGAACAACGTCGCCCGCCACAGGCTGTTTCGCGCAGGCATGGCGGGCGCGCTGGCCGCTGCGGTGCTTGCAGGGTGCGCCGCTGGGCCGTCCGGCCATTGCACCGCAGGCTTCGAAGCCTTCGAGCGCGACACCCTCTATTTCGGCCGCGCCATCCCCACGGGCGGCCAGGTGTCCGACGCCGACTGGGCCGACTTTCTCGACACCCGTGTCACGCCGGCCTTTCCGCAAGGCTTCACCGTGCTCGACGCGGCCGGCCAGTGGCGCGGCACGTCGGGGCAGGTGGTGCGCGAGCCGTCGAAGCTGGTCGTGCTGCTGCACCCGCGCGACGCGAAGGCCGACGCGGCCATCACCGCGTTGATCGATACCTACCGCCAGCGCTTCGCGCAAGAGGCGGTGTTGCAGGAAAGGCAGTCCGTTTGTGCCCGTTTCTGAAGCGGCTCCTACCGTTCGCCGGCTGATTCCCGCCGACGGGCCGGCCTACCGCGCGCTGATGCTCGACGCCTACGCGCGGCATCCCGAGGCGTTCACGTCCACGGTCGAGGAGCGCGCCAGCCTGCCGCCGGCCTGGTGGGAGACGCGCCTGCGCACGGACGCCGATGCGGCCGAGGTGGTGTACGGCGCCTTCGATGCCACCGGCGTACTGGTTGGCGCGGCGGGGCTGGGCCGCGAATCGCGGCAGCGCACGCGCCACAAGGCGAGCCTGTTCGGCATGGTGGTCGCGGAACCGGCGCGGCGCGCGGGCGCCGGGCGACAACTCGTGCGGGCCTTGCTCGCGCATGCACGTGCGCTCGATGGCGTGCGCGTGGTGCAGCTGACGGTGACCGAAGGCAACCGCCCGGCGCAGGCGCTGTACGAGCGCTGCGGCTTCCAGGTCTTCGGCATCGAGCCGATGGCCACCGTGCTCGATGGCGCGTTCTCGTCGAAGGTCCACATGTGGTGCGACCTCGAGGCCGCACCGCCTGCGGCTTAGGCGTCGCGCTCGCGCACCATCAGCAGCGCGGGCCCGTCGGGCGTGGTCACTTCGCCGAGCGCGTGGAAGCCGGCCTTGGCGTAGCTGCGGATCGCGCGGGCGTTGCGTGGCGACGGATCGGTCTGGATGCGCGTCACCGCCGGGTCGGCGAACAGCTGGTCCGTGAAGGCGCGCACCATCGCGCTGCCGAGCCCGCGATTCAACTGCTCGGCCTTCGCGAGGAACTGGTCGATGCCGCGCGCGCCCGGGTCGCGTTCGTCTTCCCACCAGCCGTCGCCCGAACCCATCACGACGTACGACTGGATGAATCCCAAGGGCTGCCCGTCGCGCAGTGCGATGTAGCCGCGGTCGGGCGACTCGGCCGCCAGCATCGGCGTGAAGTCGGCCTCGACCTCGGCGAGCGTCGGCACGGGCGTCCACCATTCGGCCACGTGCGGGCGACACAGCCAGTCGTGGAGCATCGCGAAATCCGTGGATTGCAGGGGCCGGAACGAGATCGAAGGCATGGCGTGCGTCCTAGCGGGAGATCCGGTCGACGATGTCCTGCGCCAGCGAGGCGATGGTCAGCGGCGCGCAGCCTTCGGCGTTATTGCTCACGGTGACGAAGGCGTTCTGCCCGGCGCCCGTGGTGCCGGCAATCACCTTGGCCAGCGCGGCGCGGGTTTCCGGGTCGGGGTCGAGCACCTTGTCGAAGGGGCCGTACAGTTTTTCGGCGTCTTCGTAGCCGAAGCGGCCGTGACGGCGGTGCAGGTTCCAGCGGCACACCAGCGGCCCGGGCCACAGGGCGCGCAGCATCGGCAGCTGGTCCTCGATGGGCGGCATCTTCGCGTGCAGGCCCATGCAGAAGGTCGCGCCCACGCTGCGCAGCATGTCGGCGAAGGCGGGGCACAGCAACTGCGGGTCGCGCACCTCGACGGCGAGCACGGCGTCGGGTGCGGTTGGCTTCAGGTCGGGCATCGCCGCCAGCATCGCGCCGATGCGTGCGATCAGTGCGGGCTGGTCGGCCAGCAGGTGCGCGGGGATCGGGCTCAGCTGGAACACCAGCGCGCCGATGCGGTGGCCCAGCCCGTCGAGTGCCGGCTGCACGAACTCCTGCAGCGCGATCTCGTGGCTCAGGAACACCGGGTTGGCCTGCGTGCCGCGACCGCTTTCGTCGCGCACGGTGGCGTCGGTCACCAGGCTCGGGGCCTTCACGACGAAGCGGAAGTCGTCGGGCACCATGGCCGCGTAGCGCGCGTACTGGCTGGCCGTGAGGGCGCGGTAGAAGTTGCGGTCCAGGCTCACGGTGCGCAGCAGCGGGTGCTGGGCGAGCGCCGACAGGCCGTTCTTCGACAACACGGTTTCGGCGTAGTCGCCGTCCCAGACCAGGCCGGCCCAGCCCGGGTAGCTCCACGACGAGGTGCCCAGGCGCAGCTGCGGCGGCAACTCGGCGGCGAGGGCGACCAGGGCCGCATCGGGGGTCACCGGCTTCACGGTGGCGCCGCGCGGCTTCTTCGGCGAAGGCGGCGGCGCGTCGGCCGCTTCAGCCGGGCGCGGAAGTTCGGGGAGGTCGGAAAAGAGGGAGTCCTGCACGTCAGCCATGTCTGGGTCGGCATTTTCGGCCAAGCGGGGAGGCCCGTCGGCGCCGGGCACAATCCGCGCCATGACACAGTGGTTGCGTACGCGGGGCGGTTGGTGGCTGGCGTGGGGGGTGCTCACGGCCGCCGGCGCCGTGTGGTTCGCGCGCGCCGAGCTGACCCGGCTCCAGCAGGATTTCGAGACCGACGCGCGCATCGCGCACCGCCTCATGAGCCAGCAGGTGGTGCAGTACGACGCCGTGCTGGCCACGCTCGCCTTGCTGGAGCCCAACGCCGGCGCCGACTACCCCGAGCGGCGCCTGCCGTCGGTGTATTCGTCGATCCTGCGCGTGCAGCGGCGCGCGGCCGACGAGCCTTGGCCCGATGCCGAGCACGCCGACGCGCTGGCCGCGGCAGAGGCCCGTTCGCGCGCCGAGCGCCGCGCCGACCTGGCCGTGCTCGACCTCGCGCATGGCCGCTACCAGCTCGTGATCGGCTCGGAGCCGCTGAGCTATGCGCTCGAGATCGACCTCGTCGGCTCGGTGCCCTGGCGCGACTGGCCGATGAACCCGCAGCGCAGTCCCGTGCGACTGGTCCTGCAGCGCGACGGCCAGCAACTGGTGCTGCAACACGGCCAATCGGCCGCGCATGGCTGGCGCTACAGCCTGAGCAAGGAGCTGGCGTCGCCGAGCCAGCCTTTCGAGCTGGTGGCCGAGCGCCAGGTCGGCTGGGCCGAGCTGCCGTGGCGCACCATCGGCGGCTGGGCGGTGGCGATGGCGCTGCTGCTGGCGGGCCTGTGGGCCGCGCAACGCCAGCGCATCGCACGGCGCCGCGCCGAAGAGCTGCTGCGCCTGGGCCAGGTGGCGCGGCTCAATGCGCTGGGCGAGCTGTCGGCCGGGCTGGCGCACGAACTCAACCAGCCGCTCACGGCCGTGCTGGCCAACGCCCAGGCCGCGCGCCGCCTGCTCGACGACGACCCGCCCGACCTCGCCACCGCGCGCGACGCGATGGGGCAGGCCGTCGAGCAGGCCCGCCGCGCCTCCGGCGTGGTCGGTCGACTGCGCCGCGTCATCGAGCGCCCCGAGGCCGGCGGCGACGTGAAGCCGCTGGTGCTGCAGGAGGTGGTGCGTAGCGCCATGCACCTGCTGGCGCCCGAGTTCGCGCGCCACGGCGTGGCGGCCCAGTTCGACGCCAGCGCGCAGGCGCCCGTGCGCGTGCAGGCCGAGGCCGTGGCGCTGGAGCAGATCGTGCACAACCTGCTGATGAACGCGATGCAGGCGCTGGACCTCGTGCCCGCCGCCGAGCGGCGCCTCGTGGTCTCGGTTGGGCGCAACGGCGAGGAGGGCGTGCTGACCGTCACCGACAACGGCCGCGGCATCGCGCCCGAGGCGCTGCCGCGCCTGTTCGAACCCTTCTTCAGCACGCGCGAAGGCGGCCTGGGCCTCGGCCTGAGCCTGAGCGAAACGCTGGCCAGCGGCATGGGCGGCAGCCTGAGCGCCGCCAACGCCTCGCCGCGCGGTGCGCGCTTCACCTTGCTGCTGCCACTGGTGGCACCTTCGACATGAACACGTTGACCGCCGACCAGCCCCAATCGCCCCTGATCCACCTGATCGACGACGACCAGGCCGTGCGCGACAGCCTGTCGCTGCTGATCGGCACCGTCGGCCTGCGCGTGCAGGGCTGGGCCGATCCACAGGCCTTCATCGACGGCTTCGACCGCGCGAGCGTCGGCGCCATCGTGCTGGACGTGCGCATGCCCGGCATCAGCGGGCTCACGGTGCTCGACCGGCTGGTGGCGCAGGGCGTCGACCAGCCCGTGATCATGCTGACCGGCCACGGCACGGTCGAGATGTGCCGCCGCGCCTTCAAGGCCGGCGCGGCCGAGTTCCTGGAGAAGCCGGTGGACGACGAGCAGCTGCTCGAAGCCCTGCAGCAGGCCGTGCGCCAGCACGTGCGCACGCGCGAGCGCTCGCAGGCCGACAACGCCGCGCGCGAGCGGGTGGCGCAGCTGTCGGAGCGCGAGCGCGAGGTGCTGGCCTTCATCGTGCAGGGGCTCACCAACAAGGAGATCGCGCGCGTGCTGGCGCTGTCGCCGCGCACCGTCGAGACCCACCGCGCCAACCTGTTCGCCAAGCTCGATTGCGACTCGCTGGCGCAGCTGATCCGGCGCTATGCCGTGCTGGCGTCGGATGCGGGAGAAGAGGGCGCTCCGTAGTTCTACGGAGTGCCGGGCGTAGCCGTACGAATGGTTGCAGCGGACCGTATTTTTTACAGTGACACCGTGGTCGGCACAGGCCGGCACGAACCCTCTCATCACTGGAGAAACAACACATGCAATCGATCATCCGCGTTGGCGGCCTCGCCGTTCTGCTCGCTGCTTCCGTCGCCCAGGCCCAGACGCCGGCCCCCGCTGTTCGCACCGAGAAGAACATCTCGCTCGCGCTGGCCAACCAGATCGCCGCAGAAACCGTGGCCGCCTGCGCCGCCAACGGCTACAACGTGGCCGCCACCGTGGTCGACCGCGCCGGCACCGTGCGCGCCGTGCAGCGCGCCGACAACGCCGGCCCGCACACGCTGTCGTCGAGCGAACGCAAGGCCTGGACCTCGGCTTCGGCCAAGAGCCCCACGCAAGCCATGATGGAAGGCGCCCAGAAGAACCCCGGCGCCGCCAACCTCGTGTACCTGCCGGGCTTCCTGCTGCTGGGCGGCGGCGTGCCGATCAAGTCGGGCAACGAAGTGATCGGCGCCGTGGGCGTGGGCGGTGCGCCCGGCGGCCACCTCGACGAGCAGTGCGCCAACGCCGCGCTCGAGAAGGTCAAGGGCCAGCTCTGATGACGGCGCGCGGTCTCTGGTCGGCGGTGCTCGCCGCCGCGATCGGCTGGAGCGCCGCGCCCGGCGCGGCGGCCCAGGTGCCGCCGCTGGCCGCCGAAGTGCTGGCCTACGAGGGCCTGCATCGCGCCGCCTGGCACGGCGACCTGCCCAAGCTCAAGAGCCTGATCGCCTCCGGCGCCAGCCTCGATGTGCGCGACGCGCGCGGCCGCACGCCGCTGCAGGTCGCCACCTACGCACGCCAGCGCGACGCCGTGACGCTGCTCGCCAAGGCGGGCGCGAACATCGACCTGCTCGAAGACGACCGCTACGACGCCGTGACCATCGCGTCCGTGGCCGACGACGTGACCACGCTCACGCTGCTGCTGCAACTGGGCGCCAAGCCCGGGCAGGTCACCAGCCGCTACGACGGCACCGCATTGATCGCCGCCGCGCACCTGGGGCACGACGAGGTCGTGCGCCGGCTGGTCGCGGCCGGTGCGCCGCTGGACCACGTGAACAACCTGCACTGGACGGCGGTGATCGAATCGATCGTGCTCGGCGACGGTGGCGCCCGCCACCAGCGCACGCTGGCCGCGCTGATCGCCGGCGGCGCCAACCTGCAACTGGCCGACCGCCAGGGCCTCACGCCGCTGCAGCTCGCCAAGGCGCGCGGCTACACGGCGATGGTGAAGCAGCTCGAAGCGGCACGCGCCAAGTAGCCTGCTGCACCGCAAGCCGGGGGCGACTCGGGGACAATCGGACCTCCCCACGAGGAACCCGCCCCATGTACATGCCTCCGCAGTTCAACGCCAAGGACCCGGCCGTCGCGCTGGGCCTCATGCGCGACCACCCCTTTGCCAACCTGATCTCGAACGACGACGAGGGCCTGCCCTTCGTCACGCACCTGCCCATCGTGGCCGAGCAGCGCGAGGGCGATGCGCTGGTGCTGCTGGGGCATTGCGCCAAGCCCAACCCGCACTGGCGCTACCTGCAGGCGCGGCCGCGCGCGGTCGTGGTCTTCCAGGGGCCGCACGCCTACCTGTCGCCTTCGGTCTATCCCGACCTGGCGCGCGTGCCGACGTGGAACTACCTCGCGGTCCATTGCACCGTCGAAGCCCGGCTCGTCGAAACGCCCGAGGCCAAGGACTCGCTGCTCAAGAAGCTCATCGGCGACCACGAGCCGGCCTACGCCCAGCAATGGAAGGACCTCGGCGAAGAGTTCCAGCGCAAGATGCTCGCCGGCATCATGGGCTTCGAGCTGCACGTGACGGCGCTGCAATGCAAGATCAAGCTCAACCAGCACCGGCCCGAATCGCATGCGGCGATGCGCGAGGTCTACCGCGCCGGCTCGGCCGACGAGCAGGCGCTGGCCGTATGGATGGACCGGCTCGGCATGGCCGTCGCACCGGAGGCGCGCTGAGATGCGGATGTTCGGTTTGATCGGCCTCGTGCTCGCGCTGGTGGTGGTCGGGCTGCTGGCGAAGCAGCAACTCTCCCGCACCGCCATCGCCAAACAACCGACCGCACCCGGCGCGTCGGCCCCGGCGGCTGTCGATGCGCGCACGCAGGCGCAGCAGGTCCAGCAACAGGTCAAGGACGCCCTCGACGCCGCGGCCCAGGCCCGCAAGATGCCCGATGACAACTGAGCCGGCCGCATCGACATCGGACGCGCACTGGATGGCGCTCGCGCTGCAGGAAGCGCAGCGCGCAGCCAACGCGGGCGAGGTGCCGGTGGGCGCGGTGCTGGTGAAGGATGGGCAGGTGATCGCGACCGGCCGCAACACGCCGGTGGCGCAGCACGACCCGAGCGCGCACGCCGAGATCAATGCATTGCGCGCCGGCGCCGCCGCGCTCGGCAACTACCGGCTCGACGGCTGCGAGCTCTTCGTCACGCTCGAGCCCTGCGCGATGTGCGCGGGCGCGATGCTGCATTCGCGGCTGGCGCGCGTGGTGTTCGGCGCCGCCGACCCCAAGACCGGCGCCGCGGGCTCGGTGCTCGATCTGTTCGCCGAGCCGAAGCTGAACCATCACACGCGCGTGCAGGGCGGCGTGCTGGCCGACGACTGCAGTGCGTTGTTGCAGCGCTTCTTCCAGCAACGCCGCAGCGCCGCGCGCGCGCAGGCCGAGCCGCTGCGCGACGATGCCTTGCGCACGCCTGCTGAACGCTTTGCCCCGCTCATCGATTTCGAATTCGCGCCGCATCACGCGCAGGACCTGCCGGTCCTGCAGGGCTGGCGCCTGCACTGGATCGACGAGACCGGCCCGGCCGGCAGCGATGGCCGCGTGGCCGATTGCCTGTGCCTGCATGGCCCGGGCGAGTGGGGTTACTTCTTCCGCCATCTTGTCGGCACGCCCGGCCTGCGCACGCTGGTGCCCGACCTGATCGGCTTCGGCAAGAGCGACAAGCCCAAGCGAGAAGCCACGCACCAGCTCGAATGGCATCGCGACGTGCTGCTGGCGTGGCTCGACCAGGTCCATCCCGAACCGCTCGCGCTGGTGCACAGCGAGGCAGGCGGCGAACTGGCCGCGCTGCTGCAAACGGCGGCGCCGGGCCGCTTCAGCGCGACGCTCGTTGCACCCGACAGCGGCGTGCGCGCCAAGGACGCCTGGCGCGCGCCGTTCCCCGACCGTGGCTACGAAGCCGCGCTGCGCGCGCTCGGTCCGCGTGCCGCATCGGGCGGGCCGACCACCGCGCAGGCCGCCCCCCTGGCCCGGCAGATCCGGGACGCAATGGGATACTCGACGACGTGACGTCCAAACATATCTACATCTATTCCCCCTCCAGTGCCATCCGTGACAAGGCCGCCTTCCGGCGCGGCGTGGCGCGGCTGAAGGCCCTGGGCCATGAAGTCGAAGTCGATGAAGCCGCGCTCTCGGCGCACCAGCGTTTCGCGGGCGACGACGCCACCCGGCTCGCCGCCATCTCGCGCGCGGCCGCCAGCGGCGCCGACGTGGCGCTGATCGCGCGCGGCGGCTACGGCCTCACGCGCATCCTCGACGCGCTGCCGTACAAGGCGCTGGCCAAGGCCATCGACAAGGGCACCGAGTTCGTGGGCTGCAGCGACTTCACGGCCCTGCAGAACGCGCTGCTGGCCAAGAACGGCGCCGTCACCTGGTCGGGCCCTGCGGTCGGCGAAGACTTCGGCGCCGAAGGTGGTGCCGACGACATCATGGAAGCCTGCTTCGACGACCTGTTGAGCGGGCAGGGCGAAGGCACCGGCTGGCGCATGCCGGCACGCGACGCCGAGCTCAAGGTCAAGCCGATCGAAGACGCCGTGCTCTGGGGCGGCAACCTCTGCGTGCTGACCAGCCTGCTGGGCACGCCGTACTTTCCGGTGGTCGACAAGGGCGTGCTCTTCATCGAGGACACCAACGAGCACCCGTACCGCGTCGAACGCATGCTCGACCAGCTGAAGCTCGCTGGCGTGCTGGCGCGCCAGAAGGCCGTCGTGTTCGGCCAGTTCACGGGCGTGCGCAACATCGCCGGCTACGACCGCGGCTTCGGCATGAACACGGTGATCGACCGGCTGCGTTCAAGCCTGAAGAAGGTGCAGGTGATTGCCGGCTTGCCGTTCGGGCATGTGCAGACCAAGGTGCTGCTGCCGGTGGGGGCGAAGGTGGCGCTGGCCGCCGAGGGGCGCGACGTGTTCCTGGTGTGGGGCCATCGGCATGGCCACCATGACCATGCTCACCACGGTCACGACCATCACGGCCACGACCATTGAGCCAGCACGCAGGCGGCCACCGGTGCCGCTGCGATGCCGGCCGATCAGGACATCACTGGTTGGTGAAACGCTGATGGACGCGCGGGCCCATCGAGCCGGGCAGGCCGCCCTTGAACATGCTGTTGATTTCTTTCATCTGGCGCCGCGCGGCCGATTCGCCATCGATGGCGCTCAACGCGACCATCACGTCCTGACGCAGGTACCAGAGGGTCTCGACATCGACCGCAAAGCGCACGCGTTGGCTGACGCGCTGGATCGATTGGCCACCGCGGCCCTGGAGCACCGACAGCATCGCCGTACGGATGCGCCCGAGCTGACTTTCCGCAACCTGCCGCGAGCCCAGGCCGGGTACGTTCAGGAGCTGAAAAAGACGGCGAAAGAGCAGCATGTCACGAAAAGCGTATTGCCGGGAGCTGAGACGGTCGCTACCTTAAGCCTCAGTTCGCCGGGACACAAGATGTGAAACACCGTTTCTTGTTTGCAAACAACAAGCTTTAGCGGTCTCTTTTGTTGTCATTTGAATTTTGAGCGCAAAAGTATTAAAAAACTTTGGCATTCATCTGCACGATGCGCCAAGCTGGCCCCGTCGATGCAGCGTCAACAAGAAGCTTCTGCGGATCGTTCCTTGCATGTGAAGGCGCATGTCGGGGAAACTTCTCGCAGGAGCGGCGAAAGGTCCAGAGCAACATAACCAGCGCTTGCCGCCAAGAAAAAACAGTATGGGTGTCAATTCCACAGTCGTTTTCGCGGACTTGACCGGAAGTACCAGGGTCTTCGAGGCCATGGGGAATGCACGTGCCACCGAGACCGTGACGCGGCTGACCCAATGGATCGGACGTGTGTGCGAGGCCCACGGCGGCCGGGTCGTGAAATCGCTCGGCGACGGCGTGTTCGCCATCTTCACCAGCGGCGCCGCCGCCACGCACGCGGTCATCGAGCTGCAGCGCTACCACCAGAAACGCCTGGCCGGCTGGCCCGTGCCGCTGCGCATGGCGCTGCAGATCGGCGTGGCCAGCGGTGATGTGGTCGAGGTCGAGGGCGACTGCTTCGGCGACGCCGTCAACCTGGCCTCGCGCCTGAGCGACCTGGCCGGCCCCGGCCAGATCTGGGTTACCGAGGCGGTGATCCAGCAACTGCATGAAGGCGCCGTGCAGCACCGCGACCTCGGGCCGATCAGCATCCGCGGGCGCACCGAGATGTCGATCGTCCACCGCATCGACTGGCAGGAAGACCTGACCAGCTTTCTCACAGTGCCGGCCGCGCTGCTGCCGGCGCGCCTGCCCGATTCCACCTTCGGCCGCATCGAACTCGCGTGGCTCGACGTGCGCTCGATGTTCCGCATTGACCAGCTGCCCATTCACCTGGGTCGCGTGGGCGACGCGCAGTTCGTGGTCAACGATCCGCGCGTGTCGCGGCTGCATGCGCGCATCGAGGAGCGGCAGGGCAGTTGCGTGCTGATCGACGTCAGCACCTACGGCACCTGGGTGCGCTTCCACGGCAACGGCGGGCCGAGCCACGAGATCGCGCTGCGGCGCGACGAGTGCGTGCTGCACGGCCGCGGCGAGATCGGCCTGGGCGCGCCGCTGAGCGATTTCAGCGCGCCGACCATCGCCTTCAACACGACGGGCGACGACGTGATGCTGTCGCGTCGGGCCATCGTGAACTGAAGGCCGACTGGGAATCCCGTTCACGTTTGGCAACCAGCTGGTGCGCTTCGAGGTGCACCACGCAGGGACATGTGGCGTTGCAGGACCACGCCGGCGCCGTTCGCGCCAGGCCTGGAGCCACCATGCATTCCCCAAGTGATTCTTCCGTTTTCAGATGGGCCGCCGTCGCCGCGATCGCCGCCGGCGCGCTGCTCGCCACGGGTGCCGCCAGCGCGCGCACGAGCTGGTCGGTGCAGATCGGCACGCCCGGCGCGGTCTACGCGCCGCCGTACTACGTGCCGCCGCCCGTCTACGGCTATCCGGCCCCGATCTACTACGAACCGCCACCGCCGCGGGCCTACTACCGCCCGCCGCCCGTGTACTACCGGCCGGCCCCGATCTACGTCCCGCCGCGCGGGCGCCTGTACTACGGTCCCGGCTATCCCTACCGTGCGCCGAACGATGACGACGAGGATGACGACCGCGATTGACCGGCCACCCGCAAGCTTGCAGGCATGCCAATTCTTGGCGTGAACTCTGACGAAAACGTCACATTCAGTCACATTTGTAAGATCAAAGAATTCATTTCATGCCTGCGGGAGGGTTCGGGCCCGGGGCATGACACTTGCCTTGGATCGTTCAACAGGCGCGCAGAGTGCCGAAGGAGCGACAAAAAATGCAGACCAGCGTTCGGCCTTTCACCGATGTCGAGGCCGCCATTGCGGCGGTGGAGGCCCTGGACGGCGAACTCCGTAAGTTCGAGCTGGCCGTGGGGGACAACCTCCAGGACAGCATCGGCCTGCAGATGGCGCAGATCACCGACCGCGCGCTCGCACGCGGCTGGGAGCCCAGCGGCTTCATCCAGAAGGAAGGTTTTCGCCTCTACCGCTACCGCGCGATGCGCTGAAGGGCGATAGAAGGCCGGGTCAGCTGGGCGCGAGGATGCGCTCGAGCGCCCCGATGTCGATGGGCTTTTGCAGGTGGTGGTCGAACAGCACCTCGCCCGGCGCCGCATTCGCCGCGTCCCGTTCCGAAAAACCGGAAATTGCCACCAGCAGCCGCGGCGTGCCCTCGGCGGCGGTGGCACGCAGCCGGCGCGCCACCTCGGTGCCCGGGAAGTCGGGCAGGGTGAGGTCGATCAGCGCCGCATCGAAGCGCTCGCCGGCCGCTGCGTCCAGCGCCTGTTGCGCCGTGTAGGTGCAGCGGGCGGTGTGATCCTGCAGCGTCAGCAGCTCCCGCAGCAGGTCGGCCGCGGCCTCGTTGTCGTCGACGATCAGCACATTCACAGTTGTTTTCTCTCGGCATCCATTGATTGCGATCCCGCAGTATCGACGCTGCGCCTACCGGAATCCGTAACAGAGGCCTTGTTTGTTACTTCCCGGTGTCGGCCGTGGCAGGCGGCGGCTGCAGCGGCAGCTCGACGAAGAAGCGCGCGCCGTGGCCCGGCGTGCTCTCCACGCCGATGCGGCCCGCATGCAGGCTGACGATCTTGTGCGTGATGTACAGCCCCAGGCCCAGGCCGGCCGCGTGCTTGCGGCTGACGTCGGTGCGTTCGAACTGCTCGAAGATGCGCTGGTGGTCCTCGGGCGAGATGCCGATGCCCTGGTCGCGCACGCTCACGACCGCGTGGTCGCCGTCCTGGCGCACCGTCATCTCGACCGGCTTGCCGCCGCCGTAGCGCAGCGCGTTGGTCAGGAGGTTGGTCAGCACCTGTTCGATGCGGAACTCGTCCCACACGCCGCGCAGCGCCGGGGGCGCGTCCAGGCTGATGGTGCAGCCCGCGGCCTCGGCCTGGTGGCGCAGGTTGTCGACCACGGCGCGGGCCAGCTCGGCCAGGTCGACCGGCTTGGTCTGGATCGACAGCGCGTCGCGGCGCAGCCGCGTCACGTCGAGCATGTCGTCGATGAGCCGCACCATGTTGCGGATCTGCCGCTGGTCGCGCTCGATCATGGTGGGCAGCTTCTCGGGCGAGAAGCTGTCGAGCTTGCCCTTGGACAGGTGCAGCTGCCGCAGCTGCGCCTCCAGGTAGAGCGTGTTCAGCGGCGTGCGCAGTTCGTGCGACACCATCGACATGAAGTCGTCGCGCATGCGCACCGCGCGCTCCAGCTCGCGCTGCGTGTGCTGCAGCTGCTGCACCAGCTCTTCCTGCTTGCGGTGCGCGGCGGCCAGCGATTCCATTTCGTGGCGCAGCGCCTTGCGGTGCTGGTGCAGGTCGACGAACACGCTCACCTTGCTGACCACCGCGTGCGGATCGAGCGGCTTGTGCAGGAAGTCGACCGCGCCGCTTTCGTAGCCCTGGAAGGCGTAGTTCATCTCGCGCCCGGCGGCGCTCACGAAGATGATCGGGATGTGCCGCGTGCGCTCGGTGCCGCGCATCAGCTCGGCCAGCTCGAAGCCGTTCATGCCGGGCATCTGCACGTCGACGATGGCGAGCGCGAATTCGTGCTCCAGCAGCAGTGCCAGCGCGGCCTCGGCAGAACCGGCGCGGTACACCAGCCGCCCGGGCGCGCGGATCAGCGCCTCGAGCGCCAGCAGGTTCTCGGGCAGGTCGTCGACGATCAGCAGCTTGCTTTCGACCTCAATGGGCATGGGCGGGCTCCAGTAGCTGCAGCAGGATGCGCAGGTCGCGCAGCCGAAGCACGTGGTCGGGGGCGTGGCGCGCAATGGCAGCGAGGGGCATGGTGGGAACCAGGGCTTCTTTCGGGTCTTGCACGGCGGTGAGTCCGCCGGCGCGGTGGATGCGCAGCAGGCCTTCGGCGCCGTCCTCGTTGGCGCCGGTCATGAGAAAACCGGCCACCGACGACCCGTAGGCGTCGGCGGCCGAGGCCATGAGCACGTCGATGGACGGGCGCGAGAACAGCACGGGTGGCTCGCAGCTCAATGAAAAGCGGCGCCCGCGCTCGATCGACAGGTGGTAGCCCGGCGGCGCGAAGTACAGGCAGCCGTCCACCAGCGGCATCTTGTCGAGCGCCTCGTGCACTGGAATCGGCAGGCGCTGCGCGAAGATCTCGGCGAGGTGGCTCTCGTGCGATTCGGGCAGGTGCAGCACCACCGCCATCGGAATGCGCCAGTTGGCCGGCAGGCCGTCGAGCACCGCGCTGAGCGCGTCGATGCCGCCGGCCGAGGCGCCGAGCACCACGGCTTCGACGCGGCGAACCGGAAACGGACGGTGCTGCGTGCCGGCGCGCTTCATGCGACCTTGCGGTAGATGCGCTCGGCGCGCGCGTGGGCGTCGAAGCGGTCGGCATAACCCGAGAAGTCGATGCTTTCCTTGGAGCCCAGGCCGAGAAAACCGCGGTGCGACAGCGACTCGTGGAACAGCCCGAGCGCGCGGTCCTGCAGCTGGCGGTTGAAGTAGATCAGCACATTGCGGCACGACACCAGCTGCGTCTCGGCGAACACGCTGTCGGTGGCCAGGCTGTGGTCGGCAAAGATCACGTCGGCGCACAGCGAGGGGTCGAAGCGCGCGGCCTCGTAGGCGGCGGTGTAGTAGTCGGAGAACGCGCTCAGGCCGCCCGCGCGCTGGTAGTTGGCCGTGTAGCCGCGGATCGCCTCGAGCGGAAAGATGCCCTGGCGCGCCTTTTCGAGCGAGGCCGGGTTGATGTCGGTGGCGTAGATCTGCGTGCGTTCGAGCAGGCCTTCCTCGCGCAGCAGGATGGCCAGCGAGAACACCTCTTCGCCCGTGCTGCAGCCCGCCACCCACACCTTGACCGAGGGGTAGGTGTGCAGGATCGGCACCACATGCCGGCGCAGCGCCAGGAAGTACGCCGGGTCGCGGAACATCTCGCTCACGGGAATGGTCAGGAACTGCAGCAATTGGCCGAACAGCGCCGCGTCGCGCAGCACGCGGTCCTGCAGCGCCGAGATGCTGGGCAGCTCGAGCTGCTCCAGCGCATACAGCACGCGGCGCTTCTGCGAGGCGGTGGTGTAGTTGCGGAAGTCGTAGCTGTACTTGAGGTAGATGGCCTCCATCAGCAGGCGCAGCTCGATCTCGGTGTCGCTCAGCGGCTGGGGCTGCATAGGGGCGGTGGCCGGGTCCTGCAGCGCGGCGGGCAGGGGCTTGCGGGTCACAGGCGCTCCATCTTCGGCATCCACACGCGCAACAGCGAGAACAGGCGCTCCAGGTCGACCGGCTTGGCCAGGTAGTCGCTGGCGCCCGCGGCCAGGCACTGGTCGCGGTCGTCCTTCATGGCCTTGGCGGTGATGGCGATCACCGGCATCTTCGCGAAGCGCGGGTCGGCGCGCAGGTGGCGCGTGGCTTCCAGGCCGTCCATCTCCGGCATCATCACGTCCATCAGCACGAGGTCGATCTCGCTGACCTGGTCCAGCCGCTCCAGCGCCTCGCGGCCGTTGCGCCCGATCTCGACCGTGGCGCCGCGCTGCTCCAGCGCGCTGGTGAGCGCGAAGATGTTGCGCACGTCGTCGTCCACCAGGAGGATGGTGCGGCCCTCGAAGATGCGGTCGCGCCCGCGCGCCGTCTTCAGCATGCCCTGGCGTTCGCTGGACAGCGAGGCCTCCACCTTGTGCAGGAACAGCGTCACCTCGTCGAGCAGCCGCTCGGGCGAGCGCGCGCCCTTGATGATGATCGAGCGCGAGTAGCGCTGCAGCTCCGTCTCCTCGTCGCGCGTGAGGTTGCGCCCGGTGTAGACGATGACCGGCGGGAACGACACGATCTCTTCCGCCGCCATGGCCTTGAGCAGCTCGCTGCCCTGCATGTCGGGCAGCCGCAGGTCGGTGATCATGCAGTCGAACACGCGCGTGCGCAGCAGCGCCAGCGCCTCCTCGCCGGAGCCGACCGCGACGATCTCGATGTCGTCGTCGCCGATCAGCCGGATCACGCTCTCGCGCTGCAAGGCGTCGTCTTCCACCAGCAGCACGACCTTGACCTTCTGCGTGAGCTTTTCTTCCAGCCGGCCGAACACCTTGGTCAGCTCCTCGCGCGTGGCCGGCTTCAGCGCGAAGCCGATGGCGCCCATGTGCAGCGCCGCGGCCTGCGCGTTGTCGGCGGCCGAGACCACGTGGATCGGGATGTGGCGCGTGTGCGGCGAGTCCTTGAGCTTTTGCAGCACGTCCAGGCCGGTGCTGTCGGGCAGGCGCATGTCCAGCAGGATCGCGTCGGGCACGAACTGCGTGGCCAGCTCGAAGCCGTCGGCCGCGCCGTGCGCCACCAGGCAGCGGTAGCCCAGCTCGTGCGCCAGGTCGTACAGGATGTGGGCGAACTGCGGCTCGTCCTCGATGACCAGCACGCGGCGCACCTGGTCGCGCGGAATCGAGCGGTCGTCCGCGAAGCGCGGGGCCGGCACCACGGGCGCCGGGGCAGGGGGTGCGAGCGGCGGGGGCGACAGCACGGCGGGCGCATGCGAAGACGTCGACACCGAACGCAGCGTGCCCACGGGCGTGGCCGGTGCGGGCGAGGTCTGCGGCGCGCGCGGCGGCAGCTGCAGCGTGAAGGTGCTGCCCTGGCCGGCTTCGCTCTTCACCGTCAGCGAGCCGCCCAGCAGCTGCGTGAGGTCGCGCGAGATCGACAGGCCCAGCCCGGTGCCGCCGTAGCGCCGGCTGGTGGTGCCGTCGGCCTGGCGGAAGGCCTCGAAGATCAGCTCGTGCTGCTGCGGGTCGATGCCGATGCCCGAGTCGTGCACCGCAAAGGCGGCGCCGCCGTCGGCCGTGGCCGACACCGTGAGCGCCACTTCGCCACGCTCGGTGAACTTGATCGCGTTCGACAGCAGGTTCTTCAGGATCTGCTCCACGCGCTGGCGGTCGGTGACCAGCAGGGCCGGCGCGTCGGGCCGCAGCTCCAGGCGGAACTCCAGGTTCTTGTCGGTCGCGAGCGGTCGGAAGGTGCTTTCCAGGCTCTGGGCCAGCTTGTCGAGCGGCACCTCTTCGGGCACCAGCTCGAGCTTGCCGGCCTCGACCTTGGCGATGTCCAGGATGTCGTTGATCAGCACCAGCAGGTCGTTGCCCGAGGCGTAGATCGATTCCGCGAACTTCACCTGCTCCAGCGACAGGTTGCCCTGCGGGTTGTCGCCCAGCAGCTTGGCCAGGATGAGCGCGCTGTTCAGCGGCGTGCGCAGCTCGTGCGACATGTTCGCCAGGAACTCCGACTTGTAGCGGCTGGCGCGCTGCAGCTCGTCGGCGCGGTCTTCCAGGTCGCGCTGCACGCGGCGCAGCGCGGTGTTGCGCTGGTCGAGTGCTTCGGTGCGTTCCGACAGCTGGCTGTTGGTCTGTTCCAGCTCGGCCTGCTGGTTCTCCAGCATGGCCTGCGAGGCGCGCAGGGCGCGCGATTGTTCTTCGAGCTCTTCGTTGGCGGTGCGCAGCTCTTCCTGCTGCACCTGCAGCTCCTCGTTGAGCTGCTGCGTTTCGGCCAGCACGTCCTGCAATTGCTCGCGGTAGCGCGCCGCCGCCAGCGAGGTGCCGATGTCGTCGGCCACGAGGTCGAACAGTTGCTCGCTGCGCGCGTCGGGCGTGCCCGGCAGGCCGAGTTCGAGCACACCGTTGACGGCGCCGTCGGCCGCCACCGGCAGCAGCAGCACGGCCTTGGGCGCCATCTCGCCCAGGCCGGAGTTGACCTTCAGGTAATCGGCCTGCACCGGGTCGATCAGCATGCGGCGCTGCTCGGCCGCCGCCTGGCCGACCAGGCTTTCGGTGGGGGAGAACACCTGCGGCGAGGCTTCGGCCTCGCTCGAGAAACCATAGCTCGCGGCGCGGCGCAGCGGGCCGTGGCGTTCACGCACATAGAGCGCACCGACCGAGCTGCCCAGGTGGCGCGAGAAAAATGCCAGGATCTTGCGGCCCATGTCCGGCGCGCTGAGTTCGCCGACCAGCTCGCCCACCAGCTCGGTCTGCGCATTGCGCAGCCAGGCCTCCTGCGACAGCCGCTCGGCGTGGGCCGCCTGCTCGCGCAGCACCACGTCGTAGCTGTCGGACAGGCGCATCAGCTGCCGGCGGCCGAAGAACGCCACCAGGCCGGAGTACACCAGCGTGAACAGAAGGAACAGCCCGACCACCCACCAGCTCGTGCGGTTGGCCTCGGTGTTGCGCTGGAAGCGCAGCGTCTGCTCGGTGTCCATGAAGGCCGTGAACTCGGCGCGCAGGTCGTCGGTCAGGCGCTTGCCGCGGCCCAGCCGGACGGTGGCCTGCGGATCGATGCCGTTGCGCCGCGCCTCGATCATTTCCCGCGCGAAGGTCAGCCACGACTCCTGCAGGCCGACGATGCGGTCGACGCGCTCCACCTGCTGGCGGTTGTCCGACACCTGGCGGCGCAGCGCGTCGGTGTCGGCCTTCAGGCGCGGCAGGGCGGACTGGTAGGGCTCGAGAAAACTCTCCTCGCCGGTGATTAGAAAGCCGCGCATGCCCGTTTCCATGTCGATGGAGCGGCGCTGCAGTTCGCTGGCGGCGCGCGTGACCTGGTCGGTGTGCTCGACCCAGCTCAGGCTCGTCAGCAGATACAGGATCAGCGCGACGAACGCCACGGCGCCGATCAGTCCGCCCAGCAGCGGCAGCTTGAGGTTGCGGCTGAGCAGGCGGTCGAATTCGACGGGGTCGATCGCGGAGGGGGTTTTCATGAATGCATTTGTAAGCAAAACTTGTCAAGTCTTGCCGAAAAAGATCATTTGACCTGTCGGAGAAGGCCTCGATACCGATTTGTGTGACGTATTGCCGCATTCGGTGCTCGTTATACTGTAATTCCATCCAGTATCGGCAGCATGCCTTCCGACCTCCATTCCGCCCCGTCAGCCGCCGTTTCGGCGGCGCACGTCGTGTCCGTCAAGGCCTTGTGCGCCTTCGGCGCGAAGGCGGGCGATCTCGACCTGCGCTTCGTGCCCGCGCCCAGCGCGCTCGAAGGCATGGCCGGCCACGCGCTGGTGCAGGCCCGGCGCGGCGGCGACTACCAGAGCGAGGTGCCGCTGGCCACCACCTGCGGCACGCTGCGCGTGCGCGGCCGGGCCGACGGCTACGACCCGGCGCAGGCGCGGGTGGAAGAAATCAAGACCTTCCGCGGCGACTTCGACGCCATCCGCGCCAACCACCGCGCGCTGCACTGGGCGCAGGTGCGCTGCTACGGCTGGATGCTGTGCGAGCAGGAAGGGCACGAGCAGCTGACCGTCGCGCTGGTCTACCTCGACCTGGCCAGCGGCGACGAAACCGTGCTCGAAGAGCAGCACACGCGCGACACCCTGCGCACCCACTTCGAGACCCTGTGCGCCTGCTACAGCGACTGGGCACAGCGCGAGGCCGCGCACCGCGGTGCGCTCGACGACGCGCTGGCGCAGCTCGAATTTCCCCACGCCGACTTCCGCACCGGCCAGCGCGAACTGGCCGAGGCGGTCTACCGCGCCGCCGTGGGTGGGCGCTGCCTGCTGGCGCAGGCGCCCACGGGCATCGGCAAGACGCTGGCCACGCTCTTTCCGCTGCTGAAGGCGCGCGCGGCGCACAAGCTCGACAAGGTGTTCTTCCTCACCGCCAAGACCTCCGGGCGGCCTGTGGCGCTCGACGCCTTGCGCGTGCTGGGGCAGGGCGGCGCGCACCGGCCGCGCGTGCTCGAACTCGCGGCCCGCGAGAAGGTCTGCGAGTACCCCGACCGCGCCTGCCACGGCGAGGCCTGCCCGCTGGCGCGCGGCTTCTACGACCGCCTGCCGGCCGCGCGCGCCGAGGCCGCGCAAGTGGGCTGGCTCGACCGCGAGGCGCTGCGGCGGGTCGCGCTCGCGCACGAGGTGTGCCCCTATTTCCTGGCGCAGGAAATGACGCACTGGAGCGACGTCGTCGTGGGCGACTACAACTACTACTTCGACGGCAGCGCGTTCCTGTTCGCCTGCATGAAGGACGCCGGCTGGCGCGTCGCCGTGCTGGTCGACGAGGCCCACAACCTGCTGGAGCGTGCGCGCGGCATGTACACCGCCAGGCTCGAAGGCACGGCGCTCGAAGAAGCGCACCGCGCCGCGCCCGCCGCCGTGCGCGGCCCGCTGGCGCGGCTGTTCCGCGAATGGGACACGCTGCAGCAGGCGCAGACCGTCGGCTACGACACCGCCGACGAGATCCCCGAGCGCTTTTTGCGCACGCTGCAGGCCGCCAACACCGCGATGGCCGAGCACTTCGCCGCCACGCCCGATGCGGCGCAGGGGTCGCTGCAGCGCTTCTTCTTCGATGCGCTGCACTTCGCGCGGCTGGCCGAGGTCTTCGACGACCACTCGGTGTTCGAGCGCACGCTGGGCGCCACGCAGGAACAGCGCGGCCTGGCCATCCGCAACCTCGTACCCGGGCCGTTCCTCGAAGGCCGCTTCGCCGATGCGGTGTCCGTCACCTGCTTCTCGGGCACGCTCGCGCCGTTCGCGTTCTACCGCGACGCGCTCGGCCTGCCCGAAGACACGGCGCTGCTCGACGTCGAATCGCCGTTTCGCGGCCAGCAGCTGCGCGTCGAGGTGGCGACCGGCGTCTCCACGCGCTTTCGCGACCGCGCCGGCTCGCTGCGCCATGTGACGGACATCATCGGCGCGCAGTTCGAACGCCTGCCCGGCAACTACCTGGCCTTCTTCAGCAGCTTCGACTACCTGGACAAGGCCTGCGCCGCGTTCTCGCTGCGTCACCCCGGCGTGCCTGTGTGGACGCAGACGCGCGGCATGCGCGAAACCGACCGCCACGATTTCGTCGCGCGCTTCGAAGAAGGCGGGCAGGGCATCGGCTTCGCCGTGCTCGGCGGCGCGTTCGGCGAAGGCATCGACCTGCCGGGCAGCCGGCTCATCGGCGCCTTCGTCGCCAGCCTGGGGCTGCCGCAGTACAACGAGCTCAACGAGATCACGCGCGAGCGCATGCAGTCGCGCTTCGGCAAGGGCTACGAGTACACCTACCTCTACCCCGGCTTGCAGAAGGTGGTGCAGGCCGCCGGCCGCGTGATCCGCACCGAGGCCGACACGGGCGTGCTGCACCTGCTCGACGACCGCTTTGCGCGCGCCGAGATCCGCGAGCTGCTGCCGCGCTGGTGGCATGTGCAGCTGGCCGGGGAGGCCGGGGAGGCCGGGGAAAACGATGCGCGCCACCCGACGCCTTGAACACGCCGGCCAGCCCGACCTGTTCGGCGAGGCACCCGTGGCGGCCATCGAGGGCCTGCGCTACGAACCCGGGTTCCTGTCGCACGATGAAGAGGCCGGCCTGCTGCGCATCGTGCAGGGCCTGCCGCTCAAGGAGATGCGCTACAAGGAATACACCGCCCGCCGGCGCGGCACCAGCTTCGGCGGCAGCTACGACTTCGACACGAACCGCCTCAAGCCCGGCGCGCCGCTGCCCGAGGCGCTGCACCCGCTGCGCGCGAAGGCTGCCGCCTGGGCCGGCCTGACGCCCGAAGACCTCACCCACGTGCTGATCGCCGAGTACCGCCCCGGCACGCCGCTGGGCTGGCACCGCGACGTGCCCGACTTCGAGGACATCGTGGGCGTCTCGCTGTACGGCGACGCGGTGATGCAGTTCCGGCCGTATGTGCCCGGCGCGCCCGCGTCGGGGCCGGCCGCGCTCGAATTCCTCATCGAGCCGCGCTCCGTGTACCTGCTGCGCGGGCCGGCGCGCTGGGCATGGCAACATGCCATCGCCCCGACCGAGGGCCTGCGTTATTCGATCACCTTGCGTACCCGGAGACCCCGCGCGCCATGAACCGCACCACCTTCCTCAAGCTGCTCACGCACCACCTCTTTCCCGTGCTCAAGGCCGAAGGCTTCCAGGGTTCGGGCCAGACGCTGCGGCGCATCGACGGGCCGGTGATCCACGTGTTCAACGTGCAGGGTGCGAGCGGCGGCAAGGCCTGCTACCTGAACCTCGGCGCGCACCTGGAATTTTTGCCGCCCGAGGGCGGAACGCCGGTGGCGCCCGAGGCGCTCGAAGAATCGCACTGCGTGTTCCGCGACCGCCTGGACCCACCGCCCGGCGCCGCGTTCGGATGGGCCTATGGCGAGACGAAAGAACAGGCCGAAGAAAACGTCGAATTCATCGTGAGCGAGTGGGAAGGGCCGGGGCGTACTTTCTTCGCACGGCATGGCAGCTATCCGCAGAGCTTCGAACAGATGCTGCGCGAGACCGACCCGCACCAGATCCATGCGCGCACCGCCTTGCACTTCGCACGGATCGCGATGCACCTGGGCGACCGCGCACGCGCACAGGCGCTGGTCGAGGCGGGGCTCGCGCGGGCGCCGGAACGCGCCACGGCCCTGAAGTCCGACCTCGCGAACGCGTTGTCGGCCTGAGCGCGCACGACAGACTGCGCTGACGCGCAGCGCCTGCCTCTTCCGACCCATGGCGCCGCACGGGCGGCCAGCATGAAGGCTTCTTTCATCCCATTTGATTGAAGGAGCGCAGACATGCCACGAGGCGACAAGTCGTCCTACACGGACAAGCAGAAACGCAAGGCCGGGCACATCGAGGCAGGCTACGAGCACCGCGGCCTGGCCAAGGGCGAGGCCGAGCGCCGCGCCTGGGCCACGGTGAATGCCGAGACCGGCGGCGGCAAGAAGAGCGGTGCGGGCCGCGGCAAGGCCGAGAACCACGGGCCCTCGCGCAAGGGTGGGCGCCTCGGTGGCGCCGCCGCGGCGAACCGCACCGCCGCCGAACGCTCGGCATCCGCCAGGAAGGGCGCCGCCACACGCAAGCGCAACGCCGAGAAGCGCGGCTGAAGCCGGTTGCGAATACCAGCCATATCGGCTGTCCGATAAACGGAGTCCACCCACCGCGCCCCCTGAAAAGCGGACATTCCTTCGCCATCTGTGACGGCAGCCGGACAACTTGCGTCGGCCCCGCGCCGGCGCGGCCCCGCACGAAGTCGCCAGCTTACGCGACGTTGGCCTGAACGCACGCGCTACACCGCCCAACCTCGGTCATTCCGCCTTCTTTTCGCACGCGTTCCGGGCGTTTGCCGGGGCGCGTTCGCGTCGATACGATCCGCCGCCTTGCCCTCCAGAAAGGAACGCGCGGGTGCCTCCCTCGAACGTTTTCTCCCCCACGACCGCGCCAGCCGCCGCAGATGCCCATGCCGGTGCCAACGCCGACTGGCAACAGCGCAGCCGCCGCCACGTCTGGCACCCCTGCACCCAGAGCATCCGCCTCGACGTGGCGCCGCCGCTGCCCATCGCGCGCGGCGAGGGCGTCTGGCTGACCGACCACGAAGGCCGGCGCTACCTCGATGCGACCAGCTCGTGGTGGGTCAACCTGTTCGGCCATGCGCACCCGGCGATCAATGCCGCGCTGAAGGCGCAGCTGGACACGCTGCCGCACGTGATGCTCGCCGGCTGCACGCACGCGCCGGCGGTCGAGCTGGCCGAGCGGCTGGCGGCGCTCACGGGCCATGCGCTGGGTCATTGCTTCTATGCCTCCGACGGCGCCTCGGCCGTGGAGATCGCGCTCAAGATGAGCTTCCACGCCTGGCGCAACGCGGGCCGCGCCGGCAAGCGCCGCTTCGTCGCGCTGCGCGGCGGCTACCACGGCGAGACGCTGGGCGCGCTGCACGTCACCGACGTGCCCGTGTTCCGCGACGCCTACGCGCCGCTGCTCGCCAGCGCGCACCTCGTGGCCTCGCCCGATGCGCGCGCCGCCCGGCCCGGGGAAGACGCCGCCGCGGTGGCGAACCGCGCGGCCGACGAGATCGAGGCATTGCTGGCCGCGCAGCACGACAGCATCGCCGCCGTGATCGTCGAGCCGCTGGTGCAGTGCGCCACCGGCATGGCGATGCACGATCCGGCCTACCTGCGCCGCGTGCGTGCGCTGTGCGACTGCTTCGGCGTGCACCTGATCGCCGACGAGATCGCGGTCGGCTGCGGGCGCACGGGCACCTTCTTCGCGTGCGAGCAGGCCGGCATCTGGCCCGACTTCCTGTGCCTGTCGAAGGGCATCAGCGGCGGCTACCTGCCGCTGGCGCTGGTGATGACGCGCGAGGCCATCTACCAGGGGTTCGTCGACGACGATGCCGCGCGCAGCTTTTTGCATTCGCATTCCTACACCGGCAACGCGCTGGCCTGCCGCGCGGCGCTCGCCACGCTCGATCTGTTCGAGCAGGAAGACGCGCTGAACCGCAACCAGGACCGCGCCGCACGCCTGCTGGCACGGCTGCGCGAGGGGCTCGCCGGCCAGCCGATCGACCACCTGCGCCAGCGCGGAATGATCACGGCCTTCGACGTGCGCGAGCCCGGTGCGCGCTTCGCCGAGCGCTTCCACCTCGCGGCGCGCGACCATGGCCTGCTGATGCGGCCCATCGGCGCCACCGTGTACCTGATGCCGCCGTACGCCATTGCGGACGATGAGATCGACCAGCTCGTGGACGGCACGCTCGCCACGCTCCAGGCCGTCACCCACGCCCCCGGCGCCACCGCCGACGAAGGAGCCCGCGATGCTGCGCTTGCTTGAACGCCTGCAGGACGAAATCACCGCGCTCGACGCGCGCTCGCTGCGCCGCCGCCGGCAGATCGCCGAGACCGCCTGCGCGCCCGAGCAGATCCTCACGCTGGCCGGCGCCACCGCGCCGCGCACCATGCTTGGCTTCAGCAGCAACGACTACCTGGGCCTGGCCGCGCACCCCGCGCTGGCCGAGGCGCTGGCCGAAGGCGCGGCGCGCTACGGCACGGGCAGCGGCGGCTCGCACCTCATCCTGGGCCACTCGCGCGCCCATGCGCAGCTGGAGGAGCGGCTGGGCGAATGGATGGCGCCGCACATTCCCGATGCGCGCAGCCTGTTCTTCTGCACCGGCTACATGGCCAACCTGGCGGTGCTGTCGGCGCTGGGCGACGGCGAGGCGGTGATCTTCTCGGAGACGCTGAACCACGCCTCGCTGATCGACGGCGCGCGGCTGGCCCGTGCCCGCGTGGAACGCTACCCGCACTGCGACCTGCAGGCGCTCGACGCGCAGCTCGCCGCCTGCGACGCGTCGGTCAAGCTCATCGTGAGCGACGCCGTCTTCAGCATGGACGGCCACATCGCCCCGGTGGCGGGCCTGCTGGCGCTGGCCGAGCAGCACGACGCCTGGCTGGTGATCGACGACGCGCACGGCTTCGGCGTGCTCGGCGCCACCGGGCGCGGCGCGCTGCAGGCGCTGGCGCTGCGCTCCGAGCGGCTGGTGCTGATCGGCACGCTGGGCAAGGCGGCCGGCGTGTCGGGCGCCTTCGTGGCGGCGCACCGCACGGTGATCGACTTCCTGGTGCAGCGCGCGCGGCCCTACATCTTCACCACGGCCGCGCCGCCGGCGGTGGCGCATGCGCTGCTCACCAGCCTGGCGCTCATCGAGGGCGAGGAGGGCATGCGCCGCCGCGCCCAGCTGCGCGCCCGCATCACCCAGCTGCGCAGCGGCCTGAAGCAGGTGCTGCCGGCCGACGGCAGCGCCTGGCTGGCCGATTCGCCGACCGCGATCCAGCCGCTCATCGTGGGCGACAACGCGCGCGCCATGCAGACCATGGAACGGCTCGACGCGCACGGCCTGCGCGTGGGCGCGATCCGTCCACCGACGGTGCCTGCCGGCACCGCGCGGCTGCGCATCGCGCTGTCGGCCAGCCACACCGAGGCCGACGTGGCGCGGCTCATCGATGCGCTGGGCGAGGCCCTGGCCGAACCATGGCCGGAGGCGGCATGACGACGGCAGCCGCTGCGCAGCGCCGCTGGTTCGTCACCGGCACCGACACCGGCGTGGGCAAGACGCTGGTGAGCAGCGCCATGCTCGCGCTGCTGGCCGCCTCGGGCCTGCGCGCGGTCGGCATGAAGCCGGTGGCGGCGGGCCTCGATGCCATCGACGGCGAATGGCGCAACGAAGACGTCGAACGCCTGCAGGCGGCCGGCAACGTCGACGCGCCGCTCGCCTGGCGCTGCCCCTACGTGCTGAAGGCGCCGATGTCGCCGCACCTGGCGGCGCGGGAAGAGGGCGTGCAGGTCGCGCTGCCCGTGCTGCTCGATGCCTTCGAACGGCTGTCGGCGCAGGCCGATGCGGTGGTGGTGGAAGGCGTGGGCGGCTTCTGCGTGCCGCTGGGCGACGACCTCGACACCGCCGACCTCGCGGTGGCGCTGGGCCTGCCCGTGATCCTCGTGGTCGGGCTGCGGCTGGGCTGCCTCAACCACGCGCTGCTCACCGCCGAGGCGATCCGCGCGCGCGGGCTGGTGCTGGCCGGCTGGGTCGCGAGCGTGGTCGAGCCGCAGATGCTCTCGCCCGAAGGCAACCTGCAGACGCTGCGCGCCCGGCTCGGTGCGCCGCTGCTGGGCGTGGTGCCGCACCTGGCAGAGCCCTCGGCGGCGCGCGCCGCCGAACACCTCGACCTGCGCGCGCTGCGGGCGAGCGCGGCCCATGCCGCGCGTCGCACCGAGGCCCCGCTCGTGTCAGCCGCGACGGCCTGAATCGGCCAGCCGCTGGGCGCGCACGCCGCCCTGGCGCGCGAGCATCCAGCCCGGGTACTCGGGCGCCAGCGCGCTGGCCTTGTCGATCGCCGCGAGTTCGTCGGCCGTGAGCTTCACCTCGGTGGCGGCGATGTTGTCGTCCAGCTGGTCGATGCGCTTGGCGCCGACGATCACGCTGGTCACCACCGGCTGGTGCAGCAGCCAGGCCAGCGCGATCTGCGCCACCGACACGCCGCGCGGCTCGGCGAACTGGCGCATGAGGTCGATGCAGTCGTAGGCGCGCTCCACGTTCACCGGCGGAAAGTCGAAGCTCGCGCGGCGGCTGCCTTGCGCGGTGGCGGTGTGGCGGTCGACCTTGCCGCTGAGCAGGCCGCCGGCCAGCGGGCTCCAGACCATCAGGCCGAGCTGTTCGCTGCGCAGCATCGGCACCAGCTCGCGCTCCAGGTCGCGCCCGGCCACGGTGTAGTAGGCCTGCAGCGACTCGAAGCGTGCCAGCCGGTCGCGCTCGGCGATGCCCAGCGCCTTGGCGATCTTCCACGCGGCCCAGTTCGACACGCCCACGTAGCGCACGTGGCCCTGGCGCACGAGGTCGTCGAGCGCGCGCACCGTTTCCTCGACGGGCGTGATCGGGTCGATGCCGTGGATCTGGTACAGGTCGATGTGGTCCAGCTGCAGCCGCTTCAGGCTGGCCTTCACGCCGTCCATGATGTGGTAGCGCGAGGCGCCGGCCGAGTTCACGCCCTTGCTGCCGGTTTCGCCCAGCACCTTGGTCGCGACCACCACGCGGTCGCGCGGCACCTTCAGGTTCTTCAGCGCCTGGCCGGTGATGGTCTCGGACAGGCCCTCGGAGTACACGTCGGCCGTGTCGATGAAGTTGATGCCGACGTCGAGCGAGCGGCCGATGAGGCCTTCGGCCTCGCCTTGCTGCAGCTGGCCGATGTGGTCCCAGATGCCCGGCGCGCCGCCGAAGGTCATCGTGCCGAGGCAGAGTTCGGAAACCAGGAGGCCGGTGCGGCCGAATTGGCGGTATTGCATCGAAAGTTGTCCTTTGGGTGGGGAGGGGCCGTCCGGCGTGACGAATGGCCGGCGGTTGCGAAAAAGTATCCCGCCGGCGCGCCCCGGCGGGCGAGCGCGTTTCTGCAAAGTCTTTGCCTATTTCTCCAGACCTCGTGCGCAGGCCGTGCGAAGGAGAGGATGCGACGCTAAGCTGCGGGCAGCCCAATCCTCCATGGCCGCCACCGCGGCCGCTCCCCTTTGTCAGAGGCCTACCCATGTCTGATGAAACCCCCGACACCGCCACCGTCCTCGCCATGCCGATGCCGCTGGAACCCGAACTCGATGCCGCCCGCGAAGAGCTGGTGCAGCTCATCCGCCACATCACGCGCGGGCAGGACGGCACGGTCGAATGCGCCGTGCCCGGCCTGCAGGTGCACTGCATCAGCAAGCCCGACGGCCCCAAGCACGGCTTCGCGACGCCGGCGCTGGGCCTCATCGCGCAGGGCTCCAAGCGGATCATCGTGGGCGACGACATCTACGTGTACGACCCCATGAACTACCTCGTCACCTCGGTCGACCTGCCGGTGTGCGGCCAGGTGTGCGTGACCAGCGAGAACGAGCCCTACCTGGGCGTGCGGCTGGAGCTGGCGCTCGATGAAATCGGCGACCTCATCGGCGACGAGAAGCTGCCGGCCAAGGCCAACGCGCCGGCCTCGCGCGGCATGTACGTCAACCGCATCGCCATGCCGGTGCTGGAGCCCGTGCTGCGCCTGCTGCGGCTGCTCGACACGCCCGAAGACATTCCGATCATGGCGCCGCTCATCAAGCGCGAGATCATGTACCGGCTGCTGGTGAACGGCGAGGGCGCGCGGCTGCGCCAGATTGCGCTGCACGACAGCCACACGCAACGCATCGCGAAAGCCATCAGCGCGCTGCGCACCAACTACGCGCAGTCGCTGCGCGTGGAAGACATGGCGCGCGCGGTGCACATGAGCGTGTCGTCGTTCCACCATCACTTCAAGGCCGTGACGGCGATGAGCCCGCTGCAGTACCAGAAGCAGCTGCGCCTGCAGGAGGCGCGCCGCCAGATGCTGATCGCCGGCACCGACGTGGCCAGCGCCGCGCACAACGTGGGCTACGAAAGCCCCTCGCAGTTCGCGCGCGAGTACGGCCGCATGTTCGGCGCGCCGCCGCTGCGCGACAAGCGCCGCTGGCTCGGCGAGGCCGGCAACGACGCGACCTCGATGGAAGCCGCGTAGGCCGCCCGGGCCCCGCGCGAGGGGTTTTTCAACATAGCACCTGCCGCGATTTCTTGCGTCGTCGTGGAAATGCAGGTTTCGCCAAATCTCGCTATCGTTTTGTTCGCTGCAGCACCCGTCCGCCCGTGGAGGCGGGACTACTCAACAACTCGGAGAGATGCATGCTTTGGGAAAAGAAGCTGGCGCAGTGGAGCGCCGCGGTCCGCGCACGGGCCAACCTGCCCGCGCGGCTCACCTTGTGGGACGGCCAGTCCTACGACTTCGGTGACTTCAGCGGACCGGCGGTCACACTGCACGTGAAATCGCCCGCGGCGCTGTCGCTGATGCTGCAGCCCACGCTCGACAACCTGGGCGAGGCCTACGTCAAGAGCAAGATCGACATCGAAGGCAAGCTCAGCGACGTGATCGACATCGCCTACGGCCTGGCGAAGAACTCGCTCGACAAGCCAGGCGGCGCGCTGCAAAGCATGGCCCGCTACTTCGCGCACACCAAGTCGTCGGACAAGAAATCCATCGAGTACCACTACGACGTGTCGAACGCGTTCTACCAACTCTGGCTCGACGCGAACATGGTCTATTCGTGCGCCTACTTCGAGAACGGCGACGAAGACCTGGCCACCGCGCAGCTGAAGAAAATCGACCACATCCTCACCAAGATCGAACTCCAGCCCGGGCAGACGCTGCTCGACATCGGCTGCGGTTGGGGCGCACTGGTCATTCGTGCGGCGCAGAAGTTCGGCGCGCGCTGCGTCGGCGTCACGCTGTCGCAGAACCAGTTCGATCTGGCGACCGAGCGCGTGAAGGCCGCGGGCCTGCAAGACCGCATCGAGATCCGGCTGCAGGACTACCGCGACGTGACCGGCCAGTTCGACCGCATCACCAGCGTCGGCATGTTCGAGCACGTGGGCCGCAAGAACCTGCCCGAGTACTTCGGGCGCGTGCAGAAGCTGCTGGCCGACGACGGCATCGTCATGAACCACGGCATCACCTCGTCCGACCCCGAGGGCGGCGGCGTGTCGTATGGCGGCGGCGACTTCATCGACCGCTACGTGTTCCCCAACGGCGAGCTGCCGCACATCAGCCTGGCGCTGCAGGCCATGCAGAAGGGCGGGCTCGAGGCCTTCGACGTGGAGAACCTGCGCCGCCACTACGCGCAGACGCTGCGCCATTGGAGCGACGCCTACGAGGCCCATGCCGACGAGGCGCGTTCGCTCGTCGACGAAGAGAAGTTCCGCATCTGGCGCATCTACCTCGCGGGCTGCGCCTACGCCTTCGAGAACGACGACGTGGCGATCTACCAGATCGTCGGGCGCAAGGCAGGCAGGGCGGCCAGCACGCTCCCGTGGTCGCGCCGCTACATCTACGACGGCACCTCGGCGCTGCGCGCCTGACCCGTCAAGGCCGCGTTGCGGCTACTCGAGCGTGAAGCCGATCTTCACCGTCACCTGCCAGTGCGCGACCTTGCCGTCGACCACGTGGCCGCGCGTCTCGGTGACGGTGAACCACTGGATGTTGCGCACTGTCTCGTGCGCCTTCGCGATGGCGGTCTGCACCGCGTCCTCGATGCTGGTCTTGGACGAGCCCGTCAGCTCGAGCGACTTGTAGACATGGTTCGACATGGCGGCTGCTCCTTGGGTGGTTGCGTGCCCATCGTAGCCAGCGCAGGGGGCGCGAGGCAACACCTTTGGGCGCGTGGATGCGATGCAAACCGCATCAGGACATTCGCAATCCGTCGTTGGCAACGGCGGGTGCGCTTCGCAGAATCGGCGGCATCGAACCAGGGAAACCGCCCGCCATGCCACTGCACACCGTCGCCTCTTCATCCCCGGCCGCACAGGCCCGCCACGTCCTCGCGCTGACCGCCATCGCCTGGTGCATCGCGCCGGCGTCGCCGCATGAAGTGGCACGCCGCGCACCGCATGGCCACGTGCCGCTGCGCGTGCGCAGGCGGCTGCACGCCACGGCCGTGGCGGCACTCCTGCCTTATGCATGGTGAGCCGCGCGACCCCGCAGATTCCAGATATCGATAGAGGAATTCAGCGCAAACGGCCCGTGCGATGGCTCGCAGAATTTGAAGCACACCCGCTTCCACTGCGTCCTCGCCGAACACCGTGTCCTACTCGCTCTCCCTGCTCGACAAGAGCCTGATCCCCGAAGGTGCCGACGCCGCGCAGGCGTTCCAGCACACCATCGCGCTGGCCCGGCGCGCCGAACGGCTGGGCTACCGCCGCTACTGGCTGGCCGAGCACCACGGCAACCGCACCTACGCGGGTTCGGCGCCCGAGGTGCTGGCCTCGCACCTGCTTGCCAAGACCTCGCGCATCCGCATCGGCACCGGCGGCGTCATGCTGCAGCACTACAGCCCCTTCAAGGTGGCGGAGACCTTCAAGGTGCTGGCCTCGCTGGCGCCGGGCCGCGTCGACCTGGGCATCGGCAAGGCGCCGGGCGGCCTGCCGCTGACCAGCAAGGCGCTGCAATCGCTGCACGATCCGGCGAAGGCAAAGGCCCTCGATTTCGAAGCGCGCCTGCAGGAACTCGATGCCTTCCTGCACGACGGCGTGCCCGCCGACCACGCGCTGGCCGGCGCCGTGGCCACGCCGTTCCCGCCGGTGGCGCCGCAGCGCGTGCTGCTGGGCGGCAGCCCCGAGAGCGCGCTGCTCGCGGCGCGGCTGGGCTGGCAGTTCGTCTATGCGGGCCACTTCAACGGCGACCCCGTGAACATCGAGCAATCGATCGACGCCTACCGCGGCGCGACCGGCCGCGCGCCGCTGCTCGCGCTGTTCGCCTTCGCCGCCGAGACGCACGACGAGGCCGCCGAGCGCGTGGGCGCGCTGCGCAGCTTCCGCGTGACCTTGCCCACGGGCCAGAGCGTGAACCTGCCGAGCCTCGAGGCCGCCGCCGAGTTCGCGCGGCAGGCCGGCGCGAGCGACTACCGCACCGAGGAGCGGCGCCCGCATGTCATCGCCGGCACCGGCGACGAGGTGCGCGACGCGCTCGAAGCCCTCAGCGCGCGCCACGGCATCGAGGAGTTCGTGATCGACATCCCGGTGGCGGACTTCGGCGCGCGCGCCACGGCGGTCGAACTGCTGGCGCAGGCCCGCGAGCCCGCACTGGCCTGAGTTCCTTCTTCCTTCCTTTCCCATCACAAGAACGATCGTCATGAGCAACATCCAGTTCGGCGTCATGCTGCAAGGGGCCGGCAGCCACATGAATGCCTGGAAGCACCCGGGCGGCCCGGCCGATGCCAGCGTCAACCTCGACTTCTTCATCCGCAGCGCGCAGAAGGCCGAGGCCGCGGGCATCGCCTTCGCGTTCGTGGCCGACGGGCTCTACATCAACGAGAAGTCGATCCCGCACTTCCTCAACCGCTTCGAGCCGATCTCGATCCTGTCGGCGCTGGCCGCCGTCACCACGAAGATCGGCCTGGCGGGCACCATCTCCAGCTCGTACAGCGACCCGTTCACGGTGGCGCGGCAGTTCGCCTCGCTGGACCTCATCAGCGGTGGGCGCGCGGGCTGGAACGTGGTGACCACGCCGCTGGAAGGCAGTGCCAAGAACTACAGCCGCGCCCACCCCGAGCACGCGCTGCGCTACGAGATCGCCGACGAGTACCTGGCCGTGACGCAGGGCCTGTGGGACAGCTGGGACGACGACGCCTTCGTGCGCGACCGCGAGAGCGGCCGTTTCTTCGACCGCGACAAGCTGCACACGCTGGACCACAAGGGCCGCTTCTTCCAGGTGGCCGGGCCGCTGAACATCCAGCGCTCGCCGCAGGGCCAGCCCGTGATCTTCCAGGCCGGTTCGTCGGACGCGGGCATCGGTCTCGCGGGCAAGTACGCCGACGCGGTGTTCACGCATTCGCCCTCGCTCGAAGACACGCGCGCCTTCCTCAAGCAGGTGAAGGCCAGCGCCGTGGCGCAGGGGCGGCAGGCCGGCGACGTGAAGATCTTCCCGGGCATCGGCCCCGTGGTCGCCGCCACCGAGGCGGAGGCCGAGGCCAAGTACCTCGCCATCCGCGCGCTGCTGACGGTCGAGGAGGCGCTGGCCTACCTGGGCCGCTTCTTCGACCACCACGACTTCAGCCAGTACCCGCTCGATGCGCCGTTTCCCGAGCTGGGCGAGATCGGCCGCAACAGCTTCCGCTCGACCACCGACCGCATCAAGGCCAACGCCAAGGCCAAGGGCCAGACGCTGCGCGAGGTGGCGCTCGAAGTCGCCACGCCGCGCACGCAGTTCGTGGGCACGGGCGAGCGCATCGCCGACGAGATCATCCGCTGGGTGGATGAGGGCGCGGCCGACGGCTTCATCCTCGGTTTCCCGGTCCTGGGGCAGGGCCTGGACGACTTCATCGAATTCGTGATTCCGGCGCTGGAGGCGCGCGGCCGCTACCAGCGCACGCTGCCCGGCCAGACCCTGCGCGACCACCTGGGCCTGCCACGCAAGGCGAGCCGCCATGCCGCACCGCAGGGCGGCGCCACCGCCGAGCGCAAGGCCGCCTGATGGGCGCCGCGCTGCCACGACCGGCCCTCAAGGATATCCACCGCGTCGAATCGACCATTGCCGGCTACGGCGACGAATTCATCGCGCTGCGGCGCGACATCCACCAGCACCCCGAGCTGTCGTTCAAGGAGCACCGCACCTCGGCCCTCGTGGCCGAGCGGCTCGCGGCCTGGGGCTACGAGGTCACGACCGGCCTGGCCGGCACCGGCGTGGTGGGCACGCTGCGGCGCGGGCCGGGGCGCAGCCTCGGCATCCGCGCCGACATGGACGCGCTGCCGATCCACGAGGCCACGGGCCTGCCGTATGCGAGCGAGAACGCGGGCGTGATGCATGCCTGCGGCCACGACGGCCACACGGCGATCCTGCTCGCGGCGGCGCGCTTCCTGGCCGAGACGGGCAGCTTTCGCGGCACGCTGCACCTGATCTTCCAGCCCGCCGAAGAACTGGGCGCGGGTGCGAAGAAGATGATCGACGAGGGCCTGTTCACGCGCTTCCCGTGCGACGCCGTCTTCGGCCTGCACAACTGGCCCGGCGTGGGGGCAGGGCACGTGGGCTGCGTCACCGGGCCCGCGATGGCGGCCATCGACCAGGCGCACATCACGGTGCGCGGCAAAGGCGGCCACGGCGCGCAGCCGCACGAGACGGTCGACCCCGTGGTCGCGAGCGCGCACCTGATCGCAGCATTGCAGACCGTGGTGGCGCGCAATGTCGATCCGCTGGACATGGGCGTGGTCACGGTCGGTTCCATCCACGGCGGCGAAGCCTCCAACGTGATTCCGAACACGGTCGAGCTCAAGCTCACGGCGCGTTCGTTCAAGCCCGATGTGCGCGCACTGTTGGCGCAGCGCATTCCCGCGCTGGCGCGGGCGCAGGCCGAGAGCTTCGGCGCGCAAGCCGAGGTCGACTACCGGCCGGGCTTTCCGCCGGTGGTCAACCACGCCGAAGAAACCGCCTTCGCACGCGCCGTGGCGCTGGACACCTTCGGCGCGCAGCGGGTCGACCCGGCCTTCCGCCCGCGCACGGCCAGCGAAGACTTCGCCTACATGCTGCAGGCGCGCCCCGGCAGCTACGTGTTCTTCGGCAACGGCGAGAGCGCCTCGCTGCACAGCCCGCGCTACGACTTCAACGACGCGATCCTCGCGCCCGCGGCCGTGTACTGGGCCCGGCTGGCCGAGCGCTTTCTTTCCGCCGACGGCGACACCCAGGAAACCACCCCATGAGCGAACAGTTTGTCTACACCACGCCGCTGGACCCGTTGGCCCGGCCGTTGATCGAAGGGCTCACCTTCGAGTACGACAGCCGCTACGGCGACGTGCTGCGCGAGCCCGGCGCCCCGCGCGAGATCGACCGCTACCTGCCCGAGGTGTTCGCGCCGCCGCACGGCAACTTCGTGCTGCTGCTGCGCGACGGCGTGGCGATCGGCGGCGGTGCCTTCATGCGCCACGACGAGCGCACCGCCGAACTCAAGCGCGTGTGGACGCACGGCGCGCTGCGCCGCCAGGGCCTCGCAAGCCGCGTGCTGGCCGAGCTGGAGGCGCAGGTGCTGCGCCAGGGCTACGAGCGCATCTACCTCACGACGGGCTTTCGCCAGCCCGAGGCCGTGGGCCTGTACCGCAGCCATGGCTACACAGCGCTGTTCACCGACGACGCCGACCCCGAGACGCCGCGCAAGCTGCCGTTCGAGAAGCACCTGGCGCAATGGGCCACGCAAGGCCGCGTGGGTGCGGCACTGAGCGGAGCGGTGTCGCGATGAACACGACCACCGTGCTCGACGCCGGCCCGGAGCCTCGTACCCCCACGGCACCCCTGCGCCGCAGCGATGCGGCACCGCCCGCCAAGGGCGACTACTCGCACTTTCGCATCGTGCCCGCGACCTACCCGGCGCGCACCGTCGGCACCATCTTCGCGGTGGCGGTGATCGGCCTCGTGCTGCATTCGGTGCTCACCAACCCGCGCTGGGGCTGGCCGGTGTTCGCGCAGTGGTTCTTCTCGGAGCCGGTGCTGGCCGGGCTGGGCCGCACGCTGCTGCTCACGGCGCTGGGCGCGGTGCTGGGCTTCTTCTTCGGCACGGGGCTGGCGCTGGCGCGGGTGTCGCGCTCGCCGCTCTTGGCGCGGCTGGCCTGGGTGTTCACCTGGCTCTTTCGCTCGGTGCCGGTGATCGTGCTGCTCTTGATCATCAACAACCTGGGCTACCTGTACGAGACCGTGTCGCTGGGCGTGCCGTTCACCGACCTGACATTCTTCTCGTACCCGACCACGCAGCTCATCAGCCCCTTCGTGGCGGCGCTGCTGGGCCTCACGCTGAACCAGGCGGCGTTTGCCTCGGAGATCGTGCGCGGAGGCATCCTTTCGGTGGACCAGGGCCAGCTCGAGGCAGCGGCTGCGCTGGGCCTTTCGCGTCGTCGCCAGGCTTCGCGCATCGTGCTGCCGCAGGCCATGCGCAGCATCCTGCCGACGGCCTTCAACGACA
The DNA here is from genome assembly GCF_059416405.1 of Variovorax sp. GW821-FHT09D04. NCBI lineage: Bacteria > Pseudomonadati > Pseudomonadota > Betaproteobacteria > Burkholderiales > Comamonadaceae > Variovorax > Variovorax sp. GW821-FHT09D04. The sequence goes on from NZ_JBWKPA010000003.1 coordinate 778,962, forward strand.
TCATCGGGCTGGCCAAGGGCACCTCGAACCTCTACATCCTGGCGCTGCCCGAGCTGTTCTACACGATCCAGATCATCTACCGGCGCAACCTGGAAGTGATTCCGCTGCTCATGGTGGCGACCGTGTGGTACCTCGTGATCCTCACGGTGCTGTCGGTGGCGCAGCACTACATCGAGCGGCATTTCTCGCGCGGGGCGCTGCGCCATGCGCCGCGCTCGTGGCTGGGCGGCGTGGTGCACGGGCTGTGGGCGCGGGGCAGGGCGCCGGCCGTGGTGCCCGTGTCGCCACCGGCGCCGGCGCCCGCGCAGGTGCCGCGCTGGAACGGCTCGCGCGCCCCGGGCGGCGAGGTGACGATCCACGGCGTGTCCAAGCGCTTCGGTGCGCTGCAGGTGCTCGACGACGTGACCTTCACCGCGCCGCGCGGCAGCGTCACCGTGATCCTCGGCCCCTCGGGCTCGGGCAAGTCGACGCTGCTGCGCACCATCAACCACCTGGAGCGCGTGGACGACGGCTTCATTGCCATCGACGGCGAACTCATCGGCTACCGGCGCGACGCCGACACGCTGTACGAGCTGCACGAGAAGGACATCCTCACGCGCCGCGTCGACGTGGGCATGGTGTTCCAGAACTTCAACCTGTTCCCGCACCTCACGGTGCTGGAGAACATCGTCGAGGCGCCGCAGTCGGTGCGCGGCCTGCCGCGCGCCGAAGCCGAGGCGCTGGCCACCGACCTGCTGGCCCGCGTCGGCCTGGCCGACCGCAAGGACGCCTACCCGCGCCAGCTCTCGGGCGGCCAGCAGCAACGCGTGGCGATCGCGCGGGCGCTGGCGCTCAAGCCCAAGGTGCTGCTGTTCGACGAGCCCACCTCGGCGCTCGACCCCGAGCTGGTGGGCGAGGTGCTCGCGGTGATCGAGGAGCTGGCGAGCTCCGGCACCACGCTGGTCATCGTGACGCACGAGATCGGCTTTGCCCGCGAGGTGGCCGACACCGTGGTCTTCATGGAGCAGGGCCGCATCCTCGAAACCGGCACGCCCGAGCAGGTGTTCAACGCGCCGAGGCATCCGCGCACGGCCGAATTCCTGGCCAAGGTGCTCTGAGATTTTCTCTTTCTCTTTTCCAACCGACCGCTTTTCATGACCCATCGACGCCTTCTCCTGTCCGTTCTCCTGGCGGCCTTGCTGCCGATCGCCGCCACGGCCCAGACCGCCCCGGCGCCCGACCTGAGCCCCGAGCAGCCCGGCCGCCCGCGCGCGCAGAAGATCGACGAGGCCGTACGGCTCGCGAAGGACTTCAAGTTCCTCAAGGAAGGCGTGCTTGTCGTCGGCACCACCACCGGCCGGCTGCCGTTCGCGGCCTACGCGACCGACACCAAGACGCCCGTGGGCAACGCGCCCGACATCGCGCAGCTCGTGGCCGACAGCCTGGGGCGCAAGCTGGAGCTGGTGTCCACCGCCTGGGCCGACTGGCCGCTGGGCCTGCAGTCGGGCAAGTTCGACGTGGTGGTGTCCAACGTGACCGTGACCGAAGAGCGCAAGGAGAAGTTCGACTTCTCGACCTACCGCAACGACCAGCTGGGCATCTACGTGAAGTCGGACAGCAAGCTCGGCGCCATCAAGGAGCCGAAGGACATCGCGGGCCTGAAGCTCATCGTGACCGCCAGTACCAACCAGGAGCAGATCCTGCTGCGCTGGAACAAGCAGAACCTGGCCGCCGGCCTCAAGCCCATCGAGATCCAGTACTACGACGACGATGTGGTGCAGCGCCTGGCCATCCAGTCGGGCCGTGCCGACGCCTACGTGGGCCCCAACGCCATCGCCGCCTACGAGGCGCGCGACGGCAAGACCCGGCTCGCGGGCCTGGTGTCGGGCGGCTGGCCGCTCAATGCCGAGATCGCCGTCACCTCGCGCAAGGGCTCGGGCATTGCCGAGGCCGTGACGCTGGCGCTCAACACGCAGATCAGGAACGGCAACTACGGCAAGGCGCTGTCGCGCTGGAACCTGGCCTCCGAGGCCATCGAGGTGGCGCGCACCAACCCGCCCGGCCTGCCGAAGAACTGAGGGGAGGGGACCATGTCGCTCAAGAAGACGCTGGGGGCGCTGGCCGCCCTCGGGCTGATGGCGTTCGCGCCGGCGCACGCCGCCGACGCCTTCGACTTCAGCCCCGAGCAGAAGGGCCGCCTGCACACCGGCAAGGACGCCGAGGCCGTCAACGCCATTCCGCCCAACTTCAAGTTCGTGAAGGAGGGCGTGCTGACCATCGCCATCGCGCCGTTCGCGCCGCCGATCTCCACCTATGCCACCGACGCGAAGACGGTGGTGGGCTTCGACCCCGACTTTGCCCACCTCATCGCCGAGGCGCTGGGCTTGAAGCTGGAGCTGCGGCCCGTCGCCTGGGCCGACTGGCCGCTGGGCCTGAGCTCGGGCAAGTACGACGCCGTGATCTCCAACGTGGGCGTGACCGAGCAGCGCAAGGAGAAGTTCGACTTCTCGACCTACCGGCTCGGCCTGCACGGCTTCTACGTGCGCACCGACAGCGCCATCCAGTCGATCAAGGAGCCCAAGGACGTGGCGGGCCTGAAGCTCACGACCGGCGCGGGCACCAACCAGGAGCGCATCCTGCTCGAGTGGGACCGGCAGAACGTGGCCGCGGGCCTGAAGCCGGTGTCGATCCAGTACTACGACGACGATGTGACGCGCTGGCTGGCGGTGACGACGAAGCGCGTCGACGCCAACTTCAACCCCAACGCGCCGCAGGCCTACGAGGCCGCAAAGAACGGGCAGCTGCGGCTGGCCGGCACGGTGAACGCGGGCTGGCCGCTGAAGTCGGACGTGGCCGTGGCCACGCGCAAGGGCAGCGGCCTGGCGGTGGCGCTCACCACCGCGGCCAATGGCCTGATCCGCAACGGTACCTACGGCAAGGCGCTCGCGCGCTGGCGCCTCGCGGAAGAGGCGCTGCCGAAATCGGAGGTCAACCCGCCGGGGTTGCCGAAGTTCTGACCCTGCGATTCCCACGACCATGACCATCCACCACATCGGTTTTCTCACGCCCGGCAACTACGACGAGGCCGACCCGCACGCGGGCCTCGAGGCTGCGCTGCGGCTCTTTGAATTCGGCGAGCGGCGCGGTTTCGACAGCGCCTGGGTGCGCCAGCGCCACCTGGAGCGCGCCGTGTCGTCGGCGCCGACCTTCCTGGCCGCCGCCACGCAGCGTACGCGCCGCATCGAACTCGGCGCGGCCGTGATCCAGATGGGCTACGAGAACCCGTTCCGGCTCGCCGAAGACCTGGCCACCGTCGACGTGCTCTCGCGCGGCCGCCTGCAGGTGGGCCTGAGCGCGGGCGCGCCGCCGCACGGCGCCTTGCTGGGCGGGCGCTTCCAGGACGCACCGCCGGCCACGGTCGACTTCACGCACAAGCGCGTGGCGCGGCTGCGCGCCAACCTCGAGGACGTGCTGCTGGGCGACGAAGACACGGTGGTCGAATCGGCCGGCGGGCGCGTGCGTCCGCGCGTGCAGCCCTATGCGCCCGGCCTGGTCGGGCGGCTCTGGTACGGCGGCGGGTCGCTGCGCTCGGCCGAATGGGCGGGGCGCAACGGCTTTCACCTGCTGCTGGGCAATGTGCTCACGGGCGAGACCACCGACGACTTCCTCGAGGCGCAGACCGGGCTGGTCGAACGCTACCGCGCCAGCGAAGTGCCGGGCGCACGGCGCGGACGGATCGCGCTGGGCCGCGTGATCGTGCCGCTGGACGGTGCCGATGCCGCCACGCGGCGCCGCTACCGTGCGTTCGCCGCGGGCCGTGTCGAGCGCACGCTGTCGCCGCAGGGCGAGCGCCGCACGTTGTTCGCGGGCGACCTCGTGGGCAGCGCCGACGAGATCCTGGAGCGCCTGCACCGCGACCCGGTGCTGCCGCTGGTGAGCGAGCTGCGCGTGGAGCTGCCCTACAACTTCGACAGCGAGGCCTACGAGCAGATCCTGGACGACCTGGCGGTGCGCATCGCGCCCGAATTGGGCTGGCGCGTGCGCGCCGAGCTGCCACATGAAGCGCTCGCGCTCGCCTGAGCCTCAGACGCTTTGCGCATGCGCTTATCGCAAACGCTTCGTTGGTGATGGCGTGCTGCCTGCCTAGAGTTCGCTCTGATCTGTTTCTGATGTCTTCCATTCAACACAAGGAGTCCCGCATGTCGATCTTCAGCAGATGGTGGCGCGCCGCGTCCCTCGCCACGCTGACCTTCCTGGCCACCGCACCGTCGGCCTTCGCGCAGGCCTCGGCCGACGGCAGCGGCCCGCTGGTCTCCACCGACTGGCTCGAGAAGAACCTGCGCAACCCGAAGCTGCGCGTGATCGAGGTCAGCGTGAACCCGGGCCTGTACGAGCGCGGCCACATCCCAGGCGCGGTGAATTTCTCGTGGCACAACGACCTCAACGACCGCGTGCGCCGCGACATCGTGAGCCAGACGGAATTCGAGAAGCTGCTGTCGGCGGCCGGTGTCGACAAGGACACCACCGTGATCCTCTACGGCGACACCAACAACTGGTTCGCTGCCTGGGGCGCCTGGGTGTTCGACCAGTACGGCGTGCAGAACGTGAAGCTGCTCGACGGCGGGCGCAAGAAGTGGGAGGCCGAGAACCGCGTGCTCGACAACCGCGCGCCCGAACACGTCGCCACGCGTTTCAAGGTGACGCAGCCCAACCCACAACTGCGCGCGCGGCTGGCCGACGTGCTGGCCGTGGCCGAGGGCCGCTCCGACGCGAAGCTGGTCGACATCCGCTCGGCCGACGAGTACAGCGGCAAGATCTTCGCGCCGGCCGGCGCCGCCGAACTGGCGGTGCGCGCGGGCCACGTGCCCGGCGCGGCCAACGTGCCCTGGGGTCGCGCGGTGAACGAAGACGGCACCTTCAAGTCGGCCGCCGAGCTGAAGGCGATCTACGCGGCCGTCGGCATCGACGGCAGCAAGCCGGCCATCACCTACTGCCGCATCGGCGAACGCTCGAGCCACACCTGGTTCGCGCTGCACAAGATCCTGGGCTACAAGAACGTGCGCAACTACGACGGCTCGTGGACCGAGTACGGCAACGCCGTCGGCGTGCCGGTCAACAACCCGGCCGGCACGGTGTGGGCGTCCAAGTGAACGAATGAGTTGAGGTGAGATGAGTTCGAGGTGAGTCGGCGTTGGAGGGACCTCGCGGCCTCTCTGATGAGCGACATTGGGCGAGCCCTCGGGCTCGCTTTTTTTTGGACCCAAGAAAGAGGAACCGGGGCATGTCCGCTTCGTCAATCCATGCGGCGCCTATGCCGCTTTCTCGCACGGGCCTGGCCGCTGCGGTCGTCGTGTTGTTGCTGGTCGCCGCCAGCGTGCACCTGCTCGGCGAGCGCAGCGGCGGCCGCGCGCTGGCCTTCGCGCTCGGGCTGGGTGCGGTGCTCGGCGTGGTGTTGCAGCGCTCGCGCTTCTGCTTCTACTGCCATGCGCGCGACTACTTCGAGGGCGGCGACGCACGCGGCCTGCTGGCCATCGTGGCCGCGCTGGCGGTCGGCACCGTGGGCATGCACGTCGTCATGACGGGCTGGCTGCCCGTGCCGCAGCCGGGGCGATTGCCGCCCGACGCGCACATCGGGCCGGTCAGCGGCGCCCTGGTGCTCGCGGGGCTGGCCTTCGGCGCGGGCATGGTGGTATCGGGCTCGTGCATCAGCGCGCACTGGTACCGGTTGGGCGAAGGCTCGCCGACCGCGCCGTTCGCACTGCTCGGTGCCGGCGCAGGGTTCTTGTTGGGATTCACGAGCTGGAACTGGCTCTACAGCGCCACCATCGCCACCGCGCCCGTGGTGTGGCTGCCGCATCACCTGGGCTATGCGGGCTCGGCCGCGCTGCAGCTGGCGGTGCTCGCCGCGCTCGCGGCCTGGCTCTGGCGAAAGCTGCCGGCGGGTGAGGCTGCCTTGCCCACGCCGCGCCGCTTCATCGACGCCGCGCGCCGGCTGCTGCACGGGCGTTGGCCGTACGCGTGGGGCGGGCTCGCGGTAGGCGCGATCGCCGTGATCGTGGTGCTGCGGCTGCGTCCCCTCGGCGTAACCGCAGCTTTGGGCAGCGCCGCGCGCGACTTCGGCAACGCACACGGCTTGCTGCCGCAGCGCCTGGACGGGCTCGACGGTTTCGGCGGCTGCGTCACGGCGGTGGTCGAAAGCCTCTGGCAGACGCCCAACGCGCTGCTGGTCGGCGGCCTCGTCGCGGGTGCGCTGGCAGCGGCACTTGCGAGCGGGCAGTTCAGGCCCGCATGGCCGACCGTGGGGCAGGTGGTGCGTGGCCTTGGCGGCGGCGTGCTGCTGGGGTGGGGCGCGATGACCGGGCTGGGCTGCACGGTGGGCAACCTGCTGTCGGGCACGATGGCTGGGGCGCTGTCGGGCTGGGTGTTCGGCGCGAGTGTGTTGCTGGCGGTGTGGGGCGGGCTGCGATTGAAGCGTCTTGCCGTAAGGGCGTGATCGCCGTTCATCGCAGCGCGGCAGGCTCCGCATTTCCATATGCGGAGTCCTTCTTTCGAGACGGCGCGGGGCAGGGCACAGTGCCTCACGCACAGGCACAGGACGACGCCGCCCCGCGCGGCCGTCCGCCTGTCTTCTCTTCCAAAGAACACCCGAGGGATTCCATGCTCCGACCACTCCTGACCGCGGCCCTGCTGGCCGCCGGCCTGCTGCAGGCGCCTGTTGCCGCCGCCGAAACCGTGCGCTGGGCGCGCAGCGCCGACCCCGCCACGCTCGACCCGCACGCGGTCAACACCGGCACCAACTTCGGGTTGCTGCACCAGATCTACGAGCCGTTGATCCTGCGCGGCGCCGACAGCAAGTTGCAGCCCGCGCTCGCCACCTCGTGGAAGCTCACGGCCGACCCGACGGTGTGGGAGTTCAAGCTGCGCCCCGGCGTCAAGTTCCATGACGGCGCGCTGCTCACGGCCGACGACGTGGTGTTCTCGCTGCAGCGCGCGCAGGCGCCGAGCTCGGCGCTCAAGTCGCTGCTGTCGTCGGTGGCGGAGGTGAAGAAGGTCGACCCACTCACGGTGCATGTGCGCACCAAGGGCCCGAACCTGATCTTCCCGAACAACCTCACGAACCTCTTCATCCTGAACGAAGCCTGGGCCAGGGCGAACAAGGCCGAGCAGTCGCAGGACGTGGCCAGCAAGACCGAGAACTTCGCCACCCGCAACGAGAACGGCACCGGCCCCTACGTGCTGGCCTCGCGCGAGGTCGATGCGCGCACGGTGCTCAAGCAGTTCCCGCAGTACTGGGGCCGCGGCCAGTTTCCGCTGGACGTGACCGAGCTGGTCTACGTGCCGATCAAGTCGCCCGCCACGCGCGTGGCCGCGCTGCTGTCGGGCGAGGTCGATTTCGTGCAGGACCTGCCGGCGCAGGACGTGGGCCGGCTCAAGGCCGACAAACGCCTGCGCGTGACCGAAGGGCCCGAGAACCGTTCGATCTTCCTGGGCCTGAACGTGGGCGCGAAGGAACTCAAGTACGCCGACGTGAAGGGCAAGAACCCGCTGGCCGACCCGAAGGTGCGCGAGGCCATCGGCCTGGCGATCGACCGCGACGCGATCAAGGCGGCGGTGATGCGCGGGCTGTCGAACCCCTCGGGCATCATCGCGCCGCCGTTCGTGCACGGCTACGAGAAGGGCTTCGCGGCCTACCCGAAGGCCAATGCGGTGCAGGCCAAGAAACTGCTGGCCGAGGCCGGCTACCCGAACGGCTTTGCGATCACGCTGCACACGCCGAACGACCGCTACGTGAACGACGAGGCCATCAGCACGGCGGTGTCGGGCTTCCTCGGGCGCATCGGCATCAAGACCACGGTGGCGGCGCGCCCGATCGCGCTGCACAGCACCGCCATCAACTCGGCCGACACCGACTTCTACCTCTTCGGCTGGGGCGTGCCGACCTACGACTCGGCCTACATCTTCGACTACCTGGTGCACACGCGCGGCAAGGACGGCCGCGGTCCGACCAACGCCACCGGCTACAGCAACGCCGAGGTCGACGCGCAGATCGCGTCGCTGGCCGCCGAGAGCGACAAGGCGAAACGCGACGCCACCATCAAAGCCATCTGGCAGACGGTGCAGAAGGAGCGCATCTACATCGCGCTGCACGACCAGGTGCTCAACTTTGCCTCGACCCCGAAGCTGGACATTCCCGTGAGCCCCGACGGCAGTGTGTTCTTCAAGAACGTGAAGGTGGCGAAGCCCTGAGCACACCATGTGGGCTCATCTCTTGCACCGGCTCGGCCAGTCCGTGCTGGTGCTGCTGGCGGTGTCGTTCGTGTCCTTCCTGGTGTTCCGCCACATCGGCGATCCGACCATCAGCCTGCTCGGCGAAGACGCCACGATCGAAGAGCGCGCCGCGCTGACGGCCGAGCTGGGCTTCGACCGCCCGGTGCCGGTGCAGTACCTGCGCTACGTGGGCCATGCCCTGCAGGGCGACCTGGGTGTGTCGTACCGGTTGAAGCGGCCGGTGGTCGAACTCATCGCCGAGCGGCTGCCAGCCACGCTGGAGCTGGCGCTGGTGGCGGCCGTGCTGGCGGTGGCGGGCGGCGTCGCGCTGGGCGTGTACACGGCGATCCGGCGCGACAGCGTGGCCAGCCGCGCGGTCATGGCGGTGTCGCTGGTCGGCGTGTCGCTGCCCACCTTCCTGATCGGCATCGGGCTCATCTACCTGTTCGCGGTCGAGCTGCGCTGGCTGCCGTCGTTCGGGCGCGGCGACACGGTGCAGCTGGGCGGCTGGAGCACCGGGCTGCTCACGGCCTCGGGCTGGGCATCGCTGCTGATGCCCGCGCTGACGCTGGGCCTGTACAAGCTGACGCTGATCATGCGGCTGGTGCGCGCCGAGATGCTGGAGGTGCTGCGCGCCGACTACATCCGCTTCGGCCGCGCGCGCGGGCTGCGCGAGCGCGACCTGAACTACGGCCATGCGCTGCGCAACACGCTGATCCCGGTCATCACCATCACCGGGCTGCAGATCGGCTCGCTGGTGGCCTTTGCCATCGTCACCGAGACGGTGTTCCAGTGGCCGGGCGTGGGGCTGCTGTTCATCACGTCGATCCAGGGGGTGGACGTGCCGGTGGTGGCGGCCTACCTGCTGCTGATCGCGCTGCTGTACGTGGCGATCAATTTCATCGTCGACCTGCTGTACGTGCTGGTCGATCCACGCCTGCGACGCGCCTGACTCCTTCCTGCTTTTTTTCCGAATGACGCTTCCTCCTCCGACCGGCGCCCCCGCGCCGCGCCGCTGGCGCAACGCCGAGTCGCCCGTGCTGCGCGCGTTTGCACGCTCGCGTACCGTGCAACTGGCGGCCTTCGTGCTGTTGCTGGTCGCGCTGGCCTCGCTGTTCGCGCCGTGGATCGCGCGGCAAGACCCCTTCGACCCAGCCGTGCTCGACCTGATCGACGCCTTCACGCCGCCGGGGCAGCAGGGCGCTTCGGGCGCGTTCTACCCGCTGGGCGCCGACGACCAGGGGCGCGACGTGTTCTCGGCCATCCTCTACGGGCTGCGCATGTCGCTGCTGGTGGGCGTGAGCGCGGTCGGGTTGTCGTTGGCCATCGGCGTGCCGCTCGGGCTGGCGGCCGGCTATGCGGGCGGTTGGTTCGACACGCTGGTGATGCGCGTGGCCGATGTGCAGCTGACCTTTCCGGTGCTGCTGATGGCGCTCCTGATCTTCGGCATCGCGCGCGGCCTGCTGCCGGAGGGCTACCGCGACGACATGGCGGTGTACGTGATCGTGGCGGCCATCGGGCTGTCGGAGTGGGTGCAGTACGCGCGCACGGTGCGCGGCGCCGTGATGCTCGAGAAGCACAAGGACTACGTGGCCGCCGCGCAGATCATCGGCCGTTCGCGCACCGGCATCCTGGTGCGGCACATCCTGCCGAACCTGCTGGCGCCGGTGCTGGTGATTGCCACTATCAGCTTCGCGCTGGCCATCGTGGCGGAGTCGACGCTGTCGTACCTGGGCGTGGGGCTGCCGCCCACGCAGCCGTCGCTCGGTACGCTGATTCGCATCGGGCAGGGTTTCCTGTTCTCGGGCGAGTGGTGGATCCTGCTGTTTCCCGCGCTGGTGCTGCTGGCGTTGGCGCTGTCGGTCAACCTGGCGGGCGACTGGCTGCGGGACGCCCTGAACCCGAGGCTGCAATGAGCGCGCGCGACCCATCGCCATCGCCCCGCGGCGAAACGCCCGTGCTGCGCGTGCGCGGGCTGGACGTGGCCTTCGACACGCACCGGGGCACGGTGCAGGTGCTGGGCGGCGTCTCCTTCGAGATCGCGCCGGGCGAAATCCTGGGCGTGGTCGGCGAGTCGGGCGCGAGCAAGTCGATGGTCGGCGCGGCCGTCATCGGCCTGGTGCCGCCGCCGGGGCGCATCGCGGGCGGCACGGTCGAGCTGCACGGCGAGCGCATCGACACGCTGCGCGGCGAAGACATGCGCCGCGTGCGCGGGCGCCGCATCGGCAGCGTGTTCCAGGACCCGCTGACCAGCCTGAACCCGGTCTACCCGATCGGCCGGCACCTCATCGAAACCATCCGCACGCACCTGCCCGTGAGCGAGCCCGAGGCGCGCCGGCGCGCGCTGGCGCTGCTGGCCGACGTGGAGATTCCCGACCCCGAAAGCCGCATCGACCAGTACCCGCACCAGTTCTCGGGCGGCATGCGCCAGCGCGTGGCGATTGCGCTCGCACTGTGCGCCGAGCCGCAGCTGCTGATTGCCGACGAGCCCACCACCGCGCTCGACGTGTCGGTGCAGGCGCAGGTGATCCGGGTGTTCCGGCGCGTCTGCCGCGAGCGCGGCACGGCCGCGATGCTGATCACGCACGACATGGGCGTGATCGCCGAGGCGGCCGACCGCGTGATGGTGATGTACCAGGGCCGCGTGCTGGAGACCGGCCCGGTGCGCCAGGTGCTCGACCACCCGCGCGAGCCGTACACGCGCGCACTGATGGCCGCCATTCCTTCGATGCACGACAGGCTGCATCGGCTGCCGGTGCCGGAGATCGGCGCAGACATTTCCGTGGCCGCCGCGTTGCCGCCCGCGCAGGCCGAGACCGTGGTGCCGCCAGCACCGGCCGACAGCGCGCCGCTGATCCGCGTGCAGGGCCTGTCGCGTGAATTCGATCTCTCGGCCGGCTGGCTCGTGCGCACGCTCGCGCGCCAGCCGAAGAAAGTGCTGCACGCGGTCGACGGCGTGAGCTTCGACATCGCGCGCGGCCGCACCTTCGGGCTGGTCGGCGAATCGGGCTCGGGCAAGTCGACCGTGGCGCGCATGATCGCGGGCCTCACGCGGCCCACGGCCGGCACGGTGCATTTCGACGGCATCGACCGCTGGGGCGACGCCGCGCAGACGGCCGCGCTGCGCCGGCGCTTCCAGATGATCTTCCAGGACCCGCATGCCAGCCTCAACCCGCGCTGGCGCGTGGATCGGCTCATCGCCGAGCCGGTCGAGGTGCTGGGCCTGGCCGCCAGTGCCGACGAAACCGCCGAGCGCGTCGCCCAGGCGCTGCGCCGCGTGCGCATGTCGCCGGACGACGGTCGGCGCTATCCGCACCAGTTCTCGGGCGGCCAGCGCCAGCGCATCGCCATCGCGCGAGCGCTGGCCAGCCAGCCCGAGTTCATCGTCTGCGACGAACCGACCTCGTCGCTCGACGTCTCGGTGCAGGCCCAGGTGCTGAACCTCATGCGCGACCTGCAGGACGAGTTCGGCCTGACCTACCTGCTGATCAGCCACAACCTCGCGGTGATCCGCCACACGTGCGACGACGTGGGCGTGATGCAGCGCGGGCGGCTGGTGGAGCAGGGGAGCGCGGGCGAGGTGCTCGATGCGCCGAAGCACGCCTACACCCAGGCGCTGATGGCAGCGGTGCCGGACATGCGGCACGCACCGGCCGCGGCCGTGCTCACCACGGCATGAAGTGCCCTCAGGGCACGCGCTGCAGCTGTTCGCGCAGGATACGCCGGATCTCCAGGATCGCGAGCGGGTGCTCCTGCACGCTGTGCGCCGACGGAATCACCAGCTCCGACACCGCGCCGTCGAGGTGCGCGCTGGTGTAGGGCACGATGCCGTCGCTCGACTCGGCCAGCGGCAGGCCGGGCGTGTCGTTGCCGATGATCGAGTGGTAGCGCACCTTCGGGCTCAGCGGCAACCCGGACGACAGGCGCACGAAGGCATCGCGGTCGCTGAGGTTGTCGATGCTGTTGGGAATGCGCAGCGGGCCCATGTCCTGCGAACTGGGCGCCACGCGCATCAGCTCGCGCGAGATGTCGTTGAGCTGGCCCAGCATGGCCACCGGCAGCGTGATGAGGTTGGCCACCCAGCGCGAGATGCGCTTGTTGGCGAACGAGGTGCCGCGGTGCGGCGACGCGATGAAGATGGCGTCGCTGACTTGGGGCAGCGGCTCGAAGCGCAGGTAGGGCCCCAGCCCTTCCTCGATGCGGCGGCGCTGCGCGGCCGGCATGGGGTAGCCCTCGCGCAGCGCGTCCCACAGCACGTCGCCCGACGACGACACCAGCAGGCGCGAGAGCACGCCGCCCATGCTGTGGCCGATGAGCGTGACGTTGCGCGAGGCCTCGGCGCGGCCTTGCGGATCGAAGTGCGCCAGGGTCTGCGTGATGGCTTCGCGGATGGCCAGGTTGTTCAGCGGCAGCGGCGCATTCGTGGGGTAGTACACCTGCCAGATCTGGTAGCGGCGGCGCAGCGTCTCGTCGCCGAGTACTTCGTTCGCCACGTTGATCCAGGCCTCGGGGCTGCTGGCCAGGCCGTGCAGCATGACGATGGTGCGGCGCTTCGGGTCGTAGGGCTGCATCAGGTAGATGTGCGGCCGGGTCAGGCCCTCGGCGCCGCCGAACAGGCTGCGCAGCGCCTGCAGCGCGAAGTCGGAGCGGGCCAGCCACAGGCCGTAGCCCGAGGTGAAGTTGGCGGCCAGCGGAATCTCTTCGCCGGCCAGCTTGATCGTGCTGGTGCGGTAGGGGTCGAACACGGCGATGCGCAGCGTGCGCGTGGCCAGCACGTCCTGCAGGGTGGCGCCGTCGAACTGCAGCAGCGCGGTGAGGGCGGGGAAGGGCGTTTCGCTGAAGGGCGGGGCGTCTTCGTCGGCCTGGGCCGCGGTCGGACGGTCGTCGCCCGCGGCGACCAGCTCGGCGCCGAAGCCGTCGCGGCGATAGATGTTGCGCAGGCCCGAGAAGGTCAGCGAGGCGGCGGGAATCAGCTCTTTGGGCGGGGGCGCGTCGGGCGCGAGCTGCAGCGCCGACAGGTCTGCATCGATGCGCCAGCCGCTCACTTGCGGAATGGCGGCCACCGACATGTCGCTCTTGCGGTAGCGGCTGAACAGGCCGGTGATGGCGCGCTGCACCGCGTAGTTGTAGTAGTCGCGCACCTGCGTCTGCCGGTCTTCGAAGGCGCGGTCGCGCGGCTTGCGCGCTGTGTGGAAGAGGTAGGCGTAGGCGTGGCGCGCGGTTTCCAGCCAGGCCTCGATGGCTTCGGGCGCCATGGGCTGCGCGGCCGAGCCGCCGTCGCCGCCCGCCAGCGCGAGCTGCAGCCACACCTCGGACAGCGCCGACATGCGTTGCTCGTCGCTCAGGCCGGCGGAGGTGGCGAGGTTCTGGCGGCAGGCGCGGCCGTCCTTGCGGCACTGGTCGGCGTCGGAGCCGATGACGCGCAGCACCTCTTGTGCGGAACTGCTGAGCTGGCCGGTGGTGAGCACGTCGCCGCGCCGCTGCGCCAGGTAGTCGGCCGGCGAGATGGTGCCGACTGTGACGCCGGCGCAGCCGGTGAGCAGCGACAGCGCCAGCAGCAGGGCGGGGAAACCGATGCGCCTCATGGCGCCACGCCCGGCAGGCCGCTGCGGATGGCCTGCGAGAAGTTCACGCCGGGCTGCTGGTCGGCGGCGATCGCCCGGTCGGTGATGCGGCCGCCAGCGCGCAGCGCCTCCATGCTCAGCCCCGGCGTCAGGCCGCCTACGTCGTGCAGGTACTCGGGCAGGTAGCCCGAGGCCAGCAGGCGGTAGTCCATCGGCAGGCCGGGCACGACGTGCCTGGCGAGGCTGTAGACGATGGTCGTGCAGTTGGCGGTGAGCGTGTTGTAGAAGCTCGGTGCGCGCGCCAGCGCGTTGGCCTCGCCGACGTAGCCGAGGAACAGCGAACGCATCTCGGCCTGCGGCAGCTGCACACGGTACATGTAGACGTCTTCGCCGCGCACGTTGGTGCGCACGCGCAGGATGTCGTGCTCGTCGGCGGCCACGAGGCTGTTCTCGAACTGCTTGAAGAAGCCGCCCACGGACGAGAAGCTCTCGCCGCGCTCCTTGCGGATCTCGATGGAAAAAGTGACGTACTGGCCGTCGTCGAAGCCGAAGGACACCAGCGTGTGGGCGATGGCCGGGCCGGTCCAGTACGACAGCGACACGTCGACCGAGCGCAGGCGGTCCAGGTCGTAGCGGCGCGTGTCCCAGCGCACGGTGTAGTCGGTGTCGCTGCGCCAGTCGAAGTTGCGCACGTTCTCCATCGTGACCACGCTGCCCTCGACGCGCGGCTTCAGGTGGCGCGCCACGTCGTCGGCCCATTCGCGATGCTGCGAGGGCGCGATGGTGCCCCACCACTCGAGCAGCACGACGAAGCCGATGGCGTAGGCCAGCAGCGAGCGGCCGGCCTTGCCGCGCCACAGCAGCACGATCGCCGCCAGGCCGAAGAGGCCCCACAGCACCATCGCGCCGACCTTGACCGGCAGCGTCGCGGGCAGCTGATACCAGAGGGCCGCGCAGGCCCAGGCGGCCGACAGCAACACGGCAAGGCTCACCAGCAGGCGGCCGAGGGAACGCAAAAGGATTCGGAACATGAAGAAACGCGCGGGTGGAGGGCGGCCGATTCTCGTCGAGTTGCAGCCGCCGCCGTCGGGCTACAGCGGGTAGGTCACCAGCTTGAAGTCCGGGTCCTCGGGGAAGGACTTCACCGAGAAGCCCAGCCGCCGCACCAGCTTGAGCATGTCGGGGTTGCCGGCCAGCACCAGCCCGTCCATTTCCGAGAGGCCGCGGTCGCGCGCCACGTCGATGATGCTTTCCATGAGGCGCGAGCCGATGCCCTTGCCGCTGAACTCGTCGGCCACCACGAGCGAGAACTCGCAGCTGGTCTGGTCGGGGTTGGTGATGTAGCGCGACACGCCCACGATGCGCTCGCTCTCGAGGATGCTGCCGTCGGGCGCGGTGCTGCGTTCCATCACGGTGGCGACCAGCGCCATCTCGCGGTCGTAGTCGATGAGCGTGAAGCGCGACAGCATCGACGGCGGCAGCTCGTGGAAGCGCGAAACGAAGCGGAACCAGCGGCTTTCGGGCGACAGGCCCTGCACCAGCGCCTGCAGCATCTGCGCGTCGTTCGGGTGCACCGGCCGCACGACGTACGCGCCGCCACCGGGCAGCGGCCATTCGCGCCGGTAGCGCGCGGGGTACGGCATGATGGCCAGGTGCTGGTAGCCGTTGCCCACCGGGCCCGCCACGGCCTGCGTGCTGCTGTCGACCACGATGCGCGCGTCGACCGACACCGCGCCGTGCTCGTCCACGATGATGGGGTTGATGTCCATCTCGCGCAGCTCGGGCAGCTCGCACACCATTTCGGACACGCGCAGCAGCACGTCCTCGATGGCCTCCATGTTCACGGGGCTGGCGCCGCGCCACTCGCCCAGCGTCTCGGCCACGCGCGAGCGCTCGATGAGGTGGCGCGCCAGAAACTGGTTCAGCGGCGGCAGCTCCATCGCGCGGTCGTTCATGAGCTCGATCATGGTGCCGCCCGCGCCGAAGACGATCACCGGGCCGAAGGGCTGGTCGGTGACCAGGCCCACGTAGATTTCGCGCCCGCGCCGCGCGCGCACCATCTTCTGCACGGTCACGCCGTTGATGCGGGCATCGGGCGCCAGGCGCGCCACGCGCTCCATCATCTCCAGGTAGGTGTCGCGCGCGCTGGTGCCGTTCATCACGTTCAGCGCCACGCCCTCGACGTCGGACTTGTGCGAGATGTCGGGCGAGTCGATCTTCAGCGCCACCGGAAAGCCCAGCTGCGTGGCGATCATCATGGCCTCGTTGGCGCTGCGCGCGAGCAGGGTGCGCGTGATCGGGATGTGAAAGCACGACAGCAGCGACTTCGATTCCATCTCGGTCAGCACCTTGCGCCGCTCGGCCAGCACGCTCTCGATGAGCAGGCGCGCACCGTCGATGTCGGGCTTGGCCAGCGCCGACAGCGGGGGCGGCGTCTGCTGCAGCAGCTGCTGGTTCTGGTAGAAGGCCGCGATGTTGCCGAAGGCGCCCACGGCCGCCTCGGGCGTGCGAAAGCTCGGGATGGTGGCCTCGGCCAGCACGGCCCGCGCATTGCCCACCGAGGCATCGCCCATCCAGCACGACAGGAGCGGCTTGGGCATGGGGCGCGGAATGTCGGCCAGCGCGCGCGCCGTGGCGGCGGCGTCGACGCCGGCCTTGGGCGAGAAGATGGCGAGCACGCCGTCGATCTGGCTGTCGGCCGAGGCGGTGTCGATGGCGGCGCGAAAGTGCGCGGGCGTGGCGTCTTCCGACAGGTCGATGAGGTCGGTGAGCGAAGCCAACGCCGGCAGCGAGGGCTGCAGCGAGCGCTGTGCGGGGGCCGAGAGGCGGCCCAGGTCGAGCCCGATCTCGTTGATCCAGTCGGCCGCGAGCACGCCGGGGCCGCCGCCGTTGGTGACCACCGCCAGCCGCTTGCCCACCGGCCGGTAGCGCGAGGCCAGGCACTTGGCGGCCGAGAACAGCTCGACGAAGGAGCGCACCCGCACCGCGCCCGCGCGGCGCAAGGCGGCGTCGAACACATCGTCGCTGCCCACGATGGCGGCGCTGTGCGTCTGCGCGGCCTCGTTGCCGGCCGGCTTGCGGCCCGCCTTGAGCACCACCACCGGCTTGGCGTGCGAGGCCGAACGCAGCGCGCTCATGAAGCGGCGCGCATCGGCAATGCCCTCGAGGTACACGATGATGCTGTGCGTGCTCGAATCGTTGGCCAGGAAGTCGAGCACCTGCGGAATGTCGACCGAGGTGTGCGGCCCGAGCGAGACCACGCTGGAAAAGCCCACGCCGTTCTGCCGCGCCCAGTCGAGCATCGAGGCCGTGAGCGCACCCGACTGCGACACCAGCGCCAGCGGCCCGGTGCGCGCGAGCGGGCCGGCCACGCTGGCGTTCAGGTGCAGCGGCGGGCGCTGGAAGCCCAGCGAATTCGGGCCCAGCAGGTGCACGCCTTCGCGGCGCGCGATCTTGCGCCACTGCGCGGCCTGCTCGGCGGCGATGCCGGTGGAGATGACCACCGCGGCCTTGCAGCCGATGCGGCCCGCGATCTCGAGGGCGGCCGCCACGTCGTGCGGCGCCAGCGCGATCAGCGCCAGGTCGGCATGCGTCTGCGCCAGCTCTTCGAGCGTGCCCTGGGTGCGCACGTCCAGAAAGCGCAGCGTGCCGTCGAAACGGTCGGCCCGGAAGGCTTCGCGCAGCGTGCGGCCCAGGGCGGTCTGGCCTCCCGGATCGCTGGGCTGGCCGACGAAGGCCACGATCGACGCCGGGGCGAACAGGGGGGTCAGGAAATGCTTGTCCATGCCCTAGTTTGCCCGGATCGGGGCGTGCCGCAAGCACCGCGTGTACACTCGCCGGCTCATGTCGTGCCTTTCACTTTCCCCTGTTGCAGCATCCAGCGCCGCCGTTGTCGGCCGCACGATGCCGTTCGCCGCCTGCGTGCGAACGAGCGACGCAGTGAATGCACGAATGATTACCACCATGACCGCCGCGGCCCCCTGAGCACGCGCAGGGTGGCCGCTCCGGCAGCCACCTGGTGTCTCTTCTCCCGAATGAACGAAACCCAGCTGGCAGCTGGGTTTTTTTGTTTTTGTCCTGTTCGTTCGTTGTTTGGAGAAGCCCATGTACCGCGATCCCGTCTCGTCCTTCCTGCCCCAGCCCAGCCATCCTGCGGCCATTCGCCCCCTGCGCGTCGGCATGATCGGCATCGGCACCGTGGGTGCGGGCACCTTCCGCGTGCTGGCCCGCAACCAGGACCTCATCGCCGCCCGCGCCGGGCGCGGCATCGAGGTGACGGTGGTGGCGGCGCGCAACCTCGCGCGCGCCCAGGGCATCGTGGGCGAGGGCGTGGCGCTCACGGCCGACCCGATGCAGGTGGCCACCGATCCCGACGTCGACGTGGTGGTCGAGGTGGCCGGCGGCACCGGCCCGGCGCGCGACTGGGTGCTGGCGGCCATTGCGCACGGCAAGCACGTGGTCACGGCCAACAAGGCGCTGCTGGCCGTGCACGGCCCTGAGATCTTCGCCGCCGCCAGCGCGCACGGCGTGGCCGTGATGTACGAGGGCGCGGTGGCGGTGAGCATCCCCATCGTTAAAGCCTTGCGCGAAGGCCTCACGGCCAACCGCATCGAATGGGTGGCGGGCATCGTCAACGGCACCACCAACTTCATCCTGAGCAAGATGCGCGACGAGGGCCTGGACTTCGGCGACGCGCTCGCGCAGGCCCAGGCGCTGGGCTATGCCGAGGCCGACCCGGCCTTCGACATCGAGGGCGTCGACGCCGCCCACAAGACCGCGCTGCTGGCCGCCAATGCCTTCGGCATGCCGGTGCGCTTTGCCGATGCGCAGGTCGAGGGCATCACCGCGCTGCAGCGCGTGGACGTGGCCTGCGCCGAGCAGCTGGGCTTTCGCGTCAAGCTGCTGGGCGTGGCGCGCCGACGTGAAGAGGGTGTGGAACTGCGCGTGCAGCCCGCGCTGGTGCCCGCCACGCACCTGCTCGCGCAGGTGAACGGCTCGATGAACGGCATCATGGTCAAGGGCGACGCGGCGGGCGTCACGATGTACTACGGCGCGGGCGCCGGCTCGGAACAGACCGCCTCGGCCGTGATCGCCGACCTCGTCGACGTGGCGCGCCTGGACGGCACCCACGCCGGCCAGCGCGTGCCGCACACGGGCTTTCATGCGCATGCGGTGCGCGAACTGCCGGTGCTGCCGCGCGCGGCCGTGCGCAGCGCGCACTACCTGCGCGTGCCGGTGCAGGCGGCGACCGACATCGCGGCCGTGGCCGAGCTGCTGGCCGCGCAGCGGCTGCCGGTGCGGCAACTGGTGCTGGCGAACGGGCCGGCGGATGCGGCGCCGCAGGTGCTGGTGATCACCGAATCGGCGTTGCAAGGCGCGGTCGATCTCGCCTTGCACGCGTTGCAGACGAGCCCAGTGGTGCTCGGTCCGGTGATCGCACTGCACGTGGAAACCCTCGACGACTGAAGGCCTGTCACCGAACTCCCGAGGATTTTCAATCGGACTGACATGCGCCGCTGCGAGGATGGCCCGCAGTGTTCGTCGTTGTCCTTGTGAAGTCTTTTCCCGGGAGTTGTGGAACATGGCCGCCCGTTCAATCCGTCGCCGTGCCGAGCGGGCTTTCACCCTCATCGAGCTGATGGTGGTGCTGGTCATCATCGGCGTGCTCGCCGCGCTCATCGTGCCGAGCCTGATGGACCGCCCCGACCAGGCCCGCGCCACCGCGGCCCGCCAGGACGTGGCCGCGATCATGCAGGGGCTGAAGCTCTACCGCCTGGACAACGGCGCCTACCCTAGCGCCACGCAGGGCCTGCGTTCGCTCGTCGAGAAGCCGGCCACGGGCAAGGTGCCGACCAACTGGCGCACCTACCTCGAACGCCTGCCCCAGGACCCGTGGGGCAACGCCTACCAGTACCTGAACCCCGGCACGCACGGCGAGGTCGACGTGTTCTCACTGGGCGCCGATGGCGAGCCTGGCGGAGAAAAAGCCAGCGCGGACATCGGCTCCTGGTAGCGCGGGAACGGCACCGTGGGCGCGATGGCAGGGATCGGAACAGGCCGCCGGCAACGGCGCATGCGCGGCATGGCGGTGATCAGCGCCTTGCTGATCGTCGCGGTGATCGCCGCGCTGGCAGCCGCGCTGCTCGGGCGGCAGTCGGCCTTCATCCGCACCACGCAGGGCGAGCAGTCGCGCGTACAGGCGCGCTGGCTGCTGCGCGGGGAACTGGGCGCGGCGCAGCGGCTGCTGCGCGCCGAGGCCGTGCGCGAGCCGACCACGCGCCTGGACGGCCTGTGGACCCGGCCGTTCGCCGGGCCCGTGGCGGGGCAGGTGGCCGCCGAGGGCGCGCGGCTGCTCAGCGAGATCAGCGACGAGCAGAGCAAATTCAACCTGCGCAACCTCGTGGACCGGGGCCGCATCGACCCGGCCGAAGCGGCCGTGTTCCAAAGGCTTTGCACGATGACGGGCGTCTCGCAGGCCCAGGCGCAGGCGCTCATGCGGCGCGTGGTCGGCAGCATCGCCGACCCCGAGGGCGAAGCCGCGCAGACGATGCCCGATGCGGCGGCCGACACCATGGCCGCGACGCTGGGCCTGCCGCCCGAGTTGCCGCGCGCCCCGCAGGCCCCGCGCCCGCGCGTGCTGGAAGACCTGCTGGCCGTGCCCGGCGTCGATGCCGGCGTGATCGCGCGGCTCGCGCCTTTCGTCACGCTGCTGCCGGCGCGTACCTGGATCAACGCGAACACGGCCAGCGCCGAGCTGCTCGCGGCCGGCGTGCCCGGCTTGGCGCTGGACAAGGCGCGCGCACTGCTCGCCGCGCGCGACCGCGGCCAGTGGTTCATCAACCGCGGCGACTTTGCGAACCGGCTCCAGATGCCCGCGCTCGACGAGCGTGACGTGCGCATCGGCATCGACAGCAACTGGTTCCGCGTGGCCAGCGTGCTCGACACGCCGCGCACGAAGTTCGTGCAGGTCGCGCTGCTGCAGGACGACAAAAAAAGCGTGCCGCGCGTGGTCTGGCTGCGGGAGGGCGTGTGAGCGCGCTGAAGGTCGATCGCCTGCGCCTGCAGCTGCCGCCCTGGCCGGGCGAGGGCGAAGCCGATCCCATGGACGCCGAGGTGCACTGCGGCTGGCGCACCGTCGACGGCCGGTGGCACGACGGCGGCGCGCTCGCGCTGGGGGCTGTGGCCGACCGCTTCGAGGCGCGCCATCTCGAGGTCGCGCTGGCACCGGGCGAGGTGGCGCTGGCGAGCTTCGCGCTGCCGCCGCTGACCGGGCGGCACCTGCATGCGGCAGTGCTCGGGGCCATCGAGCCCTGCGCGCTGCAACCGATCGACGCGCTGGCGGTGGGCATCGGCCCGCGCGGGGCCGACGGCACGGTGCCGGCCGCCTGGATTGCGCGCGACGCGATGGTGCGCTGGCTGGCGCTGCTGCGGCGGCACGGCATGGCGCCGCGCGCGCTGTGCCTGCCGACCGCCTTCCTGCCGATGCCCACCCAGGGCTGGACAGGCCTGCAGCTGGACCGCTGGCTCGTGGTGCGCACCGGCGCCGGCGCGGGCTTCATGCAGGCGCTGCCGCACGGCGCGGACCGCGACGCCGCGCTGGCGGCGCACGTGACGACCGGCGAGGCGGCGCGGCCGGTCGTGCACTGGACGGCGCAGGAGGAGGGCGACCCGGCGCGCTGGTCGGGCGAGGGCTGGCGCTGGGCGCTGTCCGCAAGCGACCCCGCGCAGGCGCACGCGGGCGTGGCGGCGCTGCTGCGGCCGGCGGCCTTGTGGGGCTGCATGGCCGCGCTCGTGTGGACAGCCGGCCTCCAGGTGCATGCCCACCGGCTGGCGACGCAGGGCCAGGCCCTGAAGCGGGAGATGGCCGCGCGGGTCAAGGCCGCGTTTCCCGAGCTGCCCGTGGTCGTCAACCCGGTGCAGCAGGCGCGCCAGCAGAAGGAGGCGCGGGCGGGCCAGGCACCGCAGGCCGCGGTCGGCGGCGACTACGCGGCGCTGTCGCGCGCGGCGGTGGGCTTGCTCGCGCAGCTGCCGGCCGGGCAGGTACAGGCGCTGCACTACACGGCGGGCGAGCTGCGCATCCACTGGCGCGAGGGCGCGGCGCCGAACACCGAAGCGCTGCGCGTGCTGCAGGCGCAGGCGCGCGAGCGAAGCTTGTCCGCCGACCCGGAGGCCGGCGCACTGCGCATCACGCCGGCCGCGGCCCGCGCAGAGAAGGACACCCCGTGAACCTGTCCCGAAGGGGGGGCGTCCTCCTCGACCCCGCGCGGCAGATGGCACGCGAAGCGATCGGGCGCTGGCGTGGGCTTCCCGCAAGCGACCGGCTCGGCGCGGGCGTTGCGCTGCTGATCGTGGTCCTGGCGATCCTGTGGCTGGGCCTGGCCCGTCCCGCGCTCGACACCGCCGCCCGCTGGCAGCGCGACCTGCCGAAGCTGCGGGCCCAGTCCGCCGAGCTCGACGCGCTGCTGGCCGACGTGCCCGGCGCGCACGCCACGCCCGATACGGCACAGGGCGGCATCGACGCCGCCCTCGACCGCGCCGGCCTGCGCGGGCGTTACCGCCTGCACGACGCCGTGGCCGACGCGCCGCCCGCAGCCGGGAGCCCGGCGCAGCCCGCCCGCGCATGGCGCGTCGAATTCCCGGAGCCCGTGCCGGCCGCGCAGGTGTTCGCCTGGCTCGTGGCGGTTTCGGCGCGCCGCGACCTCGAGGTCACGCGGGCGCAGCTGGAGCGCATCGACAGTCCCGACGACGACAGCGAGGGCACGCCGCAGGGCCGCGTGCGCGGCGCGGTGGCGCTGCAGTCCACACAACTCACCAAGGATGGCCAGTGACACGAGATCGAAACGGCGCGGCCCTGCGCCGATGGACGGCGGCATGCTGCCTGGGTGTGTTCGCGATCGCCGCCAGCGCCGCGACCCCATCGCCGCCTGCCAAGACCGCGCCGCGTGCCGGTGCCGAAGAGCGCGTGGTGCTGAACTTCGTCGATGCCGACATCACCTCGGTGGTCTCGGCATTGGCGCGGTTCCTGGGTCGCAACTTCCTGTTCGATCCGCGCGTGAAGGGGCAGATCACGCTGGTCTCCGAAGGCGAGGTGCCGGCCGCCACCGCCTACGGCATGCTGGCTTCGGCGCTGCGCATGCGCGGCTTCGCGATCGTCGACGTGGGCGAGGTGAGCCGCGTCGTGCCCGTGGCCGACGCCAAGCAGCAGGGCGGATCGGTCAACGCACGCAGCCCCGGGGGCGGGCTCGCGACGCGCACCTTCCGGCTCAACTACGAGAACGCCGAGGCGATGGTGCCGGTGCTCAAGCCGCTGGTCGCAGCCGAGAACAGCATCGCGGCCTACGCCGCCAACAACACGCTCGTCGTCACCGACTACATCGACAACCTCGAGCGGCTGGCACGCATCATCGAGAGCATCGACACGCCCACCGCGCTCGACGCCCAGCTGGTCAAGCTGCGCCACGGCATCGCGACCGACATCGCCGCGCTGGCCACCGAGCTGCTCGAAGGCAGCGGCGAAAAAGGCCGGCGCGACATCGTGGTGCTGGCCGATCCGCGCTCCAACAGCATCGTGATCCGCTCCAGCAGCCCGGGCCGCACGGCGCTGGCACGCGAACTCATCGGCAAGCTCGAGAGCGCGCAGGGCGACCCGGGCAACCTGCATGTGGTCTACCTGCGCAACGCGCAGGCGGTGCACCTGGCGAACGTGCTGCGCGGGCTGCTCACCGGCGAATCGGGCGACCAGAGCGCCACGGGTGGCGGCGGCAGCTCGGTGCGCGCGGCGCTGGGCGCGGGCGGCATGCTCGGCGGGGCGGGGGCGGCGAATGGCGGCGCAGCGAATGGTGCATCGGCCACCGGCAGCCAGCCCGCGACCGGCGGAGCCACGGGAAGCACCGCGGGAAAATTCGGCGGCCTGCGCGGCACGGCCGGCGGTGCCAACGGCCCCGCGCAGGGCACGGCAGGCGGCACCGGCAGTGCGTCCACCGCGTTCTCCAGCGGCGGTGTCACGGTGCAGGCCGACGCCACCACCAACACGCTCATCATCGCGGCGCCCGATCCGATGTACCGCAGCCTGCGCAGCGTGATCGACCTGCTCGACCAGCGGCGCGCGCAGGTGCTGGTCGAAAGCCTGATCGTCGAGGTCACCGAGCGCGACGCGGCCGAGCTGGGCATCCAGTGGATGGCCGGCGGCAATAACGGCCGCGTGCGCGGCGGCACCAACTTCGGCGGCGCGGGCCTCAACGCCAACGCGCGCACCACCATCGACGCCATGCCGCGCGGCCTGAACATCGGCGTGGTCGACGGCACCATCAACCTGCCGGGCGTGGGCGAGGTGCTCAACCTGAAGGTGCTGGCGCGCGCGCTGCAGGCCAAGGACGGCGCCAACATCCTCTCGACGCCGAACATCCTCACGCTGGACAACGAACCGGCCTCGATCATGGTCGGCAAGACCGTGCCTTTCGTGAGCGGCCAGTACATCACCAACGGCAACAGCAGCACCAACCCGTTCCAGACCATCCAGCGCGAGGACATCGGCCTGAAGCTCAACATCCGGCCGCAGATTTCCGAGGGCGGCACGGTCAAGCTCGACATCTACCAGGAGGTGTCCAGCATCGACGAGCAGACCTCGGGCGCGGCCGGCATCGTCACCAACAAGCGCGCGCTCGATACGAGCATCCTCGTGGACGACGGCCAGATCATGGTGCTGGGCGGGCTGATGGAAGACAGCGTCGCCAACGGCACCGAGGCCGTGCCCGGCCTGGGCTCGCTGCCGGTGCTGGGCAACCTGTTTCGCTACGACAAGCGCCAGCGCGTCAAGACCAACCTCATGGTGTTCCTGCGGCCCTACGTGATCCGCGACGCCAACGCCAGCCGCGGCCTCACGCTCGACCGCTACAACTTCATGCGCTTGCAGCAGGGCCGCGCGCGCCCGATGGCGCACGGCCTGCTGCCCGACAGCGGCGCGCCCGTGCTGCCACCCGCCGACCTGCCCAGCCTGCGGCAAGCGCCCGAGGTCGACCTGCGCCCCCAGAGCTGGGAGCACACACGCGACCAGCCGCCGCCGCCCACCGCCACGGCCAGTGCGGTGCGCCAGGCACCTGCCGCGGCGCCGCCGCCACCACCGACGCAGCGCTCGCGGCTGCCGACGGGCGTGACGGTCGAGTCCGACCCGGCCGCGCTGTACGGCGGCGCCAACGACAAGGTCACCGTGGTGCAGTTCGCCGACACGAAGACCGAGCAGGAGGCGCTGCGCATCGTGCAGCGCGTGCGCGTGAGCGGCATCGGCGCCTACATCGTCGGCGGCCCGGGCGGGGAGGGCGCGATGGTGCGCGTGGACGTGCCGCGCGAGCCGCAGGCCGTCGACAACGCGGTCGCCGTATTGCGCGAGCTGGGCTACCGGCCCGAACGGGTGGTGACGCCATGAACACGGCCCGCGCCGACATCGCCTTGCCCCAGGCCTGGGCCCGCAGCCAGCGCGTCGCGGTGCAGCGCGACGGCGAGGCGGCCTTCCTGGCGGTCAGCCCGCGCACGCCCGGCTGGGCCGTGGTCGAGGCGCGCCGGCTGCTGGGCGCGCTGCCGCTGCGGCAGGTGGGCGACGACGACATGGAGCGCCTGCTCGCCGAGCGCCAGGCCGAATCCGGCGACGCCGCCTCGGTGGTCGGCGCGGTGGAGCAGCAGGTCGACCTGGCGCGGCTGATGCAGGACATCCCGGCCGTCACCGACCTGCTCGACGCGCAGGACGACGCGCCCGTCATCCGCATGATCAACGCGCTGCTCACGCAGGCCGCGCGCGACGGCGCGAGCGACGTGCACCTCGAATCCTTCGAGACCCATTCGGTGGTGCGCTTCCGTGTCGACGGCACGCTGCGCGACGTGGTGACGCCGCGCCGGGCGCTGCATGCGGCGCTGATCTCGCGCATCAAGATCATGTCGCAGCTCGACATCGCCGAAAAGCGCCTGCCGCAGGACGGGCGCATCACGCTGCGCGTGGGCGGGCGGCCGATCGACGTGCGCGTGTCGACCGTGCCCACGGCGCACGGCGAGCGCGCCGTGCTGCGGTTGCTCGAGAAAGACGCCGGCCGGCTGCGGCTCGAACGGCTGGGCATGGCGCCCGACACGCTGGCCGAGCTCACGCGGCTGGTGCGCCAGCCGCACGGCATCGTGCTGGTCACCGGCCCCACGGGCAGCGGCAAGACCACCACGCTGTACGCCGCGCTGGGCCAGCTCGACCTGGGCACCAGCAACATCCTCACGGTGGAAGACCCGGTGGAGTACGACCTGCCCGGCATCGGCCAGATTCCGGTGCACGCCAAGATCGGCATGACCTTCGGCGCGGCCCTGCGCGCCGCGCTGCGGCAGGACCCCGACAACCTCATGATCGGCGAGATCCGCGACCTGGAAACCGCGCAGATCGCCGTGCAGTCCTCGCTCACGGGCCACGGCGTGCTGGCCTCGCTGCACACCAACGACGCGGTGTCGGCCGTCACGCGCATGGCCGACATGGGCATCGAGCCCTTCCTGCTGTCGTCTTCGCTGCTGGGCGTGCTGGCGCAGCGGCTGGTGCGCTGCCTGTGCCCGGCCTGCAAGGCGCCACGCGTGCAGGACGACGGCCGCACGATCTACGTGCCGGTGGGCTGCGCGGCCTGCGGCCATTCGGGCTTCAAGGGGCGCACGGGCATCCACGAACTCTTCGTGGTGCACGACGACATCCGCCGCCTGATCCACGAAGGCGGCGACGAGCAGGCCATGCGCGCCGCCGCCGTGCGCCACGGCATGCGCTCGATGCGCGAGGACGGCCAGCGCTGGGTGCGCGAGGGCGTGACCACCGCCGAGGAAATCCTGCGCGTCACGCGCGACGCCTGATCACCCCCGATCCGCCATGGCACGGTTCCAGTACGAAGCGGCGAACTCGGCCGGCGAGGTGCAGCAGGGCAGCGCCGAGGGCGAGTCCGCGCGCTCCGTGCGCGCCCAGCTGCGTGAACGCGGCCTGACGCCACTCGGCATCCGCGAACAGGCGGCCAGCGGCGGCGCGCTGGCCTGGCTGCAACCGAAGCTTGGCGCCGCCGACCTGTGCTGGGCCACGCGCGAACTCGCGAGCCTGCTGGGCGCGCGCCTCACGCTCGAAGCCGCGCTCGTCGCCACCATCGAGCAGGCCGAGCGCCGCCACGTGGCCGAAGCATTGGGCGCGGTCTGCGACGGCGTGCGCGCCGGCCTGCGGCTGGCCGATGCGCTGGGCGAACGGCCGCGCGACTTTCCGCCGATCTACCGCGCACTCGTCAGCGCCGGCGAAGACTCGGGCGACCTCGCACGCGTGATGGAGCGGCTGGCCGACTACCTCGAGAACCGCGACACCCTGCGCGGCAAGGTGCTCACCGCCTTCATCTATCCGGCCATCGTCGGCTTCGTGTCGCTGTGCATCGTGGTCTTCCTGCTGGGCTACGTCGTGCCGCAGGTCATCGGCGCGTTCGCGCAGGCGCGCCAGGAGCTGCCGGCCATCACCCGCGTCATGCTGGCCGCGAGTGCGTTCGTGCGCGAATGGGGCTGGCTCACAGCGGGCGTGTGCGCGGGCGCCGGGTTGCTCGCCCGCGCCGCGCTGCGCGATGCGGGACGGCGCCTGCGCTGGCATGCGCTCGTGCTGCGCCTGCCGCTGGCGGGGCGCTATGCGCTGGGCGTGGACACGGCGCGCTTCGCGTCCACGCTGGCGATCCTCATGGACGCGGGCGTGCCGTTGCTGCGCGGGCTCGAGGCCGCGCGCCAGACCCTGGGCAACGACTGGCTGCGCCGCTGCGTGCTCGAGGCCACGGGCCGCGTGAAGGAGGGCGCGTCGCTCGCGGCGGCGCTGAAGGCACAGAAGATTTTTCCGTCGAACCTCGTGCACCTGGTGGCCAGCGGCGAGAAGACGGGAGCGTTGGCGGCCATGTTCGAGCGCGCGGCGCAGAACCTCTCCCGAGATCTGGAGCGCCGCGCGATGCGCCTGACCACGCTGCTGGAGCCGCTGATGATCCTGGCCATGGGGGGCGTGGTCATGGCCATCGTGCTCGCGGTGCTCATGCCGATCATGGAAATCAACCAGATGGTGCGCTGAATGTTCGGGAGCTTGGCGCACGCCGGCGCCCCGTTTCGCACGCATTCACGGGTGCGTGTTCCCGAGCTTTTTTCGGGTGGCTGTCACCTCGCGAACGCACCATCGATCCTGTCGCTGCACAGGCGACACGAGTCAAATTTTCTGGTCCCTTCAAAGGAGTTTCCATGCGTGCAAAGTTCAAGTCGGTCGCCCTGTCGGCCGTGATGATGGCGGCCCTCGTGGCCGCCGGCGCCGCTTCCGCCCAGATCGCCGTCGGCGGTGGTGCGACCCTGCCCGAAGTGCTCTATGACGACATCCTGCCCAGCGGCGTCGGCTTCACCGACTTCAGCTACACCGGCACCGGCAGCGGCGCCGGCAAGACGGGCTTCGTCAGCAACAGCGCGACCGCCTTCCGCAACGAGTCCGTGAGTGGCACACCGGCCTGGGCCGCCGGTCAGTCGGTGCACTTCGCAGGCAGCGATTCCGCGCTGACCCAGGCGGAGTTCAACACCTATACCGCCAACGCCGCCGGTGCCACCGGCTGGGGCCCGATGATCCAGGTGCCCGCCGTGGCGACCTCGGTGCTCATCCCCTACAAGCGCGCCGGCATCGTCGACCTGAACCTGGCCGACGCCAAGATGTGCGCCATCTTCAGCAACAAGACCGGCGGCCAGACCTGGGGCCAGGTGCGCGGCACGGCCGACACGACGACCGTGAAGGTGGTCTACCGCACCGACAACAGCGGCACCACCGAGCTGCTGAGCCGCTACCTCGTGGCCGCTTGCCCGGGCGCCGGCTTCACGGTGTCGAACAACTTCGCCACGGTGGTGGGCGGTGCGCTCTCGCCGGCCAACGTCATCCCCACGCACTGGGTCGGCGTTGCCGGCAGCAGCGGCGTGTCGGGCGCTTTCGGTACCGACGGCCGCGTGGGCTACCTCAGCCCCGAGCCGAACTACACGGGCGCGAGCAACGCGGTCGTCGCGAAGATCAACAACGTGCTGCCGGTCGCCAGCTCGATCCGCAATGCGCTCGCCAAGCAGGTGCTTCCGAACGGCCCGGCGGCCAACCCGCTGAGCTGGGTGCCTGCCTACGTGATGCCGGCCGCCGGCACCGAGTACCCGATCTTCGGCACCACCAACCTGCTGTTGAACCAGTGCTACAAGGACGCCGCGATCCAGACCAAGGTCAAGAACCTGCTGACGGGCCTGACCGGCACGACGTACGACGCGAAGATCGAAACCGGTCCCAGCTCGCACAACTTCGTGGTGCTCCCGAACGGCACGTCGCCGGGCACGCCGCCGGCCGCCAACAACAACTGGAAGGCCGTCATCGCCGCCAACTTCCTGAACGCTTCCAGCTCGCTGAGCATCGGCTACGCCAGCGTCTGCAACGGCAAGGGCCGTCCGTAAGTTGCTGATCGGTGCGGCCTGAGCGGGCCTTGCCCGTTCACCGACCGGAGGCCCCGTGGAGAGGCTGCGCTTCGGCGTGGCCGATCCCCGGGGCCTCTTCGCTGTTCGCGGCGGAGCAGAACGAATGAATGTCATGCGTGCGTCACCGTCGATCACTACCGTGACCACGGCCTTCCGCAGTCCCGAGGGCGCGGAAGAACGAAGTCACCCAGGAGCCTGTGCGTCCCACCGGTATGAGAGCGAACGCGGCATCGGTCCGTGCCCTGGCACTGATCGGGTGCCTGGCCTGGGGCGTGGGCGTGCAGGCGCAGCAGCCACCCGAGCCAGCCGCCAAGGCGGCATCGGCGGCACGCCGGGCGTTCGACATCGCACCGCAGCGGCTGGGCGATGCGCTCGATGTCTACAGCCGGATGACCGGCCTGGACATCCTGATCGACGGCGAGCATGCGCAGCGGCGGTCGGGCGCGGTGCGCGGCACGCTGAGCGCGGCCGAGGCGCTCGACGCGATGCTGGCCGGCACGGGCATGGAGGCGCGCCATGCGAACGCGGGCTCGGTGGTGATCCGCGAGGCCGCCGCAGGGCCGAAGGAGGCGGGCCTGTCGCCGGAAGCGGCGGGCCTGGAGGGGTCGGGTTTCAACGAAGGGGATGTCTTGCATCAAGCCTATGCCGCACAGGTCCAGCACGCCTTGCGTGGCGCCCTGTGCGATACCACGCAGACGCGGCCGGGCAGCTACCGCCTCGCGCTGCAACTGCACCTGGACGCGCGCGGCGCGGTGGACCGCTTTCGCCTGCTGAGCACCACCGGCGAGCCCGACCGCGATGCCGCGGTGCGGCTCAAGGTGCAGCGGCTGTCGGTCGGCGCACCGCCGCCGCCGTCGCTGCCGCAACCGCTCGTGGTGCTGCTGTTGCCGGAAGGGCCGGGCGCGCGCACCGACTGCACGCCGCCGGTGGCGCCATGAGCGAGAGCCTGGCCTCCACGCTGCGCGCGCGCATGGTCGCGCGCTATGTCGAGCTGCGCGGCAAGCTCGAACGCATCGTCGGTTCGCGCGACGACGCGGCCGACGCGATGCAGGAAACCTGGCTGCGGCTCGCGGCCATGGGCGACGCGGGCACGGTGCACAACGCCGACGCCTACCTGTTGCGCATGGCCGCCAACATCGCGACCGACGGCTACCGCCGCGACAGCGTGCTGCTGGTGCGCGGCGAGATCGATGCGCTCGTTCACCTCGTGGACGAAACGAGCGACCCCGAGCGCATCGCCAGCGCGCGCAGCGACGTGCAGGCGCTGAGCGACGTGCTGGCGCGCATGCCGGCGCGGCGCCGCGAGATCCTCGTGGCCGCGCGGGTCGAGGGGCTGCTCAACAGCGAAATCGCGCTGCGCTTCGAGGTGTCGCTGAGCACCGTCGAGAAAGAACTGCGCGCGGCGCTGGACTATTGCAAGAAGCATTTGCCGGACGTGGACGCGGTGCAGCGCGGCCATTTTTCCGGGCCGAGACACAACTGATGATGAGCGCCATGTCTTCCCCCGATACCGAAACGAGTCTGCTGGAGCGCCAGGCGCGGGCCTGGTGGGCGCGCCTGCATTCGGGCCAGGCCACGCGCGCGGATGCCGACGCCTTCAAGCAGTGGGCGGCGCTGAGTGCCGCGCATGCGCAGGCCTGGCGCGAGCTGATGCGCGTGTGGTCCGCGCTCGATCCGCTGCTGGCTGAAGAGGCTGCACGACAGGCCGATGCCGCACGTTCACGCACGCGGGGTCACCGCTTCTGGCCGGCGCTGTCGAACGCATTGCATTCGCCGGGTCGCCGTGCTTTTCTCGGTGGCGCGGTAGCGGCCTCGGTGACCGCGGGCGTGCTCGCGGTCGATCCGCCGCTGGGCCTGTGGCCGTCGGTCGGCGAGCTGACGGCCGACTACAGCACCGCGACCGGCGAGCAGCGGCAGGTGGCGCTGGGCGAGGGCCTCAGTGTGCGCATGAACACGCAGACGCAGATCAACCGCCTGCAGGGCGCGCGCGGACTGGCGCTGGTCGCCGGCGAAGCCGAGATCGCGACAGCGGGGGAGGCCGAGCTGTTCGTCGAAGCCGGCGGTGGCCGGCTGCAGGCGCGAGGGGCGCGCTTCAACATCCGCCATACGGGGCCCGAGGTCTGCGTGACCTGCCTTGACGGCCGCGTGCTGGTGTCGGTGAACGGGCAGCAGCGTTCGGTCGAGGCGGGCCGGCAGGTGGTGTACGACCCCAGCGGCCTGCACGAGGTGGTGCGCGCCGACCTGGCGAACGTGAGCACCTGGGGCACGGGCGTGCTGTCGTTCGACGGCACGCCGCTGGCCGAGGTCATCGCGGAGATCAACCGCTACCGGCCGGGCCGGATCATCCTGCGCAACGAGGCGCTGGGCCGCGTGGCGGTGCGCATGCAGCTGTCGCTGCGCAGCATCGACAACGCGCTGGCGATGATCCGTGAGCTCTACGGCGCGAAGTTGCGCAGCCTGCCCGGCGGCATCGTGCTGCTGAGCTGAATTTCTGACGCATCGCGAGCAGCCCGCAAAAAGTTTACGGGTTGCATCGCGCAGGCTCGTCATGGGGTATGCAACCGACGCCTCATGACACCCGCCTGAGCGACGAAGCGCTGGCCTGGGTCGTGCGCCTGAACCGCCTGCATGGCAGCGAGGCCGAGGCGCAGGCGCTTGCGGGCTGGTGTGCACGCAGCGCGGCGCATGCGCGGGCCTGGCGCGACGCCTTCGCGCTGTGGCAGTTGCTGTTGCCCGCGGCCTGCCAGACCCGGCCGTTGCCTGCCCCTCGATTCCCGTCGATCGCCCGCGCGGCGAACGACATCCATGTGTCCGCGCGCCGTCCGGGTTCCCGGGCGGCGTTCGACCCCACCGTTTCTCCCTTCGCGCCGTTCCGCTCCCGCTCATCATGGTCCTGAATCCGCACGCCCATTCTTCGCGCCGACGCGCCGTTTCGACCGAGGGCGAGCTGCGCCTCACGCCGCTGGCGCGTGCGCTGACCGTGGCACTGGCCACCGCGGGTGCGCTGGGCGTGGCCCAGGCGCGGCAGGCGTTCAGCCCCGCCTGGTTCGCCGACAAGGGCGCGGCGCAGGCCGGCGCCGTCCAGAGCGGGCGCCTGCCGAACGGCATGCCGGCGTCGAGCCTCACGAACCCGGGGCTGCAACAGCAGCAGGCGAATGCGCAGTTGCAGCGTTCGATCAGCAACCTGAACCTCGCGGCACAGGCTATCGCGGCGCAGCAGGCCGCCCAGGCGGCGGCGCGCGAGGCCGCGCGCAACACACCGTCGTCGGTGCCCGACGGTCTCACCGAAGGCGGCCTCGCGGTCGACACGAACAGCCTCACGGCCGGCTGGCACAACGCCAACAGGCCCGAGCAGACGCCGTCGGCCGACGGCCGCACGCACGTGGCGATCCAGCAGACCGGCGACCGTGCGGTGCTGAACTGGGAGACCTTCAACGTCGGTCGCAACACCACGGTCGAGTTCCGCCAGCAGGCCGACTGGGCCGCGCTCAACCGCGTGAACGACCCGAAGGCGCGGCCCTCGCAGATCCAGGGCCGGATCAAGGCCGACGGCACGGTGCTCATCGCCAACCGCAACGGTGTGGTGTTCAGCGGCACCAGCCAGACCGACACGCGCAACCTGGTGGCGGCCGCCGCGCACATCAGCGACGACCAGTTCAAGGCACGCGGCATCCACAGCGCCCGCGCGGGCGAAGGCTACGCGCCAAGCTTCACCGATGCACAGGGCGCGGTGAAGGTCGAGGCGGGCGCGCAGCTCACCACGCGCACGCCGGCCTCGGTGACACAGGGCGGCGGCTACGTGCTGCTGATGGGCAAGGAGGTGCACAACGCCGGCACCGTCACCACGCCGCGCGGGCAGGCGCAGCTTGCCGCGGGCGACTTCTTCATCGTGCGCCCGGGGCAGGGCACGGCCGAGAACACCTTCTCGACCACGCGCGGCAACGAGGTGGCGCCGCAGTTCCTGCCCGACAGCACGGCGGGGCAGGTGAGCAACACCGGCCTGCTGCGCGCGCCCGAGGGCGACATCACGCTGGCCGGCCGAAAGGTGGTGCAGGACGGCGTGGCGCTGGCCACGACCACGGTCGACACGCGCGGCACGATCCATCTGCTGGCATCGGCCGCCGATGCGAAGAGCAGTGTCACCGTCACCGGGCGCGCGCTGAACGCGGTGCTGCTCGACACACAGGACGGCCGCACGGCGCTCGACAGCCAGCGCAGCGCACTCATCAACGAGTCGGCCAGGCAGGACGTGCTGCGCCGGGGCGCCGCATTGGGCGCGTTCGACAACCTTTCGCAACTCAACGACCGGCGCGACCTGTCGCGCATCGAGATCGTCTCGGGCGGCGGCGTGCTGTTCGAAGGCGCGTCGACCACGCTCGCCACCGGCGGCCAGATCGCGGTGAGCGCGGGCCGCCAGGGCGGGCGCAGCACCGTGGCCGACGGTGCACGGCTCGACGTGTCGGGCGCCGTGGGCGTGCGGGTGGCCATGGCCTCGAACAACGTCGAGATCAACATCCAGGGCAACGAGCAGCGCGACGCACCGCTCAACCGCGACACCACGATGCTCAACAACAGCAACGTGTGGATCGACCGGCGCAAGCTCACGCGCGTGGCCGCGGGCACCGGCGGCTACGACGGCGAGCGCTGGTACACGGCGGGCGGCCTGCTGGAGGTGGGCGGCTACCTGGGCCTGCAGGGCCACGGCATCGGCGAATGGGCGGCGCAGGGCGGCCACGTGGTCTTCACGGGCGCTGAAGTGGTGACGCAGGCAGGCTCGAACATCAACCTCTCGGGCGGCACGCTGGACGTGCAGACCGGCGTCATCCGCCAGAGCTGGCTCAAGGGCCGCGACGGGCGGCTGTACGAGGCGTCGAGCGCGCCGGCCGACATCGTCTACACCGGCGTCTACAAGGGCTTCGAGGACGAACACAAGCGCTGGGGCGACAAGACCACGGGCTACTTCTACAACCCGCTGATCGGCCCGCAGCTGCGGCTCGAAAACGGCTACACGGTGGGCCGCGACGCGGGCCGCCTCGAAGTGGCGACGGGCGCGGCGGTGCTGCGCGGCGACATCACGGCCACTGCCTACCAGGGGCCGGGGCAGGGCACGAAGAGCGACGCGGCACTCGACGGCTACGCGCAGTCGCACGCTACGGCGGCCCGCGCGGGCCAACTCACGCTCGGCAACGACCAGATCCTCGGCTTCAACGACGACCCCGCGAAGGGCGCGGTGGGCATCTTCCGCCAGCTGGTGCCGACGCTCGATCGCATCGTGTTCGCGGACGGTGGGGCGGGCGCCGACACGGCCAGGCTCGGGGCCGGCGACCCGCTGCCCGCCGCCGACAAGGAGGCGCTGCGCCTGGACAGCCGGCAGCTCAGCGGCTTCGGCCTGGGCGCGCTCGTGGCCGTGGCCGGCAAGGAGATCGCGGTGGACGGCGCGCTGGGCGTGGCACCGGGCGGGCGCATCGCGCTGCACGCGACGACGGTGGCGGTGCGCGGCGACCTGACGGCGCGCGGCGGCCAGATCATGTTGGGCAACGTGGTGCGCAGCGCCACCAACGTGGGGGGACCGGGCGAGGTCAGCGTGCCGCTGGCCGAGGGCACGCCGCCCGAGGCCATCGGCGTGCGTGTCGCGCCCGGCGTGATGCTCGATGCGCGCGGGCTGTGGAGCAACCTGCAGATGGACCCGTCGGGCAGCAGCGGCCTGCCGTACCTCGACGGCGGCGCGGTGCGCATCCGCACCACGGGCGCGATCGACCTGGCCGCAGGTTCGCTGATCGATGTGTCGTCGGGCGGCGCGGTGCTGGCCAACGGCAAGACCCGCGGTGGGCGCGGCGGCGATGTGGACCTGCTGGCGGACAGCAACACCTCGGTGGCGACCCACGGCCTGCTGCATGCGGATGGCGACATCCGGGGCTACGGCGTGAGCGGTGGCGGCACCTTGCGGATGGCGTCGGGCACGGGGGTGGTGATCGGCGGCGAAGCGCTCGGCGAGCGCGCGGCCACCGACCTGATCCTGCTGGAGGACTACCAGGTGAAGGCGGGCAGCATCCTGCCGGTTGATTACCACTACCAGCGCACACGGGCGCTTCCGGGAGAAACGCTGGGATCGTCGCCGTTCTTCGATGATGGCGAGAAAGCCGTCACCATCGCAGCGGATTGGACGTTGCCTCGTCCGAAGAGTACGCGAGGCAGTTATGCGATCACGGCCATCGTGAATGGCGCGTCGACGACCTTTCGCTCCTGGGGCACGGACGAAGGCCAGGAGCCTGTCACGGTGCCTGCGGGTGCGAGGATCGTGTGGATGTCCAGCGTCGAGGAGTTTCCTATCTCTTTCGTCGTTCCCGCTGCGGTCTTCCCGAACGGGTTGAGCATCACGGCCCAACCGACGACTGTCCACGCAGGCCAGGTAGCCCCTGCCGACTTCACCATTGCGAGCGGCACCCGGGTGGCGGCCGGCACCGTGTTCAACCGGCCCGTCACGGCCCTCGCGCAGATCGGCATCGACAGCGGCATCCTCCGGTCAGGCTTCTCGCGCTACGACATCAACGGACACCTCGGGCTGGTCGTGGCCGATGGCGCGAAGCTCGATGTGCGCATGCCGGTCTACCGCTTTGCGCCCGATGCGAAGACCGTCGCAGGCGGCAGCGAGCCCGAGCGCGCACTCGCGTTGTGGATGCCGCCGCTGTGGACCGAAGACCCGGTGCGCGGCGTGCTCACGCAGCGCGGCGGCGCGAGCCTGCAGTTGCAGGCGCTCGTGGACAACGGCGTGGCCACGGTGTCGCGGGCGCCGGTCGATGTGCGCCCGGGTGCGGAGATCACGGTCGATGCGGGTCAGTCCATCGGCCTGCGCGGCCGGGAGATCACGGTCGACGGCCTGCTGCGCGCGCCGGGCGGCACCATCAGCGTGGAGGGCAGCGGATTGCCCGGCAGTGGGCAGGCGGGCAGTCCGGGCCAACCCGGGCTGGTGTGGATCGGCGAGCGCGCCATGCTCGACGCCTCGGCGCGGGCCGCGGTGGCCTACGACAACTTCGGGCGGGCCTACGGGCAAGTGCCCGACGGCGGCACGATCCGCATCGGTGGCGCATTCGATTGGGAGCAGACCGGGCTGACCCAGGCGCCCGAAGCCTTCGTCGTCATTCGCCCGGGCGCGCTGCTCGATGCGTCGGGCACGCGTGCCGACCTCGATCCGGGCGCGGGCGGGCCGCGCGGCATGACCTCGCCGGTGCCGGTGGCGAGCAACGGCGGCACCATCGTCCTCTCGTCGAGCCAGGGCCTGTACCTGGACGGCACGCTGCGCGCGGCCGCCGGGGGGACGGGCGCCGCGGGCGGCACGCTGGCGCTGGCGCTCGAGTCGGCGATCTACCCGACCGTGCTCACGACAGGCGAACTCCTGCGTCATCGCGAAATGGTGCTGGCCCAGACGCAGGGCGACAGCCCGCTCGTGGCGGCGACTTCGCGCTTCGACGCACGACAACTCCTGCGCACGGGCACGGGCCGGATCGGTGTCGATCGCATCGAGGCCGGAGGCTTCGACAACCTCTCGCTGCTGGTTCATGGTCCGTTGAGCTTCGATGGCAACGTCGCACTGAACCTGGGACAGAGCCTGCGCCTGTACGCGGCTTCGTACGCGCACAGCGACGCAGCGGCGGCAGGGTCTTCGGTGTCGCTGAGTGCGCCTTATGTCCGGCTGGCGGGGGTGCGCAGGCCGAAGGTCCCCGATGACTCGACCATGCCCGAGGCCGGCTGGGCGCAAGGACCGTCCACGCAGGTGCCCGACGGCACCTTCGCGGTCGCCGGCGACCTGATCGACGTGCGCGACCGCGTTGGCTTCGGTGCACGAGCGACAGTCGAGTTGCGCACCTCGAACTACGCGATGGACCGGCGCGGATTCGCAGCCGTCGAACTCACGAGCCGCGGCGACATCCGTCTTCTGGGCGGCATGGGGAGCGAGGGGCTCACCGACATCACGACGGAGCTGGCAACCGCCGGCAACCTGGCATTGACCGCCGCGCAGGTGTACCCGGCCACGGATGCCAGTGCCCGGATCCTGGCAGGCGTGATGCCACGGGACCCGGCTTCCGGCGAGACGCCGCGCTACGCCGAGGGCAGCGTGCTGGCGATCCGCCGCCACGGTGACGGCGAGGTCGCGACGCCGTACTCGGCGTTCGGCAGCCTGCGGCTCGGCGCCGAGACCATCGAGCAGGGGGGCATCCTGCGTGCCCCGCTGGGACGCCTTCAACTGGGCTCCAGCTTCACAGGCGAGGTGGCTGAGCGGGTGACGCTGCTGGCGGGCAGCGAAACCTCGGTGAGCGGTGCGGGACTGCAGATGCCCTATGGCGGCACGGTCGACGGCCTGAGTTATCGCTACGGCGGACAGTCCGTGACGCCGGTCGGCGCGGGCGGAATGGAAGGCTCTGCGGCCGTCCGGCGCGGCATCGGCTTCAACGCCCGCCATGTCGACGCGCAGGCCGCTTCGCTGCTCGACCTGTCGGGTGGCGGCACGCTGTCGGGCGCGGGCTTCGCCACCGGTCGGGGCGGCTCGGTCGACGTGCTGGCCACGCCGCTCGCGAACGCGAACCCCTTCAACGGCTACAGCGACCGCCGCAGCGGCGTGTATGCCATCGTGCCCGGCAGCGCGGCCCGCTATGCGCCCGTGGCGCCCGAGCCCGGCTTCGGCGCACCGGGGGTGGGGCAGCAGGTCACCCTTCCGGCCGGCGTGCCGGGCCTGCCGGCCGGCACCTACACGCTGATGCCCTCGACCTATGCGCTGCTCCCCGGCGCCTTCCGCGTCGAGGTCGGCGCGGGCGACCGCATCGGCCTTTCGGGCGTGACCGGCGTGGGCAACGGCTCGTATGTCGCGCCCGGCTACCTGGGCGTGGCCCACACCGCAATCCGCGAGGCGCTGCCGAACCGCCTGGTGCTCACGCCCGGTACGCAGGTCCGTGCGCATTCGAGCTACCGCGAGACCGACTACAACACGTTCATGCGCGCGGACGCGGCGCGCCAGGGTTTTGCGCGCGGGATGCTCACGGTCGATGCGAAGACGCTGGACATCTTCCTGGCCAAGCCCACCGACACCGACACGAACCGCCTGGGTTTCACCTTCGACGGCCAGGTGCGCCTGGATGCGGCGCCCGGCACCGACGGCTTCGGCGGCACGGTGAACGTGCGCGGCCTGGGCGAGGTGCTGGCGGCGGGGCAGACGGCCGCCACCGGCCTGGCCGGTGCGTCGGTGCAGGCCGACGAACTCAGCAAGCTGCATGCACCACGGTTGGTGCTCAATGGCGGCATCTTCGTCGAGTACGGCCAGAAAGGACGACTGGCCACGATCGGCGGCGACGGCAGCCTGGTGGTGCGCAGCGGCGCGCGCCTGTCGGCGGGCGACATCGTGCTGGCGAGCAGTCCCGGCTTCGTGGGCGAGCAGCAGATCGTCATCGAGGAAGGCGCCTCGCTCAGCACCCTGGGCCAGAAGGCCTCGGGTTTCGACTCGAGCGCGGGCTATGTGTTCACGGGCACCTCGGTGCTTGCGTTGTCGAACGGCTGGTTGAACTTGCAGTTGGGCGCGTCGTCGCCCGATGTGCCGTATTCCGTCGGCATCCACGTCGGCCAGTGCGTGACGAGCTCGTGCAGCGGCACCACGCAGCTGGTGTCCGAGGGCACGCTGGCCATCGCCACGAACGGTGCGCTGACGCTGGCCGACAACGTGTCCTACGGCACGCGCAACCTGTCGCTCGCGGTGGCGGCGGTCAACCTCGGCGAGGACGCCGCCATTGCGGCGGCAGGTGCCAACGGCCGCCTGCCGCTGGGCTTGGCGCTGAACCAGGCGCGGCTGGACCGCCTGCTGGCGGGCAACACGGCCATCGGTGCGCCGGCGCTGGAGACCCTGATCCTCAACGCGCGCGACGCCGTGAACATCTTCGGCGCCGTGAAGCTCGACGCCAGCGGCCTCGACCGGCTGGTGTTCGGCACGCCGGCGATCCACGGCTACGGCGCGGCGGGTGATGTGGCCGCGATCCGGGCGGGCGAGTTCGTCTGGTCCGGCTCCGACGCCGTGCCCGGCGCGGCCATGGCCGACCTGCTAGGCGCAGGCACGCTCGAGATCGGCGCCCGCACCATCGTGCTGGGCCACGGCCCGTATGCACAGCCCAGCGGCCAGGCCACCGATGCGCGCCTGGCGCTGGGCTTTGCCGACGTGAAGCTGAACGCCAGCGAGCGTGTCACTTCGAGCGGTCGCGGCACGCTCGCGGTGCACCAGCGCCAGGGCGCCTACACGCCGGGCGAGGGCTATGCCTACGAAGGCGGCAACCTCGCGGTGGTGGCGCCGGTGCTCACGGGGCAGGCGGCCTCGACGATGCGGATCACCGCGGGCGGCGACATCACCGTGGCCGTGCCCGAAGGCGTGGCA
Organism: Variovorax sp. GW821-FHT09D04; assembly: GCF_059416405.1. NCBI lineage: Bacteria > Pseudomonadati > Pseudomonadota > Betaproteobacteria > Burkholderiales > Comamonadaceae > Variovorax > Variovorax sp. GW821-FHT09D04. The sequence goes on from NZ_JBWKPA010000003.1 coordinate 818,673, forward strand.
CCGGGCACGAGCGACGCGCTGGGCGCGACACTGGAACTCAGGGGGAAGCGCGTCGGGCTGGAGGGCAGCATCGTGCTGCCCTCCGGCCGGCTGGTGCTGGTGGCGACCGACAACGTCACGCTCGGCACGGCCTCGCGCATCGACCTGTCGGGTCGCACCGTGACGCTGTTCGACGTGGCGAAGGACAGCGCCGGCGGCGAGCTGCTGATGACCAGCGCGGCCGGCCACATCACGCAGGCGGCGGGCGGCCTCATCGATGTGTCGGCGCGCCGCCAGCGCGGCGGCACGATCGAGGCCGTGGCGCTGGGCGAGGGCGCCGGCCATGTCGCGCTGGACGGCGCGCTGCGCGGCGCCACCAGCGGCAGCTACGACGCGGGCGGCACCCTGGTGCCCTACGACGCAGGCGAGCTGACCGTGCGCGCCCGGACCCTGTCCGACTTCGCGGGCCTGAACCAGCGGCTCAACGACGGCGGCGTGTTCGGCGCGCGGCGCTTCCAGATCAAGCAGGGCGACCTCGTGGTGGGCGACGGCGTGAAGGCGCGCGAGGTGTCCATCGCGCTGGACGGCGGCAGCCTGCGCGTGGACGGGCGCATCGACGCGAGCGGCGTGCAGGTCGGCACCATCCGGCTGGCCGCGGCGGGCGACCTGCGCGTGAACGGCACGCTCGACGCGCACGGCACGGGCCTGCGCGTGGACAGCGCGGGCCGCATCATCGACAGCCCGAACCGCGCCGCGGTCGACCTCACGAGCCGTGACGGCACGCTCACGCTGGGCAGTGGCGCACGCATCGACCTGCGCGCCGGCACCGACGTGCCGGTGGGCACCCGCGCCGGGCAGAACGACGGCCGCGCGCGCGGCACGCTCGACCTCAATGCGCCGCGCCTCGGCGCGGACGACGTGGCCGTGGCGGTCGAGGGCACGCCGGTCATCACGGGCGCGAAGACCGTCGCAGTGAATGCCTTCCGCACCTACGACGACGCGCCGCTGGCGCCGACGCCCGACGTGACGGGCCACAGGCCCCAACTGATCACGCAGAAATTCCTCGACGAGATCGACGGCCACAGCGTCGCCTTCATCGACAAGGCGCTGGTCAATGCCTCGCTGTCGGCACGCCTCGCAGGCCTGGGCAGCTACCACCTGCGCCCGGGCGTGGAGATCGTGAGCGACCGGCTGAACAACCCGAACGGCGACCTCACGGTGGACGGCGACCTCGACCTCTCGGGCTACCGCTACGGCCCCGCGGCCCACCGCGGCGATCCGGCGCGGCGCGGCTTCGGCGAGCCCGGCAAGCTGGTGATCCGCGCGGCCGGCGCACTCAACGTGCATGGCAGCATCAACGACGGCTTCGCGCCACCGCCGGCCACGCCGGACGATGTGGGCTGGATGCTCGCCGAAGGGCGTTACGCCGGCGGCGCCGTCGTCGTGCCCATCGACGGCGTGACGCTCGACACCGGCACCCGCTTCCCCGCGGGCGCCACCCTCAACTACAGCGTGGCCGTGAACCCCACCACGCTGCCCGCCGGCACGGTGCTGCCCGTGGACGCGGTGCTGCAAGCGCCGTGGAGCCTGCCGGCCGGCACCGTGGTCGCGGCCAACATCTACCGCCCCGACGGTTCGCTGGCCCATGCCGCCGGCTCGGTGCTGGCCACGGCCGTGACGCTGCCGCCCCAGACGCGGCTGGGCGCCGGCACCGCGCTGCGCTCGCCGGCCTCGGTGGGCGCACTGACCTGGCCCAAGGGCGTGGAGCTGCCGGTGGAGATGACCATGGCCGGCCCGCTGCAACTCGCGCGCGGTGCGCTGATTCCGTCGAACACCTCGCTGGAACTGCCCGGCAACACGCCGGTGCAACTGCGGCCCACGGCCGATGGCGTGCAGGGGCGCAACTGGGCGATCGCCCCGATGCTGGGTGAAGGCGCCACCTCGTGGGACCTGCAGCTGGTGGCGGGCGCCGACCTCGGCGCGGCCGACCGCCGGGCAACGCGACCGGATTCGCGCGCGGCATTGCAGCTGGCCGACGCACACAGCGTGCTGAAATTCACGATCGAAATGGGTCCCGGCAACGGTCCGCTGGTCTGGGCCCCGGGCAACTGGCTGGGTCGCCCGCCCGGCACACCGGTCGAGCCCGACGACCTGTGGTGGTGCGACATCGGCCCCGGCCTCTGCGTGCCCGGCGGTGGCCAGGAACGGGCTGTCGGCGCGCCGAACACGCCCGCCTTCAGCGTGCTGCGCACCGGCACCGGCGACCTCGAGTTGCTGGCAGCCGGCGACCTGCGGATGCGTTCGCCCTTCGGCGTGTACACGGCCGGCACGGCCACCGCGACCGAGGCGGGCCACAACCGCCCACGCGGCAGCGGCGCCGACGGCCTGCTGGGGCCGCAGTCGCCGCTGACCGACTACAACGGCGCGCTCTCGGCCTACCGCGCGTGGTACCCCGACCAGGGCGGCAACCTGCTGATCGCAGCCGGCGGCGATCTCGTGGGTCACATCGTCTCCGAAGAACGCTCGAGCGTGCTGGCTGGCAACTGGCTCTGGCGGCAAGGCTCGGGCACGGCGGGCATCGACAGCCCGATCCCGAGCGCATGGTGGATCAACTTCGGCGCCTACGTCGGCGGCATCGCCATGCCCGGCACGTTCACACCGCCGACGCTGGCCGGCTTCACCGGTTTCGGCACGCTGGGCGGCGGCAACCTGAGCGTGCGTGTCGCTGGAGATGCAGGGGCCATCGCACCGCGCACGCCGCAGCCACTGGTGAACTCGCAGGACAGACCCAGCAGCGGCGGGCTCGTGCTTGCCGTGGCGAGCACCGGCCGCGTCGGCGCGGACGGTGCGCTGACCCTCACAGGCGGCGGCGACATCGACATGCGCGTGGCCGGCGCCCTGAACCCGCACCGCGCGCTCAACGGGGCCGCGGAGAACCTCGTGCTGACCGGCGCCATCGCCAACCTGCGCGGCAGCACCGACGTGCGCGCGGCGTCGATCGGCAGCCTGGGCCTGCAATACCTGTCGAGCAACTTCAACCTGAGCGACCCGATCGACACACGCGCCATCGATCCCTTCAACCCGACCTTCGCCGACGCGCGCGGTGGCATCAATCTGCTGCCGGGCGACGCGACGATGCGCCTGAGCACGCGCGGCGACCTGGTGCTCGGTGCCGCGGCCGACCCCGGGCGCGTTCCGACGCCGAACACTTCGGCCTTCAGCGTCGGCGGCACCGGCTACGACGGAGGCGGGCAGGGCTGGTTCAGCCTGTGGAGCGATCGCAGCGCGATCGACCTGCTGTCGGCGGGTGGGCACCTGACGCCCGTGATGGCACGCCGGGACAGCGCCGACTCGACACTGAAGACGACTTCACCCGACGCATGGATCGTCTATCCGGGCATCTTTCACGCCGCCGCGTTGACGGGGAACATCTACGCCGGCTATGCGGCGCTGCCGCAAGCACGGTACTACCCTGTGGCACTGAGCTACGGGCTGACCCTGGCGCCTTCCGCACGCGGCGAATTCGAGATGCTGTCGGGCGGTTCGATCTACGCGGGCCAACTCGGCATGGGCATGTCGGGCACCGGCACGCCGCTGCCGACGCCGTTCAATCCGGCGTTTTTTGCCGAGTTCGACGCGCAGGGGGTGAAGCAGTTCGTCACCAACGCCTCGCCCACGGGGACGGCCATTTCCGGCTCCCAGTTCTTCGGGCCTTCGCTGTTCGCTTTCGGCCCGAACACGGCAGCGCAGCCGCTGGCCCGTGACGCCGCTGCGCCGCCCGTTCGCTTCTATGCGGCCAGCGGCGACATCGTCGGCCTGCGCACCGGCGAGACGCTGACCCTGCCCGACGGCAGCGCGACCTGGTACCACGCCGCGGGCCCGATCTGGATCAAGGCCGGCCGGGACATCGTCAACACCGGCGATGCGCCGGGCACGTTCTGGGTGGAGCGTCCGAGCGAGCTCCAGAGCACAGCCTCACGCGGCAACCTCATCGTCCACCAGCAGCCCTCCGACGTCTCGGTGATCTCCGCCGGCCGCGACATCCTCTATGCCAACGTCGACATCGCCGGCCCCGGCACGCTCGAGGTCTCGGCGGGCCGGCACCTGCGGCAGGAAGACCGCGGCGGCATCACCTCGATCGGCCCCATCGTGCCCGACGACACGCGGCCCGGCGCCTCGGTGGCGCTCATGGCCGGCGTGGGCGCGCAAGCGGCGACGCAGGGGCTGGACATGGCGCCGGTCCGCGCGCGCTACCTCGACCCCTCGAACCGCGCCGAAACCGGCACGCCGCTGGCGCAACAGCCGGGCAAGGCCGCGAAGACCTACGAGGTGGAACTGGCCGCCTGGCTGAAGGCGCGCTACGGCTTCGACGCCGACACCACCGCGCATGCGCTCGCGTACTTCGACGCATTGGCCCCGGCGCAGCAGCGCATCTTCTTGCGCGAGGTGTACTACGCCGAGCTGCGCGAAGGCGGGCGCGAGTACAACGACGCGGACGGTCCGCGCCAGGGCAGCTACCTGCGCGGGCGCGAGATGATCGCCACGCTGTTCCCGATGCGCGCGGCGCTCGACGGCGACATCACCATGTTCGGCGGCTCGGGCGTGCGCACCCAGTTCGGCGGCGACATCGACATGCTCGCGCCGGGCGGCAGCATCATCCTGGGCGTGCAGGGCGCGGTGCCGCCGGCCACCTCGGGCGTGCTGACGCAGGGGCAGGGCAACATCCGCTTCTTCAGCGAGGGCAGCCTGCTGCTCGGGCTGTCGCGCATCATGACCACCTTCGGCGGCGACATCCTCGCGTGGTCGGAGAAGGGCGACATCAACGCCGGGCGCGGCGCCAAGACCACGGTGGTGTTCACGCCGCCCAAGCGGGTGTACGACAACGTCGGCAACGTCGAGGTGTCGCCGCAGGCCCCGAGCTCGGGCGCGGGCATCGCGACGCTGGCGCCCATCGCCGAAGTGCCGCCGGGCGACGTCGACCTGATCGCGCCGTTGGGCACCATCGACGCGGGCGAGGCGGGCATCCGCGTGTCGGGCAACGTCAACGTGGCCGCGCTGCAGGTGGTAAACGCCGCCAACATCCAGGTCAAGGGCGAATCGGCCGGCCTGCCGGTGGTGGCCTCGGTGAACGTGGGCGCGCTGACCAACGCCAGCGCCGCGGCCTCGCAGGCCAACATGGCGGCGCAGGACGTGATGCAGCGCGAACGCGCGGCGGCGCGCCAGGCGCTGCCGTCGGTGTTCACGGTGCGCGTGCTGGGCTTCGGCAACGAGCCGGTCAGTGGAACCGGAAGCAACGGTGCACAGGCGCCGGCCGACAGCGCCAAGGCCGCCACGACCGCCGCCAGCTACAACCCGCGCAGCGTGATCCGCGTGCTCGGCGGCGGTGGCAGCCTGCCGCCGACGATGAGCCGGCAACTGACGGACGAGGAGCGCGCCAACCTGCAACGCTGAACGCCCCGTCGAGCCCGCGCCCCGGCCGACGGGCGCCCGTGTTCCTTCCCTTGTTGTCCCAGGCCTGGCCGCTGCCGCCACCGGAGAGTCCGGGGGCGGCGCGGCGGGCGCTCAGCGAAACCGACCATGACTCCCCATCCTCACGCCTTGCGACGCGCCCCGGACCGGTTCTCCTCGATGCGGCCTTCGGTCTGGCGCCTGATCGACGACCGGGTTGCGCTGCCCGCGCTGCGTCCGGCCCCACGGCCGGTGGCGGCGCCGACGCCGGGTGTCCAGCTGCAGCAGCACCTCGTGGCGCAGTACGCGCCGCTGCACCGGCGCCTCGAACGGCAGCTCGGCTGCGCGGACCTGGCCAGCGAATGCCTGCACGAGGCCTGGCTGCGGCTGGGCGAATGCACGCTGCAGGAGGTGCCCGCCAACCCCGACGCCTACGTGTACCGCGTGGCGTCCAACCTCGCGATGGACCGCATCCGCGCACGCAAGCGCTGGCAGGGCGTGAGCGCGGAAGGCGCCGACCTCGAGGCGATGGCCGACCCGCGCCCCGGTCCGGCGCAGATCGCGCAGGCGCGCTCGGACGTCGCCGCCGTCGACCGCGCCATGGCGCGCCTGCCGCAGCGCCATCGTTCGGTGCTGCTGGCGCTGCGCTGGCACGAGATGTCGCGCCAGGAGGTGGCCCGGCGCCAGGGCACGACGGCGCGGCGGGTCGACACCACGCTGCGGCAGGCGCTGGCCGAATTGCGCCGCGACGGCGCGGCAACGTGAAGGGAGCGAACGAGATGAAGTGGATGTCGCCGTTGCGGGTCACCATGCAGGAGCTCGACGCCCGGCTCTCGAAGATCGTCGAGCGCGCGCGCGAAGGCCCGGTGGCGGTCAACCGCTACGGCTCGCCCTGGGTCTGGATCGTGAGCCACCAGGCCTGGGTGCAGGCCGACAACCTGCGCGCGCTGGTGCCGCAGAGCCATCCGCTGGTGGCGCTGCGCGACCAGGTGGAAGACACGCTGCGCTGCGAACGCACGCTGCTGGCCGAGCTGGAGCGTCAGCACGGCGGCACGGTCGATGCCGCGACGCTGTTCAAGAGCTTGATGCTGCAGATCATCTATTCGCTCGAGGACGCGCAGAAGGTGCACGAGAGCTTGGCCTACAACATGCTCTTTCGCTGGTTCGTGGGCTTCGAGCGCTTTGCCGACGAGCTGCCCGCGCGCGCGGCCTTCGCGCGCGAGCTCGAAGCCTTCGGCGGCGATCCGCGTGCGGTGCGCGTGGTGACACGGGCGCTGTCGGGCGCCTTCCTGCCGGAGTCGGGCGACGGCGACTTCCGCGTCAACCGCGGGCTGCTGCACGCGCTGTCGAACTGGGCCTCGGCGCCGGATGCGCGCCCGCGCGAAACGGCGCCCTGAGCGCCGCAAAGGTTCAGGGCGCGGCGCGCACGATGCCGGGCGCCGTGGGCAGCACCGGCGCGGCGATGCGCAGCGAAGTGCCGGCCTTGTCGACCGTCACCGCGTCGGCCTCGATGCCCGCGAGCGTGAGCGCGCGGCCCAGCGCATCGCCGACCCGGTAGGACTGCAGCGCGCCGTCGTTCACCGACAGCACGGCCACACCGGCCTGGCCCGCGCCCTTGATCAACCCCTTGACCGCGATGTTCGCGCGGACCTCGCCGGGCCCGAACCAGGCGGCGAGCGCATCGGCCGTGGGATCGGCGACAGCGGCTTGCGCGGGCGCGGTTCGCACTTGCGGGGCAGAAGGTGTGAGCAGCCGGCCCCAGGTCACGACACCGGCCACGACCAGCGACAGGCCCGCGGCATGAACGAGAAGGCGGGCGGAAGGTGGCGTGAAGGGGCGCATGGTGAGGGGCGGTCAGCGGGCCGCGAGGGCGGCGGGCACCCCCTGTGTCTATCACGCGGGCGTTGGGGTTTCGTGTCAGCGCTGCGTTTCATCGCGGCATCACGCAGCCTGCCTAGCATCGGCCGCATGGCGTGTTTCCACAACGGGATGACGAGCGGCATGCGACCACGCGCAGGCGGGGAGGGCGGCTTCTCGTTGATCGAACTCATGATCGTGCTGGTCATCGTCGGCATCGCCACCGCCGCGATCAGCCTGGGCATCGCGCCCGACCCCGCGCAGGAACTGCGGCGCGACGCGCGCGAGTTGGCGCGGCACCTGGCCGTGGCGCAGAACGAGGTGCGCGTGGACGGCCGCACGATCGCCTGGCAGGCCGATGCCGAGGGCTACCGCTTTGCGCGCGGCACCTGGGTGCAGCGCGGCGGCAGCGCGATCCCGCAGGTGACCACGCTCGGCGCGCTCGACACCTTCGCGGCGGACGACGAGCTGCGTCCGCGCGGCTGGCGCGTGGGGCCGGTCGAGGTCGTGCCGGCCGGGCCGGTCGTGCTCACGTCGGAGCCTGTGGGCGCGAGCTGGCAGCGCGAACTGCGGCATGGTGCGGCCACGGTGACGGTGACGCGGGATGCGTCCGGGGCGTTTCATGTGCGCTAAGAACCGCGGCTTCACGCTGATCGAAATCTTGATTGCGCTCACCATCGTGAGCATCGCGCTGGCCGCGATCGTGCGCGCCTCGAGCCTCACCATCGGCAACCTCGGCCTGCTGGAGCGGCAGTCGCTGGCGATGCTGTCGGCGGGCAACCAGCTGGCGGAACTGCAGCTGGGCGGCGCGCCCACCACGCCGGGCGTGTCGCGCAGCGACTGCCCGCAGGGCGGCATCCGCTTCGTCTGCCGGCTGGAGGTGGGGACCGTGGTCGATGGCTTGCGGCCCGTGCGCGTGCAGGTCTACGCGGCCGACGACGAAGACCGGCTGCTGGCCACGCTGCACACGCGCAGCGCACCGCCATGAGGCCGATGCAGCGCGGCTTCACGCTGGTCGAGGTGATGATCGCCATCGCGCTCATGGCCGTGCTCGCTGTGATGTCCTGGCGCGGCCTGGACAGCGTGAGCCGCGCGAACGACCAGCTCGAAGACCGCACCGAGCGCGTGGCCCGGCTGCTGCGCGTGCTGGACCAGTTCGAGCGCGACGTGGCCTTGCGCGCGACCACCGAGCTGCCGGCGCCGGCGGCTGCATCGGCGAATCCTTCGGCCGCCGCGCCGCTGCTGCCGGTGGCGATGCAGGCGCGCCAGCCGAACGGCGCGCCGTTCGTGGTCGAGATCGTGCGCACCGCACCGGCCGCGCCCGGGCAGTGGCAGCGCGTGCAATGGTGGGTGCGCGGCGATGTGCTCTACCGCGCGGCGGGGCCCGTGTCGGCCGTGTTTCCGCTGCAGGCGCCCGAGCCTGCGGACCGGGTGGCGGTGCTCGACGGTGTCGCCACCTTCCAGCTGCGCGCCTGGGAACCCGGCCTGGGCTGGCGCCGCCTGCCGGGCGTGGCGCCGGCGCGCGCGCCGGCCACCGGGGTGGAGCTGCTGCTGGCGGTGTCGGCGGGCAACGACTCGGCGCCGCGGTCGTTCCGGCGCGTGTCGGCGTTCTAAACTGCGTCAGGCCTGCGGTGCGCGCAGGCGCGGCCCCCAGTCTTCGACGCGCCCCGCATCCACCCGCTTGCGAAAGGTGGCGCGCCAGCGCTCGGCCAGGGCGGGCAGGGCGGCGGCCTGTTCCCATTCGGGGGCGAAGCGCGCGTCGCGCGAGAACAGCAGCGCGATGAGGCGCGACAGCGGCCAGTCCGGGTGCGGGCGTTCCACGCGCGTGGCCAGGGCGCCGGCCCGCACCCAGCCGGGTTCGAGCACGCGGTAGTACCAGCCCGTGCAGCCGCGCGCCTGCATCTCGCGCGCCATGCCGGGCCTGCCGAAGTGGGCGTCGAGCTTCCAGCAGGGCTGCCGACCCTGCGACAGCTGCACCCGCGCGTCGCCGAGCTGCACGACGTCGCCGATGCACACGGTCGATTCGTTCCAGCCCGTGGTCGAGATGTTCTCGCCGAAGGCGCCCGCGTGCGCCAGCTGTTCGGTGCGCTGGCCGCCCGCCGCCCAGCCGGCGTAGTGCTCGCGCGGGTAGTGGTGCACGGCCTTCTCGACACCGCCGTGGATGCGCAGGTCGGCCTGCGCATCGCCTTGCAGACCGGTGGGCGACAGCCACAGCGCATCGGCCGTGGGCGTCTTGCGGATGCCGCTGCGTGTGCGGCCGTCGGGCAGCAGGGCCACGGGGCCGACCAACAGCGCGTCGATGGGCAGGGTGGGCTGCGTCATGCGAGCTGGTCCAGCCATGCCGTCAGCATGCGCGTCGCGGCATCGGAGCGCAGGTCGGCCAGCTCGGCGCTGCGGGCGCGCAGCGCGGGGATGTCGATGCCGGCCGCGACCAGTTCGTGGTGGTGCCCGATGAGCCAGGGTTCGATGCGTGCGGGGTCGGCCTCGGGGTGGAACTGCAGCGCCAGCGCATGGCGGCCGTGGCGGAAGGCCTGGTGCGGCGTGCGTGCGGTGCTTGCGAGCAGTTCGGCGCCGGGCGGCAGGTCGAAGGTGTCGCCGTGCCAGTGCAGCACGGGCTCGCCGTCCAGCGCCGCGAGGCACGAGGCCCGGCCCGCCGCGCTCAGGTCGACCGGCGCCAAGCCGATCTCCGTGTGCCCCGACGGGTACACGCGCGCGCCGAGCGCACGGGCCATGAGCTGCGCGCCCAGGCACAGGCCCAGCGTGGGCCGCTGCAGCGCCAGCCGTTCGCGCAGGCCGGCGATTGCTTCGGCGAGCCAGGGGTAGGTCGCCGTGTCGTACGCCCCGATGGGGCCGCCGAGCACCACGACGAGGTCGGCGTGGCGCCATTCGTCGGCGCTGAGCGCGGACGGGCCCGCCTGCCGGTAGTCGATGGCGTGGCCAGCCCGGGTGAGCACGCTGGCAAAGCGCCCGAGGTCTTCGAAGGCGAGGTGTTGCAGGGCGATGCATGGCATGCGGTGAGTGTCCTTTCTTCTTTCAGGCGCGGCAGGCGGTGTCGTCGCAGGGGCCGTCTGGCGACGCCTCGTACGCAGGCTGCGCGATGAGATGCGCGGGCGCCTCTTCGGCCGCAAGCTGCCCGATGGCGGCGCCCAGCGCCATGTCGTCGAGCAGCCCGAAGTGGCTCAGCCGCAGGCGGCCCTGCCGGTCGATCAGCACCGTGCTCGGCGTGCCTTGCCACTGGTAGTCGCGCATCGTGGCGGGAATGCCGCCGGTGGGCGAGGGCTGGTCGATGCCGATGGGAAAGCCCAGCCGGTACTCGCGCACGAAGGCGTCGAGCGCGGCGGGCGTCATGACGTCGTGGTGCTCGAACACCGAGTGCAGGCCGATCACCGCGACGTCTTTCGCGGCGAACAGTTTCTGAGTCTTCTTCGCCTGCGGCAAGGCGTGCGACACGCAGGCCGGGCACAGCATCTGGAATGCGTGCAGCACCACGACCCGGCCGCGCAGCGACGCGAGCGTGATGGGCGCGTCGGTGTTGAGCCACTGCGCGACCTGCAGCTCGGGTGCCTCGGGGCGCGGCCAGGCCATGTCAGGCTGCCTCGGTGCGCAGCTTCACCTGCGGGAAATCCACCGGCACCTGGAACGCCACGTTCACGTAGTTGGTGAACAGGTTCAGCGCGACGTGGGCCAGGATCTCGACGATGTGCCGGTCGTCGAAGCCCACGGCGCGCAGGGTCTGCACGTCGGTGTCGCTCACCTGGCCGCGCGCATCGACGAGCTTGAGCGCAAAGCGCAGCGCCGCCGCGGTGCGCGGGTCGGCCGATTCGCCGGCCTGCGCGGCCGCCATGTCGGCGGCCGACACGCCCGCCTTGCGGCCCAGCGCGGTGTGGGCCGCGAGGCAGTAGTGGCAAGCGTTGCGGTCGGCGACGGCCACGGCGATCTGCTCGCCGAGCTGCGCCGGAATGACGCCGCCGCCGAGCGCGCCGAACGATCCCCACAGGCTGCGCAGCGCCGCGGGCGAGTTGGCGACGGCGCGGAACATGTTGGGCGTGGCGCCGAAGGCACCGTGGATTTGGGAGAGCAAGACCTGGGCGTCGCCGGTGGCGGCGGTGTCGGTGACGAGGTTGACGCGGGGCATGAAGACTTCCTTTCGGTGATGACGATGCAAGCAGTGTCTTCCCGCAATCCGTATGATTTGAACGCTTTCATCCATTCAACATACCTTTTCGTCCAATGCCGAGCGCATCACCGCCGCCGCCCATCGACAGGCTCTCGTCCCTGCTCGAGCGTTTCCGTGTCCGCGCCCACCTGTTCCACACGGGGCCGCTGTGCGGCGTGACGCACTTCGCGGCGAAAGAGGGGCGCAGCTTCCTGCATGTGATGCGGCGCGGCGAGATGGTGGTCACGCATTCGGCGCCGTCGGTGCGTTCGGCCGGCGTGCCGCGCAAGCTGGTCGTGAAGGAGCCCAGCCTGCTGTTCTATCCGCGCCCGCTGGCGCACGACTTCCACAACGCGCCCACCGAAGGTTCGGATTTCGTCTGCGCCACGGTCGACTTCGACGGCGGCGAGGCGCACCCGCTGGTGCGCGCCTTGCCGCCGCTGGTGCGGCTGCCGCTGCATGCGGTCGGCGGCCTCGAAGCTTCGCTGGCATTGCTGTTCGCGGAAACCGGGCGCGTGCTGTGCGGGCACCGGCTGCTGGCCGACCGGCTGTTCGAGGTGGTGCTGATCCAGCTGCTGCGCTGGCTGCTCGACCATCCGCAGGAAAGCGGCGTGCCCGCTGGCCTGCTGACGGGCCTGGGCGACCCGCAACTGGCGCGCGTGCTGGTCGCGCTGCACGAGCGACCGGGCGAGCCGTGGCCGCTCGAACAGATGGCCACCGAGGCCGGCATGTCGCGCAGCGCGTTCGCGGCGCGCTTCAAGTCGGTGGTGGGCGCGACGCCCGCCGACTACCTGGCGCAGTGGCGCCTGACGATCGCGCAGGCCGAGCTGCGCACGGGCGCGTCGGTCAAGACGATTGCCGACGGCCTCGGCTACGCCAACGCTTCGGCGCTGTCGCGCCTGTTCGCGCAGAAGGTGGGCGTGTCGCCGCGCGAATGGCTCGCGCGGCAGTCTTCTTGAACGTTCAGTCCGCGGCGCGCAGGAAGCGCTCGGTCAGCAGCACCCAGTAGGCGCCACCCACCGCAACGTTGCTGTCGTTGAAGTCGTAGCCCGGGTTGTGGACCATGCAGGCGCCGTGCGCGTCGCCGTCGCCATTGCCGATGAGCAGGTAGCAGCCGGGCACGCGCTCCAGCATGAAGGCGAAGTCTTCGCTGCCCGGCAGCGGCGGCGTCTGCCAGGTGACCTGCGCCGGGCCCACGAGTTCTTCGGCGACGGTGCGCGCGAAGGCGGTTTCTTCGGGCGTGTTGACCAGCACCGCGTAGCCGGGCCGCCAGTCGATCTGTGCCTGCACGCCGAAGCTCTCGGCCTGCGCGGCCACCAGCGCCTTGATGCGGGTTTCGATCTTCTTGCGCACCTCGCGGTCGAGGGCGCGCACGCTCAGCTCGAGCACGGCGCTCTGCGGGATCACGTTGTTGGCCTTGCCCGCGTGGATGGCGCCCACCGTGACCACCGCCATCTGCAGCGGGTCGATGTTGCGCGAGACCACGCTCTGCAGCGCCATCACGATGCTGGCCGCGGCCACGATGGGGTCGGCCGCGCGGTGCGGCATGGCGCCGTGGCCGCCCACGCCGGTGAGCGTGATGGTGGCGTAGTCGGACGAGGCCATGGCCGGGCCTTCGCGCATCGCCAGCCGGCCCTGCGCCATGCCGGGCATGTTGTGCATCGCGAAGATGGCGTCGCAGGGGTAGCGCTCGAACAGTCCGTCGTCGATCATGCGCACCGCGCCGCCGCCGCCTTCCTCGGCGGGCTGGAAGATCAGGTTCAGCGTGCCGTCGAAGCGCCCGCGCTCGGCCAGGTGCTGCGCCGCCGCCAGCAGCATCGCCGTGTGGCCGTCGTGGCCGCAGGCATGCATCACGCCCGTGTGTTCGCTGGCGTAGGCCAGGCCCGTGGCTTCGTCGATGGGCAGGGCGTCCATGTCGGCGCGCAGGCCGAGGCGGCGCGTGCCGTTGCCGCGCACCAGCCGGCCCACCACGCCGGTGCCGCCCACGTGGCGCTCGACGGTGTAGCCCCAGGCTTCGAGTTTTTCGGCCACCAGCGCCGAGGTGCGGTGCTCGTCGAAGCCGAGCTCGGGGTGCTGGTGGATGTCGCGGCGGATGCCGATGAAGGTGTCGGCGCTGGCGTGCAGGTCGTTCAGGAGGGCGGTGGTGCTCATTGGGGTTCCAGTCGGATGGACTTGGCGATGTCGCGGTAGCGCGCGGTCTCGGCTTCGTAGAACTTCGCCGATTCGGCCAGCGTCGTCTGCGGCGAGGCCAGCTGCGTCTGGGCCGCGAGCTGCTCGCGCACGCTCGTTTCCTTCAGCGCCGCGCCGACGGCCTGGTGCAGCTTCTGTACCACGTCCTCGGGCGTGTTCTTGCGCACGAAGAAGCCGCTCCAGGTCTTGTAGTTGACGTTCTTCAGCTCCTTGCCTTCGCTGGCGGTGGGCACGTTCTTCAGCAGCTCGGAGCGCTGCCCGCCGAGCTGGCCGAGGATCTTCAGCCGGCCCTGGTCGGCCAGCGCGCCCATGGCGGCGCTGTAGACCAGCACGGCAAAGTCGACCTGGCCGCCGCCGATGTCCTGCAGCAGCGGCGCGTTGCCCTTGTAGGGCGCGTGCATGAGCTTCACGCCGGTGTCCAGCTGCACCTTCTCGAGGATCAGGTGGTAGAGCGAGCCGATGCCCACGCTGCCGTACGACAGCGGCTTGTCGGGCGACTTGCGCGCCAGCGCAATGAGTTCGTCGACGCTGTTGGCCGGCAGGTCCTTGCGGGCGACGAAGACCATCACCGCCTCGGCCACCGGGTGCACCATGCGGAAGTCTTCGGCCTTGAGCTTCACGGCCGCATTGGCCAGCGGCGCAAGGATGATCTCGTTGGGCGAACCCTGGAAGAGGTAGTAGCCGTCGGCCGGCGCGGCCAGCACCTTCTGCGCGGCCATGGCGCCGCTCACGCCGCCCAGGTTCTCCACGACCACCTGCTGGCCCAGTGCCTTGCCCAGCGGCACGGTGAAGATGCGCGCGGTGGCGTCCGAGGGGCCGCCGGCCGGGTAGGGAACCATCAGGTTCACGGGCTTGGCGGGAAAGCCGTCGGCGCGGGCGGGGCCCGCGGCCAGCAGCATCAGCCCGCAGCCGAGCAGCAGTGCGGATCGGAAGAGCGAAGTCGTCGTCAAAGTCATGTCTCCTGGGGTGGTGCCGGCTCGTGGGGCCGGATGCAGGGGAATGCTAGGAGCGGGCCGACGCAACGTCCAATGCATTGTTGGCTGCATTAGCATGAGTCCAATGCATTCCTGAAAACGAGGTTTTCGCCATGACGCTGGTTCAACTGAGGCACCTGATTTCGCTGGCCCACACGGGCTCGTTCAGCCAGTCGGCGCAGGCGCTGCACCTGACGCAGCCCGCGCTCAGCCGCAGCGTGCGTGCGCTCGAGGACGAGCTGGGCATGCCGCTGTTCGACCGTATCGGCCGGCGCAACGAGCTCACGGTCTTCGGGCGCGAGGTGCTGGAGCGCGCGCGGCTGCTGGTGTCGGAGGCCGAGGCGCTGCGCGACCGCGGCCGGCAGATGCGCGAAGGCGAGGGCGGCACGGTGCGCATCGGGCTGGGCTCGGGGCCGGGCGCGCTGCTGATGACGCCCTTCCTGCTGCACATGGCGACGCACCATCCGGCCGTGCGCACCGTGATCGCACGCGGCAGCACCGACCTGCTGGCGCAGGCGCTGCGCGAGCGCAGCCTGGACGCGCTGGTGGTCGATGCGCGCGCGCTCAAGCCCGCGCCCGACCTGGTGCTGACCCACGTGTACGAACTGCGTGGCGCCTTCCTGTGCCGCCGCGGCCATCCGCTCACACGGCTGCGCAAGGGCGTGAGTTTCGAGGCGGTGCAGCGCTACCCGATCGCCTCGACGCCGTTGAGCGACGAGGTGGCGCGCGGGTTGGTCGAAACCTACGGCCCGCAGGCGCATCCTGCCAACTGCGTGACCCTGCAGTGCGAGGAACTGCCCAGCATCGCCGACGTGGTGCGCCAGAGCGACACGGTGCTGCTCGCGGTGCACGAGTCGGCACCCGACCTGGTCGAGTTGCGGATGGAGCCGCCGATGCGCGGCACGGCGCGCTTCGGGCTGGTGACCTTGCGCCAGCGCACCGAGGCGCCGGCGCTGGCGATTCTTCGGCGGTTGATGAAGGAACGGATGGCGGGAGCGTAGGGCGTCGTCTGCTCAGAACGCCGCCTGCGCCGACAGCGCAAGCTGGAGTTCGTCCAGCAGGTCCGCCACGCGCATGTGATCCGAAGCGGTTTCGCCACGGGCGATTTCCTCCAACGCATCGGCGGGCGCTGCCACGGCCGCAGCGTCGACCATCAGGGCCGCGCCCCTGATGCGGTGCGCATGGTGCGCCGCGCTCGCGGTGTCGCCCGCAGCGAACGCCCGGCGCAGCGCCGCAAGGTCTTCCGCCATGGCCTCGTGAAACTGCGGCGGCAAGGCCGTGTCGGCACGTTGCGGCGACGACGGCGCCCCGCCCAGCCAGAGCTGCAGCATGCTCGACAGTTCGTCCAGCCGCAGCGGCTTCTTGAGCACGCCGTCCATCCCGCTTTCCATGCATTCGTCGAGGTGCGCCGAGTCGGTCGCGGCCGAGATCGCGATCACGGGCAGATGGCCGGCACCGGCCTCGCGCTCGCACTCCCGGAGGCGGCGCGTCGCTTCGTAGCCGCTCATCCCGGGCATGTGGCAGTCCATGAGCACGAGCGCAAAGGGATGCGGTGGCGCGAGCGCGGCCAGTGCCGCCGCGCCGTCGGCTTCGATCCGGGCGTCGTAGCCCAGCATGCGCAACTGCTCCGCGATGATGAACTGGTTGCCCGGATGGTCCTCCACGACCAGCACGGTGGCCGCAGGACCGAAAGGCGGCTTGCCACGCGCCGCAGCGGCATCCTTGGACAGTTCTTGTGGGGGCGATACAAGCTTCACCGGCAGGGCGAACTCGACCGAGGTGCCCGCACCAAGGCGGCTGGTCAACCGGATCTCGCCGCCCATCAATTCGACCAGCTCCTTGCAGATGGTCAGCCCCAGCCCGGTGCCGCCGAAGCGCCGGGTCGTGGTGCTGTCGGCCTGCGTATAGGCATCGAAGAGGGTGACCTGCTGCGAGGGCGCAATGCCGATGCCGGTGTCGCTCACCGTGACCGTCAGCAGGCCGTTCATGTCGCCATCCGATCCATCCATCCACCTTTGGAGTGATCCTTGAAGCAGAGTCATTGCCCCCTCCACACCGCCACCCCTTCCACGCTGCGGCTGCCCATCACGTGGGGCGAGACCGCGTGCGCCACCATTGCGGTGATCGACCCGGAACTGCGGCCCCGACAGCAGATGGGGCGGGCCATCCGCAGGCTCGGCCATTGGCCGCTGGTCTTCACCAGCGCGCTGGAATTGATGCAGGCGTTCCGCTTCGACCTGTCCGCGGACAGCGCGCAGGTGGCCGGCATCCGGGTCGAATTGACGCCCAATGAGTTCGACCTGGCCATCGTGCTGTTCAGGAACGTCGATCAGGTCCTGACGCACCACGCACTGCGCGCGCTGGTCTGGGACAGTGGCCATCGCTGCGGCTCCGGGGTGCTTTCCACGAACGTGTGCGGCCTGCGCCGCAAGCTCGGCCTGGGCGCCGGACGCCATGGGCTGGAGCTGCAGACCGTTCCGGGGCAGGGCTACCGGCTGAGCACCACGGTCAGCACGCCGGAAGAGAACAGGCGCCGGCAGCGGGAACCTGTCCGAAGGGCAGGGGAGCGCGCGTGGGGGAGCGCAGCCTCTGCGCCGGGTTCGGCCGCCTGAGCGAAAGGCAATCAGCCTAGGCGCTTGCTGGTGCGGCAGCTTCCGCCGCATCGGGCCGCGCCAACCCCGACGCCACCGCCGCCAGGATGCCGCGCAGCCAGCGGTGCGCCGGCTCGTGCTGCGAGCGGTCGTGCCACAGCTGGTAGAAGCGCATGCGCGGAAAGCCCTGCGGCGCGGGCACCGCCACCAGCGGCAGCGTGTGCACGAACTGCATCGCGAAATGGCGCGCGGTGGTGAAGACCAGGTCGGTGCCCACCAGCAGGTGCGGTGCCACGGTGAAGTAGGGCACGGCAATGCAGGCCTCGCGCGTCTGGCGCAAGGTGGCCAGGTGCGTCTCGACCACGCCGCGCTGCGACGCCGCATACGGCGTGGGCACCACGTGGCGCGCGGCGATGTAGCGCTCCATCGTCATGGCGCCCTTGGCGGCCAGCGGGTTGTTCTTGCCCATGAGGCACATCAGGTCGTCTTCGAGCAGCAGCGACAGGTGCAGCCGGTCGGGCGGCTGCGGCCAGTTGCCGATGACGATGTCGAGCTCGCCCTGGGCCAGCGCGCGCTCGTAGTCGTAGGTGACGCTCAGCGGGTGCACCACCAGCCGCGCATGCGGCGCCTCGGCGCGGAACCGCGTGGTCACGTCGGCCAGGAAGCTCATCGCCAGGTAGTCGGGCAGCGCGAGGTGGAAGGTCATCGCGCTCGAGGCGGGCTCGAACTGCTCGGGCCCCGAGAGCATGCGGTCGATCTCGAGCAGCGCGCCGCGCGCGCGGTCGCGCAGCTGCAGCGCCCGCTCGGTCGGCACCATGCCGCTGCGCTCGCGCACCAGGATGGGGTCGGCGAACACCTCGCGCAGCCGGCGCAGGGCGGTGCTGATGGCGGGCTGGGTCTGGTTCATCCGCACGGCCACCCGGGAGACGCTGCGTTCGGCCACCAGGGCGACCAGCACGCGCAGCAGGTAGGTGTCGACGGGGGCGTGGGAGCGTGACATGGCGGCAGGGCGGAGAAAAGAGGCGTTGCCGGCGGCAGCACCATCATGGCAAACCGTTATGTCGCACATTCTAGAGAGCGTGATCCGGGGCCGCGATATCTGCCTACAGTTCGCCACCAGCGGGAACGGCAGCCGCAAGCGGACCCACAGAAGGTCCCAGGCGGCGCGTCCCGTCCACACCTAGAAATGGAGACAACCATGAGCATGGACGCCACGATGGCGCCAGTCCGGGAACACACCGCCACGGCGGAACTGGACGGCATCTACCGCAAGATCATCTTCCGCCTGATTCCCTTCCTGATGCTGCTGTGGGTGCTGGCCTGGATCGATCGGGTCAACATCGGCTTCATCAAGCTGACGATGCTGGACGACCTGAAGTGGAGCGAAGCGGCCTACGGGCTGGGCGCGGGGATCTTCTTCCTGGGCTACTTCTTCTTCGAGGTGCCCAGCAACCTGCTGCTGCAGAAGATCGGCGCCAAGAAGACCATCATGCGCATCACGATCGGCTGGGGCCTGACCTCGATCGCCACGATGTTCGTGAAGAGCACCGAGATGTTCTACCTGCTGCGCTTCCTGCTGGGCGTGTTCGAGGCGGGCTTCTACCCCGGCATCATCCTGTACCTGACCTACTGGTTCCCCGACAGCCGGCGCGCCAAGGCCTTCGGCATGTTCATGTCGGCCTCGGCCTTCGCGGGTGTGATCGGCGGGCCGCTGGCCGGCACCATCATGAACAACATGCATGGCGTGAACGGCTGGGCCGGCTGGCAGTGGGTGCTGCTGCTCGAGGGCATTCCCTCGGTGCTGGCCGGCATCGCCACCTACTTCTACCTGACCGACCGCCCCGAGCAGGCCCACTGGCTCACGGCGCGTGAACGCCAGCTGGTGCACGACGACCTCGAGCGCGACCGCAAGACGCTGGGCCACCGCGAGCACAGCATGCTGGCCTCGCTGAAGAACGGCAAGTTCTGGCTGCTGATCCTGATCTTCTTCTGCATCATCGCGGCGAACTCGTCGCTCACCTTCTACGGCCCGACGCTGGTGAAAGAGATCGGCTTCACCAACCCGCTGACCGTGGGCTGGATCATGGCCGGCGCCTACCTGTGCGGCGCGGCCGGGATGATCTGGAACGGCTTCCACTCCGACCGCCACCAGGAGTCGCGCTACCACTGCGCGCTGGCCGCGGCGCTGGGTTCGGGGGCGTTGCTGGTGGTGGCGCTGTTCCTGCGCCAGAGCCCGGCCCTGGTGCTGGCAGGCCTCACGCTGGCCATCGTCGGCACCATGAGCGCGATCCCCGTGTTCTGGCAGATGCCCAACCGCTTCCTGGCGGGCACCGCGGCCGCCGGCGGCGTGGCGCTGATCAACTCGATCGCCAACCTCGCGGGCTTCGGCGCGCCGTGGATGCTGGGCCTCATCAAGACCGCCACCGGCAGCCTGGCGCCGGGCCTGTATGTGGTCGCGGCGGTCGAGATCTGCGCCACCGTGCTGATCCTGCTGTTCGTGCCGCGCCTGCACAAGACGCCCGCGCGCTGATTCCTTCCACCCCTTCGTCCGACTGTCTGAATACAAAGGAGATGCTCTCCATGCCTTCCCACGCCCATCGTTTCGATCTCCAGGCGCTCAACGCCATGGACTGCGACGCGTTCGTCGCCGCACTCGGGCCGACTTTCGAGAACTCGCCCTGGGTCGCACGCTCGGCCTGGTCGCTGCGGCCCTTCGCCACCATCGACGCGTTGCACGAAGCCATGCTCGACGTGGTGCGCCGCGCACCCGACGCCCAGCAGCTGGCGTTCCTGTGCGGCCACCCCGAGCTGGCGGGCCGCGAAGCCCAGTCCGGCACGATGACTGCCGAGTCGGTCGGCGAGCAGGGCAGTGCGGGCCTGAATGCGCTGAGCCGCGAAGAGATGGCCGAGATCCAGCGGCTGAACCGCGTGTACCGAGAGCGGCACGGCTTTCCTTTCATCATCGCGGTGCGGCGCAGCACCAAGGGCCAGATCTTCGAGGCGCTGCGCAGCCGCGCCGCCGAGTCCACCGAAGCCGAGCGCCGCGCAGCGCTGACGCAGATCGGCCTCATCACCCGCGGTCGCATCGACACGCTGCTGGGTGCGTCCATCTCCCAAGGAGCGGTCCATGCCTGAGAAAGAAATTTCCCTGCCCGCACGCCGTCGCTTCGCGCTGTCGGGCCTCGCGCTCGGCGCCGCAGCCCTGGCGCCCCACGGTGCTGTTGCACAAACGGCCGCACCCGCCGGCCCGGCCCAGGCCAGCGGCCCCATCGTGCTGCACGGGGTGAGCCCGCGCCTGACCGTGCACGCGCTCGACACCTTCCACGGTGCCGCGGCGACCGGCCTGCGTATCGATCTCTCGGTGCGCGAGGGCGACGGCTTCAAGCTGCTGCGCACCGTGACCATGAACGGCAACGGCCGCTCCGACGAGCCGCTCTTGATCGGCGACAGCTACCGCGCCGGCGACTACGAGCTGCTGCTGCACGTGGACGAGTACTTTGCGCGCAAGCAGTCGCGCCTGCCCACGCCGCCGTTCCTGTCGAAGCTGCCGGTGCGCATCCGCGTGGCCAACGTGGCCGAGCGCATCCACCTGCCGATCCAGTTCGGCCCGTGGAGCTACACCTACTCGCGCGGCAGCTGACCAAGCAGGCCCCGTTCGTTCCCATCGTCTGCAAGGAGTTTTCTTCGTATGACCGGCATCACCACCCATGTGCTCGACATCACCACCGGCCGCCCGCTCGTCGGGCTGAAGGTCGACCTCTACGACGTGGCGACCACGCCGCCCACACGCCTGAACAGCACGCGCACCAACGCCGACGGTCGCACCGACGCGCCCATGCTGGCCGCCGCCTCGGCGCGCACCGGGCAGTTCGAGCTGCAGTTCCACGTCGGGGACCACTTCAAGGCGGCCGATGCGCTGTCCGACGTGGTACCCGTGCGCTTCGCCATCGCCGACGCGGCGCAGCACTACCACGTGCCGATGCTGTGCGCCCCCTGGTTTTTTTCCACCTATCGCGGCAGCTGACCGCGGGAGCTTTTCCTGAATGACCACATCCCATGACCCCCACGCAGGCGCGTACCTGCTCGACTCCATCCGCCTCGCCATGGGCAACATCCGCGAACGCAAGACCTGGCCCTTCGGCGCCGTGATCGCGCGCGACGGCAAGGTGATTGCCACCGCCGTCAATGAAGTGGATGCCCTGTGCGACCCCTCGGCTCACGCCGAGATGCAGGCCGTGCGCGCCGCCGCGAAGGCACTGAAGAGCACCGACCTGTCGGGCTGCACCGTGTACGCCAGCGGCTACCCGTGCTCGATGTGCCTGACGGCCATGTACCTGTCGGGCGTGAAGGAGGTGTTCTACGCCTACTCGAACGAGGACGGCGAACCCTTCGACCTGTCGGCCGCACGCGGCTACGTCGAGATCGCCCGGCCGCTGGAGCAGCGCGAGATGAAGCTGCATTCGCTGCCGGTGCGCGATGAGGCCAATGAGGACTTGTACGAGGCCTGGCGCAAGGTGGCGCAGCCCGCGGGTTGAGCCAGAGACAGCGCTGCGCCCGAACCTGCCGGGCCGATGCTGCGTGCCATACTGCCCGCGTGTTCACGTGGCGCAGCAGCCATCGAGGAGAAAGACGCACATGGTCCAGCAGGCCAAGCGCAGCGCAACCACCGTCGGGGCCATCCTCGCCTCGGCGCGACAGCTGTTCATCGAGCGGGGGTTCGCGGCCGTCAGCATTGACGACATCGCGGCCGGTGCAGGGATCGCCAAGGGCGGTCTGTATCACCACTTTCGCGCCAAGCACGATGTCTTCGAGGCCGTGCTCGATGCGGTACAGGCCGAGCTGGCCGCGGAACTCGGCACGCGCATCCAGCGCATCGAAGGGCATCGTTCGCCCCACACCATCGCGACCAACCTGCGCATCTACCTCGAAGCAGCCACGCAGGAAGGCCTGCGCCAGCTGATCCTGGTCGACGGGCCCGTGGTGCTCGGCTGGGAGCGCTGGCGCGGCATCGACGATCGCCACTTCATGGACTCGATCCGCACCGGGCTGGTGGCCATCATGCCGGCGGGCACGCCACCCGAAGAGATCGAGGCCGCCACGCGGCTCATCGCCGGCGCGGTGGCCGAAGCGGCGCTGGCCTGCGGGGCGGCGCAAGACCCGATGGCCGCCGTGCAGCTGCACTGCCGGTTGCTCGAAACCATGCTGTGCGGGCTGCAGCAACACGGGTCGAATCCGCACCCGGATTGACAAACCGACTTCGAGTCGGTAAATTTTCTCCATCACATCCGATGGAGACAGACATGGCGTTTCCTGGCAAGACCGATCCCGCCGACCCCGCCCTGGGGACCGAAGCGTTGTTCGCGCGCTACCACGTCGGATGGGAAACACGCGACCCCGACCGCATCGCGTCGCTGCATTCCGAAGACACGACCTATTGGCTGCACGACGGTTCCGCACCGGTGCGCGGGCGCGAGGCGCTGCGCCAGTACTGCGTCGGCGTGTTCGCCCGCTATCCCTTCAGTTTCGAGCTGCGGCGCAGCCTGTTCGGCGCGCGGCACTGGGTGCTGGAGTGGGTGATGGTGCTGCCGCTGAAGGACACGGCAGGGCAGCCGTTCACCGCGCGCGTCGAGATGCTCGACGTGGTCGACGTCAACGACGCCGGCGAGGTGACGCGCAAGGACGTCTACATGAACGGCGCCCAGTCGCAGGCCGCCTTTGCACGCGCGGGCATCGCGCCCGGCCAGCCGTAGTCGTCTCGTTCTTGAAGCATCGCTCCCGCCTCCGGCACGCCGGAAGCGGGCAGGGCGCAGCCACGCCCAACGACCGGTTACCACCCACCAGGAGCACGCCATGCACACCCGCCCGCATCACACGTTCTGGCCCCGGCGCCTGCCGCGCGCCTTGCACGCGGCACGCACGCCGCTGTGGGACAACCTCGCGGTCAATGCCCGCCGCTTTCCCGACAAGGCGGCGCTCATCTTCATGGGCCGCACGCTGAGCTATGCGCAGCTGTGGGCCGCCGTCGAGCGCCTGTCGGCCGGCCTGCATGCGCTGGGCGTGCGCCCCGGCGACCGCGTGCTGCTGGCGATGCAGAACTGCCCGCAGCTGGTGATCGCGCATTTCGCGATCCTGCGCGCCGATGCCGTGGTGGTGCCCGTCAACCCGATGAACCGCGCCGAGGAGCTGAAGCATTTCATCGTCGATCCCGATGCGCAGGTGGCGATCGCGACGGCGGACCTCGCGGTCGAGCTCGCGAAAGCCAGCGACGCCTTGCCGCAGGCGCAACAGCTGCGCCACCTCGTCGTGACCCAGTTCACCGATGCCTTCGACCCGGCCGCGCTGTCGGAACAGGACATGCCGGCAGCCTGGGCACCGTGGCTGCTGCCGCGGCGCGAACTGCCGACACTGGCCGGTGGCACGGTGCACGCTTGGACCGACTGCCTGGCCTGCGAAGCAGCACCGCCCGTGGCCAGCGCCGATGCGGACGCACTGGCCCTGTTGCCCTACACCAGCGGCACGACCGGCCTGCCCAAGGGCTGCATGCTCAGCCACGCGAACGCGATGCACAACGCGATGGCCATCAACGCCTGGGGCAATGTGACGCCGCAGAGCATCCACCTCGTGGCCGTGCCGATGTTCCACATCACCGGCATGGTCGGCGTCATGCACGCGGCGATGCAGGTGGGCGCCACGGCCGTGCTGATGCCGCGCTGGGACCGCGAACTGGCCGGCCGGCTGATCGCCACGCACCAGGTCACGCACTGGGCCAACATCCCGACCATGGTCATCGACCTCTTGGCCAGTCCGAACGTGGCGCGCTTCGACCTGTCGAGCCTGGTCGCCATCGGCGGCGGCGGGGCGGCAATGCCGCAGGCGGTGGCGCAGCGGCTGTTCGAGCAGTACGGCCTGCGCTACGTCGAGGCCTACGGCCTCACGGAAACTGCCGCGCCCTCGCACTACAACCCGCCCGACGCGCCGAAGCTGCAGTGCCTGGGCATCCCGTTCATGAGCACCGACGCGCGCGTGATCGACCCCGACACGGGCCGCGAGGTCGCGCCGGGAGCATAGGGCGAGATCGTGATCCACGGGCCGCAGGTCTTCGCGGGCTACTGGAAGCGGCCCGCTGACACCGAGGCCGCCTTCGTCGAGATCGACGGCAAGCGGTTCTTCCGCTCCGGCGACATGGGGCATGTGGACGGGGAGGGCTACTTCTTCGTCACCGACCGGCTCAAGCGGATGATCAACGCGAGCGGCTTCAAGGTCTGGCCGGCCGAGGTGGAAGCGTTGATGTTCCGTCACCCGGCCATCCAGGAGGCCTGTGTGATCGCGACCCGGGACGCCTACCGCGGCGAATCGGTCAAGGCGCTGGTGGTGCTCAAGCCCGCGCAAGCGCCAGTGAGCGCGCAGGACATCATCGACTGGTGCGCCGCAAACATGGCGGCGTACAAGGCGCCGCGCGTGGTGCAGTTCGTCGACGCATTGCCCAAGAGCGGCAGCGGCAAGGTGATGTGGCGAGCGTTGCAGGAAGCAGAGGCTGCGTCAACGTGAATCCGATGGGTCCGGGCGAACGACGATCGGCGCATGCTGCGCCATGAGCCCGGCGACCCACTCGATGAACGCGCGCAGCTTGGCGCTCACATGCCGGTTCGGCGCGAACGCCACGTACAGCGGCATCGGATCGAGCTGCCAGTCTTCGAACAGCGGCACCAGTTCGCCGTGCGCCCGGTGCGGCGCGGCCATGTAGTCCGGCAGCCAGAGGATGCCCAGGCCCGCCAGCCCCGCTGCGAGGTAGGCATTGCCGTCGTCGACCGAGAGCACGTAGCGGCCCTGCACGTCGACGCGCTCGCCGCCCCGGCGCATGGCGTACGGAAAGGTCTTGCCGTGGCGCGACCACAGGAAGCCGACGATGCGGTGGTGCGTGTCTTCCAGCTCACGCGGATGTGTTGGCGCGCCGGCCAGCTCGAGATAGCTCGGTGCTGCATAGACCCCGAGCTGCAGGTCGCCGACGCGGCGGGCCATGAGCGAGGGGTCGGTGAGTCCGCCGCCGCGCACGACGCAATCGACGTTCTCGCCGATCACATCGACCATGCGGTCGCTCACGCCCATGTCGAGCTGGATGTCGGGGTAGCGCGCATGGAAGGCCGGCAGCGCGGGCACGAGGATCATGCGGGCCAGCGGGCTGGGCACGTCCACGCGAAGGCGGCCGCGGGGCAGGGCGGCCGCGCCCGACAGGCTGGTTTCGGCGTCGTCCAGGTCGGCCAGCAGCCGCACCGCACGCTCGTAGTACGCCGCGCCATCGGCCGTGACGTTCACCTTGCGCGTCGTGCGATTGAGCAGCTTCACGCGCAGCCGCGCCTCCAGCTGCTGCACCAACTGCGTCACGCTGATCTTGCTCATGTGCAGCGTGTCGGCGGCCTTGGTGAAGCTGCCGGCTTCCACCACGCGGGTGAAGGCCTGCATTGCATCGAAACGGTCCATGGGAGGGCTCCTGCGCGGCGATTGTTTGGGATCTGCAAACAGTGATTGTTGGCTTTGCCCGTTTATCGATGGCGCATGGCTTCCTAAAGTCCCTGCATCGTCCTCATTCACCGCAGAAAGAAAACACCCCATGGCCTCACGCGACGTCGTTTTTCCACCCGGGCGCCAGGCGCTCTACGAACGCAACCGCTATTCGCCGGCCGTTCGCTCCAACGGTTTTCTGTTCGTGTCGGGGCAGGTCGGCAGCCGCGAAGACGGCTCGCCGGAACCTGAGCTGGAAGCGCAGGTGCGGCGCGCCTTCGACAACCTGAACGCCATCCTGAAAGCCGCGGGCTGCAGCTTCGACGACGTGGTCGACGTGACGGTCTTCATCGTCGATCCGGAATCGAACTTCGAAACGATCTGGAAGCTGGTGCCCGAGTACTGGGGCGAAGCGCCGCACCCGACGCTGACCGGGATCGGCGTGACGTGGCTGTATGGGTTTCAGTTCGAGATCAAGGTGATTGCGAAGCTGCCGGATGGGAGCACGCTGAGTTGATTCGACTCTGGGCTACTTCGCTCTGGCCTGAAATGAAGGGCTGGGCGAAGTGCGAAGGCTGGAGGGGCATTGGGCTCGGGTCGAGGAGTGCCCAGGTTCTCAGGTTGACCGCGAGCTGGGTGAGGCATCCGGCTTGACATGCGCCGACTCGTGCTCCCCGGAAGGCAGGGCGCAAGCGTGCATCTGTCAAAACGATTGCTTGGAATCTTGTGAAGCAATTGGTTTGACAAGCCGCGGGCTTGGTGATGACGGATGAGCTTTGCTGGGAGGGATCCTCCCGGACAACATTGGGGATGCCAACCACATCTGGCAGCGCGATTACCAGTCGGCTCGCCGTCCCCCGACAGCAAAGGAAACTTGGGGGCACGGATTCGGAACCTCAATCAAAGGCGTGGAGGCATACCTTGTCTGAAGGTACTCGGACATGCCCATGTACCAATCGTCGCGCTCCCTTCTTTTCGGGGATTTATCGCTGGACAGCGCCAACCAGTATTTGCGCTTAGCAAAAAGCTGATGGCATTTTTTTAAGGTCCGGAAAGCGTGGTCGATGGTGTAGGCGAAGCAGATTCGTTCCCCCTTCGCTGAAAAAACATAACCGCAGATGGCGATATGAAACCGGTCCGCTTCCAGGGGCATCACATTGCACTCCGTCAGCCGGTTTGCAAAGAATTCCTCTTCATACGGATACCAGAGCTCGGTGTTCGTTCCAGCGTAGTAACCGATGACACGCCCCAGCGCGGCAGCGAACCAGGTGAACGAGGAAAGCAGGGCGTTTGCGAACTCCGCTGGCTCCAGGCAGAACGGAATTCTGAAGTCGCCCACATCTCGTTCGTAAAGGGTTTTCTTGTGGTAGCGCGCTAGGTTGCGAAGGGCTAGCACCTTGCCGGCATAGGCGCGCCACTGGTCGAGAATCGCGCAACATGGGCAATCGTGGGGTGACATGAGCAAGACCGGCTGCAGATACTCGAACTGACGAGCGGCCCTTGTCCAATTCAAGCGCATCGTGTGCCGGTGGCCGCAAATCGTCCGCAGGCGCCGCGAAAGCTGGCGGTTCATCGACTTGGCGATCGCGCACACCGCATCGAGGTCCGGACTGATCGGCTGCAGGTGTCGATCGTTGGCAAATCGCTCCAGTGTGGAGAGTTCGCTGTCCCGGCGGCGAAACAGCGGCCTGCAGGGAAATCCTCGATCAAGCCAGCTTTTCGAGTCGCTCGGGCCACGTGCGTGGTGCGCGATGCCGGCACAAATGGTCCTGTAGTCGCCCGGGGCGACAGGCTCTTGCCCGATGCCCCTCGCAGACACGAACTGGACAGCCCGCAGACGCGTCATCCAGGCTTCCAACTGGCCGAATACGAGCTCGCCTGCGGCAAACCCGCTTAGTGCGCGCTCCACCAGTTGATCATCGGCGAATGAGGTGCGACAGCCCGCGCATGCCAAGGGATGATGAATCCGCGCCGGATCGAACATTGGTTGGCCTACCGCTTCACCGCATCGCGGACATGCCGTGACCAATTCACAACGATGAAACGGGCAACGCTTGATGCAGGCCAGTTGGAAGACTGGCGAGTGAAAACACGCCCGCAGACATTCGGGACAGAACCGAATGGTTTGCACAGTCAGCATCTCGCCCCCGGTTCCGGGCCCGAAGCAAGTGCTGAGTGATCTGGCGCGAAAGTGCTGGGCAAACTTGCGCATCAACGGCGTGCTCGCCATCAGCGCCATGTAGCGTCGATGAAAGCTCATGGTGTACGGCAGCGTCGAGCGGGGGGCGTTCTCGGACAGGGCCCGCCACAGGTCGTCCCCGGTGATGGCATTCATCCACAGAAAGCGGTGCCAGGCCATCCAGTCGCTCTCGAACTGGGAGGCGCCCAACGCCACCCAGGTCATTTCACGACGGGTGTCAATGGTTGCCACGGCCGCGTCCGATGAACAGGTCGCTTTCGGCGGCGGCCTGCACGGCCTCCTTCCACACCGAGGAGGTGCCCTTGAACGAGCTGCCGTCGTTGCGCATCGAATCCAGCAGGAATGCATGGATGGCGTCGTTCACGAACGCCAGGCGAAAGCCCGCATAGGACAGCGTGCGCTCATCCGTGTTGGTGTAATCGACGAGAGCGGTCCATAGTCGATCGGCCTCATCCTCCAGCCGCCACCCGGCGTCGAAGGCCCTCTGACAGAAGAAGCGGGAGTACGGCCAAAGGTCGGTGGGACAGCACAAGGTACCATCGAAGGCACGCAGGTACGCTGCCAACTCAGCGAGCTTGTGCAGTCCGCCCAAGTCGAATCTTTTCACAAAGAAGCGAGCGACCACGGCCCCGTGGTCTTCCTCCGAGGTCAACATCTTCAGCGATTCCAGGCCTTCCTGGCCCACCAGCACGCTGATCAGAAGGAAGCCCTCCAGGCGCAGCTCGTTCCATATCTCGAGCAGGTACCGCATGTGCATCACGGTGAACATCTGCGCTTCGTCGATGAACAGCAGGCAGGTGCGGCTTCCAGCGAGCACCGCCTCAGCCATCATGAATCGGGCGAGCAAGTCGGCGCTGTCCTGGTATCTGGAGGTCGGACACCTGAAAGAGGCCGCCATGTCATTGCACAGCGCCGTCTTCGACTGATGTGGCTTGCGCTTCGCAGAGTGAACCAGGACCGCCAGCCATGGCATGTCCGTTCGCAGTCGCTTGACGGCACTTTCGATGGCGGTGGTCTTGCCAACCCGGAACTCACCTGTGATGTAGAGGCCGCTCTTGCGCGCCATCGCGTGGTCACAAACGATGTCGTAGAAGTTTGCGGTCTCATCGGTCTCGATGAAGTACTTCTGTTCGAGTAGCGGGTGGAACGCGGCGAGCCGACGCCTTTCGTCCGCGTCCGCCAAGAATGCGGTGCGGAATCTCGCGAGGCGGTCTTCCTCCAGCTTGGCTGCGGCCTCTTCGATCTCACGCCGGTGGTGAATCGCCCGTGACGTGGCGCTGCCCGCCTTGGCCCCACCTCGCCGGGGATACTGTGCGCTGTTGGCCTGCGTGGTGTCCATGGCGCCTCCTCATTTCTGCGACGACTGCGACTGCGTGAAAAATGCCCGACGGCCACGGGACTTGGCCTGAGGCGGTGTGGGCGCCTTGGGTGCCTTGCATTCGTAACGAAGCTCCGGTGGATCGCTGGCGCTGCCGGCAACAGTCAACGAGCGGGCCAGCTTGTTGGCCTCCCCGGTGATCTTGGGATGGCGCTTGCCGCGCACCTTTTGAAGTGCGGTCTCTGCGAGGTGGCGCTGATAGGCCGCCACCGGGTCCCCCGAGCGATCCTTGAACACCGCTTCGCGATAGAGCTTGTTGATTTCCTTTCGCACTTCGCGGGTGTGGGGCGAGGTCGCCCACACCCCGCTGACGTGAAGGACGCCGAACTCGGTGCCGTCCATGCGAAAGGCGCGCACGGTTCGAAAGTCCCCGCGGATGTGCACGCACAGCTGCTCGCCGAGCATGCTCCAGCTCTGCCTGAGCAAGTCATTGGTGTATTCGACTTCGTCCAACTGGATGTAGGGGGCGCGGTGGTCCTTGCGGCTGCCGCGCACATGCGGCCATTCCGTTTCAATGGCGATGCACGGGTTGTCGACGAAGCTGCGTGGATACTTGGGAATGATCTGCAGGCGAGCGCTGTCGGCCCAGTCTGCGGCAATCACCTCGTTGGGGGTGGCCGACATGAGTGCGTGCCTTCTGCGGACGTTGTGCCTGGCAACCAACCGATCGAACAGGGCGCGTACGTCCCCTGCGCGGATCTTGTAGCGAACGGCTTTCTCGACTGGGTCATTCACACGGGCGTCGGACGGGCCGCTGCCCGTGGTGGAGGCCAGGCGTGTGAGGCCACGCTGGAACTCGCCGAAGATGCCTTCGACCACGGCGCGTTCGATCCAACTATGGACCTTGCCGAAACTGATCGACACACCGCTGCGCCGACGCAGATCGATGACCACCGAGTTGGCCAGGTGGGTCAGATGGTTGTCCACCGAGAGGCTGCAGATGCGCCGTCCCGAGGCGGCCGGAATGACCGCTGCAGGCAGCCCTTCGCCCGGCAAAGGCGGGAGCAATTCGTCTAGTACCGGGTGTGCAATCCTTGGCGGGGGATGGATGGCGTGCTCGAAGGCCCGCAACAGCTCCAGCGATCGGAAGCGACCGGCCACCGAAAATGTCCAGCCAAGGATTGCCGCCGTCTCGACGTCCACCACGGGACAGAACCAGCTGCGACTGATCGGGAGCTCGATTTCCTCCCCGATGTCTACGACCACGGGTAGCGTGTCGATGTCCGGGCATCGGTACTCGTCATAGGCCGCCCGTTCGAAGGCTGCGATGGGCCTGAAGAGACTTTGCTTGCCCGAATTGCGACGGGCCCGGGCGCCGGCCTGCTCGCCGAACTTCAGCCGTGCTGCGTCATCGTCGCCTTCGGCCATGCGATTCCTGACGTAGGCGCACATGGACTCGTAGCCGTGCCGCCGAGTGGTGAACGGATATTCATCTGCGCGTCGACCCGCGTTGCGCAACTGTGTCAGGAAGTCCTGGTGGATCAGCGCGAGGTCCAGGCCCGCTGCCTGGAACCTCGTACCGTCGTCAGGCTTGAGGCGCGCATTGAGCCACTTCTTGACCTTGGGGTACTCCACCAGAAGGGCATGAAACGCGCCGGCGAGGCCGTGTCCCTCCGGCGTGGGCTTGAATTCGGCGCTGCGCACATAGGAGCTGCGCCTGGAGGTCTCCGCCAAGGCTCGCCATCCTCTTAACCGACCATCCGCATCTTCCGAGGTGCATTGCACGAGGTGGTAGTGCAGCAGACTGCGCGAAACCCCGAAGCGCCGTTCGATCTCGCCGCTCCTCACGCCATCGCATGCGGCCTTGATCGCCGCGGACAATCGCGAGAAGCGAAGGGCCTGCGGCTCGGCAAGAAGGCGAGCATCGACGCTCGGCCACCGTGTGTAGTCCAGTAGCTCAGGGGCAATCTTCCGATTAGGCATAACGCTGCTCCCGTGGTGCCACCACTGTCGCAGGGCTGATGGGCTTGCTCTCGAGGTCGGTGCGCAGGCGCCCCATCTGCACCAGCCTAAACGTCGTTGCGAACACGAGGTCCCACGGATCCTGGGCATCGCGCTGCAATTCGCCGAGCGTGGTTGCTCTGCCGGCGGCCGCGAGCACCCATCCCGCGAGGTATTCCCAGCGCGCCTTCACGTCGAGCCTGGCCTGCGCCAGCACCGGTGCGACGTGCTGCCAATCGTGGAGCAGCCGCAGCTTGGCCCGCGCGTGCTCGTCCGTGAACCAACTCCACTGCGCGCCCACGGCGTCGGCCGCACGTTTCTGTACTTCCGCCTGGAGTTGTGCGTGTTCGCTCCCCTGATCGCGCATGTATTTGACTTCGACATACCGCGTGCGCCCCGACCATAGGGTCACGACCGCATCGGGCTTGGATCCGAGATAGCCTTCGCGCTCGACGAACGCGATGACGCGTTCGGGGTCCGTGTCGTAGGCCTTGACGGTCTCGTCCGCCTCAAGCAGCAGCGCATGGGCGAGCTCGAGATCGCTCGCCAGCACGATGTCCCGGTCGTTCTTCGCGCTGAAGAAGTAGGTGATGGTGCCGGCGCCTCTGCCACGCCGGGCCATTGCGGATCGCAAGGCGCGGCTGGGACGAAGCGGGGCCTTCGACTTGATGGCATTTGCCTTGTAAGCGTCCATGGGCCGCGCTGGTGCCATCCACCTCGTCGCAAATTTGACAAAAGCTCCGCCAGCGACTACTTTTACTGCAGTCGTGGTTCGGCAAGGGGCTGCGATCAGGTAGTTCCAGAGCGCCCGGCAGTTGCAGCTGCACGGGCGCTTGTCTTTGGCGTTGGCATCTCCTTTCTTCAGTGCAATAGCAACTGATAGCTCAAGGTCCGCGAGATTTCAAGTTTCCGCCATATGCTCTCTAGGAGAAGAGCTGCCCCGGCACACTGGAAGACCGCGCACCAGCGAGGATCGCTTCCTTTTCTCGGTGCGGGAGGATGAAGTCAGCTACCGACTCTTCGTGGCTGTTCTTTGCCATTAATGTCTGAGACGGCGCATCAAAGTCTGAGACACGACCGCTACCCCCGAGCCGCGCCGGGTGTAGGCTCCCTTCGGGTCTTTTGTGGTCGCCTCTAGTCCCACCCACGGAATAGCGCCGAGCGCGCGGTTATGCGGCCCTCGCCGGAAAGAAGCTGGACCATCCAGTTCGTCGTCGAGTTAACGAACACGTTATTGAGCACCACGTCGAACTTGTCGCGCGACATGGCCATAGTCTCGCTGTTCAGGTCTGCCAGCGTGCCGGCGAGGTAGTCGGGGAGCCGGACGATCTCGTCGTAGCGGTGTTTGCCCGTCTGCTCAGGAATCTCGAAGCCGAGGTCTGCCAACGTCGTTGGGACAGGACGGCCATCCTCAAGTTCTCCCATCGCGTACTGCTCGGCCTGCAGCATGTAGTAGACGTAGGTCAGGTCGTAGACGACGGCATCGTGCCGCGCGATCAGGGCGTCGCGGTCCGAAATCCAGCGTATCGCTTTCGGCTGCCTGGCGAAGTTCAAGTTGTTGAATACGGTTGCAGAGGCCGCAGCTGCCAAGTGCATCTGGCGGGCCAGCTTGGCGTTCAAGTTCTTGCTCGCCAACTCACGACCGAAGGCTTTGAAGCGCTTCACCGTTGCCTCGTGGACTTCGACTGTCCGCTCGGCAGGGTACTGCTCCAGCCGATGCTCAAGGTAGGCGATTGCAGCCGGCACAAACTCGAGCATGTTCTCGACGTCGAGATGCGCCCGTAGCAGTCCTTCTTCGCGCTTCAGCACGAAAGAAATGCTGAACGTCACGGGCACCTCGCAGGTCAGGTACTGGACCAGGCCTAGCGGAATGTCCTTGGTGTTCTTCAAGTCCTTTGGAGCGGCGCCGGCGATGTACTCGCAGATGTTGTCGGCCGTGTCGTGCGGGGCAATGATGACGAAGCTGAAGACGTCGTTAGGCTTGTTGACATCGCCAATGCAGTAGTCCGAAGCAACCGTCCAAGGGTATGCAGGGGGATAGTGCTCAAACCATTTGGCCATGGTGGTGCGGGCAGTCTTGGTCGCCTGCATAAGGACGGGGAGCATCGGCAGCATGACCAAATGGTACGCGCCCGCCTACTGCGACCACGCGGGCGTTGTTCATGTCGATGCGGCCACCTCCGTGATGCTGACGGCTGCGACCGCGACGCTCATGATGCTGCCGCTAAGCTAACCCTGGCCCGGCATCAGCTGGAGTGCCAGCCGATGTGGTGCGCGGCCACCGTCGCGTCGTGGCGCGCATCATCTTCCGTGTGGAGGTAGACGCTGGTCGTGCTGATGTTGGCGTGTCCTAGGTTGTCGCGGACCACCTTCAGGTCGACCTTCTCGCTGAGACGGCTTCCGGCCGTGTGCCGAATCCAGTGCGTGGATGCCTGCGCGAGCTGACTGGCCGCTGCCTGGTATTCCGGACCCCGCTGCCGCAGCGCAGCGGCAGCGGCTTTCATCACCGCCTTGACTAATTCGTGGATGGCGCTTCTGGCCAGCGGTTTGACCGGCGCGATCAGGGTCATCACGAGCGGCGTGCTCTCGCCCTCCTGAGGAAGAGGGCTCATCGCGTGAGTTTTGCGATAGCGCATCAGCTCGGCCATCAGTTCGCCCGTGGCCGGCACCAGGCGGGTCTTGTTTCCCTTGCCGGTGATTTCGAGCCACCAGCGTTCGCGGCCGTCGACGCCGCGCCGGCAGAAGAATCCGCCCATACTGGCTGCGCAGATCTCGGACACGCGCAGCCCGCCGATGTACAGCAGCGAAAACAGCCACCGGCTACGCGAGGCGTGCAGCCTTTCGCGCTCGGTGCCCGTGGGCATGGCTTCGATGGCGGCTTTGACCAGGTTCCAGTGTTCCTCGGGCAGGAAGCGGCTCATCCGAGGTGCAGCTTGCCGGCGCTTGCGGCGGCTCAGCGCCAGCGGATTGCCGGCCAGGTGCCCGGCTTCCACGAGCCACGAGAACATGGCGTTGAGGATCGACAGCGCTTGGCGCAGGCTCGAAGGCCCCAGCGGGCCGGCAAAAGGTCGCCAGCGTGGCGAGTTGCGCCCCGGCTTCTGGCCCGGCTCCAGGACCCAGCGCTCGGCCGGCTGTGGATCACCGAGGAAACGCTGGTAGAGCAGCAGATCCTCGTGCGTGAGGTCCGACAGCGCTGCGCCACGCTGCAGGACGCACCACATCAAGAGCCGTTCGGCTTCCTTGCGGTAGCTGGCGAGCGTGGCGGGTGAGTCGGCGTAGCGGGCCAACCAGGCCAGAACCGCCGAGCGGTCGTCGACCGCGGCCAACTGCGAGCGCGAACTGGCGCGATTTCGGCCGCGGCTGCCATCCAGGTGGGCCGGCACCATCATCTGATCCAAGCTGAGGCTGACGAGGGCATTCATGCGGAGCTACGCGCAAAAGGAGAACACGGCCAAGTCTATGAACATTAGAAGAGTTATGTCCACAGATTTATAGATAGCTCATTGAATTCAACGTATTACGTTGTAATATTTATTCATGAGTGCTGAAATCGAAATCCAGAACGACATCGAGGCCCTTCGGGGGCGGTTTTCGGAAACCAAAGACCTCTATCGTGAGGTTTGCGCGTTGCTGTTCTTCCGCTACGGCATCACGCCGACGGCCAGCAAGCTCTACCAGTTCGTGCGAAAGGGTTCGATGAACGCGCCGGCCGAGGCGCTGGCCAAATTTTGGGAAGACCTGCGCAGCAAGGCGCGGGTCGAGATCGATCATCCCGACTTGCCGACGGGGCTCAGAACGACCGCGGCCGAAGCAATCGCCGAGCTCTGGCGGCAGGCCACCGCCGCAGCGCGCCATGAGCTTGCCGCGTTGCGTGTCGAGGACCAGGCCGCGGTCGAGCAGGCCCGGGACGAGCGAGATCGCGCGCAGCGTTCAGCCGAGGAAGCGTCGGCCAGCGCCGAAGTTGTGCGCCAGCAGTTGGCTGCTGTATGCGAATCGGCCCAGCAGTTGCAAACCGATTTGGAGGTCGAGCGACGCGCCCATGCCGGCGCAGTGGCACGGCTGCAGGAATTGCAGCGCCATCTCGAGGAGGCACGCAGTCAGCAGGAACGGGGCCGGGCGGATTTCAGCGCTGAACTGGCCAGAGCGCGGGACGCGGTCGACATCGCCAACGCGCGCGCCGATGCTGCGGAGCGGCGCGCGCTGCTGGACATCGACCAAGAGCGCCAGGCGCGCGCCAGGGCCGACAAGCAGCTCGAGGCGCTGCGCGCGCAATCGGCACAGGCCGAAACCCGGCATCGTGAAAGCCTGCTGTCTCAGGCGGATGCCGTCACGCGCCTGCAGATCAAAGTCGACGCCGCCGAAAATTCGCAGCGAGAACTCACCGCCAGCAACCGAGGCCTTGTCACTGAGCTTCAGGCCATCCGGGAACAGCACTCGGCGAGCCAGCAGGAAGCGCGGCAATATCGCGCCGAAGCACAGACGCTGCGCGCGTTGCTGGATCGGCTGTCGCCGCCGGAATCGGCAGCACCACAACAGGAAACCGCTGCATCGAAAGCCTCAAAGACTAGCGCTCGCAAGGCACGATGACCGTACCGTCGCTGACCGAGAGCAATCCCTGGGCGCTGTCCGCGCTTGATGCACAAAAGGTAAACCTGTCGTCGCCCGAGCAACTGGACTTCGCCAAGAGGGCGCAAGAGGCGGCGGCATATCCTGGTGTATACGCCTCTCGTTTGTCCGAGTGGGATCTGAACGAATATGAAAATCGGGTGTTAGAAATGTTTGACGCCGCCCCGTTGCTCGGCGACGCAGAGCGCGCCAAATTCCGACCAGAGTTCGTGACCGCAGCGGCGGAACCTTGCGGCCAACCTCGACTTTCACAACAAGGCGTTGTGGGGTCGGGTAAGGCAGCCAGGTTGATTGGCGGAACTGATGAGCCGGCCGCCTTGCGCAGGGCGCGCAGTTCTAAGCGCGCTGATTCGCGGCTTGCGTCGCGATTCAGTTTGGCGGAGTCGATCAAGCTAGGTTACAGCCTTGGATTCTTTGCTCGGCGCTGAACGACTGCTCCGCAGAGTTTTGGACGGAACAACGCGCGCATTGGTGGGTAGTTTTATACCTGCTCGTCGCCCTGTATCTAGTCGTTAAGATGGACGACATGCGCCTGCTGCATCTTTCAGACATCCACTTCCGCTCGCCCGACTGCGAGAACCCGGCCACCGACAGCAGCCAGCCATACCGAACGCTGCTTGCTCAAGACGTTGTGGACCTCTGCCGCGACGGCGTCGCCGTTGACGCCATTCTGGTGGGCGGCGACATTGCGTTCAAAGGCGCCCCCGCCGAATTCAAGGTTGCCCGAGCCTGGCTGCTCGACCTGGCTCGCCAGTGCGGCTGTCGCCCCGAGGGCATCTACGTCGTCCCAGGAAATCACGACGTCGACCGCGGGGTCTGCGCTAAGTCCTTGGCCATCTCCAACGCCCAGGATGCCATCGCTACTGCGGCGGACGATGCTCGTGAATTGGTGATGAAGCGTCAGCTAGCAGACGCAGAGGTTGGGCAGTCTTTGTTCCAGCCGCTGATAGCGTACAACGAGTTTGCCGCGAGCTTCGATTGCAGTGTTTACCCAAGCGCCCCATTCTGGACCGATGAAGTTGAGCTCGGCGAGGGAGTGCGCCTGCGCCTCTTTGGGCTCACGTCGACCCTCATCTCTGGCCTCGGTGGCCGCGATGACGCCCCGGGACGGCTCTACCTAGGGCGGTTGCAGACGGTGCTCAATCCCGAGCCGGATGTGGTGAACCTGGTGCTCTGCCACCATCCACCCTCGTGGTTCGTCGATAGGGACGACACCGACGACAACGTTAATTCGCGAGCGAAGCTGCAGTTCTTCGGGCACGAGCACCGACAGCGATGCACCCCGACGCCTACATACATGCGTTTCCAGGCGGGAGCAGTCAATCCAGACGTGCATGAGCGAGAGTGGAAGCCGGGCTACAACTTGCTCGACATCAAGGTGAGTGGGGAGGGCGTGGCTCGGACATTGGATGTGCTGGCGTACGTGCGCCACTTCCAGAAAGCCCCGGAGATGTTCGTCGCACTGCGACAGGATCGCTTTCAAGAGGTCTGGTCGAATCGCATGGCTCTGCCGCACCTCGCACCATTTAGGGCGCCTGCAGCTGCGGTCATTGATCCGGCACCTCCGTACCATGTCACCAAGGTCGCCGAGGCTGCGCAGGCATCCGCTGCCGCCTCGGTACCGGCGGAGGCCAAACAGGAGGTGAAGATGGAAGGCCCGTCCATGCGCAACCTCATCTATCGGTTCTGGCAGCTGTCCATTGGCGAGCGGCGCGAAATTACCTTGAAGCTTGGGCTCATCACTGATGCCGATCTACAGGTGCTGGAGCCCGAGCGGTACAAAAAAGCGTTCAAAGAAGCTGCCGCCCGCGGCCTCTTGGTCGAACTGGCCAGCGAAATCGAACGCATTGAAAACAGCCATTGAGCCGGCGAAGGGGAAAAAAGTGCAAGACCAGTTTTTCGGTTGGTACAGCGGAATGGAGTTCAGCGAAAACCTAGAGGTCCGCGCGCAACGTTGGACTAGCGTGCAGGCTACCGCGAAGTCACCGTCGGGGACGACACTTGAGGTTCTTACTCGGTTGGCCTTTCGCGCGAAACCGCAACACCTGTCCAACGATGTCGGACAAATCCGCAGCCAGTTGGCCAAAGGCGGGCCCCCGCTGCTGGACGAGGAAGCTGCGGTGACGGCCGCGGCGGCGCTTGCGCTGATCCTCGATGAGAAGGACGCCACTGCGGCCAAAGCTGCGACGCTCATCACCGGCGCATCCTGCGCTGGCCTCCGAGTGCTGAAGCAGCCGATGGATCTGGTGGGCATGGCCAAGAACGCTCAGACCTACCTTGCGGAAACTACGCGCCGACGGCCGACGCTCGAGCAGCAGAAGCTGGTGAACCCACAACTGGACGTCACGG
Organism: Variovorax sp. GW821-FHT09D04; assembly: GCF_059416405.1. NCBI lineage: Bacteria > Pseudomonadati > Pseudomonadota > Betaproteobacteria > Burkholderiales > Comamonadaceae > Variovorax > Variovorax sp. GW821-FHT09D04. Next base: position 856,861 of record NZ_JBWKPA010000003.1, read on the forward strand.
CAGCCCTTGGAGAACTACAAGAAGACGACATCGGCACAGTGCGCGCCGCGATTGAGGCTCTCGCTACTGCTTGCACCAAGGCTCTGACGGCCGTGGTGACAAGGCAGCGTCAGTTCGAATCTGCCGTGCAGAGCTATGTGAAGGTCCAGGACGAGGAGTTGGACATCCTGTGGTGGTTGCAAGGCGGTCAGTGCACGCGCTTCGGGCTCACCTTCGCAGAGGTACAGCCCGAATTCCGCCCAATCGTGTTCGCCGTCGAGCTCGCCGCGCTGACTAAAGTGCTGCCGGGCCCGACAGCATTGCCCTCGCTGCTGGCGCGTGCGGGGGTGGACGACAGTGTTCAGCTTGCGATTCCAGCGGCCATTCAAGGACTCCCGCAGGATTGGCTTCCAAGTTTGCTGCTCGAAGACCAAGCCGGAAAAGTCTCTGCGATCACGACACCCATCTTGGAAGCCGTCCGCCGGCGGCAGGAGGCTGATGGCCAGGACTCGTGGATCGCGGTCTGGAGCACGGTGACCGGCATCGACCCCGTGATCGCATTGTCTGGCCGGCAGCTCTCTGAGGCCCTCTATCGCGAACTGCTCCAGGTGGCATTGGGATGACCGCCATGGAGGAGGAAGACGAAATTCCGTCCACCCAATGCGCCAACCCTGAGTGCAAGATCGCGTCAGGCGGCCGCTGCCTGGAAGGATTTCCCGAAGCGTCCGCATGTCCTCAGTTCGGGAGGGCGTTGGTCATCGTCCCGACTACTGGCTCGACACCGGAGAAGCCCGCCACACCTGGGGTGAGGCTCCCGCACGCCGAAGCCCTCTCAATCAGCGAGGCGACGATGTTGCTTCGCGGTGGTCCGTGCAACGTGATCTCCCTCGTCGGTCCCTTCGATTCCGGGAAGACCAGCCTGATCGCAGGCATGTACGACCTGCTTCAGCGCGGGCCAGTGGCAGGCTATGCATTTGCTGGCTCGTCCACGATGCATTCGTTCGAGCGTGCATGCCATGACTCTCGACGTGAATCCGAGCGCGACGTAGCGCACATGGAGCGGACCGAACGCGGGGAGGTCTTGTTCTTCCATGTCGACTTGGTCGGCAAGGATTGCAAAACTAGGCGTACAGCGTTGCTCGGCAATCGAGCCGGCGAGGAGTACACCTTCGTCCAAAATGAACCCGACCTGGCCAAGAGCTATCCCGAGCTGAAGCGATCCGACGTTTTGACCATTCTGGTGGACGGCGCCAAGCTGCTTGATGCGGGCGAGCGCCATCAGGTTCGAGCGCAAGTCCGACTTACCTTGAGAGCGTTCGTCGAGGTCGGCGTAGCCTTACCTTGGCAACGCCTGGCTCTGGTCCTTACCAAACTCGACGCGGTCCGCAAGAACGAAGGTGGCACGGCCGGATCGCTGCGCTATTTTGAGACGCTACTGGAGAATGTGCGGCTCGAGTACGCCTCGCATTTTGCGGACGTTCAGGCGTTTAGCGTAGCCGCCTCTCCCAAGAGTACCAATGCCAACCGCGGAGAAGGGATGGGTGAGCTTCTTCGCTATTGGATGGCTGAGCCCCTGCGCAACGTGCCAAACCCGGCAGTGCCTGTGACGGCCAGTGCGAAACGTGCATTCGGGCGCCTGCCGGTAGTCGCGGGGAGGCCCAGGTCATGACGACGCACGACATCGTGGTGCTGGGTCTTCCCGGCTCAGGCAAAACGACGTTCCTCGCGGCTCTCTGGCATCTTCTGACGTCCAACGAAGTCGACACGCGGCTGCGCCTGGTTACGCTGAAGGCCGGCGAAGCCGTGCACCTCAATGAGATTGCAGCTCTGTGGCGCAAGGCCAAGGTGCAAGAACGGACTCTCCACTCGGGAGACCGAACGGTGACGATGTCGTTGCGAGCCGGCACTTCACCAGATTTTCAGTTGTCTTTCCCCGACTTGGCTGGCGAGTCCTTTCAGCAGATGTGGGAGGCTCGGGAGTGTTCGTCAGAGGTCGCCGCATCGCTGCGCAGCAATGGCGTCCTGCTGTTCATTCATGCGGACAAGATCAAGGCGCCTGGTTGGGTCGCTGACGACGCAGATGATGCAGAGGCTGCCGGGCTGCCGGTCGAGGCTGGCAAGCCCGTTCCCTGGACCGCGCGCCTCGCGCCCACCCAGGTCAAGCTCGTCGACATTCTTCAGTCGCTACAGTCGGCGCCGTTGGACAGTGGCCCGCGCAGCTTGGCCATCATCCTTTCTGCGTGGGACAAGGCTGCCAGTGCGGGAATGCCGCCTGAAGCGTACCTGGCGGCCCATCTGCCTTTGCTACAACAGTACCTGCAGCATGGTCTGGACAAGGCCTGGAAGGTCAAGGTGTTTGGTGTCAGCGCGCAAGGGGGAACCTACGACGAGGACGGCAAGCCTGTAAATGACGAGGCTCAGAGCATTAGAGAGATGGATGTGCCCTCAAAACGCATCTCAGTTGTCTCGGTTGATCGGAGCTCCCATGATTTGACCCAGCCTCTCCAATGGGTGCTGGATTGAGGTGAGCGTGGGTACCGTCGTCCATCAAGCGCTGCATGGCTATTCTGAGGGCCATCGGCAGTTCGCGTGCTCAGCCGATTTGTCGACCAAGGACTCCCGGCAAGTCTTGGTGATGAGCGACGCATCGGGCTCCGGCGTAACAGCTGAGGGGGTTTCTTACCTTACTGGGTATCCGCTTGCGGAGTCAGGGCTCTATGCACTCGCAAGGACCTGGCCGGCGCCTGAAATGCCGAGGCCAGGATGCGTCTGGACGCACACGCTGTTGATCGAATTCTCAGACCTCGCGGTGCTGGACAGCCCGTCGCGGCTGGCACAGCTGTTTCGCCTTCCCTCAGTTGAGACGTCCAGAACTTACGGTACCAGCTTGCAATTGACCGAAAGCCCGCCGAGTCACTGCCCGCTCTTGCCGAGCCAGGTCTCGTTGTTCGAGCAGCTCGCCAGCGCTTTGTACGAGCATCCGACTGAACAGGTTTGGGCAAGACGGAAGAGTGATAGCTGGGTTGACGATATTGTCCTGCGGCTGTGGGACCTGCAGTGGCCACGCTTAAGACGGTCGTTTCGGTTCTGTACGTTGACCACCCGCGACCGGTCCCAGGAAGGTTCGCCTTTCGATTTGCAGCTGTGTAGTGATTCGGTCTCCCGGCTAAGATTTGCGCCCCAGTCTGAAGGGGTTGAAGCCAACTTGACGACTTCGGCGCCGTGGCTTACGCAACTCGTCGAGTATGCGGACCGGCCCGCTGCATCCGGCTTCCGCGAGGTTTTGCGCCTGCTCGGTACGGATGTGCTCGGCGGCCGTGAAGCCATGCGGTCGATCTGCAGCTTGCAGGCAGCTCTTGCGCGGCGAGAGTCTTCCGCGGTGGCCGATGCCATAGCGTTGGTGAAATCCACTGCGCCGCTGTCTTCGTCCAAGGTCGCGCAGGAAATGGTCGCAAGTGCCGCGCTATCGCGGCTCGACGAACTCAGTCCAGACGTGCTGAGCTTCATCGTGGACAGCCTGGACCTAGTCGGCGAACAAAAGCTCGCTGAACACGCAGGGAAGCTGGCCGTTATTCTGTGGTCGACTGAGCCGGCGAAGCTGGTCGAGTTGCTCTGCGACGAGCGCCTATTCGTCAGTTCCGCGATGAGTGCTGCCGTCCATGACATCGAAACTGACGTGCTCGCTCAGAATCTGGTTGTTGGTGAGGACTGGACGTGGAAACTATTGCGCGTGCGTCGCGACCTCGCTGAAGAAGTAGAGTTTTGGAAGCGGACCCAGGCCTGCGCCTCCGACATCCAGAAAGCTGGCTTCAGCCTGCAAGGCGAGGCGCAGCTGCAAGCGGCTGTCTTGGGCCTTAGCGACCCCGTCGCCATCGAGTCAGTCGCCCATTCCTTCGGCTCTTCCGCGGTGCTCAACTGTCTTCAGCGACTGACATCGGACCAGCAAGAGCTACGTCAGCTGCGAAATTGGGTGAAGCAAGCATCTCATCAGGTTGGCGATGTGGCGGCTTTCTTGGCCCATTCCACTGCGCCCAACCCACAGCTCGTCATGGCCATCGCAAAAGAGTTGGGACCAGACGCGGTCCCGAATGACTATGGAGTTGACCCGTGGTTCACAGCTTTGGCTCAGGCGCGAGATGCTTTGCATCAGTTGCCGCTTGAGTTGCTTACCTATGGGTTTCAACGTGCTCTGGGTTGGCGATCGAAGAGCGTTGGCCCGCTGCTGCGCTTGACCTTCGATGCGCTGCATCGCGCGGCGACCGATGGCACCTTGACCGGAGCGAATGCTCAGCATCTTCTCAACTCGCTGCCTTGGGTCAAGCCGACGGATGCTTCGGACATTGCTCGTCGACTGCGGCTTGGGGTTGCGAAGCGGTGCGTAGAGACGCATGTCGCAGCGCAGGACTTTATCGGACTGACTTCGGTAGACCATCTTTTCGGGCTGCTCCTGGAGGAAACCCGGGAGTACTGGGGCGGCAAGAGTTACCTGAAGAAGGTCAACGAGGCCATGAGGAACACGTCTGACTCGCAACTCGCACCTCGGAGTCGACAGTTGGCGCTCTATCTCGACCAGAACTCGCGTTGGTGGCCGTGAGGCGCACTCACGATCAAAGTCTCATAGCCCGTTGCGGCCGCGTCCGAGTGTGCGCTCCAGGCCTTGGCACCGAGCTTCAGACCATGCGCGTACAGCACGCGGCGAGCCAGCAGGAAGCGCGGCAATATCGCGCCGAAGCATAGACGCTGCGCACACTGCTGAATCGGCTGTCGCCACCCACCGGAGCAGGCACCACAACAGGAGATTCCTGCATCGAAGGCCCCAAATGTTAGCGCCAGTGCAATCGAGATCAGCGGTGCCAGTCGAACATTGACCAGGGGCTGGAGCTGGTTCTGGTAGGAGC
>NZ_JBWKPA010000004.1:0-3383 GCF_059416405.1 Variovorax sp. GW821-FHT09D04
ACGTTGCTGTTCGTCGTGCTCAGGCCCGTGGACAGGCTGGAGATGCCGCTCGTGGCGGTGCTGAGGCCAGACGACGTGGAAGTCGACAGGCTGCTCACGTTGCTGTTGGTCGTGCTCAGGCCCGTCGACAAGCTCGAGATGCCGCTGGTCGCGGTGCTCAGACCGCTCGAAGTCGACGTCGACAAGCTGCTCACGTTGCTGTTCGTGGTGCTCAGACCGGTCGACAGGCTCTCGATGCCACTCGTCGCCGTGCTCAGACCCGAGGATGTGGAGGTCGACAGGCTGTCGATGCCACTCGTGGCTGTGCTCAAGCCGCTCGAAGTGGAGGTCGACAGGCTGCTGACATTGCTGTTTGTCGAGCTCAGGCTCGTGGACAGGCTAGAGATCCCGCTGGTCGCCGTGCTCAGGCCACTCGACGTAGAAGTCGACAGGCTGCTCACGTTGCTGTTGGTCGTGCTCAGGCCCGTCGACAAGCTCGAGATGCCGCTGGTTGCAGTGCTCAGACCAGACGACGTCGAGGTCGACAGGCTGCTCACATTGCTGTTGGTCGTGCTCAGGCTCGTGGACAAGCTGGCGATGCCGCTGGTCGCTGTGCTCAGACCGCTCGAGGTAGACGTCGACAAGCTATCGATGCTGCTCGTCGCCGTGCTAAGGCCCGACGACGTAGACGTCGAGAGGCTGTCAATACGACTATTGGTGGTGCTCAGACCCGAGGACGTCGAGGTCGACAGACTGCTGACGTTGCTGTTGGTCGTGCTCAGGCCCGTGGACAAGCTGGCGATGCCACTGGTCGCAGTGCTCAGACCGCTCGAGGTAGACGTCGAGAGGCTGTCGATGCTGCTCGTGGCGGTGCTCAGGCCCGACGACGTGGAGGTCGAAAGGCTATCGATTCGACTGTTGGTCGTGCTCAAACCACTGGACGTCGAGGTCGACAAGCTGCCCACGCTGCTGTTCGTGGTGCTCAAGCCCGTCGACAGGCTGGCGATGCCACTGGTCGCAGTGCTCAGGCCCGACGATGTCGAAGTCGACAGGCTACTCACGTTGCTGTTGGTCGTGCTCAGGCCAGTAGACAGGCTCGAGATGCCGCTGGTTGCCGTACTCAAGCCCGACGACGTCGAGGTCGACAGGCTGCTCACGTTGCTGTTCGTCGTGCTCAGGCCGGTGGACAAGCTGGAGATACCACTGGTCGCCGTGCTCAGTCCCGACGACGTAGACGTCGAGAGGCTGTCCAGGTTGCTGTTGGTGCTGCTCAGAGCCGTAGACAGGCTCGAGATGCCGCTCGTAGCCGTGCTCAGGCCGCTCGACGTAGACGTCGACAAGCTGCTCACATTGCTATTCGTGGTGCTCAGGCCCGTGGACAGGCTGGAGATACCGCTGGTCGCAGTGCTCAGTCCCGACGACGTCGAGGTCGACAGGCTGCTGACGTTGCTGTTCGTGGTGCTGAGACCGGTCGAAAGGCTGGAGATGCCGCTGGTCGCGGTGCTCAACCCGCTCGACGTGGAAGTCGAGAGGCTGTCCAGGTTGCTGTTGGTGCTGCTCAGAGCCGTGGACAGGCTCGAGATACCACTGGTCGCCGTGCTCAGGCCCGACGACGTAGATGTCGAGAGGCTGTCGATGCGGCTATTGGCCGTGCTCAGACCCGACGACGTCGAGGTCGACAAGCTGCCCACGTTGCTGTTCGTCGTGCTCAAGCCCGTGGACAGGCTCGAGATACCGCTGGCTGCAGTGCTCAGACCGCTCGAGGTGGAGGTCGAGAGGCTGTCGATGCTGCTCGTGGCCGTGCTCAGGCCGGACGACGTCGAGGTCGACAGGCTGCTCACGTTGCTGTTCGTCGTGCTCAGACCTGTGGACAGGCTCGAAATGCCGCTAGCTGCAGTACTCAGGCCTGACGACGTCGACGTCGACAGGCTGCTCACATTGCTGTTGGTCGTGCTCAGGCCCGTCGACAGACTGTTGATGCCGCTCGTAGCGGTACTCAAACCGGACGACGTGGACGTCGACAAGCTGCTGACGTTGCTGTTCGTGGTGCTCAGGCCCGTGGACAAGCTGGAGATGCCGCTGGTGGCAGTGCTCAGGCCCGACGACGTCGAGGTCGACAGGCTGCTCACGTTGCTGTTCGTCGTGCTCAGCCCCGTGGACAGGCTCGAGATACCACTGGTCGCAGTGCTCAGGCCGCTCGACGTGGACGTCGAGAGACTGTCGATGCGGCTGTTGGTCGTGCTCAGACCCGACGATGTCGAGGTCGACAAGCTACCCACGTTGCTGTTCGTGGTGCTCAAGCCCGTGGACAGGCTGGAGATGCTGCTCGTGGCCGTGCTCAGGCCGGACGAGGTCGAAGTCGACAGACTGCTGACGTTGCTGTTGGTCGTGCTCAGGCCCGTCGACAAGCTGGAGATGCCGCTGGTCGCGGTGCTCAGACCCGACGATGTGGAGGTCGACAAACTGCTGACGTTGCTGTTCGTCGTGCTCAGACCTGTGGACAGGCTCGAGATGCCGCTCGTGGCGGTGCTCAGACCGCTTGAAGTCGACGTCGACAGGCTGTCGATGCGGCTGTTGGTCGTGCTCAGGCCAGTCGACGTGGACGTTGACAGGCTGCCCACGTTGCTGTTCGTCGTACTCAAGCCCGTGGACAGGCTCGAGATTCCGCTGGTCGCCGTGCTCAGACCCGACGACGTCGACGTCGACAGGCTGCTCACGTTGCTATTCGTAGTGCTCAGACCTGTGGACAGGCTGGAGATACCGCTCGTGGCCGTGCTCAAGCCGGACGACGTCGATGTCGACAGGCTACTGACGTTGCTGTTCGTGGTGCTCAGGCCAGTCGACAGGCTGGAGATGCCGCTGGTGGCCGTGCTCAAACCGGACGACGTCGAAGTCGACAGGCTGCTGACGTTGCTGTTGGTCGTGCTCAGGCCGCTTGAAGTCGACGTCGACAGGCTGTCGATGCGGCTGCTGCTGGTGCTCAGGCCGGACGACGTGGAGGTCGACAAGCTGCTGACGTTGCTGTTCGTCGTGCTCAGACCTGTGGACAGGCTCGAGATGCCGCTCGTGGCCGTGCTCAAGCCAGACGACGTCGATGTCGACAGGCTGCTGACGTTGCTGTTCGTTGTGCTCACCCCCGTGGAGAGGCTGGAGATGCCACTGGTAGCGGTGCTCAGGCCAGACGACGTGGACGTCGAGAGGCTGTCGATGCGGCTGTTGGTCGTGCTCAGACCTGTGGACAGGCTCGAGATGCCGCTGGTCGCCGTGCTCAGCCCGCTCGACGTCGATGTCGACAGGCTACTGACGTTGCTGTTCGTTGTGCTCACCCCCGTGGAGAGGCTGGAGATGCCACTGGTAGCGGTGCTCAGGCCAGACGACGTGGACGTCGAGAGGCTGTCGATGCG
>NZ_JBWKPA010000004.1:3479-483993 GCF_059416405.1 Variovorax sp. GW821-FHT09D04
TGCGGCTGTTGGTCGTGCTCAGACCCGACGACGTCGAGGTCGAGAGGCTGCCGACGTTGCTGTTCGTTGTGCTGAGGCCAGTCGACAGACTGGAGATGCCGCTGGTTGCGGTGCTCAGACCCGACGACGTGGAGGTCGACAGACTGCCGACATTGCTGTTCGTTGTGCTCAGGCCGGTGGACAGACTCGAGATGCCACTGGTCGCCGTGCTCAGACCACTCGACGTCGATGTCGAAAGGCTGTCGATGCGGCTGCTGCTGGTGCTCAGTCCGGACGACGTAGAAGTCGACAGGCTACTGACGTTGCTGTTCGTGGTGCTCAGGCCAGTCGACAGGCTGGAGATGCCGCTGGTCGCCGTGCTCAAACCGGACGATGTGGAGGTCGACAGGCTGTTGATGCGGCTGCTCGCCGTACTCAAGCCCGAAGATGTAGAGGTCGACAGGCTGGCGACGCTGCTATTCGTAGTGCTCAGGCCGGTGGAAAGGCTAGAGATGCTGCTCGTGGTCGTGCTTAGGCCAGTCGAAAGGCTCGAAATACCGCTGGTGGCAGTGCTCAACCCCGTAGAGGTCGAGGTCGACAACGACCCCACTGCGCTGGCGACGGAGAACAACTGGCTACCGTTGATCGCATCGGTCGAGGTGGAGGTCACCCGGCCTGCCGCCACATTGGTGATTTGCCGCTCGCTGTTGGCAGAGCCCACGCTGACGACACCGGTCGGCGAGGCGCCGGCAAAACCGCTCAGCGTGATGCCGTTGACAGTCGCGCTGGAAACGCCAGTCGCTGCCGCCGTTGAGCTGCCGTTGCCCAGGGCAACACTGTTGTCGGTGCTCGCAACAGCGCTGGCGCCGATCGCCACAGCATTCGCGCCGGTGCTTTTTGCACCGCTGTCTACCGTTGAATTGCCGCCAATCGCCACGCTGTTTGTCCCAACGGCGTTGGTGTATCGGCCAATGGCAACTGCCTGAGCGCCCGAGGCCAAGGAGCCCCCTCCGCCCGATCCATTCCCTCCGCCGATGGCGACAGACGACACGCCGTCAGCATTGGCATCGTTACCGAGCGCAAACGCACCGCCGCCGCCGGTCGCCTTGGCACCGGAGCCGATGGCCGTCGCACTCCCGCCTGACGAAGTGGCATTGGCGTTTTGACCGATCGCAATGTTGTAGCCACCACTGCCAGTGGTGTTCGCACCGCGACCGATAGCGATATCCGCGGTATTCGCTGCGATCGAGTTCTGACCAATTGCCGTCGCACCACTGCCGTTGGCATTCGCGTTGAAGCCAAGTGCCGTTGCGCCGGTATTGGCAGCAAGGGCATTGCCACCAATCGCCACCGAATTGGTCCCGCTTGCGGTGGCCGCAGAACCGTTGCCCGAGGTCAGGGAACCGATTGCCAGACCGGTGCTACCCGAACCCGTCGCGCTCCCCCCACCCGCCGTATAGCTTGCATGGGCTGTGAAGGACAAGCTCACCGACGCAGCCATCACCAACGCGATTGCCACTCTTGAACTGCTCTTCTTCCCCCGCGCCGAAGTAATTTCAGACGCCGCTACCCAGGCCCCCAGGGCTTCATTCCAGATACTTCGGTAAGACTTGTTCATATTCTTCGAGCTCGGTTCGCAGAGGGCGGGCGCGGTATCAACGGCGGAGGAAGGCAACGACCGCCCGCGATTCGTCGCCCCAGCCAGGGTCGTAGTTACCCTGACGTTCACAATGGACGCGGTAATGTACGCAGCCGTTTACATTTGCAGCCATTTCGGTCTACCGGAAACCGTGAAATGATGATTTAGTTCACAAACTTTCACGATTGGCGACAAATCCGGGCGCGGCGATGTCGCTGTGGAACGTCGATCCGAACGCCCCGCCTAGAATCGCCGCCGCTGTCTGTCACAGCGGTTTTCCTCATAAAAGGTGCCCAATGAAGCCGTTTCTCCCCCGTTTCCTGGCCGCATGCACGCTGGCCCTGGCCGGTTCCTGCGCCCTGGCGCAGGACGGCAACTCCGCCGACGAACTCGTCCAGGCGGGCCTCAGCAGCCTCAAGCAGATCGATGAGAACCGGGCGGGAGAGATCTGGGACACCGCGTCTGCGTTTGTGAAGACTCGCTTTCCCAAGGCCGAATTCGTTGCCAACACGCAACGCTCGCGCCAGACCGTGGGCGTCGTGGCCCGCCGTGACTGGGCCAGCGTGACCCGCATCCGCTACCTGGACGACAGCACCGGCATCCCTGCAGGCCTGTACGCCAACGTCGACTTCGCCACCCGCCTGACCAACGACAAGACGGTCTTCGAAAAAGTCAGCTTCCGCCTCGAACCCCAAGGCTGGCGCCTGACGGGCTACATCCCCCGCGAAAACCAATGACCACCGCCTCGGGTGCCGGCCTGCGCATCGGCATCACGATCGGCCTCCACCACGAGGCCGAGACCCTCTGGAACAACGGCATCAAGCAGAACGCCGTGTTCCTGGCAGAGGCGCTGAAGCACTGCCCCAGCGTCGCCTCGGTGGTGCTGGTCAACACCACCGCCACCCCCATCACCCCCGCCCTGCCCTGGGACCAGGCCCGCTGGCCGACCGTGACCTTCGAGGCGGCCAAGGACAGCGTGGACGTGCTGATCGAACTGGGCGGCCAGATCGACGGCGACCAGACCGATCACCTCAAGCGCCGCGGCGCGCGGCTGGTGTCGTACTGCTGCGGCTTCGAGTACGTGCACGCGATGGAGTCGATGCTGTTCGGCAAGCCGCTGTGGGGCCGCAACCTGTTCATCAACCAGCGCTACGACGACATCTGGATGGTTCCGCAGGTGGCCCACATCAGCCAGCCCTACTTCGAGGTGCTGCGCCGCGCCGAGGCGCGCGCCGTGCCTTTCGTCTGGAGCCCGGTGTTCCTGCAAGAGCGCGCCCGCGCCCTGCCCGACGGCGGCGCGTACCAGCCGCGCAGCGGCCCGCGGCGGCTCAGCGTGATGGAGCCGAACATCAATGTGGTGAAGTTCTGCGTCTACCCCATCCTGATCGCCGAGCTGGCCTACCGCGCCCGGCCCGACGCGATCGCGCTGCTGCAGGTCACGAACGTGGAGCGCATGGCCAAGGACAGCATGGAGTTCATCACGCTGATGAACCAGCTCGACCTGGTGCGCCAGCACAAGGCGGTCTTCCTGGGTCGGCACGAAACCCCGGTGTTCCTGGCGCAGAACACCGACATCGTGGTCTCCCACCAGTGGGAGAACCCGCTCAACTACTTCTACCTCGAGACCTGCTGGCAGGGCTATCCGCTGGTGCACAACGCCCACCTGTGCGCCGACCTGGGCTACTACTACGCAGAAAACGACGTGGCCGCGGGCAGCGCCCGCGTGCTCGAAGCCATCGACGGGCACGACGCGCAGGCGCAGGCCTACCGCGACCGGCAACGCGCACTCATCGCGCGCTACCTGCCCGGCGACGCAGTGGCCACGCAAACCTACGACACCCTGCTGCAGGGCCTGATGCAGCGCCCTGCCCGCTAGACCCACGGAGCCCCCTCGCATGCTCGACCCGTCCGAACTCCGGCACTTCTACCCCGTGATCGTGACGCCGAGCCACGACGGCAAGTTCTTCCAGAACTACGTGGCCTCGCTGCTGAACTTCACCGTGAGCGCCGAGCGCGCCGGCATGAAGGTGCAGGTGCTGATGCACCAAGGCGAAAGCCTGGTCACGCGCGCGCGCAACAACTGCGTGGCCCAGTTCCTGGCCAACACCGAGTGGACCCACCTGTTCTGGATCGACGCAGACATCGGTTTCTCGGCCGAGGCGGCGTTCCGCCTGCTGCTGTCGGGCTACGACATCGCCGCCGGCGTGTACCCGTTGAAGCGCGAGAACTGGCCGCAGGACGGCGTGGCGGCAGGCACCACGCAACAGCAGTTCGAGGCCGCCTTCACGCGCTACACGGTCAATGCCCAGGCCGAGGAAGGCGCAACGCAGATCGAGCTCGAGGTGCAGCCCGACGGTTTCATGAAGATGACCGAGGCGCCCACGGGCTTCATGGCGATCCGGCGCCAGGTGTTCGAACGCCTCATGGCGGCCTACCCCGACCTGCAGTACACGCCCGACAGCATCGGCGAGACCGACCGCGGGCTGCACTACCGCTTCTTCGACGTGATGGTCGACCCGGTCACGCGGCGCTACCTGTCGGAAGACTACGGCTTCTGTCGGCTGTGGTCGGGGCTGGGCGAGTCGGTCTACATCGACGCCAATTCGAACCTGACCCACCAGGGCGCCAAGCTGTACCGGGGAGACTTCGCCCACTCGCTGCAGGCATCGCTGCCCAATGCAGTCGGCGGTACGACCGGGATGGCGATGCTGTTGAAGGGCCAGGAGCACCTGAAGTCCAATCCGTCGCACGGCTGAGACCGAACGACCGCCCATGAAAAAGCCCCGCCGAAGCGGGGCTTTTTCATGAGGCCGGCGAATCGCTCGCCGGCTGCAACGACCCTCAGGCCGTGACCGTGTCCGCCACGCCCTTGTAGTCCTCGATCTTGTCGAAGTTCAGGTACTGGTAGATCTGCGCGCTGGACGCGTCGATCACGCCCGTGGCGGCCATGTACTCCTCACGGGTCGGGATGCGGCCCAGGCGCGAGCAGATGGCGGCCAGTTCGGCCGAGCCCAGGTACACGTTGGTGTTCTTGCCCAGGCGGTTCGGGAAGTTGCGGGTGCTGGTCGACATCACCGTCGCGCCTTCGCGCACCTGCGCCTGGTTGCCCATGCACAGCGAGCAGCCCGGCATTTCGGTGCGCGCGCCGGCGTTGCCGAACACGCCGTAGTGGCCTTCCTCGGTGAGCTGCTGCGCGTCCATCTTGGTCGGCGGTGCGATCCACAGCTTGACCGGGATGTCGCGCTTGCCTTCGAGCAGCTTCGACGCGGCGCGGAAGTGGCCGATGTTGGTCATGCACGAGCCGATGAACACTTCGTCGATGGTGGCACCAGCCACGTCGCTCAGCGTCTTCACGTCGTCCGGGTCGTTCGGGCAGGCCACGATGGGCTCGTGGATCTCGGCCAGGTCGATCTCGATCACGGCGGCGTACTCGGCGTCGGCATCGCCCTTGAGCAGCTGCGGGTCCTTGAGCCAGGCTTCCTGCGCGGCGATGCGGCGTGCCAGCGTGCGGGCGTCGGCGTAGCCTTCGGCAATCATCCACTTCATCAGCGTGATGTTGCTGTTGATGTACTCCTGGATCGGTTCCTTGTTCAGGTGCACCGTGCAACCGGCAGCCGAGCGTTCGGCCGAGGCGTCGCTCAGTTCGAAGGCTTGTTCCACCTTCAGGTCGGGCAGGCCTTCGATCTCGAGGATGCGGCCCGAGAAGATGTTCTTCTTGCCTTGCTTGGCGACGGTCAGCAGACCCGACTTGATGGCGTACAGCGGAATCGCGTTGACCAGGTCACGCAGCGTGACGCCGGGCTGCATCTTGCCCTTGAAGCGCACGAGCACCGATTCGGGCATGTCCAGCGGCATCACGCCGGTGGCGGCCGCGAAGGCTACGAGGCCCGAACCCGCGGGGAAGCTGATGCCGATCGGGAAACGGGTGTGGCTGTCGCCGCCCGTGCCCACGGTGTCGGGCGTCAGCAGGCGGTTGAGCCAGCTGTGGATCACGCCGTCGCCCGGACGCAGCGAGACGCCGCCGCGGTTGGCCATGAACTCGGGCAGTTCGTGGTGCATCTTGACGTCGACCTTCTTGGGGTACGCCGCCGTGTGGCAGAACGACTGCATGACGAGGTCGGCCGAGAAGCCCAGGCAGGCCAGGTCCTTCAGCTCGTCGCGGGTCATCGGGCCGGTGGTGTCCTGCGAGCCGACCGAGGTCATCTTGGGTTCGCAGTACGTGCCCGGGCGCACGCCCTGGCCTTCGGGCAGGCCGCAGGCGCGGCCGACCATCTTCTGTGCGAGCGAGAAGCCCTTCTTGGTGTCGACCGGGCTTTGCGGCAGGCGGAACAGCGTCGAGACGGGCAGGCCCAGCGCCTCACGCGCCTTGGCCGTCAGGCCACGGCCGATGATCAGCGGAATGCGGCCGCCGGCGCGCACTTCGTCGAACAGCACGTCGCTCTTGACCTGGAATTCGGCGATGACCTGGCCGTCCTTCAGGGCCTTGCCTTCGTAGGGACGCAGCTCGACCACGTCGCCCATGTTCATCTGCGTCACGTCGAGCTCGATGGGCAGTGCGCCCGAGTCTTCCATCGTGTTGTAGAAGATGGGAGCGATCTTGCCGCCGAGGCAGACGCCGCCGAAACGCTTGTTCGGCACGAAGGGAATGTCTTCGCCGGTGAACCACAGCACCGAGTTGGTGGCGCTCTTGCGCGACGAACCCGTGCCGACCACGTCGCCGGCGTAGGCCACGAGGTGGCCACGCGCGCGCAGGTCTTCGATGAACTTCACCGGGCCGCGCTTGCCGTCTTCTTCAGGGACGATGCCGGGGCGGGCGTTCTTGTGCATCGCCAGGGCGTGCATCGGAATGTCGGGACGCGTGGTGGCGTCGGGTGCGGGCGACAGGTCGTCGGTGTTGATTTCGCCGGCCACCTTGAAGATGCTGACGGTGATGCTTTGCGGCACTTCCGGGCGGCTGGTGAACCACTCGGCGTCGGCCCAGCTTTGCAGCACGCCCTTGGCGTGGGCATTGCCCTTGTCGGCCTTTTCCTTGACGTCGTGGAACTGGTCGAACATCAGCAGGGTCTTCTTCAGGCCTTCGGCTGCCACGGCGCCGACTTCGGCGTCGTCCAGCAGGTCGATCATGGGGCTGATGTTGTAGCCGCCGAGCATGGTGCCGAGCAGTTCAGTGGCGCGAGCGCGCGTGATGAACGCGTTCTTCTCGGTGCCGTGGGCCACGGCCGCGAGGTAGCTCGCCTTGACCTTGGCGGCGTCGTCGACGCCGGCGGGCACACGGTAGGTGAGCAGGTCCAGCAGGAAGGCGCCGTCCTTGGCGTTCGCGCTCTTCAGGAGCTCGATCGCTTCGGCGGTCTGCTTCGCGCTCAGGGGCAGCGGCGGGATACCGAGCGCGGCGCGTTCGGCAACATGATCAACGTAGGCTTGCAACATCTTCTTTTCTCCGGAAACTAGGCTATCGGGCGTGCGCTGCGGTCTCAAGCGGCCAAGCAAGAGCCGCGCCGCACCCCGGGTTCGGTGCTCTTCTTACTTCTTGGCTGCGTCGGCACCTTCGAAAAGGGCCTTCGGCGGGTTCTTCTTCATCTCGTCGGCAAAGGCGACCTGAGCGGCGGTCTGGCATTCGTCGGCAATGCGCAGGCCGGCCTTCTGGTTCATCAGCATCGACTTGTTGCCCAGCTGGAGCCACATGGCGCCGGCACGCGGGTCTTCGAGGCGGATGGCGCCGGTGCGGCTTTCGACCGGGTGCATGCGGTACTTCAGGCCCTTGGTGGTCACGGTGAAGAAGCCGGGCTTCTTCTCGTCGGGCGTCACGGTCACGTCGGCGCCGAGTTCGCACTGGGCCTTGCCGGTGGACACGCGTTGCGCCACGGCCAGGTCGGACTCGGACAGCACGATGTTGGTGTCGTCGGCGATCGGCGTGACCTCTTCGACGGCCTTGGCCGCCTTGCGGGTGACCTGGCGCTTCGGCGGGGTCTTCTTGGCTTCGGCCTTGGCCGCAGCCGGCTTGGTGGCGGTGGCGTTCTGGGCCACGGCGGCGAAAGGCAGGGCCAGCGCAACGGCGGCGATCAGTGCAATTTTCTTCATGAGCGGGGTTCCTTCAGGCTGATTCAGTGGGTTTCAGGAGACCGCGATGCAAACCAGGCTTTCGCCTCGGAGGGCAACGCGCGCCCTGTTGCGTGGGCGCGCGTCAGGACCTGCCAGAAGTGGCGGTAGCTCGCGCGGTCGTGCAATGTGCCATCAATTTGTGTCGGTGCCCAATCCGCGTCTGCGGCTTTTGTAATGATTTTTGTGGCAATTTGAATCTGCGCCTCGTCGGGCGCGAAGGCCTCGAGGATCGGCCGGATCTGGTTCGGGTGGATGCTCCACATGCGCGTGTAGCCGAATTCGGTGGCCGCCTTGCGGGCCGCCAGGCGCATCGCATCGGTGTCGTTGAACTCGGTGACCACGCAGTGCGAAGGCACCTTGCCGTAGGCATGCGCCGCCGAGGCCAGTGCCAGCTTGGCACGCACGACCAGCGGGTGGCTGAACTGCCCCGCCGCGCCCATGCCGTCGGCGGGAATGGCGCCGGCATGCGCCGACACGAAATCCATGAGGCCGAAGCTCAGCGACTGCACGCGCGGATGCGCGGCAATTTCGAAGGCGTTGTGCACCGCCAGGGGCGATTCGATGAGCACATGCAGCGGCAGCGCGCCGGCATCGGCGGCGTCGAGCGCGGCAACAGCCTGACACACATCGGCCACGGATTCGACCTTGGGCACCATGAGGTGGCTCAGCCGCTGGCCGGCGCGTCCGGCGATGGTGACCACATCGCCGGCAAAGGCCGGGTGGTCGACCGGGTGCACGCGCACGCCGACACGCATGCCGGGCTGGGCGGCCAGCGCGAGCTCGGTGACGAGCGCGGCATGCTCCGCTTCGCCGCCGACCGGGGCGCCGTCTTCGCAGTCGAGGGTGACGTCGAACACGCAGGCGCCGAACTCCTGCGCCATCTCGGCCTGGAGCGCGAGGCTCTTCTTCATGCGGGCTTCGACGCCGCTGTAGTGGTCGCACACCGGCAGGGTCACGGCGCCGGCCTGTGCACCGAGCAGCACGTCCGCGGGATGGGCAGCGGCGTTCTTCGTCGTCATGCGTCTTTTTTCTTGTGCGCCACGATGAACATGCGTGGGAAGGCGAGCAGGCGCTTGCCGTCGGTGCGCACCGGATAGGCCTCGTCCACCCGGCGTTCGTATTCGGCGAGGTAGCTCGCCTGCAGGTCGGGCGGCAGGCGGTCGACGAAAGGCTTCAGCCCAGTGCTACGCACCCATTCGACGATGGCCGCGGCGTTGGCCATCGGGTGCTGGTAGATGGTGTGCCAGACATCGACATGGGCCACACGCGCGGCCAGCAGGTCGTAGTAGCCGCCGAGCGGCAGCAGCAAGGTGCGCAGCTTGTCGGCGTCGCCGATGGGCTCGGCCCAGGGCGCTTCGGCCGCCACCGCCCGCATCAGGCGGTGCGTGGGCTCCTGGCGGTTGTCGGGCATCTGGACGGCGAGCACGCCGCCCGGGGCCAGCGCGTCGAACAGGCGGGGGATCAGCGTCTCGTGATCCGGCACCCATTGCAGGGACGCGTTGGCGTAGATGAGATCGGGCGCTTCTGTTTCACGCGGCGCCCAGGTCGCGATGTCGCTCAACTCGAAGCGCGCCGCCGGCAGGCGCTCGCGCGCGCTGACCAGCATGGCTTCGGAGTTGTCGGTGCCCGTGACCTGCGCCTTCGGGAACCGATGTGCCAGCAGCTCGGTGGAATTGCCCGGTCCGCATCCGAGGTCGACCACGCGGGCGGCCTCGGCAAGCGGGACCCGCGCCAGGAGTTCCTGTGCGGGCCGGGTGCGCTCGTCCTCGTAGCGACGGTAGAGCGCGGGGTTCCAGTCGAGCATGCGGGCGGGTTTGCTTTACAGCAGGTGGGCGACGCCGGCGCGTTCGCCTTCGAGCTCTTCGAGCGTCTTGTTGATGCGTTCCTGGCTGAATGCATCGATCTCGAGGCCTTCGACCAGCTTGTACTCACCGTTTTCGCAGGTGACCGGGAAGCCGAACATCACGTCCTTCGGAATGCCGTACTGGCCGTCCGACGGGATGCCCATCGTGACCCACTTGCCGTTGGTGCCCAGGGCCCAGTCGCGCATATGGTCGATGGCGGCGTTGGCAGCCGAGGCAGCCGACGACAGGCCGCGCGCTTCGATGATGGCCGCGCCGCGCTTGCCGACGGTCGGCAGGAAGGTGTTGGCGTTCCATTCCTGGTCGTTGATCATCTTGGCGACGCTTTCGCCGTTGATGGTCGCAAAGCGGTAGTCGGCGTACATCGTGGGCGAGTGGTTGCCCCAGACGGTGAGCTTCTCGATGTCGGCCACGGCCTTGCCGGTCTTGGCAGCGATCTGGCTGGCAGCGCGGTTGTGGTCCAGGCGCAGCATGGCGGTGAAGTTCTTGCGCGGCAGGTCCGGTGCCGACTTCATGGCGATGTAGGCGTTGGTGTTGGCGGGGTTGCCGACGACCAGCACCTTCACGTTGCGCGAGGCGACGGCGTTCAGCGCCTTGCCCTGTGCCGTGAAGATGGCGCCGTTGACGGCCAGCAGCTCGGCACGTTCCATGCCGGGGCCGCGGGGGCGCGAGCCGACCAGCAGGGCGTAGTCGGCGTCCTTGAAGGCGGTCATCGGGTCGCCGTGGGCTTCCATGCCGGCCAGCAGCGGGAAGGCGCAGTCGTCGAGCTCCATCATCACGCCCTTGAGCGCCTTCTGGGCCTTCTCGTCGGGGATTTCGAGCAGTTGCAGGATGACCGGCTGGTCTTTGCCGAGCATTTCGCCGGAAGCGATACGGAACAACAGGGCGTAACCGATTTGACCGGCGGCACCGGTAACGGCAACGCGGACAGGCTTTTTGCTCATGGGAAGACTCCAGAAGGTGGTGAAACGGGTTAGCGCTCTCGTGGGGCGCCGCGGTCCAGCGGGGGGAAGCTTTCCCGCGGCGCGGGACCGGCCCGCATTTTAAGCCGATTCGACAAAGGCCGTCTTATGTCTTATATAAGATATCCTCTGGGGGTCCGCCACGGCGCACCCCACCGCTGCCATGAACACGCCCTCCACCCTCGACGAGCCCACGACGCCGTCCTTCAGTCCGCTCTACCAGCAGATCAAGACCCTGATCCTGCAGAGCCTGCAGGCCGGCGAGTGGAAGCCGGGCGAGCCCATCCCCAGCGAGATGGACCTGGCCGTGCGGTACCGCGTGAGCCAGGGCACGGTGCGCAAGGCGATCGACGAGCTGTCCGCTGAAAACCTGGTGGTGCGCCGCCAAGGCAAGGGCACCTTCGTGGCCACGCATGCCGAGCAGCATGTGCAGTACCGTTTTCTCAAGCTCGTGCCCGACGCCGGCAGCCCGAGCGCCGAAGGTCCGGCCGAGCGCACCATCGTCGACTGCAAGCGCCTGCGCGCCTCGGCCGACGTGGCGCGTGCGCTGAGCCTGCGCACCGGCGACGCCGTGCTGCAGGTGCGCCGCGTGCTCGCCTACGGCGGCGTGCCGACCATCCTCGAAGACCTCTGGCTGCCCGGCGCGCCCTTCAAGGGCCTCACGGCCGACCGGCTGCGCGCCTGGCCGGGCCCGATGTACGCGATGTTCGAAACCGAGTTCGGCGTGCGCATGGTGCGCGCCGAAGAAAAGATCCGCGCCGTGCTGCCCGATGCCGAACAGGCGCAACTGCTCGACGTGCCGCTGCAGATGCCGCTGCTGAGCGTGGAGCGCGTGGCGCACACGTACCACGACATGCCGATGGAACTGCGCCGCGGCCTGTACCGCACCGACACCCACCACTACCGCAACCAGCTGGGCTGATCCGATGGCGCCGAAGAACCTCGCCCGCGCAGGCACAAACGCGCACACTCAGCCCGCGCAACGCAACCTCGAGCCCCGAGCATCCGACTGCCACAGTGCGTTGACTCCTGTGCGTCCGGTGCGCGATGGTGCATTGCAATAGAATTTTGCGTTGTTTGCATTCCGCAGAAGAAACAAAAGCGTTCGCTCTCAGAACAAGCCAACAAGTCACAAAGCCACGAAAGCCATCTCCCTATGACAGAGCTTGCAACTCCCCCCCGGCCGCCGCGTCGCGAATTCCGGAACATCAACGCCTTCACCGATCTCACGACCTACCGGCTGCCGCCGGCCGGCATCGTGTCGATCCTGCACCGCGTGAGCGGTGTGCTGATGTTCCTGCTGATGCCCTTCATCATCTGGATGTTCGACACCTCGCTGTCATCTGACTATTCGTTCGCGAAATTCAAGTCTGCTTTCAACATCGGCGTCGGCTTCGCTCCGGGATGGTTCTTCAAGCTCGTCGCACTGGCGCTCATCTGGGCATACCTGCACCACTTCATCGCCGGCCTGCGTCACCTCTGGATGGACGTGAGCCACTCCGCCGTGACCAAGGAGTTCGGTCACAGCTCGGCCATCTTCACGCTGGCTGCGAGCGTCATCCTCACGCTGGTGCTTGGCGCCAAGCTGTTCGGCCTGTACTGAGAAGGAGCCCCCCATGTCTGTGAATTACGGCTCCAAGCGCATCGTCGTCGGCGCGCACTACGGTCTGCGCGACTGGCTCAGCCAGCGCATCACCGGCGCCCTGATGGCGCTGTTCACGATCATCCTGCTCGCGCAGTTGATCTTCTCGCGCGGCCCCATCGGTTACGACCTGTGGGCCGGCATCTTCGCCGCACAGTGGATGAAGGTCCTGACCTTCTCCGTGATCGTTGCCCTGCTCTATCACGTGTGGGTCGGCATGCGCGACGTGTGGATGGACTACGTCCAGCCTGTCGCCATCCGTCTCGTGCTGCAAGTTTTCACCATCGTCTGGCTTGTCGGTTGTGCGGGTTGGGCCATTCAAGTGCTTTGGAAGATCTGACCCACCATGACCTACACAAAAGAAAACATCACCAAGCGCAAGTTCGACGTCGTCATCGTCGGTGCCGGCGGCTCCGGCATGCGCGCCTCGCTGCAACTCGCCCGTGCCGGCCTCAACGTGGCCGTGCTCTCCAAGGTGTTCCCGACCCGTTCGCACACCGTCGCTGCCCAGGGCGGCGTGGGCGCCTCGCTCGGCAACATGAGCGAGGACAACTGGCACTACCACTTCTACGACACGATCAAGGGTTCCGACTGGCTCGGCGACCAGGACGCGATCGAGTTCATGTGCCGTGAAGCCCCGAAGGTCGTGTACGAGCTCGAACACTTCGGCATGCCCTTCGACCGCAACCCCGACGGCACGATCTACCAGCGTCCGTTCGGCGGCCACACGGCCAACTACGGCGAGAAGGCCGTGCAACGCGCCTGCGCCGCGGCCGACCGCACCGGCCACGCGATGCTGCACACGCTCTACCAGAAGAACGTCGAAGCCCGCACCCAGTTCTTCGTCGAATGGATGGCGCTGGACCTCATCCGCGACAACGAAGGCGACGTGGTCGGCGTCACGGCCCTCGAAATGGAAACCGGCGACCTGCACATCCTGCAGGCCAAGACCGTGCTGCTGGCCACCGGCGGCGCAGGCCGCATCTTCGGTGCGTCCACCAACGCGTTCATCAACACCGGCGACGGCCTGGGCATGGCCGCACGTTCGGGCATCCCGCTGCAGGACATGGAGTTCTGGCAGTTCCACCCCACCGGCGTGGCCGGCGCGGGCGTGCTGCTGACCGAAGGCTGCCGCGGCGAAGGCGCCATCCTGCTGAACAGCAACGGTGAACGCTTCATGGAGCGCTATGCGCCCACCCTGAAGGACCTGGCACCGCGCGACTTCGTCTCGCGCTCGATGGACCAGGAAATCAAGGAAGGCCGTGGCTGTGGTCCCAACAAGGACTACATCCACATGAAGCTGGACCACCTGGGTGCCGACACCATCCACAAGCGGCTGCCGTCGGTCTACGAGATCGGCATCAACTTCGCCAACGTCGACGTCACCAAGGAACCGATTCCCGTGGTGCCCACCATCCACTACCAGATGGGCGGCATCCCGACGAACATCAACGGCCAGGTCGTCATCCAGAAGGGTGAAGACAACAGCGCCGTGGTCAACGGCCTGTACGCGGTGGGCGAATGCTCCTGCGTGAGCGTGCACGGCGCCAACCGCCTGGGCACCAACTCGCTGCTCGACCTCCTGGTGTTCGGCCGCGCGGCCGGCAACCACATCGTCGAGTTCAACGACAAGCTCAAGGAACACAAGGAACTGCCCAAGGATGCGGCCGACCGCACCCTGCAGCGCCTGAACGAGCTCGAAGCCTCCACCGGCGGCGAATACGCCCAGGACGTGGCCGGCGAGATCCGCGCCGTCATGCAGCAGCACGCCGCCGTGTTCCGCAAGCAGGCCTCGATGGACGAAGGCGTGGTCAAGATCGCCGCCGTGCGCGAGCGCGTCAAGTCGATCGGCCTGAAGGACAAGTCCAAGGTGTTCAACACCGCCCGCATCGAAGCGCTGGAAGTCGACAACCTGATCGAAGTGGCGCAGGCCACCATGGTCTCGGCCGCCGCCCGCAAGGAATGCCGCGGCGCCCACACGGTGGAAGACTACGAGCGTCCCGCGGACGACCCGGTCGCACCGCTGGGCCGCGACGACGCCAACTGGATGAAGCACACGCTCTGGTACAGCGCGGACAACCGCCTCTCGTACAAGCCCGTCAAGCTGCAGCCGCTGACGGTGGCATCCGTGCCGCCCAAGGTCCGCACGTTCTAAGAATATTTACAAGGTCCATACGATGAAGCGCACATTCCAGATCTACCGCTACGACCCGGACAAGGACGCCAAGCCCTACATGCAGACGGTCGAGGTCGAACTCGACGGCCACGAACGCATGCTGCTGGACGCCCTGATGAAGCTCAAGGCGCAGGATCCCACGCTGTCGTTCCGCCGCTCGTGCCGCGAAGGCGTCTGCGGCTCCGACGCGATGAACATCAACGGCAAGAACGGTCTGGCCTGCCTGACCAACATGAACACGCTCAAGGGCACCGTCGTGCTCAAGCCGCTGCCGGGCCTGCCCGTCATCCGCGACCTGATCGTCGACATGACCCAGTTCTTCAAGCAGTACAACTCGATCAAGCCGTACCTGCAGAACGACACCGTGCCGCCCGAGAAGGAGCGCCTGCAGTCGCCCGAAGAGCGTGAAGAGCTCGACGGCCTGTACGAGTGCATCCTGTGCGCGAGCTGCTCCACGAGCTGCCCGAGCTTCTGGTGGAACCCCGACAAGTTCGTCGGCCCAGCCGGCCTGCTGCAGGCCTACCGCTTCATCGCCGACAGCCGCGACGAAGCCACCGCCGAGCGCCTGGACAACCTGGAAGACCCGTACCGCCTGTTCCGCTGCCACACGATCATGAACTGCGTCGACGTGTGCCCGAAGAGCCTGAACCCGACCAAGGCCATCGGCAAGATCAAGGAACTGATGGTGCGTCGCGCCATCTGACGGTTTTTCCGAAAAGCCTTACTTATGTCGACCCCCGCCAACGCCCCCGATACGCTGCTCGGCGAACGCGCGCTGAGCAAGCTCAAGTGGCGTTGCCGGCGCGGCCTGCTGGAGAACGACCTGTTCATCGCCCGCTTCTTCGAGCGGCACGAATCCCACATGACCGTCGGTCAAGCGGGAGCGATGGAGACATTGATGGACCTGTCGGACAACGACCTCCTCGACCTGCTGCTGTGCAGAAAGGAGCCCGAGCCCGCATGGGCCGGGGCCGAGGTGGTCGCATTGCTGCAGCTGATGCGTACCGACGGCGCTCAGCGTCCTGCCATTTTTTCTCCTTCGTCCTGAATCCACCTCTGAAAGTAAACCGAAATGAAAGCATCCGATACCAAGGCCACGCTGTCGTTCAGCAATGGCGGCGACAACGTCGAACTGCCGATCTACAAGGGCACCATCGGGCCCGACGTGATCGACATCCGCAAGCTGTATGCACAGACCGGCATGTTCACGTACGACCCGGGCTTCATGTCGACCGCCGCCTGCCAGTCGGCCATCACCTACATCGACGGTGACAAGGGCGAGCTGCTGTACCGCGGCTACCCCATCGAGCAGCTCGCGACCAACTGCGACTTCATGGAAACCTGCCACCTGCTGCTGTACGGCGAGCTGCCGGACGCAGGCAAGAAGGCCAGCTTCACCAAGCTCGTGACGAACCACACGATGGTCAACGAGCAGATGCAGTTCTTCCTGCGCGGCTTCCGCCGTGATGCCCACCCGATGGCCATCATGACCGGCCTCGTGGGCGCCCTGTCGGCCTTCTATCACGACAGCACGGACATCAACAATCCCGAGCACCGCGAGATCGCCGCGATCCGCCTGATCGCGAAGATGCCCACGCTCGTGGCCATGGCCTACAAGTACACCGTCGGCCAGCCGTACATGTACCCGAAGAACGAACTCAGCTATGCAGGCAACTTCCTGCACATGATGTTCGCCACGCCGTGCGAAGAGTACAAGGTGAACCCGGTGCTCGAGCGCGCGCTCGACCGCATCTTCATCCTGCACGCAGACCACGAGCAGAACGCCTCGACCTCGACCGTGCGCCTGTGCGGCTCGTCGGGCACGAACCCCTTCGCGGCCATTGCAGCCGGCGTGGCCTGCCTGTGGGGCCCGGCCCACGGCGGCGCCAACGAAGCGGCGCTGAACATGCTGTACGACATCCAGCGCGAAGGCGGCGTGGAAAAGATCGGCGAGTTCATCAAGAAGGTCAAGGACAAGAACTCGAACGTCAAGCTGATGGGCTTCGGCCATCGCGTGTACAAGAACTACGACCCGCGCGCCAAGCTCATGCAGGAAACCTGCAACGAAGTGCTGACCGAACTGGGCCTGGAAAACGACCCGCTGTTCAAGCTCGCCAAGGAACTCGAGAAGATCGCCCTGGAAGACGAGTACTTCGTGTCGCGCAAGCTCTACCCGAACGTCGACTTCTACTCGGGCATCGTGCAGCGCGCCATCGGCATCCCCGTGCCGCTGTTCACCGCGATCTTCGCGCTGGCCCGCACGGTCGGCTGGATCGCCCAGCTGAACGAAATGATCGGCGACCCCGAGTACAAGATCGGCCGCCCGCGCCAGCTGTTCGAAGGCTCGCCCAAGCGTGACGTGAAGCCGATCTCGGCCCGCTGATCGACCGGCTGCGGAACCCTCCGCTCCCTGAAAAAGCTGCCTCCGGGCAGCTTTTTTATTGCCCGTTCGGCATGCCCTCCTCGCCAGTCGGCAGCGAGGTCATCGCGCATCGCGATGGCAATGGCTTCAAAACAGGAAGAAAATAGCCAACTCATCGCCAAACGCGATGCCCAAGCCCCCATGAGCACGTCCGAACGCAACTTTGCCCGCCGCATCGACCTCACGTCGCTGCAGCTGTTCGTGGCCGTGTGCGAGCTGGGCAGCATCGGGCGCGCGGCGGAGCGCGAATTCATTGCGGCCTCGGCCGTGAGCAAGCGGCTGTCCGACCTGGAAGCCACGCTCGGCACCGCCCTGCTCTACCGCCATGCGCGCGGCGTCGACCTCACGCCGGCCGGCGAAAGCCTGCTGCACCACGCCCGCTCGGTGCTCTACAGCCTCGAGAAGATGCAGGGCGAGCTCAGCGAATACGCCGACGGCGTGCGCGGGCACGTGCGGGTGCACGCCAACATCTCGGCCATCGTGCAGTTCCTGCCGGAAGACCTGGGCGTGTTCTCGCGCGCGCACGAGGCCATCAAGATCGACCTCGAGGAGCACCTGAGCAGCGAAGTGATCCGCGCGGTGCAGGAAGGCGCGGCCGACCTGGGCGTGTGCCACGTAGCCGGCGGCGCGGGCGAGCTGCAGAGCCTTTCGTACCGGCACGACCGCCTCGCGCTGATCATCCCCGAGGGGCACGCGCTGGCCGCGCAGGACACGATCGATTTCGTCGACTCGCTGGCCTTCGACCACGTCGGCCTGCACACCAACAGCTCGATCTACGTGGCGATGCACGAAGCGGCCCTGAGCGCCGGCCGCAGCGTGAAGCTGCGCATCCACGTCACGGGCCTGGACGCCATGTGCCGGATGATCGACAACGGCCTGGGCATCGGCGTGATGCCGCAGCGCGCCTTCGAACTCATGCACAACGGCATCGGCCGCGGCCTCGTGAGCGTGCCGCTCAACGACGCCTGGGCGGCGCGCGAAATCCGGCTGGTGGCGCGCGACTTCTCCACCCTGCCGGTGGCGGCGCGCACGCTGGTGAACCACCTGCACGCGGCGGCCGATTCGGCCGACGCCACCGAACGACTCGCGGCCTAGACCGCCTCGACAGACAATCCATTTCCCCACGAAAGAAGAGACCGACATGGCACGCACGCTCTACGACAAGATCTGGGACGAACACGTCGTCCACACCGAGGACGACGGCACCGCGATCCTCTACATCGACCGCCACCTGGTGCACGAAGTCACCAGCCCGCAGGCCTTCGAAGGCCTGCGCGAAGCCGGCCGCAAGCTCTGGCGCATCAGCTCGGTGGTGGCCACGGCCGACCACAACACGCCGACCACCGGCTGGGAGCGCGGCTACGAAGGCATCGCCGACCCGACCAGCAAGGAGCAGGTCACCACGCTGGACAAGAACATCGCGGAATTCGGCGCCGCCGCGTTCTTTCCGTTCCTGAGCAAGCGCCAGGGCATCGTGCACGTGATCGGCCCCGAATCGGGCGCGACGCTGCCGGGCATGACTGTCGTCTGCGGCGACTCGCACACCTCCACGCACGGCGCGTTCGGCGCGCTGGCGCACGGCATCGGCACCAGCGAGGTCGAGCACGTCATGGCCACGCAGACGCTGCTGGGCAAGAAGGCCAAGAACATGCTCGTGAAGGTCGAAGGCAAGCTGCCTTTGGGCTGCACCGCCAAGGACATCGTGCTGGCCATCATCGGCAAGATCGGCACCGCCGGCGGCACGGGCTACACAATCGAATTCGCGGGCTCGGCGATTCGCGACCTGAGCATGGAAGGCCGCATGACGGTCTGCAACATGGCCATCGAGGCCGGCGCACGCGCCGGGCTGGTGGCGGTCGACGAAAAGACCATCGCCTACGTGAAGGGCCGCCCGCTCGCGCCCACCGGCGTCGAATGGGACCAGGCCGTGAGCTACTGGCGCACGCTGCAGTCCGACCCCGGCGCGACCTTCGACGCCGTGGTCGAGCTCGACGCCGCGCAAATCCAGCCGCAGGTCACCTGGGGCACCTCGCCCGAGATGGTGGTCGAGATCAACGGCCGCGTGCCCGATCCCGACAAGGAAAAGGACGCCAGCAAGCGCAGCGCCATCGAGCGCGCGCTGGTCTACATGGGCCTGGAGCCCAACAAGGCCATGAACGACATCTTCATCGACAAGGTGTTCATCGGCTCGTGCACCAACAGCCGCATCGAGGACATGCGCGAAGCCGCCGCCGTGGTGAAGAAGCTCGGCCAGAAGGTCGCGAAGAACGTGAAGCTCGCGATGGTCGTGCCCGGCTCGGGCGTGGTGAAGGAACAGGCCGAGCGCGAAGGCCTCGATGTGATCTTCAAGGCCGCGGGCTTCGAATGGCGCGAGCCCGGCTGCTCGATGTGCCTGGCGATGAACGCCGACCGGCTCGAGCCCGGCGAGCGCTGCGCATCGACCAGCAACCGCAACTTCGAAGGCCGCCAGGGCGCCGGTGGCCGCACCCACCTCGTGAGCCCGGCGATGGCCGCCGCCGCCGCGGTGCACGGCCACTTCGTCGACGTGCGCACCTTCGCCTGATCTGGAGACATCACATGCAGAAATTCACCGTGCACAAGGGCCTCGTGGCCCCCATGGACCGCGAGAACGTCGACACCGACGCGATCATTCCCAAGCAGTTCCTCAAGTCGATCAAGAAGACCGGCTTCGGCGTGAACCTGTTCGACGAATGGCGCTACCTGGACGCCGGCTTTCCGGGCCAGGACCCGGCCAGCCGCAAGCCGAACCCCGACTTCGTACTGAACCAGCCGCGCTACGCCGGCGCCTCGGTGCTGCTGGCGCGCAAGAACTTCGGCTGCGGCTCGTCGCGCGAGCACGCGCCGTGGGCGCTGGACCAGTACGGCTTTCGCGCGATCATTGCGCCGAGCTACGCCGACATCTTCTTCAACAACAGCTTCAAGAACGGCCTGCTGCCGATCGTGCTGCCCGAGTCGCAGGTCTCGCAGCTGTTCGACGAAGCCTTCGCCTTCCCGGGCTACACGCTGACCATCGACCTGGAGCGTCAGGTGGTCGTGAAGCCCGACGGCCAGGAGTTCGCGTTCGACGTGCAGGCCTTCCGCAAGTACTGCCTGATCAACGGGCTGGACGACATCGGCCTCACGCTGCGCCACAAGGACAAGATCAAGGCCTTCGAGACCGAGCGCCTGGCGCAGAAGCCCTGGCTCGCGCACACGATGATCTCGTGATCGGCGGCCTTTCCGTTTTCAAGAAAAAACCTCAGACCAATTTATGAAAATCGCAGTTCTCCCGGGTGACGGCATCGGCACCGAAATCGTGGCGGAAGCCGTCAGGGTGCTCGAAGTCCTCGACCTGAAGTTCGAGATGGAATCGGCGCTGGTCGGCGGCGCGGCCTACGAGGCGCACGGCCACCCGCTGCCCGAATCGACGCTGAAGCTCGCGAAGGAATCCGACGCGGTGCTGTTCGGCGCCGTCGGCGACTGGAAGTACGACAAGCTCGACCGCCCGCTGCGTCCCGAGCAGGCCATCCTGGGGCTGCGCAAGAACCTGGGCCTGTTCGCCAACTTCCGCCCCGCCATCTGCTACGAGCAGCTGGTGGACGCCTCGAGCCTGAAGCCCGAGCTGATCGCGGGCCTGGACATCCTCATCATCCGCGAGCTGACCGGCGACATCTACTTCGGCCAGCCGCGCGGGCGCCGCATCGCCACCGACGGCCACTTCCCCGGCGCCGAGGAAGCCTTCGACACGATGCGCTACTCGCGCCCCGAGGTCGAGCGCATCGCCCGCGTGGCCTTCGAAGCGGCCCGCAAGCGCAGCAAGCGCGTGACCAGCGTGGACAAGGCCAACGTGCTGGAGACCTTCCAGTTCTGGAAGGACATCGTGACCGAGGTCGGCAAGGAGTACCCGGACGTCGAACTCGACCACATGTACGTCGACAACGCGGCCATGCAGCTCGTGAAGGCGCCCAAGAAGTTCGACGTGGTCGTCACCGGCAACATGTTCGGCGACATCCTCTCGGATGAGGCCGCGATGCTCACCGGCTCCATCGGCATGCTGCCCTCGGCCTCGCTCAATGCGAGCAACCAGGGCCTGTACGAGCCCAGCCATGGCAGCGCCCCCGACATTGCTGGCAAAGGGGTTGCCAATCCTTTGGCTACAATCCTGTCCGCTGCCATGATGCTCCGCTTCTCCCTCAACCAGCCCGAAGCTGCCGACCGTATCGAGTCGGCGGTCAAGCACGTGCTCGCCTCCGGGCTGCGCACGGGCGACATCTGGTCCGAAGGCACGAAGCGCGTCGGCACCCGCGAAATGGGCGACGCGGTCGTAGCAGCCATCACCAAAAAGACGATTACCGGCTAACCGCAGCCCGCTTCGTCACGCCCTCCCCCGGCCGACGAGTCGGGGGCAAAAAAGACTGATTTTTTCTTTCTTCACTAAGGGCAAACTGAAATGGCGAACGCATCCAAGCAACCTCTGGTCGGCCTCGTGGGCTGGCGCGGCATGGTCGGCTCGGTCCTCATGGACCGCATGCAGGCCGAAGGCGACTTCGGCCTCATCGAGCCGGTCTTCTTCTCGACCTCGAACGCGGGCGGCAAGGCCCCGGCGATGGCCAAGAACGAAACCGCGCTGAAGGATGCGAACGACATCGAGGCACTGAAGAAGTGCGACATCGTCATCACCTGCCAGGGCGGCGACTACACCAGCGAGGTCTTCCCCAAGCTGCGCGCCGCCGGCTGGAACGGCCACTGGATCGACGCGGCCTCCACGCTGCGCATGAACGATGACGCGATCATCGTGCTCGACCCCGTCAACCTGCCCGTGATCCAGAACGCGCTCGCCAAGGGCGGCAAGAACTGGGTCGGCGGCAACTGCACCGTCAGCTGCATGCTCATGGGCGTGGGCGCCCTCTACAAGGCCGGCCTGGTCGAGTGGATGACCAGCATGACCTACCAGGCAGCCTCGGGCGGCGGCGCGCAGCACATGCGCGAGCTGCTGACCCAGTTCGGCACCCTGAACGCCGAAGTGCGTGCGCTGCTCGACGACCCGAAGTCGGCCATCCTCGAGATCGACCGCAAGGTGCTGCACAAGCAGCAGAACCTGAGCGCCTCCGAAATCGCCAACTTCGGCGCGCCGCTGGGCGGCTCGCTGATCCCCTGGATCGACAAGGACCTGGGCGATGGCATGTCCAAGGAAGAGTGGAAGGGCGGCGCCGAGACCAACAAGATCCTCGGCCAGGGCGCTGGCTTCGGCACCGCCGCCACGCCGGTGGACGGCTTCTGCGTGCGCATCGGCGCGATGCGCTGCCACAGCCAGGCCCTGACCTTCAAGCTCAAGAAGGACGTGCCAGTGGCCGACATCGAAGCGATGATCGCCGCCGACAACCCCTGGGCCAAGGTCGTGCCGAACACGCGCGAAGCCACCGTGAAGGACCTGACGCCGGTGGCCGTGACGGGCACCATGGACATCCCGGTCGGCCGCATCCGCAAGCTGGCGATGGGCCCCGAGTACGTCGGCGCCTTCACCATCGGCGACCAGCTGCTGTGGGGCGCGGCCGAACCGCTGCGCCGCATGCTGCGCATCCTGCTCGAAGCCTGATGCGGGCAACTCAGGGCCTTGAAATACAAAAATGTTGCCAAAAGGCAACACAGGATGTCATCGGAAGTATGCGCGCACTGGGTAGATCAGGCGCATTGCCTTGTCAGTGCATGTTGATGATGCTAACGTCCTCTTACAAATTCAGGGCCTGAGCCGCCCCTATCAGCATGACAAGACATCTGTTGCCCGCGGCCCGCCCTTCGGCCGCCCGCCCCGCCCTGCCGTCGAATGGCTGGCGCCTTTCCATCCTGGGTGCCGCTGCGGCCCTGACGCTGGGACTGGCCAGCGCCGACGCCAGCGCCTTCGCGCTGGGACCGCTGCGGGTGCAGTCGGCACTGGGCGAACCGCTGCGCGCCGAGATCGATGTCACTGAAATGGCCGCCAACGAGGCGGAAGGCCTGAAGATCAACATCGCCACGGCCGAAGCCTTCAAGAACGCAGGCATCCCGTACAACGCGGCCCTCGGCGACGTGAAAGCCACGCTGCAGCGCCGCGCCGGCGGCCAGTACGTGGTGCGCCTGGCCGGCAACCGCCCGCTCAACGACCCCTTCATCGACCTGCTGCTCGAAGCCAATGGCGCCTCGGGACGCATCGTGCGCGACTACACCGTGCTGCTCGATCCGCCGGCCACGCGCCAGGCGGCAGCCGCCCCGGTGACGCCCATCGCACCGCAGATCGCCACACCGGTCGAGCGCCCCGCGCCCGCCCCGCGCGTGCGCCGCGAGCCTGCGCCTGCAGTTGCCGCAACGCCCGCACCCGCTGCGGCGGCGCCGGCCCCTGCGGCCGCACCGGCTCCTGCGCCGGCACGTGCCGCCGTCGCAGCCCCAAGCGGCGGAAGTGGCGGCAGTGGCGAGCAAGTCACAACGCGCCGTGGCGACACCGCCGGCAAGATCGCCTCGGCCCACAAGCCGGCCGACGTCTCGCTCGACCAGATGCTGGTCGCGCTGCTGAACGCCAACCCCGACGCCTTCGTCGGCGGCAACGTCAACCGGATGAAGGCCGGTGCCGTGCTCGACCTGCCGAACGCCGCCGCAGCGGCCGCCGTGCCGGCCGCCGACGCACGCCGCACGATCACCGCACAAAGCCGCGACTTCGGCAGCTACCGCCAGCGCCTCGCCGAAAACGCCCCGACCACCAACGTGGCCGCCGCGAGCCGCCAGGCCTCGGGCAAGCTGCAGGCCAGCGTGGAAGACCGCAATGCCGCCGCCAGCGCGCCCGACAAGCTCACGGTGTCGCAAGGCAACGCCGCCGCGCGCGCCGCCGACGAAAAGGTCGCCCAAGCCCGCCAGGCGCAGGACAGCAGCAACCGCGTCGCCGAGCTCACGAAGAACATCAACGAGCTGAACAAGCTCAAGGCCGGTACCGGCACGGGCACCGGATCGTCCGCTGCCGCCGCCGCGCCCGCAGCGCCGGCCACCACGCCCGGCATCGCCGTTCCTGCGCCGCTGACTGGTGCCACGACGCCGACGCCAGCGGTCGCGGCCGCTCCTGCGCCCACTGCGGCCCCTGCCGCCGCAGCCCCCGCAACGCCAGCGCCGGCAGCCGCTCCCGCTGCAACGCCCCCGGTCGCCGCGGCCTCCGCTGCAGCACCCGCCCCAGCCGCCGCACCGTCGGCCACCGACGCAGCCGCCCTGCCCGTGGCAGCCGCAGCCAGCGCTGCAGTTGCAGCCGCCGCGCCCGTCGTCGCACCCAAGCCCGTGGTCAAGGCCGCACCGCCGCCGCCCCCACCGGAACGCAGCTTCCTCGACGAGCTGCTCGACAACCCGCTGATGCTCGCCGGCGCCGCGCTGATCGCGCTGCTGGTCGGCTTCCTGCTGTACCGCGTGCTGGGCCGCCGCCGCGAAGAGATGAGCGAAAGCGTGTTCCTCGAGAGCCGCATCCCCAAGGACTCGTTCTTCGGCGCCAGCGGCGGCGAATCGGTCGACACCAAGAACCGCGGCGACTCCACCGTGTCGTCGCTGTCGTACTCGCCGAGCCAGCTCGACGCGGGCGATGTCGATCCGGTCGCCGAAGCCGACGTTTACCTCGCCTATGGCCGCGACCTGCAGGCCGAGGAAATCCTGCGTGAAGCGCTGCGCCTGAACCCGGACCGCACCGCGATCCACCTCAAGCTGCTCGAAATCCACGCCAAGCGCCGCGATGTGCGGGCCTTCGACGGCCTGGCCACCGAAGTGCACAAGCTGACCAACGGCGCAGGCTCCGAATGGAACCGCGTGGTCGACATGGGCAAGGACCTCGACCCGGGCAACCCGCTGTACGAATCGGGCACGGGCACCGCGCGAGGCGCCAGCCAGGCCGAAACCGCCGCATTCGCCGGCGCGCTGGCCGCCGCCGCCAAGCCGACTGCTGTCGCCGCACCCGCCGTCGTGGCACCGCCGCCCCCGGCCGCACCGCCCGTGGCATCGGCCCCGCCGGCCTTCATGCCCTCGGTCGCGCCGCTGGACTTCGACCTCGACCTGACCCAGCCGCCCGCACCGGTGCCCGCCCCCGTGGGTGCCAGCCTGCCGAAGTCGGTCTACGCGCCGACGGCCGCACCGGCCCCGCTGAGCAACGGCCACGCCGCAGCGCCTGTCGATCTCGAAAACGACTTCGACACGGCGCCCGGCGCCCTGACCGCCCACACGCGCCCCTCATCGCTGAACGACGCGGAGCACAACACCCGCCCGGCCATGCTGCGCGACACGCTGCCTGCCGATTCGGGCTTCATCGAGTTCGACATGAGCGCCCTCGCCGGCCTGCCGGCCCGCTCTGCCGCCGCCGAAGCACCGCGCTCCGCGGCCGTGGCCACCTCGCCGTCCGCCCTGGACGACGACGGTGACGACAACCCGCACGCCGTGAAGCTCTCGCTGGCCCGCGAACTGCAGGCCATCGGCGACGTCGAAGGCGCGCGCTCGCTGGTCGAGGAAGTCGAAGCCGAAAGCGCCGGCGACCTCAAGTCGCAAGCCAAGCAGCTGCTCGCCGAACTGCGCTGAGCCGGTTGCCGACTGCCCTTCTGATCGCTTCGTGAGGCTGGCACTCGGCATCCGCTACAACGGCCAGGCATACGAGGGCTGGCAGAGCCAGCGCTCGGGCCGCACGGTGCAGGACAAGCTCGAAGCCGCCCTCGCGAAGTTCGCCGGCCTGCCCGCCGGCAGCCGGGTCAGCACGCTGTGCGCCGGCCGCACCGACGCCGGTGTGCACGGGCTGATGCAGGTGGTGCACTTCGACACCGACATCGAACGCGATCCGTTCTCCTGGGTGCGCGGCACCAACCGCTACCTGCCCGACGACATCGCGGTGCAGTGGGCGCACCCGGTGCCCGACGAATTCCATTGCCGCGCCAGCGCCCTGGCGCGCCGCTACGTCTACGTGCTCTCGCAGTCGCCCGTGCGCCCCAGCCTCGATGCGGGCCGGGTCGGCTGGTCGATGTACCCGCTCGACGGCGATGCGATGCGCGCCGCGGCGGCGCTGCTGGTGGGCCGGCACGATTTCAGCTCGTTCCGCGCCTCTGCCTGCCAGGCCCTCTCGCCGGTCAAGGACCTGCGGCGCCTCGAGATCACGCGCGTGGGCGACGGCGAACGCTGCCGCTGGCACTTCGAGTTCGAGGCCGACGCCTTCCTGCACCACATGATCCGCAACCTGATGGGCAGCCTGGTGCGCATCGGCCGCGGCGACGAACGGCCCGAATGGATCACCGAGGTGCTCGAGGCGCGCAGCCGCAAGGTGGCCGCGCCCACCTTCTCCGCCGATGGCCTGTACTTTCTCGGCCCGTTGTACGACGCCAAGTGGGGTCTGCCGGCCGAGGCCACGTTCCAGGGCGAGCGGGCTTCGTATGATGGCCCGCCATGACATCCCCTGCTCCTCTCGCCCCACGCACGCGCATCAAGATCTGTGGCCTCACGCGTGAGGCCGACGTCGACGCGGCGGTCGAGGCTGGCGCCGACGCGATCGGTTTCGTGCTCTACCCGAAGAGCCCGCGCGCCGTGACCGCCGAGCGCGCCGCCGAACTGGCCTCGCGCCTGCCGCCCTTCATCACGCCGGTGCTGCTGTTCGTGAACGCGGACGCTCCCGAGGTCCTGGCCTCCCTGGCCCGCGTGAAAGGCGCCATCGCGCAGTTCCACGGGGAAGAAACGCCCGAACAGTGCGAGGAAGCCACCGGTCCGGGGCGCTTTCGTTACATGCGTGCCGCCCGGATTCCGCTGGGGGCTGCCGGGGCCGGCTTCGACCTCGTAAAATACGCGTCCGATTACTCCCGCGCCCAGGCCATCCTGCTCGACGCCCATGTCGAAGGTTATGGCGGAGGCGGCAAGGCTTTCGATTGGTCACTTCTTCCACCCGCCGTCGACGCTCACCTCGTCTTGAGTGGTGGGCTCACACCTGCAAACGTGAGCGATGGCATTCACAGCCTGCGGACGCGCTGCAAGACGCTGTCCGTTGATGTGAGCTCGGGCGTCGAAATCGACGGTCCCGGGCACAAGGGCCTCAAGGACGCCGGAAAGATCCGGGCATTCGTCGCCGCCGTGAGAGCCGCAGATGCGGCGAACACTGTCAAAGCCTCGGCAGCCGACGCTTCGTCCTTCTCCAGTTAGCCGCCGCACCCGATCGCATTCGGGCTGCGGCCCATCGATCGAGAACCATGCAAAGCCAATTCCAGGACTACCAGCAACCCGACGCCAGCGGCCACTTCGGCCCCTACGGCGGCACCTTCGCGAGCGAAACGCTCACTCACGCGATCAACGAGCTGCGCGACGCGTATGCGAAGTTCAAGGACGACCCGGCCTTCCTGGCCGAGTTCCACTACGAGCTGAAGCACTTCGTCGGCCGCCC
Organism: Variovorax sp. GW821-FHT09D04; assembly: GCF_059416405.1. Taxonomy (NCBI): domain Bacteria; kingdom Pseudomonadati; phylum Pseudomonadota; class Betaproteobacteria; order Burkholderiales; family Comamonadaceae; genus Variovorax; species Variovorax sp. GW821-FHT09D04. Next base: position 30,663 of record NZ_JBWKPA010000004.1, read on the forward strand.
CTCGCCGATCTACCACGCCGCGCGCACGAGCCGCGAAATGGGCGGCGCGCAGATCTACCTGAAGCGCGAGGACCTGAACCACACCGGCGCCCACAAGATCAACAACGTGATCGGCCAGGCGATGCTCGCGCGCCGCATGGGCAAGCCCCGCGTGATCGCCGAGACCGGCGCCGGTCAGCACGGCGTGGCCACGGCCACCATCTGCGCCCGCTACGGCCTCGAATGCGTGGTCTACATGGGCAGCCAGGACGTGAAGCGCCAAAGCCCCAACGTCTACCGCATGAACCTGCTGGGCGCGACCGTCGTGCCCGTCGAATCCGGCAGCAAGACGCTGAAGGACGCGCTCAACGAGGCCATGCGTGACTGGGTCACGAACGTCGAAAACACCTTCTACATCATCGGCACGGTGGCGGGCCCGCACCCCTACCCGACCATGGTGCGCGACTTCCAGAGCGTGATCGGCACCGAGTGCATCGCGCAGATGCCCGCCATGCTCGCGGCCGACGGCATCACCGGTGAAGCCGAGGGCAGGCAGCCCGACGCGGTGGTGGCCTGCGTGGGCGGCGGCAGCAATGCGATCGGCATCTTCCACCCCTACATTCCGTTCGCGGGCACGCGCCTCATCGGCGTGGAAGCGGCCGGCGAAGGCCTGGACAGCGGCAAGCACGCCGCCTCGATCCTGCGCGGCAGCCCCGGCGTGCTGCACGGCAACCGCACCTACCTGCTGCAGAACGACGACGGCCAGATCACCGAGACGCACAGCGTCAGCGCGGGCCTCGACTACCCGGGCGTGGGCCCCGAGCACGCCTACCTGGCCGACATCGGCCGCGCCGAGTACGTCGGCATCACCGACGTCGAGGCGCTCGAAGCCTTCCACTACCTGTGCCGCACGGAAGGCATCATTCCCGCGCTCGAATCCAGCCATGCCATGGCCTACGCCCTGAAACTCGCCAAGACCATGCGCCCCGACCAGTCCATCCTCGTGAACCTCTCGGGCCGCGGCGACAAGGACATCGGCACCGTCGCCGACCTGTCGGGCGTCGATTTCTACGACCGCCCCTCGATGCGCGGCCTGAGCGTGAAGGGAGGCAAGTGATGAGCCGCATTGCCGCCAAGTTCCAGGCCCTGCAGACGCAAGGCCGTCGCGCGCTGATCCCCTACGTCACCGCCGGCTTCCCCTTCGCCGACATCACGCCCGAGCTCATGCACGGCATGGTCGAGGCCGGTGCCGACGTGATCGAGCTGGGCGTGCCCTTCTCCGACCCGATGGCCGACGGCCCCGTGATCCAGAAGGCCGGCGAGGCCGCGCTGGCGCTGGGCGTCGGCATGAAGCAGGTGCTCGCCATGGTGGCCGCGTTCCGTGCCCAGGACACGACCACGCCGGTCGTGCTCATGGGCTACGCCAACCCGGTCGAGCGCTACGACCTCGTGCACGGCAAGAAGGCCTTCATCCGCGACGCGGCCGCGGCCGGTGTCGATGGCCTGCTGGTCGTCGACTACCCGCCCGAGGAATGCGAGGACTTCGCCGCCGACCTGAAAGCCGCCGGCATCGACCTGATCTTCCTGCTGGCCCCCACCAGCACCCCCGAGCGCATGGCGCAGGTAGCGCGCATCGCGAGCGGCTACGTGTACTACGTGTCGCTCAAGGGCGTGACCGGCGCCGGCCACCTCGACACCGAGGCGGTCGGGCGCATGATCCCGCGCATCCGCGAGCACGTGAACATCCCCGTCGGCGTGGGCTTCGGCATCCGCGACGCGCGCACGGCGCAGGCCATCGGCTCGGCGGCGGACGCCGTGGTCATCGGCACCAAGATCATTCAACTCATCGAAGACCAGCCCCGCGACAACGTGGTGCCCACGGTGCGCGAATTCCTGGCCGGCATCCGCGAGGCGCTCGACGCCCTGCCGGCCGCCACGGCCAAGAACGCGGCTGGTCGATAATCACTGCCCTCACAAGGAGCCCCCATGAGCTGGCTTGAAAAACTGCTACCCGCCAAGATCGCACAAACCGACCCGTCCGAGCGCCGCCAGGTGCCCGAGGGCCTGTGGATCAAATGCCCGGCCTGCGAGACCGTTCTTTACAAGACCGACCTCGAGCACAACCAGAACGTCTGCCCGAGCTGCAGCCACCACCACCGCATCGGCGCCCGCGCCCGCCTGGACGCCTTCCTGGACGCCGAAGGCCGCTACGAAGTCGGCCAGGAAGTGCTGCCGGTCGACGCCCTGAAGTTCAAGGACAGCCGCAAGTACCCCGAGCGCCTGAAAGAAGCGCTGGAGAACACCGGCGAAACCGACGCGCTGGTCGTCATGGGCGGCTCCGTCCACAGCATCAGCGTGGTCGTGGCCTGCTTCGAGTTCGAGTTCATGGGCGGTTCCATGGGCAGCGTGGTCGGCGAGCGCTTCGTGCGCGGCGTCGAGACCGCCATCGAGCAGAAGGTGCCCTTCGTGTGCTTCACCGCCACCGGCGGCGCGCGCATGCAGGAAGGCCTGCTCTCGCTGATGCAGATGGCCAAGACCAACGCCGCGCTCACGCGCCTGGCGAAGAAGGGCCTGCCCTACATCAGCGTGCTGACCGACCCGACCATGGGCGGCGTGAGCGCCGGCTTCGCCTTCGTGGGCGATGTGGTCATTGCCGAGCCCAAGGCGCTGATCGGCTTTGCCGGCCCGCGCGTGATCGAATCGACCGTGCGCGTGACGCTGCCCGAAGGCTTCCAGCGCGCCGAGTTCCTGCAGACCAAAGGTGCGATCGACTTCATCAGCGACCGCCGCGAACTGCGCAAGACCATCGCCAGCACGCTGGCCATGCTACTGCGCCAGCCGGCCGACGCGGTGCTCTGACCTTCACCGTAGCTCAGGCTTCGGCCTGAACGCCCGCACGCCGAAAGGCGGTGCGGGCGTTTTGCTGTCTGGGGTACCCCGACGCGTCAGGCGCCGAGCCGGAACGCAAAGACCAGCAGGTTGCCCAGCACGATCGCCACCACCTGCAGCACCACGATGGCGGCCAGCGGCGACAGGTCGACACCGCCGATCAGCGGAATGAAGCGGCGGAACGGCCGCACCAGCGGCTCGGCCAGGCGCGAGATCAGGTCGAGCAGCATCGGCGAAGCGCCGGGAATCCACGACAGCACCGCGTACACCACCAGCAGCGCCGTCAGGCCCGACACGGCCAGCTGCAGCAGGCCGACCAGCGACACCAGCGGCAGCGCCATGATCCGCGCCAGGCTGCCGGCCAGCAGCCACAGCACCAGGAACTTGAGCATCACCAGCAGCCAGGCCGCGATCAGGCTCGCGAGGTCCCAGCGCTTCACCGCGGGCACGATGCGCCGCAGCGGCAGCACGATCCAATCGGTGATGGCGAACACGAAACGCCCCAGCGGATTGCCGAAGGGCACGCGGTGGTACTGCATGTACAGGCGCAGCAGGCAGGCGCCGCCGAGCAGGCCGACGATCACGTCGAGAAGAAACGAGGGTATCTGGTACAACATGTCGGATGGGCAGGGAGGTGCGCACGCGCGCGACTGCTCCGATTCTGGACCACAAGCCTCGCCCCCGGCCACACCGCCCTACGGAACCCCATGCCTTTGCTCAGCGTCGTGCTCCCCACCTTCAACAGCGGCGAGTTCCTCATCGAGACGCTGCAGTCGCTGCAGGCACAGACCTTCACCGACTTCGAGCTGCTGGTCATGGACGACGCCAGCACCGACGGCACCTGGGAGCGCGTGGCCGCCTTCGACGACCCGCGCATCCGGCGGCACCGCAACGCCTGCAACGTCGGCCTGCCGGCCAACATGAACCTCGCGATGGCGATGGCCCGGGGCACCTACCTGGCGCGCGTCGACCACGACGACTGCGCCACGCCGGAGCGCTTCGCCAAGCAGGTCGCGTTCCTGGAAAGCAACCCGTCGGTCACCGTCGTCGGCAGCCAGCTCGAGCACTTCCAGGACCAGGCCGGCGTCACCGGCCTGCCGCTGGACGACGCGACGATCAAGGCCCGCATGGTCGAAGGCTACGACTACCTCGCGAACCAGAGCACGACCGGGCGCCTGGACTTCTACCGCGCGCACGGGCTGCAGTTCGACCCCAACCTCTACGCCGTCGACGACCTCGGGTTCTGGGTCGACTGCATGCTGCACGGCGCGCGCTTCGCGAACCTGCCCGAGCCGCTGACGCGCTACCGCATCCACCCGGGCATGACCTCCCGCACCTTGCCGCGCGACCGGCTCTACGCCTCGAAAGACCGCATCTACCGGCGCCTGCTGCCGCTGGTCTTCCCGCGCCTGCGGGGCCGCGAGTGCGAACAGCTGCTGACGCTGTACCGCAACCCCGGCGACATGCCCCAGACGCTGGCCCACCTGGTCGACCTGCATCGCGCGGCGCACAGCGCCCTGTCCGAGGTCGACACGCGCTGGGGCCAGAGCGCCGGCGAGTGCCAGCAGTCGATCCTCAACCTGCTCAACCACGCGCGCCACGCGTTCCAGATGCAGGGGATACTGCGGCCCGAGCACGCGACCGTCCTCAACCTGATCCTTCAACCCAGCTGACCGCGGCGACTGGCCCGGCCTTTTCAACGTGCGCATTCCTCTCTTTCCGCTCGGTACGGTCCTGTTTCCCGGCGGCCTGCTGCCGCTGCGTGTCTTCGAGGTCCGCTACCTCGACATGGTCGGCAAGTGCCGCAAGGCCGGCACCCCGTTCGGCGTCGTCAGCCTGACGAGCGGCGCCGAGGTGCGCAAGGCCGGCGCCGAAGCCGAAAGCTTTGCCGCCGTCGGCACGCTCGCCGACATCCGCACGTTCGACGCGCCGCAAAGCGGCCTGCTGCAGATCGAATGCGTCGGCACGCAGCGCTTTCGCGTGCGCAGCAGCGAGCTGCAGAAGCACGGCCTGTGGATCGCCGAGGTCGAAGCCGTCGCCGACGACGTCGACCTCGAGATCCCCGATGACCTGCGCCACACCGCCACCGCGCTGCGCCGCCTGATCGACACCCTCGAAGAGCGCCGCCACGCGCAGGGCGACACGGTACGCCTGCCGATCGGTGCGCCCCACCGCCTCGACGATTGCGGCTGGGTGGCCAACCGCTGGTGCGAGCTGGTGCCGATGCAGCTCGAACTCAAGCAGCGCCTGATGGAACTCGACAGCCCGCTGATGCGCCTGGAGCTGGTCAGCGACCTGCTGGCACGCACCGGCATCACCGACTAGACACGGCCCGCCGCGAGATGAGCCCGGCGCCGGTCCGCTTCCACTCGATCCTGCTGCGCGCGGGCGCGGAGGCCCTCGCGGACAACCACCGCGCCTACTGCGCCCGCTGGGGCTACGCGCACCGCCTGCACGCCATCGGCACGCCGCACAACAGCGCGCGCACGCTGCTGGTCTACAAGTACAGCGTGGTGAGCGCCGCGCTGGCCGATGCGCCCGAAGGCACGCTGCTGGTCTTCGCGGACGACGACGCGGCCTTTCTCGCGCCCCTGCCGGCACCGGCCGTGATCGGCGACGCGACCCACTGGATCGCCGAGAACGAGCACCACCACCGCCCCGAAGGCAGCTGCTTCATGCTGCGCGCCGGCCCCGAGGCCACGGCTTTGGTGGCTTCCGTGCTCGAACGCCTGCGCATCGTGCCCGACGCAGGCACCGACCGCTGGGCGCACCGGGAGCTCGAAGGCCTTGCGGCCCATCCGCACCACCAGCTCATCGACGGCCGGCACTACCCCAACCTGCTGTTCGCCCGCTTCGGCCACTACCTGCCGGAGGTCTCGGCCTTCGTGCTCTCGTTCAATCCCGCCGTCCACATCGATGTCCAGGACATGCGGGTGCGAGGCATCTTCGTCGCGCACCTGAACACGGTGCTCGCGCGCGACGGCCAGCTCTACGACGACCTGCCGCCGGCCCCCACGGGCCAGCCGGACTACGAAGTGCGCAACCCCGGCCGCCCCGTCGCCTTGCTGACCAGCTACACGCCCAACATCGCCGGCTACGCCACGCTGTCGGAGCGCAGCATCGCCGCGTACGCCGACCACCACGGCCACACCCACCACGTCTACCGCGACCTGCCCGCCGACCTGCGGGGCCGCGTGGCCGGCAACTGGATCAAGCCCCGGCTGCTGCTCAAGCACCTGGCCGAGCACGAACAAGTCGCGTGGGTCGACGCCGACATCCTCATCCACGACCGCGCACGGCCGCTGGCTGCCCTGTTGCGTGGCCGGCCGGTGGCGCTGGCGCGCGACGTGTCGGGCTACGAGTTCAACAGCGGCTTCATGGTGTTCTCGAACACGCCGGCCTGCATCGCCTACCTGCAGCGCGTGCAGGCGCTCATCGACGCCGTGCAGGACAAGCGCGGTGTCTACGCCTCGGGCGGCGACCAGGCCTTCTTCGTCGCCGCCTGGGCCGAGGCCGGCGGCGACGCGGCCATGCCGCGTTCCGACGGCGTGTCCTTCAATTCGCACCCCGCGCTGTACGACGGCGACAGCTTCATGCTGCACTACATGGGCTACCCGGATCGCCTGCGCACGCTGGTGATGCAGCACGACGCCCAACGGATCACGCACCGCCACGCGGGCACGCCAGACGCCGCGACACTGCCGAACGGCTGAAAACGTTGAAGGTTAAGCTCTACTTTTGATAGCAACCCTCACAGAACTGACGGGCGCTTCAGGCCGATTCCGCTCAAGGCCGATGGGCTAAAATGCACGGCCCGCGCACACCCTCCCTCTTCTTGCTGCGCCCCCACACGCCTCCCATGTCCGACGAACAACTGCCCTCCTCTTCTCCCACGGCCACGGCCGACGACAACCAGCTCATCGTCGAACGCCGCGAAAAGCTCAAGCTGCTGCGCACCGCGCAGACCGAAGGCAAGGGGGTCGCGTTCCCGAACGACTTCAAACCCGGCCACCGCGCCGCGGCGCTAGTCGAACAGCATGGCGGCACCGAGCCCGAGGCGCTCGAAGCACAGGCCGTCGCCGTCAGCGTGGCCGGCCGCATGATGCTCAAGCGCGTGATGGGCAAGGCCAGCTTCGCGACCGTGCAGGACGCCACCGGCCGCATCCAGCTGTACGTGACGCGCGACGCCATCGGCGAAGAGGCGTACGCCGACTTCAAGCGCTGGGACCTCGGCGACATCCTCGGTGCCGAAGGCACGCTCATGAAGACCAAGACCGGCGAGCTGTCGATCAAGGTCAGCCGCCTGCGCCTGCTCACCAAGAGCCTGCGCCCGCTGCCCGACAAGTTCCACGGCATGGCCGACCAGGAGCAGAAGTACCGTCAGCGCTATGTCGACCTGATCACCGACGAGTCGGCCCGCGTGCGCTTCACCGCGCGCAGCAAGGCCGTGAGCGCGCTGCGCGAGTTCATGGTGGCCAACGACTTCCTCGAAGTCGAGACGCCCATGCTGCACCCGATCCCGGGCGGTGCGAACGCCAAGCCGTTCAAGACGCACCACAACGCGCTCGACCAGGAGATGTTCCTGCGCATCGCGCCCGAGCTGTACCTCAAGCGCCTGATCGTCGGCGGCTTCGAGCGTGTGTTCGAAATCAACCGGAGCTACCGCAACGAGGGCATCTCGGTGCGGCATAACCCCGAGTTCACGATGATGGAGTTCTACGCGGCCTACTGGAACTACCGCGACCTGATGGACTTCACCGAGACGCTGATCCGCACCATCGCCGACAAGGCCGTGGGCACGCAGCAGCTCACCTATGGCGGCAAGGCCGTCGACCTGACGCAGCCCTTCGAGCGCCTGACGATCCGCGAAGCGATCCTCAAGCACACCGATGCGGGCGATGGCGTGGACGACAGCGCCTGGCTCATCAACGCCCTGCGCAAGCTCGGCCTGAGCGAAGAAAAAGACAAGCTCTCGCAGCGCAGCCTCGCCAGCCTGCAGGTGATGTACTTCGAGGAGACCGTGGAAGAGAAGCTCTGGCAGCCGACCTTCATCATGGAGCACCCGACCGAGATCTCGCCGCTGGCGCGCGCCAACGACGAGCGCCCCGAGGTCACCGAGCGCTTCGAGCTGTACATCACGGGCCGCGAATTCGGCAACGGCTTCAGCGAGCTGAACGACGCCGAAGACCAGGCCGCGCGCTTCAACGCGCAGGTGGCCGCCAAGGACAGCGGCGACGACGAAGCCATGTTCTACGACCACGACTTCGTGCGCGCCCTCGAATACGGCATGCCGCCCACCGGCGGCTGCGGCATCGGCATCGACCGCCTGATGATGCTGCTGACCGATTCGCCGAGCATCCGCGACGTGATCCTGTTCCCGGCGCTGCGCCGGGAAGGCTGACCCACCCGACGGGGACGCTGTCCGTGACCGACTTTCTCTGGCAAGACCGCGACAAGAAGGAATACGTCTACCCGTTCAACCCCAGGCCCGAGTGCCTGGACATGATCCAGCGTCCTCCCACGGTCGCCCTCGACATCGGTTGCGGCTCCGGTGGCGTGGGCCACGAACTGCGCCGGCGCCACCCCGGCTGCGAACTCTGGGGCTGCGAGTTCAACGCCTCGGCGGCGCAGGTGGCGCGCGAACATTTCGACAAGGTCGTCGAGCAGGACGTGGAAACCGTCGACTTCGCCGCGATGGGCCTCACGCGCCCCTTCGACCTCGTGTGCCTGTTCGACGTGCTCGAGCACCTCGTCAATCCGTGGCAGCTGCTCAGCGGCCTGAAGCGCATCGTTGCGCCGGATGCGCAGATATTGGTCAGCCTGCCGAACGCGTCCAACCTGCCGATGCTGTACGACGCCATGCGCGGGCATTGGCGCTACACCCACTGGGGCCTGCTCGACTTCACGCACCTGCGCTTCTTCACGGACTTCGACGCGCGCAAGATGTTCTACCAGACGGGCTTTCGCGTGATCGACCACCGGCTCGACTACCTCGGCGAAGGCCGCGGCATCTACGAGCGCCACCAGGCCGAGCCCTTCCCCCTGGTGCTGACGCTGGGCGGGCTCTCGCTGCAGGTCGCATCGGCCGACGACCTGGCGCGGCTGTGCGCCGATCGCAACCTCTACCTGCTCAGTCCGCACCACGGCGACTTCCGCGACGACAGCGAGCGCGAGATGGCGTCGAACAGCTACCCGACGACCTACACCTTCGGCGGCTGAAGCGCGCCGCCCGCTCAGCCCAGGCGCTTCGACCGCGCGTCGACGTCCGCCATGTACACCGACCGGTAGGGCTCCCCGAGCCCCACGAAGTGCACCAGCAGGCTGTCGTCGCCTGCCAGGTGCGGCGGCGTGTTGATGCTCAGCAGGTCGGTCACGACCGCGTCGCCGATCAGGCCGTGCTCGCCCAGCACCACGTTCGTGTAGTACTGGTCGCCCTGGCTGGCGTACACGGTCGATTTGTCGTCGACGCCGGTGATGCGCTCCCACAATTGCGTGAGCAGTTCGAGGTTGCGCTCGGTGTGGCGGAACCCCATCACGCCCGAGTTGACGTCCCACGCGCCGATGTCCTTGGCGAACAGCAGGTCGCGACCTTCGAGCAGCGGCTCGATGCGTTGGGCCTGGTTGACGAACAGGGTGTCGGCGTCGATCCAGACCACCCACTGGTGCTGCGCGAGATGCCGCTTCACAAGCCAGCTCTTCACCCAGGCGCCGCTGATCGACGGATCGAGCTCGTCCGGGATGGCGCGGTAGACGTGGTAGCCGTACCCGTGCCGCTCGCAGTAGCGCCGCACATTGTGCTCCGACACGCGCGCGTAGTCGTTGATGTGGTGCGTGTAGAGCGTGACGAAGGCAATGGGCGCCTGCGGGTTGACGCATGAATACACGTCTTCCGAGATCGCCGGATAGGCCGGCGGCGGCAGCACGGGCTCGCCGTCGATCAGCGCCGCGTTCACCCGACGCACCAGCAGGCGCTGCAGGTTCGCGTCGTGCAGCAGCTCGTCCAGCACGCGACCTTCGGCATCCAGCTCCACCAGGGGTGCCAGGTGCACCACGAAGATGCGGGCGGTGAACCAGTTCGCGATGCGCCACGAGACGTTCACGTAGCAGTCGCCGATGAGCCCGTTGCACGACAGCATGCCGGCCGGACGCAGCAGCGCCGCGGCGTCGAGGCGGGGCGTGACGCGCGCGACGACCTGGCTCGCCGCCCGGATGAGCGCATGCAGCAGCGCGCGGTTGGCCGCCGTGTTGCGCAGGATCATCAGGTTGCACAGCGGCAGGCCCTTGGGCCCGTCCACCACGAGCAGGTCGCGGCCTTCCAGGAGCGTTTCGACAGCCACCGGGTGGAACACCACCGAATCGCCGTCGAGAAAGAGCAGCCAGTCGCCCTCATCGAGCCCACGCAGGCGGCGCAGCATCTCGGCGTACTTCGCGCAGTCGCGCAGCGCGGGGTGCCCGGCGCGCTCGCTCTCCACCCAGGCATGGGGGTAGCCGAAACGGCGGCAGTAGTGGCTGTGGTTGCGTAGCACCGGCTCGTCGAGCCGGTCGAAGAAGGTCAGGCACAGCGGCATCGACGGCGTCCGGGTGGGGTGGTCATTGGGGCGCAGTCTATCGCGCGCTCCGGCCGACCCTCTACACTCTTGGGCCCTCCGATTTCCTGCTTGAATGAATCCCTTACGCACCCCGGCCATCGGCATCGATTTCGGCACTTCGAATTCCGCGGTTTCCTTTGCCTCCCCCGGCGAGGCCGCGCGCCTGCTTCCCATCGAGGGCAGCGCCACCACCCTGCCGACCGCCCTCTTCTTCAACGCCGAGGACCGCAGCACGCACTTCGGCCGCGACGCCATCGCGCTGTACCTGTCCGGCGTCGAAGGCCGGCTCATGCGCTCGCTCAAGAGCCTGCTCGGCAGCCCGCTGATGCAGGAAAAAACCGCCGTCTACGACGGGCTGGTCAGCTTCGAGGACATCATCGCGCGCTTCCTGCACGAGCTGGTGACGCGCGCCGAACGCGAGCTGGGCCAGCGCCCCGAACGCGTGGTCATCGGCCGCCCGGTGCATTTCGTCGACGACGACGCCAAGCGCGACCAGCGCGCCGAGGAAAGCATGCGCCACGCCGCCCGCGCGGCCGGCCTGCGCGACGTGTCCTTCCAGTACGAGCCCATTGCGGCGGCCTTCGACTACGAGCAGCGCGTCACGCGCGAATCGCTGATCCTGATCGTCGACATCGGCGGCGGCACCTCCGACTTCACCGTGGTGCGCCTGGGCCCCGAGCGCATGGCGCGCGCCGACCGCGCCGACGACGTGCTGGCCACCAGCGGCGTGCACATCGGCGGCACCGACTTCGACCAGCGCCTGAACCTGGAGCGCGTGATGCCGCTGCTCGGGCTGCGCCACCTCGGCCCGAGCGGGCGCGAGGTGCCCAGCAAGGTGTTCTTCGAGTTGTCGTCATGGCACCTGATCAACTGGCTCTACGCCCCGAAGGCCGTGCGCCAGGCGCGCGAGCTGCGCACCAGCTACAGCGACCGCCAGCTGCACGACCGCCTGATGACGGTGCTCGAGGAGCGCCACGGCCACCGCATCGCCAGTGAGGTCGAGCAGGCCAAGATCAACGGCTCGGTCAGCGACGCCGAGGTGCAGATCGACCTGTCGTGCATCGAGGCGGGGCTGGCCTCGGCGCTGACGCCGACCGACATGGCGCAGCAGCTCGCGGCACCGCTGGAGAACGTGGTGGCCTGTGCCCACGCCTGCGTGAAGCGCGCCGGCCTGCGCAGCGGCGACCTCGACGCCATCTACCTCACCGGCGGCTCGTCGGCCCTGCGCCCGTTCCAGCGGGCGCTGCGCGCGAGCTTCGCGGGCGTACCGCTGATCGAAGGCGACCTGCTCGGCGGCGTGGCGGCCGGGCTCGCCTATTCGGCACGCACGGCGGGGTGAGTCACCGATGAAGTACCTGTCCGCGTACCCGCCCGCGCTGCTCGCGCAGGTGAGCGAGCTGATGGCCGCCGACAAGCTCGGCGCCCTGCTGCGCGGACGCTACACCGGCCTGCACGACATCCGCACCGACCGCGCGCTGTACGACTACGCCTGCGAGCTCAAGGGCGAGTACATGCGCAAGGCCGAGCCGCTGGCCAAGGCCGTGTTCGACAACAAGCTGCATGTGGTGCGCCATGCGCTGGGCACCCACACCACCATCGCGCGCGTGCAGGGCAGCAAGCTCAAGACCAAGCGCGAGATCCGCGTGGCCAGCCTGTTCAAGACCGTGCCGCTCGAATGGCTGCGCATGATCGTCGTGCACGAGCTGGCCCACACGCGCGAGAAGAACCACGACAAGCCCTTCTACGCGCTGTGCACGCACATGGAGCCCGAGTACCACCGCTTCGAGTTCGAGCTGCGCCTGTACCTGACGCACCTGGAGGCGGGCGGTGCGCCGCTGTGGCCCGCGGCGGTGGGCGCGCCGGCCGCGGACTGACCCGGTACAGTCGTCGCCCATGACCCTGCCACGGCTGCACTTCACGTCACTGTCCGAAGACGCGGTCTGCGGCGACATCGTGCGGACCTACCGGCTGGCGGCCGAGCGGCTGGGCTACCCGACGAGCTACACGCCGGCGAACATCGACCCCGGCGCGATCAACATCCTGTTCTTCTTCTGGAACTTCCCCTGGAAGAGCCTCGAGCCGTTCCACCCGAATTGCATCGTCGTCAACTTCGAGCCGATGGTCGAAGGCACGCATGCCTGGAACGACCGTTACCTCGACCTGCTCCCGCGCTGCTACCTGTGGGAGTACAGCAAGACCAACTTCCATCGCCACCGCGAGCTCGGCTACCAGAACGCCGACTACGTGCCGCTGGGCTGGGAACCCGACGCGGCCCGCATCCTGCCGTTGTCGGAAGTCCTGCCCGAGGAGGAGCGCGACATCGACGTCTGCTTCTTCGGCTCGTTCACGCAGCGTCGGATCGACGTGCTGGAAGCGCTGATGGCGCGCGGCCTGCGCGTCGAGATGACGCGCGGCGGGTTCTGGACCCAGGCCGAGCGCGAAGACCGCATGCGCCGCGCCAAGGTCATGCTGAACCTGCACAACTGGGAAGCGTCCCGCGTGGTCGAAACGCCGCGGCTGTCGATCCTGCTGCGCCATCGCAAGGCCGTGGTCTGCGAGCTCTACCCCGACAGCGAGATCGACCCCGCCTTCCGCGATGCGGTGGTGGGCGTGCCCTACGACCAGCTGGTCGACACCGTGGTCGCGCTGGTCGCCGATGCGCCGCGCCGCGCGCAGCTCGAACGCGAGGGGCTCGACACGCTCGAGCGGGCCTTCGCGCCGCCGGACATCGGCCCCGCGCTTGAACGCTACTTCGTCTGGCGCGCCCAGCAGCCCGACCGCGTGCCGCCCGTGGCGATGCCGCGCGTGTCGGTCTGCCTGACACCCGACGGCAGCGGTGATGACTGGCTGCAGGACCTGCGCGACTGGACGACACAAGCCGACGTGGCGCTGGAACTGGTCGTGGTGGCGGCAGGCCTGCCCGCAGCGGCCGAAAGCGAGGCGCGCGCCATCGCCCCCGACCTGCGCTGGATCGCGCTGCCCATGGCCTGCGACCGCGCCACCTTGCGCAACCTCGCGCTCGCACAAGCCACCGGCGAGCACGTCGTCTTCGCCGATGCGGGCGACCGCGCCCTGCCCGGCCGCCTGCAGCGGCAGGCCGCACTGCTCGCCGCCTGCCCGGACCTGGACATCGTCGGCTGCTGGAGCGAGACGCCGGCCGGGCTGCTGAAATACGCCCAGCGGCACGACGAGATCGTGGCCGAAGCGCTGGGCCCCGAGCCGCTGCGGCTGTCGGCCTGCCTGGTGCGCCGCCGCTTCCTGAAACGCACCGGCGTACGCCACGACCCCGAGTTCGCGGTGCACGACAGCCTGCAGATGCTGTGCCGCTGCATCGTGGCCGGCGCACGCTTCGCGGTCATTCCCGAACTGCTGCACCGCGCGGCACCGGTCGCGCCGCCCGCCGACCTCGCGCAGGCCGCCTCGCTCGCCATGCGCGCGCGGCGCGCGGTGCTGCGTCACCTGCTGCCGCGCAGCCGTGTGGAAGACATCGACCTCATCGCCCAGCTCTACGCCCACCTGTGGCCGCCGCAGCGCGACTTCGCCGAACAGCTGCTGCGCACCGTGGCACACGCCTGCGCAGCGCCCGCCGGCACGCCGCGGATCGACGCTGAAATGCTGACGCGCGCGCTGCGCACCGAAACCCTGCGGCTGCTGCAGGTGTTCTTCCAGGCCGGCCTGGCCGACAAGCTCTGGCTGGAGTCGCTGTTCGAGACGCCCGAGGTGGCCGCGTTGCTCGGCCCCGCGGCGAATCAGCTGCCGGTGCGGCCCTTCCGGGGCTGAGCGCCGGCCAGCAGGCGTTGCGCCTGCACGTAGCGCGCCGAGGCCTTGAGCGCCTGCCAACCCAGCGCTTCGTCGCCCGGCAGCAGCGACCGACGCCGCGCCTCGCTGGCCGCATCGCCCTGCCAGCGACCATCGGCCGCCGCGGCGGTGAAGCCGTCCAGCATCTCGTCCAGCGGCCGGCCTTCGCCGATGCTCTGGTTACACAGCAGCGCGAGGTCGCAACCCGCTGCAAGGGCCGCCAGCACGGCGTCGGTGTAGCTCAGCAATTGGCCGTCGATGTAGCGACCGGCCTCCATGCTCAGGTCGTCGCTGAACACCGCGCCGTCGAAAGCGAAGCGCTGGCGCAGGATGTCCTTCAGCCATTTTTCGGAGAAACCCGCCGGCCGCTTGTCGACCTTCGGGTAGATCACGTGCGCCGGCATCACGGCCGCGAGCGTGCCGCCCAGCCAGTCGTAGGGCCGCGCGTCGTCGGCCAGGATGGCCTTCAGGCTGCGCCGGTCGACCGGAATCTCGACGTGCGAATCGGCCTGCACGAAGCCGTGCCCCGGAAAGTGCTTGCCGCAGTTGCGCATGCCCATCTGAAGCATGCCGTGCATCACGCTCTTGGCAAGCAGCGCGACCACGCGCGGGTCGCGGTGGAAGCTGCGGTCGCCGATCACGCTGCTGCCGCCGTAGTCCAGGTCGAGCACCGGCGCGAAGCTGAAGTCGACGCCGCAGGCGCGCAGCTCGCCGGCCAGCACCTGCCCGGCCGCAGTGGCGACCTGCGTAGCGCGCAGGGCATCGTGCATCCACAGCTCGCCCAGGCTGCGCATCGAGGGCAGCCGCGTGAAGCCGTCGGTGCGAAAGCGCTGCACCCGGCCGCCTTCGTGGTCGACGCAGATCAGCAGGTCGGGCCGGATCGCCTTGATCTCGGCGTTCAGCGCGGTCATCTGCGCGCGGTCCTGCCAGTTGCGGGTGAAGTGGATCACGCCGCCCACATGCGGGTTGGCGAGGCGCTGGCGGTCGGCGGCGGTGAGTTCGGTGCCGGCCACATCGATGAGGAGCGGCGCGTGGTTCAGGTCGGTCATGTCGGTCGATCGGTCGGCAAGGCGCAACGGCGCCGGAGATTCGTTCAGGCCTTTTCCACCACCACGAAGCTGGCGGCGTACTCGGTTTCGTCGGTGACGGTCACGTGCGCCGTCAGGCCCTGCGCATCAAACCAGTCTTTGAGCTCGCCGTGCAGCACGATCACCGGCTTGCCGCTGCGCAGGTTGGCGATCTCGCACAGGCGCCAGCTCATCGGCATGCGCATGCCCAGGCCGATGGCCTTGCTGAAGGCTTCCTTGGCGGAAAAACGCGTGGCGAGGTAGCTCAGGCCGCGCTTGGGCCAGCGTGCGGCACGGGCCTGCCAGATGGCGAACTCGGCGTCGCTCAGGACCCGGCGGGCGAAGCGCTCGCCCTGGCGCTCGAAAGTGGCCGCGATGCGGCGCACGTCGCAGATGTCGGTCCCGATGCCGTAGATCATGCGGCGTCGGCGATGCAGCGCAGGTAGTCGCGCGTGGTCGCGGCGTACCCGAGTTCGAGCGCATCGGCGACGAAGGCATGGCCGATCGACACCTCGTGCACGCCGCGCACGGCGCGCAGGAACGGCGTGAGGTTGTCGCGGCTCAGGTCGTGGCCGGCGTTGACGCCCAGGCCCGCCGCATGGGCGGCCTGCGCCGCGGCCACGTAGCGCGCGAGCACGGCGGCTTCCTGCGGCGTGCCGCGCGAGGCGGCGTAGCCTTCGGTGTAGAGCTCGACGCGGTCGGCGCCCACGGCCTTGACGGCGGCCATCATCTCGGGGATCGGGTCCATGAACAGGCTCACGCGCACGCCCAGCGCCTTGGCTTCGGCGATCAGCGGACGCAGGCGCTCGGCGTCTTCGGGGAAGCTCCAGCCGTGGTCGCTGGTCGACTGGGTTTCGCTGTCGGGCACGAAGGTGGCCTGGTGCGGCTTCAGGTCGCGCACGAAATCCATCAGGTTGTGGAAGGGGTTGCCTTCGATGTTGAACTCGATGTTCGGCCAGTCGCGCGCGAGCAGTTCCGACAGGTCGCTCACGTCGTGCGCGCGGATGTGGCGCGCGTCGGGGCGCGGGTGCACGGTGATGCCCTGCGCGCCCGCCGCCAGGCAGGCCTGGGCGGCGCCCACCACGCTCGGGATGCCGAGGTGGCGCGTGTTGCGCACCAGGGCCACCTTGTTGAGGTTGACCGACAGGGCCGTGGTGGTGCGAGGGAGGGAGGACGAGGTATCGCTCATGGACGCAATCGCTTTCTTCTCTTCGTTCATTCGCCGCCCGCGCCGGCCCGAAGGTCGTCGGTGGGGGTGACGGCAAGCCAGTGACAGTAGCCGCCGAGCGTCGTCCTGTCGATGTCGCCGGGCGCCATGTGGTCGTAGGCGCCGGCACGGAAATGATGCTTGGACCAGTACTGGTCGGTGTGCCAGCCGTGGATGTGCAGCACGTCGCCGCCCAGCCTGCGGTCGGTGTACGGCAAGTGGTCGAGCAGGCCCAGCGAGCAGCGCTGGGGGTAGGTGCGCCGCAGCGCCAGCTCGCCGGCGTACATGGTGAGCACGTTCTTGCACCAGCCGGGCCACTCGCCCTGGAAATCGCGGAACTCCTCGTCGAGCAGCTTGTGGCAGTAGTCCAGCTGGGCCTGCACGAAGTTGCCCACGAACTCGGTCGGCCCCAGCACCGACGCGCCGACGTTGTGCAGCCCCGAATGCGGAAAGCCCCAGCGCGCGCTGCATTCGGAGAGCTTGCGGCGCACCTCTTCCTGGTACGCATAGGCGCCGAAGCCGAAGCACAGGCCGGTCGGCTCGAAGCTGGCCAGCGCCGGCGTGACGAAGGTGTCGCAGTCGGTCTTGAGGATCGCGTCGTAGTTGCGGCACACGGCGAGCACCGCCGGGTCGCACAGGTTCGCGATCGAATTGATGTAGCCGTAGCCGGCCCATCCGGGGTGCTGGTCGGCGTAGGGCAGGCCCGGAATCACGACGACGCGGTCGTCGGTGGGCAGCTGCGCGATGACGTTCGGGTGGCACACCGCGATCAGTTCGCCGCCGCGCGCGAAGACGCCGGAGACGATCATGCTCCGGTACAGCCAGTGGAACTCGTCGACGATTTCTTTCTTGTCGTCGACGTAGACGAGGACACCCAGACGCATGGCTTCGGTTCTCAGGTTGGCGTTTCGATCGATCGTGCGCCGGGCTAGAGCGCTTGCAGGTCTCTCATCATTTGCCGCGTGCGCAGCGTGGTCACGCCGCAATGGTAGTTGAGCAAGGCCCGCAGCTGGTTGCGCAGGGCACTGTTGCTGCCGGCGTTCATGGTCGCGACCTCGCGCAGGGTGGCGGTGAACGGGGTGCGGTCGTCGAGCACGCTCTGCAGCACCTGCCAGTCGGCACCGGCCAGCGCGGCCTCGTCCTTGGCCGCCTGGCGCAGGCCGGCTTCGGGCACGAGCGTGTAGCGCGTGCGGGCCGCCAGCGGCTCCAGGGTGAGCGTCTGCACGTCGAGCGAGGGCAGCAGGCCGACCGAGCGCAACAGCAGCAGCTCGAAGGCGCGCAGCGCGGCGGCCTGCGTCGCGGCCTGGGCGCCCGCATGGTCGCCGGCCAGCACCTGCACCACGCCTGCGTAGGCGTCGAACAGCGCCTCGTGCGCATCGTCGCGCGCCAGCAGGCGCAACAGGAGTTCGTTGACGTAGTAGCCCGAGAGCAACGCCTCGCCGGTCGGCATGACGTGGCCGCCCATCCATTCAGCGCCTTTGAGCGTGCGGATCTCGGCGTCGCCGCCGTAGTTGAGCTGCAGCGGCTGCAGCGGCAGCAGCACGGGACGGAAATTGGAACTCGGCCGCTTCGCCCCCTTGGCCACGAGCGCGATGCGCCCGTGGTGGCGGGTGAAGACTTCGAGGATCAGGCTCGACTCGCTCCAGTCGTAGCGATGGAGCACGTAAGCCGGTTCATGCGAAACGCGATGAGCGGCGGCCACTTCATTCGTAGCCGAAGGAACGGACGCGCGCCTCGTCGTCGGCCCAGCCGGAGCGCACCTTCACCCACAGCTCGAGGAACACCTTGGCGTCGGCCAGCTTCTCGAGCTCGACGCGGGTTTCCATGCCGATGCGCTTGATGCGCTCGCCCTTGTCGCCGATCACCATGGCCTTGTGGCCGTCGCGCTCGACCACGATGGTGGCGGCAATGCGCAGCAGGCGCTTCTGGCCCTTCTTCTGGGGCGGCTCTTCCTCGAACTTGTCGATGATGACGGTCGAGGTGTAGGGCAGCTCGTCGCCCGTGAGGCGGAAGAGCTTTTCGCGCACCAGCTCGCCGGCGAGGAATTTCTCGCTGCGGTCGGTGAGCTCGTCCTCGTCGTAGAACCAGGGCTGCTCGGGCAGGTATTTTTCGCAGATGCCGAACAGGCGCTCGACGTCCTTCGCGTTCTTGGCCGACATCGGCACGAACTCCGCGAAGCTGTGCTTGGCCTGCATGGTCTGCAGCCAGGGCGCGATGTCGCCGCGGCGGTGCACGTTGTCCAGCTTGTTGGCCAGCAGCACCGTGGGGATGCCCTTGCCCAGCAGCTTGAGCACGCGCTCGTCGGCCGGCGTGAAGCTGCCGGCCTCGACCACGAACAGGATCAGGTCGACGTCGCCGACCGCGCCCTGCACGGTCTTGTTGAGCGACTTGTTCAGCGCGTTGGCATGCAGGGTCTGGAAACCCGGCGTGTCGACGAACACGAACTGCGTGGCGCCCAGCGTGCGCATGCCGGTGATGCGATGACGCGTGGTCTGCGCCTTGCGCGAGGTGATGCTGATCTTCTGGCCGACCAGCGCATTGAGCAGCGTCGACTTGCCCACATTGGGCTTGCCGACGATGGCGATCAGGCCGCAGTGCTGCGGCCCCGTGGCAGGCGTTTCGCCTGCGGTGTCTTCGGGTCCCGCTGCGGGATTGGTTACATCGTTCATTCTGATTTCACGCGGCGCCGCGTGCCTTGAGCCGGATCAACATGGCGGCCGCGGCAGCTTGCTCGCCGGCGCGGCGCGAGCCGCCGATGCCGCGCTCGCGAAGGCCCAGCTCGGGCACCTCGCACTCGACATCGAAGGTCTGCTTGTGCGCTGCACCCAGCGTCGCTGCCACGCGGTACACCGGCAGCTTCATTTTGTGGCCCTGCAGCCATTCCTGCAATTCGGTCTTCGGGTCTTTCGCGGCGGCTTCCATGCGCGGATTGATCTCGACCGCCTCGTAGAGCCGGTGCACCAGCGCCTGCGCGGCGGCAAAGCCGGCGTCCAGGTAGACCGCGCCGATCAGCGCTTCGAGCGCGTCGGCCAGGATGGAAGGCCGGTTCGGGCCGCCCGAGCGGGCTTCGCCTTCGCCCAGGCGCAGCAGCGGCGACAGCGCCAGCCCCAGCGCGAGCCGGTGCAACGTGTCCTGCTTGACCAGGTTGGCCCGCACGCGCGACAGGTCGCCCTCGGGCAGTTCCGAGAGACGGATGTACAGCAGGTGCGAGACGGCCAGGTTCAGCACCGAGTCGCCGAGAAACTCGAGGCGCTCGTTGTGGTCGGCCGAGAAACTGCGGTGCGTGAGCGCGAGCTGGAGCAGGCGCGGGTCCGAGAACGTGTACTGAAGGCGCGCCTGCAGCGCGACGAGGCTGCCGTCCACCTTCTTGTTCGACACCGCGGTCAGCGGGACGCGCCCTTGTATTTGAGCGTCAGGTAGGCCGGCCCGAACAGGGGGATCTCGCGCTCGTACGCATACGACACGACGACCTTGTCGCCCACCTTCTTGATCTCGAGGTCCCGGCCGCTGACCGACTTGAAGTCGTCGATGGCCTGGGCACGGTCGAAGATCGCGCGGATCTCGGGCACCGTGGCGCCTTCCTTGGCCTTGTTGGCGGCCTTGTCGATGGCCTGCCATTCGATCAGCGTCGGAATGACCTGCGCGACGACAACGCCCACGCAGCCCAGCACCGCCGCGACGAACACCAGGCCGATGAACGAGATGCCGCGCTGGTGCGCGGCACTGCCACGGACGGACCGACTGTTGGTTCTCATGCCCTCTTACCCCTCGAACAGTAACGTTGACTGTTGATTAATTATTGAAACGGACCGATGCGACCGAGATCGCCGAAGTTCATCCAGACGAAGAAGGCCCTGCCCACGATGTTCTTGTCCGGTACGAATCCCCAGAAACGGGAATCGGCCGAATTATCGCGGTTGTCGCCCATCATGAAGTAGTTGCCTTCGGGCACTTTGCACACCACGCCCTCGACCGAGTAGCGGCAGTTCTCGCGGAACGGGAAGTCGCTGGCACCCGGCACGAAGGCGGGGGCGTTCTCGTCGTTGAGGATCTTGTGCTGCTTGCCGCCGAGGTCTTCGTCGAACTGCTTCAGGATGCGCATCGACTCGCCATCGAGGTAGTCGGCGATCGGGGCCTTGCCCACCGGCTGGCCGTTGATCGTGAGCTTCTTGTTCAGGTAGGCCACCTCGTCGCCCGGGATGCCGACCACGCGCTTGATGTAGTCCATGCTGGGCTTGGGCGGGTAGCGGAACACCACCACGTCGCCGCGCGCCAGCGGCGTGCCGTCGGTGAGCTTGGTGTTGACGACCGGCAGGCGCAGGCCGTAGGTGAACTTGTTGACCAGGATCAGGTCGCCGGTCAGCAGCGTGGGCATCATCGAGCCCGAGGGAATCTTGAAGGGCTCGTACAGGAACGAGCGCAGCAGGAACACCACCAGGATCACCGGGAACAGGCCCGCCGTCCAGTCGAGCCACCAGGGCTGCATCAGCAGGCGCTCGCTGGCCTTGGCGTCGGTGGTGTCGACCTGGGTGATGCCCTGCCCCGCCAGCCGCGTGTTGCGTTCGGCGATGGAGCTCTCGAGCGTGGCGGCGGCGCGTTCGCGCTGCGGCAGGAAGTAGAAGCGCTCGGCCAGCCAGTAGACCCCGGTGACCACCGTGGCCACGAACAGCAGCAGCGCGAAGTTGCCTTCGAGCGCGCCGAAATACCAGGCGCCGACGTAGCTGGCGAACGCCGCGAGAACCAGGGTGGTGAGGTATGCCATGTTCGTGGTGATCAGTCTTCGACCTGCAGAATCGCGAGGAAGGCCTCTTGCGGGACTTCGACGGAGCCGATCTGCTTCATTCTTTTCTTGCCCGCCTTCTGCTTCTCGAGCAGCTTCTTCTTGCGGGAGATGTCGCCGCCGTAGCACTTGGCGAGCACGTTCTTGCGAAGTGCCTTGATTGTCTCACGCGCAATGATCGTGACCCCGATGGCCGCCTGGATCGCCACGTCGTACATCTGGCGCGAAATGATCTCGCGCATCTTCGACACCACGGCCCGGCCACGGTACTGCGACTGGCTGCGGTGCACGATGATCGACAGCGCATCGACCTTGTCGCCGTTGAGCAGGATGTCGACCTTCACCACGTCGGAGGCGCGGTACTCCTTGAACTCGTAGTCCATGGAGGCGTAGCCGCGGCTCACCGACTTCAGCTTGTCGAAGAAGTCGAGCACGATTTCGCCCAGCGGCATCTCGTAGGTCAGCATGACCTGGCGGCCGTGGTAGGCCATGTTCAGCTGCACGCCACGCTTCTGGTTGGCCAGCGTCATGACGGAGCCGACGTATTCCTGCGGCATGTACAGGTGCACGGTGACGATGGGCTCGCGGATCTCCGCCATCTTGCCGACGTCGGGCATCTTGGACGGGTTCTCGACCATGATCACTTCACCGTCGTTGCGCACCACCTGGTAGACCACGCTGGGCGCGGTCGTGATCAGGTCCTGGTCGAACTCGCGCTCCAGGCGCTCCTGCACGATCTCCATGTGCAGCAGGCCCAGGAAGCCGCAGCGGAAGCCGAAGCCCAGCGCCTGGCTCACTTCGGGTTCGTAGCGCAGCGACGAATCGTTGAGCTTGAGCTTCTCGAGCGCGTCGCGCAGCGAGTCGTACTCGCTGGCTTCGGTCGGGTACAGGCCCGCGAACACCTGCGGCTGGATTTCCTTGAAGCCGGGCAGCGCCTCGGTGGCCGTGGCGGCCGCGCCACCAGTGCCGGGCCGGATCAGCGTGACCGTGTCGCCGACCTTGGCCGCCTGCAGCTCCTTGATGCCCGCGATGATGTAGCCCACCTCGCCGGCTTCGAGCGACGCGCGCGCTTCGTTGGCGGGCGTGAAGACGCCGATGCTGTCGGCGTTGTACATCGCACCCGACGCCATCATCTTGATGCGCTCGCCCTTCACGAGGCGGCCGTCGACCACGCGCACCAGCATCACGACGCCGACGTACGGGTCGAACCAGCTGTCGATGATCATCGCGCGCAGCGGGCCGTCGGGATTGCCGCGCGGTGCGGGCATGCGCGCGACGATGGTCTCGAGGATGTCGTCGATGCCGACACCGGTTTTTGCGGAGCACGGAATCGCGTCGGTCGCATCGATGCCGATCACGTCTTCGATCTCAGTGCGCGCGTTGTCGAGGTCTGCATTCGGCAGATCGATCTTGTTGAGCACCGGGATCACTTCGACGCCGAGGTCGAGCGCGGTGTAGCAGTTGGCCACCGTCTGCGCTTCGACGCCTTGCGATGCGTCGACAACGAGCAATGCGCCTTCGCACGCGGACAGCGAGCGGCTCACTTCGTACGAGAAGTCGACGTGGCCCGGCGTGTCGATCAGATTGAGGTTGTAGACCTGTCCATCGCGTGCCTTGTAGTGCAGCGCGGCGGTCTGCGCCTTGATGGTTATCCCACGCTCTTTTTCGATGTCCATCGAGTCGAGCACCTGCGCTTCCATCTCGCGTTCCGCGAGGCCGCCGCAACGTTGGATCAAACGGTCTGCGAGCGTCGACTTGCCATGATCGATGTGCGCAATGATCGAAAAATTTCTGATGTGATTCATCAACGGGAACGCTTAAGTACTTGAATTGGCTCGGGCGCCGAGGGGCGGGGCCAAGAAAAAAGGGCGCGTCTTCTGGAGACGCGCCCTGAACCAACAAGCAATGGCAACTGCAGTAGTTGGAACTTCATTGTAGGCAAAAAGGGAAGCACGTACATCCGGGAACAGGGTCCAAAGGGCTCGTTGCAGGTCCACAACATCAAAGATACTCACAACTTATCAACAGGATCGGTGGAGCAGTAGCTGAACAACTTGTGGGCGATCTGTGGAGCACCGGTGGACGGCTGTGTGACATCTCGCATCGTGAAGGCCATCGCCCTCTTTATGCGCTGACTGGCCGCCAGGAGCTGTCTATTCTACCGAAATTCGTCCTTAGCCATTTTATAAGTTAGTGATCGCAAACAAATCTTGGCGTTTTCAAGGCCCCGGATTTTTTTAGAGGCCGACGCCGAAGCGTCGTAAACACCTCGAAAAAATGGCCCCAAACCCGACTGCCGGGTGGGGCCACTTGACGCCGCCGCCGTATCAGCGTGCGGGTCGGATCAGGGCGTACTGCGCCCAGTCGCCCCGGCGGTAGAGCACGCTGAGCGACTTGGCCTTGTCCGCCTTGGCGACCGCCGCCTCGAATTCGCGGGCATTCGCCACCTCGAGATTGCCCACCGCGAGGATGACGTCACCCTCACGCAGGCCGGCCCGTGCCGCGGCGTCGTTGGCGGCATCGACCTTCACGCCGCCCTTCAGCTTGAGCTCTTTCTTCTGTGCATCGCTGAGGTCGCTGACCGCGAGGCCGAGCGACTTGAGGGCCGCGGAAGCAGACGGCTTCGCAGCCGGCTCATCGCGGTCGGTTGCGCGCTTGGCGGGCTTGTCGGGCTCGATCTCGGCGATGGTCACGCTGAGGTCGCGCGAGCTGCCACGGCGGAACACGGTCAACGTGCTCTTGGTACCCGGCTTGGTGTTGCCCACGAGGCGCGGCAGGTCGCTCGGCTTCTCGATCGCCTTGCCGTCGAACTTGGTGATGACGTCGCCCGGCTCCACGCCGGCCTTCTCGCCCGGCGAACCGGCTTCGACGCCGCGCACCAGCGCGCCCTGCGCCTTGCCCAGGCCGATGGCCTCGGCCACGTCCTTCGTGACCTGGTCGATCTGCACGCCGATGCGGCCACGCGACACGCGCCCCGAGGTGCGCAGCTGCTCGCTGACGCGGATGGCCTCGTCGATCGGGATCGAGAACGAGATGCCCATGAAGCCGCCCGAGCGCGAATAGATCTGGCTGTTGATGCCCACCACTTCGCCGCGCATGTTGATCAGCGGGCCGCCCGAGTTGCCGGGGTTGATGGCCACGTCGGTCTGGATGAACGGCAGGTACTCGCCTGTGTCGCGCTGCTTGGCGCTCACGATGCCGGCGGTGACGGTGTTCTCCAGGCCGAAGGGCGAGCCGATCGCCATCACCCACTCGCCCACGCGCAGCTTGGAGATGTCGCCCACCTTCACCGCGGGCAGGCCCGTGGCTTCGATCTTCACCACGGCCACGTCGGTGCGCTTGTCGGCGCCAATGATCTTGGCCTTGAACTCGCGCTTGTCGGGCAGCGTGACCAGCACCTCGGAGGCGTCTTCCACCACGTGTGCGTTGGTCATGACGTAGCCGTCGCCCGTCAGGATGAAGCCCGAGCCCACGCCGCGCGGACGCTCTTCTTCCTGCTGCGGACGGTTCGGGCGCGGCCCCTGGCGCGGCGTGCCCGGCAGCGGCTGGCCGAAGAAGCGACGGAAGAACTCCTGCATCTCCTCGTCCATCTCGCCGTTGCCGCCGCCGCGCTGCGCGACCTTCTCGACGGTGCGGATGTTGACCACGGACGGACCGACCTGGTCGACCAGGTCGGTGAAGTCGGGCAGCGTGCGCGTCTGCGCATGCACCGACTCGACCGGCAGGAAAGTGGCGCCGGCCGTCATTGCCAGCGCAAAGGCCAGCAGACCGGAACGAAGCTTGTGTCCCTCGACTTTGAACATCATCGGTTGTCTTTCAAAAAGAACAGAGCTGCAAATAACGACAGAGGCTATGAGTACCCGGCGCCGGCTTGGTTCAGCCCGAACGCCTGCACGGCGTCAGCCCATCGCCCGTCAGCGCGTGCGCGCGAGGCTCTGGGCAAAGGCATTGAGCGTCTGCTGCGGCACCTCGCCGACCGCGGTCAGCCACCAGTCGCTGGCCGGTGCGGGCAGTCGCCGGCGGATCGCGTTGGTGGCGCCGATGGTCAGCACGCCGTCGCCCGGCGTGCGCGTGGGATCGTAGCGTTCGATGAAGAGCGAGACCGTCGCCAGGCCATCGGAGAAGGTCCACTGGACGGTGGTCGCCTCGGGCTTGGGCGGCTTGCCGTCGCCGGCGGGCAGCGCGGGGCGTCGGAAGAAGCTTCGGGGCTTGAATCCGGCCACGGGTGTGCGCAGCATCCAGCCTTCGTCCTGCGCCGTGCTGCGCTCGAGTTCGAGCTTCTCGATGCGGTAGCCGCTCGTGTTGGCCATCATCTGCGCCAGTGCCTGCGCCTTCACGGGCGCATCGAGCTGCAGCTCGGAGAACGCCGACTGCTCGACCACGCGGGTGTCGCTGTCGACGGTCTGGAGCTTCACCACGAGGCCGGAGCGGCGTTCGCTCCAGATGCGGTAGCCGAAGCGCAGGCCGTCGCGCGGCACCAGCTGCACCACGTCGGCATCGAAGCCCGCGACGCGGTCCTTGCCGATGGCGCGCACGTCGTAGTAGTCGCCCACCGACGAATCGGGCTTGTCGGGCAGATTGGGGAAGAGGTCGAGGTTCTCGCGCTTCTCGACCTTCACGACCTTCGCCTCGGGCAGGAAGGTCATCACGTTGCGGTTGCGCCGGAAGGTCGAGCGCGGCGGGCCCGACAGCGCTTCGATGCGCTCCAGCTGGTGATCGCCGTCGCGCACATGCCAGATGCGCGCGCTCGACAGGTCCCCGCCCGGGGCCGACACCACGAAGGTGCCCACATAGCTGCGCTGCCGTGCGCCCGCATGCATGCGCTGCAGCCACTCGGTCACGCCCATGGCCGGCGGTTCGTCGGTCTGCACCGAGGGCACGCTCTTCGTGTTCGCCGCACCGTAGCGGGTCTGCGCGGTGGCCATCTGCCCCAGGCAAAGAACAGCAAACGCGAGCACCAGGGTGCGTGCGGAAATCGGCATGTGAACAACGGTCATTGCAGGCGGCGACGGTCGCGCAATCAGCGCGTGGGGCCCTCGAAGGTGGCGTTGCGCAGGAAACCGGACGGCATTTGCGATGCACCACCGGCCTGCTGGTGGGCTTCGAGCAGCTGGTCAAGGCGCGGATCGCGCAGCATGACCTGCGGATTGCCATTGCCGACCAGCACGCGGGTCGGCGTCAGAGCGCCGCTGCCGGGCGCCGCGCTGCCACCGGCCGCGGCCGCGAGCACCGAGTTCGCCACGGGCGGCTGCACCGCGGCCAGTTGGGCACCGCCGTTCGGCACCGCGGCACCGTTGCCGACCAGCGTCCAGCTGATGGCCGCCACGGCCATCAGCGACGCGGCGCCGGCCACCAGCTTCCAGCGGAACACCGGCTCGTTGGCCGCCTCGGCGCGTTGTCGCACGGGCATCGCGGCCGGCACGGCGGCCAGCGGCGCCACGGCCGCGGGCGGCGCCATCACGACCGGCTCCTGCGCCAGCCGCTGCTGGAAACGCGCCAGGAAGGCCGAGCTGTCGCTGCAGCGCGAATGCGCCGACGAGCGCAGCACGTCGCCCACCACGTGGTACGCGTGCCAGGCGTCGCGCGAGTCGTCCTCGGCGCAGACGGATTCGATCGCACGCGCGAACGCCTCGCCCTGCAAATGGCCGTCCGCGAGTGCGGACACCTGTTCCCGAACCGTCATCGTCTGATTCATGTCATTCACCTGCTGATCTACCAACGCTTGCCGGACTGGTTGTCCAGCAGCGGCTTGACCCTGGCCGAAATGGCCTCGCGCGCCCGGAAAATACGCGAGCGCACCGTGCCGATCGGGCAATCCATGACCTCGGCAATCTCTTCGTAACTCATCCCCTCGATCTCGCGCAGCGTGACCGCCTGGCGCAACTCGGTCGGGAGCGCTTCCATGGCAGCCTCGACGGCACTGGCGATTTCGTTCGCCGCCATGACCGATTCGGGGGTTTCATCGCTGGTTGGTTCGTTTCCAGGACGGTAAGTTTCATCTTCGTCGTCCGAGGACGAACGCAGTGCGCTTTCGGAGACGGTCGGATCGCGCTTCATGTCCACCAGCGCCTTCTTGGCGGTGTTGACGGCGATCCGGTACAGCCAGGTGTAGAACTGGGCCTCGCCGCGAAACTGGTGCAGCGCGCGGTAGGCGCGGATGAAGGTTTCCTGGGCGATGTCCTCGATCAGGTCGACATCGCGCACCATGCGCCCGATCAGCCGTTCGATGCGGCGCTGGTACTTGATGACCAGCAGCTCGAACGCCTTCTGGTCGCCCGCGACGGTGCGCTGCACCAGCTGGAAATCGACCTCACCCGGGCGCGGCGCCTGCGCCGCCTCATCGGGCAGCGCGGACTCCGGAGGCACGGGAGGCAAGGAAGTGGTCATCGAAACGGATCAGGGCGCGTCGGCCGGAGCGGTCGCGCGCCAGGGGTCGCCGGCCACCTCGGCGACCGGGGGCCGCGCGTAGACCGCACGGCGCACGTCGCGCCAGCGCTCGGGCATGGCCCGCTGCTCGAGCCAGACCCAGCGGGCCGCGCGGCCGGGTTCGGCCAGACGGACCAGCAGCAGCGACTGGAAATCGAGCGCCACGACGGCGCGCGCAGCGAGCACGCCGCGCGACGGATCGGCACCGGTCAGCGACCAGTGCAAGCCATCGAAATGCAGCGTGGCCGCACCGTCCCGCCGCAGGCCGAAGCCTGCCGCGACACCAGAGAAGACGACGCTGAGGAGCAGCAGCAGCTGGCGCCAGCCATTGCTATCGAACAGATAGCAGGCCGCGCCGGCGCAGCAGACGCCCAGAGTCCAAAGGGCCAGAAGAATCCGGGTCGCGCCGCGGGTGCGCCCCACCGGATAGGTCACCGACGGTGCGCTGTGCATGGGAGAGCGACGCTCAAGCGCGCTTGAACACCAGCGTACCGTTGGTACCGCCGAAGCCGAAGTTGTTCTTGACCGCGACGTCGATCTTCAGATCGCGCGCCTCGTTGGCGCAGTAGTCGAGATCGCACTCCGGATCCTGGTTGAAGATGTTGATCGTCGGCGGGCTCTTCTGGTGATGCAGCGCAAGCACCGTGAACACCGATTCGATGCCGCCCGCGCCGCCCAGCAGGTGGCCGGTCATGGACTTGGTCGAATTGACGACGAGCTTCTTCGCGTGATCGCCGAACGCCAGCTTGACCGCGTTGGTCTCGTTGAGGTCACCGATCAGCGTCGAAGTGCCGTGCGCGTTCAGGTACTGGACCTCGTCGGCGTTGACACCCGCATTGGCCAGTGCCATCGCCATCGAACGGCGCGGGCCGTCGACGTCGGGCGCGGTCATGTGGTACGCGTCGCCGGTCATGCCGAAACCAGAGACCTCGGCGTAGATCTTGGCGCCGCGCGCCTTGGCGTGTTCGTACTCCTCGAGCACCAGCACGCCGGCGCCCTCGCCCAGCACGAAGCCGTCGCGGTCCTTGTCCCACGGGCGCGAGGCCGTGGCGGGATCGTCGTTGCGGGTGCTCAATGCGCGAGGCGCGGTGAAGCCGCCGATGCCGAGCGGAGATATGGTCGATTCGGCGCCGCCCGCGATCATGACGTCGGCATCGCCGTACTCGATCATGCGTGCCGACGTGCCGATGGCATGCAGGCCGGTGGTGCAGGCGGTAACCACTGCGATGTTCGGGCCCTTGAAGCCGTACTTGATCGAGACGTGGCCCGAGATCATGTTGATGATCGACGCCGGCACGAAGAACGGCGAAATGCGGCGCGGGCCGCGGCTCGCGTATTCGCCATGCGTCTGTTCGATCATCGGCAGACCGCCGATGCCCGAGCCGATGTTGCAGCCGATGCGCACGGCCTTTTCATAAGACAGCGCGTCGCCGGTCGGCAGTCCGCTGTCCTGCACCGCCTGGATGGCGGCGGCGAGACCCAGATGAATGAAGCGGTCCATGTGACGCGCTTCTTTCTCCGAGATGTATTGGGTGATGTCGAAACCCTTGACCTCACCGGCGAACTTGCAGGCGAAGGCGCTTGCATCGAACGCAGTGATGTTCGCAATGCCCGACTTCCCGGCCAACAGGTTGGTCCAGGATTCGGTTGCGGTGTTTCCGACAGGAGCGATGCAACCGAGTCCGGTCACGACGACGCGGCGTTTGGTCATGCCGGCAAACCTTTCTGGAAGCGCTGAGCAGCTGCCGAGCGGCGCGGGCGGTTGAAAAAAGAGCCGCCGGCCGTCGTTGCAGTGTCAGCTGGCCGATCAGGCCTTTTGATTCTTGGTGGCGTAGTCGACGGCGTTCTGCACCGTCGTGATCTTCTCTGCGTCTTCGTCCGGGATCTCGATGCCGAACTCGTCTTCGAGTGCCATCACGAGTTCGACCGTGTCGAGCGAGTCAGCGCCGAGGTCGGCCACGAAAGCCTTTTCGTTCGTCACTTGGGACTCTTCCACGCCGAGTTGCTCGGCGATGATTTTCTTGACACGTGCTTCGATATCGCTCATTTGATTCCCTCTAAGGGTTGTAGGTAACTGGTGGATTTTAGCCGGGCGGCCCGTGGCATTTGCCCCGCGCTCCGGTACGGAAAAAGATTGCGCCTTTCGGCTACATGTGCATGCCGCCGTTGACGTGCAGTTCCTGCCCCGTCACGTACGAGGCCTGCGGCGATGCGAGGTAGGCCACCGCATGCGCGATGTCGGCCGGCTTGCCCAGGTGGCCCAGCGGGATCTGCGAGAGCAGCGCCTGTTGCTGGGCTTCCGGCAGGCTGGCCGTCATGTCGGTTTCGATGAAGCCCGGCGCGACGCAGTTGACCGTGATGTTGCGGCTGCCGAGTTCGCGGGCCAGCGCACGGGTCATGCCCGACACGCCGGCCTTGGCGGCCGCGTAGTTGGCCTGGCCGGCATTGCCGGATGCGCCCACCACGCTCGTGATGCTGATGATGCGGCCATAGCGCTGCTTCATCATCGGGCGGATCACGGCGCGCGAGAGGCGGAACACGGCCTTGAGGTTGGTGTCGAGCACCGCATCCCAGTCGTCGTCCTTCATGCGCATGGCAAGCGTGTCGCGCGTGATGCCGGCGTTGTTGACCAGCACGTGGATCGCGCCGTAAGCCTGCACGATCTCGTCGATCAGGGCTTCGACGGCAGCGCCGTCGTTCACGTCGAGCGCACGGCCGCGGCCGTCGAACGCGCTCAGCGCCTGTGTGATCTTGGCAGCGCCGTCGTCGGTGGTGCCGGTGCCCACGACCTTCAGGCCGCGCTGCGCGAGTTCGAGTGCAATGGCAGCGCCGATGCCGCGCGTTGCGCCGGTGACCAGGGCGACCTGGCCTTCGAATTTGGGAGTGCTCATAAAAGAGAAAAAGTATCGGGGCCTGGCGGCGTTCAGCCGGCGAGCGATTGTCGGACGTCCGCGAGGGTGGCCGGGTCGTACACCGACGCGGCTTCCAGTTCGGGGGCGATGCGCTTCACCATGCCGGCCAGCACCTTGCCGGGACCGCACTCGATGATGGCGGTTGCACCGCGCAGTTTCAAGGCCTGAACGCTCTCGACCCAGCGCACCGGACCGGCGGCCTGGCGCACCAGGGCGTCGCGGATGCGGTCGGCATCGGTCTCGACGGCCACGTCGATGTTGTTGAGCACCGGAATCTGCGGCGCAGCCAACGCCACGCTCGCGAGCTTCTCGCGCAGGGCTTCGGCCGCGGGCTTCATCAGGCTCGAATGGAACGGCGCCGACACCGGCAGCGGCAATGCGCGCTTGGCGCCGTTAGCCTTCAGCAGCTCGCAGGCCTTGTCGACCGCGGCCTTGCTGCCGGCGATCACGGTCTGCATCGGATCGTTGAAGTTCACGGCCTCGACCACTTCGGCGCTGCCGGGGCCGAACGTGGCGGTGGCTTCGGCGCAGCCGGCGACCACCTTGTCGGACGCCATGCCGAGGATCGCCGCCATCGCGCCGACGCCGACCGGCACGGCCTGCTGCATGGCCTGCGCGCGGAAACGCACCAGCGGCGCGGCCTGCGAGAGCGTGAGCACGCCCGAGGCCACCAGCGCCGAATACTCGCCCAGCGAATGACCGGCGACCACGGACGGCGTGGCGCCGCCTTCAGCCAGCCAGGCACGCCAAGCGGCCACGCCAGCCACCAGCATCACGGGCTGCGTGTTGGTGGTGAGCGCCAGTTCTTCCTTGGGGCCGTTCCTGATCAGCGCGCCGATGTCTTCGCCCAGCGCTTCGGAGGCTTCGCGCAAGGTCTCGACCACGGCCGGGTGATCGCCCCAGGCGTCGAGCATGCCGACCGCCTGCGAGCCCTGACCCGGAAAGACAAAAGCAAAGGATTTCATTGTTGTTTCTTCGTCACCGCGCCGACGCCCGCTTCGGGGCGCCGCGACGCACTACAGATTCAATAGCACCGCGCCCCAGGTGAAGCCACCGCCCACGCCTTCCAGCATGAGGGTCTCACCCTTCTTCACCTTGCCCGAGCGCACGGCTTCATCGAGCGCCAGCGGGATCGAGGCGGCCGAGGTGTTGCCGTGCTCGTGCACCGTGACGACCAGCTTTTCGCGCGGCAGCTTCAGCTTCTTGGCTGTGCCTTCCATGATGCGGATGTTGGCCTGGTGCGGGATCAGCCAGTCGATGTCGGCCTCGGTCTTGCCCGCCTTGGCGAGCGTGGCGCGCGCGGCGTCTTCGAGCACGCGGACCGCCAGCTTGAAGACGGCCTGGCCGTCCATGTGCAGCAGCGGCGTGCCGAGCACGTTGCCGCCCGACACATGGCCCGGCACGCACAGGATGCCGACGTGCTTGCCGTCGGCATGCAGGTCGCTGGCCAGGATGCCGGGCTCGTCGGAGGCCTCGAGCACCACCGCGCCCGCGCCGTCGCCGAACAGCACGCAGGTGGTGCGGTCGTTGAAGTCGAGGATGCGGGAGAACACTTCGGCGCCGATCACCAGCGCGCAGCGCGCGGTGCCCGTGCGGATCATCGCGTCGGCCACCGTCAGTGCGTAGACGAAACCGCTGCAGACCGCCTGGACGTCGAAGGCCGGGCAGCCGGCAATGCCGAGCTTGTGCTGGAGGATCGCGGCCGACGACGGAAACACCATGTCGGGCGTCGATGTCGCGACGATGATCAGGTCGACGTCGCTCGCCTTGCGGCCGGCGGCTTCCAGCGCATGCTTCGCGGCTTCAAGGCCGAGATCGCTGCTGCTGACATCGGGCGCCGCAAAGTGGCGCGCGTGGATGCCGGTGCGCTCGACGATCCACTGATCGGAAGTTTCGATGCCGCGTGTCGCCAGATCCTTGGCAAGGTCGTCATTGGTGACGCGGCGAGGGGGCAGGTAGCTGCCGGTGCCGGTAATGCGCGAAAAAGGGGTCATCAAGCGTGAAGGGCTGTCGCGTCGGCCGGCGCCGCCGACTCCTGCCGCGCGAGCAAAGGCGCGGCGTGGGCGATGCGGGCCCGCACGCGATCGAGCAGGTTGTTGCGAGCGGCATCATAAGCGCGATCCAACGCATGGCCGAAAGCCACTTCGTCGGCCGAGCCATGGCTCTTGAACACCAGCCCGCGCAGGCCGAGCAGGGCCGCGCCGTTGTAGCGACGGTGATCCAGACGACCTTTGAACGCTTTTAGAACCGGGTAAGCAACAATAGCCGCCAATTTCGTGAGAATGTTTCGCGAGAACTCGACGCGAATGAACTCACCGATCATCGACGCGACGCCTTCGCTGGCCTTCAGCGCCACATTGCCGACAAATCCGTCGCACACGACGATGTCGGTCGTGCCCTTGAAAATGTCGTTCCCTTCGACGTTGCCGTAGAAGTTCAGATCCTTGGAGTTGGCAGCTGCACGCAGCAGTTGGCTGGCCTTCTTGATGGTTTCGCTGCCCTTGATGGCTTCTTCGCCAATATTGAGCAAGCCGACCGAAGGCGATTCGTTGCCGGTCAGCGCCGAAACGAGCGCCGAGCCCAGCACGGCGAACTGAAGCAGATCCTCGGCATCGCAATCGACGTTCGCACCGAGATCGAGCACGGTGGTCGCCCCACCCTTCACGTTCGGTAGCTGGGGCGCAATGGCAGGCCGGTCGATGCCGTCGAGCGTTTTAAGCAGATAGCGCGCGATCGCCATCAATGCACCCGTGTTGCCGGCAGATATCGCCGCTTGCGCCGCGCCATCCTTGACCTGCTGGATCGCGACGCGCATCGAAGAGTCTTTCTTCTTGCGCAGGGCGATTTCGATGGGATCGTCCATGCCGACCACTTCGCTGGCCGGCACGATGCGGGCTCGCGGATGATCGGCAAACCCCGCCAATGCGGCCGGCGCACCGACGAGCAGCAACGAGGCTTCGCTGTGCCGCTCGAGAAACGCGCGGCAGGCCGCGAGCGTGACACGCGGCCCATGGTCACCCCCCATGCAATCCACGGCGAGCGTGATTGCGGCGGGCGCAGCAGTGAGTTCGGGAGAAAAAGGCGCAGCCATCAAAACAAAGGCCCGACGCTACAGCAAAAGTAGCTTCGGGCCTTGGCCTTGGGATTCGAGATCAGGCTTCGGACTTGTTCTTGAGCACCTGACGGCCGCGGTAGAAACCGTTCGGGCTGATGTGGTGGCGCAGGTGCGTTTCGCCGGTGGTGGGCTCGACAGCGATGCCGGGCACGCCCAGGGCGTTGTGGGAACGGTGCATGCCGCGCTTGGAAGGCGACTTCTTGTTTTGCTGGACGGCCATGATGGCTCCTGGACGGTTAGGTGGGTGACTGGATGCGGGCTCAAGCGGTGGCAATGAGGCGAAAGCTCCGGCGGCATGCATGGAATGCCACGTTCTGCCTTTGCCTTGTATGCATTGCTGCTCACGGCGGCGCGCGCGAAGCCCATGATTATAGCCCAGCCACGGAGAAAGGGCTACTTTCCCTCTTCGGGCTTGCGCGGACGCAACGCGCCGAGCACGGCAAAGGGGTTCGGCTTGGCCTCTTCGGCCGCCTGGAAATCGTCGTCGCTGGACGACAGGCGCACCGGCGTCGGGCACACGTCGTGGACCGGCATGACGGGGATTTCCATCAGCAGCTCGTCCTCGATCAGCCCGCGCAGGTCGAAATCGCGGCTGACGACCAGCAAGTCTTCATCGGACTCCTCGTCTTCCGCCTCGGCCGTGGCCTCGTCGGCCACGAAGCGGAACCAGCGGTCCACGAACAGTTCTGTATCGACCGGCGACAGGCAGCGCTGGCAGACCAGGGGCACGGTGGTTTCGACATCCAGGTGCAGCCAGGGCGTCGCCTTACCGTCGGCGCCGGGGCGCTCTTCGCCGGTCGCTTCCCAGCGGACCACGGCGTCGGTGGCCGGCGTCGCCAGTTCGGCGACCAGGCGTGCGAAACCCGGGACCGGATCGGCACCATCCAGCGTGGCAGCCGCCGCGGTGAACGCGGGCACA
Source organism: Variovorax sp. GW821-FHT09D04 (assembly GCF_059416405.1). Taxonomy (NCBI): domain Bacteria; kingdom Pseudomonadati; phylum Pseudomonadota; class Betaproteobacteria; order Burkholderiales; family Comamonadaceae; genus Variovorax; species Variovorax sp. GW821-FHT09D04. Next base: position 65,344 of record NZ_JBWKPA010000004.1, read on the forward strand.
TTGAGCCTTTCGGGGGCAAATTCTCTCTTCATCTGCCCCAGTCTAGCGCGCCGGCCGGCCTCCCAGGCGAGCAACCCGCCGAGCCGGTCGGGTCCGGTCGCTCACGCACAATCGCTGCATGCAACGCACCGTGATCCTCGCCTCGACCTCGCGCTACCGGCGCGAACTGCTCACCCGCCTCCATCTGCCCTTCGAGGTGCACGCCCCCGAAGTCGACGAAACCCCGCTCGACGGCGAAACGCCCCGCGCGCTGGCCGAGCGCCTGGCACTGGAAAAGGCCAACGCCGTGGCCGCGCGCTTTCCCGACGCGGTGGTGATCGGCTCCGACCAGGTCGCCGACCTGGCGGGCGACGCGCTCGGCAAGCCCGGCGACCACGCACGGGCCACCGCCCAGCTGCGCCGCATGCGCGGCCAGACGCTGATCTTCCAGACCGCCGTGGCCGTCGTTTGCCACGCCACGGGCTTCGTCCAGCGCGACATCGCCCCCGTGCGCGTGGTGTTCCGCGACCTTTCCGACACCGCCATCGAGCGCTATCTATTAGCCGAACAGCCCTACGACTGCGCCGGCAGCGCCAAGAGCGAGGGCTTCGGCATCGCGCTGCTCGATGCCATCGACAGCGACGACCCGACCGCGCTGGTCGGCCTGCCCCTGATCCGCACCTGCCGGATGCTGCGCGCCGCGGGGGTCGACCTGCTGTGACCACCAAAGGCAAGCTCTACCTCGTCCCCGCGCCGCTCGATTTCGGCTGCGATCTCCAGGCCCCGCTGCAGGACGCCCTGCCGCTGGGCACGCTGCAGGCCGCCGCCGGCATCACGCACTGGATCTGCGAGAACGCCAAGTCGGCCCGCGCCTACCTGAAGCGCATCGATGCCGTCGTGCCGCTGGCCGCGCCGCTGCAGGCGCAGAACATCCAGGAACTGCCGCGCGAAGTGCACAAGAAAGGCGACCACGCCGGCCAGTTCGACGCCCGCCCCCTGCTGGCCGCCGCGCTCGCAGGCCACGACGTCGGCCTGCTGAGCGAAGCCGGCATGCCCGCGGTGGCCGACCCGGGCTCGTCGGTGGCACGCGCCGCGCACGACCTGGGCATCACCGTCGCGCCGCTCACCGGGCCGGTGTCTTTGCTGCTGGCCCTCGCAGCAAGCGGCCTGAACGGACAGAACTTCGCCTTTGTCGGCTACCTGCCGCAGGACGGCGGCGAACGCCAGGCGCGCATCCGCGAGCTCGAAGCGCTCGCACTCAAGACCGGCCAGACGCAGCTCTTCATCGAAACGCCGTACCGCAACGCGGCCCTGCTGCAGGCGCTGGTGCAGACGCTGCAGCACAACACCCGGCTCGCCGTCGCGCGCGGCCTGACGCTGGCGACCGCGCAGGTGCGCAGCGAGACGGTGAAAGCCTGGCGCGCCGCCAAGCCGCAGGCCACGACCGACGAGCGCCTGCCCGCCGTGTTCGCGATCGGGCGCTGAGGGTGGGGCCGGGCGTCACGGCCGGTACGCGCTGGGCGTCGCGCGCCCAGTTCTTCGCGTCAGGCTTCATCTTCGCGACCTGGGGCGTGCACGTGCCGACGGTCAAGGCGCACTACGCCATCGACGAGGCGCAGCTCGGGCTCGCCATGCTCGCGGCCGGCGCCGGCGCGATGGTGGGCCTGACCAGCGCCGGGCGCTGGATCGGCCGCCACGGCCCGCGTTGTATGGCCGCACTCTGCGGCTGCATCTACGCACTGCTGATCGCCGGCCTCATCGCGATGCCGGGCTACGCTGCGCTGCTGGGCCTGCTGGCGGTGTTCGGCCTGGTCACCAGCGTGTTCGACGTGGCGATCAATACCGAGGCTGCGCAGCTCGAACTGCGCGGCAATCAGCCGTTGATGAGCGGCATGCACGGCATGTTCAGCCTCGGCGGCATGGTCGGTGCCGCGAGCGGCAGCGCGGCGCTGGCCGCCGGCATGGCGCCGCAGACCCACTTGTGGACGGTGGCCGTGGTGATGATCGGGCTGGTCGCAATCGCGTCGACGCGCATGCTGCCCACGCCGGCCGCACCCGCCGGCGGCGCGGCTGCAGCGGACCACGGCTTTCGCCTGCCGCGCGGTGTGCTCGCGGTGCTCGGCGTGCTGGCCGCGCTGGGGCTGATCGCCGAGGGCGCCATCTACGACTGGAGCGTGCTCTACATGCAGCAGGAACTGGGCAGCCCGCAGCAGCAGGCCGCGCTGGCCTATGCGAGCTTTTCCGCCGCGATGGCAGCCGCGCGTTTCGGCGGCGACGCGATGCGCGCCCGCTTCTCCCCCACGGCCTTGCTACGCGGCAGCGGCCTGCTCGCGGCCGGGGCGATGACGCTGGTGCTGCTGACCGACCTGCCCTGGCTCGCCTTGCTGGGCTTCGCAGGCGTCGGCGTTGGTTTCGCGAACGTGGTGCCGATCCTGTTCGGCGCCTCGGCCCGCGTGCCGGGCGTGGCGCCTGCCAACGGCATCGCCGCCGTGTCGGCCATCGCTTACCTGGGGTTCATGGCAGGGCCCGCGGTGATCGGCCTGCTGGCGCGGGTCAGCTCGCTGACCGCCGCGCTCTATGTGGTGGTGGCCTTTGCCGCCGCGCTGGCGGCCTCGGCCCGGTTCACCGGCAGCGGCGACAGCAGCGCCGCCTGACAAAAGCCGCGCTCAGCGCAGCGCCGGCGAGGTCTTCAGCGCACTCACCGAGGCCGCGCCCATGGCGGCGCCGAACTTCTTGGCCAGCTTCTCGGCCACGTTGTCGCGGCGCGTGTAGTCGATGACTTCCTCGGCCTTGATCACCTCGCGTGCCACGAAGTCGACGTTGCCCAGCTGGTCGGCCAGGCCGAACTCCACGGCCTGCTCGCCGCTCCAGAACAGGCCACTGAACAGGCCCGGGGTGTCGAGCTTGAGGCGGTCGCCACGGCCGGTCTTCACCACGTTGATGAACTGGGTGTGGATCTGGTTGAGCATCGCCTGGGCGTGCGCGCGCTGCGCATCATTCATCGGGCTGAACGGATCGAGGAAGCCCTTGTTTTCACCGGCCGTCAGCAGGCGGCGCTCGACGCCGACCTTTTCCATCACGCCGGTGAAGCCGAAGCCGTCCATCAGCACGCCGATGCTGCCGACGATGCTGGCCTTGTCGACGAAGATTTTGTCGGCGGCCGCAGCGATGTAGTACGCCGCCGAGGCGCAGGTTTCTTCGACCACCGCGTAGACCGGCTTCTTGTGCTTGGCCTTCAGGCGCTTGATCTCGTCGTTGATGATGCCGGCCTGCACCGGGCTGCCGCCGGGCGAGTTGATCAGCAGTACCACGCCCTTGGCGCCCTCGTCCTCGAAGGCCGTCTTCATGGCGGCGATCACGAACTCGGCGCTGGCGTCGCCGCCGTTGGCGATCTCGCCCTTGATCTCGACGACGGCCGTGTGGGCCGTGGTCTTGGCGGTGCTGGGCGTGCTGCGCGAGAACGCGAACCAGGCCAGGAACACGAAGAAGGCCAGCCAGCCCAGGCGCACGAAGGTCTTCCAGCGGCGCGTGGCCTTCTGCTCATTCAGGGAGGCGAACGCGAGTTTCTCGAGCGTGGCGCGCTCCCACCCGGGGCGCTGCGTGGGGTCTTGGGCCATGGTGCGGGGGCTGTCTTGGGATGTCGTGAGGGGGACGGCCGGCTCCAGCGGTTCGAAACCCTGGGGTTCCCTGCGGTTCGGATCGGTCATGTCAGAAGGAAAGAGGTTGGAGGTTCCAGTCAGTATGCCAGTGCACCACGCCGTCTTCTTCGCTCAGCGCGATCTTCACGAGCCCGCCGCGGCAGGGCCCGCCCGCGCATTCGCCGGTGTCGGGCTTGTAGACGGCGCCATGGGTGGCGCACAGCAGCCACTGGCCGCTGTCGTCGAAGAAGCGGTCGGGCTGGAAGTCCATCTCCATCGCCACATGGCTGCAGCGGTTGAGGTACGCATGCGGCAGGCCCTCGAAGCGCACCGCGAAGGCACGGCAGGTTTCGCCGCCGTGGACCACGTCGAAGGGAACGGCGTTGCCGCCCTCGACCAGGTCCGAGGCATTGCACAACGGGATGCGCTGGTCGCTCATGCAGCGTCCCTCAGGCGTTGTCGAGCAGCCAGGCCTGCAGCTCGGCGATCGACTGCGCCACGTACAGCGGCTTGAATTCGTCGAAGGTCGACGACGCGTGCGCGCCGAAGCCCACGCCCACGCTGGCGCAGCCGGCGTTCTGCGCCAGCTGCAGGTCGTGCGTGGTGTCGCCGATCATCAGCGTGCGCTCGGCCGGCACGTCGAGCTCTTCCATGAGTTCGAGCAGCATGCGCGGATGCGGCTTGCCGAAGGTTTCGTCGGCGGTGCGCGAGGCGTCGAAGCGGTCGCGCAGCGCCACCGTCTTCAGGGCCTCGTTGAGGCCGCGGCGCGACTTGCCCGTGGCCACGGCCAGCTTGTGGCCGCGCGCGCGCAGCGCGTCGAGCATGGGCAGCACGCCGTCGAACAGCACGAGGTCGTCCTGGTGCTGCAGGAAGTGGTAGCGGTAGCGGGCGCCAAGCTCGGGGTACTTTTCCTTGGGCACGTCGGGCGCCGCGCGCGCGAGCGCCTCGGCCAGGCCCAGGCCGATCACCCAGGCGGCATCGTCCTCGCTGGGCTTGGCGCCGCCGACATCGACCACGGCCGCCTGGATGCAGCGCACGATCAGGCGGGTGGAGTCGTAGAGCGTGCCGTCCCAGTCGAAGGCGATCAGGTCGAAGCGAGGGGAACGTGCAGGGCGGGCGGAAGAATCAGTCATGGGCCGTGGGGGTGGGGTGTTGGGCCATCGCCTCGAGCGCCGCACGCGACATCAGCGCATGCAGCTCTGGCGGCAGCCCGGCCTGCAGCGCAATGCGCTCGCCGCTGGCCGGGTGGTTGAATTGCAGCCGCCACGCATGCAGGAACATGCGCTTGAGGCCGAGTTTGTGCAAGGCGCGCTGGCGCTCGGACTCGCCATATTTGTCGTCGCCGGCAATCGGATGCCCGGCCGAGGCCAGGTGCACGCGGATCTGGTGGGTGCGCCCGGTCTTGATGGTCACCGCCAGCAATGACAGCGGCGTGGCGTCGCCCGGCAGGCTGAGGCGGGCCAGCACGCGCACCAGCGTGACGGCCCGCATGGCGTCGGGGTGGTCCTTGGCGACCACGCGCACGCGGCGTTCGCCGGCACCGGCGCCCGAGCCGTCGGGCAGCAGGTACTTGGCCAGCGGCGCGTCGAGCACCTTCTTGTTGGCGGGCCAGTCGCCTTCGACCAGCGCCAGGTAGGTCTTGCCGGTCTCGCGCTCGCGAAACTGGTCCTGCAATGCCACCAGTGCGCTGCGCTTCTTGGCGACCAGCAGGATGCCGGAGGTTTCGCGGTCGAGCCGGTGCACCAGTTCCAGGAACTTGGCGCCCGGACGGGCCGTGCGCAATTGCTCGATCACGCCGAAGCTCACGCCGCTGCCGCCGTGCACCGCCACGCCGGCCGGCTTGTCGATGGCCAGCACGGCCTCGTCTTCGAGCAGCACCGGAAACTCGCGCGCCGGCGCGGGCGGCGTGGCGCCCTCTTCGGCGCGCGGCGATATGCGGACCGGCGGAATCCGGACCAGGTCACCGTCTTCGATGCGGGTCTCGGCCTGGGCCCGGCCCTTGTTGATGCGCACTTCGCCCGACCGGATGATCCGGTAGACGTGCGTCTTCGGCACGCCTTTCAGATGGCGAAACAGGAAGTTGTCGAGCCGTTGCCCGGCGGATTCGGCGTCGACGGTCAGGAAGTGGATGGCGGCGTGCGGCGTGCCGGTGTCGGCGCCCGCGGGTCGATCCGCGGGATTTGGAGCCCCCGCGGGGCTTTTCTTCGCACCTATAATGTTTTTCACCAGCGCGGTCGTGTAAGTGCTTGATTAGACAGAAGTTTAGAGCACTGACGACCATGCTGTGAGGTCGATGCCGCTTTGGCGTCCAGCCCGCAAACCCCGCGCAATCGCGCAAAGTGGCAGGCCAGGCACCCAAGTCAAGCCGACACCCACGAAACACCGATACGGAATACCCAGCCTGCAGCTTCCAAGCTGCAGGCGGATCGAAGCGAGTCCCTTGTTGTGTTGATGCTGCTGATTCAAATATGCCTGCGCTGGTCGACCTGGTTTCGACCAGTCGCCTCAGGCATTGAATCGCCCGCAGTGCGCGCCACCCTTGCGCAATCGGCTATCAAAAAGATAGCTACCCAACACCGAATCTGGCTCGCGCCCATCCACGCGCCCCCACCCCGGCTGTCTTCTTGAGCTGACGCTCGAGAGGCCTGCTCGCGCCTGGCGCGGCAGTCACAGCATCCGGGGCCAAGCGGCAATTCCCTGGTTTCGCGGGCGTCGTCCGTGCATCGTTGGCTCGTCATGAGCCGGTAGAACGATACATATAAGGACAACGCATCATGAAGCGGATGCTGATCAATGCCACGCAGGCCGAAGAACGCCGCCTGGCCATCGTCGACGGGCAGAAACTGCTCGACTACGAAATCGAAATCGAAGGGCGCGAACAGCGCAAGGGCAACATCTACAAGGCGGTCGTGACCCGCGTCGAGCCGTCGCTCGAAGCCTGTTTCGTCGACTACGGCGAAGACCGCCACGGCTTCCTGCCGTTCAAGGAAATCTCCAAGCAGTACTTCGCCGAAGGCGTGTCGGCCAGCCAGGCCCGCATCCAGGACGTGATCCGTGAAGGCCAGGAACTCACCGTCCAGGTCGAAAAGGAAGAACGCGGCAACAAGGGCGCAGCCCTCACCACCTTCATCTCGCTGGCCGGCCGCTATGTCGTGCTGATGCCCAACAACCCCCGTGGCGGTGGCGTGTCGCGCCGCATCGAGGGCGACGACCGCGCCGAACTCAAGGAGGCGATGGACCAGCTCGAGTACCCGAAGGGCATGAGCATCATCGCGCGCACCGCCGGCATCGGCCGCTCGGCGCCCGAACTCCAGTGGGACCTGAACTACCTGCTCAAGCTGTGGACCGCCATCGACGGCGCGGCCAAGGGCGGCAAGGGCGCCTTCCTGATCTACCAGGAATCGTCGCTCGTCATCCGCGCCATCCGTGATTACTTCAATCACGACATCGGCGACATCCTGATCGACACCGACGACATCTACGACCAGGCGCAGCAGTTCATGGCGCACGTCATGCCCGAGCATGCCGCCCGCGTGAAGCGCTACCGCGACGACGCGGCGCTGTTCAGCCGCTTCCAGATCGAGCACCAGATCGAGTCGGCCTACGCCCGCACCGTGCAGCTGCCTTCGGGCGGCGCCATCGTGATCGACCACACCGAAGCACTGGTGTCGGTCGACGTGAACTCGGCCCGCGCCATCAAGGGCGGCGACATCGAAGAAACCGCCACCCGCACCAACCTCGAAGCCGCCGACGAAGTGGCCCGCCAGATGCGCCTGCGCGACCTGGGCGGACTGATCGTCATCGACTTCATCGACATGGACGAGTCGAAGAACCGCCGCGAAGTCGAAAGCCGCCTGCGCGACGCGCTCCGGCAAGACCGCGCCCGCGTGCAGTTCGGCTCGATCAGCAAGTTCGGCCTGATGGAAATGAGCCGCCAGCGCCTGAAGCCGGCGCTGTCCGAAGGTTCGTCGATCCCCTGCCCCCGCTGCGGCGGCTCGGGCCACATCCGCGACACCGAATCGAGCGCGCTGCAGATCCTGCGCATCATTCAGGAAGAGTCCATGAAGGACAACACGGCCGCCGTGCATGTGCAGGTGCCCGTGGAAGTCGCTTCGTTCCTGCTGAACGAAAAGCGTCCCGAAATCGCCAAGATCGAGCTCAAGCAGCGCGTCACCGTGCTGATGGTGCCCAACAAGACGCTCGAAACGCCGAACTACAAGCTCGAGCGCCTGAAGCACGACGATCCGCGCCTGGACCACATCGAAGCCAGCTACAAGATGGCCGACGAGATCGAAGACCCGACCTCGGTCACGCGCCGTTCGCAAGAACCCACCAACAAGCAGACGCCGGTCATCAAGGGCGTGCTGCCCGACGCACCCGCGCCGGTGGTGCCGCCCAAGCCCGAAGCGGTGCGCGCTGCGCCCGCTCCCGCCCCGGTGGCCCCGCCCGCGGTGGTCGCTCCGGCCCCGGCACAGACCGGCTTCATGGCCTGGATCAAGAGCTTCTTCGGCGGCGCCTCGCCGGCACCCGCACCGGCACCGGCGCCCAGCGCCATTCCGGTCGAAGCACCGAAGCCCCGCCGCGAAGGCGGTCGCCCGGGCCGTGACGGCGAAACGCGCGGTGCACGTGGCGCCGACGGCGAACAGCGCCGCGGCGGACGCGGCGGCGAAAGCCGTGGCGAAGGCGGCGGCCGTTCGGGTGGACGCGACGGCGACCGCCGTGGCGGACGCGGCGGCGAGCGCCGTGAAGGCGGCGGTGGCGAACGCCGCGGCGAGGCTCGCAACACCGAGCAGCGCAACGACAGCACCAACCCGGCACGCGAGCAACGCGAGCCCCGTGAAGCACGCGCACCGCGCGACGGCGAACAACGCCGTGGCGGTCGCGGCGAGCGCCGCGAAGGTGGCGAAGGCCGCAACGCGCCGGCCGAAGCCCTGCTCGACGGCAACCTGAACCTCGACGCGCAACAACAGCAGCCGGCACCCGGCGGCGACGAAAACGGCAATGCCGCAGCGGAACGCGCACCCCGCGCCCGCGGCGAGCGCCGTGAGCGCGGCGAGCGTGGTGAACGTGGCGGCGAACGCAACGAGCGCGGTGAGCGCAACGGCGACGCACAGCAGCAACAGCCGCGCGATGAAGCCACCGCCGGCGACGGCGAGCGCCAGCCCCGCAACGGCCGTGGCGACGAGTCGCGCGGCCCGCGCGGTGAGCGCAACGACGGCCGCCGCGAGCGCCGCAACGACGCGCCTGCCGCCAACGAAGGCGATGCACGCGTGGCCGAATCGGCTGCCGCCGGCGATGCCGAGCAAGGCAACAACGAAGGCAACGAGCAGCAAGCCCCGCGCCGCGAAGGCGAAGAGCGCCGCGGCCGTTCGCGCGACCGTTACGGCCGTGACCGCCGCGAACGCGGTCCGCGTGACGACGCCGGCAACGGTGGCAACGAAGCCAACGGCGCAGACGCCGCACCGGTCGCCGAAGGCGCCGTGGCTGCCGAAGGCCAGGCCGAGCGCCAGCCGCAGCAGCAACTGCCGCTGGTGGCGGAAGCCGCTGCAGTGGCCGTGGTCGCCACCGCGGTCGAAGTGCGCGAACCCGCGCCGCAGGTGCAGGAGCAGCCGCGCTTCGAGCGCCCCGCCGCACCGGCACCGGCACCCGTCGCAGCGCCCATCGTGGTCGAAGCCGCAGCCAAGCCCGCAGCAGCAGCGCCCGCCGGCAACGGCCGCGCACTGCCCAAGGTGCAGGCCTTCGAACTGCCGCTGAACGAGCTCGCGCAGATTGCCGAAAGCTCGGGCCTGCAGTGGGTCAACTCGGACGCCGAACGCATCGCGCAGGCGCGCGCCGCGATCGCCGCCGAGCCGAAGCCGGTGCACGTGCCGCGCGAACGCCCGCCGGTGATCGTGCTCGACGAAGGCCCGCTGGTTCTGGTCGAAACCCGCCGCGACCTCGGCTCGATGTCGCTGCCGTTCGAGCAGCAACAACAGCAGCCGCAGGAACAGCAGCGCTCGCTCTGAGCCCTGCCTCCTCGCAAATGAAAACGGCGCCTTCGTGGCGCCGTTTTTTTTTGCTTCGGAGTTCAGGCCTGCTGCGGCAGCGCCTCGACACCAGGCAGGTCCGGCATCTCCAGGATCAGTTGCCCGAAGCGGCAGGCGCACGGCGTCTTGCCGTTCTCGCTCCAGATCAGCGAGAAGTTCACGCTCGGCAGCGGCGGCAGGCCGTAGCGGCCGTCGACGATCTTCATGCCCGGCTCCACCTCCTCGCGCGTGAGCACCGTCACCGCCAGCCCTGCCAGCACCGCGGCGCGAATGCCCTGCGGGCTGGCCGAGGTGAAGACCACGTGCCAGTCGAGCGACGACGTGAGGTCGAGCGCCGACCCGGCCACCTGCCGGTTGACGCACGGCTTCGGAAAGAAGGCCAGCGGCAGCGACGCGCCCTTCGGCGCCTCGAAGGCCTCGGCCGCGGCCCACACCAGTTGCGTGCGCCGCAGGCAGGTGCCCTCCACCACGTCGGGCGGCGACATCACGACCGCGAGGTCGAGCTCGCCGGCGCGGATGGCCGCGCGCAAGTCGGTGTGCATGCTCACGCAGACCTCCATGCGCACGGCCGGGAACCCGCGCGCGAACTGCGAGAGCAGCGGCGGCAGGCGGTCGCCCATGAAGTTGTCCGGCACGCCGAAGCGCACCACGCCCGAGATCGGCGAGGGCTGGAAGCGCCGCGTCATCGCGTCGAGCGTGTCCAGGATCTGCGTCGCGTAGCGCAGGAAGTCTTCACCGTCCTCGGTCACCGTGAGGCGGCGCGTCGTGCGGTGCAGCAGCGGCCGGCCCACCTGCTCTTCGAGCTTGCGGATCTGGTGGCTGATGGCCGACTGGGTCAGGTGCAGGCGCTCGGCGGCGCGCGTGAAGCCGCCGGTTTCCTTGACGGCCACGAAGGCGCGCAACAGCGTGGGGTCGAAGTCCATGGCGATCCTGAATAAATGATGTTTCCTAATGAATTCTAGGAAATCAAATCATTTCCATCATGAAGAGGGTTTCACCAGAATCGGCCGCTCTGCCTTTTTGGAAACCGTCCGATGTCCCTCTCCCCTGCCGGCAAGAACCGGATCGCCCTGTCCGCGGTCTGCCTCATTGCCTTGATGTTCGGCCTGGAAATCTCCAGCGTGCCGGTCATTCTTCCCACGCTCGAAAAATCACTGCACGGCGACTTCAGCGACATGCAGTGGATCATGAACGCCTACACCATCGCCTGCACCACGGTGCTGATGGCCGCCGGCACGCTGGCCGACCGCTACGGCCGCAAGCGCGTGCTGATCGTCGGCGTGGTGCTGTTCGGCGCCACCTCGCTGGCCTGCGGCATCGCGGGCAACGCGCCGGTGCTGATCGTCAGCCGCTTCCTGCAGGGCCTGGCCGGCGGCGCGATGCTGATCTGCCAGCTCGCGGTGCTCTCGCACCAGTTCCAGGAAGGCAAGGAACGCAGCAAGGCCTTCGCCATCTGGGGCGTGGTGTTCGGCATGGGGCTGGGCTTCGGGCCGATCGTCGGCGGCGCGATCGTTGCGCTGTCGAGCTGGCAATGGGTGTTCCTGGTCCATGTGCCGCTGGCCGTGGTGGCGCTGGCGCTGGTCCTGGGCAGCGTGGAAGAGTCCAGCGACCCCGACGCGAAACAGCTCGACCTGCCGGGCATCGTCACGCTGTCGCTCGCGGTGTTCGGCCTCACCTACTTCATCACGCAGGGGCCGGGCCTCGGGTTCGCGAGCCCTGTGGCCGTGGCCATCCTCGTGGCGACGCTGGCCTGCTTCGCGGTCTTCGTGTGGGTGGAGAAGATCAACCCGCACCCGATGTTCGACTTCTCGGTGTTCCGCATCCGCAATTTCTCGGGCTCGATTGTCGGCTCCATCGGCATGAACTTCAGCTTCTGGCCGTTCATGATCTACCTGCCGATCTACTTCCAGAGCGGCCTGGGCTACGACGCCGTCACGGCCGGCTCGGCGCTGCTGGCCTACACGCTGCCCACGCTCGTGCTGCCGCCGCTGGCCGAGCGCCTGTCGATGCGCTACCGGCCTGGCGTGGTGATCCCGGCGGGGCTGTTCGTGATCGGGCTGGGCTTCATCGCGATGCGCTGGGGCAGCGGCGTGGCGCATGCGAGCTGGCTCACGCTGCTGCCCGGCTGCCTGCTGGCCGGCATCGGGCTGGGGCTGACGAACACGCCCGTGACCAACACCACCACCGGTTCGGTGTCGAGTGCACGCGCAGGCATGGCCTCGGGCATGGACATGAGCGCACGGCTGATCACGCTGGCCATCAACATCGCGCTGATGGGCTTCCTCCTGCTCGAAGGCATTCACTCGCACCTGAAGAGCGCCCTGTCCGCGTCGCTCGACGCGGTGCAGCTGCGCGCGCTGGCAGAGAAGGTCGCGGCGGGCAGTTTCGCGTCGCTGACCGAGAGTTTTCCGGCGCTGTCTCAGGCCGACCCATCGGGCGCCGCCGTGCATGCGGCGCTGGTGAACAGCTTCGGATGGGTGATGCTCTACGGTGGCATCGGGGTGTGGGTGCTGGCCGGCTTCAGCCTGCTGATCTTCGGCAATGGCAAGCCGTCGGTGCGAACAACGGGCCTGGCGACCGCCAAGGAATCCGCATGCTCTTGAAGCCGGCGGACCGAGACAACGCTCAGGGCGTGTTGTCGACCTGCGCCGCGCGCTTCCACGCGTCGGCTGCTTGCGCGTGGTCTTCGCGCGCCTCGGCCAGCTGGGCCAACGCGAGCCAGGCGCGCCGGTAGAGGTCGGGGTCCTGCAGGCCCAGCCCGGCCTGCGTGAGCAGCTGCTGGGCCTTGCCCCACAGCTGGCGCTTCATGCAGGCCATGCCGGCAAGGTACTGCAGGTTGGCGTCGCGCGGGTTGTTGCGCTGCGCGCTTTCGATGCGTGCGAGCCAGTCGGCGTCGACCGAATCGAGCCCCGCCTCGAGCGCGCGCGTGAGCTTCACGCGCAGCCCGTCGCCGAGACCGCGCGGGTTCGCCACCATGCGCTCCCAGGCCGGCAGCAGCCAGCCGCGTGCCAGCGCCAAGTCACCGCGCAGCGCGACCATGCGCTGGGCCGCGTGGATGGCCACCTCGGGCATCTGCCGTTCGGCCGAATCGAGTTCGGACCACGCACGCAGCAGCTGCGCCGGGTCGTGCGCGCCGGTCAGCAGTTCGGTCGCGAGGCCGCGCACGATGCTTTGCGCCGCCGCGTCGGAGAAGGCGCGGTGCTTGGCCAGCAGGCGCGCGGTGTCGAGCGCCTCGACCGTGCGGCGGTCCTGGCGCGCGGCCTTGAGCCGCAGCCGCAGCGCCAGCGTGCGGCGCTGCGCGCCTTGCGGCAGTTCTTCGAGCCGTGCGAGCGCGGCCGTGGGGTCGCGGTCGTCGAGCGCCCAGCGTGCGGCGCGCAGCTGCACGCCTTCGCGGGTTTCAGGGCTCGCGAGCACGGTGCGGTCGGCGCTTTCGTTGAGGGCCTGCTGCAGGTGGGCGTCGCGCGCGGCCTTGTCCTGCAGGGCCTGCGCGCTTTCGGCGGCCAGCAGGTGCGACAGCACACGCACCTGCTGCGCCTGCGGCAGCTCGGCGCCGAGCGCGGCCAGTGTTTTTTCCTGCGTGAGCGCAGCTTGCGCGGCCTTGCGGGCGCGCGAGAAGCGGCCGGCGATCAGCTGCACCATCGCATCGAGCAAGGCGGAGTGCAGCATGCGTTCCTTCTGCTGCAGCCGCCAGTGGCGCGCCTGCGTGGGCAGCGAGAACAGCGCCGCGAGCGCGCGCAACGCGACGTGCAGCAGCACGAAGGTCAGCAGCAGGATCACGAGCACGAGGTTCAGCGAGAGATCGACCCGCCACGGCGGCCAGAACACGGTGATCGTGCCCTGGTTGTTGCCGGCGAACAGCGCCACCGCCGCAGCGACGGCGAACAGCGCGAGGAGCCAGATTGCAGCGCGCATGAACGGATCAGCGCCCTGCGGCCGCGGTGGTCAGCGCGGCCAGCGTGTCGTCGATGCGCACCGGCTCCGTGCTGCGCACGAGCTGCTGCAGTTGCTGCAGCTGCGTGGCCGCGGCCTGCGTGCGGCGCGAGGCCGGATCGAAATAGCGGTTGAGCGATGTGGTGACCTGGCCCAGTTCGCCGCGCGCGGCGTCCATCTGGCGCGACAACAGCGACAGCCGCGCGTTGAGCAGCTTGAGCTTGAGGTTCTCGCGCAGGAAGTACGACTGCTCGGGCGCCAGCAGCACCGCCTCGGGGCTCTCGATGCGGCCCACGCGCACCAGCGAACGGGCCTCGCCGCGGATCGTCAGCAGCACGCGCTGCCACCAGGGCGCATCGGCGGGAATGGGTTCGGGACGCCAGGCGTTGACGCCGTTGCCGCGAACGGCCACCGCATTGAGCGTGGGCAGGTCGTCCACGCTGCGCACCAGTTCGTCGAGCTTCTGCAGCGCTTCGGCGCTGTCGGTGCTGGCGCTGCTGCGCAGGCGGTCGGCATCGCGCTGCATGGCGCGCTGCACGGGCGCGAGCCGGGGCTGCGCGGCGCGCGCGATGCGCAGGTCGCCGGCCTTGAGCGCCGCGAGCAGCGGCTCGAGGCTGCCGGTGACCTGTGCCTGCTGCAGCGCGAGGCGCACGGCGGATTCGATGTCGATCACCAGGTTCTCGTCGCGCGAACGCGAGAGGCTTTGAATGAGTTCTTCCAGCTGAGAGCGCTGCAACGCGACTTCGGCCACGCGGGTCTCGATGAGGGCCACGCGGGCGGCGGCGTCGCGCACCGTGTCGCTGGCCTGGCGCGCCAGCGTGCGCGCTTCCATCGACTGGGCGGTGGCCTCGGCGCTCTGGCGCGCGAGCTGTTCCTTCATGCCGCCGACCTTCTGCCACAGCGCGATGGTCGACAGCAGCGCGATCAGAGCCACGAGGGCCACGAGGCCCATGCCGATGCGTGCCAGCAGGGTGGCCGCGGCCGCCTGGGCGGCGGGCGTCTGGTGCGGCGCCACCGTGGCGGGCACCTGCACCGGGGCGGCGGAAGGGGGAGAAAGGTCGTCGGACGGGGACGCGGCGCTCATGCGAAGGATTCTATCGACGCGATCAGCGCTTCCCGCAGGGGTGTGCAGACACGCAACGCCCCGAAACCCGCGGCCTGCGCGGCTTCGCCGATGCGTGCATGCGTGGCGATGGCGCGCGCGGCCTGCCACGAGGTGCCCGGCATGGCGCGCTGCAGGTTGCCGATGGCCTCCGAGCTGCTGAAGAGCCAGATGCCATATCCGGCGGCAGCTTCGGTCGCGATGCGGCGCTGCGCCTCGTCTAGCGCGGGCGCCAGGCGCCGGTAGGCCACGACGGTGTCGCGCACGCCGCCGGCGGCATCGATCTCGCGGGCCAGCCATTGGCGCCCGGCCGGCTGGCCGGCTTCGTCGCCGCCGCGCACGATGAGCACGCGCACGCCCGGCGACACCTGCCCGTGGGCCAGCGCCCACAGCGCCTCGGAGTCGAAGCGCGTGGCGCCGGGTGGTGGGGCGTCGATGGCGGCGGGCGGCACGCCGGCACGCAACAGTGCGCGCTCGGTACCGGGGCCGGTGGCCCAGAAGCGGCAACCGGCGAGGGTCGAGCTGCCTCGGTGCTGGAAGAAGTGATCGACGGCGGTGGCGCTCACGAACATCAGCGCCGCGTAGTCCGCGAGCCGCGCCCACGCGGCGCGCAGCGGCTCCACATCGAGGGCAGGCGCGATGGCGATCAGCGGCAGCGCCACGGCCTCGAGCCCGGCCGACTGGAAATCACGGACCCACGCCGCCGCTTCGTGCGCCGGCCGCGTGACGATGACAGGCCCCGCGCGCATCGCTCGGCGCCCACCGTGATCAGTGGGCACCGGCGTCGCGCAGCAGCCCGGCGGCGTGCTGGCCGAGGGCATCAGCCCCCGCGAAGTCGCCGGCCTCGGCCTGGGCGTGCACGCGCACCAGCGGCGCGTCGCCTTCCGGGTCGCCCCAGGCGGCGTCGATGCGCAGCGTGCCGTCGGCCTGCCGACGCGCATGGGCTGCGAGCGGCATGGAGCAGCTGCCGCCCATCGCGCGGCTCACGGCGCGCTCGGCGGTGGTGCTGAGCCAGTCGCCGCGGTGCGCCAGCGGCGCCAGCAGGTCGATGAGGTCCTGGCGGTCGGCGCGCACCTCGATGCCGAGGGCGCCCTGCCCCGCGGCGGGCAGCATGGTGTCGGGGTCGAAGGCGACGCGGATGCGGTCTTCGAGGCCCAGCCGCTTGAGCCCGGCCGCCGCCAGCACGATGGCGTCGTAATGGCCTTCGTCGAGCTTGCGCAGGCGGGTGTCGAGGTTGCCGCGCAGCGGTTCGATGCGCAGGTCGGGCCGCTGCGCGCGCAGCAGTACCACGCGGCGCAGGCTGGAGGTGCCGACCACCGCGCCCTGCGGCAGTGCGTCGAGCGAGGCGTACCGCGGCGACACCAGCGCGTCGCGCGGGTCTTCGCGCTCCAGCACGCAGGCCAGCGTGAAGCCCTCGGGCAGCTCCATCGGCACATCCTTGAGCGAATGCACGGCGATGTCGGCGCGTCCGTCTTCGAGCGCGGCTTCGAGTTCCTTGACGAAGAGGCCCTTGCCGCCGACCTTGCTCAGCGTGCGGTCCAGGATCTGGTCACCACGGGTCGTCATGCCCAGCAGGCTGACCGTGTGGCCTCGTTCTTGCAAAAGCGTTTGCACGTGTTCGGCCTGCCACAGGGCCAGCCGGCTTTCGCGCGTGGCGATCACGATGTTGCTCAAGATCGCTCCCAAAAAAGTACATGGTTTCTGACCTCTGGAATGCTAGCATGTTGCGCCGCAGCAACGGAGGCGGCGCGTCCATTCAAGTCCCCAGGAACAACATCGAATGAAAGCCAGCAAGACTCCTGCATCTCCCGCCAAGCGCCGCCAGACCGAAGACCAGCCATTGATCGACGACATCCGGCTGTTGGGCCGAATCCTCGGCGACGTGATCCGGGAGCAGGAGGGCGACGAAACCTACGCGCTGGTCGAGAAGATCCGCACCCTGTCGGTGTCGTTCCGGCGCGACGCCGACCACGCCGCCGACCGCGCGCTGAAGAACCTGCTCAAGGGCCTGAGCGCCGCCGAAACGGTGCGCGTGATCCGCGCCTTCACCTACTTCAGCCACCTGGCCAACCTGGCCGAAGACCGCCACCAGATCCGCCGCCGCACCGAGGCCGAGCGCGAAGGCGTGCAGGCCGACGGCGACCTGCAGACCGCCCTGGCCCGCATCCGCAAGGCCGGCATCAAGCCCGACGAGATCGTCGCCTCGCTGGCCCACAGCTACGTGTCGCCCGTGCTCACGGCGCACCCGACCGAAGTGCAGCGCAAGAGCATCCTCGACGCCGAGCGCGCCATCGCCCTGCTGCTGACCACGCGCGACGAGATCAAGCTGCGCCAGAACGCCTATGCGGGCGGAAAAGACGCGCTCTCGCCCATCGAGCTGGCCGACAACGAAACCCAGGTGCGCATCCGCGTCACGCAGATCTGGCAGACGCGCATCCTGCGTTTCTCCAAGCTCACCGTGGCCGACGAGATCGAGAACGCGCTGAGCTACTACGAAGCCACCTTCCTGCGCGAGATCCCGCGCGTGTACGCCGACCTCGAGAAGGCGCTGGTGCAAGGCGGGCAGACGCCCTCGGTCGCGCCCTTCCTGCGCATGGGCCAGTGGATCGGCGGCGACCGCGACGGCAACCCCAACGTCACGGCCGAGACGCTCGAGTACGCGCTGAGCCGCCAGTCGGAACTCGCGCTGCGCCACTACCTCACCGAGGTGCACTACCTGGGCGGCGAGCTGTCGCTGTCGGCCACGCTGGTCGATGTGTCGGTCGAGATGCAGGCGCTGGCCGAGCGTTCGCCCGACACCAATGAGCACCGCAAGGACGAGCCCTACCGCCGCGCCCTCACCGGCGTGTACGCGCGCCTGGCGGCCACGCTGCGCGAACTCAGCGGCGGCGAGGCCGCGCGCCATGCGGTCGCGCCGCAGAACCCGTATGCGAACGCCGAAGAATTCCTGGCCGAGCTGCGCACCATCGAGGAGTCGCTGGTCGAGAAGCACGGCACCGTGCTCGCGGCGCCGCGCCTGCGTCCGCTGATCCGCGCGGTGGAGGTGTTCGGCTTCCACCTGGCCACGGTCGACCTGCGCCAGAGCTCCGACAAGCACGAGGCCGTGATCGCCGAGCTGCTGGCCACCGCGCGCATCGAGCCCTCGTATGCGTCGCTGGCCGAAGAGGCCAAGCAGACCCTGCTGCTCAAGCTGCTCGACGACGCGCGTCCGCTGCGCGTGCCCGACGCCGACTACTCGCCGCTCGCCCGAAGCGAGCTGGCCATCTTCGCCGCCGCACGCACCGCGCGTGCACGCTACGGCGCGGCGGCCATCCGCCACTACATCATCAGCCACACCGAAACGGTGAGCGACCTGCTCGAGGCGCTGCTGCTGCAGAAGGAAGTGGGCCTGCTGCGCGGCGCGATGGACAGCAACGCGACCTGCGACCTGATCGTGGTGCCGCTGTTCGAGACCATCGAAGACCTGCGCAACGCCGCGCCCATCGTGCGCGCCTTCTATGCGCTGCCGAACATCCAGGCGCTCATCGAGCGCTCGGGTGCCGAGCAGGACGTGATGCTGGGCTACTCCGACAGCAACAAGGACGGCGGCATCTTCACCAGCAACTGGGAGCTGTATCGCGCGGGCATCGCGCTGGTGTCGCTGTTCGACGAGCTGAACAAGAAGAAAAAGAACCCGATCCGCCTGCGCATGTTCCACGGCCGTGGCGGCACGGTGGGACGCGGCGGCGGCCCGAGCTACCAGGCCATCCTGGCGCAGCCGCCCGGCACGGTGCGCGGCCAGATCCGCCTCACCGAGCAGGGCGAAGTGATCGGTTCGAAGTACGCCAACCGCGAGATCGGCCGGCGCAACCTCGAAACGCTGGTGGCCGCCACGCTCGAAGCGACTCTGCTGCCGCAGGGCAAGTCGGCGCCGGCGAACTTCCTCTCGGCCGCAGGCGAACTCTCGACCGCGAGCATGGCCGCGTACCGCAAGCTGGTGTACGAGACCCCGGGCTTCGGCGACTACTTCTTCGGCTCCACGCCGATCCGCGAGATCGCCGAACTCAACATCGGCTCGCGCCCCGCCTCGCGCAACCCGAGCCACAAGATCGACGACCTGCGCGCCGTGCCGTGGAGCTTCAGCTGGGGCCAGTGCCGCCTCACGCTGCCGGGCTGGTTCGGCTTCGGCTCGGGCGTGGAGCAGTTCCTGGCCGCCGCCGGCACCGCCGCGGGCAAGAAGGAACGCCAGGCACTGCTGCAGCGCATGTACGCGCAGTGGCCGTTCTTTCGCACGCTGCTGTCGAACATGGACATGGTGCTCGCCAAGAGCGACCTCGCGCTGGCCTCGCGCTATGCCGAGCTGGTCACCGACCGCAAGCTGCGCCAGAAGGTGTTCTCGATGATCGAGGCCGAATGGCAACGCACCTCGGACGCGCTCACGCTCATCACGGGCGCCAAGCAGCGGCTCGAGGGCAATGCCGAGATGCAGCGCTCGGTGCGCCATCGCTTCCCCTACATCGACCCGCTGCACCACCTGCAGGTCGAGCTGATGCGGCGTTATCGCGCGGGTGACGGCGGCGAGCGGCTGCAGCGCGGCATCCACATCTCGATCAACGGGGTGGCGGCGGGGCTGCGCAACACGGGCTGACCTGCACACGGCCTCCATGGACAAAGGGCGCCTTGTGCGCCCTTTCCTACGTGCGCTGTCGGCAATGAGGTACCTGTAAGGTCATTTAAAAGGGTACGGTCGGGACACGTTCACAGTTCTCGCAATCGCGCGGCAGCTCGAAGTCGTTTCACAGGAGCCCGTTGCAATGTCCGTCCCGCAGTCCCTTTCCCATTCTCAGATCGATTTCGTCGGCAGCGATTTCGAAGCCCTGGCTTCCCACATGCACCACTGTGCACGTGCCCATGGGCGATGGTTCTCGCTGCGAAGCCACATGCAACGTGTGCGCGCGCTCGCTGCGGGTCGCATTGTCACGATGGCCTGCGTGGCCGTGGTGTTGGGCATCGGCCTGTTCGCGGTCACTTGAGCGCCGCTGCCGTCGTCGACCGCCTCCAAGGGCTCAGTCACTACGCCCGGACCCTTCTGCTCGGTCCGCACGACCCGGTAGCCCTCCCGATTCGCGCCGAACTCTTCGGTGCCCAACGTTTCGAACAGCACGGCCACAGCCTGGCCCGTGCCCAGGTGGTGGAAGACGAGCACCACCGCGCGCGCAAAGGCGCGCCCTTCTTTCCGCGGGTCGACGAGAACCTCGAGTCGCTGCGCGCCGCCTTCGACTACATCGCGCTGATCTCGCTGAGCGGGCGCTATGTGTCGCCGGCAGCCGAATGGCTGCTCGACAACTTCCACCTCGTCGAGGCGCAGCTCCAGCAGATCCATGACGGCGTGCCGCGCAGCTACTACGCGCGCCTGCCCAAGCTCGTCACGCCGCCGCTGGCGGGACTGCCGCGCGTGTACGGCATTGCGTGGGCCTATGTGGCGCACACCGACAGCGTGCTCAACAAGACGCTGTTCACGGCCTTCCTCAACGCCTACCAGGACATCGACGAGCTCATGCTCGGCGAGCTGTGGGCGCTGCCCACCACCCTGCGCGTGGTGCTGCTCGAAAACCTGCGCCGCGTGGCCGAGCGCATCGCCGAGAACAAGGTCGCGCGCGAGATCGCGCATGCGGCCTGGGACGCAGCGCCGCACCTCCCGGTGCAGGACCTCGACGTGCTCTACCGCGCATTGCAGAGCCACGGCCTGCAGGACAGCTACCTCACGCAGCTGTGGCAGCGCCTGCCCGTCGAGCACGGCGACGACATGCCCGCGCTGGTGCGCTGGACCGAACAGCACTGCCCCAACGGCCCGGCGCTGATCGGCGACGCGCAGAACGCGCAGGCCGCGGCCAACCTCACAGTCGGCAACATCATCACGACCCTGCGCATGATCGGCCAGGTCGAGTGGAGCGACCTCATCGAACCGGTGAGCCGCTCGCTGCGCGTGCTGCGCGAACTGCCAAGCTTTGCGAACGAGAGCGAACTCACGCGCCAGCAGATCACGCATGCGATGGAGCAGGTGGCGCGCAGCACCGAACGGCCCGAGCGCGAAGTGGCGCAGGCCGTGGTCACGCTGGCGTTCAGTGCGCCGGCCGACGAAGCCGGCGCAGAGACCGACCGCGCCGACGGCACCGCCGGCTACTACCTCTTCGGCCAGGGCCGGCCCGCGCTGATCGCGTCGCTGCAGGCGAACGCAGCGCCGGGCCAAGCCGCACGCACCGCGCACACACGCCCCGCGCGCAGCCATCGCGGCTGGCGTCTGCCCGTCTACGTGGGGTCCGTCGCCCTCGGCACCGCGCTGCTGCTGGCCGCCGTGGTGCACGGCCTGCCGCATCGCGGCGACTGGACCGCCGTCGCGGCGTTGCTGCTGCTCGCGTGGCCGCTGTCCGAGGCGCTGATTGCATTGGCGCAACGCATCATGGCGGAGTCGGTGCGCGTGCAGGCCCTGCCACGCCTCGATTTCGCGAACGGCATTCCCGAGCGGCACCGCGCGCTCGTCGTCATGCCCACGATGCTGGGTTCGACCGCGAACAACGCCAGGCTCGCGCACCGCCTCGAACTGCACTGGCTCGCCAACCGCGAGCCCCACGCGCAGTTCGCACTGCTGACCGACTGGGCCGACGCTTCGCAAGCGGCGATGCCCGACGACGCGCCCTTGCTCGATGACGCCCAGCAACGCATCGCCGCGCTCAACGCCAAGTACCCGCCGGCCGAAGGCACGGCGCCGCGCTTCCTGCTGCTGCACCGTCCACGCAGCTGGAGCGAGACCGAGCAGCGCTGGATGGGCTGGGAACGCAAGCGCGGCAAGCTCGAAATGCTGATGCGCCTGCTGGCCAGCGGCGACGCCAGCGGCTTTCTGCCGCTCGCACCGGGCCAGCAGCTCGCGCCCGGCCGCACGCCCTATGTGCTGACGCTCGACAGCGACACGGGCCTGCCGCCCGGCGCGCTGCGCGACCTCGTGTCGATTGCCGCGCATCCGCTGAACGCGCCCGAGATCGACATGCCGAGCCGGCGCGTGGTCGCGGGCTTCGGCATCCTGCAGCCGCGCATCGTCACGCCGTTCCCGATGCGCAGTGAGCGCTCCTTCTTCCACTGGGTGTTCGCCGGGCAGTGCGGGCTCGACCCCTACGGCAGCGGCGCCTCCGACATCTACCAGGACGTGTTCGGCAGCGGCTCCTTCACCGGCAAGGGCTTGCTCAACGTGCGCGCGGTGCACGCCACGCTGAACGACCGCCTGCCCGACAGCGCCGTGCTGAGCCACGACCTGCTCGAAGGCAGCGTCGCGCGCTGCGCGATGGTCAGCGACGTGGTGCTGGTCGAAGACCATCCGCACCATGCCGGCGTGGCCGCCTCGCGCGTACACCGCTGGGTGCGCGGCGACTGGCAGCTGCTGCCGCTGATGTGGCGCGCGCGCCGTTTCGGCATCGACGCGCTGGGCCTGTGGAAGATGAGCGACAACCTGCGCCGGTCGCTGGTGGTGCCGGCGTCTTTCGCGCTGCTGGTGCTGGTGATCTTCACGCAGGCCATGCCGCTGGGCTGGGCGCTGGCGGCCGTCGGCGCGGCGCTCACGCTGGGCCCGCTGCTGGGCGCACTGGCCGGCCTGGTGCCGACACGCCGCGCCATCGAGCTGCGCCACTTCTTCGACGCGGGCGCGGTCGAGCTGCTGCGCGCCCTGGCCGGTGCGGCCTGGCAGTTCGTGCAGCTGGCGGCGCAGACGCGCCTGCTGCTCGACGCGGCCTTCCTCGCCACCTGGCGGCTGGTCGTGAGCCGCAGGCACCTGCTGCAGTGGACGACGGCCGACCAGGCGCAGGCGCAATCGAGCCAGCGCCTGAAGCCCTTCGTGCGCAGCGCGGCCCTCAGCAGCGCGGTGTGCCTGGTGCTGGCCGTGCTCGCCAACTGGAGCGCCTGGCCGGTGCTCGGCCCCCTGCTCTTCGTGCTGTGGTCGCTGGCGCCCATTGCGGCCTGGTGGGGCAGCCGTGTCGACGTGCAACCCGAAGACCCGCTCGCGCCCGCGCAACGCAGCTACCTCGAGACGCTGGCGCACGACACCTGGCGCTTCTTCGAGCACGTGGTGGGCCCGGACGACCACCACCTGCCGCCCGACAACCTGCAGCTCGAGCCGCAGCCGACCCTCGCGCACCGCACCTCGCCGACCAACATCGGCATGTACCTGCTGGCCACCTGCTGCGCGCGCGAGTTCGGCTGGATCGACACCCAAGCCCTGCTGGCGCGCCTCACGGCCACGCTCGACACCGTCGACCGCATGCACAAGCACAACGGCCACCTGTTCAACTGGTACGACACGCAGACGCTCAAGCCGCTGCCGCCGGACTATGTGTCCAGCGTGGACAGCGGCAACTTCGCGGGCCACCTCGTGGCCGTGGCACAGGCCTGCCGCGCCTTCGCAGCGGACGCAAGCTGCCAGCCCCATGAAGCACCCGCACTGGAAGCACTGGCCCGACGCTGCGACGCGCTGCACGACGGCATGGATTTCAGCGGCCTCTACGACGCCAAGCGCCACCTGTTCCACATCGGCCTGCGCGTCGAAGAGAACGTGCTCGACGCGAGCTACTACGACCTGCTGGCCTCCGAGTCGCGCCTGTTGAGCTTCCTGGCGATTGCGAAGGGCGACGTGCCGCGCCGCCACTGGATGGCACTGGGCCGGCCGTTCCTTCTGGTGGGCTTCCAGCCCAGCCTGAAATCATGGTCGGGCTCGATGTTCGAGTACCTGATGCCGGCCCTCGTGATGACCGAGCCCACCGACGGCCTGCTGCAGGTCGCCAACGCCGCGGCCATCGCCGAGCAGCAGGCCTTCGGCCGCGCGCAGAACATGCCGTGGGGCGTGTCCGAGTCGGCCTACTTCGCGCAAGACCATTCGCTGGCGTACCAGTACTCGCCCTTCGGCGTGCCCCGCCTGGCGCTGCGGCGCACGCCGCCGACCGACCGCGTGGTGGCGCCCTACGCCAGCCTGATGGCCGCGCCGTTCGCGCCCGAAGCGGCGGTGCGCAACCTCGAGCTGCTCGAATCGCTCGGCGCGCGCGGCGAGTTCGGTTTTCACGACGCGATCGACTTCACCACCTCGCGCCAGGCCGAGGGCCAGGACTTCACCGTGGTGCGCAACTTCATGGCGCACCACCAGGGCATGTCGTTGGTGGCGCTGTGCAACGTGCTGCGCGACGACGCGCCGCGCCGCTGGTTCGGCAGCGCCGCGCTGGTGCAGGCGCACGAGTCGCTGCTGCACGAGCGCACGCCGCGCCAGATCATCGGCAGCGCCGACCCGCGCACGCCGCCCGAGCCCAGCCGGGCCGAGCTGGCGCCGCTGTTCCAGCCGCGCGTGGTCGACCCGACGGGGCCGGGCTTCCAGCCCACGCACCTGCTGTCGAACGGCCGCTACACGGTGGCGCTGCGGGCCAACGGCGCGGGCGTGAGCCGCTGGCGCGCGTTCAACGTGACGCGCTGGCGCGACGATCCGCTGCGCGACAGCTACGGCACCTTCTTCTATGTACGCGACGAAGGGAAAGCCGAGCTCACCTCGCTCACCGCCCTGCCCGCGCCCGGCGCCGACTGGCACTACCGCACCCGCTTCCTGGCCGACCAGGTGCAGTTCGATGCGACCGGCCCCGGGCTGCAGGTGCGCACCACGGTGCTCATCAGCCCCGAGGACGACACCGAGTTGCGCAACATCACGCTGCACAACAGCGGCGACGAAACGCGCACGCTCGAACTCGTCTCCTACTTCGAGCCCGTGCTGTCGAACCCCAAGGCCGACGAGGCGCATCCGGCCTTTGCCAACCTGTTCGTCGAATCGCGTTGGGAACCGGCATGGCGCGCGCTGCTGCTGTCGCGCAAGCCGCGCCTGCATGGCGATGCGGTGGTGGCCGCGGTGCACTTTGTGGCCTCGGTCGATGCCAACGTGCTGTCGATCGACTGCATGACCGACCGGCGCGCCTTCATCGGCCGCAACCGCACGCTGGCCGACCCTGCGCTCGACCCGCAACCGCTCACGGCCCAGGGCAAGCAGGTGAACGGCCTGGACCCCATCGCCTGCCTGCGCGTGCGCCTGTCGATCGCGCCGGGCACCACCGCGCGCCTGAGCTTCGCCACCGCCGCCGACGAAAGCATCGAGGCGCTGATGCCCTGCATCGACCGCTACCTGCAGCCCATGCACGTGGAGCGCGCCACCCGCATGGCCGCCACGCTGGCGCAGGTGCGGCTGCGCGACCTGAGCATCGCGCCCGCGCAGAACCTGGCGCTGCAGGACCTGACGACCATCCTCACCTACACCACGCCGCGCGTGATGAGCGACCGCGGGCTGATCGACCTGCGCCAGATCTGGCGCTTCGGCATCTCGGGCGACAAGCCCATCGTGCTGGTCTACATCCACTCGATGAACGGCATGGGCCTGATCAACACGCTGCTGCGCGCGCAGCCGTGGTGGGGCTTCGGCGGCGTGGCCTGCGACCTGGTGGTGCTCAACAGCGAACCCAACTCGTACCTCATGCCGCTGCAGCGCGAGATCGAGATGCTGCGCACGCGCGTCGCGCAGCAGACGCAGAACAGCTTTCCGCGCAACGACACCGCCGGCTTCTACCTCTTGCGCGACCAAGACGTGGTGCCGTCGGAAAAGGCCGCGCTCTCCAGCCTGGCGCGCGTGGTGTTCACGGCCGACGGCCGTGCGCTCGAAGTGCAGGTGGCGGCGTTGCATGAGGCACGCAGTCCGACGATTGCGGACGACAGCAGCGCACCTGTGCAGCACCGCACGCCGCTGCTGACGCGGCAGGCAACCTCGTCGAATGTCACCGCACCCACCGGCGACTTCGATGCCGAGAGCGGCGAGTTCCGCTTCGAGGTCGGCCCCGACCGCCGCACGCCGCGCCCCTGGATCAACGTGATCGCCAACGCCACCTTCGGCTTCCAAGTGTCCGAGTGGGGCACCGGCTACACCTGGGCCGGCAACAGCCGCATGCACCAGGTCACGCCCTGGTCGAACGACCCGGTGCAGGACCCGGCCTTCGAGCACTACCTGCTGCAGGACGTCACGACACGCGAGATGCTGCCGCTCACGCCCGCTGGCGGTGGCGACGGCGCCACCCGCCACCGCGTGCGGCACGGCCAGGGCTACACCGTCTTCGAATGCCGCCAGGGCGGCCTCGCACTCGAAACCACCTTCTTCGCGGACCGCGACGAGGCCGTCAAGCTGGTGCACGTGCGCGTGCGCAACGAAGGCGCCGGCCAGCGCCGCCTGCGCGCGCTCGCGATGGTCGAGTGGCAACTGGGCGCCGCGCGCGGCGAACGGCGCACCGTGCATTGCTGGAAGCCCGAAGACCAGCCCGCCGTGTTCGGCCAGCAGCGCGAATCGAGCGCGGGCTTCGGCGGCAGCGCGGCCTTCCTGCTGCTCGCTGGCTTGCAAGGCGCGACAACCGGGGCCACGCAATGGACCTGCGACCGCAGCGAGTTCTTCGCCGGCCGCGGCATCGTCGAAGTGCCCGACACGCTGGCGCGGCGCGCCGGCAGCGGGCTCGATGCCTGCGCGGCGATTGGCGGTGAGTTCGTCGTGGCGGCCGGCGAGACCGCGCGCTTCAGCTTCGTGCTGGGCCACGCGGGCAACGCCGATGCGGCGCTCGAGCTCGCGCGCCGCTGGCGGCAGCGCGACGTGCCCGAGGCACTGGCACAGGTGCGCGGCTTCTGGGACGAGCTGCTGGGCCGCCTGCAGGTGCGCACGCCCGACCCGCTGTTCGACGCACTGGTCAACCGCTGGCTCGTGTACCAGACGCTGGCCTGCCGGCTCTGGTCGAAGGCCGGCTTCTACCAGGCCGGCGGCGCCTTCGGCTTTCGCGACCAGCTGCAGGACGCGATGGCCTTCGCGCTCACCGACCCGCCGCGCCTGCGCGCGCAGATCCTCGTGAACGCAGCGCGCCAGTTCCCCGAAGGCGACGTGCAGCACTGGTGGCACATGCCCGGCGGCGCCGGCGTGCGCACGCATTTCTCGGACGACCTGCTGTGGCTGCCCTACGCGTCGGCGCACTACATCGAGGTGACGGGCGACGCCTCGCTGCTCGACGAGATGGTCGGCTTCATCGAAGGCCCCGGCATTCCCGAGGGCGCCGAAGACGCCTACTACGCGCCGCAGAACAGCGGCCGCATGGCCACCGTGTTCGACCATGGCGCGCGCGCCATCGACCGCAGCCTGAAGACCGGCGTGCACGGCCTGCCGCTGATGGGCACCGGCGACTGGAACGACGGCATGAACCGCGTCGGCCACGAGGGCCGTGGCGAATCGGTGTGGCTCGCGTGGTTCCTGTGCAGCGTCGTCGAGCGCTTCGCGCCCATCGCGCAAGCGCGCGGCGAACACGAACGCGCCGCGCGCTGGACCGAAGCGC
Source organism: Variovorax sp. GW821-FHT09D04 (assembly GCF_059416405.1). NCBI lineage: Bacteria > Pseudomonadati > Pseudomonadota > Betaproteobacteria > Burkholderiales > Comamonadaceae > Variovorax > Variovorax sp. GW821-FHT09D04. The sequence goes on from NZ_JBWKPA010000004.1 coordinate 92,420, forward strand.
GCACGGGCTGGATCACCGCGCTGCACGACGCCGGCTGGGACGGCGCCTGGTTCCGCCGTGCCTTCTTCGACAACGGCGCGCCGCTGGGTTCGTCGATCAACAGCGAGTGCCGCATCGACCTGATCGCACAGGCCTGGTCGGTGCTGTCGGGCGCCTCGGACGCGGCCCACACCGGCCCGGCCATGGCCGCCATCGGCAAGCACCTGCACGACGAACCGGCCGGCCTGCTGCGGCTGCTGGCGCCGCCGTTTGCCCAGTCGACCCCCAACCCGGGCTACATCCAGGCCTACCCGCCGGGCGTGCGCGAGAACGGCGGCCAGTACTCGCACGGCGCCGTGTGGGCGCTGATGGCGCAGGCGTTGCAGGGCGACCATGAAGCGGCCTGGCAGAGCTTCGAGGGCCTGAGCCCGGCCCACCGTTCGCAGCACCCCGCGCGCGGCCCGGTCTACGAGCTGGAGCCCTATGTGATGGCGGGCGACGTCTATGGCGCCGCGCCGTATGTGGGCCGGGGCGGCTGGAGCTGGTACACCGGCTCGGCCGCGTGGCTGCACCGCGCGGCCGTCGAGACCTTGCTGGGCCTGAACGTGAAGGGCAGGCAGTTGTCGATGACGCCGCATGTGCCCGCGCACTGGCCAGGCTTCGAGCTCGCGCTGCGGCTCGGCACGCACCGGCTGACGCTGCAATGGGGCACCGTCGAAGGCGCCGCCGCGCCCACGCACCATGTGGCGGTGGGCGAATGGATCGACTGGCAGGCGCTGCCGGCGGATGCGGTGCTGCGGGTCGCTCAAGCGGCAGGCAAGGGGCAGATGACGGCGTAGGTTATGGTCCGGACCCGCTTTCACCCCGCGCATTCATGACCAAAATCCAGTTCCGCCGACGCGTCATCGTCCTGATCCTCCTGTGCGTGGCCGTGGGCGGCGGCATCGTGCGGCACTACGCGGCGCCCGGCACCACCACGCGCGACATCGCCACGCTGCTGATGGTGCTGTGGGTGCCGATCATCGGCAACGTGATCGGGTGGCTCATCGGCAAGCTGCCGCGCCGCACGCCGAAGCAGGCCCCGCCCGCGGGCTTCGACGCGCTGCCCGAGTTCACGCCGCACCTGGCCGTGGAGCTCACCTTCCGCCGCCCCTCGGTGCCGGCGCAGGACGTGCCGCTGGGCCCCGGCGAATACCGGGGCGCGCTGGTGCTCGACACCGAAGGCTTCTCGGCGCGCTGGCGCGTGCCGCAGGGCGAATCGCTGGTGCGCGGCACGCCGGTCGCGCTCGACATCGAGTTCCTCTCGCCGGCCGTCGCGCAGCCGAAGTTCGTGCAGGGCACGGCCTTTCGCGTGCTGGTCGACGAATCGTTCGTGGCCGATGGACAGGCGCTGCAGTTGCGCCCTGCCCACACTTAATCTCGGCAACTCAAAAAGACGGTGATGGCGAAAGGCGCCATTGCCGCATCCCCGGGCGGCTGCAGACAGCAAAGGGGTCGATTGTTCGCCGCAGGGAAACTGTCTACTGCTCCACCGCCCCTTGGTCGCAAGGCGGCCGGCTCGCACACTCCAATGCCCCCTCACCGGCATTGGCGTCTTCATCGCCGATGCGTTCAAGGACTGCATCTCCATGATGAATTCTTCCGGCAGCACCCCCTGCATCGACGACCTGGCGGCGCCCGCGCGCGACGCCGTGGCCGCCCCCACCCGCTCCGCGTGGCTCGCGGTCGGCTCCATTGCCGTCGGCACCTTCGCGATGGTGTCGACCGAGTTCATGCCCATCGGCCTGCTCACCGACATCGCGCGCGGCCTGAGCGTGTCGGACGGCACGGCCGGCCTGATGATCACCATGCCCGGCGTGCTCGCCGCCTTTGCCGGGCCGGCGCTGATCGTCGCGTCGGGCCGGCTCGACCGGCGCACGGTGCTGATCGCGCTCACGCTGCTCTTGATCGCCTCGAACCTGCTGGCCGCGTTCGCGCCCAACTTCACGACCATGCTGGTCGCGCGCCTGATGCTCGGCCTGGCCGTGGGCGGCTTCTGGACCTTCGCGCCCGCCGCCGCCACGCAGCTGGTGCCCGACGCCTCGAAGGCACGCGCCATGTCGCTGGTGCTGGCCGGCGTGTCGGCCGCCACGGTGCTCGGCGTGCCCGCGGGCTCGTGGCTGGGCACGATGTTCGGCTGGCGCGCCTCGTTCGCCGTGACCGGCGCGCTGGCCGCGGCCGTGCTGCTGGTGCAGCTGTGGCTGCTGCCCGCCATTCCGCCGCAACGCGCCATCGGTGCGCGCGACCTGCTCACGCCGCTCACGCGCCGCATGGCGCAGGTCGGCCTGCTCGCCGTGCTGTTCTTCATCGCCGGCCACTTCGCGGCGTACACCTACCTGAAGCCGCTGCTGCAGCAGGTGTTCGGCCTGCAGGCAAACGCGGTTTCGACGCTGCTGCTGGTCTACGGCGCGGTGGGCTTCATCGGCACCTTCCTGGGCGGCAGCCTGGTGGCGCGCAGCGTGCGCGGCACCACCTTGCTGGCGGCGCTGATGCTCGCCACGGCGCTGCTGCTGTCGACGCTGATCGGCACCGGCATGGTGGCCGGCGCGGTGGTGGTGGTGATCTGGGGCGTGGCCTTCGGCCTGATCCCGGTGGCGCTCACCGGCTGGATGATGGAAGCCGTGCCCGACGCGCAGGAAGCCGGCCAGGCCCTGCTGGTGACGGGCTTCCAGGTGGCGATTGCCTCGGGCGCGCTGATCGGCGGCCTGATGGTCGACAGCCGCGGCATCTCGCCCACCATGGTGCTCAGCGGCGTGCTGGTGCTGATCGCCGCGCTCATCGTCGGCACGCTGGGACGCGCACGCGGCGGTGCGGCGCCGCTGGCGGCCATTCCGGAGTAAGTACCTTCAACGGCGGCCGGGCTTCCTGCCGGCCGCCACGATCGCCTCGAGCACCGTGCGCAGCGCCTTGTTGAGCGGCTTGTCGCGACGGATCACCACCGCCAGCGTGCGGTGCATGCGCGGGGCCAGGCGGCTGGCCTTCAGCGCCGGATGGGCACCGCGCCCCGCCATCGACATGCCGGGCACCAGGCCGTAGCCCAGCCCCGCGGCCACCATCTCCTTCATCGCCTCGACGCTGCCCAGCTCCATCACGGGCTGCGGCTGCAGGCCCTCGGCCGCGAACCAGCGGTCGACCAGCTTGCGCGTGTTGGCCGCGGGCTCGAACAACACCAGCGGCAGCGTCGCGAGGTCGGCCGGTGTCACGCGGGCCTTGAGCGGCGCGAGGTCGGCGCGGCCGATGGCGACGAACTCGTCGTCGCACACCGGGATCACGCTCAGCGAGCGCCCCGCCGCTGGCAGCGTGACCAGCGCGAGGTCGATGCTGTTGTCTTCCACCTTGCGCACGTGCTCGTCGGTGTTGCCGGTGCTCACCACCACGCTGAGCGCGGGGAACGCCTCGCGCAACTGGCGCAATACGGCCGGCAGAAAGTACAGGCACGCCGTGGCGCCCGTGCCCAGCCGCACGCGGCCCGTGACGCCGCGCGCATGGTCGGCCACCGCGTCGACGGCGTTCTCGACCGCGGCCTCGATCTGCGGCACGTGACGCAGCAATTCCGCACCAGCCGGCGTGGCCCGCGCGCGCTTGCCGACACGCTCGATGAGCCGCACGGCCAGCCGTCGTTCGAGCTGGCGCACCTGCAGGCTCACGGCCGGCTGCGACAGGCCGAGCCGATCGGCCGCGGCGGAGAAGCTGCCGGTTTCGATCACCAGGCCGAAGGTGGCGAGTTGGTCGAGGTTGAGGTTTTTTTCCAAAGTATTCCTTATGCGCTGCATAGGTGAACCCAGCTTCACTTATAGCTCTCGCCTCGTCAAGATCGAGCCATGTCCTCCCCCACCCTTGCTTTCACCGCGCTAGACATCGCCGATGCCGAGCCCCACCACATGGCCCGCGTGCAGGCCATCTACAGCCACTACGTGCTGCACGACCTGTGCTCGTTCGAGGAAGAAGTGCCCCCCGTCGCGCAGATGCAGACGCGCCGCATCGACGTGCAGGAACGCGGCCTGCCCTACCTCGTGGCGCTGAAGGACGGCGAGGTGGCCGGCTACGCCTACGCCGCCCCCTACCGCGCGCGCTCGGCCTACCGGCACACGGTGGAAGACTCGATCTACGTCGCGCCCGACATGCACGGCCACGGCATCGGCACGGCGCTGCTGCAGGCGGTGATCCACCGCTGCACCGAGGCCGGCTTCACGCAGATGGTCGCGTGCATCGGGCACAGCGGCAACGCGGGCTCGCAGCGGCTGCATGCGCGCCTGGGCTTCGAGACGGTCGGCGTGCTGCGCCACGTCGGCTTCAAGTTCGGCCGGTGGGTCGACACCGTGCTGATGCAGCGTGCACTGCGCTGACCCCACCCCAGCGTCGCCGCGGCGCGGATGGCTCGCGCTGCTGTGCGCGAGCCGCCTGCTGCAGGGCATGATCGTCACGGCCTACTCGGGCGTGCTGCCGTTCATGCGCGACGATTGGCAGATGACGGCCGCGCAGGCCGGCTCGATCCAGAGCGCCTGGCACGTGGGCTACATGAGCTCGCTGTTCGCCGTGGGCCTGCTGGCCGACCGCTTTGGCCCGCACCGCATCTTCGCGGTCGGTGGCGTGATCGGCGCGGCCGCCTCGCTGGCCTTCGCCCTCTTCGCGCACGACCACCGCTCGGCGCTGCTGCTGTACGGCTTGGCGGGGCTGTGCGCAGGTGCCTCGTACACACCGGGACTGCAGCTGCTGTCGCTCAACGCCGGGCCGGCGGTGCGCGGGCGTGCCATGGGGCTCTTCCTCGGCGCGGCATCGATGGGCTATGCGTTGTCGCTCGCGGTGGTGGCGGGCTTCAGCGTGGTGGCGCACTGGCGCACCGGGCTGCTGGTGGCGGCGGGCTGCACGGTGATGGGCGTGCTGCTGGCCCAGCTCGCGCTGCGGCGCATGGCACCGCCTGCGCCACGGCTCGCCGGTGCGCCGCGCGAGGGCGTGCTGCAGGCGCTGAACGCGACCGTGCGCGACCGGCCCGCGATGGCCGGCAACTGGGCCTACGCCTTCCACTGCTGGGAACTCATGGCGCTGTGGGCCTGGCTGCCCGCCTACCTCATGGCCTCGTCCCGCGGCGGCGCGACCGCGTGGCCGGCCGCGGGCATCGCGCTGGCGGCGTTCGCGCACCTCGTGAGCGTGTTCGGCAGCGTGGTGGGCGGCGCGGCCTCCGACCGGCTGGGCCGCGCGCGCGTGATGATGATCGCCACCCTTGCGAGCCTGGCCCTGTCGTTCGCCTTCGGCTGGATGTGGACCTGGCCGCTGTGGGCGCTGGCCGCGATGGCGGCGCTGTACAACCTGCTGGCCATCGCCGATTCGTCGGTCTACTCGACCGCACTGGCCGACGTGGTGGCGCCGCACCGGCTCGGCGTGGCGTTCTCGGTGCGCTCGGTGATGGGCTTCGGCGCGGGCGCGCTCAGCCCTTGGGTGTTCGGGCTGGCGCTCGACTGGGGGCAGGCGCGGTTCGGCTTCGGCAGCACGTACGCGTGGGTGGCGGCGTGGAGCTCGGTCGGGCTCGGGGCGCTGCTCGGGCCGTGGATGATCGTGCGTTTTGCGCGGCTCAGCGCGAGTCAGCGCGGTAGGGCCACACCGCCCCGATAGCCCAGCATCGCGTCGTACAGATCGGTTCGCCGGTCGCGGTGCAGGTCGTTGAGCGGCGTCCAGATCGGCGCGGAGCGCGCGGCGCCCAGGTCGACGTCGGCATAGAGGATGGTCTCTTCCTCGGGCCCGGCGATGCGCCCCATCGGCCAGCCGTTCGTGCCCGCGATCAGCGAGTTGCCCATGAAGCCCGTGCCGCGCTCGCGGCCCACGCGGTCGGCGGTGGCGATGAAGACGTTGTTGGCGTGCGCGGCCGTCATCGTCAGGTAGGCCGCCATGCACACGCCGCTGGCGTCGTACAGCGGCGGCGGCGTCCAGACCCAGCCCGTGGGCACGCAAATGATGTCGGCGCCCTGCTGCGCCACGATGCGCGGCGCCTCGGGAAACCAGATGTCCCAGCACACGAGCAGGCCGATGCGGCCGATCTTCGTCTCGAACACCGGGTAGCCCTCGTTGCCGGGCGTGAACCACAGCTTCTCGTTGTTCCACAGGTGCGTCTTGCGGTAGCGGCCGATGTAGCCCTCGGGGCCGACGAGCACGGCGGTGTCGAACAGCTGCATGCCGTCCTGCTCGGCCAGGCAGCCGACGAGGTACACGCCGTGTTTTGCCGCGAACGCGACCCAGCCCTGCACGGTGGGGCCGTGCGGCACGGGCTCGGCGTGGGCGAAGGCCTCGGCGCGGCCGTTGAAGCAGTAGCCGGTGGTCGCCAGTTCGGGCAGCACGATGAGTTGCGCGCCGCCGGCCACCGCCGCTTCGAGTTGCGCGCGCACCGCGGCGGCGTTGCGCGCGAGGTTCTCGACGCCGACCTGCGGGTCGAACTGCACGACGGCCACGCGCACGGGGCTGGCGCGCAGGCCGGGTACGGCGTCGCCGCCGGAGGGAATGTCATGGGGAGCGGGGGTCGGGAGGGTCATGGCCATTTCAGGTTTCAAATTAAAACCATTCGGATGCTAGTCGCATCGGTTTTAATTTGCAACCAATCCAGCGCTACGGTCTAATCCCGCCATCCCAGGGACGCACAGGAAACACACGATGGCCAGGAGAAAAAGTCTGAGGTTCGACGCTTGCCCGATGGCGCGCGCGCTCGAGATCGTCGGCGACCAGTGGTCGCTGCTGATCGTGCGCGACGCCTTCGACGGCATGCGGCGCTTCGGCGAGTTCCAGCAGAGCCTGGGCGTGGCCAAGAACATCCTGGCCGACCGGCTGAAGTGGCTGGTGCAGGAAGGCGTGTTCGACCTCGTACCGGCCTCGGACGGCTCGCTCTACCAGGAGTACGCGCTGACGGCCAAGGGCCGCGGCCTGTTCCCCGTGGTGGTCGGCCTGCGGCACTGGGGCGAGGCGAACCTGTTCGCGCCCGGCGAGCCGCATTCGGTGCTGCTGGAGCGCGAGAACGGTGAGCCGGTAGCGCCGATCGACCTGCGCACGCGCGACGGCCAGCCGCTCGACCCCACCGCGACCTTCGTGAAGAAGCTGCCCGTCACGGCCCCCTGACAGCGCCGCCCGCTCAGTCGTTGCCGATCGGGTACTCCAGCGCGACGCGGATCTGGCGCGTGTTGAGTTCGGCCTGCGCCTTGTTGTTGCGGTGCTCGCCGTAGCGCAGCAGAAAGGCCAGGCCCTTGGCGCTGCCTTGCTGGACCGTGTAGCGCAGCCAGAGGTCGCGCTCCCAGTGCCGGCCGCCCTGCCCGTAGCCCAGCCATGCGTAGCCTCCGCTCGGCGGCACCCGGCTGCCGTCGATGCCACTGCCGCGGATGTAGGCCGCGCCCAGGCTCAACCCGGGTGCGCCCCAACGCGCGGCATCCACTTCGTACCGCAGCTGCCACGACCGCTCATGCGGCGCGTTGAAGTCGGACAGCTGCGCTGCATTGCCGAGCCAGACGGCGCCGCGCGTCACGTAGTCGAACGGCGTGTCGCCCGCGACCTTCTGCCAGCCCAGGCCCAGGCGGTGGGGGCCGTGGGCGTAGCTGGTCATGAGGCTCGCGGTGGTGTTGTCCACCGGGCCGGCCAGCGCGCGGCCCGTGTCCTTGCTGCGGTACACCTGCAGGTCGAAGGACAGCGCACGCTTCTCCGGGAGCGGCACCGTGTAGTGGGCGCCCAGGTAGCCCGTGCGCCAGGTGTCCTTCAGGCGTGCGACATAGGCCGTGAGCGACAGCGAAGCGCTGCCCTTCCAGGTGCCGCCGGCAAAGTCGAACACGTCGCCACGCGGTGACTTCGGGTCGAGGTAATTGACGATCAACGGGTGGTTCGTGCCGCGCGCATGGCGGTCGGTCGACCCGGTGAAGCGGCCGGCCTGCAGCGTGAGCGTGTCGAACTCGCGGCTCGTCAGCAGCCAGCCGCGCATGGTCTCGGGCAGCAGGCGGGAATCGGACGCGCTGAAGACCGGCGTCTTGACGCGTTGCTCGCCCACCGTCAGCACGGTGGCGGAGATGCGCGCCTTCAGCGCCACGCCGCCGCGCGCGATGCCGTCCTGCGCGTAGCCCGCGCCGTCCACCGGCAGCATGCGGATCTTGCCGACGCGCAGATCGTCGCCGTCGAGGCTGCGCGCGAGCGAGGCATGCGCGTCCACGCCGAAGCCGATCCAGCCCGGGGTGAAGCCCGACGCGAGGGTGCCCATGACACCGTAGCCCCACTCCTGCGCGTAGTCGCTGCGCCGCGCCTTCGGCAGCGTGGCGTTGCGCCCGCCGTTGCTGCGGTCGCCGTGCAGGTAGCTCCGGTGCTCGTACACGCTGCGCTGGAGCACGTGCCAGCGCGTGTCCTCGACGAAGCCGCCACCTTCGGCCGCGAGGGCGGACGTGCCCAGCATCGCGAGGGCCGCGCCGCAGACCCGCTTCATCGCCGGCCCTTCACAGGTACTTGAGCCACGCGATGTCGCGGCGGCGCGCCTTCAGAGCGGCAAAGGCGCGCACGGCGGGGTACAGCGCGAAGGCCAGCACGCCGGTGGTGAGCCACACCATCCAGACACTGTCGAACCCGAAGAGCCGGCCCTGGTTGGGGCCCCAGACCGCCTCGGCCCCCAGGTAGAGGAACTTGAGCACGTACAGGTGCAGCACATAGAAGAACATGGGCGCCGCGCCGAACACGGCCAGCGGTGCGAGCCAGGGCGCGCCCTGCCGGCGCTCGAACAGGCGCAGCAGCCACAGCCCCACGCCGAGCGTCAGCGCGATGAACAGCAAGGACGGCGGGTACTTCGTGACGTTGAGGAAGGCCATCACGGTCGTCAGCGCGCTGTCGCCTGCTGCCCAGGGCTTGTCGCCGTAGGCATCGAGTGCGCGCAGCGCCACGAAGCCAATGAGCAGGCCCACGGCCCATGCGAGCAGCCGCCGCTGGCGCTGCGGCGCATCGGCGCCGGGCAGGAACCACGGCCCGGTGACATAGCCCAGCGCGATGATGCCGATCCACGGCAGCAGCGGGTACGACGTGCGCAGCCTCAAGGCGTCGGACAGCTCGATCCAGCCCCGGTCGTGCAGCACGGCCCAAGGCACATGCAGCACATGGCCGACGGGAAAGTGCACGCCGTCGAGCAGGTTGTGCCCCGCCACCAGCACCACACCCAACACGACCAGCGCCCGGCGCGGCAGCCACACCAGCGCCGACAACGCCAGCATCGACAGCCCGATCACCCAGATCACCTGCAGGAACATCGTCGCCGGCGGGAACTGGAAGGTCCAGGCAAAGTTGACGACCGTGACCTCCAGCAGCACGAGGAACAGACCCCGTTTCCACAGGAACGAGGACGCCGCCGCGCGGCCGTCCGCCTGCTTCGCACCGTAGAGAAAGGCCGACAGCCCGGTCAGGAACACGAACACCGGCGCGCACAGGTGCGCCAGCAGGCGGCCGAAGAACAGCGCCGGCGGCGTCTGCGCCACGAGCATCGGGTCGGGCACCTGGTGGTGCAGGTAGAAGGTCTCGCGCACGTGGTCCAGCAGCATGAACAGGATCACGAGGCCGCGCAGCGCGTCGATGGAGAGCAGCCGGGCCGGGGCGCCGGCCCCGGGTGGCAAGGAAGCGGATGAAACGTCGGGCATTTGATTATTGCGAATTGATTCGCAATAATTTACAGCATCGGACGATGCACCCTCCTGAAGGGGTTGAAGGGCCGGTTTATTCGCCCAGCAGTTCGCCGATGGGCTGCAGGTCTTCCACCCGGTCGCAGATCGACTTGATGACCATGGTGATCGGGATGCCCAGCAGCAGCCCCCAGATGCCCCACAGCCAGCCCCAAAAGATCACGCCCACGAACACCGCCACCGGGTTCATGCGGCTGGTGCGACTGGTGAGCCAGGGCATCAGCAGGTTGCCCACCACCGTGTGGATGGCCAGCGACACGCCGCCCACCAGCAGCGCCATCTCGATGCTGCTGAACTGCAGGAAGGCCACGAGCCCCGCCGCCACCAGCACGATCACCGAGCCGATGTAGGGAATGAGGTTGGTCACGGCCGCGATGATTCCCCACACGGCCGCGTTCTCCACGCCGAGCAGCCAGAACGCCAGGCCGGTGGTCAGCCCCACCAACCCGCTCACCAAAATCTGCACCAGCAGGTAGCGTTCGATGTTGCGCGTGATGTCGTCCAGCACGTGCACCGTGACCTTCTTCTTCTGCAGGCTGGGCCCGGTGATCTTGATGAGCTTGCGCCGGAAGGTGTCGCCCGAGCACAGCGCGAAGTAGGTGAGGAAGGCCACCAGCGTGAGCTGCCCCAAGGCGTTGAGCAGGCCGACGGTGCCGCTGAGCAGGTAGTCGCGCACGTTGAAGCCCGGCCGCTCGATCACGACGCGCGCCACGCCCTTGCGCGAGGCGACGCGCGCGGAGTTTTCCTCGGCCGCCTTCTCGAGCTGCGCGGCGGCCTGCTGCACGCTGTCCAGCGGGGTGGCGCTGGCGTTCTTGTCGCGGCGCATGGCCTGGCCGAGTTTTTGCGCGGCGACCGGCAGCGAGTCGAGCAGTTGCGAGGCGCTGCCCGAGAGCGAATAGCCCGTCCACCCGAGCCCGCCGAACAGGCCCAGCAGGATCGCCGCCGCGCCGATCCAGCGCGGCACGTACCAGCGGTGCAGGCGCTCGACCAACGGCGACAGCGCGTAGTTCAGCAGCAGGCTCAGCATCAGCGGCACGAACACGGCCTGGCCCCAGCGCAGCGCGAAGACGCTGGCGAGCACGGCCAGCACCACGAGCGAGGCGCTGCGCACGTCGACCGGCATGTGCAGCACGAAGCGCCTGCGCAAGGCGGAGGTGGCCTCTTCGGCGGTCGCGCTCGCCTCGACCGGCGCAGCGGGCTCGACGGGTTCGACCGGCGGCGGCGGCGCCGGAGCGGGTGCAGGCGCAGGCGGCGGCTCATCCGCAGCCACCGGCCGTTCAGGCGCCGGCTTCGGGCCGGCCGGGGTGTCGTCGGTCATCGCGATTCCTTCAGCATCTCGCGCACTGCGGCCAGCTGGCGGCGCGACACCGCCACGGGCTCGGGCACCGAGTCCAGCCGCAGCGCCCAGCCATCAGCGTCCTCGCCGTCGTCGTAGCGCTCGAGCGCGCGGATGGCCGAGCGCGCCACCAGCGCGTTGCGGTGCACGCGCAGGAAGCGGTTCGGGTAGCGCTCCTCGAAATCGTTGAGCGAGCCGTCGAGGATGTGGCTGCGCGTGGCGGTGCGCACCGTGAGGTACTTGTATTCGGACTTGAGGTACAGCACCTCGGACAGCGGCACGCGCTCGGCGCGGCCCCGGTCCTGGATCAGCACGCACTCGGGCGTGGCCTCGGGGGCCGGCTGGGCGGCGCGGCGCTCTTTCAGGAAGCGTTCGACCTTCTGCAGCGCCTGCTGCAGCCGCTCGGCGCGCACGGGCTTGGTGAGGTAGTCGACCGCTTCCAGCTCGAAGGCCGTGACCGCGTGGCTGGCGTGCGCCGTCACGAACACCACGGCCGGCGCGTCGGGCCGGTGGCGCAGCGCGCGCGCCACCTCGATGCCGTCGACGCCGGGCATGTGCACGTCGAGCAGCACCAGGTCCAGGTCCATCGCGGCCAGGTGGGCCAGCGCCTCTTCGCCCTGCGCAGCCTCGGCCGTCACCTCGGCGGCGGGCGAGGTGCAGTCGCGCAGCAGCGTGCGCAGGCGCGAGCGGGCCAGGGCTTCGTCGTCAACGATCAGGGTCTTGAGGCTCATGATTCGGCGGGAATGGCAATGCGTACGCGGTAGTTCTTCTGGTCCATGCCGGCGCTGAACTGCATCTGCATGTCGTGCAGCAGGCGCAGCCGCTCGCGCACGTTGTCCAGGGCGATGCCGTGGCCGCGCGGCAGCGGCTCGTCGGCCCAGCGCAGCGGCGGCAGGCTGTTGACCACCTCGATCACGACCATGCCGCCGCGCCGCTCGGTGCGGATGCGCAGCTTGCCGCCCTCGGGGCTGGGCTCCACGCCGTGCTTGATGGCGTTCTCGACCAGCGGCTGCAGCAGCAGCGGCGGCAGGCGCGCGTCGCTGGCGGCGGCATCGAGGTCCCAGCGGATGCGCAGGCGCTCGCCGAAGCGCACCTGCTCGATGGCCAGGTAGCGCTCGGCCAGCGCGATCTCGTCGGCCAGCGTGCCCGATTCGCCGGGCACGGTGAGCGCCTGGCGGAACAGCTCGGCCAGGTCTTCGAGCATGGTCTCGGCCTTGGCCGGCTCCTCGCGCACCAGCGCGATGGCGCTGTTGAGCGTGTTGAACAAAAAGTGCGGGCGGATGCGCGACTGCAGCTCTTCGAGCCGGGCCGTGGTGGCGGCCGGCGTCTGGCCGCGCGCGCGCAGCACCATCGCCGCCATCACCAGCCCCGCGAACAGGCCGCCGGCCAGCGCACTGGCCAGCCAGGGGGCGCTGGCGATCACGCCGGTCAGGCGCAGCAGGCCGCAGCCGTACAGCGAGGCCACGGCGCCCAGCACGGCGCCCGCGGCGTACTGGCCCGGGGGCGGCAGGCGCCGCAATTGCTTCTTGAGCCCACAGGCCGCCACCAGCCACAGCAGCGTGGCGGGCAGCGCGCCGCCGGTGACCGTGGCCGCCTGCACCAGCCATTCGCCGAAGGTGCCGACCACGAACAGCGTGGCCACCGCCACCACCGCTTCGACGAACACCACGGTGCGCAGCACCACGCCGATCTGGCAGGCGTCGAACAGCGCCGGGCCGCCGCGCACGGGCGCGCGCACGCGTTCCGGCGACGAAGCGGACGTGGAGGGGGAGCTGGCCGATAAAATCGCCGGGTTGCGCATCGCAGACATCAGATCCATCGGGTGACCAACCCATTATTGCCTTCCTGGACGGCTCCCATGACCCAAAACCAACTCGACAAGAAATCCGAAGCCTGGTCGGCCCTGTTCTCCGAACCGATGAGCGACCTGGTGAAGCGCTACACCTCCAGCGTCTTCTTCGACAAGCGCCTGTGGCAGGCCGACATCGAGGGCTCGCTGGCGCACGCCGGCATGCTCGCGGCCCAGGGCATCATCAGCGTGCAGGACCACGCCGCCATCGAGCGCGGCATGACGCAGATCCGCGGCGAGATCGAGGCCGGCAGCTTCGAATGGAAGCTCGACCTCGAGGACGTGCACCTGAACATCGAGGCCCGCCTGACCCAACTGGTCGGCGACGCCGGCAAGCGCCTGCACACCGGCCGCAGCCGCAACGACCAGGTCGCCACCGACGTGCGCCTGTGGCTGCGCGGCGAAATCGACCTCATCGGCGACCTGCTGGTCGAGCTGCAGAAGGCGCTGGTCGACATCGCCGAGAAGAACGTCGAGGTGATCCTGCCCGGCTTCACCCACCTGCAGGTGGCCCAGCCCGTGAGCTTCGGCCACCACATGCTGGCCTACGTGGAAATGTTCAGCCGCGACGCCGAGCGCATGGGCGAGGTGCGCAAGCGCGTCAACCGCCTGCCGCTGGGCGCCGCCGCCCTGGCCGGCACCAGCTACCCACTGGACCGCGAGCTCGTGGCGCGCACCCTGAAGATGGACAGCGTCTGCCAGAACAGCCTGGACGCCGTGAGCGACCGCGACTTCGCGATCGAGTTCACCGCCGCCGCCAGCCTGTGCATGGTGCACGTGAGCCGCCTGAGCGAAGAACTCATCATCTGGATGAGCCAGAACTTCGGCTTCATCAACATCGCCGACCGCTTCACCACCGGCTCGTCGATCATGCCGCAGAAGAAGAACCCCGACGTGCCCGAGCTGGCGCGCGGCAAGACCGGCCGCGTGGTCGGCCACCTGATGGCGCTCATCACGCTCATGAAGGGCCAGCCGCTGGCCTACAACAAGGACAACCAGGAAGACAAGGAGCCGCTGTTCGACACCGTCGACACGCTCAAGGACACCCTGCGCATCTTTGCCGAGATGATCGGCGGCATCACCGTGAAGCCGCAGGCCATGGAAGCCGCCGCGCTGCGCGGCTACGCCACCGCCACCGACCTGGCCGACTACCTCGTGAAGAAGGGCCTGCCCTTCCGCGACGCGCACGAAACCGTGGCCCACGCCGTGAAGGCCGCCACCTCGCACCAGGTCGACCTGTCGGAGCTGCCGCTGTCGGTGCTGCAGCAGTTCAACCCGAACATCGAGAAGGACGTGTACGACGTGCTGAGCCTGCGCGGCTCGCTCAACGCCCGCAACGTGCTGGGCGGCACCGCGCCCGTGCAGGTGAAAGCACAGGTCGCCCGCCACCGCGCGCGCCTGGGCTGAAGCCCGCGGCCACGCCACCGAGGGCCGCGCTTCATGTTCTACGCCATCCCGCTCGAAAACAAGCCGAGCTGGCGCAACCCGCCGTGGATGACGGTGCTGCTGATCCTCCTGAACATGCTCGTGTTCTGGGGGCCGCAGCGCAGCGAAGAGAACGGCCGCGAGCGCGCGGCGCAGTTCTACGTGCAGAGCGTGCTGCCCGAACTGGAGCTGCCGCCCTTCGTCGAGTGGCTCGAAAAGACCGACCCCAAGCGCGGCAAGCTGGCGCGCCGCATGCTGGCCCATGAAGAGGCCTACCCGCAGCTGCTCGAAGGCCTGCAAAACGACCAGCCCTTTCTGAAAAAGCTGCGCGCCGACCAGGTCGTGACGCCCGCGAACCCGCGCTTCGACGAATGGCAGCGCGACCGCCGCCAGTACGAGGCGATGCTGCCCGCGCCGTTCACCGCGCGCTGGTCGCAGGACTACGGCAAGGACGCCGAATTCAAACCCTGGACCTGGCTCACCGCCACCTTCCTGCACGGCAGCACGGGCCACCTGCTGGGCAACATGCTGTTCCTCTTCCTGTTCGGCTTCTCTGTCGAGCTGGCGCTGGGGCGCGGCACCTACCTGAGCTTCTACCTGCTGGGCGGCGTGGGCTCCGCGCTGCTGGCCGGCTGGGCCTACGCGGGCAAGGGCGGCTACGGGCTGGGGGCCTCGGGCGCGATCTCGGCGCTGATGGGCATGTACGCCGTGATGTACCGGCTGCGGCGCATCCGCTTTTTCTACCAACTGTTCTTCTATTTCAACTACGTCACGGCGCCCGCCCTGCTCTTGCTGCCGGCCTGGATCGCCAACGAGCTGGTGCAGCACTGGATCGGCGGCCAGGGCATCGCCTACATGGCCCACCTGGGCGGCCTGCTGACGGGCGCCGCGCTGATGGCCGGCGCCATGTGGCTGGGCCGCGTGAAGACGCCCGAGACCGTGAAGTCGGAAATGGTGACCGACGACCACCGCTTCGACCAGCACGTGGCCGCCGCGCGCAAGCTGTCGGCGGCCATGAAGTTCGAGCCCGCCTGCGCCGAATGGCGCGCCGCGGCCGCCCTGCGCCCCGGCGACACCGACACGCTGCGCGCCTGGTTCCACACCGCGCGCCTGCAGCCCGCGAGCGACGACTTCCACCAGGCCGCGCGCCGCATCTTCCGCCTGCCCGCCACCGACGCCGACACCCTGGCGCTGCAGCACGCCAGCTTCACGACCTACCTCGACCAGGCCAAACCCGGCGTGCGCCTGAAGCCCGACGACATGGCCCGGCTGGCGCGCCGCTTCGCGCGCATCCGCCAGTTCGGCGACGCCGACAAGCTCTGCCGCATCCTGCTGAAGACCGCGCCCGACCACCCCGAGCTGGCCGACACGCTCTCGGTGTGCGCCAACGGCCTGCTGCATGCGGGCGAACGCGATCGCGCCCTGGGCCTGCTGCCGCACCTGCTGCGGCTGGCGCCCAACGACATGGTCACGCGCGCGTTGCAGCGCACGTAAAAAACCCGGCGCGAGGCCGGGTTCATTGATGAAGCACCGCTGCGCTTACTTGTCGTTGTGCAGGTAGGTGGCCTGCTTCGGCAGCAGCAGGCTGACCAGGAAGGCCACGCCCATCATCGCCGTCACGTACCAGTAGAAATACGACTCGTGGCCGATCGACTTCAGGCCCAGCGCCACGTACTCGGCGCTGCCGCCGAAGATGGCGTTGCCCACCGCGTACGACAGGCCCACGCCCAGCGCGCGCACTTCGGGCGGGAACATCTCGGCCTTCACGATGCCGCTGATCGAGGTGTAGAAGCTCACCACCGCCAGCGCCAGCGTGATCAGCACGCCGGCCATCAGCGGGCTGCTCACGCTTTGCAGGTTGCTCAGCACGGGCACCGTCATCAGCGCGCCCAGGGCGCCGAACAGCAGCATGTTGCTGCGACGGCCGATGCGGTCCGACAGCGCGCCGAACAGCGGCTGCATGCACATGTACAGGAACAGGCACGCCGTCATCACGTTGCTGGCGGTCTTGATCGACATGCCGGCCGAGTTCACCAGGTACTTCTGCATGTAGGTGGTGAAGGTGTAGAAGATCAGCGAGCCGCCGGCCGTGTAGCCCAGCACCACGAGGAAGGCGCGCTTGTGGTGCTTGAACAGCTCGGCGACGCTGCCGGCGCCCTTGGCAGCGCGGGTCTTGGTGCTGGCCGTTTCGGTCAGCGTGCGGCGCAGCATCAGCGCCACGACGGCGGCCAGGGCACCCAGCACGAAGGGAATGCGCCAGCCCCAGGCCTTGAGCTCGGCCTCGGTGAGCAGCTGCTGCAGCACCACCACGGCCACCACGGCCAGCAGCTGGCCGCCGATCAGCGTGACGTACTGGAACGACGAGAAGAAGCCGCGCTGGCCGCGCATCGCCACTTCGCTCATGTAGGTGGCGGTGGTGCCGTATTCGCCGCCGACCGACAGGCCCTGCAGCAGGCGCGCGGCCAGCAGCAGCGCGGGCGCCCAGGCGCCGATCTGCGCGTAGGTGGGCAGGCAGGCAATGACCAGCGAGCCCACGCACATCATGACGACCGAGGTCACCATCGACGTCTTGCGGCCCTTGCGGTCGGCCAGCCGGCCGAACAGCCAGCCGCCGATCGGGCGCATCAGGAAGCCGGCGGCAAACACGCCGGCGGTGTTCAGCAGCTGGACCGTCGGGTCCGACTTGGGGAAGAACGAGGGCGCGAAGTAGATCGCGCAGAAGGCGTAGACGTAGAAGTCGAACCACTCCACCAGGTTGCCGGACGAGGCGGCAAAGATGGCGAAGATGCGCTTGCGCTTTTCCTCGAAGGTGTAGGGGGTGGTGTCGCGGGTCGCGTCCGGGATGGAAGCGCCGGCGCTCGTGCTGCTGCTGGCAATGGCGGTCATGCGGGGGGTCCTTGTCTCTGGCTGCAGCCCCCGCGAAGCCCGCGGAAAGCCGTGCCGGGGAGTCTGGTCCGCCGGGGGCACGCTGTCGTCCGTAGGGCCCCCGCCGCGGGACTGCGTACCGGTACGCAGGGGTAAACCCTAAGTTCTAGCCAGAAGTTGGGGCGCCTTCAGGGCGACGCTCCCGCCGACGGGGCACCTTGCTCCGCGAATGTCCCCCGGGCTTCGCCCTCCTCCTTGATTTCGCTGCGCAAGGCACCCCATCGGCGTGAGCGTGTTCAGTGCAGTCGTTGATCGGCTGAGCACCCACAGCGTGCCCTGTGCCCAGGACACCGGGTGCTTCCCGCAGCGAAATCAAGGAGGAGGCCGCAGGCCGGGGGACATTCGCGGAGGGAAGTACCCGGTGGCCTGGGCACGCGCCCCGAACAAACCTACAGCCCGTGCTCGCGCAGGAAGCGATCCAGCTCCAGGCTGCTCGAAAAGCCCAGCTTCGCGAACATGTGCGCCCGGTGCGTTTCCACCGTGCGCAGCTCCAGCGGCGCCAGCTCCTGCGCGATGCGCTTGTTGGGCAGGCCTTCGGCCACGAGCCGGGCGACCTGCATCTCGCGCGGCGTGAGCTTGGCCCACAGCGCCTGCGCGGCCTGCCGGGCCTGGCGGCGCACGGCAACCTCTTCGGCCTTCTGCAACGCCTTGGCGATGCTGTCGAGCAGGCGCTCGTCGTTGCAGGGTTTTTCCAGCCAGCCGAAGGCGCCGTTCTGCACCGCCTCGACCGCCATCGGGATGTCGCCGTGCCCGGACAGGAAGATCACGACCAGCGGGCTGTCCTGCGCGCGCAGCGCGTCGAACACCTGCAGCCCGCTCATGCCTTCCATGCGCAGGTCGAGGATGGCGCAGCCCGGGCGCTGCAGGTCGGCGCCGGCCAGGAAGGCCTCGCCCGAGGCAAAGGCCTGCACCGCATGGCCGCGCGACAGCAGCAGCAGGCCCAGGGAGCGGCGCACGGCCTCGTCGTCGTCGACGACGCACAGGTGGTTGGCAAGCAGGGGTGCGTTCACGGGGAAGCCTCCAGTTCGAGAGTGAAGACCGTGCCGCCGCCAGGCCGATCGGTAAACGACAGCCGGCCGCGGTGGGCCTCCACGATGGTGCGGCAGATGTTCAGGCCCAGCCCGAGCCCGCCGGCCTTGGTGGTGAAGAAGGGCGCGAAGACCTGCTCGGCCAGCGCGGCGTCGATGCCCGGGCCGTGGTCGGCGATGCGGATGTGCACGCGGCCTTCGCGCAGTTCGGCCTCGACCTCGACCACGCGCCGCTCGGGCGGCGTGCCCTGCTGCATCGCCTGCAGGCTGTTGGACAGCAGGTTCAGCAGCACTTGTTCGAGCAGCACGCGATCGCCGCGCACCGGCGGCAGCGCGGGCGGAATGCGCACCTCGGCGCGCACCTGCCGCTGGCGCATCTCGCCCTGCAGCAGCGCCAGCGCATTGCTCACCAGCGCGGCCACGGCGCAGTCTTCGGTGCCGGCGGTGCGCTGGCGCACGAAGCCGCGGATGCGCCGCACGATCTCGGCGCTGCGCTTGGCCTGCGCCACGGTCTCGTCGAGGCTGCTGGCCAGGAGCGGCTGGTTGCCCTGCGCGGCGAAGGCCTTGGCGGCGCTGGCGAAGTTGCTCAGCGCCATCAGCGGCTGGTTGAGTTCGTGCGCCAGCGTGGACGCCATCTCGCCCAGGCTGGCCAGGCGCTGCGCGTGCTGCAGCTGCTCGTCGTTCTGGCGCTGGCGCAGCTCGGCGCGCTTCTGCTCGGTGATGTCGACCACCGAGCTCATCCAGCCGCTGTGGCGGCCGTCGGCGTCGATGAGCCGCGCGGTGTAGACCATGGTGATGACCTCGTGCCCGTCGCGGTGCCGCAGGCGCGACTCGAAGCCCGAGCGCGCGGGCTGCCCGCTCATCATGGCCTCGTAGTGGAACCAGTGCTGCGTCACGTCGTCGGGGTGCCAGTAGGGGTACGGCGGCAGCCGCCCCAGCAGCTCGTCGGCGCCGTAGCCGGTCATCTCGCAGAAGGCCGGGTTGACGTAGATGATGCGGCCCTGCAGGTCGCGCGCGCGCATGCCGACCAGCAGCGAGTCTTCCATCGCCTTGCGAAAGGCGTGGGCCTGGTCCAGCTCGTGGGTGCGCTCGCGCACGCGCAGCTCCAGGTCGCGCCGCGCGTCGCGCTGCTCGGCGAAGCGGCGCTCGCGCAGCCGCCAGTACAGCGCGCCCAGCAGCAGCACGCCGGCGCCCAGCAGGCCGAGCATCCAGGTGCGCTCGCGCGCGCGGGTGACTTCGGCGTGGTCGGCCATCACCGTCAGGGTCCAGCCCAGGTCGGGCAAGGGCTCGTCGACGGCGAGAAAACGGCGCGCCTTGCCGCCGACCGTGGTGCGCACCAGGTAGCCCGGCGCCCCCTCGATGTGCTCGACGCGCCAGGGCAGTGGCGCGAAGCGGGTGCGCGCGCCGTACTGCTGGTCGTGCTCGATGCCGGCCAGGTCGGCGGGGCTCAGCGCGCGCGTGGCCTGGTACATCCAGCCCGGCACCGAACTCAGGAACACGATGCCGCGCGCGTCGGTCAGCAGGATCGGATCGCGCACGAAAGCCCAGGCGTCGTGCAGCTGGCGCAGGCTGACCTTGACGGTGACCACGCCCAGCACCTCGCCGCCGCCCTCGGCGCGCACCGGTGCCGACATGAACAGCCCCGGCTCGCCCGTGGTCTGGCCCACGCCGTAGAACAGGCCGCGCCGCCCGGCCCGCGCATCGAGAAAGTACGGCCGGTTGGCGTACGACTCGCCCACGAAGCTCTGCGGCGTGGCCCAGTTGCTCGCGGCCAGCGTGAGGCCCTGCGGGTCGGTGAGGTACAGCGCGTCGGAGCCCGCGAGGCGGTTCACTTCCTCGATGTGGTGATTGGCGCGCTGCCGCGCGGCGGGGTCCTGCGGATGGGCCAGCACGGCGAGCACGTCGGGGTGCATGCCGGCGGTGAACGGCAGGTAGCCGTACTTGCCGGCGGCGTCGCGCAGGCCGAGCACGTGCACCTCCATGGCGCGGCGGATCGAGTCGGCCTGGAAGTTCGCCTCGCGCCGCGCGGCCCACTGGCCGGCCACGGCGATCAGCAGCAGCGCCAGCGCGACGGCGCCCGCCCAGGCCACCAGTGCGCGGCGGCGGGAACGCGCCGGCGATGCAGAAGAAGAGGAAGCAGGAAGGGACGGTTCGGGCGAAAGGGGCGGCATGGGAGGCAGGTCCGCAGGTCCGGCCGGCGCGGCGTGCGGAATTTTGCCCTGATCCGCGGGCCGGCTCCCTCTCAGGCCGCCGGCCGCAGCAGCCAGCGCACTTCCTGCGTCTGTTCGCTCTCGGGGTAGCGGGCCTCGAGCGTCGTGAGGATCGGCTGCGCCATGTCCGCGCGGCCCAGCCCCTGCACCAGCGCGCGGGCCGCGAGTTCGTAGGCCTGCGGGATCGCCGCGTGGCCGCGGAAGCGCTTGTCGAAGCCCGACAGCAGCGCCAGCGTGCCGTGCGCGTCGCCGCCGCGCCATTCGGCGCGCGCCATCGCGATGACCATCGCCGGGTCGTCGATCACGAAGGTCTTGTCGATGGCGCGGCAGGCCTTGAAGACCTTCAGCGCGTCCGATGCCAGGTCGCGCCGCATCAAGAGCGGAATGAAGCGGCGCGCGTGGTCGAACAGCGTGTCCTTCTTGTCGGGCATGAGCGCCAGCACGCGGTGGTAGCGGCGCTGCGCGGCCAGGTCGTCGGCGTCGGCGGTGCGCTGCGCCTCGTAGGCAATGCCGAGCGCGGCAGGCAGGTCGCCGTCGGTGATGCACTGCGCCACCTCGGCGTCGGTGCGCTGCGCGGCGATCTGCGCGGGCGTGCGGCGGTCGACCGGGGCGCCGATGTCCGCGCCCGCGCCGGGCACGAGGTCGATGCCGAAGGCGTCGTGGTGCTGGTACATCACGTAGCCCAAGAGGCTGGCCATCACCCAGCCGAAGTAGATGAACGCGAAGTTGACGATCGGCAGCACGATGCGCCCGTCGAACACCGGCAGCACCATCGAGATCGCCACCTGCGCGCCCGTGCTCAACAGGAACAAAAAGAAGCACAGCAGCGCATAAGGCCAGCCGATGGTGCGCATCGCGTCCATCACGTAGCCCGGGTTCATGGCCTGGAAGAAGCTGCCCGACTGCACCAGCACGATCACCGCGGCCGGGAAGGTGAAGGACATGATGAACAGCCCCACCGTGCCCAGCACCGGCTCGTACCACGCGAGCCAGCCGATGAGCATCGTCTGCACCAGCGAAATGGCGAAGAGCTTCCACGGCAGGTAGGTCCACTCGTCGCTCGATTCGCGCCCGAAGTCCGCCGAGTCGCGGATGCCGCGCGCGCCCAGCGCAATGACCTTGAAGCCGTAGCGGCTGGCCGCCAGGATGATGCCGACCTCGATGACGACGAAGGCCAGCGCATCGGGCAGGAAGAACACGGCCTCGAACAGCAGGCTGCAGAACGACAGCACCAGGCCGTAGGCCAGCGGCCGCAGCTGGAGCGGAAAGGCGAAGAAGCTGTTCAGGCGGTGCCAGAACGGCGGGGGCGGCGGCAGGGAGTCGCGGTCGATCATGGCGGGGCCTGGGGTGCTGATGCGGCTACTTGCGGAAGAAGTCGCTCTGGCTCATCGCGCCCGCGCCGCCCAGGCGCACCACGGTGACGCCGTTGGAATGCACGAGGCGCATCTGGCCGAGTTCGCGCTCCAGGCGCTGGGTGAAACTGCTCTTGTACTGCAGCACCGACTCGCCCATCTTCAGCACGCTGGTGCCCGTGACGGTGGCGCTCTTGCGGTCGGTGGCCACCTCGATGCTGTCGATGTGGTAGTCGTACTCGATGGTGAGGATGCCGCCCATGCGGTCGCCGACGGTGCGAAACAGCTCGATGTTTTCCTTCACCGTGTCGCAGGCTTCGTCGCGGTTCTGGGTGGTCTCGAGGGTGCGGCCCATGGCCGTGACCTTGCTCTCGATCACCGCCTTGCGGCTGAGTTGCTTGCAGATCGCCTCGGCGTCGCGCGAGTACACGGCGTGGGCGTCCTTCCGGTAGTAGTCGCGCACCATCGCCTCGTCGAGCTTGCGGCCGCCGACAAAGAAGAACCACGCGCCCACGCAGAGCGCGATCACGATCGCAATTTGCTTCATTCCCGCCCCCGCGCGCACGCGGTCCCGCTCCGTTTTGCGGCGCAGTATACGTTGCCGAATGTTTCCAAACGGCGGCGGGATGAGGGCGCTTAACGCGTCAGCTGGCGCGATAGAAGATGTAGTCGGCCTGGTACTTCACGACCTGTTTCTGGCCCAGGTTCGTGGCGCCGCAGGCGGCGGCGGGCGCCACGCCGCCCTGCGTGGCGACGCGCTGGATGTAGCTCACGCCCTGCATGGCGCCCATGCCGGTGGCGGGGTTGGCCTTCACCAATTGGTGGGGAATGTTGCCGCTGCCGTTCGGCGCCACCGCCACCTGCGTGGCCGTGAGCTTCGAGCCGTCCAGGTTCTCCCAGGTGGCGGGCGGGCCGTAGTACTTGCCGACCTGCTTGCCGGCGCGGTCCATCAGCTTGGCGTCGGGGCCGACGAAGACCCATTCGTGCGCGCCCGGCGCGTTGGCCTTGGCGCGGCACTCGTAGGTGATGTCGCCCGCGCCCACGGTTTCCATGGCCACGCGGTGGCCGGCGGGCACCTTCACGGCGTCGGGCAGGCTGGCCTGCGAGAACATCGGCAGGGGCTTGGCGCCCATGCCGGAACAGGCGGCCAGGCCAAGCGCCGCTGCGGTGGTGGAAGCCAGGACGGTCAGGGTGCGGATGTGCATGGTCGTTTCCTCGGTGTCGGATCGGTGGTGAAAAAGAAAGAGCCGCCGTCTGGAGTTCTGCATGTCGGCGCCCCCCTGCCCCCTGTACGCAGCCCGAGGGCTGTTGGATTCAGACCGGTCGCGCTGAATCCGCCCGCACCGCCGGGCCGTACCTCGGACATGCGCACCGATGCCCCACAATCCGCGAATGACAGCCCCCAGCCCCGACGCCGAACTGATGGCGCTGATCGACCGGATCGGCCATCGCGACGAAGCCGCCCTGCGACAGCTGTACGACCGCACCGCGCCCCGCCTCATGGGGCTGGCGATGCGGGTGGTGCGCCAGCGCGAATGGGCCGAAGACGTGCTGCAGGAGTCCTTCCTCACCATCTGGCGCGTGGCTGGCGACTACCGCGCCTCGCTGAGTCCGCCGCTGGCCTGGCTGGGGCTCATCGTGCGCAGCCGCTCGCTCGACCTGCTGCGCCGCCGCACCGCCGACCGCGCCCAGCTCACCCAGGAGTTCGACGAGCTGATGGCCGACACCTTCGAATCCGACACGCCCAACCCGGCCGACATGGCCGATGCGAGCGAGCAGGCCTGGGCGCTGCACCAGTGCCTGAGCCAGCTCGAGGGCCGCCAGCGCGAGGTGGTCAGCCTGGCCTACCTGCGCGAGATGAGCCACGGCGAACTGGCCGAACAGCTCAAGCTGCCGCTGGGCACCGTGAAGACCTGGATCCGGCGCGGGCTCGAGAAGCTGCGCACCTGCATGGGCCGCTTCGCCTGACCACGAGACCCGCCCCATGAACCTCCTTGCCCACCCCGAACTGCTCGAACTGCTGGCCGCCAGCCATGCGCTGGGCACGCTGCGCGGCGGCGCCCGCCGCCGCTTCGAAACCCTGGCGCGCGAGCAGGCGCCCGTGCGCGCCGCCGCGCTGGTCTGGCAGGGCCGGCTGGCCGGCATGACCGAGCTGCAGCAGCCCGTCGCGCCCGACCCGGCCGTCTGGACCCGCATCCGCAACCTGATCGACGCCGAGCAGGCGCAACAGGCCCTCGAACGGCAGCGCGACAACGCCGCGCCCATTGCGTCTGCATCGACGGGCGGCTGGCTGCGCAGCCTCGCGCTGTGGCGCGGCGCCGCCGCAGCGGGCGCGCTCGTGGCCGTGCTGGCCGTGGGCGTGGGCCTGAACCTGCGCGAGCAGCTGATCAACGCGCCCGCCGTGCAGTACGTGGCCGTGCTGTCCGACGACAAGGCCGCCGCCTCCATGCTCGTGACCTTCGACCCGAAGAAGAAGCAGCTCGTGCTGCAGCGCGTGGGCAGCTTCCGCGAAGGCGCCGACAAGTCGCTGCAGCTGTGGGCCCTGCCACCCGGCGGCGCGCCGCGCTCGCTCGGCGTGCTGGACAATGCACCGGCGCTGCGGCTGGCCGCCTCGGAATCCGATGTGCGCGTGCCGGCGCTGGCGATCAGCCTGGAGCCCAAGGGCGGCGTGCCGAGCGCGGGCGGCCCGACCGGGCCGGTGCTGTTCCATGGCCCGCTGATCGAAAAAACGCTCTGACCCTGTCCTGAATTTCTCCGCTTCCGTTCTCTTTCCGATGCCTTCGATGAAATCCGCGCTGGCGGCCACCGCCGCCCTGCTGCTGGCAACCGCCGCCTTCACCGCCCAGGCCCAGACCGCGGCCGCCGCCTTCCCCTACGAAGCCGACGGCGCCGCGGCCGCCGACACCGCCCCCGCGTACCTCGCCGCCAAGGCCCGCTGGCACAACGAACTGGCCGCCTTCGCGCGTGCCGACCAGGAGCGCTTTCCGGCGCCGGGCGGCGTCGTGTTCGTGGGCAGCTCCACGGTGCGCATGTGGACCCGCCTGTCTCAGGATTTTTCCCGCGTGCCGGGCGGCATCGTCAACCGCGGCTTCGGCGGCTCGACGCTGGCCGACTGCGCCCTGTTCGCGCGCGACCTCGTGGTGCGCTACAAGCCCCGGCAGGTGGTGCTCTACGCGGGCGACAACGACCTGGCCGAGGGCCGCACGCCGCTGCAGGTGCTGGACAGCTTCGCGCGCTTTGCCAACACGGTGCGCGCCGAGCTGCCCGACGCGCGCATCAGCTTCATCTCGGTCAAGCCCAGCCCGTCGCGCGAGCAGCTCATGCCGCAGATCCGCGAGACCAACCACGTGATCTCGGCCTACCTGAACCTGCTGCCCAACAGCGAGTACATCGACATCCACACGCCGATGCTCGGTGCGGACGGCCGCCCGCGCCCCGAACTGTTCCGCGGCGACCGGCTGCACCTGACGGACGAGGGCTACCGGCTGTGGCAGTCGGTGGTGGCGCCGCACCTGCCGATGCCGCCTGCGGCGCCAGTTGCGCCGACCAACGCGCCCTGATCAGGGCGGCGGCAGCAGGTCCTGGTATTCGGGGAGCGTGAGCAGCTCCAGGTCGGGGAACTTGCGCACCGCCTCCTTGATGTTCTTCAGCGTCTGCACCATGCGCGCGCGCACCGTCTTGCGCACCCAGGCCTGGTCGTCGGGCGAGAGGCTGGCCAGGTAGTAGGCGCCCGGCACGCAGCCGTGCAGGAAGTTCTCGGCCCTGGCCTTGGCCTCGTTGAGCCGCTTCGCGTGGACCTGGGCGATCACCTGCGTCAGGTCGGCGCCCGGCGAGGCCTTGCGCGCCGTGTTCAATTCGCTCATCACGGGACCGTCGCTATCGAACGACGCGGGGTGGCAGTGGACCCATGACAGGAACATCCGGTCGGCCGCCGATTGGCGGTCTGTCCCGTCGAAGTCGATGCTTCCGCCCAGATGTTTCGCCGCAGCGGCGTGGCCATGCTCAGCGGCCAGCCAGCGCCATTGCAGGCTCTCGCTTCGACCGGCACCGCGCCTGAGAAAGACCGCGAGAGATTCATAGGCCGGCGTATAGCCTTCCGCCGCCGCCGAGCGGAGGTCTTCCATCGCGCGGGCACGGGTCGCGGCATCGACCTCCACGCCCATCATGAGCGCCGAGCCGCGGAACACGCGGCCGAACGGAGTGCCGCTGTCGGCCAGCGTGATTTCGCAGGCCGATGGGTTGGCGGCGCCGTAGCAATCCAGCCGCCGTTGCACGTCCTGTTGCGCTGCTTGCGGCAAGGCCGCCTGCGCCGCCGCGCCCCACGCCAGCACGCAGGCCGCCAGTGCACGTCTCCAAAGCACGGAATCGATCATCGCCCTCCCCCTCTTCTCAAAAAACGAGCGGCGCTCCCTACAGACACCTACGCCGGCGCAGGCTCCGAAGGCACGTCGTCCGCCGGCGGCGGCACGTCGGCGCCGCGCGTGAAGCGTGCCACGAAGTACATCCCCGCGAACACCGCCGCCAGCAGCAGCCCGTCGCCCCACCAGGGCCGCGCCATCTGGTTGTCGCCGTAGAAGGCCAGCACCAGCAGCACCGCCACGAGGTGCGCGCAGAACACCGGCAGCGAGGCCGAGCCCATGGCCTCGAGCCAGTGCAGGCGCGGGATCTTGCGCATGAGCCAGGGCCCGAAGCGCACCGCCAGGATGCCCAGCGCCACCAGGTTCACGATCCGCAGCGGGCCGAGCTGCCACTTGTCGAACAGCAGGTTCATTTCCACATCGCCGCCGAACGGCGCCTGGCCGTTGATGCCGGTGTGGCGCCAGTAGAAGCCGTACAGCGCGATGCCCGCCGCCAGCACCAGCAGCCAGGCCGGAAAGCGCAGTGGCCGGGCCTCGGGCGCGTTGCGGCTGGCGCCCAGGCACAGGCCGGCGAACCACAGGAACTGCCAGGCGTAGGTGTTGAAGGCGCCCATCTCGTGGAACGGCACCGGCACGCCGAGGTAACGCACCGCCAGTCCGTAGACCCATTCGCTGAGCCCGAACTGCGCCATCGCCCAGACCGTGGCGCTGGCCACCATCACGAGCGTCCAGCCGTGGCGCATGGCGAAGGCCAGCACCCACGGGCTCATGAGCATGAAGAAGATGTACATCGGCAGGATGTCCAGCAGCGGCGGCTCGTAGATCAGCAGCAGCCCGAACAGGAAGCCGTCGCGCGGCTCGGCCAGGTAGTACGACACGAGGTTCTTGACCGCCGGCTGGTCGATGTGCACGCCGAGCGCGGCGATCACGGTGAACAAGAACAGCAGGATCGCCGCCTGGCACAGGTAGACCTTGAGCACGCGCCGCCAGAAGGCCTGGCGCATCGAGTCGACGCCGCGCACATGGCCGATGCGGCTGTAGACCAGCCCCGCCACGAAGGCCGACAGCAGCACGAAGCCCTCGGCGGCCGACACGAAGCCGAAAGGCTGACCCAGTGGATCGGTCAGCCGCGTGGGCAGGTGGGTGACGGTCATCAGCACGAGCATCAGCCCGCGCAAGGCGTCTATTTCCCAGTAGCGTTTCATTCGGTCGGCGGCGAGGTCTTGGTGGCGGTCTGCGCAGCGCACGCACGACGTCAGCGATTGTAAGAAGACCGGCGTACGTCGACCGAACGCGCGCTTCAAACACGCACGGCCTATGACGCTTGGCACTCCCGAAGCGCCATGCAAATCGGCTACGCTGCGCGCTGCCTCAAGGTGGAGAACTCCGTGAACCGTTTCATTCCGACATTGCTACTGGCCGCCGGCGCGCTCGCGGCGGGCCCGGGCTTTGCACTTCAGATCACCAGCCTGACCCCGCAGGGCGAAGTGGCGCGCGTGCGCCAGGTCGTCGCCAAATTCGATCAGGCGGCGGTCAACTTCGGCGACCCCAAGGCGCCCGCGCCGCTCACCGTGAGCTGCTCCGACGCGCAGGCCGGCAAGGGCACCGGCCGCTGGACCGACGCCAAGGCCTGGGTCTACGACTTCGAGAACGACCTGCCGCCCGGCGTGCGCTGCTCGGTCACCCGCATCCCCACCTTCAAGCCAGCCGGCGGCGGCGAGCTGACCGGCCCCGAACGCTATCAATTCAATAGCGGTGGCCCGTTCGTGCGCAACTACATGCCGGGCACCTACGCCCGCATCGACGAACAGCAGATGTTCGTGCTCGAGCTCAACGGCGCGGCCACGATCGACAGCGTGCGCCAGAACGTCTGGTGCGCGGCCGACGGTGTCGGCGAACGCATTCCGGCCAAGCTGCTCGAGGGCGAGGCGCGCACCGAGCTGCTCAAGGCCTTCCACCGCGAGAAGGAAGCCGCGAAAGACCCGCTGCGCTTCATCACGATGCAGTGCAACCGCACGCTCACGCCGGGCGCCAAGGTGCAGGTCGTCTACGGCAAGGGCGTGGCCACGCCGTCGGGCGTCGCCAACAACGTGGAACGCCGTTTCGACTACCAGGTGCGCGAGCCCTTCGCCGTGTCCTTCACCTGCGAGCGCGAGAACGCCCAGGCCGCCTGCCTGCCGCTGCGCCCGATGCAGCTGCAGTTCAATGCGCCGGTGACGCGCAAGGTGGCGTCGCAGATCGTGCTCAAGGGCGACGGCAAGACGATCAAGGCCACGCTCGAAAGCGGCGGCGGCTCGCAGAACGACGACGACGTGGTCAACAGCGCGAGCTTCGGCCCGCCGCTGGCCGAGAGCACGCAGTTCAGCATCGAGTTGCCTTCCGGCTTCCAGGACGCCTCGGGCCGCCCGCTGGGCACGCCCGGCGGCTTTCCGCTGAAGGTGGCGACCGGCGCGATGCCGCCGCTGGCCAAGTTCGCGGCCTCGCCCTTCGGCGTGATCGAACGCCTGGCCGAGCCCGGCACGCCAGCCATGATGCCGGTCACCGTGCGCCGCGTGGAGCCGCAACTCATGGTGCAGGCGCTCACGCCCGGCAAGGTGAGCGACCTCAACCCCAAGACCGACGCCGAGATCATCGCGTGGTACCGCAAGGTGCGCCGCTACGACAGCTACACGGTCAGCCGCGACACCGCGCGCCGCGACGTGAAGGGCGCCCTGCCCCCGGTGATCGACAAGAACGAACGCTCGCACGTGCAGACGCGCATGGTGTCGCTGCTCGGCGGCCAGCCGGGCGTGAAGGCCCTGGACATGCCCAAGGCCGAGAGCGGCGACCCGCGCCCCTTCGAAGTGGTCGGCATCCCGCTGACGCCGGGCTTCCACGTGCTGGAGATCGCCTCGCAGAAACTCGGCGAAGCCCTTCTCGACGAGCGCTACAACGCCGGGCGCACGATGTACGTGCGCACCACCGCGCTGGCCACCAACCTGGCGGTGCACTTCAAGCTGGGCCGCGAGAACTCGATGGCCTGGGTCACCACGCTCGACAAGGGCAAGGTGGTGGCGGGCGCCGAGGTGCGCGTGTCCAGCTGCGACGGCAAGGCCGTGGCCACCGGCACCACCGACGCCAGCGGCATCGTGATGCTCAACGGCGTGTCGCCCGATGCACCCAGCTGCAACGGCCCGAACGAGTACGAGACCAGCGCCTGGTTCGTGAGCGCGCGCGCCAAGGACGACAAGGGCGTGGAAGACCTCGCCTTCACCTGGAGCGACTGGCAGCGCGGCATCGAGCCCTGGCGCTTCAACGTGCCCACCAGCCTGGACGTGCGCCCCGATGGCATCGCCCACACCATCTTCGACCGCACGCTGCTGCGCGCCGGCGAGACGGTGTCGATGAAGAGCCTGCTGCGCACGCAGACCAGCAAGGGCTTCGGCCTGCCGGCAGACCGGCCCGACACGCTGGTCGTGACCCACATGGGCAGCGGCCAGCGCTTCACCCAGCCGCTGGCCTGGCGCAAGACCGCCACCGGCGGCCTGAGCGCAGAGAACAGCTTTGCCATTCCGCCGGCCGCCAAGCTCGGCGTGTACCAGGTCGAGCTGCGCAGCGGCGACGGCACCAATGACGAAGGCAACAACCGCACCTACTCGACCGGCATCTTCCGCGTCGAGGAGTTCCGCCTGCCGGTCCTCGAAGGCCGCATCGCGCCCACCGAGAAGAAGCCGCTGGTGGCCGCCACGAGCGTGCCCACCGACGTGCAGATCAACTACGTGGCCGGCGGCGGCGCCGCCAACCTGCCGGTGCGCGTGTCGGCCATGGTGCGCGGCAAGGGCCTGAGCTTTTCCGACTACGACGCCTTCAGCTTCAACCCGCCGCGCGCCGCCGGCGACGGCAGCGAAGCCGCCACCGCCGCCGACACGAGCGCCGGCGAGGAAGACCTCAACAGCGTGAACGACACCCGCGTGATCGCCGACAAGCTGCCGCTCACGCTGAACAAGGACGGCGCCGGCAAGGTCACGATCGACAAGGTGCCCAAGGTGAAGGCCGCGCGCGAGCTGCTGCTCGAAGCCACCTACGCCGACCCGAACGGCGAGGTGCAGACCATTCGCAGCACGCAGACGCTGTGGCCCGCGTCGGTCATCGCCGGCATCAAGACCGAGGGCTGGGTCTCGACCAGCCAGAAGCTCAAGTTCCAGGCGCTCGCGCTCGACCTCACGGGCAAGCCCCAGGCCGGCGTGACGCTCAACGTGCGCGCCGTGGCCCGCATCACCACCACCAGCCGCAAGCGCATGGTGGGCGGCTTCTACACCTACGACAACAAGACCGAAACCAAGGACATCGGCACCGTCTGCTCCGGCAAGAGCGATTCGCGCGGCCTGCTGCTGTGCGAGTCGGAGCTGAAGGAGGCCGGCGAGGTCGAGCTGGTGGCCAGCGCCACCGACAGCGACGGCCGCAGCGCCAGCGCCGTGAGCTCGGTCTACGTGACCAAGCAGGGCGAACTGTGGTTCGGCGGCGAGGACAACGACCGCATCGACGTGCTGCCCGAAAAGAAGAGCTACCAGCCCGGCGAGGTCGCCAAGTTCCAGGTCCGCAGCCCCTTCCGCTTTGCCACCGCACTCGTGGCGGTGGAACGCGAAGGCATCATCGAGACGCACGTGGTGCAGCTGGACGGCAAGGACCCGACGGTCAGCCTGCAGGTCAAGCCCGAGTGGGGCCCGAACGCCTACGTGAGCGTGCTCGCGCTGCGCGGGCGCCTGCGCGAAGTGCCGTGGTACAGCTTCTTCACCTGGGGCTTCAAGGCGCCGCGCGAGTGGTGGACCGCCTTCTGGTACGAGGGCAAGGAATACGTCGCGCCCACGGCCATGGTCGACCTGAGCAAGCCCGCCTACCGCCTGGGCATGGCCGAGATCCGCGTCGGCACGCGCGCGCACCAGATCGACGTGACCGTCACCAGCGACAAGCCCAGCTACCCGATCCGCAGCAAGGCGCAGGTCACCATCACCGCCAAGCTGCCCGACGGCAAGCCGGCCGCCGGCGCCGAAGTGGCCCTGGCCGCGGTCGACCAGGCCCTGCTGGAGCTCATGCCCAACGACAGCTGGAACCTGCTCAACGCGATGCTGCAGCGGCGCAGCTGGGGCGTGAGCACCTCCACCGCGCAGATGGAAATCGTCGGCCGGCGCCACTACGGTCGCAAGGCCGTGCCCGCGGGCGGCGGCGGCGGCAAGGGCCAGACGCGCGAGCTGCTCGACACCCTGCTCGTGTGGAACCCGAAGATCGTGCTCGACGCCAACGGCCAGGCCGTGGTGACGGTGCCGCTGAACGACGCGCTCACCACCTTCAAGATCGTGGCCGTGGCCGATGCGGGCACCAGCCTGTTCGGCACCGGCCAGGCCAGCATCCAGGCCACGCAAGATTTGCAGATCATCAGCGGCCTGCCGCCGCTGGTGCGCGAGGACGACCAGTTCCGCGCGCAGATCACCTTGCGCAACACCACGCAGAAACCGATGAAGGTGGAGGCCACGCCGCGCGCCACGCTGCTCACGCTCGAAACGCAGACCGTGGACATCCCGGCCGGCGAATCGCGTGAAGTGGCCTGGAACGTGACCGCGCCCGCGCAGCTCGCGCAGACGCGCGCCGAAGCCATCCTGTGGGAGATCGAGGCGAAAGACACCGTCGGCGGCGCGCGCGACGCACTCAAGGTGCGCCAGCGCATCGTGCCCGCCGTGCCCCTCACGGTGCAGCAGGCCACGCTGGTGCAGGTCGACGGGCCATTCACGCTCGACGTGGCACCGCCCGCCGACGCCCTGCCCGGCCGCGGTGGCCTGAAGATGTCGCTGCAGCCCAAGCTGGCCGAGGGCCTGCCGGGCGTGCGCGACTGGTTCGCCAACTACCCCTTCAGCTGCCTCGAGCAGAAGACCAGCAAGGCGGTCGGCCTGCGCGACGCGAAGATGTGGCAGGGCGTGCTGGCCACGCTGCCGACCTACCTGGACAGCGACGGCCTCGCCAGCTACTTCCCGCCGCGCGACGGCGAAGCCAACCGCGGCAGCGACATCCTCACGTCGTACCTGCTCGCGGCCACGCACGAAGCGGCCCAGCTCAACCCCGCCTTCGCGCTCGCCGACGACGCGCGCGCACCGATGGAGTCGGGCCTGATCGCGTTCGTCGAAGGCCGCGTCACGCGCGAGTTCTGGAGCCCACGCAAGGACCTGGACGTGCGCAAGCTCGCCGCGCTCGAAGCGCTCTCGCGCTACGGCAAGGCCAAGGGCAGCATGCTCGGCAGCATCACCATCGCGCCGAACCAGTGGCCCACCAGCGCGGTGATCGACTGGGTCAACATCCTGAAGCGCGTGAACGACGTGCCGCAGCGCCAGCAGCGCCTGGACGAGGCCAACAACGTGCTGAAGGCGCGCCTCTCCTACCAGGGCACCAAGCTCATCTTCAGCACCGAGCAGGACGACTACTGGTGGTGGCTCATGACCAACGGCGACGTCAACACCGCGCGCCTGCTGCTCACGGTGATGGACGACCCGGCCTGGAAGGACGACATCGGCAAGCTCGCCAACGGCTTCATCGGCCGCCAGCAGAACGGCGCCTGGCACACCACCACCGCCAACCTGTGGGGCGGGCTGGCGCTGGAGAAGTTCAGCAAGGTGTTCGAGAGCACGCCGGTGGCCGGCGTCACCGCCGCCACGCTGGGCGCGGTGAAGGCGCAGGTCGACTGGAGCAAGGTGGAGCGCGTGAAGGCCAGCGACGCAACCGGCGCCCCGAACCAGACCACGATGTTCGGCGCGCCCGCCTCGCCGGGCAACCTGCGCAACAACACGATGTTCCTGCCCTGGTCCGCATCGCCCACGGGTGCGCCCGTGCGCGACACGCTGCTGGTGACGCAGCAGGGCACCGGCAAGCCGTGGCTCACGCTGCAGTCGCTGGCCGCCGTGCAGTTGAAGGCGCCGTTCGCGGCGGGCTACGCGCTGAAGAAGACCGTCACGCCGGTCGAGCAGGCCGTGGCCGGCAAGTACACGCGCGGCGACGTGCTGCGCGTGAGCATCGAGGTCAACGCCAGCACCGACATGACCTGGGTCGTGATCACCGACCCGGTCCCGGGCGGCGCCACCATCCTGGGCAGCGGCCTGGGCCGCGACTCGCAGATCGCCACGCAGGGCGAGAAGAAGAGCGGTTCCGGCTGGCCGGCCTTCGAAGAGCGCAGCTTCGAGGCCTTCCGCAGCTACTACGAGTACCTGCCCAAGGGCGTCGTGAAGATGGAATACACCGTGCGCCTGAACAACGTCGGCGACTTCGCGCTGCCGCCCAGCCGCGTGGAAGCGATGTACGCGCCCGAGATGTTCGGCGAGACGCCGAATGCGCGGGTGAAGGTGGAGGCGGCGAAGTGAGGCTCAAGAAGCAAGAAATCCAGAGGGGTCCTCAGGTCGTCCGCCAGTTCGTGTCCCTGAGGAATCAATCCTCTGTTGAAAGGTTCTGAGAATGAAA
The DNA here is from genome assembly GCF_059416405.1 of Variovorax sp. GW821-FHT09D04. Taxonomy (NCBI): domain Bacteria; kingdom Pseudomonadati; phylum Pseudomonadota; class Betaproteobacteria; order Burkholderiales; family Comamonadaceae; genus Variovorax; species Variovorax sp. GW821-FHT09D04. The sequence continues at coordinate 126,068 of NZ_JBWKPA010000004.1, forward strand.
GTCCCCGTCAAATCGCTGCTCGCGCTGGCTGTTCTTTTCTCCGGCACTGCGATGGCGTTTCAATGGCCGGCGAACAAGAAGAGCGCCGTCAGCATCACGGCCGATGATGGATGGCCCAGCCAGCTCACGCAGGCCGCCATCCTGGATGCCAGAGGACTCAAGGGGACCTTCTATCTGACCGCGATGGGCTTGTCCTCGGTCCCGGCCAATGCGGGGCAATGGGCACAGGTCTACCAGCGCGGGCATGAGGTGGGAAACCACTCGTATACCCACTGGAGCGACCAGATTCTGGCAACGAAGACGTGGCAGGAAGTCGCTGGTGAAGTCGGCAACATGGAATGGTGGCTCTTGAGCAACATCTACGGCATGACGCCCGCCGATCACACCTACGCGTACCCGCAAGGCAACTATGTGGTCGGGTCACAGGCGAGCGGTCAAAGCACACAGGTCGGTGCCTGCGAATATGCAGGCCTGCTGGCCTCGTCGGTCACAGGCGCGCGCGGGTTGGGTTCCGGAGAAAACCAGCCGAGCGCGGTGGTTCGGCGCCGCTTCAACATCAGCGGACTTTCGATCGCAGGAAGCGACGCGATCGCAGTCAGCACCGCCAAGCAGGCGATCGACAACGGCATTGCCAAGGGCACCTGGACAGTCCTCGTCTTCCATTCGCTGGGCGACACCGGTGACGGCTACTCGATCAGCCAGTCGGCCTACACGCAGATCGCCGACTACCTGGTTTCGCGCCAAGCCGATCTTTATGTGGCACCCGTCGTCACGGTGAAGAACTACGTCGCAGCCAACACGCCAGCCGTAGACTGGTCCTGCGTACTCCAGTAAGCATTCCGACGCCCCATCAGGGCGAAGGCCAAGTGAAACAGATCACCGGCGGGCACTGAAACCCGCCGGTCATCCCGCCTTCATCTGCGTTCATCACCATCGCGCGAACCCACAACCTGGAGAACCCCATGGGCCTGGCCATTTGCGTCGGCATCCTCGCCGACCTGATCGAGAACGATCCCGAAGGCGCCGAACACTTCGAGGCGGATTTCGCCGCCGCTAACCGCAAGCTCGCCGAAGCCGGCCTGCCGCCGCACGTGGAGCCCCGCACCCTGCCGCCGCTCGAATCCCGCGCGCCGCTCGACGGCCTGCCCTATTCGTTCATCCACTACCTGCGCCGCGCCTACGCGCACCGCGTGACGACGCCCGACTGGATCGCCACGCCCCTGCCGGAGGACGCCGACCCCACGGAAGACGAGACGCTCGAAGACGTGGCGGGCCTGTTCGAAAGCCACCTGCTGTGCCACTCCGACGCGGAAGGTTTCTACCTGCCGGTCGACTTCGACGAAGTGATCTTTGCCGAGGAAGACGAGACCGACCTGCCCGGCGGCATGCTCGGCTCGTCGTACCGCCTGCTCGAGGAACTGGTGCTGGTCGCCCCCGCGCTCGGCATCACGCTCTCGGATGGCGAGCTGTCGGACGAGGAAGCCGCGCGGATCGCCGACAGCCTGGGAGAGGACGAAGGCCTCTACCGGGAGATCGAATCGTGGCTGCTGCTGTACGAATCGGCGCGGCTGAGCATCGCGCACAAGACGGCGATCGTTTTCACCTGAGGGCGATGCGGCTGATCGATCGGCTGTAAGGTCCGCAGACCATGTTCGAGACCACCATCCACTGGGTCCGCGACATACCGCCGCATCGGCTGGGCCTGATGGCACGTCCGCGCGGCGGTGACCTGCTGCGCGCCGAGGTGGCGTCCTGGCAGCGTGCCTCGCTGGACATGGTGGTCTCCCTGCTCGAGGCACAGGAAATCCGGGCACTTGAACTCCGGGAAGAGCCTGCGCTGTGCGCCGAACATGGCATCGTGTTCCGGCATTTCCCGATTCCGGACCGAGGCCTGCCGGCATCGCAGCAGGACGCGGCGGCCTTCATTGCCGAACTGGGCGCCGAACTGGCGAGCGGAAAGGCCATCGCCATCCACTGCCGCGCAGGCATCGGCCGCACGGGCCTCATCGCGGGCAGCCTGCTGCACGGGCTCGGCGTTCCGCGCCAGAACATCTTCCACCTGCTGAGCCGCTCCCGGGGCGTCGACATGCCCGACACACCGGAACAGGCGGAATGGGTCGCGCAGTACATCCTCGGCACCCACCGCCCACCGCCCCCATGAAGAAGTCGATCCGCATCGGCCGCGCACCGGTCGATCCGCAGGCGCCGCCCGGAAGCGGGCACGACGGATCGCTCTCGTGCCCCAAGCCCTGGGACGCACTCGAAGCGACCGCCACACCCGGCGTCCGGTATTGCAGCGACTGCGGCAAGAACGTGTTCCAGGTGAACACCACCGAAGAGGTGCGCGAGGCCGCCCTGCTGGAGCGCTGCATCGCGGTCGCGGACGACAGCGCCCATGCCCGCGCACACGACAGCGCAACGAACACACACGACACCCGCCCCATGACGCCTCCAAACCGCATTCACTTCGCCGGCAACCCCTGGCCCGAAGGCCATCCCGTCAAGGAGTTCCGCTGGACAGCGTCCGTGAGGAACAACGAGGTGTGGTTCGACCTGCACCTGCGCAGCGAAGACTACGACGCCGAGCGCGAGATCGACGAGCCGGAAGACGAGGACATCGATTACCCCTCCGACTGGGACGCGCCCGGGGTCTGGACCAACTACCACCGCTGCACGCTGTCGTCGACCGCCTGGGGCGACGGCGGCGGCTTCGCGGTCTGCGCACTGCAGGACTTCAGCCTGGCGCGCATCGACGGGCTCGAGGTCAGCATCGACCTGCCGCCGCCCGACGACATGGAAGACAACGTCTTTCACATCTACCTGCTCGGGCACGACGCCGCGGCCCACCATCGCATCCGCTTCGACCGCATCGCGGGCACCGACCGCTTCGACATCACGTGGACCGGGAAGATCGCGCTGGCCTATGCCGGCGACTACACCTACAAGTACGACTTCAGCGCGCGGCTGCACGACGTCGAAGCACCGCGCATTCCCGCATGAACGCTGCCGTCCATTCCCATGAAGCACCTGCTCGAAATCCGCACCTACCGTCTCAAGCCCGGCACCCTCGACGACTTCCACCGCGCGATGCATGAACGCGCGGTGCCCATGCTGCGCAGCAAGGGCATGGACGTGGTGAGCTACGGCCGGTCGGACCACGAGGAAGAGAGCTACCACCTCGTGCGCGCCTACGCGAGCCGCGAGGCGCTGGAGGCCGAGCAGGCGGCGTTCTACGGTTCCACCGAATGGCGCGAGGGCCCGCGCAGCGCGCTGGTCGACCGCATCGAGACCTACCTGAACACACTGCTGTGGCTCTCGCCGGAGGGCGTCGACAGCCTGCGCGCGCTCAACGAACCAGCGCGTTGAACATCTGTCGACGACGCACGGTGCGCGGGCCTACACTGCGCCTCCCGTCATCCCCCCAACTCACTGGAGAAACGCATGAACACCCAGGAAATCGCCGCCAAGCTCGTGGCGCTGTGCAAAGCAGGGACATTCGATGAAGCCCAGGCGCTCTACGCGCCGGAGGCCGTCAGCGTCGAGGCCAGCGCGCCGCCCGGCATGTCGCGCGAGTCGGTGGGCCTGTCGGCCATCCGCGCCAAGGGCGAATGGTGGGTCGCCAACCACGAGGTGCATTCGTTCCAGGTGGCCGGCCCCTGGCCGCACGACGACCGCTTCATCGTGGGTTTTCGCTTCGACGTGACCATGAAGCCCACGGGCCAGCGCTTCACGATGGAAGAGATGGCGCTGTACACCGTCAAGGACGGCAAGATCGTGCGCGAAGAATTCTTCTACGAGGGCGACTGAGCCCAAGCCGACGCGCGGCCGGATCGCCCGTCTGCTTCACCATTGTTGACGATTGAATCGTTCTCTCCATGGCAACGCCAATGGGCACCTCCCGCCTTCTGAACTAACGTCGAAACCGACGCCTGCACGGGCTGTCCGGCAGGCGCACCGGCGTTCATTCACAGGGGGAGGAAATCATGGTCACAGGACTCCACGTCACGCAACAACGCTCGTTCACCAACCCGGCGGACTACGAGGCTTTCTCGCTGATCCGCGTGCACAACCAGCGGCTGGCGCCGCTGGGCGGGCGCAACGCCTGGGTGGTGCTGAAGACGAACGCCGGCAAGCGCTGCTGCCGCATGATCCGGGGCATCGGCCGCGACCCGGGCTTCCCCGAAGACGGCATCGAGATCGACTACGAAACCCGGCTCGCGCTGCAGATTCCCAAGAGCAGCATCAACATGCAGGGCTTTCACGGTTGCGCGATGGAAATCCGCCGGGCCACCGCGCTGGAGGTGCTGCGCGCACACTGGGACCACCCCGATCCCGCCTACCGCATCCCGCTGCAGATCAGCCTCGTGAGCTTCGTGCTGGGGGTGATCGGGCTGGGGCTGGGTGTCCTGAGCCTGAAATAGCCTTTGCCCGGCGGGTGCTGCGCAACCAGGCGCTGTTTCGCTAGACTGGCCGCGCGGCCCCTGCGCCGCGCCTGACCGGAGCATTCGCCATGTGCCGCAGCATCAAGACCCTCTACAACTTCGAGCCCCCTGCCACCGAGCAGGAGATCCGCGCCGCCGCCCTGCAGTTCGTGCGCAAGCTCAGCGGCTTCAGCGTGCCCTCGCGCGCCAACGAGCAGGCCTTCGAGCATGCCGTGGACGAAGTAGCCGCCACGGCCGCTCGGCTGATCGACTCGCTGGTCACCACGGCCGAGCCGCGCGACCGGGCCATCGAGGCCGAGCGCGCCAAGGCGCGGTCCGCGCTGCGTTTCGGCGCACCTGCTTCGGCCTCGGACGCATGAAAAAGACTTCGTTCCCGCGCTGAACGGCGCACCGCCCTTCCCTCTCTTCCTCCCTCTTTCAGGAACACCCATGCCCATCGAACTCTGGCTCGCCTTCGTCGCCGCTTCGGCGCTGCTGCTGATCATTCCGGGGCCGACCATCCTCACGGTGATCAGCTATTCGATGTCGCACGGCCGCCGCGCCAACGTGCCGCTGGTGGCCGCCGTGGCGCTGGGCGACTCGACCGCGCTGGTGGTGTCGCTGCTGGGGCTGGGCGCGCTGCTGGCCGCGTCGGCCTTCTGGTTCACGGTGGTGAAGTGGGTCGGCGGCCTGTACCTGCTGTACCTGGGCATCAAGCTGCTGCGCGCCGGCATCTCGTCCACCGAGACCGCCGCGCCGGCCGCACCGGCCTCGCGCTGGCGCCTGTTCGCCAACACCTACCTGGTGACGGCGTTGAACCCCAAGGGCATCGTGTTCTTCGTGGCCTTCCTGCCGCAGTTCATCAGTCCGGGCGCCGACGTGTCGCACCAGATGTGGGTGCTGGCGCTGACCTTCGTGGCGCTGGCCACGCTCAACGCCACGCTCTATGCGGTGTTCGCCAGTTCGGCGGGCCGGCTGCTCGCCTCGCCACGCGCGCAGCGGCGCTTTCATCTGGCGGGCGGCTCGCTGCTGAGCGCGGCCGGCCTGTGGGCGCTGATGGCGCGCCGCGCCACCTGAGCACATCCACACACGCACAAGAAAAAAGACCGCGGGGCTGCGCGCCTCGCGGTCTTTTTGTTTGGGGGCCTTCAGCCCCGGCGTCAGTAGCGGTAGGGGTTGTTCGGCCGGCGGTCGTAGCGATTGGGCACGCCGTCGTTGTCGCGGTCACGGTCGTAGCGGTTGGGCACGCCGTCGCGGTCGCGGTCGTAGCCGTGGCCGCGCGGGGGCGGGCCCCGGTCGTAGGGGGCGACCACGCAACCAGCCAGGATGGCCGAGGCGGCCAGCAAAAGCGCGAGTGTTTTCGTCATGCGGAGTTCTCCTTGGGTGGGGCTGTACGGTCGGGCCCGCCTCCTGCGAGCCCGTACCGTATTGAAGCCCCGCTGCGTGCGCATCGGGTGTCCAGATGCAGGCGCTTGTGTGAAGTTCGTTACCGGATGTGGAACCTTTGCCTGCGCTTGAGCACGCCGTAGCGACGTGGCACGATCCCGCCGATGACCGCCACGCAGCCCCAGCCCTCCCTGCCCGACCTCGCACGGCTGCGCCGCGTGCGCGATCGCATCGACCGCGAACACGCGCAGCCGCTGGACGTGGAAGCGCTCGCGCGCGACGCCAACATGTCGGCCGGGCACCTCAGCCGCCAGTTCCGGCTGGCGTATGGCGAGTCGCCCTACGCCTACCTGATGACGCGGCGCATCGAGCGCGCGATGGCGCTGCTGCGCCGCGGCGACCTGAGCGTGACCGAGGTCTGCTTCGAGGTCGGCTGCGCCTCGCTGGGCACCTTCACCACGCGCTTCACCGAGCTGGTGGGCGTGTCGCCCGGCGTCTACCGGCGCGAGGCGGCGCAGGCGACGGCGGGCATGCCGGCGTGCATCGCCAAACAAGTGACGCGCCCGATCAGGAATCGAGAAGCGCGAAACCCCGAGTCGCACCTAGCATGACGGCCCGTACACACTTCGGACCATCGACATGAACCTCAGCATCCATTCGAGCTTTCTTCCGCACACCGACCCGCAGGCCTCGCTGGCCTTCTACCGCGACACCCTGGGCTTCGAGGTGCGCAACGACGTCGCCTACGGCGGCATGCACTGGATCACGGTCGGCCCGGCCGGCCAGCCCGCCACCTCCATCGTGCTGTACCCGCCGGCCGCCACGCCCGGGCTCACCGACGACGAGCGCCGCACCATCGCCGAGATGATGGCCAAGGGCACCTTCGCCTCGCTGCTGCTGGCCACGCCGGACCTCGAAGGCACCTTCGAGCGCCTGCAGGCGCGCAACACCGAGATCGTGCAGGAGCCCACCGACCAGCCCTACGGCGTGCGCGACTGCGCGGTGCGCGACCCGGCGGGCAACCTGATCCGCATCCAGCAGACGCGCTGAGCCGGCCCGCCGGCGCCGTAGCCCCCTGACCTCCTGCACGGGCGCCGCCGCCGTGGCGGCCCCGTGTCCCTTCCAGAGAAAGACCCGATGAGCAGCAAGGCCCCGAAGAAGGAAACAAAGAGCACGAAGGACGCGAACGGCAGGCACGCCGCCGACCACCACGACCTCATCCGCGTGCAGGGCGCGCGCGTGAACAACCTGAAGGACATCAGCGTCGAGCTGCCCAAGCGCCGGCTCACGGTGTTCACGGGCGTCTCGGGCTCGGGCAAGAGTTCGCTGGTGTTCGGCACCATCGCGGCCGAGTCGCAGCGGCTCATCAACGAGACCTACAGCGCCTTCGTGCAGGGCTTCATGCCGACGCTCGCGCGGCCCGAGGTCGACGTGCTCGACGGCCTGACGACCGCGATCATCGTGGACCAGGAGCGCATGGGCGGCGACCCGCGCTCCACCGTCGGCACCGCGACCGACGCCAACGCGATGCTGCGCATTCTCTTCAGCCGCCTGGGCAAGCCGCACATCGGCTCGCCCAGTGCCTTCGCGTTCAACGTGCCTTCGGTGAAAGCCACCGGCGCCATCACGGTGGAGCGCGGCGCCGCCAAGACGGTGAAGCAGACCTTCAGCCGCACCGGCGGCATGTGCCCGCGCTGCGAGGGCCGGGGCGCGGTCACGGACTTCGACCTGAGCGCCTTCTACGACGACAGCAAGTCGCTCAACGAAGGCGCGCTCACCATCCCGGGCTTCAGCATGGAAGGCTGGTACGGGCGCATATTCAACGGCTGCGGCTTCTTCGACCCCGACAAGCCGATCCGCAAGTTCACGAAGAAGGAGCTCGACGCCCTGCTCCACAAGGAGCCGACCAAGATCAAGATCGACGGCATCAACCTCACCTACCAGGGCCTCATTCCGCAGGTGCAGAAGTCGTTCCTGGCCAAGGACGTCGAGGCGATGCAGCCGCACATCCGCGCCTTCGTGGAACGCGCCGTGACCTTCACCACCTGCCCCGAGTGCGAGGGCACGCGGCTGAGCGAGGCGGCGCGCTCGTCGCGCATCAAGAAGCTCAACATCGCCGAGGCCTGCGCGATGCAGATCAGCGACCTCGCTGCGTGGGTCGGCGGCCTGAACGAGCCCTCGGTGGCGCCGCTGCTGGCCAAGCTGGCGCACACGCTCGATTCCTTCGTGGAAATCGGCCTCGGCTACCTCAGCCTCGACCGCCCCTCGGGCACGCTCTCGGGCGGCGAGGCGCAGCGCGTGAAGATGATCCGCCACCTGGGCTCCTCGCTCACCGACGTGACCTACGTCTTCGACGAGCCCACCATCGGCCTGCACCCGCACGACATCCAGCGCATGAACGAGCTGCTGCTGCGCCTGCGCGACAAGGGCAACACGGTGCTGGTGGTGGAGCACAAGCCCGAGGCCATCGCCATCGCCGACCACGTCGTCGACCTCGGCCCCGGCGCGGGCTCGGCGGGCGGCACGGTCTGCTTCGAAGGCAGCGTGGCAGCGCTGCGCACCAGCGGCACGCTCACGGGCCGGCACCTGGACGACCGGGCCGCGCTCAAGAAGAAGCTGCGCCAGCCCACCGGTGCGCTGCCGATCCGCGGCGCCAAGGCGCACAACCTGCGCAACGTCGATGTCGACATTCCGCTGGGCGTGCTGGTGGTCGTGACCGGCGTGGCGGGCTCGGGCAAGAGTTCGCTGGTGCACGGATCGATTCCCGCCGGCGCGGGCGTGGTGGCGGTCGACCAGGGCGCGATCCGCGGCTCGCGCCGCAGCAACCCGGCCACCTACACCGGCCTGCTCGACCCGATCCGCAACGCCTTCGCCAAGGCCAACGGCGTGAAGCCTGCGCTGTTCAGCGCCAACTCCGAGGGCGCCTGCCCCACCTGCAACGGCGCGGGCGTGATCTACACCGACCTGGCGATGATGGCCGGCGTGGCCACGATCTGCGAGGAGTGCGAGGGCAAGCGCTTCCACGCCTCGGTGCTCGAGCACCGCTTCGGCGGGCGCGACATCAGCGAGGTGCTCGCGATGCCGGTGACCGAGGCCGCGGCCTTCTTCGGCGAGGGCCCGGCGCGCACACCGGCGGCGCACGCCATCCTGCAACGGCTGGCCGACGTGGGCCTGGGCTACCTGAGCCTGGGCCAGCCGCTCACTACGCTGTCGGGCGGCGAGCGCCAGCGGCTCAAGCTGGCCACGCACATGGCCGAGAAGGGCGGCGTGTACGTGCTCGACGAGCCGACCACCGGCCTGCACCTGGCCGACGTGGCGCAGCTGCTGGCCCTGCTCGACCGGCTGGTGGATGCGGGCAAGTCGGTCATCGTCATCGAGCATCACCAGGCGGTGATGGCGCACGCCGACTGGATCATCGACCTGGGCCCCGGCGCCGGCCACGACGGCGGGCGCGTGGTCTTCGAGGGCACGCCGGCCGAGCTGATCAGCCAACGCGCCACGCTCACAGGACAGCATCTCGCTGCGTACGTGGGCACCTGACGCGTCCCGGAAGGCATGGCGGAGAATGGGCCGTCTCCGCTTTGCCTGCCGCCCTTCGGCCCCGTCTGCTGCGATGCCTCTTGCGTTCTCGTTTTCTTCCACCGCCCGGCACACCCTGGCCGTGGTCCTGCTGACGGCAGCCGCCGCACCCTCGGCCTGGGCGCTGGCCAGCTTCGAGGAGGTGAAGCGCGACTTCCGTTCCTCCGAGACCGCCGTGCTCGACCGCCAGGGCGAGCTGCTGCAGCGCGTGCGCACCGACCCCACGGTGCGGCGCGGCCAGTGGACCGCGCTGGCCGACGTGTCGCCCGCGCTGCGCGCGGCCATGGTGCTGAGCGAGGACAAGCGCTTCTACGAACACAGCGGCGTCGATTGGCGCGCCGCCTCGGCCGCCGCCTGGGGCAATCTGTGGAACACGCGCACGCGCGGCGCCTCGACCATCACCATGCAGCTGGCGGGCCTGCTCGACGACGACCTGCGCCGCGCGGCGGGCGGGCGCAGCTTCACGCAGAAGATCGGCCAGACCGTGGCCGCCACGCAGCTGGAGCGCCGCTGGCGCAAGGACCAGATCCTCGAGGCCTACCTGAACACGGTGCCCTTCCGCGGCGAGATCGTCGGCATCGACGCGCTCTCGCGCACGCTCTTCAGCAAGGCCCCGAGCGGGCTCGACGCACGCGAGGCCGCCGTGGCCGCCGCGCTGGTGCGCGCGCCCAACGCCCGCCCCGCCCTGGTGGCGCAGCGCGCCTGCGAGGTGCTGCGCGTGATGGAGCCCGGCGCCAAGACCGACTGCGAGGCGCTCGACATGTTCACCAGCGCCGTGGTGCAGCGGCGTGCGTTCGAGCCCAACGAAGGCATCGCGCCACATGCCGCGCGGCGGGTGCTGCGCGAGTTGCGTGATGCAGGGAACGACAAGGCCACCGCCCCCACCAGCGTGCGCACCACGCTGCGCGCGCCGCTGCAGCGCTACGCGCTCGACAGCCTGCAGCGCCACCTGCGCGAGCTGCGCGACCGCCACGTGGAAGACGGCGCGCTCGTGGTGCTCGACAACGCGAGCGGCGAGGTGCTGGCCTGGGTCGGTTCCTCGGGCCCGCTGAGCCAGGCCGCCGAGGTCGACGGCGTGACCGCGCTGCGCCAGCCCGGCTCCACGCTCAAGCCCCTGCTGTACGCGCAGGCCCTGGCCGAGAAGCGCATCACGGCGGCCTCGCTCATCGAGGACTCGTCGGCGCAGATCAGCACCGCGAGCGGCCTCTACATTCCGCAGAACTACGACCGCCGCTTCAAGGGCCCGGTGTCGGCGCGCACCGCGCTGGCCGCCTCGCTCAACGTGCCGGCCGTGCGCACGCTGGTGATGGTGTCGCCCGAGGCCTTCGCGCGCGAGCTGCGCGCCGCCGGCCTGCCGCTGCGCGAGAGCGGCGATTACTACGGCTACAGCCTGGCACTCGGCAGCGCCGAGGTGTCGCTGCTGTCGCTGGCCAATGCCTACCGCATGATGGCCAACGGCGGACGCTTCGGGGCGACCACGCTCACGCCACGCCCTGCCCCGGCCACCAAGGCGAAGCCCGTTGAAGCCGCGCCGCTGCTCGACCCGCGCGCCGCCTTCATCGTCAGCGACATCCTCTCCGACCCGAACGCGCGCACGCGCACCTTCGGCCTGGACAGCATCCTGTCCACCCGTTTCTGGACCGCCGTGAAGACCGGCACCAGCAAGGACATGCGCGACAACTGGGCCGTGGGCTGGTCGCAGCGCTACACGGTCGGCGTGTGGGTGGGCAACGCCAGCGGCGCCTCGATGTGGGACGTGAGCGGCACCAGCGGCGCCGCGCCCGTGTGGGCCGAGGTGATGCGCTTCCTGCACGCGCGCGAACCCAGCCGCGCGCCCGCGCCGCCCGCCGGGCTGGTCGAGGCGCGCGTGAGCTTCGGCCCCGGCGCCGACGGCAGCCCGCTCGAAGCGGCGCGCAGCGAATGGTTCCTGCAGGGCACTGAGCAACCGCTGTTCGCGCTCGACACCGGCATGGCGAGCGACGCCGCCTCGGCGCGCATCACGGCGCCGGCCGACGGCACGATCCTGGCGCTCGACCCCGACATTCCGCCGCAGCGCCAGCGCGTGCGTTTCGAATCCGAGGGGCGCGGCGTGCAGTGGCGCATCGACGGCAAGTTCCACGCGCGCGGCAACAGCGCGCAGTGGCTGCCCTGGCCCGGCCGGCACCTGATCGAGCTGGTGGACGCCAGCGGCAAGGTGGTCGACCAGCGCCGGGTCGAGGTGCGCGGCGCGGGCGTTGTGGCGGCCAAGGGCGCGCGCCGATGAACGCGCTGGTGCGCGTGTCGCTGTCGATGCCCCGCTGGCTGTCGCTGTGCCTGGGCCTGCTGCTGTTGGTGCTGTGCCTGGCCGGCCCGCGCGCCGCGCAGGCCAAGCCCGTGCCGGTGCCGCCGATGAGCTCGCGCGTGGTCGACCTCGCGCAGGCGCTGCCGCCCGGCGAGGCCGAGGCGCTGCGCGCGCAGATCGCCGACATCCAGGGCCGCACCCAGGCCCAGCTCGCGGTGCTCATCGTGCCGACCACGGGCGAGGACACCATCGAGAGCTACGCCACGCGCGTGTTCGCGAAGTGGCGGCTGGGCCGCAGCGACGCCGACGACGGCATCCTGCTGCTCGTGGCGCAGAAAGACCGCCGCATGCGCATCGAGGTCGGCACCGGGCTCGAAGGCACGGTGACCGACATCCAGGCGGCCCGCATCATCGACCGCGAGATGGCGCCGCGCTTTCGCGAGGGCGACTTCGCCGGCGGCGTGCAAGCGGCCGTGGGCGCGCTCGCGCGGCTGCTCGATGGCGAGGTGGGCGTTGTCGCGCCCGAGTCGCAGCAGATCGTGGTGGACCACGCCGCCGCACCCGACGAAGAGAAGGTCACCAGCCTGACGAGCGGCGGCCGCGTCACGCCCGAGGGCTGGGGCCTGCTGGGCGTGGTGCTGTGGGGCCTGGGCCTGGGCATCTACCACGGCCGCGGCGTCCCGCGCGACGCGTCGCGCGGCAGCTCGGCCTCGCGGCGTGCCGAAGAGAAAAAACGCAAGGGCAAGCGCAAGGGCAGCGCGCGCCCCGAACCCTGGGCCGACGCCCTGGCGGCGATCGAGCCCGAACCGGCGCGTGCGCGCCCTGCCCCGCGCGACCTGCGCCTGGTGCTCGGCTTGCTCGGGGCCGGCCCGCTGGCGGCCGGCGCGGCGCTGCTGAATCCGGCCATCGCGCTGGTGCTGGCGATGCCGGCGATCTTCGGCTACGGCCTGGGCTTTCTCTGCGGCATGTCGCGCACGGCCGCCATCTTCATGGGCGGCTTCGTGCTCGTGATCGCGTCGCTGGTCGCCGTCGCATTCACGGTCGGCGCCGACCGCTTCTGGTGGGGCTTCCTGTGGGCGCTGTGCATCGGCGGCGTGACGCTGTTCGCGGTGATCATCGTGCGCTGCATGGTCAACACCTTCCAGCGCAGCGTGGTCAGCTTCCTCGTCCGGCTGGTCATCGTGGCCGGCATCTGCGGCTACGTGTTCCACATCACCTCGCCCGGCCCGGTGCCGGACACCTCGTGGATTCCCATTGCGCTAGCGGCGTTCTTCTCGATGCTGATCGGCTTCCTGCCGCCCGGCGTCATGGAATCGAGCGACGACGACGGGGACAGCGGCTGGAGCAGCAGCAGTTCGTCGTCCTCGTCCTCGTCTTCGTCGTCGTCCTCCTCGGACAGCGGCGGTTCGAGCAGCGGCGGCGGCGCCTCGGGCAGCTGGTAAAGCGGGCGGCCGGACACCCGCCGCGCCGCCTTCATGCCCCTCCCGCCGACCGCGTCTTTTTGACAATGGTTAAATTCATCCAATCATTGAATGAATAAGCCACCCTGATCCCATGCTCGTCCAACCGCCCCGCACCTCCCTGGCCGACGCCGCCGCGAACAGCATCCGCACCGAAATCGCGGCGGGCCGCTGGCCCATCGGCTCGCGCATTCCGATCGAGCCCCAGCTGGCGCAGCTGCTGGGCGTGAGCCGCGGCACGGTGCGCGAGGCGGTGAAGACGCTGGTGTCGCGCGGCCTGCTCGAGGTGCGGCAGGGTTCGGGCACGTACGTGCGCTCAGGCTTCGACCCCTCGGCCAGCCTGCAGAAGCTGCGCCTGGCCAGCCTGCGCGACCAGTTCGAGGTGCGCCGCGCGCTCGAGGTCGAGGCCGCCCGGCTCGCCGCCGTACGCCACACCGCGAAAGACCTGCGCCGGCTGAACGCCCTGCTCGACAAGCGCGGCCAGCCCGACCTGGCCGACGGCGGCGCGGCCTTCATCGAGCGCGACCTGGCCTTTCACCTGGCCATCGTCGATGTGTCGGGCAACCTGGCGCTGGTCGAGACCTGCCGCTTCATCACCGGCTACATCAAGGAAACCATCGCCAGCACGCTGAGCGCCAGCCTGCCCGAGCCCGACGAGGCGGCGCACCGCGCCATCGTCGAAGGCATCGCGAGCCGCGACCCCGAGCGCGCCGCCGCCGCCGTGCGCGAGCTGATGGCGCCGACGCTCAACGCGCTCGCACTGGGCACCGCATGAACTCCATGACCTTGCCCACGGGTGTTGCTGCGCGCACCCAGGCGGCGCCATCGGGCGCCGAAGAACTGCTGATCGACGCCGAAGTCGACAGCCTCCCCGCGCCGCGCCCCACGCCGACGCCCAGCCGGGGCCACCAGCTGCTGCTTGGCCTGACGGTGGTGCTCATCGCCTTCAACCTGCGCCCGGTGTTCGCCAGCCTGTCGGTGGTGCTGCCGGAAATCATCCGCGCCACCGGCCTGTCGGCCACCGCCGCCAGCCTGCTGACCACGCTGCCGATCGTCTGCCTGGGCGTGTTCGCGCCGCTGGCGCCCTGGCTCGGGCGCCGCTTCGGCACCGAACGCACGCTGCTGGGCTGCATGGTGCTGATCGGCGTGGGCACGGTGCTGCGCGGCACCGGCAACATCCCGCTGCTGTTCCTGGCCTCGGCCATCGCGGGCAGCGGCATCGCGGTGTCGAACGTGCTGCTCTCGGGCCTGGTGAAGCGCGACTTCGCCAAGCAGGCCGCGCTGATGATGGGCCTGTACACCATGGCCGTGTGCGGCGGCGCCGCCAGCGCCGCGGGCCTCACGGTGCCGCTGGAACACGCGCTGGGCGGCGGCTGGACGCTGGCGCTCGCCATGTGGGCCGTGCCGGCCGCGCTGGTCACGTTCATCTGGGCGCCGCAGGCGCTGCCGCTCAAGCCGGTGGCCAGCGAGTCGGGCTTCACCGTGCGCGGCCTGTGGCGCGACCGGCTGGCCTGGCAGGTGACCTTCTTCATGGGGCTGCAGTCGGCCCTGGCGTACATCGTGATGGGCTGGCTGGCGCCGATCCTGCGCGAGCGCGGGCTCAGCGGCGAAATGGCCGGCTACGTGGTGTCGCTGTCGGTCATGACGCAGGTCGTGACCTGCCTCGTGGTGCCGGCGCTGGCCGTGAAGCTGCGCAACCAGCGCGCGCTGGCGGTGGTGCTCTCGGCGATGACGGTGGCGGCCATGCTGGCCATGCTGTTCGCGCCGCTGGACGCCCCCGGCGGCATGTGGACCTGGGCCGTGGTGCTGGGCATTTCGCAGGGCGGCACCTTCGCGCTGGCGCTCACGATGATCGTGCTGCGCTCGCCCGATTCGCACATTGCCGCGCACCTGTCGGGCATGGCGCAGGGCGTGGGCTACATGGTGGCGGCCTTCGGCCCGCTGCTGGCCGGGCTGCTGCACGGCTGGACCGGCAGCTTCCGCGCCTCGGCGTGGCTGTTCGTCGGCCTGGGCGTGGTGCTGGTCATGGCGGGGCTGGGCGCGGGACGCACGCTGCACGTGGGCGCGGTGACGGTGCCGCGGCACTGAGCCGCAGTCTGCTGCCTGCCTACTGCAGCCCGCCGTCGCAGGCGGTTGGTTTCTGCGCGCTGTCGTCCGTGAAGTCCACGCTGGTGCGCTTGTTGCCGGCCGGCCCCGTGTGCGCCGGCCACTCGCTCTGCAGCCAGGTGTAGCGCCACACATAGGGACCGCCGGCCTTCGCCGGCGCGTCGTAGGCGATGCGCAGGCTGCCGCGGCTTTCGTCGTGGCAGTGCTTCGAGGTCTTGTATTCCTTCTCGCTGAAGCAGGCGCGGATCGACCGCGAACACCAGTACGGGATGCCCTCCCGCGCGGCCTTGGCGCGCTGCCCGGGCGGCGTGTCCAGCGGCACGAAGTCGGCCGTCACATAGGACGCGCCGCCGCCCGAATAGCTTTCCGATTCGCGCTGGGTCACGGCCACGGCCCAACGGCCTTCGGCCAGCGGGTAGAGCACCGGCGCGAGGGCCAGGTGCAGCTCGGGGTCGGTGCTGGGGCGGTCGCGCTGCTGCGAGGCCACGTAGGTCGAGAAATCGTGCAGCTGCGCGAGCTGCCAGCCACCGGTGCCGGCGTCGCGCTTCAGGCGTGCCATGGCCAGGGGCTTTTCCGAGGTGAGCAGGTAGTCGTCGGGTGCGCCGCCGTCGCGCGGACGGTGCAGCTTCAGCGCCTGCGCATCGCAGGGCTGGGGCAGCAAGGCGCACAGGTGGGCGCGCCACATGGCGTCGACGGCCTCGGGCGTCTTGACGGCCACGAAGACCTGGGCTGCGGGCGCAGCGAGCACGGGGCCGGCCGGCAGCGACGCGAGAAGACCGACGATCCCGGCAAGAGGCAGCTTTTTCATGGGGCGCAATGGTAGCCATCGCGGGAAGCCCTGGCAGAGGGGTCATCGGGGTTTCTCCGACCGCGCCCCGGCCCGACCGGGCGACAATGGGGGGCTCCGGCGAAAGTCCATTTCGCCCAATGAAATTTCAGCCCTCTCGACAACCCAGAACCTACGGAAGCAAGCGCATGAGCACGAAGCAACCCACCATCGTCTACACCCTCACCGACGAGGCGCCCCTGCTGGCGACCTACGCCTTCCTGCCCATCGTGCGCGCCTTCACGGCTCCGGCCGGCATCAACGTGACGACGAGCGACATCTCGGTGGCCGCCCGCATCCTGGGCGAGTTCCCCGAGTTCCTGAGCGACGACCAGAAGGTGCCCGACAACCTGGCCGAACTGGGCAAGCTCACGCTCAAGCCCGAAGCCAACATCATCAAGCTGCCCAACATCAGCGCCTCGGTGTCGCAGCTCAAGTCGGCCATCAAGGAACTGCAGGGCAAGGGCTACAAGATCCCCGACTACCCGGAGAACCCGACCTCGGACGAGGACAAGGACATCCGCACGCGCTACAACAAGTGCACCGGCAGCGCCGTGAACCCCGTGCTGCGCGAAGGCAACTCCGACCGCCGCGCGCCCCGCGCCGTGAAGGAATACGCCCGCAAGAACCCGCACAGCATGGCCGAGTGGAGCCAGGCCTCGCGCTCGCACGTCTCGCACATGCACGGCGGCGACTTCTATCACGGCGAAAAGTCCATGACCCTGGACCGCGCGCGCAACGTCAAGATGGAACTGCTGACCAAGAGCGGCAAGACCATCGTGCTCAAGCCCAAGGTCGCCCTGCTCGACCGCGAGATCATCGACTCCATGTTCATGAGCAAGAAGGCCCTGCTGGCCTTCTATGAAAAGGAAATCGAAGACGCGCACAAGACCGGCGTGATGTTCTCGCTGCACGTGAAGGCCACCATGATGAAGGTCTCGCACCCCATCGTGTTCGGCCACTGCGTGAAGATCTTCTACAAGGAAGCCTTCGAGAAGCACGGCAAGCTGTTCGACGAGCTGGGCATCAACGTCAACAACGGCATGGTCGACCTGTACAACAAGATCGCCACGCTGCCCCAGAGCACGCAGGACGAGATCAAGCGCGACCTGCACGCCTGCCACGAAGGCCGCCCCGAGCTGGCCATGGTCGACTCGGCCAAGGGCATCACCAACTTCCACTCGCCCAACGACGTGATCGTGGACGCCTCGATGCCCGCCATGATCCGCAACGGCGGCAAGATGTGGGGCGCCGATGGCCGCCTGAAGGACGTGAAGGCCGTGATGCCCGAATCGACCTTCGCCCGCATCTACCAGGAGATCATCAACTTCTGCAAGTGGCACGGCGCCTTCGATCCCAAGACCATGGGCACCGTGCCCAACGTCGGCCTCATGGCCCAGAAGGCCGAAGAGTACGGCTCGCACGACAAGACCTTCGAGATCCCCGAAGACGGCGTGGCCAACATCACCGACCTGGACACCGGCGAAGTGCTGATGAGCGAAGACGTGGAGAAGGGCGACATCTGGCGCATGTGCCAGGTCAAGGACGCCGCGATCCGCGACTGGGTGAAGCTGGCCGTGAACCGCGCGCGTAACTCCGGCATGCCGGTGGTGTTCTGGCTCGACGCCTACCGCCCGCACGAGGCGCAGCTGATCACCAAGGTCAAGATGTACCTGCACGAGCACGACACCACGGGCCTGGACATCCAGATCATGAGCCAGGTGCGCGCCATGCGCTACACGCTGGAGCGCGTCGTGCGCGGCCTGGACACCATCAGCGCCACCGGCAACATCCTGCGCGACTACCTCACCGACCTGTTCCCCATCATGGAACTGGGCACCTCGGCCAAGATGCTGTCGATCGTGCCGCTCATGGCCGGCGGCGGCATGTACGAGACCGGCGCGGGCGGCTCGGCCCCCAAGCACGTGCAGCAGCTGGTGGAAGAAAACCACCTGCGCTGGGACTCGCTCGGTGAATTCCTCGCGCTGGCCGTGAGCCTGGAAGACCTGGGCCTGAAGACCGGCAACGCGCAGGCCAAGATCCTGGCCAAGACGCTCGACGCCGCCACCGGCCAGCTGCTGGACAACAACAAGAACCCGTCGCCCAAGACCGGCCAGCTCGACAACCGCGGCAGCCAGTTCTACCTGGCCATGTACTGGGCCCAGGAACTCGCCGCGCAGACCGAGGACAAGGAGCTGCAGGCCAAGTTCAAGAAGCTGGCCGAAGCGCTCACCGCCAACGAGAAGAAGATCGTCGACGAACTCGCGGCCGTGCAGGGCAAGGCCGTGGACATCGGCGGCTACTACCTGGCCGACCCGAAGAAGTACGAAGCCGTGATGCGCCCGAGCGCCACGCTGAACGCGGTGCTGGCACCGGCGGTCTGATTCCGCTGCGTTGCGCCTCCCGGGCCTGACCAGGCCCGGAAGTGCCCACACCAACGGCCTGTCGCTCACGCGGCGGGCCGTTGGTCTTTGTGCGCGACTAGACTCCGATTTCTCCCGCCCCCACTGCACGCAAGAAAGAAAGGCAGGCCCCTCATGAAACGCCATTGGCTTGCTGTTGCCGCCGCCGCCTGGCCCCTGCTCATGGCCGCCGGCAGCGCCCATGCCCAGAGCCCCACTCAGAGCAACTGCGAAACGCTGCGCGCCCAGATCGAAGCGAAGATCACCGCCTCGGGCGTGACCAACTTCAGCGTCGTCACCATCGATGCCGCCGCCACGGCGAGCGGACAGGTGGTGGGCAGCTGCGAGCTGGGCACCAGGAAGATCGTCTACCAGCGCGAAGGCGGCGCGGCCTCGCCGCCCCCGAGCGCCACCTCGGCGCCCGCGTCGCGCGGCGAGCCCATCCTCACCGAATGCAAGGACGGCTCGGTGTCCATGGGCGGCAGCTGCAAGCCCTGACGACCGACACGGCATCCCATGGCCTGGTCCACGCTGCGTCTGTTCTTCGGCCTGCTGACCCTCGTGGCGATCGGCTGGCAGCTGACGATCCATGTCCGCATGGGTTTCAACGTCGTCAACTTCTTCAGCTTCTTCACCAACCTCTCGAACCTGTTCGCGGCCATCGTGCTGGTGCTCGGCGCGCGCCGCCTCTGGCAGCCAACATCCACGGGCCCTGACGACCGCCTGCGTGCCTTGTCGGCCGTGAACATGGCGGTGGTCGGCATCGTCTTCTCGCTGCTGCTGCGCGACGTCGACCTCGGCGCGCTGCGGCCGTGGATCAACACGCTGCTGCACCACGTGATGCCCTGCGTCGTGCTGCTCGACTGGCTGCTGCAACCGCCGCGCACGCGCCTCGGCGGCCGGCAGCTGCTGTGGACGCTGGTCTTCCCGATGGCCTATCTGGTCTACACGCTGGTGCGCGGCAGCCGCACGGGCTGGTACCCCTACCCTTTCCTCAACCCTGCCAACGTCGGCGGCTACGGCGGCGTGGCCGTCTATGCCGCAGGCATCGCGCTGACCTTCGGGCTGGCGGGATGGGGGCTGCTGGCGTTGGGGAATCGGCTGGGCCGGCACGCCTGACGCGACCCCGCGCACGACCCGCCTGTTTCTGCATTTCGCAGGATCAGGCAAAAACCTCGTTCGATCCGGATACCGCCTCCGGCCCCTTCGCCCCGAGACTCCTCTGCATGCCCGGCGCACCCCTTGCGCCATGGCGCATCGACCCGCATGAGGAGTTTTGTATGAGTGCAATCCAGGACACAGTGGTTCTCGTCACCGGCGCCAGCAGCGGCATCGGCGAGGCGACGGCGCGGCGGCTCGCGCGGCGCGGCGCCCATGTGGTGCTCGGCGCGCGCCGCACCGAACGGCTCGCGGCGCTCGCGGCCGAGATCAATGCCATCGGCGGCTCGGCGAGCTTCCGGCGGCTCGATGTGACACACCGGCCCGACATGGAGGCCTTTGCCGAGTTCGCCCTCGACACGCACGACCGCATCGACGTGCTGGTGAACGCCGCCGGCGTGATGCCGCTGTCGCCACTGTGGCAGCGCAAGATCGAGGAGTGGGAGCTGATGATCGACGTCAACCTGCGCGGCATGCTGCTGGGCGTGGCGGCCGTGCTGCCCACGATGCAGGAGCAGGGCTGGGGCCACATCGTCAACGTCGCGCCGGTGGCCATGGGCGGCGCCACGCCCGACTCGGCCGTGTACCACGGCACGCAGTACGCGGTGCAGGCGATCTCCGAAGGGCTGCGGCGGGAACACGCGGGGCGCGTGCACGTCTCGCTGGTGAGCCCCGACGTGGCTGAGGCCGCCGACCCGCTGGCCGAGCGCATCGCCGACAGCTACGCCTTCGAGCGCATGCGCACACGGCGGCGGCTGACGACGCCGGTCGACGGCGTGGCGCGCGCCATTGCAGGTGCGATCGAGGGCGCGCGCTACGGCATGGCGGGCCCCGGCTGGCGCCCGGCCCCGACGCCGCGGCCGAAGCCGGCGGCACCGGTGTACTGACTGAACGCCGAACGTCAGTAGCTCTTGTACGGCAGGAACTTGCCCGACAGCACCACGTTGACGCGGTCGCCCTTCGGATCGGGCTGGCGCTGGATGTCCATGCTGAAGTCGATGGCGCTCATGATGCCGTCGCCGAACTCTTCATGGATCAGCTCCTTGATGGTGGTGCCGTACACGCTCACCACCTCGTACCAGCGGTAGATCAGCGGGTCGGTGGGCACGGGCGTGGGCAGCGAGCCCTTGTAGGGCACGACCTGGAGCCACTTCTGCTCCTCCGGCGTGAGGCCGAAGATCTTGCCGATGACCTTGGCCTGCTTGTCGTCGAGCGTCATCTGGCCGAGGCAGGCGGCGGTGGTCCACTCCTTCGACAGGCCGACCTTTTTGGCCACGTCGGCCCACTGGATGCCCTTGGACACCTTCACGGTGATGATCTTCTCGGTGACGTCGTTGCGGTTCATGCGGCTTGGCTCCTGGGTATGAAGGGATGCGACAGGGCAAGCAACAGGCATGCCCGTTGTCGCCCCCTTCGCCTCAGCGCTCCCAGCGGAACTTGCGCTCCGATTCCGCAATGGGCTGGTCGTTGATGCTCGCGTAGCGCTTGCGCATCAACCCGTTCTCCGCAAACTCCCAGTTCTCGTTGCCGTGGCTGCGAAACCACTGGCCCGCGGCGTCGTGCCATTCGTACTCGAAGCGCACCGCGATGCGGTTGTCCATGAAGGCCCACAGCTGCTTCTTCAGGCGGTAGTCGTGCTCGCGCTCCCACTTGCGGGTGAGGAATTCCACCACCTGCTCGCGGCCATTGACGAAGTCCGCGCGGTTGCGCCATTCGGTGTCGGGCGTGTAGGCCAGGCTCACGCGCGCGGGGTCGCGCGAGTTCCAGGCGTCTTCGGCGGCCTGGACTTTCTGGAGGGCGGATTCAAGGGTAAAGGGCGGCAGCGGCGGGCGGGATTCCATGGCGGTCTTTCAGTCAAGAAATGAAGTGATGAAGGCCCGCAATGTGCCACGAGTAGACAGACCTGTCTACATGCCTACAATCGCCGCATGGACATCTCTGCACTGCCCGCGCGCGAGCGCATCCTGCTCACGGCGCACGAGCTCTTCTATGCCGACGGCATCCGCGCCACCGGCATCGACCGCGTGATCGCCGCGTCGGGCGTCACCAAGGTCACCTTCTACCGGCACTTCCCCTCGAAGGACGACCTGGTGCGCGCCTTTCTCGACCACCGGCACGGCGTGTGGATGGCCTGGTTCGTCGATGCGCTGGGCCGTCGCGACGCGCAGCAACGCATCGCGCAGGGGCAGGCGCTGCCGGTGCTGGCCGACGTGATGGCCGAGTGGTTCGCCGACCCGCTGTTTCGGGGCTGTGCCTTCATCAACTCGGTGGTGGAAGTGGGGGCCAGCGTGGCCGGCGCCGCCGACATCGCGCGCGAGCACAAGCGCGAGATGGTCGAGGTGATCGCCGGCCTGCTGCCCGACGGCCCGCAACGCATGGCCGTTGCACAGGCGGCCGCGCTCGGCGTCGACGGCGCCATCGTCAAGGCGCAGATGGGCGATGCGGCGCTGGCGCGCGAGGCGGTCGACGATCTGCGGCGGCTGCTCGATGCGCTGGTCGCCCTTCGATAACATCGCATCGCTCACTCCCTTCCAAAAGCACATGGCATCGACGCGACTCCCCTCGACCCAGGGCCTGCAGGCCTTCGAGGCCGTCGCGCGGCTGCGCAGCGTGAACCTGGCGGCCGAAGAACTCAGCGTGACGCCCAGCGCGGTCAGCCACCGCATCCGCCAGCTCGAGACGCAGCTCGAGCTCAAGCTCTTCACCGGCAACGACTTCGGCCTGAGCGCCGACGGTGTGGCCTACCTGGCGCGCGTGCGCGAGGCCATCGCGGCGCTGCAGCAGGTGCCGGGGCGCGAGCCCGCGTCGCAGGTGCGGCGGCTGCGCGTGGCGGTCACACCCACCTTCTCGCGCCAGATGCTGCTGCCCCGGCTGGCCGAGTTCCGCGACGCCTACCCGACCATCGAGCTGATGCTGCAGGTGACCATGCCGGTGCGCAACTTCACGGCCGAAGACGCCGACATCGAGCTGCGCTTCGGCACCGGCCCGTTCCACGACCGCGAGTTCTGCCAGCTGCTGGCCGACGACGTCTCGCCGGTGTGCAGCCCGGCCTACCTGGAGCGACACGGGCCCTTCGAGCAGCACTTCTCGACCGACGCCGAGGTGGCGCGCGTGCAGATGCTGCGCACGCCGCTGGAGTCGTGGCGCATCTGGTTCAAGGCCTGCGGCATCGGCCTGCCCGAACCGGCGGTGGGCCACCAGTTCAACGACCTGGGGCTGGCGCTCGATGCGGCCGCCGAAGACTTCGGCGTGGTGCTCATGCACCTGCGGCTGGGCCGCGCCTGGCTGGACAACGGCCGGCTGGTGCGCCTGTCGCCGCACAGCGCGCCCTCGCCCAACGCCTACTTCCTGTGCTGGCGCCCCGGCACCATGGAACGCTGGGAATGCGCCACCTTCGTCGAATGGCTGCGCCAGGCGCTGCGCGAGCCGGGCTGAATAATTTTCAGCCGGGGTGTGGGCTTTTTTCAGGTCGCCGGCGCGTTTCCCCTGCAGACTCGACCCCCGGCGCTGCCGTGGCCCACATGGCCCGGCCCGCCCTGACCCCCATAACACCAGCCAGGAGACCTCCCCCGTGCCCGACCTTTCCAAGATCACCTGCATCGAAGACCTGCGGGCGATCGCCCAGCGGCGCGTGCCGAAGATGTTCTACGACTACGCCGATTCCGGCGCCTGGACCGAGGGCACCTACCGCGCCAACGAGAGCGACTTCCAGAAGATCAAGCTGCGCCAGCGCGTGGCCGTGAACATGGAAGGCCGGTCCACCCGCACCACCATGATCGGCCAGGAGGTCGCCATGCCCGTGGCCATCGCGCCCACCGGCCTGACCGGCATGCAGCACGCCGACGGCGAAATCCTGGGCGCGCGCGCCGCCAAGGCCTTCGGCATTCCGTTCACGCTCTCGACCATGAGCATCTGCTCGCTGGAAGACATCGCCGAGAACACCGACCGGCATCCCTTCTGGTTCCAGCTCTACGTGATGAAGGACCGCGACTTCATCGAACGCCTGATCGACCGCGCCAAGGCCGCCAACGTGTCGGCGCTGCAGCTCACGCTCGACCTGCAGATCCTCGGCCAGCGCCACAAGGACATCAAGAACGGCCTGTCGACGCCGCCCAAGCCCACCATCAAGAACCTCATCAACCTGGCGACCAAGCCGCGCTGGTGCATGGGCATGCTGGGCACCAAGCGCCGCACCTTCGGCAACATCGCCGGCCACGCCAAGGGCGTGAAAGACCTGTCGTCGCTGTCGTCGTGGACCGCCGAACAGTTCGACCCTGCCCTGAGCTGGGCGGACGTCGAATGGATCAAGAAGCGCTGGGGCGGCAAGCTGATCCTCAAGGGCATCATGGACGAGGAAGACGCACGCCTGGCCGTGGACAGCGGCGCCGACGCGCTCATCGTGTCGAACCACGGCGGGCGCCAGCTCGACGGCGCCCCCTCCTCCATCGCCGCGCTGCCGGCCATCGCCGACGCCGTGGGCCGCCAGATCGAGGTGTGGATGGACGGCGGCGTGCGCAGCGGCCAGGACGTGCTCAAGGCCCGCGCGCTCGGCGCACGCGGCACGCTCATCGGCCGCAGCTTCCTGTACGGCCTGGGCGCCTACGGCCAGGAAGGCGTGACGCGCGCGCTGCAGATCATCCACAAGGAACTGGACATCACGATGGCCTTCTGCGGTCGCACGCAGATCGACGATGTGAAGTCGGACATCCTGTTGCCGGGGACGTTCTGACGCGGTCTGGCAGGGCCACGCCCGACGGTTACCCGCTCACTTCGTGAACCGTCGGAACGGCGCGCTCAACAGGCAGCCCAGCCAGAGCGTCGCCAGCCCGTCCGATGCCTCGTCGTGCCAGCCGCTCTTGTCGTTCCAGAGCAGCATCCTGTCATCGATGCTCACGCTCCACCTGGCATCCGGCAGCACTTCGCGGCGAATCCGATTGAGGCAGG
The DNA here is from genome assembly GCF_059416405.1 of Variovorax sp. GW821-FHT09D04. NCBI lineage: Bacteria > Pseudomonadati > Pseudomonadota > Betaproteobacteria > Burkholderiales > Comamonadaceae > Variovorax > Variovorax sp. GW821-FHT09D04. Next base: position 150,631 of record NZ_JBWKPA010000004.1, read on the forward strand.
CCACCCAGTGGCTGGCCCCCTTGTGCATGGCGAACGCCTTGTTGTCGGGGAGTTTCGTGGCGCCTTCCAGTACCTTTCCCCCGGTGAGTCCGGACGCCTCGTAGAGCGTGAAGGTCTCCCAGTTGAGGCCCTTACCTGAATGCGCATGGCGGTCGGCTTCGTCGACTTTGTCGAAGGCAGCCACGATCGCGTCCAGGCGCTGCGCTTCCTCGCGGGTCAGGGGACTGTCTCGTCTTGCGTCGTAGTAGATGCTGAAGCTCATGGAGCCGATTTCTGATGAACAGGATCGACGAGGGTAATGGCTCTGAGCTGCGCCCTGGTGCATTCGATGCGGTGGGGCTAACTCGTTCACGATCGGTTTGCGATTGCCACGGCAAGCAAACTACTTGCGTCACGGTCATTGCTGATTCCAGCGCGACCTGCTGCATGTGCATGAGACAGCTCTCCCTAAGATTTTGAGGAGGCCACAACGGTCCAACAGGGAGAGAAAAATGACAGTACAGAACTCACGCAGCACCGCGCGACGCGATTCGATGAATGCCGGCCTGCGGCTGGTGCTGAGCGTGCTGACGTGGGTCGTTTCGATCCCGGTCCTCAATGTCCTGCTCACCGGCCTGGCGCGACGCCAGGTCCTGACATTGACAGGGACCGGTGTAGCCCTCGTCGCCTGCGCCCTGCTCTTGTGGGCAGGGTTGATCTACTGGTGGCAGGTCCCAGCCACCCCCAGCATCGCAAGACGCGTGACGTACTTCATTGCCTACGTCGCCGTCATGGCGCTGCTGGGGCTGATCGGCGTGTGGGCCGCCTTCTGGGCCACAGTTGCCATCCACGGACTCTGAGCGCGATGCGCGCCGCCCGACAAACTCAGTCCGCGTACACCCCCGCCGCCTTGATGATCGGGCTCCACTTTGCAATCTCCGCCGCCACGAACTTCTTGTGCCCCTCGGGCTCGATGCGCCCGTCGGTGGCGACCACGGCGCCGAGCGCTTCCTCGCGCTTGATGAAGTCGGCGTCCTTCAGTGCCGCCTTCAGCGCATCGCTGATCTTCTTGAGCACCGGCGCGGGCGTGCCCTTGGGCGCGTACAGGCCGTGCCAGATCGTCACCTGGAAGTTCTTCAGGCCGGCCTCGTCGAGCGTGGGCAGGTCTTTCAAGAGCGGCGTGGTCAGGCGTTTGGGCGTGGTCACGGCATAGGCCTTGACCTTCTTCGCCTCGATCTGCGGCGAGGTGTTGGTGCTCTGGTCGCACAGGAGGTCGATCTGGCCGCCGATCAGATCGGTGATGGCGGGCGCCGTGCCCTTGTAGGGCACGGGCGTCATCTCGGTCTTCGTGGCGCTCTGGTAGAGCAAACCGCACAGGTGCGAGGCCGAGCCGATGCCTGCGTTGCCCAGGTTGATCTTGCCCTTGTTGGCGGCGATCCAGGCGGTCAGCTCCTTGTAGTTGGTGGCCGGCAGGCTGGGCTTGGCGATGAGCGTCATGGGCACGTCGTTGACGATGCCCAGGTACTCGAAGTCGGTCTCGACCTTGAACGGCACGTTGCGCACCAGCGTCGGCACGGTCGCCATCGCGATGTGGTTGAGCAGCAGCGTGTAGCCATCGGGGTTGGCGCGCGCCACCTTGGCCGCGCCGATGGAGCTGCCCGCGCCGGGCACGTTGTCGATGATGACGCTGGCGCCGCCCAGCGGCTTGCGCAGTGCCTCGGCGAGGTCGCGCGCGACGCGGTCGGTCGGGCCGCCGGCCGCGAAGGGAACGACGATGGTCACGGGTTTGCCCGCGGGAAAGTCCTGCGCGTGGGCGCCGACAGCCAGGGTGGTCAGGGCAACCGCCGCAAGGGCGAACATTTTTTTCATGAAGGTCTCCGTCAAGGTCAAAAAGAAGAATCAGGGCGCGCGCGAGGGCACGCGGCTTTCGAGCGTCGGGGGTTGCCACTCGGGCTGGATGTGGCAGCCGTTCTTGCCGTCGGTGTCGTAGCGCGGCATGAGCGCCACGCAACGTTGCGCCAGGCTCTGCGGCGTGGGCTTCTCGCCCTTGTCGATCCAGTCGAGCAGCGCGCCGAAGAGCGCGGGGTATTCCGAGTCGCTGAGGTAGCTGTGCTCGCGCTCGGCACTGAAGCTCTGCACCAGGTGCCCACCGGTGCCGGCCGCATCGCGGATGCGGCGGTAGGCGTTCTCGAGTTCGACGAAGGCCGTGGGGTCGTCGATGGCATGCAGGCCCACCGTGGGCAGCGACGTGCGGCCGGTGGGCTGGCTGTCGGCCGCGAGCGCGCCCTGGGCCTGCGGGTCCGCGGCGTAGCGCAGCACGCCGGCATTGAGCGCCGCATCGTCGCTCGAGCCGCTGTAGACCACGCCGATGTTGCCGAAGGGGTTGCGGCCCTGCAGGCGCTGCTGCACGAGGTCCTGGAACAGCCACGTCGCCCAGTTGAGGTGGCCGACGAGCGCGCGTTCGGGGATCTTCACGACCGAGAGAATCGTCTTCAGCCGCGCCGCCTGCTCGGGCGTGCGCTGCGCGGCGGGCGTGCCGACGCCGGTGCAGTCCTTGACGCGCGCCGCGAGCTCTGCGCGCGTGAGCTTCGCGTCCATCGGCAGGCCCATCCACAGCGGGTACTGCGGCTCGTCGGGCTTGGGATGGTTGCGGCAGACGTACTGGTACACCACGCGCAGGTCGAGCCGGAAGTCGTAGGCGCTGTTGCCGCCGCCGAGCACGCCGCTGGTAAGCAGCAGGCCGTCGTACGGCGACTTCGCATCGCCCACGGGCGCATAGAGTTCGGCCGCCTTCGCCGCCACGCCAGCGCCGTAGCTCTGCCCGTGCAGCAGCGTGCGCTGGGGCTGGCCGAAATGGCGCACGACGATCTGGCGCAGCCGCTCGGTGTCTTGCGCCGCCATCGTCACGCCGTAGCCACCACGCCGGTAGGTGGAGCCGGCCCACGCATAGCCGGCCTTCACGGTGACAGCCCAGCGCTTGAGGTCTTCCTCGCTGCGCGCGAGCTTGGGCGCACCGGTTTCGGGGCCTCCGTGCGCGTGCATCACGAGCACGCCGCGCTGCCAGTCTTTCGGGATGGCGATCCAGTAGAACGACCCTGCACCGTCTTCACCGGTGTAACAGCGCGCGCTCTCCGGCACGGGCGACGGGCAGGCCGTGGGCTTCGGCGCGGTGGCGGGGGCCGCGTGCGCGGACAGCAGCGGCGCCGCCCCCAGCCAAGCGAAGGCGGCAAGTTGCGAGAGGTATTTTTTCAATGGCGTACTCCGAGGTCCAGCGTCGCGTTCGCCCCGTCGGTGGAGACGAAGGCCACGACGCCGCTGTTGAAGATGAGGTGGCCCGGCCGGCCGGCGCCGGCTTGCGCCACGCCGAGCACCGGCGTGTCGTAGCCCAGCGTGGTGGCCGCGCCGCCGAGGTTGAAGGCCGTGCCGACCACGGTGGCTTCGCGGCCCTCGCCCTTCACGCTGGCCATGGCGTAGCTGCCGTCGGCCGCGCCGGGCATCAGCGTCTGTTGCACCGCGAGCAGGCGCAGGCCCGGCTGGATGACGGTGGCCGCGCCGCTGCTCGTGTCGGCGGCCGGTACGGCGGTGGCCACGCGCCGCAGGTACAGCGGCGTCGACACGCCGTTGACCAGCCCGATCACCACCGAGCCGGTGAGCGTGCCGCCCTCGGTCTCGGCGGTGCCGCTCGACGAGGTCGAGGTCGTGTACATGTCGAAGGCCCCGCGCGCCGTGCTGTAGCTCAGGTAGCCCTTCTCGGTGTTCTTGCAGGTCTGGTCGTAGGTCATGAAGCTGTTCGACGCCGGGCTGCGGCAGAACTGGAAGGTGCCCGCATTGCGCAGCCGCCCCGCCGATGAGAACGCCGCCGTGGTGCCCGCACCGAGCTGCTCCACGCCGGCCGCATTGAAGATCAGCGACACCGAGCGGAAGTCCGTCGACGGCGACACGTTCTGGAAGGTGTTCTGGAACGCCACCAGCGGCGAGAAGCCACTGCCGCTCGGCGGGTTCACGCCGCCCAGCAGCACGCCGCCGGCGCCGAAGCTGAACACCGCCCCGCTCTCGCCGCTCGTGTAGCTGCAGCTGCCCTGCGACACCAGCGAGCCGCTGCGCTGCGTGCCGACCCGCGTGGGTTCGTGGCTCGCGTCGATGGTCACGGTGTAGGCCATGCTGGCCGGGTCGATCTGCACCTGCAGTTCCTCGCCGAAGCTGTTGCCGCCTTTGTAGCGCGTCGCGCTCGCCGGCAGGTTCGGGCAGGCGAGCGGGTCGCCGACCTCGGTCACGCAGCTGTAGTTGACGGCCGCATCGAGGCTGCCGCTGCCGCGGTACTTGGGCCACGACGGAAACTGGCACAGCGGGCGCGTGCGGCCGTAGCTGCCGGCCACGGCGTCCACCGCGACGGGCGTGGCGGGCGCGAGGCCGGCCTCGACCCAGCCTTCGAGCGCCGCGAGCGAGTCCCAGTTGGGAATGAAGCTGCCGGTGCCGTGGCCCATGCCGGGCACGGTGTAGAAGCGCACGTTCTGCGTGACCGCGGCCTGGCCCAGCGTGGCGACGAGCTGCCGGTAGTAGTCGATGGTCGAGTTGGGGCTGATCACCTCGTCGGCCAGGCCGTGCAACATGATCAGCTTGCCGCCGCGCGCGAAGAAGGGCGCAAGGTTCGGGTCGGTCGCGTCGGTGAGCTTCGACACCTCGGTCACGCGCGCCGCGTATGTGCCGGGGTTCTGCGGATCGAAGGTGAGCGTGTTGAAAGCGGCATCGCGCGTGACGAAGAACTTCACCCACTGGTCGCCCGTGACGTACATGTTGGCATCGGCCGAGGTGGCGGGGTTGCCCGGCGTCTTGCGCGTGCCGAGGTCGCGCGTGGTGTACGGGCCGGCCACCAACGCGCCTTCGAGGAGGTTGTAGCCGCCCGCGCGCTTCACGCCGTTGGCAAGCGAATAGCTCGTGAACTCCAGCGGCGATTCGATGGCGTGCACCGTGTCGATCTGCGCGTCCGACAGGCAGGTGTCCGCCGTGTCGGCGCCGTTGGGGCAGCGCAGCGAAGCGAGGATCTGCGTGTTCAGCTGGCGGCAGCTCTCGACATTGCTCACGATGTTGTCGATCGCGCCGTCGAGCTTGTCGCAGGCCTGCATCGCGGCCTTCTGCACCAGCAGCGTCTCCGTCAGGTTGAGCCAGCCCTGGCCGCCGTCGTTGTACAGCGCTCGGCCCACCGCCACGTTCGACAGGCGCGTGCCGGTGTAGTTGAGCGCGGGCTCGTTGGCGATCACGCCGTCGTAGTCCTGCGGCCAGCGCTGGATGTAGCTCAGCGCGTCGCGCCCGCCGGTCGAGGTGCCGAGGAAGTAGGCGTGCCTGGGCTTCACGGCGTAGCGCACGAACACCAGCGCCTGTGCCACGTCGCGCGTCTTCTTGAGCGACTGGCCGCCGTAGTTGGCCAGCTGCTCGTCGTTGGCCGCGAACTTGCCGTCGGTGATGCTGCTCGACTGGTGGCCCGAGTCGTCGCCGTAGGTGGCGTAGCCCAGCGCCAGCGGCGCGGGCTTGCCGGCGGGGCCGAAACGGATGACCTCGGTGCCGTCGATGAGCACGCCGTCGAAGCCGCCGCCGCCGAAGTGGATGGTCTTCTGGTTCCACTCTTCGGGCAGGTTGACCGCGAAGTGGATGAGCTGCGAGGCCGGGTCCACCGGCGCGATGGTGCCGCGCACGCGGCAGTAATCGCCCAGCGTGTTGCCCGCGTCGCCCGCGGCCACGGGCGTGGCGCTGGTGACGGTGGCGCCCTGCGTGGGCAGGCTGATCAGCGCGGCGGGCAGGCTCTTGCCGGCCAGGTCGGCGCAGGCCACGACGGGCAGCACGGGCGGGGGTACTGTGCCGGGCGGCTCCTCGGCCGGCGGGGTGCCGCCGCTGGCGGGCGGCACGGTCGGCAGGAAGAAGCCGGGGCTTCCTCCTCCCCCGCTGCCGCCACCACAGGCGGCCAGGACCAACGACGCGCCAATCAGCGCAACGACGACACGAAACTTCGAGGCAGGGCGCGGTGTGCGCATGGATTTGTCTCCGGCATGCAGCCTCGGTGGACTGCTTTTTGAATAGGCGGCCGGACGATAGATTCCGTGTGACTTAGGGTCAAATAAAATAACAAGGCCTATTCAATACAAAAAACATATGGACATACGCGCCCTGAGGTACTTCGTGGCCGTGGCCGGCACCGGCCACATGACGCGCGCCGCCGAGCAGCTGGGCATCCAGCAGCCACCGCTGAGCCTGCAGATCAAGGCGCTGGAGCGCGAGCTGGGCGTGCTGCTGTTCAAGCGCCATCCGCGCGGCGTGGCGCTCACCGACGCCGGCCGGCTGTTCCAGGCCGAGGCGCTGCGCATGCTGCAGGACATGGAGGCCATGAAGCAGCGCATGGCGCGCGTGGCCCAGGGCCAGACCGGCACGCTGGCGGTCGGCTTCACCAGCTCGGCCGCGGCGCACCGCTTCATGCCCGAGGCACTGCGCGCCTTTCGCCGCGCGCACCCCGGCGTGGAGCTGCAGCTGCGCGAAGACAACGCCGCCGAGCTCACCGAGGCGCTGGCCGCGGGCCGGCTGCACTGCGGCCTGCTGCGCGTGCCGGTGGCGCGGCCCGAGGGGCTGGTGTTCGAAACGCTGCTGCGCGAGCCCGTGTGGGTCGCGATGCCGAGCGATCACCGCTTCGCGCCACCTGCAAACGGCAAGAAGCCCGCGAAGCCACTGTCGCTGTCGAAACTCTGCGAAGAAGGCATCATCCTCGTGCGCCGCCCGGGCGCGCCCGGCCTCTATGCCGAGCTGCTCGCGCTGTGCCACGCACAGGGCCTGCGTCCGCGCGTGGTGGCCGAAGTCGATCGCATGATGACCAACCTGAACCTCGTGGCCGCGGGCGTCGGCCTGTCGGTGGTGCCGACCTCGATGACCGGCGTGCACGCGCACGCCATCGCCTACACGCGGCTGGCCGACGGCGGCCAGCTCGACGCGCCGCTCACCCTGGTGTCGCGCGCCGACGAAGACAACCTGCCGGCGCGGCACTTCGCGGCGCTGCTGCGCGGGCTGGCCGAGGGGAAGCCCGTCGCATGACCGTGCCGCTGTTGCGCCGCCATTTCCTGCAACGCGTCGGCTTCGCGGCTGCGTGCGCATTGCCGCACCTGTCGCACGCCGCCTCGTCGCCCTGGCCCAGCCGCCCGGTGCGCCTGATCGTCGTCTACCCGCCGGGCGGCGTGAGCGACGGCATGGCGCGCGCGCTGGCCGAGCCGCTGGCGCAGTCGCTGGGCGTGCCGGTGCTCATCGAGCACCGCGCAGGCGCGGGCGGCAGCCTGGGCATGGATGCGCTCGCACGCGCCACGCCCGACGGCCACACGCTGGCCTTTTCCGCCATCAGCCCGCTCACCCTGCACCCGCTGCTCGCGCGCGCGCCCTACGACCCGCTGCGCGCCTTCGTGCCCGTGGCGAGCGTGATGCGCACGCCGGTGCTGGTCGTGGGCACGCCGGCCTTCGCGGGCCGCGGCTTTGCAGAGTTGATCGCGCTGGCGCGCCGCCAGCCCGGCGCGGTGCGCTGGGCCACCTCGGGCGTGGCGACCATCGGCCACATGGTGCTGGCGCAGGTGCGCCTGCAAAGCCGCACCGACATCACGCACATCCCCTACCAGGGCGGCGGTCCGCAGCTCAACGATGCGCTCGGCGGCCAGTTCGAGGTGCTGTCGACCAACGTCGCGGCGCAGCAGCTGCAGTACATCGAGGGCGGCCGGCTGCAGGCGCTGGCGGTCGGCGCACCCGCGCGCATCGAAGCCTTGCCTGCGGTGCCCACGCTCGCGGAGCTGGGCTACGAGAAGGCGAACCGCGATTCGCTCTTCGGCATCTTCGCGCCGGCGCGCACGCCGACGGCGGTGGTGCAGCGCCTCAACGCCGAGATCAACCGGCTGCTGCAAGGCGACCCGCTGCGCGCGCGCCTGCGCGAGGCCTACAACCTGCCGGCCGGCGGGAGCATCGAGGACTTCGCGCAGGAGATCGCGACCGATCGGCGGCGCAACCGCGCGCTGGTGGCGGGGGCGCGGGCGCAGTTCGACTAGGGCTGCGCGGCCACCCAGCCGAAGCCCGCGTACCAGGGGCTGAAGCGTGACGGGCGCTGTTCGATGTCGACCTGCTTCACCGCGCTGGCCAGTGCGGGCGACACGTTGCGCAACGCCGTCACGGTCCATGCGCGGTCGAGCTGCTTGAGCAGGCGGGCCTCGCAGCCGGGGCTCTCGCGCAGGCCGACAGGTGCCAGGCCCAGCTGCACGGCGACATGCCCCTGCGCGGCGGCGCGTTCCCAGAGCACGCGCCGGCGCTCGGAGCCCAGCAGCGTCAGCTGCCGCAGTTCGTACGTGCCGGCCGGCAGCACGCCGGGCACGGCGTTCACCTGCAAGCGCACGTCCTTGCCCAGGCCGTTCCGGTCGGCCCCGAAGAGCCACTCGAAGTGATCGGTGGGCACCTGCGCCTGGATCGCCATCAGGCAGGGCGCGGGCAAGGGTTGCGTGCCCCGCAGCGTCTGGCGCGTGAGCACCATCAGCTCGGCGGTCTTCGACACCAGCGACAACGGGACCGGCGCGGCGTCGCCCGCCACGATCTGCGCGTCGATCGCGGCAGGCAGCGCCGGCACGGTGGCGGCGTTGGCCGCGTGCGCCAGCACCTGCGGGAACAGCACGGGGATCGTCCTGCCGTTGCCGAAGCTCTCGCCCGTGGCGATCTCCAGGCGATCGGCGGTCAGGCGGTAGTAGCTCGGCAGCGTCGCCTCGACGTCGTAACCGCCGCGGCGCGTGGTGACGCGTTGGTAGAACTCGCGCGATGTGCTCTTCAGCAGCGGCTGCAGTGCGCGCACCAGTTCCTGGCGCTGCGCGTCGCTGACATCGTTCAGATCGATGCGGATGCGGTTGGACGGGTAGGTGAAGAGCTTGGCCATGCCTCGCTCAAGTTCCGCGGGGTCGGGCCCGCGCGTCACGTAGAGAACGAAGCCGCCCACCAGCGCGGCAATGCAGGCCCCCCACGTGAAGTAGCTTGTGAACTTGCGAAAACGGTCGGCGGCCCGCGAAGTGCCCATCCACCCCGCCAGCACCTCCCGGACGCCAAAGAGCACGACGCCGAGAACCAGGACGCCGACCATCAGCAGCACCACGGTGGCTGCATTGAAGGCGAAACTCAAAAAGCCCATGCCGCTGCGTTCAGGCGCAGCGCCCGACAACTCCAAGCAACGGGTCAGTCCTCCGCGCGCCAGAGCCGCGGATAGTCGCTCACGAACCCGTCCGCCGTGACGCCCAGCACCTCCGCATAGTCGAAGCGTTTGGCCTCGTACGCATACGTGCTGTCGCTGCGCCGTTCGTAGCGCTGCATCAGCTCGCTGAGCCCGCCGTCTTCGATGTCGACCCAGGCCGCCGGTGCGTCGGCGCTTTCGCCGGGGGCGAGGTTCAGGCGGCGCAGCTGCAGCAGGTTGGTGGCGGGGGTGAAGCCCAGGTCGAGGTCGACGCAGTGCGACATGTCGGACACGGCTTCGTCGTTGAGCTTCCAGTGGCCGCGCGCGTCGCGCGTGATCGACAGGTCGATGGCCGACTCGCCGAGCCAGCCGCGCACGGTGCCCCACTGCGTGTGCCAGAGCAGGTCGCAGCGCACGCGGTAGTGCAGCTGGGCGATGCGCCCGCCTTCGGTGCGGAACACCGCCGCGCCGTCGAGCTGCCAGGCCGAGGCGTTGCGTTCGAGGCGGCAGGCATCGTGGCCCGGTGCATCGAGCCTGCGCCAGAGGATGGAGGCGACGGTTTGCATATGGCGCGGATCATGGCACCGGCATGCCGCGGGGCGCAAGCGGCATCCCGCAAAATGCCCTGCATGTCGAAAGCCCTTTACACGTCGTTGTCTGCCCTTTTCACCCTCCTGGCAGCCGGCGCAGGCCATGCGGCCACCGCACTGAAGGACGGCGACATCATCTTCCACACCTCGCGCTCGGCGCAAAGCCTGGCCGTGCAGCGCGCCACGGGCTCGCGCTACAGCCACATGGGCATCGTGCTGCTGCGGGAGGGCAAACCCTACGTGTTCGAGGCGGTCTCGACGGTGCGCTACACGCCGCTGGCGCAATGGACGGCGCGCGGCAACGGTGGGCGCTACGTGGTGAAGCGGCTGCGCGATGCCGACACGCGGCTCACGCCCGGCGCCGTGGCGCGCCTGCATGCGCGCACCTCGGACTTCGCGGGCCGCCCCTACGACCTGACCTTCGAATGGTCGGATTCGCGCATCTACTGCTCGGAACTGGTGTGGAAGCTGTACGACCGCGCGCTGGGCGTGCGCATCGGCGATCTGCAGAAGATCCGCAGCTTCAACCTTTCCGACCCGGCCGTGCGCGCCAAGATGCGCGAGCGCTACGGCAACGCCGTGCCGATGGACGAACCGGTGATCTCGCCGGTGGCGATGTTCGACTCGCCGCTGCTGGTGACGGTCGAATCGCGCTGACGCCCCGCTACTGCACCGCAGCCAGCACGCTGTCGAGAAACTGTTTCGCCGGCGTGCCGAAATCTTCAGGGATGTAGTCGCGCGAGAAGTCGCGCGCAAACGCCGCTTCGAGGTCGTCGTGCGAACCGAGGTAGTCGGCGATCTCGGCGCGCAGCGCGGCCAACTCGGCCTCGGTGCTCGACTCGCGGTACGAGGCCATGATCTCGGCGCCGGTTTCGCCGAAGAGGATGTCGGCGTCCTGGCCGAAGTAGACCTTGGTGAGGTGGTCGATCAGTTCGAATCGCATCGTGGGTCGTAGGGGAAAAATCAGAACGGATGGGCGGTGAGGATGTAGAACGGCTTGCCGTTGTACGTGCGCATGTTCAGCGTCACGCGCACCTTGGTGAGCTGGCTCACGGCAGTGCTGCCGCGCTGCACGCCGATGCCGACCACGGTGCCGATGTCGTGCTCGAAGGCCACGGGCTTGGAGCCCACCGCCGCGGAGCGCGACCACGCGCGAATGGCCCGTGCGTTGGCGCGCACGGTCTGGCTGATGGCCGACTCGGCGGTGGCCAGGTCGAAGAACGACGACGAGCGCTGCAGGCTGGGCTTCTTCGCGAAGCGGTCGAGCAGCTCCTGCGCCGACTTGCCCACGTGCTCGCGGATGGTGTGGCCGCCGGCCTTGGAGCCCGCAATGCCCTCGTGCTCGATGAGCCGCACGGGCTCGAGCTTGAAGCGGCTCGCGCGCACCGCGATGACGCGCGATGCGGCCAGCCCGCCGGCCACGAAGAGCGGCACCGCCACGTCGACCGCGAGCCCCACCTGCGCGCCAGTTTCGGGCGAGGCGCCCAGCGCCTGCGCGGTGGCGTCGGCGGTGAGCGCGGTGGCGGTGCGCTGCGTCTGGCCGGTCCAGATCTGGCGCGCGGCCGTGGCGGTGACGTCGCTGCCGTGCGCGCCCAGCACCACGCAGCCGACCTTGCTGGCCATGGTGGGCTCGGGCGCGACGCACAGCACGCCGGCGCCGACCAGTTCGATCACGCCGCCGATCAGCGCCGCCGTGCCCCAGAGCCGGTTGCTGAGGCTGGCCGACTCGGGCACGTCTTCGCCGCCGAGCACCGCCGCCATCTGCACCGGCGTCAGCGCGACCGACAGGCCGCCTTCCACCTCGTCGTCACCCATCGTGCATTCCTTTCCGTTCGCCACCTGCGTGGGGATTGAAATTCCGCCGCATTCTTGCACGCGACACCGGGGCGGGCGAACATGCCCGGAGAGCGAGACAATTGTCACCGTGAGTTTCCAGCCCGCGCCGCCCCCGGCCCCTCCGATCCGCCGCATTGCCCACCTCGACATGGACGCGTTCTACGCGTCCGTCGAGCTGCTGCGCTACCCGCAGCTCAAGGGGCTGCCGGTGGTCATCGGCGGTGGCCGGCGCCGCGTCGACGAGGCGATCCGCGAACTGCCCGAGGGCGCCACGCTGGCCGACATTCCCATCGATGCCTTTCCGCGCCTGAAGGACTACACGGGGCGCGGCGTGATCACCACCGCCACCTACCCCGCGCGGCAGTTCGGCATCGGCTCGGCCATGGGGCTCATGAAGGCCGCCAAGCTGTGCCCGCAGGCGCTGATCCTGCCAGTCGACTTCGACGAGTACCGGCGCTTCTCGCGCACCTTCAAGCAGGTCATCCTGGACATCGCGCCGCTCATGGAAGACCGCGGCGTGGACGAGGTGTACATCGACTTCACCGACGTGCCCGGCGGCCAGCGCGACGGCGGGCGCTCGCTGGCGCGGCTGATCCAGAAATCGATCTTCGACGCCACGGGCCTGACCTGCTCGATCGGCGTGGCGCCCAACAAGCTCATCGCAAAAATGGCCAGCGAGTTCGAGAAGCCCAACGGCATCTCGGTGGTCTACGAGCACGACCTCGAAACCCGCATCTGGCCCCTGCCCTGCCGCAAGGTGAACGGCATCGGCCCGAAGGCCGACGAAAAACTCAAGCGCTTCGGCATCGAGACCGTGGGCCAGCTGGCGGCACGCGAGCGCGGCTGGCTCATCGACACCTTCGGCAAGGCCACCGGCGCGTGGATGCACGAGGTGGCCTGGGGCCGCGACAACCGTCCCGTCGTGACCGAGAGCGAGCCCGTGTCGATGAGCCGCGAGACCACCTTCGAGCGCGACCTGCACGCGGTGCGCGACCGCGCCGAGCTGGGCGCGATCTTCACGCACCTGTGCGAGAAGCTGGCCGAAGACCTGCAGCGCAAGGGCTACGTGGGCAAGACCATCGGCATCAAGCTGCGCTACGACGACTTCAAGATCGCCACGCGCGACCAGACCATCGACCGCTTCACCGACGACGGCAAGACCATCCGCCAGGTCGGCGGCCAGTGCTTGAAGCGCGTGCCGCTGGAGCGGCCGCTGCGCCTCTTGGGCGTGCGCGTGGGCGCGCTGGCCAAGGCCGGGAGCCCCGAGGCGCTGGCACCCGCTGGCAACGCCCGCAGCGCGACGCCGGCGGCGACCACGGCGTCGCTCTTCTGAGCGCCCCGACGATGATCCGACGCTGGCTGCTGCGCATCGCCTTCACCCTGCTGGGGCTGCTGCTCGCCATCACGCTGTATGTGGCCGTGGCCTGCGCGCTGGTCTTCCTGCCGGCCAACGCGAAACCATCGGCCGAGCCTGCGACCGTCGAGGCCTGGGTGCTGAGCAACGGCGTGCACACCGACCTGGTGTTTCCGGTCCGCTCGGCCACCGTCGACTGGCGGCAGCTCTTTCCGCTGTCGGACTTCAAGGCGCCGCCGCCCGATGCCGAGTTCGTCGCCATCGGCTGGGGCGACCGCGAGTTCTACCTGCACACGCCGACCTGGGGCGACCTGACGGCCGCGCGCGCCTTCGGGGCGTTGTCGGGCGGCAACCGCTCGCTGCTGCACGTGACCTACCTGCAGCGCGCGCAGCTGCGGCGCGGGGCCTACAAGCTCCCGCTCTCGCAGGCGCAGTACGCGCAGCTCGTGGCCCATGTGCGCGCCACGCTGCCTTCAGACCGCGCGACGCCGATCGCGGGTGCGCACTACGCGAACGACGATGCCTTCTACGAAGCCCAGGGCAGCTACCACCTGTTCGAGACCTGCAACACCTGGACCGGCCGCGGCCTGCGCCAGGCGGGCGTCACGGTGAGCCGCTGGACGCCCTTCGACTTCAACGTGACCTGGCATCTGCAGCCGGTGCTGCAGCCCTGACGATCTTCAGGGCTTGGGCACGCCCGCCGACCAGGTGGGCCAGTTCTTCACGATGTGGTCGACCACGCGCGTGCCCACCAGCGCGATGTTCTCCACCGTCTCGGCAAAGCCGCCCGCCGTCTCGCCCGGTGCCGGGTCCAGGTGCTGCAGCGTGCTTTCCTTCGGGTGGCCCTGGTCGAAGTTGACCGCGCCGCGCAGGCTCATCACGCGGTCGGTGCCGTGGGTGCGCTTGATCACGAGGGTGATGGCGGCGGCTTCCATTTCGGTGATCACGTAGTCGTCGGCGCCATACAGCTTGGCGATGTACTGCGCCTGCTTCGACATGCCGGGGCCGTGGAAGAAGGTGTCGCCCGTCATGTGCGTGCCGGTGCCCACGAAGGGGGCGCGGCGCGCGGCGGCGTCGGGGTAGCGCAGGCGGTACTTGCGCGCCGATTCCGCGTCCTTGAGCGGCGTGTCGGCCGACAGCTTCATGGCCCAGCCGACGAGGTCGGGGTTGAGCTTGAAGCGGCGGTACTCCTCGTAGCCCTTGCGCGGCATGAAGGTGGGCTCGCCGGGCTTGTTCTCTTCGGGCGCCCAGCGGTGGCCGAGGTCGTAGTCGACCAGCCAGGTGGCCCAGCTCACCTCGCCGATGGTGCCGCGCTGGGGCGGCGTGCCGGCCACGCCGGAGATCACGTAGTAGGCCTGCGAGAAGTCGAACTTCGGGTTCAGCAGGATGGCCTGCATCGACGACGACGAGTTGACCTTGCCCATGCCCAGCACCGCGCCGCACACGCCGTCGGCGTTGCAGTACACGGGCTGCAGCGCGCCGGGCACGGCCACGGGCGTCGCGCCCTTCCAGTAGCGCTCGTACCAGTGCTGGAACTCGCCGGCGCGGTCGCCGGTGTTCTGGCCGATCTCGAACATGGCGGCCACGAACACCTTCACCTTGACGGGGGCGCCGGTGGGGGCGGCGGCAGCGCGCGTGTCGGCCGTGGGCGAGGTGGAGGCACAGGCCGTGGCGAGCAGCACGGCGCCGCACAGCGCCAGACCGCGGCTGCCCAGGGAGAAGCGACGGGAGTTCAGGAGAGACATGGGTGGAATCCGAAGAGAAGGAAGGAAAGGAAAGCGCGCCTCGGCAACAGCGTGCGGCGTCCTACACCGCACGATTGTCGATGCTGGCACAAGCGCGATGACATGCCTTCGATGCAAACCCCATGCCGGCCCGCGCCGGCTGCCACCTCAGCGCTGGCCGGCGGGCTGGTCTACGTGAACCCCGGCATGCCGGGCATCCGCCGGCTGAAGTGGGGCGACGGCTTTCGCTACCGCGACGCGCACGGCCGCTGGCTGCGCGATGCCGACGCGCTCGCGCGCATCCGCAGCCTGGCGATTCCGCCGGCCTACACCGAGGTGTGGATCTGCCCGCTGCCGCAGGGCCACCTGCAGGCCACGGGTCTGGACGCGCGCGGCCGCACGCAGTACCGCTACCACCCCGACTGGCGCGCACTGCAGGACGGCACCAAGTTCGAGCGCCTGGCGGCCTTCGGGCGCGCCCTGCCCCGTTTGCGCGCCCGCGTGGCGCGCGACCTGCGCGCCGGCACCAAGACGCCCGGTCGCGCACAGGTGATCGCCACGCTGGTGCGCCTGCTCGACACCACGCTGCTGCGCGTGGGCAACGAGGCCTACGCCAGCAGCAACGGCTCGTTCGGCCTCACCACGCTGCGCAACCGCCACGCGGCGGTGCAGGGCTCGGCGCTGCGGCTGCGCTTTCGCGGCAAGAGCGGCGTGACGCACGAGGCCCGCATCGACGACCCGCGCGTCGCCCGCGTGGTGCGCCAGTGCCAGCAGCTGCCGGGTCAGGCGCTGTTCCAGTACACGGACGAAGCGGGCGAGGTGCGCGGCGTGTCGTCCAACGACGTGAACGACTACATCGCCGACGCCACCGACACAGGCAAGGGCGAAGGCGAGCGCTTCACCGCCAAGGACTTCCGCACCTGGCACGGCACGGTGCAGGCGCTGGAACTCACGCGGCGGGCC
The DNA here is from genome assembly GCF_059416405.1 of Variovorax sp. GW821-FHT09D04. Taxonomy (NCBI): domain Bacteria; kingdom Pseudomonadati; phylum Pseudomonadota; class Betaproteobacteria; order Burkholderiales; family Comamonadaceae; genus Variovorax; species Variovorax sp. GW821-FHT09D04. The sequence goes on from NZ_JBWKPA010000004.1 coordinate 166,294, forward strand.
TGTGCCTGGGAGGGCGAGCGCCGGCCCGGCGCCAGGGACATCCACGCGGCCGTGGCGCGGCAGCTCGGCAACACGCCGGCGGTCTGCAAGAAGGCCTACGTGCACCCGGCCGTGCTGGCGCTGGGCGAGGCGCTGGCGCGCGAGGACGACACGGCGGCGACGGGCACCTTGCTGGAGAAGATCGCGGCCCGTGCCGCCACGACCGGCCCGGCGCGCGGCCTGGTGGCGGCGGAGCGGCGATTGCTCGCCTTCCTGCGGACGCCTCAGCCCGCGGCGAGGGCGAAGCGCACGGTGTCGGCGTCGAGCAGCACGGCGTAGCCGAGGTCTTCGGCCAGGTTCTGCAGCGCCACGGTGTCGATGGCCAGGGCGCGCGGCGCGCGGTGGGCGTCGAGCACCGCGTTCGCGCCGCCGGCCTCGCGCACCCGGGCGTGCAGGCGCAGCGCGTCGGTGCCGTCGGACTCGATGCGGATGGTGCCGGCCTCGTCCGCGCCGTCGTGCAGGTAGCCCAGCGCGCCCAGGAACAGGTAGCGCAGCGCGGCGGCATTGGGCCAGCGCGGCTCGTCGTCCTGCGGGGCGGCGAGCGCCTCGTCGACCTCGAGCGCCACGCCGTGCAGGTCGAAGGCCGAGCGCATCAGCGTCATGCACTGCGCCACCAGCGCGCTGCGCGTGATGCCGTCGTCGGTGGTGGCCAGTTCCCAGTCGCGCAGCGAGCGGATCGCGGCCACCAGCTCGGACACCTGGCTGTCGATGAGGTTCACCCGCTCCTCGCAGGCCGCGGGGTCGACGGGGTCGGCCGCCACCTGGCGCTTGAGCATCAGCACCGCCATGCGGATCACCGAGACGGGCGCCGTCATGTCGTGCCGCAGCGCCGGCAGGGCACGCGTGAGCAGCTCGTGGCGCACGCCGGCCGCAATCCAGCTGCGGGCGCTGGGAGACGACTTCATCGCGGCGCAGCGGCCCGCAAGGGCGCGCGGCCCGTGGGACGAGAGGCGGCAGGGAGCACGGTCAAGGCAGGATTCCTGAAGGCGGGAACAAGGCCACGAGTATCGGCCCCGCTCCGCGCCGCGGCTGTAGGAGCCTGCCTACGCGCGCCCTGCCCGCCGGGCCGCACCTGCAGCGCGCGCTCAGGGTTTGCCGAGGTAGGTGCGCACGTCCTTCACCTCGACCCCGGCGGCCGCGACGGCCGAGCGCAGCTGCGCCTCGGTCACGCCCAGCGTCTGGGTCCAGTAGCGAACCTCGTGGAGTTCGTTGACATTGATGCGGGCCGCATCCTGCGGTCCGCGCTTGCTCAGGTCATCGGCCATGGCGTGGATTCCTTGTTGAAGGCTCCCACGATGCGGCCCGCACGGAGGATCGGCTGGCGGACAGCAGCGCGGCTCCTTGCAGGATAAGTCCGAGAGCACGTTGCAGATGTCCGGAAGCAGCGGGCCGGCGCAACGCGGCGCACCTATCGTCGCCGCTCCTTCACTTCATCCGCCGCACCCCATGACCCCCGAGCAGAACAAGCGCGCCGTCGTCGACGCCTGGAAGGCCTTCGCCAGCCGAGACCCGCAGCGCGTGCGCGCCGCCTTCACCGACGACGCCGAATGGCTGGCGCCCAAGGACAACGCCACCGGCGTGGCCCTGGGCTTCACCGACCACATGATCGGGCCGCAGACGATCGTGCGCTTCCTGGTCGAGGAGTTTCCGAAGCTGTTCGTGGCCGACGTCGCGGTGGACTTCATCCACCTGCTCTGCGACGGCGACACCGTGGTGCTGGAGATGCGCCTGCAAGCGACGCTCGCCAGCGGCCGGCACTACGACAACGACTACTGCTTCATCCTCGAATTGCGCGAGGGCCGCATCGCCCGCATGCGCGAGTACATGGACACGCAGAAGGGGCGCCGCAGCGTCATCGGCGACCTGCCGGCCGACCTCAGGGCCGCCGGGCCCTCGATTGCAGTTCCCGCTTGAGCAGCTTGCCGTTGGCCGTGGTCGGCATCGCGTCGATCACCTCGATGCGCGCGGGCCGCTTGTAGGGCGACAGGTGCTCGGCCAGGTGGGCGCGCAGCGCCGCCTCGTCGAGCGACGCGCCGGGGTTCAGCTCGACGAAGGCGACGATCTGCTCGTTGCCGTCGGCCTCGGGCACGCCGACCACGGCACACAGGTGCACGCCCACGAAGCGCCCGATCACCGCCTCGACCTCGGCCGGGTACACGTTGAAGCCCGAGCGGATGATCATTTCCTTGAGCCGCCCCACCACAAACAGCGCACCGTCGGCATCGAAGCGACCGAGGTCGCCGGTGGCGTACCAGCCGCCGGGGCGTATCACCTGCGCGGTGGCGGCCGCGTCGCGGAAGTAGCCCAGCATCAGGCCCGGGCCGCGCAGCCAGATCTCGCCGGTGTCGCCGATGGCGGCCTCGGTGCCCTCGGGCGTCACGATGCGCCCCTCGCCGCCCTCGACCACATAGCCGGCCGAGGTGTCGGCGCGCGGCGCCTCGGTGCGCGTGAGGAACACCGAGCCCGCGTACTCCGACAGGCCGTAGCCGTAGTGCAGCGGCTGGCCGAACAGCCGCTCCACGCGCTGCTTGAGCGCCGGGTCGAGCGGCGCGGAGCCCGTGTACACGTAGCGCAGCTGCGGAAAGCGCGGCACCAGCTGCTGCGCCTCGATGTGCGCCAGCAGCCGCGCGTACATGGTCGGCGGCCCGAGCAGGTTCGACACCTGCCCGTGCGCCAGCGCCTCGAGCATGTCGGCCGGCGAGAAGCTGCCGCGCAGCACCAGCGCGGCCCCGCCCGTGAGCGCGGCCATCAGCACGGTGCCGATGCCGAAGATGTGGGTCATCGGCAGGAAGGCGTAGACGCGGTCGTGCGTGTCGAGCGCGCGCACCGCCGCCGACACGCGGCCGAAGTGCAGCAGCCCGCGGTGCGACACCATCACGCCCTTGGGCGTGCCCGAGGTGCCCGAGGTGAAGATGATCGCGGCGGCATCGGCCAGCGCCGCATCGGGTTCGGGGCGGGCCTCGGCGCGCGCGGTGGTGAACATCACGCCGGGCAGCGTGGCCGGCACGGCCGACGCGCGCTGCGCGTGCGTGCGCGCCGCGTCGGACGCATCGGTGGTGAAGCAACACAGCCGCGCGTCGGCGCGCTCGGCGATGGCCGCGATCTCGCCCGGCGACATGCGCGCGTTGACGCCGCACGACCACGCACCCACGCGGCTGCAGGCCAGCAGCAGCGCGATGTGGGCGGCGCAGTTCTCGGCCACCAGCAGCACGCGGTCGGTCGGCCGCACGCCGGCGGCGAGCAGGTCGTTCGCGGCAGTCTCGACCATGGCCTGCAGTGCGCCGTAGGTGGTGGTGCCATCGATTTCGTGGAGGAACACCGCGTCCGGCGTGCGGGCCGCGCGGTCTTCGAGCAGGTGATGAATGCGGGGCTGCATCGGCTATTCCGCCTCGATGCCCTTGGACGCGCTCGCCCACAGCTTGCGGTCCGACACGCCCTTGGTCGCCAGCACCTCCGGCGCGCCCGCCCAGACCTCGTAGCCCTGCTCGCGCAGGCGGTGCGCGATGTCTTCGCGCGCCAGCATCTTCTGTGCCGCGGCGTTCACGCGCGCCACCAGCGCCGGGTCCATGCGCGCCGGGCCGTACAGGCCGAACCAACCGCCCACGTCATAGCCGGGCACGCCCGACTCGATCATGGTCGGCACGTCGGGCAGCATGCGGTTGCGCTGGCGCGAGGTGACGGCCAGCGCGCGCAACTTGCCCGACTGGATGAAGGGCCGCGAGGTGGCGATGATGTCGAACATCATCGGCACGGTGCCGGCCATCACGTCGGCCAGTGCCGGGGCGCTGCCCTTGTAGGGCACGTGCGTGAGCTGCACGCCGCTCATCTTCTCGAGCAGCGCGCCGCTCAGGTGGTTCGATGCGCCCACGCCCGCCGAGCCGTAGAACAGCTTGCCGGGCTTGGCCTTGGCATAGGCCAGCAGCTCGCCCACGTTGCGCACCGGCAGGTCGTTGTTGACCACCAGCACGTTGGTGTAGTCGACCAGCGGCGCCAGCGGCGTGAGGTCCTTCATCGGGTCGAAGGGCATGCTGCGCTGCACGTTCGGGTTGATGGTGATGGTCGGGCTCGCGCCGAAGAACAGCATCGCGCCGTCGGGCGGCGCCTTGGCCACGGCGTTGCCGCCGAGCGAGCCGGCGGCGCCGGGCCGGTTGTCGACGATCACCTGCGTGCCCAGCTCCTGGCCCAGCGCGGGCGCGAGCAGGCGCGCGGCGCCGTCGACCGGCCCGCCGGCCGAATAGCCGACCACCAACTTGATGAGTGGCGGCAGCGGCTGCTGCGCGAAGGCGCGGTGCGGCAGTGCGGCCAGCGCCGCGCCGCCCGCCAGCGCGGCCATGAGCTGGCGGCGCGAAAAGAGGTCGAGGGATTGCATGAGCGTTGTCTCCAGTTGTGTATGTCTTTGGCGGCTCACATCGCTCAGGCCGGCAAGTCCAGGACTTGTCGCGCGAGGATGTTGCGCTGGATCTCGTTCGTGCCGCCGTAGATCATGGCGGCGGTGGAGCCGATGAGCGGCGAGAGCACGTTGAAGCTCTGGCCGTCGAGCACCTGGTCGCCCGCGACCGCGCCCTGCTCTTCGCCGGCCTCGACCAGCAGCGCGCCGATGCGGTGGTAGGTCTCGCTGGCCCAGATCTTCAGCAGCGACACCGACGCGGGCAGCGGCTTGCCCGCGCGCACGATGTCGGCAAAGCCCGTGTAGGCGGCCGACAGGTCGAGCACGTCGAGCCGCAGCGCCGCGAAGCGCTGCGCGAACACCGGGTCGGCAAACAGGCGCCGCGCCTGCCCGAGTCGCGCCAGCTGGCCCAGCGCGTACTGCGACTGCTTGGGGCTGCCCAGGAAGATGCGCTCGAAGCCCAGCAGCGCCTTCGCGATCGTCCAGCCGCCGTGCAGTCGGCCCACGAGCTGGTCGGCCGGCACGCGCACGTTGTCGAAGAACACCTCGCAGAACTCGGGCTCGCCCGCCAGCGTGTGGATCGGCCGTACCGTGACGCCCGGCGTGCGCAGGTCGCACAGCAGGAAGCTGATGCCCTCCTGCTTGCGCGCGCCCTTGTCGGTGCGCACGAGCATGAAGATGTGGTTGGCGTCCTGCGCGAGCGTGGTCCAGATCTTCTGGCCGTTGACGACGAAGTGATCGCCCTGCGCATCGTGCCCCGCCACCGCCTCGGTGCGCAGGCCGGCCAGGTCGGAGCCGGCATTGGGCTCCGAATAGCCCTGGCACCACACGTGCTCGCCGCTCAGGATGCGCGGCAGGAAGCGCTGCTGCTGTTCGGGCGTGCCGTGCTGGATGAGCAGCGGCCCGATCATCACGATGCCCTGGTCCGGCGCGCGCGCCACGCCGTGCTGCTCCAGCTCCTCGATCCAGGCGATGAGCTTGTCGGCGGGCAGGCCCATGCCGCCATGCGACTGCGGCCAGGCCGGCGCGATCCAGCCCTGCGCCGAGAGCGTGAGGTACCACTCGCGCACCTCGCTCCAGCGCGCGCGGTGCGACAGGTAGCGCAGGTGCGCCGGATAGCGCTGCTGCAAAAAGCCGCGCACCATGCGGCGGAACTCGGCCTCGGGCATGGCGGACCAGTCGGTGGTGCGCGCCAGGAACTCGCCGTTCCAGGCTGCAGCACTGCTCGCAGCAGCTTCAGCTTCGCCAGTCAGCGCGGCATGCCGGCGCTGGTGCGCCGTGGCATTGCCCAGCCATGCCGACAGGCACAGCACGCGCTTGTAGAACAGGCTCAGGTCGCACTCCTGCGTGTAGCCGATGGCCCCGTGCAGCTGCACCGCCGCGCGCGACGCCTGCAGCGCGGCAGCCGTGCAACGCGCGTTGACGCGGCTGGCCTCGGCTTCGAGCCGGTCAGAAGGCAAGGTGCCGTCGCTTGCCAGCGCCAGCACCTCGTTCAGCGTGGCCTGCGCCACCTCGAGGTGGATGAACATGTCGACGCTGCGGTGCTGCAGCGCCTGGAAGCTGCCGATGGCCTTGCCAAACTGCGAGCGGGTGCGCAGGTAGGCCAGCGTCTGCGCCAGCATCGCCTGCCCCGCGCCGAGCAGCTCCGCGGCCTGCAAGATTTGTCCGGCCGCGAGCGCCTGGCGCAGCGCCTCCTGCGCGGCCGGCCCACTGGCCAGCACGGCGTCGGCCGGCAGCACGACCTCTTCGAAGCGCAGGTTGGCTGCCTGGCTGCCATCGACCAGCGGCACGATCGTCTCGGTCACGCCGGCTGTGCCGCGCGGCACCCACAGCAGCACGGCGTCGTCCTCGCCGCGCGCCGACACCAGCCAGCCGCTGGCGGCGGCGCCGGGCAGCACCATGAGCTTGTCGCCTTGCAGCAGCACGCCGCCCACATGCCCCGCGCGCGCCTCGCAGCCGCAGGCCAGCGGCACGGCGCTGAGGTCACCCGCGCTTTCCTGCCACGCCAGCGCGGGCAGGCTGCGGCCCGCGACGAGGTCGGCCAGCACGGCGCGCGCGCCGGGCGATTCGAGCCGCGCCAGCAGCAACGCACTCAGGCCCGCCACGGCCAGCAGCGGCTCGGGCGCCGCGTGCTCGCCGGCGGCGCGCAGGATCTCGGCGGCGCCGTCGAGCCCCAAGGCGAGGCCGCCGGCCGCTTCGGGCGCCAGCATGCCGGGCCAGCCGAGCGCGGCGATCTCGCCCCAGCCCTGGGCCTCGTCGGCCTGCGGGTGTTCGGTGCGGGCGCGGCGTCGCGCGGTGGCGCCGCTGCGGGTGAAGTAGTCGAGCGCCGCTTCGCGCACGGCCAGGAGTGAGTCGGAATCCATCGCGCTGTCTGCCTTTTCTTTTCCGTTGCAATGACGAGTCGCAGCGTGCCCGAAGACCTCGCCGGCGGGCATTCGCGATTGCGGAAGGGAGGGTTTCGCAATCACTGAGCGCCTGCGGGCGCGCGCGGGGATAGATTTGCGGCCATGACAAAGATCAAGAAATCCCTGCACACCGACCTCGGCCACAGCACGCCCGACAAGATCACCGTGCGCGGGCGCGACCTGCCCTCGGAGATCCTCGGCCACCTGAACCTGGGCGACATGGCCTTCCTGGAGCTGACGGGCCGCATCCCGACGCCGCAGGAGTCCGTGACCTTCAACGCCATCGTCGTCACGCTGGTGGAGCACGGCGTGACGCCCAGCGCACTGGCCGCGCGGCTCACCTACGCCGGCGCGCCCGAGGCCCTGCAGGCCGCCGTGGCCGCCGGCCTGTGCGGGCTGGGCACCGTGTTCGTGGGGAGCACCGAGGGCGCCGCGAAGATGCTGTACGAGGCCATTCCCTTCGGCGAGAAGCCGAGCCGTCCGCTGGCCGACATGGCCAAGGACATCGTGGCCGACCACCGCGCGCGCAAGATCATCGTGCCGGGCCTGGGCCATCCGCTGCACAAGCCGATCGATCCGCGCACGCCGCGCCTCTTTCAGATCGCAGCCGAGAACGGGCTCTCCAGCCACTACGTCGCGCTGATGCAGGCCGTGCAGGAAGAGGCCGAGCGCGTGTCGGGCAAGTCGCTGCCGATCAACGCCACCGGCGCCATCGGCGCCATTGCGGCCGAGTTCGGCTTTCCGTGGAAGATCATCCGCGGCTTCGGCGTGATGGCGCGCGCCATCGGCCTCGTGGGTCACATCCTCGAGGAGATCGACGACCCGATGGCCATCGAGATCTGGCAACGCGTCGAAAAGGAAGCAGGCGGCCCCCGCCAGGACTGAAGCACATGATGATCGCTACCGACAACCGTTTCCCCGACATCCGCGACGCCGTGCGCGACCTGTGCGCGCAGTTTCCCAACGAGTACTTCCGCAAGGTCGACGAGGCGCGCGGCTACCCCGCCGAGTTCGTCGACGCGCTCACGAAGGCCGGCTGGATGGCCGCGCTGATCCCGCAGGAGTACGGCGGCTCGGGCCTGGGCCTGACCGAAGCCTCGGTGATCATGGAAGAGATCAACCGCTGCGGCGGCAACTCGGGCGCCTGCCACGGCCAGATGTACAACATGGGCACGCTGCTGCGCCACGGCAGCGAGGCGCAGAAGCGCCAGTACCTGCCGAAGATCGCCAGCGGCGACTTGCGCCTGCAGTCGATGGGCGTGACCGAGCCGACCACCGGCACCGACACCACGAAGATCAAGACCACGGCCGTGAAGAAGGGCGACCGCTATGTCGTCAACGGGCAGAAGGTGTGGATCTCGCGCATCCAGCATTCGGACCTGATGATCTTGCTGGCGCGCACCACGCCGCTGGCCGATGTGAAGAAGAAGTCGGAAGGCATGTCGATCTTCATCGTCGACCTGCGCGAAGCCATCGGCCAGGGCATGACGGTGCGCCCCATCCTCAACATGGTGAACCACGAGACCAACGAGCTGTTCTTCGAGAACCTCGAGATCCCGGCGGAGAACCTCATCGGCGAGGAAGGCCAGGGCTTCAAGTACATCCTCGACGGCCTGAACGCCGAGCGCACGCTGATCGCGGCCGAGTGCATCGGCGACGGCTACTGGTTCATCGACAAGGTCACGGCCTACACGAAGGACCGCGTGGTGTTCGGCCGCCCCATCGGGCAGAACCAGGGCGTGCAGTTTCCGATTGCCGAAGCCTTCATCGAGACCGAGGCCGCCAACCTGATGCGCTACGAGGCCTGCCGCCTGTTCGACGCGCGCCAGCCCTGCGGCGCGCAGGCCAACATGGCGAAGTACCTCGCGGCCAAGGCGAGCTGGGAGGCGGCCAACGCCTGCCTGCAGTTCCACGGCGGCTTCGGCTTTGCATGCGAATACGACATCGAACGCAAGTTCCGCGAGACGCGGCTGTACCAGGTGGCGCCGATCTCGACCAACCTCATCCTGAGCTACGTCGCCGAACACATGCTCGGCCTGCCACGCTCGTTCTGAAGGACTGCACATGAACGCCATCGACCACCCCAGCAAGGTGCTCGCGACCTTCGCGGCCGAGCTGAAGTTCGCCGACATTCCCGCGCCCGTGCTGCGCCGCACCGAAGACCTGATGCTCGACTGGCTCGGCTCGGTGCTCGCGGCCCGCACGGCGCGGCCGATACGCAGCATCGAGCGCTTCGCGCAGATGATGGGCCCCGCTGAAGGCCCGAGCGAAATCCTCACCTCGCGGCGCACCAGCTCCCCGCTGTTCGCGGCGATGGTCAACGCGGCGGCCTCGCACTACGTGGAGCAGGACGACGTGCACAACGGCTCGGTGTTCCACCCGGCCGCCGTCGTCATCGCACCCGCACTCGCAGTGGCGCAGAGCCTCGGCGCCAGCGGCGCGCAGCTGCTGACGGCCGTGGTCGCGGGCTACGAGGTGGGCATCCGCGTCGGCGAGTTCCTGGGCCGCTCGCACTACCGCACCTTCCACACCACGGCGACGGCGGGCACGCTCGCGGCCGCCGCGGCGGTGGGCCGCCTGCTCGAGTTGTCGCCGCAGCAGATGCTGCATGCCTTCGGCTCGGCCGGCACGCAGTCGGCCGGTGTGTGGGAGTTCCTGCGCGACGCGGCCGATTCGAAGCAGCTGCACTGCGCGCACGCGGCGGCCAGCGGGCTGATGTCGGCCTACCTCGCGCAGGACGGCTTCACGGGCGCGGCGAAGATCCTCGAAGGCGCGCAGGGGCTGGGCGTGGGCATGTCGAGCGACGCCGATCCCGCGAAGCTCACCGACGGCCTGGGCACGCGCTGGACGCTGGCCGAGACCTCGTTCAAGTACCACGCCTCCTGCCGCCACACGCACCCGGCCGCCGACGCGCTGCTGCAGGTGATGGAACAGAACCAACTCAAGCCGGCCGACGTGTCCCAGGTCACGACCCACGTGCACCAGGGCGCCATCGACGTGCTGGGCCGCGTGACGGTGCCCGCCACGGTGCACCAGGGCAAGTTCTCGATGGGCACGGTGCTGGGCCTCATCGCCGTGCATGGCCGCGCGGGCCTGGGCGAGTTCGACCGCGACTTTCTCTCGCCCGAGGTCTCGGCCTTCCGCGAGAAGGTGACGATGGCGCTGGACGACGAGGTCGACACCGCCTACCCCGCGCGCTGGATCGGCAAGGTCAGCGTGCACACGGCCGATGGCCGCACGCTGGCCGGCCGCGTCGACGAGCCCAAGGGTGACCCCGGCAACAGCCTGAGCCGCGCCGAGATCGAGGACAAGATGCAGCGCCTGGCGCACTACGGCGAAGGCGCGACGGCCGACGAAGCGAAGGCGCTGTGCGAGCGCGTCTGGCAGCTGGCCGACACGGCCCGCGTGGGGCGCTGGCTCGGCTGAGGTCGTTCGTTCAGCCGAACAGCCGGCCCTGCCCCGGCGAGCGCGCATCGAGCCCGGCGGTGCGCACAAGGTCCCAGAAGCCCGCGGGCGAGCTGGACACCACGGGCACCCGCAGGCGCGCCTCGACCTCGCGCACGGCATCGAGCGTGACGAGGCCGCCGCACGAGATGAGGAGGCCGTCGGCGCCGGGCTGGTCCTCGAACACCTTGAGGCACAGATCGACCAGCACCTCGGTCGACACCTGGCCCACGGCCTGCACGTCGGAGATGGCCAGGCCTTCGAGCGCGAGCGGCTCGAAGTCGCTCTGCTCGAGGTAGGTGCGCAGCTGCGTGTTGACCTCGTCGATGTAGGCGGTGGCGACGGCCACGCGCCGCACCTTCAGGTGGCGCAGGCCCGCAAGGATGGCGTCGCTCATCGTCGTGCAGGGCAGGCCCGTGGCCTGTTCCATCTCGCGCTTCAGCTGGCGGGTGAAGGCAACGCCGCGAAAGAAGCTCAGCGAGGTGCCCATGAGGGAGACGGCGCTGGCGCCCTCTTCCTTCAGCGCCAGCGCCTTGCCGATGACCGAGTCGATCACCTCGGTGTAGCCGCGCGTGGAGATTTCGCCGAGGCCCAGGCCTTTGGCGCTGAAGCGGATGCGGTCGCCGTAGAGCAGCGGGCCGTCGACCGGCACGGCGCCGGCTGCAGGGGGAACGATGAGGCCGAGATGGGGCTGTTGTGTCACCTCAGTTCCCCTCCGCCACGATGCGCTGGTCCGTGATGATGCGTTTCCATCGCGTCGTTTCTTCCGCCATGTCCTTGCCCAGCTGGGCCGGCGTGGCATACGCGCGCAGCGTGCCTTGCGCGGCGGCGGCCGTGCCCGTCTCGGGCATGTCGAGCACGGTCTTCACGGCCGCCGAGAGCTTGTCGACCACGTCGTTCGGCGTGCCCGCCGGCGCGAGCAGGAAGATGCGCGGCGCCACGTCGAAGCCGGGCAGCGCCTCGGCCAGCGGCGCCACGCTTTCGGCACCTTCGAGCTTCGCGTTGTTCAACAGCGCGAGCGCGCGCAGCTTGCCGGCCTTCGACTGCGCCATGGCGGCGGTGGCACTCACCACGCCCAGCGGCACCTGTCCGCCGACCACGTCGGGCACGATCTGCGCCGCGCCGCGGTAGGGCACATGCACCACGAACGCGCCGGTGGATTGCTTGAGCATCTCGAAGCCCAGGTGCTGCACGGTGCCGACGCCCGACGACGCGTAGGAGTAACGACCCGGGTGCGCCTTGAGTTCCTTGACGAGTTCGGCGGGTGTCTTCGCAGGAAAGTCGTTGCCCGCGACGATCATCAGCGGCGACACGAAGGCACCGGCCACGGGCTTGAAGCTGGTCAGCGGATCGATCGCGATCTTCGGCTGCAGCAGCTTGGCGATGAGCAAGGCGCTGTCGCCCATCATCAGCGTGTAGCCGTCGGGCGGCGCCTTGGCGACGAGGTCGGCCGCGATGAGGCCTGTGGCGCCGGTGCGGTTTTCGACCAGCACCTGCTGGCCCAGCACCGCGGGCAGGCGCGCGCTGAGCATGCGCGCGACCGCGTCGACGCCGCCGCCGGCCGAGTAGCCGACGACGATGCGGATGGGCTTGTCGGGAAACTTCTGCGCCCACGCGGCGGGTGCGGCGGCCAGCAGGCCGGCCAGGGCCAGGGCGGCCTGCAGGGCATGCCGGCGCGATGGCCGCATGGCGTCTCTTCTTCTGTCGTTCATCTTGTCTCCGTGGTGGTCGGGATGCGCCGGCCGTCTGCGCGGCCTGGTCGTGGTCGGAAGTGTCGTCGGGTGGCGCTCAGGCCTTGCCTTTCCCGTGCGAGGTCGGCAGCTTCGCGAGTTCGCGCACGCGCTCGGCATTGGGCGTGAAGCCCAGGCCCGGCGCTTCGGGCAGCGTGAGCCAGCCTTGGTCGGGCACGGGCAGGCCGTCGAAGATCTGCTTGAGCATCTGCACCGCGACGTAGTGGTACTCGACCAGCCCGCCGTTGGACACGCCCGCGTGCAGGTGCATGTTGTGGAAGGGCCAGGCGCCGCCGTTGTCGATCGGCACGTTGAAGGCCGCGGCCATGCCCGCGATCTTCAGGCACTGCGAGTAGCCGCCCGAGATGGTCACGTTGGGCTGCAGCACATCGGCCGCCTGGTTCACCAGCAGGTCGCGGAAGCGAAAGGCCAGGCCTTCGTTCTGCCCGCAGGCCAGCGGAATGCGCGTGCGCGCGCGCAGCTGGGCCATCTGGCGCACGTCGTTCTGCGTGAGCGGCTCCTCGAAGAAGCTGATGCCGTAGGGCTCGATGCGGTGCGCGAGTTCGGTGGCGTGGAACAGATCGAGGCCGCAGTTGGCATCGACGTACAGCTTCACGTCGGGGCCCACCGCCTCGCGCACGGCGGCCACGCGGCGCACATCTTCGGCAATGACCTCGTCGAGCGGGCGCGGCTCGTCGCGGCGCGCGAGTGCGTGGTTGCCGACGGTCATCTTCAGGCGCTGGAAGCCCTGCGACACCCACAGCTTGGCGGCGGCGGCGAGCTGGTCGCGCTCGAAGAAGCCGAAGCCGAAGGTGGCGTACACCGGCACCTTGGCGCGCGCGCCGCCGAACAGGCGCCACAGCGGCTGGCCCAGCGCCTTGCCCTTGAGGTCCCACAGCGCGATGTCGAGCGCGGCGATGGTGTGGCTCGCGTAGCCGGTCTGGCCGCGCGGCGAGAGCAGCCAGTAGAGCTTCTCCCACAGGCGCTCGGTGGCCATCGGGTCTTCGCCGATCAGCGCGGGGCCGGCCACTTCGCGCACGGCGGCGGCAATGATTTCTTCTTCGGTGATGGCCGTCATGCCGTGGCCGACGAGGCCGGTGTCGGTCTCGATCTCGGTGAGGCACAGCGACAGCGAGGTCTGCTTGTTCAGGCCGACCACGTCGATGGTCACGGGGATGTTCAGCGGCGTGGCGCTGACGCGGATGATCTTCAAGGGCGTCTCCTTTGGTGTGCCCGCATCTTTGCGCGAGGGCCGCAGGAGAACAATTCGTTTTTGGCGAGTTCGAGCCTTCGCGCGGCGCGAAGGCTCATCGCCCCGGTGGCCTCAGATCAATCGGGACGGCCGAGGTGTTCGAGCACCGAGCGCGCGGCGGCCGTGAGGTCCTGCTGGCGCCGCACGCACAGCAGGTGTCGGCGCAGCGCCCAGGGTGCGTCGAGCTTGAGGCAGCGCAGCTTGAGGATCTGCAGCTGCGGCAGGATGGCCGCATAGGGCAGCACGCCGATGCCCACGCCCTGCTCCACCATGCGGCAGACCATGTCGAAGCTGCCCACCTGCATGCGCACCTTGAGCGGCACCTGGGCCTCGAGCGCGGCGGCGAGCAGCACGCGATGCAGCGCCGTGCCTTCGCGCACCACGATATGGTCGTGGCGCAGCACCTCCTGCACATCGATGCGCTTGCGGCGCGCCAGCGGGTGGTCGCGTGCGATGACCACGGCCAGCTCGTCGGTGCGGTAGGGCAGGCATTCGAGACCGTCGGCCGGCGTCTGGCCCTCGATCACGCCGATATCAGCCAGCCCGGCCTGCACGGCCTTCACCACCTCGGTGCTGGCGCGCTCCTGCAGGTCGATCTTGAGCACCGGGTGCAGGCGCAGGAACGAGCCGATCTGCGCCGGCAGGAACTGCGCGATGGTCGAGGCGTTGGCCGTGATGCTGACCACGCCCGCCACGCCGTTCTGGAAATCGTCGAGCTCGGCGCCCAGCCGGTCCATGGCCGAGAGCACGGCGCGCGCATGCAGGAGAAGCCCATGGCCGGCCGAGGTGAGCGTGACGCCGCGCGCATGCCGCACCAGGAGCGGCAACCGGGCGCGGGCTTCAAGATCGGAGATGCGCTTGCTCGCAGCGGCCAGCGCGATGTGGCAGCGCTTGGCGCCTTCGCTGATGCTGCCGTGGTCGGACACGGCCACGAACAGGCGCAGCGACTTCAGGTCGGCGGACATGGCCCGTCGCGCCTCAGGTCAAAACGAGGTGATCGAACAGCTCGCGCGCGGAAGCCGGCAGCTGCTCGCGGTTGCGCGCGATGAGCTTGAGTTCGCGTTCGGCCCAGGCGTCGCTCAAGGGCACCGTGGCGATCCGCATCGCCATCGACAGCCGCTGCGCCGACGACGACGGCAGCACGCCGACGCCCACGCCCGCTTCGATCATCAGGCAGATGGCCTCGAAGCTGCTCACCTGGATGCGCGGGTTGAAGCCACGCCCCGCAAGTTCGGCGCGGCGCTGCAGAAAGCGGTGGATCGCGCTGCCGTGGTGCAGGCCCACGTGCTGCTCATCGAGCGTGTCGGCAAAGGCCACCGACGACGCGCCCGCCAGCGGGTGTGTGGGCGGCACCACCAGCACGAGCTGGTTGCGCCCGAACGGGCGCGCATCGAACTCGCCGGTGTGCACGTCGCCCGCGAGGATGCCGATGTCGGCCTCGCCGTCGGCCACCGCGCGCACGATTTCTTCGCTCAGGTACTCGCGCAGGTCGACCTGCACGGCTGGGTGCTGCGTGAGAAAGCCCGCGAGCTTCTGCGGCAGGTACTCGGTGATCGAGGTGGTGTTGGCGAACACGCGCACATGGCCCTTGATGCCCTTGCCGAAGTCCTGCATGTCGCAGCGCAGGTGTTCCATCTGCTGCATCACGCGCTTGGCGTGATACAGCACCGCCTGCCCCGCCGCCGTGAGGCTCACGCCTTGCGCGCTGCGATGCAGCAGCTTGCCGCCCACCGCCTCTTCCATCTGCTTGATGCGCGTGGACGCGGCGGCCAGCGAGATGCAGGCCTTCTCGGCGCCGCGCGTGAGGCTGCGCGCGTCCGCCACGTAGACGAACAGTTTCAGGTCGAACAGGTCGAAGTGCAGGTTCACCGGGCGGGCACGAAGGAAGCGGGAGGAACGCGCATTGTCCGGCGAACGGCGTCGCCTGCAGCCGCTTGCGGGTTTGTCCTCAGAAGGTGTGAATGAATCCGGACATGGCGGGTTCGTTCACGCCTTCTCAGACCGGGTCCCAGCTGAACACGTCGGCCGAGCGGTCCAGCGGGAAGAAACTGGCGCGCATCGCGGGCATGGCGTGCTCGGCAATGCTCTCGGGCGTCCAGCCTTCGGAGCGGTGGATGGAGCGCACCGGGCGCGGCTGGCTGATGAGCGAGATCTCGTTGTTGCGCACCGAGAAGATCTGGCCGTTGACCGCGGCGGCTGCATCGCTCGCCAGGTACACCGCGAGCGGCGCCACCTTGGCGGGCGTCATCTGCTTGATCTTGTCGACGCGGGCGCGCTGCTCGTCGGTGTCGGTGGGAATGGCGCCGATCATGCGGCTCCAAGCGAAGGGCGCGATGCAGTTGGAGCGCACGTTGAACTTCAGCATGTCCAGCGCGATGGACTTCGACAGCGCCGCGATGCCGAGCTTGGCCGCCGCGTAGTTGGCCTGGCCGAAGTTGCCGATCAGGCCCGAGGTGGAGGTCATGTGCACCAGCGCGCCCGAATTCTGTTCCTTGAAGTGCGTCGCAGCCGCGCGGCTCACGAAGTAGGCGCCGTACAGGTGCACCTTGATCACCGCGTCCCACTCGTCGACCGACATCTTGTGGAAGAACCGGTCGCGCAGGATGCCCGCGTTGTTCACCACCGCGTCGATGCGCCCGAAGCTGTCGACCGCGCATTCCACGATGCGCCCCGCGCTCGCGGCATCGGCCACGCTGTCGGTGTTGGGCACGGCCTGCCCGCCCGCCGCACGAATCTCCTCGACCACCTGCTGCGCCGGCCCGGCACTGCCGCCCGCGCCATCGAGTCCCGCACCGATGTCGTTGACCACCACCTTCGCGCCGTGCCGCGCCATTGCGAGCGCGATGTCGCGCCCGATGCCGCCGCCCGCGCCGGTGACGACGACCACTTTGCCTTCAACCATGTGTCTTGCCTCTGCTTCGGATGTTCGTTCGCCCGCGAGTTCGCGGGGGAATTTCAGAATGCCACAGGCGAGGCAGGCGCGGGTTTGGGGTTTCCGAAGAGGGGCTTCAGGCAGACGGGGTCATGACCTCGCGCGCGCCAGGATTTCCCGCCAGAGCAGGAGCGGGTTTGCGCCGGCGTACCCCGATTCCTGAGCGTCGTTGCATTCGATGATGATCCAGCGGCCGTCCCTGGCCTTGGCAAAGTCCACCACCAGGAACGGCACTTTCAGCCGAGCGGCCGCCTGCTGCGCCAAGGCCAGCCCCACGCGGGCGTCCGCAAGCTCATAGGGCGCCACCTGGTGCCAATAACGGCCCCACCCGACACACTCGCCGTTCCACCAGAACGATCGGTATTCCGCAGAGGGCACGACCTTGCCGGGCACGTGCCCGGCAACCGGCACCAGAGGAACGAACTCCCTGATAACGGGCTTCTGCCAATGAAGGATCGCGTCGTCACGGTACCTGCTCGCGGCAACTTCGTAGTGCGCTCGACTCTGGATCACCGCAAGATCCGGGTTGTGCTTGCTGGTCTGCCTTGCGCCCTTCATGAAGACCGGCCATGTGAACAGGGCCTCGATCTGCGCCGCATCGGGCAGCGCATCGAAGACAACCGTTCGCGGCGTGAACTCCTCGATGAGGGGGTACCAGCTGTCAAGCTCACTGGCGAGCGCATGCTCCTGCGGTGAGTTGACCGGTCGCAGCCCCATGGCGACTTTCTCGGCATACATCGCGGCGTAATCTTCGATCGGTCCCACGCGAAGCACGCATGGCTCCTCGGCATCCAGGAGATACGGATGGTCGCAGGCGAAATTCAGTTCAAAGTTGAAGTCGTAGCTGGCCACGCCAACCGACTGGCTGACAACGAGCAGCTGCTGTTCGAGCCGAACAAGATTCACGAGGGCTCGCCGGCTCGGTTGCGTCTACTGCCGCGCCGTGCGGATGTTCGCCGGCAGCGCCTGCGGCCAGCTCGTGCGGAACGGGTTGATGTCCAGCCCGCCGCGCCGCGTGTAGCGCGCGTACACCGCGAGCTTGGTCGGCTGGCACTGGCGCCAGATGTCCGTGAACATGCGCTCGGCGCAGGGTTCGTGGAACTCGTTGTGGTTGCGAAAGCTCACGATGTACGCCAGCAGGCCGGCCTGGTCGATGGGCGGGCCGCTGTAGCGGATCTGCACGCTGCCCCAGTCGGGCTGGCCGGTGACGAGGCAGTTGCTCTTCAGAAGCCGGCTGGTGAGGGTTTCGTTCACGTGCACCTGCGTCGTGTCACTGCTCAGCAGCTCGGGCGCGGGCTGGTAGTGGGTGCATTCGATGTCGAGGCGGTCGAGGTCCAGCCCGTCGATCTCGTGCACGGGCTCGCGGTCGAACAGGTCGGGCGTGAGCAGCTTCACGCCGATGCCGGCCGACTGGTCGCTGCCGCGCCATGCGGCTTCGGAAAGGTCGGTGCGCAGGTGCTCGCGCACGGCATCGATGCTGGCGAAGGTGCTGTTGTTGAAGCTGTTGAGGTACAGCTTGAACGACTTGCTCTCGATGATGTTCGGCGTTTCGCAGGGAATGGTGAAGTGCGCAATGGCCACCTGCGGCTTGCCGCGCGGGTTCAGCCAGCTCAGCTCGAAGGCGGTCCAGAGGTCGGCGCCGAAGAAGGGCAAGGCACCGGCCTGGATGCCCATGGCTTCGCGCTGCGTGGTGCGTGCGATGGGGAACAGCAGGCTCGGGTCGTACTTGTCGGCGTAGGCCGAGGCGCGGCCGAGCTGCGACTGCTCGGGGGTGTTGGGGTTCGTGTTGGGGTTGGTGGGGTCGTGGCTCATGGGGCGGTTCCGGCATCCGCCGCGTGTGCGAACGGAGCGATGTGGTGGGCGAGGATCGTGCAGACCTCGGGCGGCAGGTCGTGGCCCATGCCGGGCACGGCGATGAAGGTCGCACCCGGAATGCGCTGCGCCGAATCGCGGCCGCAGGCGATGGGCACGAGCGCGTCGGCGTCGCCGTGCAGCACCAGCGTCGGGCGCTGGATGCGCGCCAGCACCTGCGGGCGGTCGTCGTCGGCGCCGATGGCGAGCATCTGGCGCATCAGGCCGGCCGGGTGGTAGGCGCGGCGCATGCTGAAGGTGAGGCGCGCGGCCAGTTGCTCGTCGGTCTGCGGGTAGGCCGGGCTCTGGATGAGCCGCAGCAATTTGATGCTGTGCGCGACCAGCGCGGCCTCGTCGTGGCTGCGCGGGCGCCGCATGAGCATGGCTCCGACCTCGCGGCGCGGGCCCGGCAGGCCGCGCGCGCCGCTGGAGCTCATGATGCTCACGAGGCTGGCGGTGCGCCCGGGCGCGGTGGCGGCGATGCGCTGCGCGATCATGCCGCCCATCGAGGCGCCGACGATGTGGGCGCGGGCAATGCCCAGCGCGTCGAGCACGCCGAGCGAGTCGAGCGCCATGTCCTGCAGCGTGTAGGCGCTGCGCACCTTCAGGCCGATGCGGTGGCGGATGGTTTCCCACACGAGGTTGCCGGTGCCGAGGTGATCGAAGCCCTGGCTCAGGCCGATGTCGCGGTTGTCGTGGCGCACCACGCGAAAGCCCGCATCGACCAGCTGCTGCACGAACGCATCGGGCCACGCGACCAGCTGCATGCCCAGCCCCATGATCAGCAGGATGACGGGGCGCCCTTCGCCGCCGGTGTCGTCGACTTCGATCTGCAGGCCGTTGGCGGTGACTTTCATCGGTTCCTTGTTATTTTTTCTACTTGAACTCGCGCTCGCGCAGCCACTTGGTGGCGACCCACTTTTCGCCCGCGAGCACCGGCGCACCGCCGTGCAGCGTGCGGGTGGCGGGGTCGGGCCGGTCGTAGCTGAAGAACACGCCGGTGCCGCGCACCGGGGCCACTTCGAGGCCGATGTCGGGGAAGGTGGTGGCGCCGCCCTGCTCGGGCTCCTGCAGGTACATCACGAGCGTGGCCACGCGCTGGCCGCCGCGCTTGAGGATGGTGGGCGTGCCGGGCTCGTGCGGGTCGAAGTAGTCGTAGTGCGGGCGGTACTGCGCGCCGGGCGCGTAGCGCAGGATCTGCAGGCCCTCGCCGTACTCGAGTGGCCAGCGCAGCAGCATGGCCAGACGCTGTTCGAGGCGCGCGACGATCTCGTTCTCGCCGCGCTCGAAGAACATGCCGTCGCTGGTGCGGTCGACGTTGAGCACCTCGCCGCCGGTGCGGGTCTCGACGGTGAGCGAGCGCGCCAGCCGCACACGCGCGGCGGCGATCAGGCCTTCGCATTCCTCGACCGACAGCAGGTTGCCGAACACCACGACGCGCGGGTGCCGCACGGTCTGCAGCACCTGCACGCGGCGGTCGCCGGCCTCGATGTACAGCGGCGCACCGTCCAGATCGGGGCCGGGCATCTCGGTGCGGGCCGGCGCCAGGGCCGCCGCGACATCGGGGAACCCGCCCTCCAGCTGGGCCAGTGCGAGGTCGGTGGCGGCATCCTGCCAGCCGGCCGCCCGCATCGACATGCGCAACGCGGGCACCGAATGGCCGGCCGCGAGCTGGGCCACCAGCCATTCGCGCAATTCCGGACTGATCGCTTGAGACATCAGACTTTCCTTCTGAACACCAGCCTTTCGGCCGTCGATACCTGGGCGTCGAAACCATAACCCTCGAGATTGAATTTTTCCAGCGCCTTGGGCGTGGCCGCCTGGTGCAGCACGGCCCAGCGCGCCAGCAGGCCGCGGGCGCGCTTGGCGAAGAAGCTCACGATCTTGTACCTGTCGCCCTTCCACTCCTGGAACACGCATTCGACCACGCGCGCCTTGAGCACCTTCTGGTCGACCGACTTGAAGTACTCCTGCGAGGCGACGTTGACGACGACCGGCGTGCGATCGGCCGCCAGGCGCTCGTTCAGGTGCTCGGCGATGCGCGAACCCCAGAAGGCGTACAGGTCCTTGCCATGGCGGTTGGCCAACGCGGTGCCCATTTCGAGCCGGTAGGGCTGCAGGCGGTCCAGCGGGCGCAGCAGGCCGTACAGGCCGCTGAGGATGCCCACATGGTCCTGGGCCCAGGCGAGTTGGGCGGACGTGAGGCTGCGGGCGTCGAAGCCGCCGTAGACGTCGCCGTCGAAGGCGAAGGCGGCCTGGCGGGCGTTCTTGTCGGTGCTCTTGGACGACCAGGCGGCGTAGCGGGCCACGTTGAGGGCCGAGAGCTTGTCCGACAGGTGCATCAGCTCGGCGATGTCCTGGGGCGACTTCTCGCGCAAGAGCTTGATGAGTTCGACCGAGGGGCCGCGCGGGGCTTCGAAATGGGGCTGGGTGGCGGGGGTTTCGGAGGGGACGGGGGTGTCGTAGTCGAGCGACTTCGCGGGGGAAAGCAGGAACAGCATCAGTCGATTATGTGGGGCTGGGGTTTCCCCGGGCCGCCCCGGTAAAATCCCGGGCAATCCCACCCTGTCACCAACGGCACCCGAGGGTGCCGTTTTGCATTCCCCATGAGCGAACCTACCTCCCAGCCCGGCCTCGAGAGCCTGTCCAAATCGTTCGAACCCGCCGCCATCGAGGCGCACTGGGGCCCGGAATGGGAGCAGCGCGGCTACGCCAAGGCGGGCTTCCGCGGCACGCAGCAGCCCAAGGAAGGCGCCGAGTCGTTCGCGATCCAGCTGCCGCCGCCCAACGTGACGGGCACGCTGCACATGGGCCATGCGTTCAACCAGACGATCATGGACAGCCTCACGCGCTACCACCGCATGAAGGGCGCCAACACGCTGTGGGTGCCAGGCACCGACCACGCGGGCATCGCCACCCAGATCGTGGTGGAGCGCCAGCTGCAGGAGCAAAAAGTCAGCCGCCACGACCTGGGCCGCAAGAACTTCGTGGCACGCGTGTGGGAGTGGAAGGAAAAGTCGGGCAGCACCATCACCGAGCAGATGCGCCGCATGGGCGACACGGTCGACTGGAGCCGCGAGTACTTCACGATGGACGACGACCTGTCCAAGGTGGTCACGCACACCTTCGTGAAGCTGTATGAAGAAGGCCTGATCTACCGCGGCAAGCGCCTGGGCAACTGGGACCCGGTGCTCAAGACCTCGGTGAGCGACCTGGAAGTCGAGAGCGAGGAAGAAGACGGCTCGCTCTGGCACATCGCCTACCCGCTGGAAGACGGCAGCGGCACGCTCACGGTGGCCACCACGCGCCCCGAGACCATGCTCGGCGACACGGCCGTGATGGTCCACCCCGAAGACGAACGCTACAAGCACCTGATCGGTCAGCGCGTGAGGCTGCCGCTCGTGGACCGGCTGATTCCCATCATTGCTGACGACTACGTCGACAAGGAGTTCGGCACCGGCGTGGTCAAGGTGACGCCCGCGCACGACTACAACGACTATGCCGTGGGCCAGCGTCACAAGCTCGAGGTGATCGGCATCCTGACGCTCGACGCGACCATCAACGACAACGCGCCTGAAAAATACCGCGGCATGGACCGCTTCGTGGCGCGCAAGGCCATCGTGGCCGACCTCGAGGCGCTGGGCCTGCTGGTCGAGGTGAAGAAGCACCGCCTCATGGTGCCGCGCTGCGCGCGCTCGGGCGCCGTGGTCGAGCCCATGCTCACCGACCAGTGGTACGTGGCCATGACACGCCCCGGCGCCGACGGCCAGTCGATCGCGCAGAAGGCCATCGACGTCGTGAAGTCGGGCGAGGTGCGCTTCGTGCCCGAGAACTGGGTCAACACCTACAACCACTGGATGGAGAACATCCAGGACTGGACGATTTCGCGCCAGCTCTGGTGGGGCCACCAGATTCCCGCCTGGTACGACGAAGACGGCAAGGTGTACGTGGCCGAGACCGAAGCCGAGGCGCAGGCCAAGGCACCGGGCAAGACGCTCACGCGCGACGAAGACGTGCTCGACACCTGGTACTCGTCGGCGCTGGTGCCCTTCTCGTCGCTGGGCTGGCCCGAGAAGACCCAGGACCTGGCGCTGTACCTGCCCTCGACCGTGCTCGTGACGGGCTACGACATCATCTTCTTCTGGGTCGCCCGGATGATCATGATGACCAAGCACTTCATGGGCACTGTGCCGTTCAAGGACGTGTACATCCACGGCCTGGTGCGCGACGCCCAGGGCAAGAAGATGAGCAAGTCCGAAGGCAACGTGCTCGACCCGGTCGACCTGATCGACGGCATCGAGTTGCCCGCGCTGCTCGACAAGCGCACGCAAGGCCTGCGCAAGCCCGAGACCGCCCCGGCGGTGCGCAAGAACACGCAGAAGGAATTCCCCGAGGGCATTCCGGCCTTCGGCGCCGATGCGCTGCGCTTCACTTTTGCCTCGCTGGCCTCGTTGGGCCGCAGCATCAACTTCGACTCGAAGCGCTGCGAGGGCTATCGCAACTTCTGCAACAAGCTGTGGAACGCCACGCGCTTCGTGCTGATGAACTGCGAAGGCCAGGACTGCGGCCTGCTGGAGCACAGCAAGGAAGACTGCCAGGTCGGCGGCAAGGCGCACGGCTACCTGAAGTTCAGCCGCGCCGACTTCTGGATCGTCTCGCAGCTGCAGCGCGTCGAGGCCGAAGTGGCCAAGGGCTTCGAGGAATACCGCCTGGACAACGTGGCCAACACGATCTACCAGTTCGCCTGGGACGAGTTCTGCGACTGGTACCTGGAGATCGCCAAGGTGCAGATCCAGACCGGCGACGATGCGCAAAAACGCGCCACGCGCCGCACGCTGATCCGCGTGCTCGAGGCGCTGCTGCGCCTGGCGCACCCGATCATCCCGTTCATCACCGAAGAGCTGTGGCAGAAGGTGTCGAAGGTCGCGGGCCGCGAAGGCGCGTCGATCATGATCGCGGCCTACCCGCAGAGCCAGCCGGAGAAGATCGACGAAGCCGCAGAGGCGCACGTGGCGCGCCTGAAAGCACTGGTCGACGCCTGCCGCACGCTGCGCGGCGAGATGAACGTGTCGCCCGCCACGCGCCTGCCGCTGTACGCGGTGGCCGACGACGCGGAGGGCGCGGCCTTCCTGCGCGATGCGGCCCCGGTGCTGCAGGCACTGGCCAAGCTCAAGGAAGTGAAGGTGTTCGACGACGAGGCCTCGTGGCAGGCCGCCGCCGAAGCCGCACCCGTGGCGGTGGTGGGCGCGGCGCGCCTGTGCCTGCACATGGAGATCGACAAGGCGGCCGAGAAGCTGCGCATCGGCAAGGAAATTGCACGCATCGAGGGCGAGATCGCCAAGGTTCACGGCAAGCTCGGCAACGAGGCCTTCGTGGCCAAGGCGCCGCCCGCCGTGATCGAACAGGAGCGCACGCGCCTGGTCGATTTCACCGCCACGCTGGAGCGCCTGCGCGACCAGCTTGTGCGCCTCGGCTGACAGACGCGGCCCGGGTGGGGGACTAGGATTTGGTCATCGGCTTCGCGCTGTAACCATCCTCATCCCTCTCCTTTTTCCTGCATCCAACGACACTGAACTGCCCATGTCCACTTCTTCCCCGACGCGCATCCGCAAGGCCGTATTCCCTGTTGCAGGCTTCGGCACCCGCTTTCTGCCGGCCACCAAGGCGCAGCCCAAAGAGATGCTGCCCGTGGTCGACAAGCCGCTGATCCAGTACGCCGTCGAAGAAGCCTATGCCGCGGGCATCCGCGACATGATTTTTGTGACCGGGCGCAACAAGCGCGCGATCGAAGACCACTACGACACCGCCTACGAGCTCGAAAGCCAGCTCGAAGCCAGCGGCAAGGACGCACTCCTTGAAATCGCCCGTTCGGTGTCGCCCGACGACATGACCTGCTCCTACGTGCGCCAGCCGCGCATGCTGGGCCTGGGCCACGCCGTGCTGTGCGCCGAGCACCTGGTGGGCAACGAGCCCTTCGCCGTGCTGCTGGCGGACGATCTGATGGTCGGCCCTGTCGGTGGCCAGCCGGTGCTGGCGCAGATGACCGAAGTCTTCGCGCGCCTGGGCGCCTCGGTGCTGGCCGTGCAGGAAGTGCCGCTGGAACACGTCAAGCGCTACGGCATCGTGGCCGGCGAGAACGTGGAAGACGGCCTCGTGAAGGTCAACCGCATGGTCGAGAAGCCCAAGCCCGAAGACGCGCCCTCGCGCCTCGGTGTGGCCGGCCGCTACATCCTCACGCCCGGCGTGTTCGACGAGATCCGCAACCAGCCCAAGGGCGCGGGCGGCGAGATCCAGCTGACCGACGGCATCGCGGCGCTGATGAAGAAGGAATCGGTCTACGCCTACTCGTACAAGGGCATCCGCTACGACTGCGGCAGCAAGGAAGGCTTCCTGCAGGCGTCGGTGGAACTGGCGCTGGCGCACCCTGAAGTGGGCGAGCAGTTCCGCGAGTACCTCAAGAGCCTGAAGCTCTGAGGGCGCTGCAAAGCGCTGAAAACAAAAGGGGCCGCGAGGCCCCTTTTTCTTTTGCCGGTTGCCGACGCTAGCGCCGCTTCAGCACGTGGATGAAGTCGCTGCCCACGGTCTCCTGCGCCACCAGTTCGTTGCCAGTCTGGCGCGCAAAGGCCTGGAAGTCGCGCACCGACCCCGGGTCGGTCGACACCACCTTCAGCAGCTGACCGCTCGCCATGTCGTTGAGCGATTTCTTCGCCTTCAGGATCGGCAGCGGGCAGTTGAGGCCGCGCGTGTCGATTTCGCGGTCAACTTGCATTGCCAGGCTCCGGCGGCAGGTTCAGGCCGCGGCGACGCTCTTCGTTTTCCGCCGCCGTGAAGAACACCGGCTCGTGGCCGCGCGTGCGCAGCCAGTCGGCCAGCGCGTAGCCGGTGCCGGCGGGCCAGCACCGCAGGTCGGGCAGGTCGTAGAGGCGGTAGTCCACCAGCTCGGGCGAGAGCTTCACCTCGCCATCGGCCACCACGTGGTACGCGATGATGATCTGGTTCATGCGCTGGAAGTCGTAGGCCCCGACGAGCTTGGCGGCGCTGACGTCCAGGTTGGTCTCTTCCTTGACCTCGCGCGTGATGCCCTCCTCGGGCGTCTCGCCGGCCTCCATGAAGCCGGTGATGAGCGCGAACATCTTGCCCGGCCAGGCCGCATTGCGCGCCAGCAGCACCTGGCCGCGGTACTCGACGATGGCCGCCAGCACGGGCGTGGGGTTGTTCCAGTGCGTGTGGCCGCAGTTGGGGCAGCGCAGGCGCTCCTTGGGACCGCCGTCTTCCATCAACGCGATCCATTCGAGCGGGGTGGCGCAGGCCTGGCAGAACTTGGGGTGGGGCATGGGAAGTCTCTGTTCTTTTTCTCGGGCGTGCGGCGCCCCGTGGGCGCCGCCGCAGTGTGAAGGGATCAGGCGGGGAAAACGCCCGTCGACAGGTAGCGGTCGCCGCGGTCGCAGACCACGAAGACGATGGTGGCGTTCTCGACCTTCTTCGACACCTCGATGGCCGCCCACAGCGCGCCGGCCGCCGAAATGCCGCCGAAGATGCCCTCTTCGCGCGCCAGGCGCCGGCACATCTCTTCGGCATCGTCCTGGCTCACGCTGATTTCCTCGTCGACGCGGCTCGGGTCGTAGATCTTCGGCAGGTACTCGACCGGCCACTTGCGGATGCCCGGAATGCGCGAGCCTTCGGCCGGCTGCGCGCCGACGATGCGGACCGCCGGGTTCTTTTCCTTCAGGTAGCGCGAGACGCCGGTGATGGTGCCCGTGGTGCCCATCGCGCTCACGAAGTGCGTGATCTTGCCCTGCGTATCGGTCCAGATCTCGGGGCCGGTGGTCTCGTAGTGGATGCGCGGGTTGTCGGGGTTGGCGAACTGGTCGAGCACGCGGCCCTTGCCCTGGGCGACCATCTGCTCGGCCAGGTCGCGCGCGTATTCCATGCCGCCGCTCTTGGGCGTGAGCACCAGCTCGGCGCCGAAGGCCTTCATGGTCTGGGCGCGTTCCACCGAGAGGTCCTCCGGCATGATCAGCACCATGCGGTAGCCCTTGATGGCCGCGGCCATCGCCAGCGCGATGCCGGTGTTGCCCGAGGTGGCCTCGATCAGCGTGTCGCCGGGCTTGATTTCACCGCGCTCCTCGGCCCGCTTGATCATCGACAGCGCCGGCCGGTCCTTGACCGAACCCGCCGGGTTATTGCCTTCGAGCTTGCCCAGGATCACGTTGCCGCGCTTGGCGTTTTCCGCGGCGTGGATGCGTTGCAGGGCAACCAGGGGGGTCTTGCCGATGGCGTCTTCGATCGTCGGATAATTCATGCCAGCCACTGTGCCATAATTTTGGGCTTCCTTCCGGATGTGCCCGGGTGGTGAAATTGGTAGACGCAGGGGACTCAAAATCCCCCACCGAAAGGTGTGCCGGTTCGATTCCGGCCCCGGGCACCACGAGACGACACCGTCTCACCCCCACATCAAGAAACCCGCTCGCTTCACTGGCGCAGCGGGTTTTTCTTTGCCTCGGGGCCTTTCAGGCCGGGCAAGCCCCGCCTTAGCCAAGCACGTCGGCGAGCTTCACCTGGAGCGACAAGGCGGCCTGGTGCAGCAACTCGAACTCGTCGTCCGGCAGTGGCACGGCCGTGAAGTTGAAGTGGCACAAGGTGCCGGCGACCGCGCCCGAGGGGTTCAACAGCGGAACGCCGTGATAGCTGATGGTGTAGTCCCGCCCGGGGTGCGTGGCAAAGCGCTCGTCCACGCTCGAGTCGTCGGTGCGGAACCATCCGTCGCGCAGGACAAAGGGACAGATGCTCGCCTCGAAGGGCACGACGGCAATGTTCTCGGGGATCAGTTCACCTTGCTTGTCGTGCAGGTAGAGGCTCGTGACCAGGTCGGCGCGAATCCTGTAGATCCCGGTGTACCGATGCGGCACGCGCGCGTTCAGGTAGGCGAGGACAGCCTGTGCGCCTTGATCGGCAAGCAACGCTTCAATCGTTTGGGGCATTCGTTTCGTCCGCTTCGCTTCGATCGGTTCGATCTGGAACCCGTCCTGCCATGGTACGCCCGGACCGATCTGCGAGAGCGGCCCCGGGCACCCGCTTCAGTCGAGCCGCCTGACAGGGTTGCGTCCTGGCGGTCCAATATGGCAGGACCACGCCCCCGACAATCCCTGCCCGTCCACGGCTTGAGTGAATCACCGTCGATCTTGCCTCTGGACAGCGCCTCTGAGCGCCACGGCGTGGAACATGACCATCGTGCCCGGCTCTTCCTTGCAGGCCTTGTCCAAATAGGCGTTGATCGTGTCAGCGGACGGTAGCCGGACCATGTCGTCCTTGTTGGTTGTTGCGTTCAAGCCTGTCAGAAAGCCCAGAACCCAAGAAGTCATCAGATGCGCCGCAATGGCATTTGGATCGGAGGGGGACGCTGCTCGAGCAGCGAGCCACAAACTGCAGCTGTCATCACGGACGCCGACACCTGCACCGTATGTGTCCGACGCATTGGCGGCAGGCGCCATCACGAAGGCAGCAACAAGGGCAAGGGCAGTCGCAGAAAGGCGGGCTTTGATGAAGATCATGGAGCGAATTAGGCCTCAAGAGAAACCGAACTACACCCTTGAGATCACCGGAACCAACACCGCGTCGCGTCTTCCCTTCGTTGTGTTTCGCTGGTGGCTAGCGCCACTCCCTCTCTCCTGTGCAAGCCCGCCTACACAGCCCTCAACGCCGCCACGGCGCGAATCTCCACCCGCAGCGCCGGCCGCGCCAGCGCCGCCACGCCAAGGATGGTCCATGCCGGGAAATTCTCGGTGATGTAGCGGTCCTTCACCTCGCGAAAGCCCGCCAGTTCGTGCTCGACGTCGACGTGGTAGCTCACGATCTCCACCAGGTCGGCAAAGCCGAGCCCTGCGCTTTCGAGCACCACGCCCAGCCGCCGGAAGGCCCAGTCGGCCTGTTCCGCGGCGCTCTCGGGCACGCTGCCGTCGGCACGCAGGCCGACCTGCCCCGCCACGAACAGCAGGCCGCCGGCCTTGACGCCGGGCGCGTACTTGAAGGTGTCGAAGACGGCGGTCGAGCCGAAAGTCGGATGGCCGTCGGGGATGCGAACGCTCTGTTTGCTCACGGGTGCGTCCTTTCAGGCTTGCGCAGGCTGCAGGCCCGTGTGCACCGTCGGATGCGCCAGCCGCACGCGCAGCTCGCGCTTGAGCCGCGTGTTGTCGAGCCGGCGCGATTCACCCATGAAGCTCAGCAGTTGCAGCGGCAGCTGGCGCTCGGCCTCGCCGCGCGCCACGCGCGGCGGGCGGGGCATGCCGTAGAGGTCGGCGGCCAGGTCGAAGTAGTCGCCCATGCGCAGCTCGGTGTCGTCCGACGCGTGCACCACGCGCTGGGGCTTGCCGCGGAACAGCGCCGCCACGCAGGCGCGCGCGAGGTCGTCGGCGTGGATGTGGCTGGTGTAGACGTCGTCCTCGCGGCGCAGCACGGGCGTGCCGCGTTCCAGGCGGCCGCGCGGCGTGCCGTTCTCGCGGTCGGGCGCGTAGATGCCCGGGATGCGCAGGATGCTGGTGCGCACGCCGGTGCTGCGGCCGAACCAGCGCACGGCGCGCTCGGCGTCGACGCGCCGGTGGGAGCGCGGGGTGTCGGGGCGCACGCCGCGCGTTTCGCTCACGCGCGCGCCGCCGCAGTCGCCGTACACGCCGCTGGTGGAGCCGTAGACCAGCGCCGAGGGCAGCGAGCGCAGCCGCAGCGCCTGCGCCAGCGACACGGTGCGCTGGTCGCGCCACCAGGCCGCGCCGCCTTCGCGCGCGGGCGGCGCCAGATGCACCACGCGGGTGGCGATGCCCGCCAGGCGGCGCAGGGTGGCGCGGTCGTCCAGGTTGCCCACCAGCGGCCGGATGCCGGCCGCGCGCAGCGCCGCGACACGATCGGCCGAGGACGTGAGCGCCACCAGCTGCATGCGCCCGCGCAGGTTGCGCGCCACGCGCTGGCCGACGTCGCCGCAGCCGACGATCAGCAGGCGTTCGCGCCGGAACCGGGCCGGCAGTGCGCCGGAGGGACTATTGATTGAAGGCAAAATCCGGGTTTCCTGTCTCAATTCAGTTGTCCCGGCCGCACGCAGCCGGGAAAGTTCACCCCCGAAGAATACCGATGACTGCTACAGCGCCGCACGAAGCGGGCTTTTCCATCACCGTCGAGCCCAGCGGGCGCCACTTCGTGGTCCAGGGCGACGAAACCATCCTCGCGGCCGGCATCCGCCAGGGCATCGGCCTCCCCTACGGCTGCAAGGACGGCGCCTGCGGTTCCTGCAAGTGCAAGAAGCTGTCGGGCGAGGTCACGCTCGGCCCGCACCAGAGCAAGGCGCTGAGCGCCGAGGAGCAACTGGCCGGCTACGTGCTGACCTGCTGCGCCCATCCGACGAGCGACGTGGTGCTCGAGTCGCGCCAGGTCACCGAGGCCGGCGCGCTGCCGATCCGCAAGATGCCGGTGCGCGTGATGGCGCTCACGCGCCAGTCGCACGACGTGATGATGCTGCGCCTGCAACTGCCGGCCGGCGAGCCGCTGCAGTTCTATGCAGGCCAGTACGTGGAATTCATCCTGCGCGACGGCGCGCGCCGCAGCTACTCGATGGCCAACGCACCGCACACGGTGGCCGTGCCGGGCACGGGCCTGGAGCTGCACCTGCGCCACCTGCCGGGCGGCAAGTTCACCGACCATGTCTTCGGCGCGATGAAGGAAAAAGAGATTCTGCGCATCGAAGGCCCGTTCGGGAGCTTCTTCCTGCGCGAGGACTCCGACAAGCCGATGATCCTGCTGGCCTCGGGCACGGGCTTCGCACCCATCAAGGCGCTGCTGGAGCACATGCAGTTCAAGGGCATCGACCGCCCCACCGCGCTCTACTGGGGCGGGCGCCGCCCCGAAGACCTGTACATGGACGCCTGGCTGCGCGAGCAGCTGGCCGCGATGCCGAACCTGCGCTACGTGCCTGTGGTGTCGAACGCCACGCCGGAAGACAACTGGACCGGCCGCACCGGCTTCGTCCACCAGGCGGTGCTGGAAGACTTCACGGACCTGTCGAACCACCAGGTCTATGCCTGCGGTGCGCCGATCGTGGTCGACTCGGCCAAGCGCGACTACGTGGCGCTCGCGGGCCTGCCCGAAGAAGAGTTCTTCGCCGACGCCTTCACCACCGAAGCCGACAAAGCCCTGCCCTGAGCCTTCGCGTTCCCCTTTCCTTTCCGTAGAACAACATGAAGACGAGACACTTCCTCCTGACCCTGATCGCCAGCGCTGCCGTGCTCGGCACTGGCCATGCTGCAGCCCAGCAACACCGCCCGATCCGCCTCGTCGTGCCCTACGCGGCCGGCGGCCCGATCGACAACACGGCGCGCATCCTGGCCGAGCAGGTGAAGGACACGCTGGGCGGCCCGGTCATCATCGACAACAAGCCCGGCGCGGGCGGCAACATCGGCGCCGACTTCGTCGCCAAGGCGCCGGCGGACGGCCTCACGATCGGCATCGCGGCCACGGCCACGAACGCGGTGAACCCGTGGCTGTACAGCAAGATGCCATTCAACGCCGCGACCGACTTCGCGCCGATCACGCAGATGGTGCGCGTGCCCAACGTGCTGGTGATGAACGCCGAGACGGCCAACCGCCTGAACATCCGCACGCTGGCCGACCTGATCCGCTACGCCAAGGCCAACCCCGCCAAGCTCAACTACGCCAGCGGCGGCAACGGCAGCGCCGGCCACCTGGCGGGCGAGCTGTTCAAGAAGGAAGCAGGCATCTTCGCTGTGCACATTCCGTACAACGGCGGCAACCCGGCGCAGCTGGCGCTGCTGTCGGGCCAGGTCGACTTCAACTTCGACAACCTCGCCACGGCCGCGCCGAACATCCGCTCGGGCAAGCTGAAGGCGATCGCGGTCACGACGCTCAAGCGCAGCAGCGCCCTGCCCGACGTGCCGCCCGTGGCCGACACGCTCAAGGGCTTCTCGATCGACACCTGGTGGGGCCTGGTCGCGCCGGCCGGCACGCCGCCCGAGGTGGTCGCGAAACTGAATCAGGCCTTCGCCGCCGCGCTGAACGCGCCGGAAACGAAGACCCGCTTCGCCTCGATGCTGGCCGAGCCCGTCGGCAACTCGCCCGAGCAGTTCGGCGCCTTCATGAAGAGCGAACTGGCCAAGTACGAGAAGGTGGTCAAGGCCACCGGGGCGAAGGTGGACTGACGAGGTCGTCCAGGGGCGCTGCGGCCTGCATGTCGGTGGCCGCCGCCACGGCCGCCGCCGCTTCGGCCGCCCCGCTCTGGTAGGTGCGCAGGCCCGCGAGGTCAAGCACCTCCACGCCGCCATGTTCGATGCGCAACAGGCCGTCGCGCTGCAGCGCATGCAGCGCGCGGTTGGCACGCTGGCGCGACACCGCCGACAAGAGGCCGATCTCGTCCTGGCTCAGCCGCACGAAGCGGGTGGCGCGCGGATAGAGGATGGGGTCGAACAGGCTGGCCAGGCAGCGCGCCACGCGCGCATCGGGGCCGAGCAGGCGATCGAATTCCATGAGGCCGATGAACAGGCTCAGTCGCGCATTGATGTGTAACAACAGAAACCGATTGAAGTCGATGCTGGTGGACATCAGCCGCTCGAAGCTGTGCCGCGGCACGCAGGCCACGCGCGTGGGCCGCAGCGCCACGCCGTCGTAGCGCCAGCATCCGGGGGTGAGCAGCGAGCCTTCGCCGCCCCAGCCGCCGGCGGTCACGCCGGTGAAGGTGGACACGCGCCCGTCGGGCAGCGACACCGACATCTTCATGAGGCCGTCGATCACGCCGATCCAGTGATCGGCCGGCTCGCCGCGCCGCACGACGAAGCCGCCGGCCGGCACCACGCGCTCGTGCGACTCCTGGACGACGCGGTCGAGTTCGTCGTCCGTGAGCGCGCGCGCCCACAGGCTCTCGCGAAGCATGTTCTCCAACGCGTTCGACATCGCGCCTCCTGCTGTCGTCCCTCGTGACATCGCATCGGCCGATCCGTCGCAGGCGCCGGTCGGCGGGGACCGTAAGAAATGTCGTTGCAACGACATCTTCGGCGCGGCGATGGTGCCACAGTCATCCGCGTTCGCCAAACAACAAGGAGACAACGATGAAGCGTTCGAACAAGGACCCGCGTCCCGCGCGCGGGACGGACGACGGGGATGCGCACGGCCTGCGCCGGCGCGACGTGCTCGGCTACGCCACGGCCGCGCCGCTGGCATCGGCGGCGGCCGGCATCGCGGGGCTCGGCGCCCTCACGGCGCCCGCCTCTGCAGTCGCTGCGCTGCTGCCCATGACCCCGCCCGACACCACCGACCTGATCGACATCGGCGACGCGGTCACACTGACCTCGCTGCCGACCATGCCGCTGGTGAAGGTGACGAACACCGGCGACGGCCGCGTGCGCCTCGCGCTGCCGCGCCTCGAAGTGGGCCAGGGCATCGCCACGGCCAGCGCGATGATGCTGGCCGACAAGCTGCGCCTGCCGCTGAGCGCCATCGAAGTCACGTCGGCCGACGCGAGCCCCGAGCTGATCTGGAACCAGCTCACGGGCGGCTCGTCGAGCGTGCGCTCGATGCACGCGGGGATGCCGGTGCTGGGCGGCCTCGGCGGCCTGCTCTCGGGCTCCACGCCCTCGGTGGTCGGGCAGCGCGTGACGCGGCTCGATGCGCTGGACATCGTCACCGGGCGCAAGAAGTTCACGCTCGACCAGGCGGTGCCCAATGCCAAGCCGACGATGGTGCGGCGCCCGCCGACTATCAACGGCAAGTTCGTCGGCATCAACAACCTGAACACGGTGATGGCGATGCCGGGCGTGATCGGCGTGGTGCCGATTCCCGCCACCAACGGCATCACGCCGACGCCGCCCGGCGTGGCGGTGATGGCCGAGACCTTCGGCCAGGCCTGGGCCGCGGTGAACGCGCTCGACGTGACCTGGGCCGCGGGCCCGCTCGACGGCGAGTCGAACGCCACCATCATGCGCAAGCTGAAGTCGTCGCTGCTGCCCTTTGCGCTGCCGCCGCTGGGCGCGCTGACGGTCGAGGCCGAGTTCGAGTTCGCGCCGGCCGCGCACTGCCCGATGGAAGTCGAATGCGCGATTGCCGATGTGCGGCCCGATCGCGCCGAGATCTGGGCCGGGCTGCAGAGCCCCATCGTCACCCAGCAGGCGGTGGCCGCCGAGCTGGGCCTGCCGCTGAACAAGGTCGTCGTGCATGCGGTGCCCTCGGGCGGCTCCTTCGGGCGGCGCCTGTTCTGGGACCCGGTGCTGCAGGCGATCCAGGTGTCGAAGGCGCTGGGGCGCCCCTGCCGCCTGATGTACCACCGCACCGACGACATGCGCCACACGCGCATCCGCCCGCCGATCTACCAGAAGGCGCGCGCCACGATGCTGCTGGGCCAGGTCATCGCCTTCGAGCAGCGCATCGCCAGCGTGCGCCTGGACACGCGCCACGGCTTCGGCAACATGCTCGAGGCCGCCGCCATCGCGCTGCCCAACGCTTTCCCGCAGACGGTGGGCAACTTCGCGATCGAGCAGGTCATGTTCAAGACCATGGTGACCTCGCCGTACAACTTCGGCGTCACGACCAAGCTGCTGACGCCGGTGCCGATGGACATGAACACCTGCTCCTACCGCTCGGTGCACATCCAGCCCGCGCGGCTGGTGGAAGAGATCCTGGTCGACGAGATGGCCCGCGCCGCGCGCAAGGACCCAGTCGCCTTCCGGCTCGAGTACCTGCGCCTGCCGCGCGCCCGCGCGGTGCTGAAGGCCGTGGCCGAGGCCGCGCAGTGGGGCAAGGCGATGCCGGCGGGCTTTGCGCAGGGCGTGGCCGTGCACCAGGAGTCGAAGTCCTTCACGGCCTGCATCGTCGAGATCGACGCGCGCGTGCCGGCGCAGGCCCGCGTGGTGCGCGCGACCATCGCCATCGACGTGGGCACGCCGATCAACCCCTCGGGCATCGAGGCGCAGCTGCAGGGCGGCCTGTGCGAATCGATCGCGCTGGTGCTGTCGGCGGGGCTGCACATCCAGAACGGCCTGCCGCTGGAAGGCAGCTACTCGCAGTACCACTTCTCGCGCATGAAGCACTACCCGAAGGACGTGAAGATCATCATCCTGCCGGCCAATGGCGAGGCCATCGGCGGGCTGGGCGAAGTCGGCCTGTCGGCGAGCTCGGGTGCGATCGCCAACGCCTACGGGCGCGCCACCGGCATCAAGCCGCGCAGCTTCCCGCTGAACTTCCCGGTCGACTTCACGCCGATCCCGCCGGGCAAGCTGCCCACGCCCGTCAACGTTCCGATCCCCGCCTGAGGAGACCCGCCATGCCTGTGCAATCTTTCAAGGTGAACGGCCAGAACGTCGACGTCGAGGCGCCCGACGACCTGGCGCTGCTGTGGGTGCTGCGTGACAAGCTCGGCATCACCGGCCCGAAGTACGGCTGCGGCATCAACGTGTGCAAGGCCTGCACCTGCCACGTCGACGGCAAGGCCGTGACGACCTGCTCGGTGCGCGTGTCCGACGTGCGCGGACGCCAGGTGACGACCATCGAGGGCCTGGCCAACGGCAACACGCTGCACCCGGTGCAGCAGGCCTGGATGAACCTGGACGTGCCGCAGTGCGGCTTCTGCCAGCCGGGCCAGATCATGGCCGCGGTCGACCTGCTGCGCCGCACCCGCACCCCGACGGACGCCGACATCGACGCCATCGAGAACGTGTGCCGCTGCGGCACCTACGGGCGCATCCGCGAGGCGATCAAGGCCGCCGCCGCGATGATGGGATAGGGACAGACGAAAAAACGGCCAGCCACCGCGCTCTGCGGTGCTGGCCGGTCGGCGTTGACTGGCGCTTACTCGCCGAGGTAGGCGGCGCGCACGCGCGGGTCGCGCAGCAGTTCCTTGGCGTCGCCGTTCATCGTGATGAGGCCCGACTCCATGACGTAGCCACGGTCGGCCAGTTGCAGCGCACGGTTGGCGTTCTGCTCCACCAGCAGGATCGTGACGCCCTGCGAGGCCACGGTCTGCACCACTTCGAAGATCTTGTCGCACATGATGGGCGACAGGCCCATGGTGGGCTCGTCGAGCAGCAGCACCTTCGGGCGTGCCATGAGCGCGCGGCCCATCGCCAGCATCTGCTGTTCGCCGCCCGACATCGTGCCGGCCAGCTGGTCCTTGCGCTCGCGCAGGCGCGGGAAGGTCACGAACACGCGCTCCATGTCGCTGGCGATCTCGGCCTTGTCGTTGCGGATGTAGGCGCCGATCTGCAGGTTCTCGGTGATCGTCATGCGCGTGAACACGCCGCGGCCCTCGGGCACCATCACGAGGCCCTCGCCCACCAGGTCCCAGGCGCCGCGGCCCTTGATGCTGCGGCCCAGGAACTCGATGTCGCCCGCGCCGGCCGGCAGCGTACCGGTGATGGCCTTCATGGTGGTGGTCTTGCCGGCGCCGTTGGAGCCGATGAGCGAGACCAGCTCGCCCTCGAACACGTCGAAGTCCACGCCCTTCACGGCCTGGATGCCGCCGTAGCCCACCTTCAGGCCACGGACCTTGAGCAGGTTCTTGCCTGCGGCCTTGGCGGCGGCCGCTGCCGTCGTGGGTGCCATCGTTGCTTCTGCGGTGCTCATCTCAATGTCCTCCGGTGCCGAGGTAGGCCTCGATCACCTTTTCGTTCTTCTGTACCTCGACCGGGTTGCCCTCGGCAATCTGCTTGCCGTAGTCGAGCACGGTGACGCGGTCGCACAGGCCCATGATGAGCTTGACGTCGTGTTCGATGATCAGGATCGTGCGGTTGTCCTTGCGGATGCGGTCGATGAGCTCGCGCAGCAGGACCTTCTCGGTCGAGTTCATGCCGGCGGCCGGTTCGTCCAGCGCGATGAGCTGGGGGTCGGTGGCCAGTGCGCGGGCGATCTCGAGGCGGCGCTGGTCGCCGTAGCTCAGCGTGCGCGCCTTGTAGTCGGCGAACTTGCCGATGCCCACGTAGTCGAGCAGCTCCTGTGCGCGCTTGGCGATGGCGGCCTCTTCGGCCTTGAAGCCCTTGGTGCGCAGCATGGCGCCGAACACGCCGGAGTGCGTGCGGATGTGGCGCCCGACCATCACGTTCTCCAGGGCCGTCATTTCGGCGAAGAGGCGGATGTTCTGGAAGGTGCGCGCAATGCCGGCCTTGGCCACTTCGTGCACGGCCGTCGGCTGGTAGGGCTTGCCGGCCAGCTCGAAGGTGCCGCTGTCGGGCGTGTACAGCCCGGTGATCACGTTGAAGAAGGTCGTCTTGCCGGCGCCGTTGGGCCCGATCAGGCCGTAGACCTGGCCGCGCTTGATGGTGATGCCCACGTCCGAGAGGGCCTGCAGCCCGCCGAAACGCTTGGAGATGCCGCGAACGTCGAGGATGGTGTCTGTCGTCATGTCTGTGTGTCCTTGGCTCACGGATTGATGGACATGGGACGCGATGCCGCACCCGGCACTTCGTCAGCGGGGCTGTCGATGCCCGGTGCGTGGGTCTGGAGCGTTCCGGGCGCCACGGCCGCATGGGTCGGGTCGACGGGCGCGCCGTTCTTCTTGGTCAGCGTCTTGCCGTGTTCCGGCGAGGGCCACAGGCCGCGCGGGCGCATCAGCATGATGACGATCATGGCCAGCGCGATGAACAGCTGGCGCAGGATGGACGCGTCGAGGCGGCCGTCGGTCATCGCCTGCAGCGGGCCGGCCACATAGCGCAGCACTTCGGGCAGCGCGGCCAGCAGCACGGCGCCCAGGATGACGCCAGGCAGGTGCCCGAGGCCGCCCAGCACGACCATGGCGACGATCATCACCGACTCCATCAGGCTGAAGGACTCGGGCGACACGAAGCCCTGGAAGGCTGCGAACATCGCGCCCGACACGCCGCCGAAGCTGGCGCCCATGCCGAAGGCCAGCAGCTTCATGTTGCGGGTGTTGATGCCCATCGCCTTGGCAGCGATTTCATCTTCGCGGATGGCCATCCAGGCGCGGCCGATGCGCGAGATCTGCAGGCGGTGCGAGATGATGATGGTGGCCACCACCAGCGCCAGGAACAGGTAGTAGTACAGCGTGACCGAGGAGATCGTGAAGCCGTCGAACTTCCACGCCTTGCCGAGGTCCAGCCCCCAGAACTTGATGGAGTCGATCGCCGTGATGCCCTTCGGCCCGTTGGTGATGTTGATCGGCTGGTCGAGGTTGTTCAGGAACACCCGGATGATTTCACCGAAGCCGAGCGTGACGATCGCCAGGTAGTCGCCGCGCAGCTTCAGCGTGGGCGCCCCCAGCATCGCGCCGAGCACCCCGGCCACCACCAGCGCGAGTGGAACCACGATCAGGAGCGAGGTGTGCAGCCCGTTCGGGAACATCGCCTTGAACCACGGAAAGGTGTCCGAGAGGTGCGACGAACCCATCAGCGCGTAGAGGTACGCGCCGACCGCAAAGAAGGCCACGTAGCCCAGGTCGAGCAGGCCGGCGTAGCCGACCACGATGTTCAGGCCGAGCGCGAGCATCACGTAGAGCAATGCGATGTCGGCGATGCGCACCCAGGCGTTGCCCTGGGTCTGCAACAGGATGGGCAGCGCCAGCACGGCGACCACGCCGAGGATGTAGAGCGCGAGGTTCTTGCTGTTCTTCATGGTGTGCTGCTCCTCAGGCCCGGTCCGCCACGCGCTCGCCGAGCAGACCCGAAGGCCGCAGCGTGAGCATCACGATCAGCACGATGAAAGCGAAGATGTCGCTGTAGTTGCTGCCCAGCACGCCACCCGTGAGGGTGCCGATGTAGCCGGAGCCGATGGCCTCGATGAGGCCCAGCAGGATGCCGCCGACCACCGCGCCGGCCAGGTTGCCGATGCCGCCGAACACGGCCGCGGTGAAGGCCTTGAGGCCAGGCAGGAAGCCCATCGCATGTTGCGCGATGCCGTAGTTGGAGGCGTACATCACGCCGGCGATGGCCGCGAGCACGGCGCCGATGATGAAGGTGGCCGAGATGACCATGTCGGGCCGGATGCCCATGAGCGCCGCGACGCGCGGGTTCTCGGCAGTGGCGCGCATCGCGCGGCCGAGCTTGGTGTAGTTGACCAGCCACATCAG
Source organism: Variovorax sp. GW821-FHT09D04 (assembly GCF_059416405.1). Lineage (NCBI taxonomy): Bacteria > Pseudomonadati > Pseudomonadota > Betaproteobacteria > Burkholderiales > Comamonadaceae > Variovorax > Variovorax sp. GW821-FHT09D04. The sequence goes on from NZ_JBWKPA010000004.1 coordinate 204,393, forward strand.
GATCACGAGCGAGAACGCCGTGACGCTGAGGATCATGACCTGCGTCGGCGAGATCACGGCGCCGCCCACGTGGATGGGGTCGGTCGGCAGCAGGTTGGGATACGCCTTGTTGGTCGGCTTCCAGATGATCATGGCCAGCGTCTGCAACAGGATCGACACGCCGATGGCGGTGATGAGCGGTGCGAGCTTGGGGCTGTTGCGCAGCGGCCGGTAGGCCACTTTCTCGATCACGAAGTTGAGGCTTGCCGCGACGACGCAGGCAATGATCAGCGCAACGAAGAGGATCAGCCAGCCCGGGGTGTTGGGCATTCCGTCCTTCATGAGCCCGATGATGGTCCAGCTTGTGAGCGCCCCCACCATCAGCACTTCACCGTGCGCAAAATTGATCAGATTGATGATGCCGTACACCATGGTGTAGCCCAAGGCTATCAAGGCATACATGCTGCCGAGAACCAGACCGTTGATGATCTGCTGCAGCAATATTTCCATAACGCGATTCCCTATGTGTTGCACCTTGCGGGTGCCATTCACCTACCGAGGCACCGGTTTGGCGCCACTGGCTTGACAAGCAAAAAACCAGCCAACATGTGTCGCCGGCAGATTTGGTGGGCGGGATTGTAGACACGCCCCGGCGCTGTTTTGGGGCGGGATGACCGGGGTTTACCCGCTCACTTCATGCTGTATGCGCGTGAAGTCATGCAGATGCGCAAACCTGTATCAGCGATCTGAATTTGTGTTGAGGCGACGCAGTTCGCGCAGCTTTTCCGCGATGCGGATTTCGAGCCCACGCTCGACCGGTTCGTAGAAAACCTGGCCTTCCAGCCCCTCGGGCAGGTAGCGCTCGCCGGCGGCGAAACCGCCCTCCTCGTCGTGCGCGTAGCGGTACCCCTTGCCGTAGTCGAGCTCCTTCATGAGCTTGGTCGGCGCATTGCGCAGGTGCATCGGCACCGGGCGCGTGCTGTCTTTCTTCACCAGCGCGCGCACCGCGTTGTAGGCCTTGTAGACCGCGTTCGACTTGGGTGCGATGGCCAGGTAGACCACGCATTCCGCCAGTGCCAGCTCGCCTTCGGGGGTACCCAGGCGCTCGTAGACCTCGGCCGCATCGAGCGCCAGGCGCAGCGCACGCGGGTCGGCCAGGCCGATGTCTTCGCTGGCCATGCGCACCAGGCGGCGCGCCATGTAGCGCGGGTCGGCGCCACCGTCGAGCATGCGCACGAACCAGTAGAGTGCGGCGTCGGGGTCGCTGCCGCGCACCGATTTGTGCAGCGCGCTGATGGTGTCGTAGAACTGCTCGCCGCCCTTGTCGTAGCGGCGCATGCGCTCGCCGAGCACGCGCAGCAGCCACTCATCGGTGATGTTCGTAAGCTTCTCGGCGCCGGCCGCAACCGCCAGCGTCTCCAGCGTGTTGAGCAGGCGGCGCGCGTCGCCGTCCGCGTAGGCGACCAGGCGGTCGATGGCCACCTCATCGATGGCCGGAACCGCCTGGATCGCTTGCGCCTTGGCAACGATCTGCTTCAGGTCGCCTTCGTTGAGTGACTGCAGCACGTACACCGCCGCCCGCGACAGCAAGGCCGAATTGACTTCGAACGACGGGTTCTCGGTGGTCGCGCCGATGAACGTGAACAGGCCCGACTCGACATGCGGCAGGAACGCGTCCTGCTGGCTCTTGTTGAAGCGGTGCACCTCGTCCACGAAGACGATGGTGCGCTGCTGCGTGAGCCCGTCGCGCGCGGCGGTGGCCTGCTCGACCGCCTCGCGGATGTCCTTCACGCCGCCCAGCACCGCACTGATGCTCAGGAACTGCGCGTCGAAGGCGTCGGCCATGAGCCGCGCGATGGTCGTCTTGCCGGTGCCCGGCGGGCCCCAGAGGATGCAGGAGTGCGGCTGACCCGACTCGAAGGCGATGCGCAGCGACATGCCCGGACCGAGCAGGTGCTGCTGGCCGATCACTTCGCCGAGCGTCTTGGGACGCAGGCGCTCGGCGAGGGGCTGGTGGGTGCGCGGGGCCAAACCGGGGACTGTCCTGCTGTGGGTGATTACTGCTTGAGCACGTCGGCGCCCGCGGGCGCCTTGAACTCGAAGGTGCTGGCGGGCAAGGCCGGGTTCACCTCGACCTTGCTGAACTTGAGCACCGAGCGCTGGCCGAAGCTGTCCAGGATCTCGAGGGCCGCGAGCGCGTCACCCTGGAAGCCGACCATCACGCTCTGCAGCTGGCCGTCCTTGTTCTTCGGCGTGGCCTTGACCCACTGCAGGCCGTCGCGCTCGGGCGCGGCCTCCAGCGCGAAATCGGCCTGCAGGGCGCGCAGGTCGGCGGCCGAGGCAATCAGCGCCGCGGGCGTCGAACCCAGCGCCTGCGCCTGGGTGCGCTGCGTGACCTGGTTCAGGTCGGCGTCGTAGAGCCACAGCGTCTTGCCGTCGGCCACGATGCTCTGGGCGAAGGGCTTGCGATAGTCGAACTTGAATTTGCCGGGGCGATGGAATTCGAAGGTGCCGGTCGACGTCTTCACGCGGCCCGGCTGCCCCTCGCGCGGCGGGGCCGTCACGGTCTGGGTGAACTCGGCGCGGCCGGACTTGACCGTCTTCACGAAGGCTTCGAGGCTTTCGAGCCCGTCGGCCCAGGCACTGCCGGCCACGGTGCAGATCAGGCCGGCCAACAGCCAGAGGCGGGTTTTCTTCATGGGAGGTTCCTCGGAAAAACGTTGCTGCGATGCCCATCGACACTACCCGCCGCAGGTGCCGGCTTCTGTAGGCTTTCATGAAGATTTGCAGCAGCGCCGGTGCGCGTTTGCAAATTGCCTCTCAGCACGTAACCAGCCCTGCCGCGGTGGTGATGGGGGTCGTCGTCGATGGTGCGCCGGCGGGTCACTCCGCCTGGCGCGCGGGCACGAGGATCTCGCGCTGGCCGCTGCCGCTCATGGCGCTCACGAGGCCGGCCTTTTCCATGTCCTCGACCAGGCGCGCGGCGCGGTTGTAGCCGATCTTCAGGTGGCGCTGCACCAGCGAGATGCTGGCCTTGCGGTTCTTGAGCACGACCTCGACCGCCTGGTCGTACATCGGGTCCTTTTCGCCGTCGCCGCCGCCGAGCAGGTCGCCGTCACCGTCGCCATCGACCGTGCCGCCTTCGAGCACGCCTTCGATGTAGTCGGGCTCGCCCTGGCTCTTGAGGTAGGCCACCACGCGATGCACTTCCTCGTCGCTCACGAAGGCGCCGTGCACGCGGATCGGCAGGCCGGTGCCGCTGGCCATGTAGAGCATGTCGCCCATGCCCAGCAGCGCCTCGGCGCCCATCTGGTCGAGGATGGTGCGGCTGTCGATCTTGGAGCCCACCGAGAACGCGATGCGCGTGGGGATGTTGGCCTTGATGAGGCCGGTGATCACGTCGACGCTGGGGCGCTGCGTGGCCAGGATCAGGTGGATGCCAGCGGCGCGGGCCTTTTGCGCAAGGCGGGCAATCAGCTCTTCGATCTTCTTGCCGACCACCATCATCAGGTCGGCCAGCTCGTCGATGATGACCACGATGTGCGGCTCGCGCTTGAGCGGTTCCGGATCGTCCGGCGTGAGGCTGAAGGGGTTGTAGATGAACTCCTCGCGCGCCTTGGCTTCGTCGATCTTGGTGTTGTAGCCGGCCAGGTTGCGCACGCCGAGCTTGCTCATGAGCTTGTAGCGGCGCTCCATCTCGGCCACGCACCAGTTCAGGCCGTGTGCCGCCTGGCGCATGTCGGTGACCACGGGCGCCAGCAGGTGCGGGATGCCTTCGTAGACCGACATTTCGAGCATCTTCGGGTCGATCATGAGCAGGCGGACGTCGCGTGCCTCGGCCTTGTAGAGCAGCGAAAGAATCATCGCGTTGATGCCGACCGACTTGCCCGAGCCGGTGGTACCGGCCACCAGCACGTGCGGCATCTTCGCGAGGTCGGCCACCACGGGGTTGCCGATGATGTCCTTGCCCAGGCCCATCGTGAGCATCGACTTGCCCTCGTTGTAGACCTGCGAGCCCAGGATTTCACTGAGCTTGATCGACTGGCGCTTGGCGTTCGGCAATTCGAGCGCCATGTAGTTCTTGCCGGGAATGGTCTCGACCACGCGGATCGACACCAGCGAGAGCGAACGCGCCAGGTCCTTGGCGAGGCCGAGGATCTGCGAGCCCTTGACGCCGGTGGCGGGCTCGATCTCGTAGCGCGTGATGACGGGACCCGGCGAAGCGAGCACCACGCGCACCTCGACGCCGAAGTCCTTGAGCTTCTTCTCGATCATGCGCGAGGTCATCTCGAGCGTGTCGGAGGACACCGTTTCCTGTCGCACCAGCGCGGCGTCGAGCAGGTCGACCTGCGGCAGCTTGCTGTCGGGCAGTTCCTTGAAGAGCGGCTTCTGGCGTTCCTTGACGACGCGGTCGCTGCGGGGGACCTCGGTCATCGCGGGCTCGATCTGCACGGGCGGCGATGCGGGGCGGCGCTTGGGCGCGACTTCTCCCTCTTCGTCGTCGAAGCTCGGCTCGAGAGGGCCGGCGTCGCCGAACGCGGCCTCCTTGCTGGGGCGCATTTTCTTGGCGCGCGGCGCGGGCGCCAGCTCTTCCTCGTCGCCGGCGCGTTCGCGTGCGGCCTGCTTGCCCATGGCGATGTCGGCGGCCATTTCGCGCTTTTCACGGCGCGACTCGAACAGCGAGTACGCACGGGCACCGATGCGCTCGGCGATCAGGCTCCAGGAGAAACGGAACACCAGCGCCGAGCCGATCACACCGCCGGCGATGGCGACCAGCGCCGAGCCCGTGAAGCCCAGCCAGCGCACGCTCGCCGGCCCCACGAGGTAGCCGAGGGCGCCGCCGCCCGAACCCGGGAGGTGCGATTCGAGTCGGTACAGGCGCGACCATTCGAGCACCGCGCTCGCGCACAGCAGCAGGACCAGGCCGAACCAGAAAGCGAGGCGGCTGCGGTTGAAGCGGCCGCGCGGGGGCTGTTCGACCGCCGGCGTCGGTTCGCCGCCGCGCAGCCAGCCGGCCAGCGACGAGAGCCACGCGCGCAGGCCCGCCGCAAGGCACCACCAGACGGAATAGCCGGCAAGGAAGTAGCTGCCATCGGCCAACCAGGCGCCGATGCGGCCGCCCCAGTTCTTGATCTCACCGCCCGTGCCCGAGGTCGACCAGGCGGCATCGGACGGGGTGAAGCTCAGCATCGCCAGCAGCCAGAACAGGAGGGCTGCGAACCCGGCGATCAAGGTGATTTCGTGGGCGAAGCGCAGGGCGCGCAGGCGCACGGGTTGCCCTTCGGCAGCGGAAGAAGAAGAGGACGATTGAAGCGTATGGAGCGAATAGGTCATGAAAAGCACGGCGCCCGGCCCGAAAAAACGCAGGCCGGCCGCCCCGAACACTACAACAAAAGGCCGTGGACGCCGAAAGCGCCCGGCCTATGGGCTCAGGTCAGCGTCAGGAGCCGGTCCTTGATGATCACCGAGCCGTCTTCCTGGGACTGCACGAAACCGCGCTCTTCCAGGTCCTTCATGACGCGGCTCACCATTTCGCGCGACGCGCCGACCATCTTGGCCAGGTCCTGGCGGGAGATCTTGTCGCGGACCTTGAGGTTGCCCATGCCGTCCTGGCTGGCGAACTCGAGCAGTGCGCGGGCGACGCGGCCGTACACGTCCATCAGCGCCAGCGACTCGATCTTGCGGTCAGCGTGGCGCAGGCGCTGCACCAGGCCGCGCATGATGTTGTAGGCCATCGAGGAGTTCTCGGGCAGGCAGCGCGCGAAGGCATCGCGGCCCAGCATGAGCACGTCGCACTGGATTTCGGTGCGCACGGTGGCCGAATGCGGCTCGTCGTCGATCAGGCTCATCTCGCCGAGGTAGTCGCCGGGGTGCAGCGTGGCCAGGATCACCTCGCGGCCACGGCTGTCGGCGCTCGTGACGCGGGCGCGGCCGGTCAGGATGATGTACAGCGCATCGGATTTCTTGCCCTGCTCCACGACGACCTCGGCGCGTTTGAAGCGCTTCTTGATGATCGCATCCGCAATGCTTGCGGACTGCGAGGCCGTCAACGACGCGAACAATGGAACGCGCCGAAGCAATTCAAGGTTGGACAGCATCGACATTAATCAATCCCTGAAACAGCGCGCGATGTGATCCTGATGCTGAGCCCATGGATTACTACAATCGCGCGCATTGAAAACACCGTGCACCCGGTGTTGAACCGGGCGGTGATACTCCCCACGTATCGCTACCACCCTGAAAATGTACACGCTGCCGCAGCGTCCATCCTAGGTTTTCTACTCATGTCCGCACCCCAACACGCCAAGGTTCTCATTCTGGGCTCCGGCCCGGCCGGCTACACCGCCGCCGTCTACGCCGCACGCGCCAACCTCCAGCCTTTGCTCATCACGGGCATCGCGCAAGGCGGTCAACTCATGACCACCACCGAGGTCGACAACTGGCCGGCCGACGTGCACGGCGTGCAAGGCCCCGAGCTGATGCAGCGCTTTCTCGAACACGCCGAACGCTTCAAGACGCAGATCGTGTTCGACCACATCAACAAGGTCGACCTGAGCAAGCGGCCGTTCACGCTCACGGGCGACAGCGGCACCTACACCTGCGACTCGCTGATCATCGCCACGGGCGCATCGGCCAAGTACCTGGGCCTGGATTCCGAAGAGAAGTTCATGGGCCGCGGCGTCTCCGCCTGCGCGACCTGCGACGGCTTCTTCTACCGTGAGCAGGAGGTCTGCGTGATCGGCGGCGGCAACACGGCCGTCGAGGAAGCGCTGTACCTCTCCAACATTGCAAACAAAGTCACACTCGTGCATCGCCGCGACAAGTTCCGCGCCGAGCCCATCCTGATCGACAAGGTCATGGAAAAAGTGGCCGAAGGCAAGATCGTGCTGAAGCTGCACAACCAGCTCGACGAGGTGCTCGGTGACGGCACGGGCGTGACGGGCATCCGCATCAAGAACACGCAGACCGGCGCGACCGAAGAGATCACGCTCAAGGGCTGCTTCATCGCGATCGGCCATCACCCGAACACCGACATCTTCCAGGGCCAGCTGGAAATGAAGGACAACTACATCCTGACCCGCTCGGGCCTGAAGGGCTTCGCGACGATGACCAGCGTGCCCGGCGTGTTCGCGGCCGGCGACGTGCAGGACAACATCTACCGCCAGGCCATCACCAGCGCCGGCACGGGCTGCATGGCTGCCCTCGACGCGCAGCGCTTCCTGGAAGAGCACTGAGGCCTATCCCACGGGGAACGGGGCACCGGCCAGCGCGGCCGGATTTCCCGTATCTGCGACGGCCCCCGCCTCGCTGAGCCCGAAAGGGCTATAATCCGAGGCTTTGCCGAAACAGGGCCTACCTCCCACCGGGAGTCGGGTTGCGGCAAATCCGGGGTACCGCCACCCGTTTCTGGCGAGGTCAAGCTGTAAAACACCCTGCAATCGCCCTGATTGCGCTGGTGCCAGCTGTTCAAGAAAGAGTGTCCACATGGCACGCGTATGCGACGTAACGGGCAAAGGCCCGATGGTCGGAAACAACGTTTCCCACGCCAACAACAAAACCAAGCGCCGGTTCCTGCCGAACCTGCAATACCGCCGTTTCTGGGTCGAGACCGAAAACCGTTGGGTTCGCCTGCGCGTTTCGAGCGCTGCACTGCGCCTGATCGACAAGAACGGTATCGATGCCGTGCTCGCAGACCTGCGTGCCCGCGGCCAAGCTTAAGGAGCTGAATCATGGCAACGAGCAAAGGCGGACGCGAAAAGATCAAGCTGGAATCCACCGCGGGTACCGGCCACTTCTACACGACGAGCAAGAACAAGAAGACGATGCCTGAAAAGATGTCGATCATGAAGTTCGACCCCAAGGCGCGCAAGCACGTCGAATACAAGGAAATCAAGCTGAAGTAATTCGGCCTGTTCTCCCCAAAAAACCCGCTGCTCACCCAGCGGGTTTTTTATTGCCTGTCGTTTTTGTGAACGCAGAAAAAGGCAGGCACAAAAAAGCCGACCCGCAGGTCGGCTTCTTCACTGGGCAAGAGCAGCAGCGCGGGAGGCGCCGGCCCTTTGCTCTTCGTCAGGCGCGCGCAGCGCGCAGGCGGGTCGAGAACTCGCGCAGGCCGGCAATGCCGCTGGCTTCCGCACGGTGGCACCAAGCCGCCAGGTCGGCCGCCAGCTGCTCGCGCGATTGCGAGGTGTTCAGCCAGAGCTGACGCAGCTCTTCGCGCATCGTGACCATCTTGTCGAGCACCGGGTGCGCAGCACGGGCCTGCACCAGATGGGTGCGCGCCGAGGCGGGCACCTTGTCGTCGTCGCGATGCAGCCAGCGCTTGGCCGCCTTGAGCACCGACAGGTCGGCGCCCTTGGCCTTCAGCACGTCGATTTCTTCGCTGGTCGCGCGGCGCATTTCGCGGGCGTAGCCGGCCATCACTTCGTAGCGGTTGGCAATGACGGCCTCAAGCGTCTTCTCGTTGGCCACGGGCTGGATGTCGCCCATCTGCATCTTCGGCGGCACCTTCTTGACCTTGGCCCAGCCGAGCTTCTGGAACACCTGGATGTAGACCCAGCCGATGTCGAACTCGTACTTCTTGACCGAGAACTTGGCCGAGGTGGGGTACGTGTGGTGGTTGTTGTGCAGCTCTTCGCCGCCGATGATCAGGCCCCAGGGCATGATGTTGCGGCTGGCGTCGGACGCCTCGAAATTGCGGTAGCCCCAGTAGTGGCCGATGCCGTTGATGATGCCGGCGGCGGTGATCGGGATCCAGAGCATCTGGACAGCCCACACGGTCAGGCCGAGCCCGCCGAACAGCGCCAGGTTGATCACCAGCATCAGGCCCACGCCTTGCCAGCTGTAGCGCGTGTACAGGTTGCGCTCGATCCAGTCATCGGGCGTGCCGTGACCGTAGCGCTCCATCGTTTCCTTGTTCTTCGATTCCTTGCGGTACAGCTCGGCGCCGCGCCAGAAGACTTCGTCGATGCCCTTGACCTGCGGGCTGTGCGGGTCGTCGGCGGTTTCGCACTTTGCGTGGTGCTTGCGGTGGATGGCGACCCATTCCTTCGTCACCATGCCGGTGCCGAGCCAGAGCCAGAAACGGAAGAAGTGCGAGGGGATCGGACCGAGGTCCATCGCCTTGTGTGTCTGCGTGCGGTGCAGAAAGATCGTGACCGCTGCGATGGTGATGTGCGTGGTGACGAGCGTGTACAGCACGACTTGCCACCAGGCAATGTCCCACAGGCCGTGTCCGAGCCATTGGATGACCGCGTTCAGAACGGCGGAGTCAGGAAGCATCATTGAGTCAGGTACTCCATGGCCACACGAAGGTGCAGCCTTCAGGTAACCCGCGATTTTAGGATGTCAGGGCCAAAACGAGGCCTTTTGTCCTTCTGTCACACCGCAGATTTACCCTAGTTTGGAGCCCCGCGCCTATTTCCGGTTCCACACGGCGGCAAAAAAGCCGTCGGTGGCGTGGCGATGCGGCCACAGCCGCAGGTAGCGCCGGCCGTCTTCCCCGCCCGCGCACAGGGCCTCGGCGCCCTCCACCTTGAGCGCCTGGAGCAATTCCGCCGCATCCATGGGCACGAAATCGGGGTTCGCGGCGGCAAAAGCCTCGGCGATGGCCTCGTTTTCCTCCGGCAGCACGCTGCAGGTGGCGTACACCAGCCGGCCGCCCGACTTCACGAGCCGCGCCGCGCTTTGCAGGATGGCGGTCTGCTTGGCCGTCAGTTCGGCCACCGACTTGGCCGATTGCCGCCATTTGAGGTCCGGATTGCGGCGCAGCGTGCCGAGCCCCGAACAGGGCGCGTCGACCAGCACGCGGTCGATCTTGCCGGCCAGGCGCTTGATCCGGTCGTCGCGCTCGTGGGCGATCGCGGCCGGGTGCACGTTCGACAGCTTGCTGCGCGCCAGCCGCGGCTTGAGCGCATCGAGGCGGTGGGCCGAGGTGTCGAAGGCGTAGAGCCGGCCGGTGTTGCGCATGGTCGCGCCGATGGCCAGGGTCTTGCCGCCGGCGCCGGCGCAGAAATCGACCACCATCTCGCCGCGCTTGGCGTCCAGCAGCAGCGCGAGCAGCTGCGAGCCTTCGTCCTGCACCTCGATGGCGCCGCGCACGAACGCGTCGAGCTTGGTCAGCGCGGGCTTGCCGTCGATGCGCAGCCCCCAGGGCGAGAACGGCGTCACTTCCGATTTGATAGCAGCCTTCGCAAGCTCCGCCTTCACTTCGGCCCGCTTGTCGGTGAATGCATTGACGCGCAGGTCGAGCGGCGCCGGCTGCTGCAGGCTCTCGACCATCGGCCAGAAACCGTCGCCCAGCTGCGCCTTGAGCGGCGTGACCAGCCATTCGGGCAGGTTGTGGCGATGGCGTTCGAGCAGGTCGTCGGGCTTGACGGCGTCGCAGTTGTCGAGCCAGCGCTTCTCGGTGTCGTTGAGCGCGCTCTTCAGGAAGTCGCGCGGGCCGTGAAAGCCCAGGATCGCCATGCGGCGCTCCTTCGAACCGCTGCCCGAGGGCGACAGGTGATCGAACAGCAGCTTCTTGCGAAGCACGGTGTAGACGGTTTCGGCGAGCGTCGCGCGCTCGCGCGGGCCGAACTCGCGGTGGTCGCGGAAAAAGCGCGAAACGACCTGGTCGGCCGGGTGATCGAATTTCAGGACCAGGCCGACCAGATCGGCGGTGGCCTCCAACAGGGCTTTGGGATGCATAGCCCCGATTGTCTCAGCCGGCCGGCCTCGCGGCCGAAACGCCTCAGGCGCCGCGCACCCAGACGGTCCCGAAGGCCTGCCGCTCGATGTCTTCCAGCGTGGGCGAGTGCCCCGCCCAGAGCACCAGCGCCGCTCCCGGCAGGGTCAGGGTCTGCTCGAGTTCGCGGCACAGGTGCCAGCGGTCCTCGTCGCCGAGCCCCGGCACCTCGACGAACACGATGTAGGCCCGCCGCCAGGCGAACTCGCGCAGGTTCTTGCGCACCACCCACAGCCGCGACACCGGCAGACAGCGCGCGATGTCGGCGCGCAGCTCGCCCAACTCGTGGTCGTTCAGGTCGTGGCGCGAGATCTGGCTGAAGAACGGCGTGTCGGTGATCTCTTCCCAGGCGCGCGCCTCGGCCTCCTCCGCCTCCTTGAGCCGCGCGCGCCACAGCTTGAGCCCCTGCTCGTCGTGCGGCCCGGCTTCGGGATCTTCGAGGGACGCGACGGCATTCTTGGCCGCCCACCAGCGGCTGGCCACGCCCGACTGGTGCAGCCGCTCGAGCACCACCAGGCGCTCGGCGCGCTCGCGCACGGGCAGCATCTGGGCCAGCCCACGCAGCGCGCCCGGGTGGTCCGGCGCGATCCGCAGCGCGCTTTCGTAGCGCGCACGCACCGGCGCCGCCGGATCGAGCCGGCGCTCGGCGTCGGCCCACTCGACCATCTCGTCGGGCGTGTTGCGCTCGCCGCGAGCCGCCAGCACCGCGATGCGCTCGCGGATGCGCGAGCGGTGCGCGTGGTGCTGCTTCCAGTCGGCGGCGTGGGCGCGGCGCCAGGCGTTGTCGAAATGCGAGATCCACTTGTGCTTGTCGGCCAGCATGTCGAGCGCAGGCCGTTGCGACCAGGCCGGCAGCGCCGCCTTCTGGTTCAGCGCTTCCAGCCGGTCGCGCAGCACGGGATGGGTGTCGTCCAGGTCGCTCACGCGCCGCATCGCCTCGCGCAGCGCCTGGCGCGCGAACTCCTCGCTCGGCGGCGTGCGGGCGCGCTGCCGCAGGGCGGCGAACGGGCCGGGCGGCAGCGGCTCGCGCTCGGCGCGCGCCCAATGCCAGGGCCAGAACTCGCTGGCGTACCAGTTGCCCTTGATGGCCACTTCGGTGAGCGCGGCCGCGGCCACCGCGGTGCCGAGCAGCCGGCCCGAGATGCGGTCGGCCTCGTATTCGTCCTGGCGGGCCAGCGCGAAGGTCTTGGCGGCAAAGCGCGGGAAGTACCAGCGGAAGAAGGCCTGCGACACCAGCGCCATCACGCCCTCGTCGCGCTGCAGGCTGGCATCGAGCCGCAGCCACGACAGCCGCGTGCGGTAGATCCAGGCGCTCAGCCGGCCATGGTTGCCGCGCAAGTGACCGTATTCGTGGGCCAGCACCGACAGCAGGCGCTGCCGGTCCAGCATCATCAGCAGCGGCAGGCCGATGCTCAGCGAGTTGAGCGCACCGCCGAACAGGCCGAAGCGCGGCACCTGGCGGATGCTGGCGTTGAAGTTGTCGTCCAGGTAGACGCGGTGCACCGGCGGCCCCTTGATGCGCTCGCGGATGCGGTCCAGCGCCTCGAACAACCCGGGCGCGTCGGCGCGCGTGAGCGGCTCGCCGTCGGGCTCGTCGAAGTGCACCCAGAGCGCGCGCAGGGTCGCCCAGAACAGGCCCAGCGCGAACACCAGCAGCCAGCCGCGGGTGAAGTTGAAGCGCCCGTCGGCCACCGAGACGACCACCCAGGCCACAATGCCCACCGCCAGCCCGAGGCAGGCCAGCACCCAGAGGTAGCCGAGCGCGGCGAACGCCGCGACGCCACGCCGGTAGCGCGCGCTGTCGTCCGCACTCGCGTGCTCGCTCAGGCGTACCAGGTGAACAAAATCCGCACGGTCCATCCGACTCCCGTCAAAGACTCATCCGACAGTTGTTACCGAAGAAAGAAGCCCCCGTTGAACGACGAAGACCTCCCTCCCCTGATCGAAACGCCCCCCGGTCGCTACCGCCACTACAAGGGCGGCGAGTACGACGTGATCGGCACCGTCCGCCACAGCGAGACGCTGGAGCCGATGACGCTGTACCGCGCCCTCTACGGTGCCCGCGGCCTGTGGGTCCGGCCGGCCGCGATGTTCGAGGAAACCATCGAGATCGACGGCCGCCCGCAGCGCCGCTTCACCCCGATCGACGCTCAGCCGCAGTGAACGTCCTTGACGCGGCCACGCGCGTCGACGCTGATGTTGAGCCGTCCGGGGTTGAGTTCCATCGTGACCGCCTGGTTCGGCTTGAGCACCCGTGCCGTGCCGGCGCCTGCGCGCGCACGTGCCGCGGCTTCGAGCTGAGGCGTCACCTGCTGGCCCACGGCAAAGCGGGCGCCTTCGGCGTTGCACTGGAAGACGGGTTCGGCCGGCGCGGCGGGCGCAGGCGCGGCGGCGCCCGGTGCCGGCGCGGGGGCCGGAGCGGCGCAGGCGGCCAGCAGGGCCGCGGTGGCCAACGTCAACAGTAGCGATTGGGTTTTCAAAGTTCTGTGCTCCCGAAAACCCAGCAATATAAACAACTTTAAGCTTTGTGACTCAATGTATCCAAAAGCCATCCAGCGATGGCGCGCGGGTACAGCAGGTGCTCCTGGGACAGCACCCGGGCGGCCAGCGTGGCGGCCGTGTCGTCCGGCAGCACCGGCACCACGGCCTGCGCCAGGATCGGCCCGTGGTCGAGCTCGGCCGTGACCTGGTGCACCGTCACCCCGGCCACCTTGCAGCCCGCATCGATGGCGCGCTGGTGCGTGTGCAGCCCCGGGAAGGCCGGCAGCAGCGAGGGGTGGATGTTCACCAGCCGCCCCTCGTAGCGCGCCACGAAGCCCGGCGTCAGGATGCGCATGAAGCCCGCCAGCACCACCAGCGCCGGCGCGTGGGCGTCGACCGCCTCGGCCAGCGCCGCGTCGAAGGCCTCGCGGCTGTCGAAGGCCTGGTGCGGCACCACGGCGGTCGCGATGCCGTGCGATGCGGCCAGCGCCAGCCCGCCGGCCTCCGCCTTGTTGCTGATGACGGCGGCGATGCGCGCGCCGAAGCGCTCGGCCCAGCGGTCGCGCTCGGCGGCGCGCACGATGGCCGCCATGTTCGAGCCGCCGCCGGAGATCAGGATCACGATGTTCTTCATGGGAGGCCGGAATTATCCGTGCCCCGCCAACACCCCGATCAGCCTCCCGTCGACCCGCACGCCGGCGGGCTTGTCGCGACGCGGACACCGGATCGCAGCACGACCGTGCTAAAACTCGCAGTTCCGGAGACACCCCGCGTCTGCGGTGGACCGATCAACACAGCGAGGCACGCATGGATTTGAGCTTCACACCCGAAGAACAGAAGTTCCGCGAAGAAGTTCGCGCATGGGTCAAGGACAACCTCCCCCAGGAGATTTCGCACAAGGTGCACAACGCGCTCGAACTGACGCGCGACGATCTGCAAGGCTGGGCCAAGATCCTCGGCAAGAAGGGCTGGCTGGGCTACGGCTGGCCCAAGGAATTCGGCGGCCCCGGCTGGACCGCCGTGCAGCGCCATCTGTTCGAGGAAGAAACCGCACTGGCCGGCGCGCCGCGCATCATCCCCTTCGGCCCCGTCATGGTGGCCCCGGTGATCATGGCCTTCGGCAACGCCGAGCAGCAAAAGCGCTTCCTGCCCGGCATCGCCAGCGGCGAAGTCTGGTGGAGCCAGGGCTACAGCGAACCCGGCTCGGGTTCCGACCTGGCCTCGGTCAAGACCAAGGCCGAGCGCAAGGGCGACAAGTACATCGTCAACGGCCAGAAGACCTGGACCACGCTCGGCCAGCACGGCGACTGGATGTTCAACCTCGTGCGCACCAGCAACGAAGGCAAGCCCCAGACCGGCATCAGCTTCCTGCTGCTCGACATGAAGTCGCCCGGCGTCACCGTGCGCCCGATCAAGCTGATCGACGGCGGCGTCGAGGTGAACGAGGTGTTCTTCGACAACGTCGAAGTGCCCGCCGAGAACCTGATCGGCGAGGAGAACAAGGGCTGGACCTACGCCAAGCACCTGCTCTCGCACGAGCGCACCAACATCGCCGACGTGAACCGCGCCAAGCGCGAACTCGAGCGCCTCAAGCGCATCGCCAAGAGCGAAGGCGTGTACGACGACCTGCGCTTCCGCGACGAGATCGCCAAGCTCGAAGTCGACATCGTCGCCCTCGAGATGATGGTGCTGCGCGTGCTCTCGGCCGCCACCTCGGGCAAGAACTCGCTCGACGTCGCGGGCCTGCTCAAGATCCGCGGCAGCGAGATCCAGCAGCGTTACGCCGAGCTGATGATGCTGGCCGGCGGCCCCTATTCGCTGCCGCTGATCCGCGAAGCCATGGAAGCCGGCTGGCAGGGCAACTTCCCCGGCGGCAACCCGGCGCTGGCACCGCTGGCATCGACCTTCTTCAACATGCGCAAGACCACGATCTACGGCGGCTCGAACGAAGTGCAGCGCAACATCGTGGCGCAAACCGTCCTGGGCTGAGGAGACACCAACATGGATTTCAATTTTTCGGAAGACCAGGACCAGCTGCGCGACGCCGTTCGCAAGTGGGTCGACAAGGGCTATGACTTCGAGCGCCGCCGCGGCATCGAGGCCAAGGGCGGCTTCTCGCGCGAAGCCTGGGACGAACTGGCCGAACTCGGCCTGGGCGGCCTGTACATCAGCGAAGACGACGGCGGCCTGGGCATGGGCCCGGTGGCCGGCATGGTCGTGATGGAAGAACTGGGCCGCGGCATCGTGCTGGAGCCCTTCGCCCAGACGCTGATCGCCGGCGCCGTGCTCGGCGGCTACGCCGACGCGGCCACCAAGGAAAACTGGCTGCCGCGCATCGCCGGCGGCCAGGCCCTCGTGGTGCTGGCCTACCAGGAGCGCAAGGCGCGCTACCGCCTCGACGTGTGCGAGGCTACGGCCACCAAGTCGGGCAACGGCTACTCGCTGACCGGCGCCAAGAGCGTGGTGCCCGTGGGTGACGAGGCCGATGCCTTCATCGTGCCCGCCAAGGTCGACGGCAAGATCGCCCTCTTCCTGGTCGAGCGCAGCGCCAGCGGCGTCGAAGCCCGCGGCTACGGCACGCAGGACGGCGGCCGCGCGGCCGAAGTCGTGTTCGACAAGGCCGACGCCACGCTGGTCACGGCCGACGGCCTGGCCGCGCTCGAATACGCGGTCGATGTCGGCATTGCCGCCACCTGCGCCGAAGCGGTCGGCGTGCTCGACAAGACGCTCGACGTCACCATCGACTACATGAACCAGCGCAAGCAGTTCGGCGTGGTCATCTCCAGCTTCCAGGCGCTGCGCCACCGCGTCGCCGACATGAAGATGCAGCTGGAACTGGCACGCTCGATGAGCTACTACGCGACGCTCAAGCTCAACGCCCCGGCCGACGAACGCCGCCAGGCGCTGGCCCGCGCCAAGTACCAGCTGGGCACGTCGATGCGCTACGTGGCCGCGAACTCGGTGCAGCTGCACGGCGGCATCGGCGTGACCGACGAGTACATCGGCAGCCACTACTTCCGCAAGCTCACGCAGCTCGAGCTCGCCTTCGGCGACACCTTGCACCACCTGGGTGAAGTGTCGGCACGCATGCAGGACACGGCCGGCGTCTTCGCCTGACGGCTGTTTGTCGATAGCATCCAACGCCCGCCCGCCTTGCGCCGGCGGGCGTTTTCACTTGCGGGGCCCCAGCCCCCTGCCAGGAGAGAGACAGACATGCCTTCCCGCCGCACCCTGCTTGCCTTGGCCCTTGCCGGAAGCACCGCCGTCACCTTGCTGACCGGCTGCGCCACCTCCGCGCCCTCTTCCACCGAGCGTCCGCCCATCGTCTTCATGCACGGCAACGGCGACTCGGCCGCGTTGTGGCAGACCACGATCTGGCGCTTCGAATCGAACGGCTGGCCGCGCGAGCGGCTCTTCGCCATCGACCAGCCGACTCCCCTGGCCCGCGACGACGATGCCGTGGCCCAGCCGGGGCGCAGTTCCACCGCCGACTCGGCCGCGTTCCTGCGCGCCGAGGTCGAGAAGGTGCTGAAGGCCACGGGCGCGCCCAAGGTCGTGCTCATCGGCAACTCGCGCGGCGGCAACACCATCCGCAACTACGTGCAGAACGGCGGCGGCGCGGCCGTGGTGAGCCATGTGGTGCTCGGCGGCAACCCCGCGCACGGCATCTGGAAGGTGAAGGGCCTGCGCGAGAACAACGAGTTCTCGGGGCTCTCGGCCTTCATGCAGCAGCTCAATGCGCCCAAGGGACCGAACGGCGACGAGGTCACGCCCGGCGTGCAGTGGCTCACGCTGCGCTCGGACACCAACGACAAGTACGCCCAGCCCGACGGCCTGTGGATCGGCGCGCCGGGCCAGCCGACGAACATCGGCTTCGACGGGCCGGCGCTCAAGGGCGCCACCAACCTCGTGCTGCCGCGCGTGGACCACCGCGAGACCTCGTTCTCGCCGGCGGCCTTCGCGGCGACCTGGCGCTTCCTGACCGGCCAGGCGCCGGCCAGCACGGCGGTGGCACCAGAATCGAAGGTCGTGCTCGACGGCCGCGCGACCGGCGCGGACAACCTGGCACTGACAGGCGCGCGCGTCACGGTCTTTGCCATCGACCCGGCCTCGGGCGCGCGGCGCGGCGAGGCGGCGCACCAGCAGACGGTCGGCGCCGACGGCCGCTGGGGCCCGTTCAGCGCGCAGCCCACCGCACGCTACGAGTTCGTGCTCGACGTGCCCGGCCAGGGCACCACGCACATCTACCGCAGCCCGTTCGTGCGCAGCAGCGGCGTCGTCAACCTGCGGACCGAGCGCCTGGCGCCGGCCGAGAGCGGCGCGGGCGCGGTGGTCGTCTTCACGCGCCCGCGCGGCTACTTCGATGCGCAGCGCGACACGATGAACTTCGACGGCCAGAGCCCGCCGCCCGGCGTACCGGCCCAGGGCGCGGGGCAGTCGAGCTCGCGGCTGCGCATTGCGGCCGGCGCGCCGCAGCGCACGGTCAGCGCCGAGTTCAACGGCGAGCGCCTCACCGGCCAGAGCTGGCCCGCCGCGCAAGGGCACACGACGGTGCTCGAGCTGACGTACTGAACGGCCATGAACGACACGCCCCCCTTCGTCCTGACGGCCCGCGACGCGCGCGGCGTGGTCACGCTCACGCTGAACCGCCCCGCCGCCTTCAATGCGCTGTCCGAAGGCATGCTGGGCGCGCTCGAGCAGGCGCTCGGCGCGGTCGCCGCCGATGACACGGTGCGCGCCGTCGTCATCGCCGCGGCGGGCAAGGCGTTCTGCGCGGGCCACGACCTGAAGGAGATGCGCGCCGAGCCGTCGCTCGGCTACTACCAGCAGCTGTTCGACCGGTGCGGCGCGATGATGCTGTCGATCCAGCGGCTGCCCGTGCCGGTGATCGCGCGTGTCCACGGCATCGCGACCGCGGCAGGCTGCCAGCTGGTGGCGGTCTGCGACCTCGCGGTGGCCGCCAGCGACGCGCGCTTTGCGGTCAGCGGCGTCAACGTGGGGCTGTTCTGCGCCACGCCCGGCGTCACGCTGTCGCGCAACCTCGGGCGCAAGGAAGCCTTCGAGATGCTCGTGACGGGCGAATTCATCAGCGCCGAGGAAGCGCGTGAGAAAGGCCTGGTCAACCGGGTCGCGCCGCCCTCAGGGCTCGACGCCGCCGTCGAGGCACTGGTCGCCAGCATCGTCGCCAAGCCCCGCACGGCGCTCGCGCTGGGCAAGGCGCTGTTCTATCGCCAGCTCGAGACCGGCATCGAGGCCGCGCTGGCCGACGCCAGCCGGACCATGGCCTGCAACATGATGGACGAGAGCGCGCTGGAAGGCGTGCAGGCCTTCATCGAGAAGCGGCCACCGGCCTGGAAGGGCTGAAATGACAAAGGAGGCCGAGGCCTCCTTTTTTCTTGCGCGTCGGGTGTCAAATGTCGTGCAACCGGGACGACTGCGGCAGGTGCGCCATCAAAAATTCCATCTGGTCCGCCAGGATGCGGCGGTTGCGCAGGATGAAGTCTTCCCACAGGCTCGGCACGTAGGGCGCGTACAGCAGCGGCATGTTCGCCTGCTCGGGCGTGCGGCTGCTCTTGCGGTGGTTGCAGGGCTTGCAGGCCGTGACCACGTTCATCCAGGTGTCGATGCCGCGCTGCGCGAACGGAATGATGTGCTCGCGCGTGAGTTCGTCTTCGTGGAAATGGCCGCCGCAGTAGGCGCAGATGTTGCGGTCGCGCGAGAACAGCTTGCTGTTGGTCAGGCCCGGGCGCTGCGCGAAGGGGTTGATGCGCGGCACGCCCTTGGTGCCGATGATGCTGTTGATCGCGATCTGCGACTGCTCACCCGTGATCGCGTTGTGGCCGCCACGGAACACGGCCACCTGCGCGCCCACTTCCCAGCGGACTTCGTCCGCCGCGTAGTGGATCACCGCCTGTTCCAGCGATATCCATGACTGGGGCAGCCCTTGGGCCGACAGCTTCAAGACCTTCACACACGCCTCCTCGAAACGAGAAAAACACGCAGAGACCAGAGACTCGGAATGCGTTGGCGACTCACGCCAACCCACCCACTGCGTCACAATATACCGGCTTTGTGACAAATCGGCCTGATTTGCCCATACGACGGGCATCAGGCGCTATCAAAAAGATACTCTCCCATGCAGGTTTTCCGCGGCTTCCGACACCCGGGCGTAGCTCCGGCCTGCGCCCTCACGATCGGCAATTTCGACGGCGTCCACCGCGGCCACCAGGCCATGCTGGCGCTGTTGCAGACCGAGGCCCGCCATCGCGGGCTGCCCAGTTGCGTGCTGACCTTCGAGCCGCACCCGCGCGACTACTTCGCCGCCGTCACCAAGAAACCCGACCTGGCTCCGGCCCGCATCGGCACGCTGCGCGACAAGCTGACCGAGCTGGCGGCCTGCGGCGTCGACCAGACCATCGTGCTGCCTTTCGACGGCCGGCTGGCGTCCCAGTCGCCCGAGGCCTTCATCCAGAACGTGCTGATCGACGGCCTGGGCGCGCGCTACGTGCTGGTGGGCGACGACTTCCGCTTCGGCGCCAAGCGCGCGGGCGACTACGCCATGCTCGATGCGGCCGGTGAAACCCACGGCTTCGACGTGGCGCGCATGAACAGCTACGAAGTGCACGGCCTGCGGGTGTCCAGCTCGGCCGTGCGCGAGGCGCTGGCCGAAGGCCGCATGGCCGACGCCCACACGCTGCTGGGCCGCCCGTACACGATCTCGGGCCACGTCGTCCACGGCCGCAAGCTGGGCCGGGCGCTGGGCGCCTCGTCGCCGGGCAAGGACGACGGTTTTCGCACCCTCAACCTGCGCTTCAAGCACTGGAAACCGGCCGCCAGCGGCATCTTCGCGGTGCTGGTGCACGGCCTGGCCGACCAGCCGTTGCCGGGTGTCGCCAACCTCGGCGTGCGGCCCTCGCTGGACGCCAACGACGTCAACGCGGGGCGCGTGCTGCTCGAGACGCATTGCCTGGAGTGGCCCTCGCATCTGGGGGCCGAAGGGGCCTACGGTAAAATCGTGCGCGTGGAACTCCTGCACAAACTGCACGACGAATTGCGCTACACCAGCCTCGAAGCCCTCACTGCGGGCATCGCGAAGGATGGCCGCGACGCACGCGCGTTCTTCGCATCGACCCACGCCGAGACCCATCGCCAGACCACGCGCGACCGAATTTAGCCCTGCACGCCCCGTGCTGCCGCCCTTCGACAAGCTCAGGGCGAACGGCTATATCTTCCGCACCGACCGCTCAATGCAGTTCGGGCTGAGCCTGTCGAAGCCCCTCTGTTTCGCCGCACCCCAACATGTCTGACGCTGCTTCCCCCAAAGATTACCGTTCCACGCTGAACCTGCCCGACACCCCCTTCCCGATGCGCGGCGACCTGCCCAAGCGCGAACCGGGCTGGGTCAAGGAATGGAACGACGAAGGCCGCTACCACCGCCTGCGCGACGCCCGCCACGGCGCGCCCAAGTTCATCCTGCACGACGGCCCGCCGTACGCCAACGGCCAGATCCACATGGGCCACGCGGTGAACAAGATCCTCAAGGACATGATCACCAAGGCGCGCCAGCTCGAAGGCTTCGACGCACTGTACGTGCCCGGCTGGGACTGCCACGGCCTGCCGATCGAGAACGCCATCGAAAAGCAGTTCGGCCGCAACCTCAGCCGCGACGAGATGCAGGCCAAGAGCCGCGCCTACGCCACCGAGCAGATCGCCCAGCAGATGGTCGACTTCCAGCGCCTGGGCGTGCTGGGCGAATGGGACCATCCGTACAAGACGATGGACTTCGCCAATGAAGCCGGCGAGCTGCGCGCGTTCAAGCGCGTGATCGAGCGCGGCTTCGTGTACCGGGGCCTCAAGCCCGTGTACTGGTGCTTCGACTGCGGCTCCTCGCTGGCCGAGTTCGAGATCGAGTACGCCGACAAGAAGAGCCAGACCATCGACGTGGCCTTCAAGGCGCACGAGCGCGAGAAGGTGCTCAAGGCCTTCGGCACCGACCACACGATCCTGGGCGACATCTTCGCCGTGATCTGGACCACCACCGCGTGGACGATCCCCGCCAACCAGGCGATCAACCTCAACCCGGAGCTCGAGTACTCGCTGGTCGACACCGAGCGCGGTTTGCTGATCCTGGCCAACTCGCTGGTCGAGATGTGCATGACGCGCTATGCGCTCGACGGCAAGGTGCTGGCCACGGTCAAGGGCGAGGCGCTCGGCGGGCTCGAGTTCGAGCACCCGCTGTACGACGTCGATGCGGGCTACCAGCGCCTGTCGCCCATCTACCTGGCCGACTACGCCACCGCCACCGACGGCACCGGCCTCGTGCACTCCTCGCCTGCCTACGGCGTGGACGACTTCAACTCCTGCATCGCCCACGGCGTGGCGTACGACGACATCCTGAACCCGGTGCAGGGCAACGGCAGCTACGCGCCCGACTTCCCGCTGTTCGGCGGCCAGAACATCTGGAAGGCCGTGCCGGTGATCATCGCCGCGCTGCGCGACGCCAACCGCCTGCTGACCACCGAGACCATCACCCACAGCTACCCGCACTGCTGGCGCCACAAGACGCCGGTGATCTACCGCGCGGCCGCCCAGTGGTTCGTTCGCATGGACGAAGGCGAAGGCGTGTTCACGAAGGACAAGGCGCCCAAGACGCTGCGCCAGACCGCGCTCGACGCCATCGAGCAGACCAGCTTCTACCCAGAGAACGGCAAGGCCCGCCTGCACGACATGATCGCCGGCCGGCCCGACTGGTGCATCAGCCGCCAGCGCAGCTGGGGCGTGCCGATCCCGTTCTTCCTGCACAAGGATTCGGGCGAGCTGCACCCGCGCACCATGGAAATCCTCGACCAGGCCGCCGACATCGTCGAGAAGGGCGGCATCGAGGCCTGGAGCCGCGTCACCGTCGAAGACATCCTGGGCGCCGCAGACGCACCGAGCTACACCAAGAGCACCGACATCCTCGAGGTGTGGTTCGACTCGGGCTCGACCTTCTCGCACGTGCTGCGCGGCACGCACCCCAACGTGCACCACGAGACCGGCCCCGAAGCCGACCTGTACCTCGAAGGCCACGACCAGCACCGCGGGTGGTTCCACTCGTCGCTGCTGATCGCCTGCATGCTGGAAGACCGCGCACCGTACAAGGGCCTGCTCACGCACGGCTTCACGGTGGATGCCAAGGGCATCAAGATGAGCAAGTCGCTCAAGAACGGCATCGACCCGCAGGAAATCAGCAACAAGCTGGGCTCGGAAATCATCCGCCTGTGGGTGGCGGCGAGCGACTACTCGGGCGACATCGCGGGCGACGACAAGATCCTCGCGCGCGTCGTCGACGCCTACCGCCGCATCCGCAACACGCTGCGCTTCCTGCTCGCGAACACCAGCGATTTCGACATCGCGAAAGACGCGGTGCCGCTCGACCAGCTGTTCGAGATCGACCGCTACGCGATGTCGCGCGCGGCGCAGTTCCAGGCCGAGATCCTCGCGCACTACCAGGTGTACGAGTTCCATCCGGTGGTGGCCAAGCTGCAGATCTACTGCTCGGAAGACCTGGGCGGCTTCTACCTCGACATCCTGAAGGACCGCCTCTACACGACGGCGCCGGGTTCACTCGCGCGCCGCAGCGCGCAGACCGCGCTGTGGCACATCTCGCAGGCGATGCTGCGCTGGATGGCGCCGTTCCTGAGCTTCACGGCCGAAGAGGCCTGGAAGATCGTGGGCACCGGCAAGCCGGGCGAGTCGATCTTCACGCAGACCTACAGCCAGTTCGCCGCACCCGACGAGGCGCTGCTCGCCAAGTGGGGCCGCATCCGCGAGATCCGCGACGGCGTCAACAAGGACATCGAGGCGGTGCGCGCCGAAGGCAAGGTCGGCTCGTCGCTGCAGGCCAACCTGCAGCTGAACGCACCGGCCGACGACCTCGCGCTGCTGGGCTCGCTGGGCGACGACCTGAAGTTCGTGTTCATCGCCTCGGCCGTGGCGCTGGCGGCGAGCGACACGCTGTCGACCGTGGTCACGCCCAGCACCGCGCAGAAATGCGAACGCTGCTGGCACTACCGCGAGGACGTGGGCCACGACCCGGCGCACCCGACCATCTGCGGCCGCTGCACGAGCAACCTGTTCGGCGCGGGCGAATCGCGCAGCGTGGCCTGATGGCGACCGCACGTTCCGCCTCGTCGGCCTCGCGTTCGCGCGGGGCCAGCATCTGGCCGTGGCTCGGGCTGGCGACGATCATCGTGATCATCGACCAGTTCACGAAGACGCTGATCCTGGGCTACTACAAGCTCGGCGACGCGACCTACGTGACGAGCTTCTTCAACGTCGTGCGCGCGCACAACACGGGCGCCGCCTTCTCGTTCCTGGCCGACCACTCGGGCTGGCAGCGCTGGTTCTTCACGGCCATCGGCGTGGCGGCGGCGATCTTCATCGTCTGGATGCTGCGGTCGCACGCCGGCCAGAAGCTCTTCTCGTTCGCGATGGCCTGCATCCTGGGCGGCGCCATCGGCAACGTGGTCGACCGCATGATGCACGGCTACGTGGTCGACTTCCTGAGCTTCCACTGGGGCAACTGGTACTTCCCGGCGTTCAACGCGGCGGACAGCGCCATCACGCTCGGGGCGATCTGCCTGATCGTCGACGAGATCCGGCGGGTGCGCCGGGGCAAGTAAGCCAAGTTCTCAACCAAAGGGGCCCACGGGCCCCTTTTTCTTTGGGCCGCACGCTGCGCCAGCGGCCCCGGGGTTCTCCCCACTTCCCTGCCCTGTCATCGCGAAGTCATACTGCGCCGGTCCAATGTAATCGATTACATGAACCCCACCACGGACCCCGCACGATGAGCATCCAAGCAGTAGCCGCCCAGGCCGGGGTTTCCGTGGCCACGGTCTCGCGCGCCTTCAATTTCCCCGACAAGGTGACGCCGGCCACGCGCGAACTGGTCGAGCGCGTGGCGCGCGAACTCA
Source organism: Variovorax sp. GW821-FHT09D04 (assembly GCF_059416405.1). NCBI lineage: Bacteria > Pseudomonadati > Pseudomonadota > Betaproteobacteria > Burkholderiales > Comamonadaceae > Variovorax > Variovorax sp. GW821-FHT09D04. Next base: position 228,534 of record NZ_JBWKPA010000004.1, read on the forward strand.
ACTACCTGCCCAACGCCAGCGCCCGCACCTTGCGCACCCAGCGCAGCCGCACCCTCGGCGTGGTGCTGCCCACGCTGCTGAACCCGACCTTTGCCGAATGCCTGCAGGGCATCGCGCGCGCGGCCGTCGCGGGCGGCTACGCGATCCTGCCGGTCACCACCGGCTACCGGCTCGACGAGGAAGAGCGCGCCGTCCAGCTGCTGTTGGCGGGCAACGTCGACGGGCTGATCCTCGTGGTGTCGAACCCGTCCACCTCGGCCGCGCTGCAGCGCCTGCAGGCCGCCGCCGTGCCCTACGTGCTGGCCTACAACCGGCACGCCGACCATCCCTGCGTGTCGGTCGACAGCGAAGGCGCGGTGGCCGATGCAGTCACGCGGCTCGTGCTGCTGGGCCACCGGCGCATCGCGATGGTCAGCGGCACGCTGGCCGCGTCGGACCGCGCGCAGCAGCGCTACCGCGGCTACCAGCGCGGCATGGCCGAAGCAGGCCTTGCCGCGCCGCCGCTCGTCGAAGTGTCCTTCGTCGAGACCGCCGTCGATGCGCTGTGCGCGGAGCTGCGCCCGCGCAGCCGCCCCACGGCGCTGGTCTGCTCGAACGACCTGCTCGCCATCCGCAGCATCCGCGCCGCGCATTTGAGCGGCCTCGCGGTGCCCGACGACCTCAGCGTGGTCGGCTTCGACGGCATCGCGCTGGGCGAAGACCTCACGCCCGCGCTCACCACCATCGCACAGCCCAACAGCGACATCGGCCGCCACAGCGTCGAGCTGTTGGCGCAGGCGATCGCGGGTGGCCGCGCGCTGCAGGCCGACGCGAGCCTGCTGCTGCCTCATGCCTTCCGAGACGGCGAGTCGTGCGCGAATGCGCGCGAAGACAACGACGCCGCACTGTCCTGACCTCACCACCCCTCCCAGGAGTTTTTCCATGTCCCTGCGCTTTCACCGCCTCGCCCGCCTCGGCGTGCTGGCCGCCGCCCTCGTCGCCGCCGGCGGCGCCATGGCCCAGACCGCCATCTGCTACAACTGCCCGACCGAATGGGCCGACTGGGGCACCCAGCTCAAGGCCATCAAGGCCAAGACCGGCATCACCGTGCCGGCCGACAACAAGAACTCGGGCCAGTCGCTCGCGCAGCTGGTCGCCGAAAAGGCCAGCCCCGTGGCCGACGTCACCTACCTCGGCGTGACCTTCGCGGTGCAGGCCGCGAAAGACGGCGTGGTCGAGCCCTACAAGCCGGCCGCCTGGAAAGACATTCCCGACGGCCTGAAGGACCCGGCCGGCAACTGGTTCACCATCCACTCGGGCACGCTCGGCTTCATGGTCAACGTCGACGCGCTCAAGGGCAAGCCGGTGCCCAAGTCGTGGGCCGACCTGCTCAAGCCCGAGTACAAGGGCCTCATCGGCTACCTTGACCCCGCTTCGGCCTTCGTGGGCTACGTGGGCGCCGTGGCCGTGAACCAGGCGCGCGGCGGCACGCTCGACAACTTCAAGCCGGCCATCGACTACTTCAAGGCGCTGCAGAAGAACGAGCCCATCGTGCCCAAGCAGACTTCGTACGCGCGCGTGCTGTCGGGCGAGATCGCGATCCTGCTCGACTACGACTTCAACGCCTACCGCGCCAAGTACAAGGACAAGGCCAACGTCGCTTTCGTCATTCCCAGCGAAGGCACGCTGGCCGTGCCCTACGTGATGAGCCTGGTCGCCAAAGCGCCGCACGCGGCCGATGCCAAGAAGGTGCTCGACTTCACGCTGTCCGACGAAGGCCAGGCGATCTGGGCCAAGGCCTACCTGCGCCCGGTGCGCGCCAGCGCCATGCCCAAGGAGATCGAGGCGCAGTTCCTGCCCGCGAGCGACTACGCCCGTGCCAAGACCGTCGACTACGCCCGCATGGCCGACGCGCAGCGTGGCTTCTCCGACCAGTACCTGAAGGAAGTGCGCTGATCCGGCGCCGCGCGCGATGACACGCAGCACCACCACCTCCTCCAACGCCTGGAACCCGCGCTGGCGATTGCTGGCCTGCATCGCGCCGGCGGCCGTCTTCTTCGCGGCCTTCTGGCTGCTGCCGGTGGTGCGCCTGCTCGCGCTGCCGGCCGACAAGGGCGCCGCCACCTACTTCGCGGTGCTGACCGATGCGCGCTACCTGCACAGCATGGCCAACACCGTCGCGCTGTCGGTGGCGGTGACGCTGGCCACGCTGGTGCTGGGCGCGGCGGTGGGCATCTACCTCGCGCGCCATGCCTTCCCGGGCAAGCGCATGCTGCTGTCGCTGCTCACGCTGCCGCTGTCGTTCCCGGGCGTGATCATCGGCTTCTTCGTGATCCTGCTCGGCGGGCGCCAGGGCGTGGTGGCCGACCTCAGCGACGCGCTGGTCGGCGAGCGCATCACCTTCGCCTACGGCCTGCTCGGCCTCTTCCTGGCGTACCTGTATTTCTCGCTGCCGCGCGCCATTGCCACCTACGCCGCGGCGGCCGAGTCGATGAACACGCAGCTCGAGGAAGCGGCGCGTTCGCTCGGCGCCTCGAAGCTGCGCGTGGCGCGCGACGTGTGGATGCCCGAGCTCGCGCCCACCACGCTGGCCTGCGGCGCCATCCTGTTCGCCACCTCGATGGGCGCCTTCGGCACGGCCTTCACGCTGGCCAGCAAGTTCGAGGTGATCCCCATCACCATCTACAACGAGTTCACCAACTACGCCAACTTCGCGCTCGCCGCGTCGCTGTCGATCTCGCTGGGCATCGTGACCTGGCTGGTGCTCTTCGTGGCGCGCCGCTTCGGCGCCAACCCGGTCGCCCGATGATGAAGACCCCTTCGCAACCCCGCGCCCCGTTCCTGCTCGCCATCACGGTGATCGTGAGCCTCTTCATGATCGCGCCGATGCTGCTGTCGGTGATGGCCGGCCTCGTCAACAACTACAGCGTGGGGCTCAAGAGCGGCCTCACGCTGCGCTGGCTCGGCGAGGTGTGGGAGAACTACGGCGGCACCGTCGGCTGGTCGCTCGCGCTGGCCGTGGCCTGCGTCGTGTGCACCGTGCTGATCGGCGTGCCCTGCGCCTACACGCTGGCACGCAGCCGCTCGCGTGCGGCGCGCATCTTCGAAGAGCTGCTGACCTTGCCGGTCGCGGTGCCGGGCCTGGCGACGGCGCTCGCGCTCATCCTCGCCTACGGCCAGCTCACGGCCTTCCGCCAGAGCTTCGCCTTCATCCTCGTGGGCCACATCGTCTTCACGCTGCCCTTCATGGTGCGCACCGTGAGCTCGGCCTTCCAGCGCGACGACCTGCTCGCGCTCGAAGAGGCCGCGCGCTCGCTGGGCGCGAACTTCCGCCAGCGCTTCATGGGCATCCTCGTGCCCGCCGTGTTCCCGGCCATCGTGGCCGGCAGCCTGATGGTGTTCACGCTGTCGGTGGGCGAATTCAACCTCACCTGGATGCTGCACACGCCGCTCACGCGCACGCTGCCCGTGGGCCTGGCCGACAGCTACGCCTCGATGCGCATCGAGATCGGGTCGGCCTACACGCTGGTCTTTTTCGCAGTGATCCTTCCCGTGCTGTGGGGCCTGCAGTACCTTGCCAACCTGATGCAGAAACGCCATGGAACTTGAACGCATCCCCGTCGACATCTCGAACTGCGCAAAGACGTATGCCGACGGCACGCGCGGCCTGCAGCCCACCAATCTCAAGGTCGAGGCCGGCGAGGTGCTCGCGCTGCTCGGCCCCTCGGGCTGCGGCAAGACCACGCTGCTGCGGCTCATCGCCGGGCTGGAAGCGCCCGACGACGGCAGCCGCATCGTCTTCGGCGACCAGGACGTCACGCAGCGCCCGGTCGAGCACCGCGGCGTGGGCATGGTGTTCCAGAGCTACGCGCTCTTTCCGCAGATGACGGTGGCAGCCAACATCGGCTACGGCCTGCGCATCCGCGGCGTGTCGCCCGAGGAAGAGAAACGCGCCGTGGGCGAACTGGTCGACCTCGTGCGACTGGGCGGCCTGGAGAACAAGCGCCCCGCCGAACTCTCGGGCGGCCAGCGCCAGCGCGTGGCCCTGGCGCGCGCCGTGGCCGTGCGCCCGCGCGTGCTGCTGCTCGACGAGCCGCTGGCCGCGCTCGACGCCAAGCTCAAGGAATCGCTGCGCGACGAACTCGCCGAGCTGCTGCGCCGCCTGCACATCACGGCCATCCACGTCACGCACGACCAGCAGGAGGCGCTGGCCATCGCCGACCGGCTCGCGGTGATGCGCGCCGGGCGCATCGTGCAGGTCGGGCGCGGCGAAGACCTGTACCGCGCGCCCGCGCACCCCTTCGTGGCCGAGTTCCTGGGCCGGGTCAACCGGCTGGAGCGCGCGCCCGACGCCATCGCGCAGGGCGTTGTCCGACTCGGAGGGTCGTCGCTGCCCTGCCCCGCGCCCTGGCAGCAGCATGCGACGCTGCTGGTGCGGCCCGAAGACATCGAGGTCGGCGCGCCCCCGCCCGGCGAGGCGCCCGGCTGGGGCCGCGCCACGGTCGAACGCCGCACCTTCCTCGGCGACCGCGTGCAGCTGCACCTGCGCCTGCAGGACCAGCCCGTGCTGGTGGCCGACGTGGGGCGCGACAACCCCTTCGGACCGGGCGACGCGGTGGGCCTGCGCATCCCGGCCGACCGCCTGATGACCTCGCAGGAAACCCGCGCATGACCACGACGACCACGACCCCCAACACCTTCCTGGTCCAGCTGACCGACCTGCACATCCGCGAGCCCGGCCGGCTGGCCTATGGCCGCATCGACACCGCGCCGTACCTCGCGCGTGCCGTGCAGTCGGTGCTCGCGCTGCGCCAGCCGCCCGATGCGGTGGTGATCACCGGCGACCTGACCGACTTCGGCCGCGCCGCCGAGTACGAGCACCTGGCCGCCCTGCTCGCGCCGCTGACGATGCCCGTCTACCTGCTGCCCGGCAACCACGACGACCGCGACCAGCTGCGCCGCAGCTTCCCGGGCCACGCCTACCTGGGCACGGGCGCCGACACGCACGGCTTCGTCCAGTACTCGGTGCGCGTGGGCGACCTGCGGCTGCTCACGCTCGACACCTGCGTGCCCGGCGCCAGCCACGGCACGCTGTGCGAGCGGCGCCTGGCCTGGCTCGAAGCCCAGCTCGACGCCTGCCGCCACGAGCCCGTGGTGGTCGCCATGCACCACCCGCCCTTCGAGACGCTGATCGGCCACATGGACGAGATCGGCCTGCTCGAAGGCGCCGACGCGCTCGAAGCCCTGCTGCGCCGCTACACGAACGTCGAGCGCGTGATCTGCGGCCACCTGCACCGCGCCATCGACGTGCGCTTTGGCGGCACCATCGCCTCGACCTCGCCGGCGCAGGCGCACCAGGTCTGCCTCGACCTGGCGCCCGACGCCGCCTCGGCCTGGACGCTGGAGCCGCCCGCCTTCCGCGTGCACGCCTGGTCCGCGGCCGGGCGCCGGCTTGTCACGCACCTGGCGGCCTCCGGCAGCTTCGAAGGGCCTTATCCTTTCCACGACAACGGAGCCCTGATCGACTGAAGCGTCTACTTGTGGAAAATGGGGCTGAAACGAATCAAAACGAAAACAAGAGAAAGGTCAGACCCCGCCCTCCATGAAGCACCTTCTGAATCTGCTTGCAGCCGTCGCCCTGCTGGTGTGGGGCACGCACCTCGTGCGCACCGGCGTGCTGCGCGTCTTCGGCGCCAACCTGCGCAAGATCCTCGTGCAGAGCATGCGCAACCGCTTCACGGCCGCGCTCTCGGGCATCGGCGTGACGGCGCTCGTGCAGTCGAGCACGGCCACCTCGCTCATGACCTCCTCGTTCGTGGGGCAGGGCCTGGTCACGCTGCCGGCGGCGCTGGCGGTGATGCGGGGCGCCGACGTGGGCACGGCGCTGATCTCGGTGCTGTTCTCGGCCGACCTCTCGTGGCTCTCGCCGATGTTCATCTTCGTGGGGGTGGTGCTGTTCATCACGCGCTCGGCCACCGTGGCGGGCCGCGTGGGGCGGGTGCTGATCGGGCTGGGGCTGATGCTGCTGGCGCTGCAGCTGGTGGTGGCGGCCACCGAGCCGCTGTTCTCGTCGCCGGCCGTGCGGGCGCTGCTGGCGTCCATCACCAGCGATGTGCTGCTGGAGATCACGCTCGGTGCCGCGCTGGCCATCGTGGCGTACTCGAGCCTGGCGGTGGTGCTGCTGGTGGCGGCCATGGCGAGCTCGAACGTGGTGCCGCTCGACGTGGCGCTGGGCCTGGTGCTCGGCGCCAACCTGGGCAGCGGTCTGCTGGCGGTGCTGACCACGGCGCGCTCGGCCGTGTCGGTGCGGCAGGTGACGGTGGGCAACCTGCTGTTCAAGGCGCTGGGCGTGGCGCTGGTCACACCGTTCGTGGGGCTGTGGGTGCGCTACGTGCAGCCGCAGCTGCCGAACCAGACGCACGGCGTGGTGCTGTTCCACCTGGCGTTCAACATCGTGATCAGCGTCGGCTTCATCGGTCTCACGCAGTGGGTCGCCAAGCTGGTGACGCGCATGCTGCCCGTGCCGCCGCAGCCGGTGGGCACGAGCCGGCCGCACCACCTCGATCCTTCTGCGCTGTCGACGCCTTCGCTCGCCATTTCGAACGCGGCGCGTGAGGCGCTGCACCAGGCGGACATCGTGGAGACGATGCTCATCGGCACGCTCGACGTGATCCGCAACAACGACCTGCGGCTGGCGCAGGAGCTGCGGCAGCTGGACGACACGGTGGACGAGCTGTACTCGGCGATCAAGTACTACATGACGCGCATCTCGCGCGAGGCGCTGGGCGAAGAGGAAAGCCGGCGGTGGACGGACATCATCAGCTTCACGATCAACATGGAGCAGATCGGGGACATCATCGAGCGGGTGATCATTGATATTGAGGACAAGAAGATCAAGCCGCAGCGCAACTTTTCGGAAGCGGGGATGGCGGAGATCGTCGAGTTGCACCAGCGGCTGGTTGCCAATCTGCGGTTGAGCATGAGCGTGTTCCTGAACGGCAATGTTCGTGACGCGCAGAAGCTGCTGGAAGAGAAGGCGCGGTTTCGGGATCTGGAGCGGGCCTATGCAACAACCCATCTGGATCGGCTGTCGGATCGGACTACTTTGAGCATCGAGACGAGTTCGCTGCACATCGATCTGATCAGCGATTTGAAGCGGATCAATTCGCATATCTGTTCGATTGCTTATCCGATTCTTGAGTCTGCCGGGGCTTTGGCGCCTAGCCGGCTTCGGGAGTCTCGGTTGGGGAAGATCGAGGGCTAGTCGTTTTGCTTCCCGAGGCCGGGTCTCGCCCCGGCGGGCGACTCACTTTCTTTGCTTCGCCAAAGAAAGTAAGCAAAGAAAGGCGACCCTGCTGTCTGCGTCCCTCCGCTTCGCTGCGGGCAACCTGCGGTGCTCACGTTTCGCGGGGTCTCGCCCAAACTCGCTTCGCTCAAACAAGGGCGAGCCCTGATCCGCGAAACGCTGCGCTCCTCGGCGCATACAGAAGGGGTGGGGAACCTCACAGGCCTTTGCTTCGCTCGGCCTGGGAACACCGCAAGGCTCTGCCTCGTTTACCAGAAGTCTCCTAAAAGGCCGGCAATGCTCGGGGCTCCGAAGGAGTTCGACATGACCATTGTTCTGCCGCAAAGCGCGGTCGCCGCGTCGCTCGGGGTGCAGCAACTTGCCACCGCGTTCAGTCCGGCGTTTTCGCATCTGCGCATTCTTCGCAACCTCATCATTCCGATGCCCTCCGGTTGCGCGGTGCCCACGGCGCGCATCGATGCGGTGATCGTGTGCGAGACGGGCATCTACCTGTTCGAGATCAAGGCCTGGCGCAACGCGTTCGTCTATCGCAAGAAATCCGACGAGGCGCCGCCGCGCTGGTTCTTGCGGCTGCATGGCTGCACGCGGGCGCGTGAGGTGAAGGACCCCGCCTGGCAGGGCGGGCGCAAGACGACGCAGTTGCGCAGCCTGCTGCCGGACGACCTGCGGCTGCAGTACTTCGTGCTGCTGCCGTGCGAAGGCGTGGAGCTGGAGGGCGTGATGCCGGCGGCCGTGATCACGCAGCAGGACCTGCCGTACATCGCACGCCTGGTGCGCAACAACGGGCGCACGGCGCGCACGTACCCGCTGCTGGACGCGCAGGCGGTCGATCGCACGGTGCAGCGGTTGCTGGAGATCCAGGGCGACCTGTCGCTGGAGACGCATGCGCAGAACTGCCGCGAACGGATGGAACGGCCTGCGGTGGCGTGGCCGGCGGTGAACGCGATGGGGTTGCAGTAACGACTGCTCACCAACCGCCCCTGCGTGCGGGAGGGCGTCCCACATTCCTCCGACATTGGTGAAGACCATGCGGTGATGATGATTTCTCCCAAGTCCCTCGCGGCCCTTGCCGCGCTGTGCCTCGCGATGGCGGCCTGCCCGGCACAGGCCGCCGACCCGTTCACCGTGCAGGACATCCGCCTCGAAGGCCTGCAGCGCGTCGAAGCGGGCACGGTCTTCGCGACCCTCGGCCTGAAGGCCGGCGACACCTACAGCAACGACCGCGGCAGCGCGGCCATTCGCGCGCTGTTCGACCTCGGGCTCTTCAAGGACGTGCGCATCGACGTCAATGGCCACGTGCTCGTGGTCATCGTCGAAGAGCGCCCCACCGTGGCCGATGTCGACTTCGCGGGCACCAAGGAGTTCGACAAGGCGGCGCTGCAGAAGGCGCTGCGCGACATCGGGCTGGCCGAAGGCCGGACGTACGACAAGGCGCTGGCCGACCGCGCGGAGCAGGAGCTCAAGCGCCAGTACATCGGTCGCAGCCTCTACAACGCACAGGTGGTCACCACCGTGACGCCGCTGGAGCGCAACCGCGTCAACCTCACGTTCAGCGTGACCGAGGGCGAGCCGGCGCGCATCACGCGGGTGCGCGTGGTGGGGCAACAGGCTTTCGACGAACGCACGCTGCTCGACCTGTTCGACCAGGACAGCGGCGGCTGGCTGGCCTGGTACACGAAGTCGAACCAGTACGCGCGCGCCAAGTTCGACGCCGACCTGGAAACGCTGCGCGCGTTCTATCTGACGCGCGGGTACCTCGAGTTCCGCATCGAGTCGACGCAGGTCGCGATCTCGCCGGACCGGCAGACGCTCGAACTCACGGTGAACATCAGCGAGGGCGAGAAGTTCGCCGTGGCCGGCGTGAAGCTGGCGGGCAACTACCTGGGGCGCGAGGACGAGTTCAAGTCGCTCGTCACCGTGCGCCCCGGCGCGCCCTACAACGGCGAAGACGTGGCGGCCACCACCAAGGCCTTTGCCGACCACTTCGGCACCTTCGGCTACGCCTTCGCGCGCGTGAAAAGCGAGCCCGAGATCGACCGCGCCCGGCGCCGCGTCGTGATGGTGCTGAACGCCGAGCCCGGGCGGCGCGCCTATGTGCGGCGGCTGAACATCGGTGGCAATGCGCGCACGCGCGACGAGGTGATCCGCCGCGAGTTCCGCCAGTACGAAGGCGCCTGGTACGACGGCACGAAGATCAGGCTCTCGCGCGACCGCGTGGACCGGCTGGGCTTCTTCACCGACGTGAATGTCGAGACCGCCGAAGTGCCGGGCAGCAACGACCAGGTCGACCTGAACGTCACCGTGGCCGAGAAGCCCACCGGCTCGCTGCAGCTGGGCGCGGGCTACTCGTCGACCGACAAGATCTCGCTGAGCTTCGGCATCACGCAGGAGAACGTGTTCGGCTCGGGCAACTACCTGGGGCTGCAGGTCAACACCAGCTCGTACAACCGCTCGGTGTCGCTCACGGCCACCGACCCGTACTTCACGAAGGACGGCATCTCGCGCACCTTCAACCTGTTCCACACCACCACGCGGCCCTACTACGAGGCCGACGGCAACTACAAGCTCGCGAGCGACGGCGGCTCGGTGCGCTTCGGGCTGCCGGTGAACGAGCTGGACACGGTGTACCTGGGCATCGGCGTGGAGCGTTACTCGTTCACGCCGGGCACCAACGGTTCGTACACGCTGGTCAACGGCTCGTACGTCTACACGGCCACGCCGCAGGCCTACCTCGACTACTTCCAGTGCACGGGCACCGCGCCGAGCGTGGTGTGCGCGGGCAGGAACGTGGTGGGCATCCCGGCCACCGTGGGCTGGTCGCGCGACGACCGCGACAGCGCCCTGGTGCCCACGCGCGGGCGCCTGCAGAGCGCCAACCTCGAGCTGGGCGTGGGCAGCGAGTTGCGCTACCTGAAGACCAACTACCAGTACCAGCAGTACGTGCCGCTGTCCAAACAGTACACGCTGGCCTTCAACGGCCAGCTCGGCTATGCGAAAGCGCTGGGCGGCAGCAGCTTCCCGATCTTCAAGAACTTCTATGCGGGCGGGCTGGGCTCGATCCGCGGCTTCGAGCAGAACTCGCTGGGCCCGACCGACGCGGTCACCGGCGGCTCGCTGGGCGGCACGCGCAAGGCGATCTTCAACATGGAGCTGACCACGCCCTTCCCCGGCGCGGGCAACGACAAGTCGCTGCGGCTTTACACCTTCTTCGATGCGGGCAACGTGTTCGCCGAACGCACGGCCAGCATGACCGACGCGCAGTGGAAGGCGCAGAACCGCCTGCGCGCCTCGGCCGGCCTGGGCATCAGCTGGATCTCGCCGCTGGGGCCGCTGCGCCTGGCGTATGCGGTGCCGATCGTCTACCAGAAGGAGGACACGGCCAACGGCATCGCGGCCGACCGCACGCAGCGCTTCCAGTTCCAGATCGGCACGTCCTTCTGAACCGGCCCGCACGCCCCATGAGCCGCATCCTGCTGGTGGAAGACGGACGCGACATTGCGTCGCTGCTGCTGGGCCCGCTGCAGCGCGCGGGCCACGAGGTGGAGCAGCTGGGCGATGGCGCCGCCGCGCTCGAGCGCATCCTGCATGCGCCGCCCGCGCTCACGCTGCTCGACGTGGTGCTGCCGCGCATCGACGGGCTGCAGGTGATCGCGCAGGTGCGCGCACGCAGCGACCATCCGATCATCGTGCTGACGGCGCGCGCGCACGAGGCCGACCGGCTGCGCGGCTTCGACCTGGGCGCCGACGACTATGTCTGCAAGCCCTTCTCGCCGCGCGAGGTGGTGGCGCGCGTGCACACGGTGCTGCGCCGGCGCGCGCCGCCCGACCCGGACGTAGGCATGGCCTCGCCGGCCGTGGCCTTCGACAGCGCGATGGGCCATGCCTGGCTGGAGGGCCGGGCCTTGGCGCTCACGCGGCGCGAGCTGCTGTTGCTGCGTGCGCTGTCGCGCGAACCGGGGCGCGTGTTCACGCGCGCCAGGCTGCTCGAAGCGGCTTTCCCCGAGGCGCTCGACGTGAACGAGCGCGCGGTCGACGGGCACATCAAGAACCTGCGGCGCAAGCTCGCGGCCGTGTCGCCCTCGCACGGCTGGATCCGTTCGGTCTACGGCGTGGGGTTCAGCTTCGCGCAGCGGCCGGGCTGAGGGCGGGCCTGACCTTGCACGGGCCGGGGCCGCGCGATGTACGGCTTTCACTGCGCCTTTGCATGATCGGCGCCAGCGTCGACAGGCTGGCATTGCGCACGACGGCCTGCCGCGCCTCCACGCAGGCGCCGCGTGCCGCGACGCCGATGCCCAGCGCCAGGCTGCACAAGGCCAGGCCGCCCGCGCAGGTGTGGGCCAGCGCGCGCAACGTGGCGCGCCCATCGGCGGGCGCAACGAACGGGAGCGACATGCGCAGCACCGCTCAGCCTTCCGTGCGCGGCGGCACCAGCGCGCGGATGCGGGCAAGGCCCTCGGGCGTGCGCGGCCGCATCGGCCGCACGCCGCCCGCCGGCATGGGGCCGATGCCGGGCTGCGGCGGGCGCTCGGTCACCGGGCCCGCGGCGGGGTCGACCACCAGCGTGAGCAGCGCGACATAGCGCCGGCCCTCCTCGCGCACCGCGCCCAGCACCGTGTCGCCGGCCCGCAGCGCGATGCCGTCGGCGCTGTTGAGCGTGTCGCGCAGCCGCGCGCGCTGGTAGCTGGAGACCTGCGTGTAGAGGAACTCGCTGAGCGCATCAGGCAGGAAGAACTGCGTCGTGAGCACGGCGCGCTCGCGGTGGTGCACCTTGACGTGGATGTGCGTGGTGCGCCCCGCGTACCAGCCCGGGTAGAGCGTGGCGAACACGGCCTGGCCGTCGCGGTCGGTGCGCTGGCTGCCGCGCAGGAAGGCCTGGCCTTCGAAGCCGCGCGTGCGGTCGTCGCCCTGCCCACCGAAGCCGGAGTAGTTGCCCTGCGCGTCGCAGTGCCACAGGTCGGTGCGCAGGCCGCGCAGCGGCCGACCGGCGGCATCGAGCACGCGCAGGCGCACATCGAGCGGCACGCCCTCGCGGCCGTCGGTCAGGTCGGTGCGGAAGTTCGCGAGGTCCAGGTAGTACGGGCCCTCGGTGGTCTGGGCGGTCAGCGGGAGCTTCTGCGCTGCGGCGGCCTCGGGGGCGGACGCGGCCAGCCCGGCCGCGCCCATCGCAGCCAGCAGGCCCCGGCGCCCGATCGCTTCACCGGCCATGAGCAGCCTCCTGCTTTCTGGCAGGCGCTTGCACGCCGGAGGCCCGCGCCTCGGCCCAGACCACGAGCAGCGTCCACACATGCGCGACGCCCCAAAACAGCGCCGCCAGCAGGAACAGCAGCAGGTCGGTGTCGGCGTCGCCCGGGGGCGTGGACGGCGGCGCGGCGTGCCCCGGCGGGGCCCAGGCGAGCGCGGCGGCGGCCAGTGCGTGAAGGGCGAAGGTGGGGGAAGAGCGGTGCGCGTCCGGTGTCATGGCGGGCATCGTGCGATCCGAATCGGGAGAAATGTGGGAGAGGCACGGAAGGACGCGTCTCCCAGATTTCTCCCCAATCGGGCGCCATGATCGGCGGCTTGCCCATGCCATCCCCGCCCCCGAAACGCATGCCGCAGAATGCGGCCATGCCTCCGCCGCCGAGCCCATGCCGCGCCTGACCCTCTCCCGCAAGATCTTCCTGGCCCTGGCCGCCCTGCTGATCGTGCTGCTGCTGAGCTTCGTGGGCTTCTCGATCGTCGCGCTGCAACGGGGCCTGGGCGCCTACGTGGCCGAGATCGAGATCCGCCGCATGGACTGGCTCTCGCAGCTCCTGCTGAAGCACTACACCGCCAACGGCGACTGGAAGAAACTGCGCGACAACGACGACGCCTGGCACCGCCTGCAGCTGGGCCAGTCGGCGATGGTGATCGACGGCGCCGCCACGCCCGACGACCGGCGGCTGCCGCCCTGGTACGAGCGCCGCGCGCCCGGCACGCCGGGAGACGGCGCGCCGCAGGCAGAACCGTCCAGCGGGCTCTCGCCCACCGCCCCACCCACGCCGCCGCAGCTCGACCTGCTGCCCCGCCGCTTCCTGATGCCGCCCCCGGGCTTCTTCCCCGGCCTGGCCGGCCCGCCCGACTCGATCTTTCGCCGCCTCGCCGTGCTCGACGCGCACGGCGCGCTCGTGGTCGGCGCGACCATCGACCCGGAGAACGCCGCGCGCCGGCCGATCCGCCACGGGCGCACCGTCGTCGGCTACCTCGCGCTCGCGCCGATGCAGGGCCTGGAGAGCGAGGCCGACCGCGCCTTTCTCGCCCGGCAGTCCGGCGTGATCGCGCTCACCGGGCTGTGCGGCCTGGCCTTTGCGCTGGTGCTGTCGTGGCTATTGGCGCGCCGCTGGTTCCAGCCCATCGACGCGCTCACGCAGGCCGCGCAGGATGTGGCGCGCGGGCGGCTCTCGACGCGCGTGGCGGTCCACGGCTCGGACGAGCTCGCACTGCTGGGCAAGACCTTCAACGACATGGCGCAGCGCCTGGACACGGCCGAGGCCTCGCGCCGCGCCTGGCTGGCCGATGCGGCGCACGAGCTGCGCACGCCGCTGGCGGCCATGCGCGCGGAGATCGAGGCGCTGCAGGACGGCGTGCGCAGCTTCGACGAACGCACCGCGCTGCGCATGCACCGGCAGGTGATCCGCCTCGGCCAGCTGGTCGACGACCTGCGCAGCAGCATGCGCGAGCCCCAGAGCGACCTGCTGAAGGCGCCGGTGTATCCGCTGTCGCTGCTGAAGGAGGCGCTCGACCACACGCGCGACCGCTTCGCGCAGCGCGGCATCGCGCTCGACCGCGACGCCCTCGACCGCATCGCCGCCTCGGCCCAGCCGGTGATCGACGGCGACGCGCACCGGCTGCACCAGGTCTTCATGAACCTGCTGGAGAACACGCTGGCCTATACCGACGCCGGCGGCCAGCTGCGCATCGGCGTGAGCGTCGAAGGCGCATGGACCGGCAATTGCCTCACGCTGGTGTTCGACGACAGCGCACCGGGCGTGCCCGAAGAAGAGATTCCGCGCCTCTTCGACCGCCTGTTCCGCGGCGAGACCTCGCGCAGCCGCGCGCTGGGCGGCTCGGGCCTGGGCCTGTCGATCTGCCGCGCGACCCTCGAGGCGCACGGCGGCAGCATCGAGGCGGCGCCCTCGCCGCTGGGCGGGCTGCGCATGACCCTCACCCTGCCGCTGGCAGCTTCCGCATGACACGCATCGTGATCGTCGAGGACGAACTCGACATCGCCTCCGTGGTGCAGGACTACCTGCGCCACGCCGGCTACGACACCGAACATTTCGCCGACGGGCAGAGCGCACTCGAACGCATCGTCACCGCACCGCCCGACCTCACGCTGCTCGACATCATGCTGCCGCGCCTCGATGGCATCGAGGTGCTGCGCCGCGCGCGCGAGCACACGGCCCATCCGATCATCATGCTCACCGCGCGCATCGAGGAGGTCGATCGCCTGCTCGGCCTGGAGCTGGGCGCCGACGACTACGTGTGCAAGCCCTTCTCGCCGCGCGAGCTGGTGGCGCGCGTGCGCGCCGTGCTGCGCCGCACCGCGCCGGCACCGGCCGTGGCGACGCCGGGCGATGCGCCGGGCCTCGTGCTCGACGACGTGCACTGGCGCGCCTCGCTCGACGGCACGCCGCTGAACCTCACGCGGCGCGAGTTCGGGCTGCTGCAGGTGCTGTCGCGGCACCCGGGCCGCATCTTCTCGCGCGCCCGGCTGCTGGAGCTGGCCTACGACGACACGGTGGACGTGACCGAGCGCGCCATCGACAGCCACGTGAAGAACCTGCGCCGCAAGCTCGGCGCGGTGACGCCCGCGCACGACTGGATTCGGTCGGTGTATGGCGTGGGCTTCGCGTGGGAAGCGCCGCCGCCGGCCTGAGCGACCAGGCTAGTTTTGTCGAGGGGCTGCCGCGCGAATTTGCGTCGCCGTCTTCGCCCAGGTCTTTTCCAGCATCCGCGAAAGATAGGACGCCGACTCCCAGCCGACCTGCAGCGCGATGGACAGCACCGAGTCCCGCGTGGTCTGCAACAGGTACACGGCCCGTTCGATGCGCTGGCGCTGCAGGAACTCCAGCGGCGAGATGCCGTGCTTCGCGCGAAAGATCCGCTCCACCTGCCGGCGCGACAGCCGGTGCTGCTGGGCAAAGGCGTCGAGCGACAGGGGTTGCGCCAGATCGCGCAGCATCGTTTCGGCCAGCAGCTCGGCCACCCACAGCGCCGGCGAGGCGTCGCCCTCCGACAACGGGTTGGCGCTCAGGCGCGCGGCCTCCATCACGAGCGCGCCGCACAGCACGTAGTTCTCGCTGTCGCCCGCGCGGGTCGATTCGAACATCCGCTGCGACAGGGCGCCCAGCGCGGTGCTGCCCGCGCGCATGCCTTGCGGGGGCCGCACGACGCCCTGCGCCTGCAAGGCCGTGGCCCACAGCGCCGGATCGACGTAGACCGCGACATGGCTCTGGCCGGCGGTGAGCGTGGTCGTCGAATGCGCGCTGCCCGCCGCGAACCAGACGAAGTGGCCGGGCCCGAAGCGCTGCGCCTCGCCCTGCGCATCGCCCACGCTGAAGCGGCCTGCGATGGGCACGAACAGCATGTCGCAATCGTGCACGTGCGCGTCGGTGGCGTAGTGGTCGCGGGTGTTGGCGACCATCGTCGCCTGGTGAGACAGCCGTTCGACGAACAGCGATTGGCGGGGCGGCGGGTGGCTGGAAGTCAGTGGCATGGCCGTTCCTTGTCGCATTCGAAGCCGCGCATGTCGCAATCGGGCGCACGCGTTGGCGCGCGCTCCACAGAATCGGAAGGACCACTCCTGCAAGAAGACCCCATGACTACTCAACCTCTGCGCCGCGCGCTCCTGGGCCTGGCCGCCGCCGGTGCCCTGTACGGGCCGACCGCCTCGTGGCCGGCCTCCGATCCGGCCTACCCGGTGAAGCCGATCACCATCATCGTACCCTTCCCCGCCGGCGGCGGAACGGACGTGATCTTCCGTTCGGTGCAGCTGCGGCTGCAGGCCGCGCTCGGTGTGTCGGTCATCATCGACAACCGCTCGGGCGCGGGCGGCACCGTCGGCACGGGCTTCGGCGCGAAGGCGAACCCCGACGGCTACACGCTGGTGGCCAGCACCACGACCACCATCGCCTCGGCCGATGCGGTGTACCCCAAGCTCCCGTACGATCCGCTCAAGGACCTGGTGCCGATCGGCACCATCGGCACCACGCCTTTCGTGCTGGTGGTCACGCCCGCGCTGGCGGCGCGCACGGTGAAGGACTTCGTCGGCTACGCCAAGGCCAACCCGCAGGCGCTCAACTACGGCAGCATCGGCAACGGCAGCCTGAGCCACCTGGCGGGCGAACTGTTCAAGCAGCGCACCGGCATCGAGATGACGCACGTGCCCTACCGCGGTGCCGCGCCCGCGCAGGCCGACCTGATGGCAGGCCAGATCCAGGCGCTGTTCGACAACCCGCCCGCGTTGCTGGCGCAGGTGCGCGGCGGCCGCATGCGGGCGCTGGCCATCAGTGAACCGTCGGCGGGTTTTGCCGACCTGCCGACCTTCGAGGCGGCCGGCATCAAGGACTTCAAGCCGCAGCTCTGGTATGGCCTGATGGCACCGGCCGCCACGCCGCAGCCGGTGGTGCAGCGCCTGCGCGCCGCGCTCGACACCGCGATGAAAGACCCGGCACTGCGCGCCGACATGCTGGCCAAGGGCGTGACGCCGTGGAACGTGCGGCCCGAGGTGTTCGAGGAGCACATCCGCGGCGACATCAAGCTCTGGGGCGGCATTGCGCGCTCGGTCAACGCGAGGGCTGATTGACGATGGCTGCGATTTTTTCTGCGCCCGGTTGCCGGAACATCCGCGTGTTCGTCGGCCCCGATCCATCCGTCGGCGGCAACCCCGCGCCCGTCTGGCTCGATGCCGACGCGCTCTCCACCGCACAGATGCAGGAGCACACCCGACTCAGCGGCCATGAGTCCGTCTTCGTGCTGAAGCCGACCACACCGGCGCACCGGTTGCGCATGCGTTACTTCGTGCCCAAGCACGAGATGGAAATGTGCGGCCACGCCACGGTCGGCGCGCTGTGGCTGCTGCACCGGCGCGGCGAATGGGACGGTGCGCCCGTCGCGATCGAAACGCTCAGCGGCACCGTCACGGGCCGGCGCGTCGATGGCACGGTGCAGATCAGCCAGCCGCGTGCCACGGTGGAAGAGGTGACGCAACAGCGGCTGGTCGAAGACATCGCGCAGTGCCTGGGCATCGAGGTCGGGCAGATCGTGGGGCCGGTGCTCAACGCCGCCACCAGCCGGGTCAAGACGCTGGTTCGCCTGGCCGACACCGCGCAGCTGCACGCCTTGCGCGTCGACTTCGCACGCGTCGAATCGCTGTGCGAACGTCTCGGGTCCACCGGGCTGTATCCCTATGCCATGTCACGGGACGAGACCGACACGGTCAGCGCACGGCAATTTCCCAAATCTTCCGGCTACCCGGAAGACGCCGCCACGGGCATCGCCGCCGCCGCGCTGGCCTGGGGCCTGCGCCACCTGGGGCTGGTCGGCCACGAGGCGCTGTCGGTGACCGTGCGGCAGGGAGAAGCAATGGGTTCGCCCTCCGCGATCCACGTGGGATTGCCATGGGATGCGAACGCGCAGGAAGGGTGCTGGGTCGGCGGCGAGGCCTGCGATGCGCAACCCGAAGATTTCTTGCTCGACCAGCTGTGCCCACCTGAAGTGGCGCGGGCCAAGCCATCGGGTACTTACGCCACATTCGCGAGGGCCGGCAGTCTGCTGCACACGAGCGGCGTGGTGGCGCGCGAGAACGGCCAGGTGATCACAGGCCGGCTCGAAGGCCCCGACGATGTGCCGCGCGGCCAGCGGGCCGCAGTGGCGGCTGTCGGCGCCCTGCTGCGCGCGGCACAGGACGAACTCGGCAGCCTCTCGCGCGTCGTTCGCGTCGTGGCACTGAACGGCTACCTCCAGGCTTGCGGCGACTTCAAGGACCACGCCCAGGTGATGGACGCGGCCTCGGCGGCGCTGCAACGGATCTTCCCCGATGCCGCCCTGCCGGTTCGCACCACGGTGGGCGTCGCGTCGCTGCCTCGCGGCGGCGTGGTCGAGGTGTCGATGGTGCTCGAGACGCGCGACTAGGGCCTGCCCTTGCCGGCCTTTTCCGCGCACGGCAGCGCAGCGTGCCCGCTCGTCACCACCGCCGAGGTGGCGGGCCGCTTCAGCCCCAGCGCGCCTTCGAGCATCCGCAGAATGGTCTCGCGGGCCAGGTCGAAATCCGCCGGCTCCAGCGCCTGCTTGCCGAGCAGCATGCGCATCTGCCAGGCGAAGTCGGCGTAGGTCTGCGTCATCGCCCACAGCGTGAACAGCAGGTGCGGCACGGGCAGCGGCGCCACGTCGCCGTTCGCCATCCAGCGGTTCAGCACGGCCGCTTCGGCGCGGAAGGCTGGTACCAGCTTGGCCTCGATGTCGTCGGCGCATTGCGGCGCCTGCGAAATGATTTCCTGCGCGAACAGCCGCGAGCCCGAAGGGTGGTCGTACGAGAACTGCAGCTTCTGCGTGACGTAGCGCTCCAGCGCGGCATGCGGGTCGAGGTCGGCGTCGGCCAGGCTGTTGAGGTTCGACAGCCACGAGTCGAGCACGTCGTTGAACACGCGGCTGTACAGCGCCTTCTTCGAGGGGAAGTAGTACAGCAGGCTCTGCTTGGAGATGCCCGCGTCGGCCGCGATGTCGTCGACCGACACGCCGCCGTAGCCGTGCAGCGCGAAGCGTTCCTGCGCCACTGCGAGGATGGCGCTCTCGAGGTTCTGGCGGCGGGCCTGGCGCTTCACGGCGGGAGGACGCGCCGCAGTTCGCAGGGGTGGCGCAGCACTCATGGGTTCTTCATCCGCGCCAGGAAGCGCACCAGTCGCTCGTCGCCGCAATGCGCCACGTTGAAGCGATACCAGGCAAAGGGCTGCGGCATGTCGCCGAAATCGGTCGCGGCCGCGAGCGGCAGGCCCTGCTTGCGCGCCTCCTGCAGCACCGCATCACCCGATGGACGAGGCTCACAGCCGGGCGGCCAGCCTGCGCAGAGAAAGGGACCGCCATCGGGCACGCACAGCGCCTGCAGGCCCGCGCCGGTCAGCAGCGACAGCGTGCGCTCACCGGCGATCTTCAGGGCGGTATTGAGCTTCTGCAGGAAGCGCGGATAGCCGGCATCGGCCAGCACCTCGCAGGCCACGCGCTCCTCGAACTCGCTCGGCCCGAGCGTGGTGTGCAGGCAGCGCAAGGCCGCATCGTCGACCCAATGCTGCGGCAGCAGCACATGTGCAAGCCGCAGCTTGGCCGAGAGCGTGGTCGACACGCCACCGACCTGCGCCACGCGCTGCAGCCCGTCCATCGCGGCAAGGCTGGGCGCCTGCAACGGCGAGAGCCCGCGCCAGGTGTCGAGTTCGATCACGCGCAGGTCGTGCCGCTCGGCCGCCTGCAGCGCCTGGTGCGCGCCCTGCGGGCTCATGCAGATCCCCATTGGATTGGAGACGGCGGTCGACAGGAACAGCAGGCGCTGCCGGCTCGCCGTCGGCAACAGCATGGCATGACCGTCGAGCGCGGCGATGTCGAGGCAACCGCCGCGCCGTGGCACTTCGAGTATGCGACGGCCCAGCGTGCGGATCAGGCTGCGCAGCTGGCGCGGTGCGGGCGACTCGACCAGCACCGCGTCGCCGGGTTTGGTCCAGGCCTGCAGCAAACACATCGTGGCGCCCAGGCTGCCCGCTGCCGTCATGACCTGCTGCGGGCCCAGTGCGGGCAATTCGGCGCGATGGCGCGCGGCGATCAGTTCGCGCAGGCGCGGCAGGCCGAAACCATGTCGCGTGCCGCTGTCCCATTCGGGGGCCGAGCGGGCCACGCGGCGCATGGCTTCGCGCACCAGGTCGTCGCCCCGGTATTCGGGGGGTGGCGGGCGGTCGTGGGCCATGGCGGTGTCGGTCATGCGCGGCACCGCATCGGCGTCGTCGGATGCAATGCGCGAAGGCCGGTGCAGCACGTAGTAACCGCTGCCCGGCCGCGAGGCCAGCACCGAGCGCGCGCGCAAGGCGCTGTACGACTCGGTGACGGTGAAGGTGCTGATGCCCAGCTTGCCGGCCAGCGCGCGCACCGAAGGCATCTTGGTGCCTGGCGCCAGGCGCCCGTCAATGACGCGCAACTCAACGCCCACCACGAGGCGCTGCGCCAGCCCGAGGCCGGGCGCGGCTTCGTCCATGTCGCCCATCAGGCCCTGCATCCAACCGGCACCGGCGGGCGCCGGCTGGCGCAGCGCCGACGCGTTGCTTGAACTCTGCATCACCGGGTCTCCTTGAGAAACGCATGCGGCCTGTCTGGACAGGGTTTGCCCTGGGCAACTGTGCTGGGGAGTGCACCAAACAGCATGGTCGGCAGCGGCAAACACTTTCTCGTGCGCCGCGCCAACTGTGTATGGGCGGCACCCCTCGTTTGCTGAATCATCGCGACATTCGACCACTTGGTCAAACTTCATGAGGGCTCGATCTCTCATGTCGCACACGGTTACCCCACCACGACCTGGAGCTTGAAAGCCCATGAGCAGCACGATGAATCCCGTCGCGCCCAGCGCGCACATTGCCTCCGATGTGCGCGCCGGCCGTCTCGACCCCGCGCAGTACGCCAAGAACTTCTGCGACGCCCACCCGCCGCTGAACGTGGTGCAGGCCAACATCGAGGCCGAGCGCTGCTACTACTGCTTCGACGCGCCCTGCCAGACGGCCTGCCCCACCGGCATCGACATCCCGACCTTCATCCGCCGCATTGCCGACGGCAACCTGCGCGGCGCGGCGCGCACCATCCTCGAAGAGAACCCGCTGGGCGGCATGTGCGCCCGCGTGTGCCCGACCGAGGTGCTGTGCGAGCAGGCCTGCGTGCGCAACAGCAACGAGAGCAAGCCGGTCGAGATCGGCCTGCTGCAGCGCCACGCGACCGACGCCTTCTTCGACGCGCCCGGCGCGCCGCTGTTCGTGCGCGCGGCCGACACGGGCAAGCGCATTGCCGTCGTCGGCGCGGGCCCGGCCGGCCTGGCCTGCGCGCACCGCCTCGCGGTGCTGGGCCACCAGGTGACGCTGTTCGATGCGCGCCCCAAGCTCGGCGGCCTGAACGAATATGGCCTGGCCAGCTACAAGACGGTGAACGACTTCGCGCAACGCGAGATCGAGTGGCTGCTGTCGGTCGGCGGCATCGAGGTGCGCAACAACCAGGCACTGGGCCGCGAGTTGCACCTGGATGCGCTCGCCGCCGGCTACGACGCGGTGTTCCTGGGCCTGGGCCTGGCGGGCGTGAACACGCTGGGCCTGGGCGAGCAGGCCGGCGTGCGCGATGCGGTGGACTTCATCGCCGAGCTGCGCCAGGCCGCGTCGCCGGCCGACGTGGCCATCGGCCGCCATGTGGTGGTGATCGGCGGCGGCATGACGGCCGTGGATGCGGCCGTGCAGTCGCGCAAGCTCGGCGCGGAAGACGTGAGCATCGTCTACCGACGCGGCGCCGAAACCATGGGCGCCTCGGTCGACGAACAGAGCTGGGCCAAGGAAAACGGCGTGCGCATCATCCACTGGGCCGCGCCCAAGGCCCTGCGCGCCAAGGGCGGTGTGCTGCGCGGCATCGACTTCGCGCGCACCGCGCTGGTCGACGGCAAGCTGGTCGAGACCGGCGAAGCGCTCGCGCTGCAGGCCGACATGGTGCTGTGCGCCATCGGCCAGAGCTTTGTCGCGACGGCGCTGGAAGACAGCGGCGTGCAGCTGCAGGGCGGGCGCATCAGCACCGATGCCGAGTGCCGCAGCTCGCTCCCGAAGGTCTGGGCCGGCGGCGACGCGCGCTTCGGCGGGCGCGACCTCACGGTCGAGGCGGTGGAAGACGGCAAGCAGGCCGCGCTGTCCATCGACCGTCACCTGCGCGCCGCGTGAAGCGACCGCACCGATCTTCCTTTCCTCTCATTCCATCCGTGCGCGCCTTGCCGCGACAGGAGCAATTCACATGGCAGACCTGAGCATCGACTTCGTGGGCATCCGCAGCCCCAACCCTTTCTGGCTGGCCTCGGCGCCGCCGACCGACAAGGAGATCAACGTGGTCCGCGCCTTCGAGGCTGGCTGGGGCGGCGTGGTGTGGAAGACCGTGGGCGAAGACCCGAACGTGGTCAACGTGCACGGCCCGCGCTACGCCGTGTCGTACGCGGCCGACCGCCGCGTGACGGGCTTCAACAACATCGAGCTGATCTCCGACCGGCCGCTGCGCACCAACCTGGAAGAGATGACGCGCGTGAAGCGCAACTGGCCCGACCGCGCACTGGTGGCGTCGATCATGGTGCCGTGCACCGAAGAGGCCTGGAAGAACATCCTGCCGAGGGTCGAAGACACGGGCTGCGACGGCATCGAGCTGAACTTCGGCTGCCCGCACGGCATGAGCGAACGCGGCATGGGCGCGGCCGTGGGCCAGGTGCCCGAGTACATCCAGATGGTGGCCGAGTGGTGCAAGCACTATTCCAAGCTGCCGGTGATCGTGAAGCTCACGCCCAACGTGGCCGACATCCGGCCCGCCGCGCGCGCCGCGAAGAAAGGCGGCGCCGACGCGGTGAGCCTCATCAACACCATCAACTCGATCATGGGCGTCGATCTGGACGCGATGGCGATGTTTCCGCACACCGACGGCAAGGGCTCGCACGGCGGCTACTGCGGCCCCGGCGCCAAGCCCATCGCGCTGCACATGGTGGCCGAGATCGCGCGCGACCCGCAGACCGCCGGCCTGCCCATCTCGGGCATCGGCGGCGTCTCGACCTGGCGCGATGCGGCCGAGTTCATCGCGCTGGGCAGCGGCTCGGTGCAGGTGTGCACCGCCGCCATGGTCTACGGCTTCAAGATCGTGCAGGACCTGTGCGACGGCCTCTCCAACTTCATGGACCAGAAGGGCTACGCCAACCTGGAACAACTGCGCGGCCGTGCGGTCGGCAGCATCACCGACTGGCAGCAGCTCAACCTGAACCACGTCGACAAGGCCGTGATCCACCAGGACCTGTGCATCCAGTGCGGCCGCTGTCACGTGGTGTGCGAAGACACCTCGCACCAGG
Source organism: Variovorax sp. GW821-FHT09D04 (assembly GCF_059416405.1). NCBI lineage: Bacteria > Pseudomonadati > Pseudomonadota > Betaproteobacteria > Burkholderiales > Comamonadaceae > Variovorax > Variovorax sp. GW821-FHT09D04. Next base: position 251,933 of record NZ_JBWKPA010000004.1, read on the forward strand.
CCATCAGCGCGACGAAAGACGGCATGCGCTTCTTCGAGGTGAAGGAAGAAGAGTGCGTTGGCTGCAACCTGTGCGTGTCGATCTGCCCGGTGCCCGGCGCGCTGTCGATGCGCACGCTGAAGGCCGGTGAGACGGATGCGCGCACCGGCCACCCGGTGGTCGGCCACTACGCCAACTGGACCACGCACCCCAACAACCCGATGCGCACCGGCAGCCCCGCCTGAACGGGATATCGAACAAGCGAGTGAGTGAGCAAGTGAATGAACAAGCCCGGCGCAGACCGGGCGGCGGCGGGAGGGGAACGACCACACGGCCAGAAGCACGACACACGTGCAGGAGAAAACCCACATGACGACCCCACAGCACGGCGGCGCACCCGCCGCAAACCTCTGGAACGAGGACCTGGCGCCCACCACGCTGGCGCAGCGAACGTGGCGCTGGTACCACTTCGCCGCGCTCTGGGTGGGCATGGTGATGTGCATCCCCGCCTACATGCTGGCGGCCAGCCTGATCGAAGGCGGCATGTCGTGGGGGCAGGCGGTGCTGACCGTGTTCCTCGGCAACGCCATCGTGCTGGTGCCGATGCTGCTCATCGGCCACGCGGGCGCGAAGTACGGCATTCCGTATGCGGTGATGGCGCGCGCCTCGTTCGGCACGCGCGGGGCGCGGCTGCCCGCCTTGCTGCGCGCCATCGTGGCCTGCGGCTGGTACGGCATCCAGACCTGGTTCGGCGGCCAGATGATCTACACGCTCGTCGGCGTGCTCATGGGCCAGCCGCTGGGCGGCGACAAGCTGCCGATGCTCGGCATCAACGGCGCGCAGCTCGTGTGCTTCCTGATCTTCTGGGCCATCCAGCTGTACTTCGTGGTGCACGGCATCGAGTCGATCCGCCGGCTCGAGACCTACACCGCGCCGCTGAAGATCATCGTGTGCATCGCCCTGCTCTACTGGGCCGTGCAGCGTGCGGGCGGCCTGGGCCCGATCTTCGACCAGCCTTCGCAGTTCGAGGCCGGCGGCAAGAAGGCCGGCATGTTCTGGGCCGTGTTCTGGCCATCGCTCACGGCCATGGTGGGCTTCTGGGCCACGCTGGCATTGAACATTCCCGACTTCACGCGCTTCTCGCGTTCGCAGCGCGACCAGGTGGTGGGCCAGGTCATCGGCCTGCCTGCGCCCATGGGCCTGCTCGCGATGATGGCCGTGATGGTCACCTCGGCCACCGTGGTCATCTACGGCAAGGCGCTGTGGGACCCGGTGGACCTGGCCAGCCGCATGACCGGCGCCGCGGTGCTGCTCGCGCTCATCATCCTGCTGATCGACACGGTGAGCGTGAACCTGGCGGCCAACCTGGTGGGCCCGGCCTACGACTTCTCTGCACTCAACCCGAAGAAGATCTCGTACCGCACGGGCGGCTACATCACGGCCGGCATCGCCATCGTGATGATGCCGTGGAAGGTGCTGGAGACCACGCAGGGCTACATCTTCACCTGGCTCATCGGCTACTCGGCGCTGCTGGGGCCGGTGGCCGGCATCCTGATTGCCGACTACTACCTCATCCGCCGCAAGGAGCTGGACGTCGAGGCGCTCTACCGCGAGACCGGCGCCTACAGCTACGGCAACGGCTGGAACATGGCGGCCATCGTCGCCTTCGTCGTCGGCGTGCTGCCGAACATCCCGGGCTTCCTCAACGCCGCCTTTCCGTCGGCCGTTCCGTCGATGCCCGAGTTCTTCAAGACGATCTACACCTACGCCTGGTTCGTCGGCGTGGTGCTGTCGGCCGTGGTCTACATGGGGCTGATGAAGGCGCGTGCGCCACAGCTTCAGGGCATGACCCCGCCCCTCAAGAACCCCAGCTGAGACAAAACAGAAAAGGAACCCACGCCATGACCGTACTCATTCGCGGTGGCACGGTGGTCAACGCCGATGCCGAGCACCGTGCCGACGTGCTCTGCCAGGGGGACAAGATCCTCCAGGTCGGCACCGACCTGCAGGTGCCGGCGGGCGCCGAAGTCGTCGACGCCGGCGGCGCCTACGTGATGCCCGGCGGCATCGACCCGCACACCCACATGCAGCTGCCCTTCATGGGCACCGTGGCGGCCGACGACTTCTTCAGCGGCACGGCGGCCGGCCTGGCCGGTGGCACCACCAGCATCATCGACTTCGTGATTCCCGACCCGCAGCAGTCGCTGATGGACGCCTTTCGCATGTGGCGCGGCTGGGCCGAGAAATCCGCCGGCGACTACAGCTTTCACGTGGCCGTGACCTGGTGGAACGACAGCGTGCACAAGGACATGGGCACGCTGGTGCGCGAGCACGGCGTGAACAGCTTCAAGCACTTCATGGCCTACAAGAACGCGATCATGGCCGACGACGAAATTCTGGTGAAGAGCTTCCAGCGCTCGCTGGAACTCGGCGCCATGCCCACGGTGCACGCGGAAAACGGCGAGCTGGTCGCGATGCTGCAGCAGCAACTTCTGGCACAGGGCATTCGCGGCCCCGAGGGCCATCCGCTGTCGCGCCCGCCGATGGTCGAGGCCGAGGCGGCCAACCGCGCCATCGCCATCGCGGAGGTGCTGGGCGTGCCGATCTATGTGGTGCACGTGTCATGCGGCGAAGCACTCGACGCCATCACCCGCGCCCGCGCCCGCGGCCAGCGCGTGTACGGCGAGGTGCTGGCCGGTCACCTCGTGGTCGACGAGAGCGCCTACCGCGACCCCGACTTTGCGCGCGCCGCCGCCCACGTGATGAGCCCGCCCTTCCGCTCGCGCGAGAACCAGGCCATGCTGTGGCGCGGCCTGCAGGGCGGCAACCTGCACACCACGGCGACCGACCACTGCACCTTCTGCGCCGAGCAGAAGGCGGCCGGCCGCGACGACTTCACGAAGATCCCCAACGGCTGCGGCGGCGTCGAAGAACGCATGGCCGTGCTGTGGGACGCGGGCGTCAACGCCGGCCGGCTCACGCCCTCGGAGTTCGTGCGCGTCACCTCCACCAACGCGGCGCAGCTGTTCAACCTGTACCCGCGCAAGGGCGTCATCCAGCCCGGTGCCGACGCCGACATCGTCGTGTGGGACCCGAAGGCGACCAAGACGCTGTCGGTGAAGACGCAGCATTCGAAGAGCGACTTCAACATCTTCGAAGGCCGCCAGGTGACGGGCGTGCCCAGGCACACGGTCAGTGCCGGCCGCTGGGTCTGGCGCGACGGCGATCTGCGCGCCGAGCCGGGCACCGGCCGCTACCTCAAGCGCCCGCCCTTCGCGCCGATGTTCACCGCACTCGAGCGCTTCAAGCAGCAGCACGCGCCCACGGCCGTGGCGCGCTGAACCCCCAAGGAGTCATACATGAATGCAGCAGTGGACACGCAGGTGCTGACGATCAACGGCGAGCGCCTGTGGAACTCGCTGATGGAACTGGCACGCATCGGCGCCACCCCCAAGGGCGGCGTCAAGCGGCTGGCGCTGACCGACCTCGACAAACAGGGCCGCGACCTCGTGGTGTCGTGGGGCAAGGAAGCGGGGCTGAGCATCACCGTCGACAAGATCGGCAACGTCTTCATGCGCCGCGAAGGCAGCAACCCCGCGCTGCCGCCCATCGTGTCGGGAAGCCACATCGACACGCAGCCCACCGGCGGCAAGTTCGACGGCAACTACGGCGTGCTGTCGGCACTGGAAGTGGTGCGCACGCTGAACGACCAGGGCATTCGCACCGAGGCGCCCATCGAGGTCGCGTTCTGGACGAATGAGGAAGGCTCGCGCTTCGTGCCGGTGATGATGGGCTCTGGTGTGTTCTGCGGCGCCTTCAGCCTCGAGCACGCCTACGCCGCGAAAGACACCGAAGGCAAGACGGTGCAAGAGGAGCTGGAACGCATCGGCTACATCGGCGACCAGACGCCGGGCGACCACCCCATCGGCGCCTACTTCGAGGCGCACATCGAGCAAGGGCCGGTACTGGAGGATGCGGACAAGGTCATCGGCGTGGTGCCGGCGGTGCTCGGCCTCTCGTGGTACGACTGCGTCGTCACCGGCATGGAGGCGCATGCGGGCCCCACGCCGATGCACCTGCGCCGCGACGCGCTGCAGGTGGCCACGCGGATCATGCAGGAGGTGGTGGCCATCGGGCTGCGCTACCCGCCCTACGGGCGCGGCACGGTCGGCATGGTGCAGGTGCACCCGAACAGCCGCAACGTGATTCCGGGCGAGGTGAAGTTCTCGGTCGACCTGCGCAACGTGAGCGGGGAACTGCTCGACCGCATGCACGGCGAGATCCTCGCCTTCGTCGAACGCACGGGGCGCGAGACCGGGTTGGGCGTGACGATCGAGCGCGTGTCGTACTTTCCGCCCTGCCCGTTTCACCCCGATTGCGTGGACGCGGTGCGCCGCGCGACCGAACGGCTCGGCTACTCGACCATGGACGTGGTCTCGGGCGCGGGCCACGACGCGATCTATGCCGCGCGGCTGGCGCCGGCCGGCATGATCTTCGTGCCCTGCAAGGACGGCATCAGCCACAACGAGATCGAGGACGCGCAGCCCGACCACCTGACGGCCGGCTGCAACGTCTTGCTGCACGCCATGCTCGAACGCGCGAAGCGCGTCGACTGACGCCTTCGCGGCGGCGGCGCTGCCGTTACTGGTACGCCGCCAGCTCCTGCTTGGCGATCGCGTTGCGGTGCACCTCGTCGGGGCCGTCGGCCACGCGCAGGTGGCGCTCGTAGGCGTAGAAGTGCGTGAGCAGCGTGTCCTGGCTCAGGCCCATCGCGCCGAAGGCCTGCATGGCCCAGTCGATCACCTTCACGCAGTTGTTGGGCGTGAGCACCTTGATCATCGCGATCTCCTTGGCCGCCACCTTGTTGCCCACGGTGTCCATGCGGTAGGCCGCATTCAGCACCATCCAGCGCGACTGCTCGATCAGCATGCGCGACTCGGCAATGCGCTCGCGCCAGACGCCCTGCTCCGACAGCGGCTTGTGGAAGGCGACACGCGATACCAGGCGCTGGCACATCATCTCCAGCGCGGCCTCGGCCATGCCGATGGCGCGCATGCAGTGGTGGATGCGTCCGGGGCCGAGGCGGCCCTGCGCGATCTCGAAACCGCGGCCCTCGCCCAGCAGGATGTTCTCGACCGGCACGCGCACGTTGTCGAACACGATCTCGGGGTGGCCGAAGGGCGGGTCGTACATGCCCAGCAGCTGCATGTCGCGCACGATGGTGATGCCCGGTGTGTTCTTGGGCACGAGCACCATCGACTGCTGCTTGTGGCGGTCGGCGTTGTCGGGGTCGGTCTTGCCCATCAGCACGAAGATCTCGCAGCGCTCGTTCATGGCGCCGGTGATGTACCACTTGCGCCCGTTGATGACGTACTCGTCGCCTTCGCGGCGGATGCTGCAACGGATGTTGGTGGCGTCGCTGGAGGCCACCTCGGGCTCGGTCATGGCGAACGACGAGCGGATCTCGCCGGCCAGCAGCGGCGTGAGCCAGCGGTCCTGCTGCGCCTTGGTGCCGTAGCGCGCCAGCACTTCCATGTTGCCGGTGTCGGGTGCGGAGCAGTTGAAGATCTCGGCGCACCAGTAGCGCCGGCCCATGATCTCGCACAGCGGCGCGTACTCGACGTTGCTCAGGCCCGGGCCGTGTTCCGACTCGGGCAGGAACAGGTTCCACAGGCCGCGCTCACGCGCCTTGGCCTTGAGGCCGGCCATCATCGGCAGCTCGGCGTAGGGCCGGCCGGCGCGGGCGTTGGCGGCCAGCTCTTCCTCGCGGCGCTTCTCGTTCGGATAGACGTGCTCGTCCATGAACTTGAGCAGCTCGGCGCGCAGCGCGAGCACCCGGGGCGTGAATTCGAATTGCATGTCGTCTCGTCCTTCTTCCAATGTGCGGTCGAAGATACGTCGCGATGCGGATCGGGACGGTCGTTCGCGCGACAGCACGAACGCCGCCCTGTGTGGATCAGCGCGGGGTTGGCAATGCCGTCGCGAGCGCGGCCAGCGCCGCCACCACCTTCTGCACAGACTGCGCGGCGCGCGCGTCCTTCAGCGTACCGTCGGCCTCGAAGGCCTCGTTCGCGCGCCCGAGCGCGAACTGCTGCGGCGCCACCAGCATGGCGAAGGCCATCTGCAGGTACTGGCGCAGGAAGTTCATCGAGCGCAGCGCGCCCAGCGGCCCGGGCGAGGCCGACAGCAGTGCGGCCGGCTTGTTGGCCGTGGCGGCCAGCCCGCCCGCGTGGCCGTCGCCAGGCGGAATGCGCGAGAGCCAGCTGAAGGCGTTGATGACCAGCGGCGTGGGAAAGCCGTTGTACTCGGGCGTGACGATCAGCACGCCGTCGTTCGCCGCGATGGCGCTGCGCAGTTCGTGCGCGCCGGCCGGCACGCCCGAGGCGGCCTCGAGGTCGCCGTCGTACACGGGCAGCGCCAGCGCGCGCAGGTCCATCTCCGTCACCTGCAGGCCCGCCGCGCGCGCGGTGGCCGCGGCCACGGCCGCCAGCCGGCGGTTGAGCGAGCCGTCGCGGGCGCTGCCGGGAATGATCAGGATGCGGGGACTGTCCATGCGGGGCTCCTTGCCGTGCGTTGAAAGAAGAAGGAAAGCCGCGCCGCACTTTGCGCGTGCGGCGCGGCGTTCGTCAGTGTCGCACCCGGAAGATCAGGCGCGCTGCGAATCCAGCTGCTCGCTGTTCGTCACGACCTCCTGCGCCTTCATGTAGCTCTCGATCAGCAGCTGGTAGGGCGGGAACACGGCGCTGTAGGCCTCGGCCCATTGCGCGGCATCGTCGCGGTGCCAGGTCTTCTGCACTTCGGAGCACACGCCCGCGGTGTCGATCGGCACCACGCCGGCCTGCACGACGCGCGCCAGCGTGATCTCCTGCGCCATCTTCGAGTAGGTGCCCGAGGCGTCGATCACCGCGAACACGCGGTAGCCCTCGTGCACCGCCGCGATGCTCGGGAAGGCCATGCACACGCTGGTGATGGTGCCGGCGATGATCAGCGTGCCGCGCCCGGTCGCCTTCACGGCGGCCACGAACTCGGGGTTGTCCCAGGCGTTGATCTCGCCCTTGCGCGCCACGTACTGCGCATGCGGCGCGTACTTGTGCACTTCCGGAATCAGCGGCCCGTTGGGACCCTGCGGCACCGAGGCGGTGGTGATGACCGGGATCTTCGCCAGCGTCGCGACCTTGGCCAGCGTGGTGACGTTGGAACGCAGCTCGGTCATCGGCATGTCCTTCACGGTCTGGAACAGGCCGCTCTGGTGGTCGATGAGCAGCATCACGGCGTCGTCGGGGTCGATGACGGGCTTGGCGCCGTTGAAGTTGGCGACGGTGTTGGGAATGGTCATGGCGTGCTCACTTTCCTTGGGTCAGCTGGGTGTAGCTGGTGATGAGGTTGCGGTAGTCGGGGATGTGGTTGGAGAACAGCGTCCCCAGCCCCTCGATGTCGTTGCGCCAGTCGCGGTGCAGCTCGCAGGCCACGCCGAACCATGACATCAGCTGCGCGCCGGCAGCCGACATGCGGTCCCACGCGGCCTGGCGCGTCACGTCGTTGAAAGTGCCCGACGCATCGGTGACGACGAACACGTCGAAGCCTTCGGCCAGCGCCGACAGCGCCGGGAAGGCCACACAGACCTCGGTGACCACGCCGGCGATCAGGAGCTGCTTCTTGCCCGTGGCCTTCACGGCCTTGACGAAGTCCTCGTTGTCCCAGGCGTTGATCTGGCCGGGGCGGGGAATGTAGGGCGCGTCGGGAAATTGCGCCTTCAGCTCGGGCACCAGCGGGCCGTTGGGGCCGTTCTCGAAGCTGGTGGTCAGCACCGTGGGCAGCTTGAAGTAGCTGGCGATGTCGGCCAGGGCCAGCACGTTGTTCTTGAACTTGTCGGGGTCGATGTCGCGCACCAGCGAGAGCAGGCCGGTCTGGTGGTCGACCAGCAGCACGGCGACATCGTTCTTGTCGAGACGGGTGTAAGGCTTGGACATGAGAGGCTTCCTTTGCGAGGTTGAATGCCGGGGAAAAATGGCCCCCGATGCATGTCCGTCAGCGTAAAAGCGCACCCGAAAGTCCGGTAGTCGGCGAAATTTGCCTGCAGCGTTCCACCCGATGGACGATGGCAACACCCGTGCGCGCAGGTCGGATGAATTCGTGCCCGCCGGAGCCGATCCCTCGCGGCGGGTAAAATACCCCTACATGTCCCGCTGGTTTGCCGCTACCGTCCTCGCTTTCATGCTGTCCTGCTACGGCTTCGCCGTGCTCGCGCACGGGCTGGTCGGCGGCCACCATGTGACGTCGTCGTCCGGCGAACGCCAGACCGTCGCGACGCTCGCCGCCTCGCTGGCCGATGGCGGCGACAAGGACATCGGCAAGACATCGTCCGAAGACCCGTCCGCCATGGACGAAGCGGGCTCCGAGCACGCCGAACTGGTCGATGCGCGTCCCCACGCACGCAACCTGCTGGTGCTGTCCGCGCAACCGCCGCGGCTGGGCTCCACCTCGGTGCTCTCGCCGCTGCTCGACCGGCCCAAGCGGCCACCCCGGCCCCACGCCCTCCTCGCCGCCTGAGGCCGCGCGGCGGCGAGCGAACGCCTGAGGACTGTTGCAGTCCGGGCGTTTGCGCTCATCCGATCCGGCCCGTCGCCTGTTTAGCGCGACGCCCCTGCCCCTTCTTTTCAGCCGTTCGACGGCCCCGCCGCACGTGTCATGCGACCCGTCCGGCCCTCTCTCTTTTTTCAGGATTTTTCGATGAACTCCAGCCAATCGGCCTACCCCTCCAGCTTCGGCGCACCGTTGGCCTCGGTCCAGGAACGCAACCGCATTCTGCGCAACACCTACTGGCTGCTCGCGCTGTCGATGGTGCCCACCGTGCTGGGCGCCTGGCTCGGCGTGGCCACCGGCCTCACGCGCGCCATGTCGCCGGGCATCGGCATCATGGTGTTCCTCGGCGGCGCCTTCGGCTTCATGTACGCCATCGAGAAGACCAAGAACTCCGCCGCCGGCGTGCCCGTGCTGCTGGCCTTCACCTTCTTCATGGGCCTGATGCTGTCGCGCCTGGTCGGCAGCGTGCTCGGCCTGTCCAACGGCGCCAGCCTGGTGATGACCGCCTTCGCCGGCACCGGCGGCATCTTCCTGGGCATGGCCATGCTCTCGACGGTCATCAAGCGCGACATCTCGGCCATGGGCAAATGGCTCTTCGTGGGCGCCATCGGCCTGCTGGTGGTGGGCATCGCCAACGTCTTCATCCAGTCGAGCGCGCTGATGATGACGCTGTCGGTCGCCGCCATCGGCATCTTCTCGGCCTTCATCCTGCACGACCTGAAGCGCGTGAAGGACGGCCTGGAAACCAACTACATCTCGGCCACGCTGGGCGTGTACCTGAGCCTCTACAACGTGTTCCAGTCGCTGCTGGCCCTGCTGGGCATCGCCGGCGGCCGCGACGAGTAAGCGCACACAGAACGACAAGCAAGGAAGGAAACACCATGCGCCTCACCACCAAGGGCCGCTTCGCGGTCACCGCGATGATCGACATCGCCCTGCACGGCCGCTCGGGCCCCGTCACGCTGGCCTCGATCAGCCTGCGCCAGCAGGTCTCGCTGTCGTACCTGGAACTGCTGTTCGCCAAGCTGCGCCGCAACGGGCTGGTCGAATCCACCCGCGGCCCCGGCGGCGGCTACTCGCTCAGCCGCAAGGCCGCGGAGATCACGGTGGCCGACATCGTGCTCACCATCGAAGACCTGGGCGCCAGCAAGATCCGCCCGCGCGCCGCCGGCTCGGCCGACGAACCCGGCCGCTGCGAGATCGACGACCTCTGGGCCTCCGTGAACCTGCGCGCCGTCGAGTTCCTGCGCTCGATCTCGCTGCAGAGCCTGGTCGACGAACAGAAGGCCAAGGGCGTGCAGCCCGCCACCAGCGCGGCCGCGCGCCGCACCACGGCCGTCGTCGGCTCGCCGGTGCGCAAGCCCTTCGTGGTCGACGCGCCGAACTCGGTGTTCGCACTGGGCCGGCGCCACAGCACGAGCAGCTGACGGCGATCGGCGCGGCCGCTGCGCCGCGCCTTGAAAGACCGGGCCGCGCGACCTAGACTGGGCACTGAGGGCACCCGCGGTGCCGGGGGCCAAGGAGCCTGCCATGTACAAGCGTGTTCTCGTCGCAACCGACGGCTCTTCGCTGTCGGACAAGGCGGTGGCCGCGGCCATCGACCTCGCGTTGCTGACCGGCGCCGAGCTGGTGAGCGTCAACGTCGCGCACATCCAGCCCTATGGCTACTTCGAAGGCTCGATGCTGCTGAACCAGACGGATTTCGAGGCCAACCAGAAACACGTCGAGCAGGCGGCCCAGCGCGTGGCCGATGCGGTGCGCGACACCGCCCTGGCCAAGGGCGTGCGCCGCGCCGACGCGGTGGTCATGAAGTCGAACCAGGTGGCCGAAGCCATCATCCACGCCGCCAAGAACCAGGACTGCGACCTGATCGTGATGGCCTCGCACGGGCGCCGCAGCCTCGCCCGGCTGCTGCTGGGCAGCGAGACGCTGCACGTGCTGACGCACTCGCACATTCCGGTGCTGGTGCTGCGCTGAACTGAACGAACGAGGCCCCGCGCACGCGGTGCGCGGGGTTATCTCGTCGCTGCGGACTCGACGGTCTCGACGACCGTGCGACCGGCCGGCGGGCACGACGGCCCGGCATCGCGGCCGAAGCAGCGCGCGGCCTGCGTACGCGCCTGGGCTTCCTGCGCGTGGCGCGCTTCGGCGGCCCCGACCTGGTAGTCGAGCAGCCACTTCATCAGCAGCACCATCGCGATCAGCAGCCCCAGCGCCACACCCAGCAGGGTCGTGCGCCAGTTGCGCGGTCGCGCCGCAGACGGCGCGCGGGCCGGGGGGCTGCTCTCCATCGCGGTGAAGCCCGCAAGGCTGCGGGACGCACCACCGTCATGGATGCGGCGGCGGGGTGGTTCGGGGGTCGCGGAACGCGCGGACACCGAGGTCTGCGCGCGCTTCACGCGCGGCGCATGGGCAGTGTCCGAAGGCAGGTGGCGGGCAGGCATGACGGGGGCGATTATGAACGCCTTGCGCCCCCGGTCCGTGCGTCAGGCACCGACGCCGAACGCCGCGTGGTACCGCACCTCGCCGACAGGCCACGCGCCGTGGAACGACACGGCCTGAAAGTATTCCGGCGGCACGCCCGGCAGCACCAGCCCGGGCCGCACGACGAAGCCGAAGCGGCCATAGAAGGCCGGGTCGCCCAGCAGCACGCAGCCTTGCGCGCCAGCGTCGCGCAGGCCCGCCAGCGCCGCGTCCATCAGCCGCCGGCCGATGCCCTGCCCCTGGCGCGCAGGCGCCACCGAGATCGGGCCCAGGCCATGCCAGCCAGCCGTGCCGTCCGAGATCGCCACGGGCGACAGCGCGACATGGCCGACGATCTCGCCGCCTTCCTCGACCACGAGCGACAGCGTGAGCTGCCCGGCCGCGCGCAAGGCGTCGACGATGAGGTGTTCGGTGCCGTCGGCATGCGGTGCCTCGGCAAACGCCGCCACCGTCAGTTGCCGGATGGCGGCCTCGTCGCCCGGTTGCTCGGGGCGAACCACCGGCCCCGCCTCCGTCCGCCGCGCAGCCTCCACCTTCTTCTGCGTGTCAGCATCCACCAACGCCCGCATGGCACGGAACAGCGGCCGGCTGCCGGTGTGCTTCTGGCCGTAGCCGAGGTTGAATTCGTAGTCGAAGTCCGGCGGGTTCGCGCCCTGGTTGTGCTGCAGCAGGGTCTCGAGCTTGTCGAGCGCCTTGACCGCCTGCGCTTCGGGCGTCTCGGCCTTTTCGTACTCGTCCCACAGCGCCAGGATGCCCGCGCGCAGCGGCGCGTCGAGCGTGCGCGTGAGCAGCTGCAGGTCTTCGCGCTCCTGCGCGCTCTTGTCGGGGTGCGCGCCTTGCACGATGGCGGGAATGTCGCCATGGATCGCCTCGCCCAAGTCGTGCACCACGCACATCTTCAGCACCTTGAGCAGGTCCAGGTCGGCCAGCTCGTCCTCGAAGGCCATGGCCATGAGGCACAGGCGCCAGCTGTGCTCGGCCGTGCTCTCGGTGCGGCCCGAGGCCGTGTGCGCGCTGCGCAGCACGCTCTTGAGGCGCTCGGCCTCGCGAAGGAAGTCCAGCCTTCCCCTGATCTGATCGATGTCCATCTCGCCGTCTCGTTCGTCCTGAAGGGTGTCAGGCCGAGCCTACGCGATCCGGACGCGGGCCGTCGTTACCTACAGCGCCGGCCCCAGCCCGATCGGCGCAGGCACCGCGTTGACGATGCGCGTGAAGAGCGACGCATACACCTCGTCGGGCGCGGGGTGGTTGGAGAACAGGTCGCGGTTCTCGCCGAAGGCCGCGTCGAGCTCGCGCCAGTCGTCGGCACTGAGCACGCGCTCGGCCAGCGGCAGGATCTCGCGTTCCTCGTGCGCCATGTGCTCCAGGTAGAAGCTCACGTACTCGTTCATCGCCTGCTCGAAGGCCAGGCGGCGCGGCTCGCCGAGCATCTCGAAGGCGAGCAGCGCATGCTCGACGTGGCGGATCTTGCGCTCGCCCCAGGCATGGTCGTTGTCCAGCTTGTCCATCAGGTCGCGCGAGATCGGCGTGCAGGCGCGCAGCCGGGGAAAGAGCAACTCGGTCTCCTTCGGGTGGTGGCGCTTCTCGGGAAACTCGTCCACGTAGAACAGCATCGCGCGCAGCGTCGCGAAGTCGGGCATCGTGCCCTTGCGGCGGTGCTGGTCGAGCAGCATCACGATGGAACGCAGCATGGCCGCCAGCGCGGCGTGCTCCTGGCGAATGATCCGGACGGCGGCATGGGTCATGGCGGGGTCTCCTTCTTTCGAAGGCCCCAAGGGTCGCAAGTCCGACGCGGCCCAGGCTTGTTCCAGATCAAGGCCCGTGCACGCAGCCAGGCACAGACTGGCATGGCATCTCCTCTTTCTCATCAACGCACCCTGGAGGTTCCACACCATGTACCAACGCATCCTGGTTCCCGTCGACGGCAGTTCCACCTCCGCCGAAGGCCTGGCCGAAGCCATCCGCCTGGCCAAGCTCACCGGTGGCCGCCTGCGCATCGTCCACATCCTCGATGAACTCTCGTTCGCGCTCGGCATGGACGTCTACGCCGGCCATTCGGGCGACTGGCTCGGGGCGCTGCGCGCCAACGCCGTGACGCTGCTCGAGAAGGCCCGCGCCCAGGCGCAGGACGCGGGTGTCGAGGCCGAGGTCGTGCTGCGCGACGGCTTCAAGGCCGGCGCGGTCCACGACCAGGTGGTGACCGAAGCCATCGCCTCGAAGGCCGACCTGATCGTGCTCGGCACGCACGGGCGGCGCGGCCTGAGCCGCTGGGCCATGGGCAGCAGCGCGGAGCACATCCTGCGGGTGGCGCCCGTGCCGGTGCTGCTGATCCGCGCGCCCGAAGCCGCGGCCAAGGTGGAGTTCGAGCGCTTCAGCCTGCCGGACGGGCAGGTCGCGAACCAGTAGGCCGGTCGCCCGCAGCCGGTTTGACGGGGCCCGGCACCGCGCCCAGAATGGCCTGCTCCGCTCGCGGCTTCTTTCGCGCAAGAACCGCCCGCCCGTTCCCCGTTTCAAGGAGCAGCGCCATGAGCTCACCCCAGCACATCCGGCAGTCCATGGACACCCTCGCGAGCCACTTCGCGACGCATCCGCAGGACGCCCTGACACAGGACAAGCCGGCCACGGCCACGCTGGTGTCGGGCCTGCACTTTCGCGTGACCGGGCCCACGGGGGAATCCATCGCGACCGACATGCCGAAGGCCATCGGAGGCAAGGCTGAAGCGCCATCCCCCGGCTGGTTCATGCGCGCCGCCCTGGCCAGTTGCGAAACGACCGTGATCGCCATGCGGGCCGCGCAGCTCGGCATCGCGTTGACGACCCTCGAAGTGGTCGTCGGCAGCCAGTCGGACAGCCGCGGCCTGCTCGGCGAGCCGGCCTCCGTGCCCGCCGGCCCCAGCCGCATGTACGTCGCGGTGCGGATCGCCGCGGACGGCGTGCCGGAGCAGGCGTTGCGCGACCTCGTGCACTGGGCCAAGGCCCACTCCCCGGTGGGCAGTGCGCTGCGCCGGGCCGTGCCGCTCGATGTGGCGGTGCAGGTCGTGCCGGCCTGACGGCACCCGCGAAGACCGTCCTCAGGCGTAGGAACGCAGCCGCACCGCAAAGGCCGCCAGCGGCGCGATGCCGCTGGCTTCGGCGCGCTCGCACCAGTCCTGCAGCCGCTTCACGAGCTGTTCGCCGGTGGCGCCCGAGCGGCTCCACAGCGCGGTCAGCTCGCGCCGCATCGCGTACATCGTTTCCAACGCCTGCGAAGCCACCAGCGCTTGCGTGAGTTGGGCATGGCGCGTGGCGTCGAGCGCCTTCTCTTCCTTGCCGAGCCAGGGCCGCGCGGCGCGCAGTGCGCGGGCCTTGTTCGGCGCGAGCGCATGCACGCGCGCCAGCTCCTCGGTGCAGGCCTGCTTCAGCGAGCGCGAGTAGTTCGACAGCACGTCGTAGTGGTGCCGGATCACCGCCTGCACCGTGAGCAGGTCGACGGTGGCGCGCGGCGTGGTGAGGCGCGGCTTCGGCGCCAGGTGCTTCACCTTCGCCAGCCCCAGCGCCTGCAGCGCGCGGATGTAGGCCCAGCCGATGTCGAACTCGAACCACTTGTTCGAGAGCTTCGCCGAGGTCGGGAACGCGTGGTGGTTGTTGTGCAGCTCCTCGCCGCCGATCAGCAGGCCGATGGGAAAGATGTTCGTGCTCGCGTCCGCCGCGGGCCAGTTGCGGTAGCCCCAGAAGTGGCCGATGCCGTTGACCACACCGGCGGCCCAGAACGGAATCCATGCGATCTGCACGAGCAGCACCAGCGCACCCGGCAGCACGCCGAACAGCGCCATGTCGATCAGGCCCATGCAGGTGATGCCCAGCGTCTGGTAGCGCGTGTACAGCCGGCGCTCGAGCCAGTCGTCGGGCGTGCCGTGGCCGTAGCGGCTCAGCGTCTCGAGGTTGCGCGCCTCGGCCACGTACAGCAGCACGCCGCCCCACAGCACGCGCTTCAGGCCCACCACCTGCGGGCTGTGCGGGTCGTCGGGCGTGTCGCATTTGGCGTGGTGCTTGCGGTGCACCGCGGCCCACTGCTTGGTGACCATGCCTGTCGTCATCCAGAGCCAGAAGCGGAAGAAGTGGCTCGCGATTGGATGCAGGTCGAGCGCGCGGTGCGCCTGGTGGCGGTGCAGGAAGATGGTGACCGAGACGATGGTGACGTGCGTCAGCGCCAGCGCGGCCAGCAGCACGCCCCACCATGGGAGGTCGAGCGCGCCCGAGAAAAGAAAAGATGCCATTCGTTCGTACCTTCTGGACACTGTGGACAACGGGCGCGATTCTCGGAAGCGCCCCGCCCGCATGCCTTGCGCCAGATCAACAGCGGCCGCTGCGGCTGCCGCAGCCGCGCCTTGCGTGCTACGCTTCCCGGCTCCCTGCGCCCTTCCCCGTGGCGCCGGCGTTTTTTCTCCCAGCCCCCGCATGACTTCTGCCCCCCACATCGCGGTGCTCGACGACGAGGTCGACATCACGCTGCTGCTGGCCAACTACCTCCAGGGCCACGGCTATCGCGTCACCCAACTCCACGACGGCGCGGCGCTGCGCTCGCTCATGGCCGCCGATCCGGCCGACCTCGTGCTGCTGGACCTCGGCCTGCCCGGTGAAGACGGCTTTTCCATCGCCCGCCACATGCGCGAGAACTGGCGCTGCGGCCTCGTGATCGTCACCGGCCGCGGCGACCCGGTGGACAAGGTGGTGGGCCTCGAAGTGGGCGCCGACGACTACGTGACCAAGCCCTTCGACCTGCGCGAGCTGGCGGCGCGCGTCAAGGCCGTGCTGCGGCGCCTGACGCCCGACGCGTCGGCGGCCGCCGCCGCGCCCACGCCGCCCGAGCGCCTGCGCTTCGCGGGCTGGCGCCTGGACACCGCCGCGCGCAGCCTCAGCAACGCGCAGGGCGAGGCCGTGGCGCTGACCACCGGCGAGTTCGACCTGCTGTGCGCCTTCGCGCGGCACCCGGGCCGCGTGCTCTCACGCGACTTCCTGCTCGAGCAGACGCGCGGGCGCGAGGCCGCCCCCTTCGACCGCACGATCGACGTGCAGGTCGGCCGGCTGCGCAAGAAGATCGAGGCCAACGCCGACGATCCGCAGCTCATCAAGTCGGTGCGCGGCGCGGGCTACATCCTGGTGCCGCCGGTCACCCATGGCTGACGGCAACGCCCCCTCGATTCCCGGCCTGCCCTCGGGTGTCGAGGAAGGCAGCGTGTTCCGCTCGCTGTTCGCCGCGTATCCCGATTCGCTGCTGGTGGTCGACCAGTCGGGCCGCATCGTGCTGGCCAACCCCTCGGCCGCCGCCATGCTCGGCTACGCGGCCGACGAGCTCGTGGGCCTGAGCGTGGAAGCGCTGGTGCCCGACAGCATCCGCCCGCGCCACGCGGCGTTCCGCGAAGCCTACGGCCGCGCGCCGCGCCCGCGCCCGATGGGCACCGACATGGAGCTCGTCGCCAAGCGCAAGGACGGCAGCGAGGTGATGGTCGAGATCGCGCTGAGCCCGCTGCAGAACCAGGGCCTGCCCTTCGTGGTGGCCGCGATCCGCGACATCGGCGCCTACCCGCGCGTGAAGCAGGCGCTGCAGCGTGCGCGCTACAGCGAACACCTGGCGCAGCTGGGCCGCCTGGCCGTCGACACGCGCGACCTGCAGGTGGTGCTGGCGCAGGTGCCCGATATCGTCGCGACCGCATTGCAGGTCGAGGTGGCGATGGTGTGGCTGCTCGACGGCAGCCAGCGCGAGTTCCGCCTGGCCAGCGGCGTGGGCCTGGTCGCCGACGAGAGCGTGGGCCTGCGCATCGCCAACCGGCCCGACACGCAACCCGGCTACGTGCTCTCGCAAGGCTGCCCCGTCGTCGTGACCGACTACCGCGAGGAGCGCCGCTTCACCGTGCCGCCCGCCTACCTCGAGGCCGGGCTGGTCAGCGCGCTGGCCGTGCCGCTGTCCGACCGGGGCCGCGTGACCGGCATGCTGTCGGTGCGCGCCACCGCCGCGCGGCGCTTCGGCGACGAGGAGATCCGCTTTCTCGAATCGGTGGCCAGCCTGCTTGCCACCAGCCTGCAGCGCGTGCAGACCGAAGAGGCGCTGAACCACGCACAGCGCCTGGAGAGCGTGGGCCAGCTCACCGGCGGCATCGCGCACGACTTCAACAACCTGCTGACCATCATCCAGGGCAACCTGCAGGTGCTCGAAGAACTCCCGCAGCTCGCGGCCGACGGCTATGCGCAGCAGCTCGTGGCCGCCGCCGCGCGCGCCAGCCGGCGCGGCGCCGAACTCACGGGCAAGCTGCTGGCCTTCTCGCGGCGCCAGATGCTGCAGCCCGACGCGGTCGACGTGCGGCAGATGCTGCACTCGCTCACCGACATGCTGCGCCGCACGCTCGACCAGCGCATCCAGATCGAGATCGACGCCGACGACCCTTGCCCCGCCGTGCGCGCCGACCCGGGCCAGCTCGAATCGGCGCTGCTGAACATCGCCATCAACGCGCGCGACGCCATGCCCGAGGGCGGGCGCCTGCACTTCCGCGCCGAGGCCTGCGACGCCCTGCCCGCCACCGTGCGCCAGGAACTGAGCGACGCCGACGCCGGCCGCCGCTTCGTCGCGCTCTCCATCGCCGACAGCGGCACCGGCATGACCGACGCGGTCATGGAACACCTCTTCGAGCCCTTCTTCACCACCAAGGAGGCCGGGCGCGGCACCGGCCTGGGCCTGAGCACGGTGTACGGCTTCGTGAAGCAGTCGCGCGGCGCCATCGCCATCGACAGCAAGCTCAACGCCGGCACCACCGTGACGCTCTACCTGCCGCAGGTCGAAGCCGACGCGGCGAGCGCTGCGGCACCTGCCGATGAAGATGCCATGGAGATCGAAGCCGAAGCCACGCTGGCCCCGGGCCTGCGCGTGATGCTGGTCGAAGACGACGCCGAGGTGCGCCAGGTGGTCCACACCTTCCTGACCACGCTGGGCTGCGAGGTCGCGACCGCCGCCAATGCCGAACAAGCGTTGCCCGCCATGGCGGCAGAGGCCACGCCCTTCGACCTGCTGCTGAGCGACATCGCGCTCGGCCCCGGCATGCGCGGCACGCGGCTGGCCGCCGAGGCGGTGCAACGCCAACCGCGGCTGGCGGTGCTGCTGATGTCGGGGTTCTCGGCCGAGCTGCTCGACGCCGACCGCGAAGCGCCGCCGGGCTGGGAGCTGCTGCGCAAACCGTATTCGCGCAGCGAGCTGGCACGCGCGATGGCGCGGGCGCTGTTGGCTGCGCGCGAGTGAACGAAGTCTCTTCTTACTGAAGCATCGCGGGCGCCGGCGCCAGGCAGCGCTGCACGAAGGCCGAGAGCGCGCCCACGTCGGGAATCTGCACCTCGCGCCGGCCCTTGGTGGCAAAGCCGATGACCTTGTCGCGCGCCAGCCGCGAGAGTGCGCGGCTCACGCTTTCGAGCGTCATGCCCAGGTAGTTGCCGATCTCGGCGCGCGTCATGCGCAGCGTGATCTCGTCGGTGCGCATGCCGCGGTCGGCCAGCGACTCGGCCCAGTAGCGCAGGAAGTCGGCCACGCGCGCGTCGGCCGGCAAGGTGCACACCGACATCAGCGAATCGCGGTCGTGCGCGATCTCGCGGCTCATCGCGGCGTGCAGCATCTGCAGCAGCGCGGGGTGCGTGGCGCAGGCGGCCAGCAGCGATTCGTAGGGCACGACCCAGACCTCGCCCGTGTCCATCGCCACCGCGTCGCACACGTAGCGCTGGCCCGCGATGCCGTCGAAGCCCAGCCAGTCGCCGCGGAACTTCAGGCCCACCACCTGCTCGCGGCCGTCGGCCGAGAGGTTGACGATCTTGAAGAAGCCCGAGTTCAGGATGTAGAGGTTGCCGAAGCGCTCGCCCGCCTGGTAGATCACGTCGCCCGTGTGCACCATGCGGCGCTGCGGTTGCAGCTGCTCGGCCAGCAGGCGCAGGCGCTCGGCCGTGCGGCGGCCCGCGTCTTCCTTGTGCACCGTCGGAAGGGGCCGAAGCGGGAGGATGGGGTTGGGGCGGGCACTCGTGAGCATGGGGATTCCTCGGCGTTCTGTCTGTCTTGTGTGGCGTTGCCTGCGATCAGGCGATGTCTCGATGCTAGGAAGCGCGAGGCCCCGCAGTGACAACGGCCCGCATCGGTGCGTAACGTCGGGTGAATGCTCTGTGTCCGGCGTGTAACAGCGGCGCGCTCCTTGATGTGCGTCAAGGCCGGCGCGGCCTGGGTGGCTAGCCTCCGCGAGACACATGTCGAACCTTGCCATGCACCCTTCCACCGCTGCGCTGTCGCCCCAGAGAGAGGCCAGCCTGCTGGGCCGCGCCCGGCTGCTCCAGCGCGCCGCGCTCGACGGCGCCGCGCCGCCACGGCTGCTGCGCGGCAAGAACCTCGGCCTGCTCAGCGAGACCGGCGACAGCGCCGCGCTCGCCCTGCTGCGCCATGCCGCCGAGGAACTGGGCGCGCAGGTCGCGACCATGCGCTCCAGCCTGTCGACCGACACGCCGGTGCAGGAGCTGCAGCACACGGCGCGCATGCTCGGCCGGCTCTATGACGCTGTCGCCTGCGAGGGCATCGATGCCGCGCTGGTGCGCCAGATCGGCCAGCACGCGGGCATTCCGGTGCACGACGGCGCGGCGGCCGACAGCCACCCCACGGCCGCGCTCGCAGGCCTGCTTGGCGAGCGCACGGCGGCGGCGGACAACCGGCGCTTCGTGCTGCAGGCGTTGCTGATCGAGAGCATCGCCTGACGAGATAGCGCGTCAGCCGCACCAGTCGGCGATGCGGTGGCTCAGGTCCATCCACAGCGCCTGCAGCGCCACCGCCGCCAGCAACACCCCCGCCAGCCGCGCGCCCCAGGCCTGGCGCGTACCGCTGTCGCCCCACCCGCGCAGGCGTTGCCACAGCCACGGCGCGGCGAGCAACGACACGCTGCTGCCCAGCGCGAACAGCGCCATCGTCGATGCGCCTTGGAGCGGCCCGTTGCCCAGCGCGGCCAGCATCAGCGCCGAATAGAGCAGGCCGCAGGGCATGGCGACCCACAGCGTGCCGGTGGCGAGCACGCCCAGCAGCGAGCCGCCGGCCATGGGCCGCAGGCGCGCTTCGAGCGCGCGCCCGGCGCGCTGCGCCCACAGCGGCTGGTGGCCCGCGACGGCGAGCACCACGCCCCAGGCGAGCACGAACACATGCAGCATCACCCACAGCGGCCGCCAGGCCGCGACCTGTGCGCTGGCTGCGCCCAAACCGTGCAGGCTCGCGGCGGCGATGGCACCGGCGGCTGCGTAGCTCGCCATGCGGCCGAGATGAAAGGCGACCGGTGCAATGGGATGCACGGCCTGCGAGGGCCCGCCCACCGGCACGATGCGGATCACCGCGGACGACACCGCGCCGCACATCGCCACGCAGTGCGGCCCGCCCGCAAGCCCCATCAGCAATGCGGCGCCGGCGAGTGCGGGGGAACTCATACCTTCCTAGACCACGCGCGAAAAGCGCGTGCGCGTCGCGGCGCAGTAGCGATCGAACACCATCGCCACCGCTCGCACGAGGAACCAGCCGGCCTCGGTGACCTCGATGGCACGCGGCGACAGGCGCACCAGCCCCTGCTCGGCCATCGGCACCAGCGCGGCACGCTCAGGGGCGAAATAGTCCGCAAAGGCGATGCCGTGCGCCGCCTCGACGGCGTCGAAGTCCACGCGGCCCCGGCACATCAGCGCCATGATGACCTCGCGGCGCAGCACGTCGTCGTCCGACAGCGCCAGCCCCTTGACCACGGGCAGGCGCCCCTGGTCGAGCAGCGCGTAATAGTCCTCCAGCGTCTTCGCGTTCTGGCTGTAGGTCGCGCCCACGCGGCCGATGGCCGACACGCCGAGCGCGACGAGGTCGCCGTCGGGCTGCGTGCTGTAGCCCTGGAAGTCGCGGTGCAGCCGGCCCGCGCGTTTGGCCACGGCCAGCGGGTCGTCGGGCAGCGCGAAGTGGTCCATGCCGATGTACACGTAGCCGGCCTCGGTGAGCGCCGCGATCGCGCGCCCGAGCATGCGCACGCGCGTGGGCGCGTCGGGCAGTTCGTCGGCCGCGATGCGCCGCTGCGGCTTGAAGCGCTCCGGCAGGTGCGCGTAGGCATACAGCGCGATGCGGTCGGGCCGCAGGTCGCGGATCTGCGCGAGCGTGCGCTCGAACGAGGCATCGTTCTGACGCGGCAGGCCGTAGATCAGGTCGACGTTGATCGAGCGGAAGCCCAATGCACGCGCCGCATCCATCAGCGCGAAGACCTGCGCCGCCGGCTGGATGCGGTGCACGGCCTGCTGCACGGCGGGGTCGAAGTCCTGCACGCCGAAGCTCAGGCGGTTGAAGCCGAGCGCGGCCAGCGCCGCGAGGCGCTTGGCATCGACGGTGCGCGGATCGATCTCGATCGACTGCTCGCCGCCCGGCACGAAGGCGAACGCGCGGCGCAGCAGGGCCACCAGTTCGCCCAGTTCCTCATCGTCGAGAAAGGTCGGCGTGCCGCCGCCCAGGTGCAGCTGGCCGACGGGCGCACCGGGCCCGAGCTGCGCGACCTGCAGCGCCACTTCGCGTGCGAGGTAGTCGAGGTACTGTCGCCCGCGCTCGCGGTGCTTCGTCACGACCTTGTTGCAGGCGCAGTAGTAGCACAGCGATTCGCAGAACGGGATGTGCACGTACAGCGACAGCGGCTCGCCGGCCGCATCCGCATCGCGCCGCAGCTGCAGCGCCTGCGCGTAGTCGCCGGCACCGAAGGTCTCGACGAAGCGGTCGGCCGTGGGGTACGAGGTGTAGCGCGGGCCGGGCACGTCGAAGCGGCGCAGCAGCTCGACGGGCAGCACGGACGGGGTCTCGGGAACGCAGGCCAGGGGCAAGCTCATGACGCAGTCTCTTTCTCGGACGGCAGCGCCAGCAGCGTGGTGCACGCGCTCGAGGCCGCCGCCATCAGCCAGAACACGAAGAAGGACACGGTGTAGATGCCCTGGCGCGACATGCGCAGCGCATCGGCGCCGCAGTACGAATGGATCGGATCGATCATCGCGAACACCAGCACCTCCATGCCGCAGGCCACGAGAAACGACGGCCACAGGATGCCGGCGATCCGGCGCATGGCACTCACTGCGCGCCCCTCCTGGGCACCGGCACGTCGTCCTCGGGCGTGGCCGCGTGGTTGCGCCCGGCCTGCGCCGGCATGCGCTTCTTGTCGGCCAGCGTGCGGTTGATCTCGATGCCTTCGCGGTAGTAGTCCTCCGACACCAGCACCTCGGGCGTGCGCAGCGCCAGCCACACGGTCGCGATGCTCGCGAGCACCACGGCGGCGGGCCCCGCGATCACCAGCCAGACCAGCGGGTAGCGCCACCAGGGGCCGGAGGTCGCGGGCGCGTTCATCGGCAGGGCATCGTTCATGGGAAGACCTTTCAGCGCGGCACCAGGAAGACCGCTTTTTCGGAAACCTGCGCCGCGCCATCCGCCTGCCGGATGTCGAAGTGCACCGTGTGCGAACCGGCCGGCGCGGCGCCATAAGGCACCTGCAGCCGCACCGCGACCCAGCGCGCCTGCGCGGGCTCGACCTCGATGGCCTCGTCGGGCGAGGCCACGCTCAACCCCTCGATGCCGCGCGCGGCGATGCGGTAGTGCTGCGTGCGCTCGGTCGCATTCATGATCTGCAGCCGGTAGACGTTCTCCAGCCGCCCGCCCTCGACGATGCGCGCCAGCGAGGCGCGGTCGCGCACCACGTCGACCTTCAGCGGCGTGCGCGCGACCAGGCTGGCGAGCAGGCCCGCCACCAGCAGCGCGAGCAATGCGGTGTAGACCAGCACGCGCGGGCGCAGCACGCGGCGCCACAGCTGGCGGCGCGACCAGCCGGCCTCCATGCCGTTCTGCGTGTCGTAGCGGATCAGGCGCGGCGCGTAGCCCATCTTGTCCATCACGCTGTCGCAGGCGTCCACGCACAGGCCGCAGCCGATGCACTCGTACTGCAGACCCTGGCGGATGTCGATGCCGGTGGGGCAGACCTGCACGCACAGGCTGCAGTCGATGCAGTCGCCCAAGGCGGCACTGCGCGGGTCGACGTTCTTGCGGCGCGGCGCGCGCGGCTCGCCGCGCCGCGGGTCGTAGCTGACGATGAGCGTGTCGCGGTCGAACATCGCGCTCTGGAAGCGCGCATAGGGGCACATGTACTTGCACACCTGCTCGCGCATGAAGCCGGCGTTGCCGTAGGTGGCAAAGCCGTAGAAGAACACCCAGAACACCTCCCACGAACCCATCTGCGTCTGCAGGAAGGCCATGCCCAGCTCGCGGATGGGCGTGAAGTAGCCCACGAAGGTGAAGCCGGTCCACAGCGCGATGCCGATCCAGACGAGATGCTTGAAGGCCTTCTTCACCAGCTTCTCGAGCGAGAGCGAACCGGCGTCGAGCCGGATGCGCGCGCTGCGGTTGCCTTCGATGCGCTGCTCCACCCACAGGAACATCTCGGTGTAGACGGTCTGCGGGCAGGCATAACCGCACCACAGGCGCCCGGCCACGGCCGTGAAGAGAAAGAGGGAGAGCGCGCTGATCACCAGCAGGCCCGACAGGTAGATCAGGTCCTGCGGGTACAGCACCAGCCCGAAGATGTAGAAGCGCCGCGCGGCCAGGTCGAACAGCACCATCTGCCGCTCGCCCCATTCCACCCAGGGCATGCCATAGAACACCAGCTGCGTGAGAAAGACCATGGCCCAGCGCCAGCGCGCGAACAGGCCCTGCACGCTGCGCGGGTAGATCTTCTTCGTCGCCTCGTACAGGCCGACCTCCGGCGCGGCGGCGGGCGGCGCACTGACGATCGGGATGACCGTCTTTCGCGTCATGGCGTCCCGGTCGCAGGGTTGGACATGCCCCACACGTAGGAGGCGAGCAGCTTGATCTGCGCCTCGGTCAGGCGGCCTTCCTGCGCGGGCATGGCGCTGTGCTTGCCCTCGTTGATGATCTGCACGATGGCGGCCTCGCCGTAGCCGTGCAGCCAGATGCGGTCGTTCAGGCGCGGGGCGCCCAGCGCCGGGTTGCCCACGCCGCCGATGCCGTGGCAGGCCGCGCAGGCGGCGAACTTGGGCTTGCCCAGGCCCGCGCGCAGCGAATCGTGCGGCTCGCCCGACAGGCTCAGCACGTAGTTGGCGACGTTCTTCACGTCGTCGGGCGTGCCGACCATCGCGGCGGCCGGCGGCATGGTGCCGATGCGGCCCTTGGTGATCGACTCGACGACCTTGTCGGGCGTGCCGCCGTGCAGCCAGTCGGCGTCGGTGAGGTTGGGAAAGCCCTTGCTGCCGCGCGCGTCGGAGCCGTGGCACTGCGCGCAGTTGTTCATGAACAGGCGCTCGCCGATGGCGCGGGCCTGCGGGTCGCGCGCGACCTCCTCCAGGGGCATGGGCGCGTAGCGCGCGTACACCGGTTCCAGTGCCTGCGTGGCCTTGGCCATATCCTGCTGGTACTCGGCGCGCGAGCTCCAGTCGTTCGTGCCGCGAAAGCTGCCCAGGCCCGGGAACACGGCCAGGTAACCCAGCGAGAAGACGATGGTCAGCACGAACAGCCCCACCCACCACAGCGGCAGCGGGTTGTTGGCTTCGCGCAGGTCTTCGTCCCACACGTGGCCGGTGGTGTTGTCGGCGTCGGAGGGCACGCGCTTGCGCGCCGTGAGCCACAGGAGCAGCACGCAGCCCAGGATGCTCAGCAGCGAGGCCACGGCCACGTAGCTGGACCAGAAGTTATTGATGAAGTCGCTCATCGTGTGTGTCCCTTCAGTCCTGCTCGAACGGCAACCGGGCCGCTTCGGCGAAGCGCTGCGTGTTGCGGCGCGAGCAGGCCCAGGCCACGATGCCGATGAAGACGACGAAGCAGGCGATGGTGGCGGCGATGCGCAGGGTGGTGATGTCGGTCATGGGGCGTTGCCTGTTCTTTCTTCTTACTTGAGCGCCAGGCCCAGCGACTGCAGGTAGGCCACGGTGGCGTCCATGTCGGTCTTGCCGGCCACCTCGTCGGCGGCCTTGGCAATCTCTTCGTCGGTGTAGGGCACGCCCACCGTGCGCAGCGCGCGCATGCGGGTGGCGATGCTGCCGGCGTCGACCAGCCCCTTCTCCAGCCACGGGTAGGCCGGCATGTTCGACTCGGGCACGAGGTCGCGCGGGTTGTTCAGGTGGATGCGGTGCCACTCGTCGCTGTACTTGCCGCCCACGCGGTGCAGGTCGGGGCCGGTGCGCTTGCTGCCCCATTGAAAGGGGTGGTCGTACACGAACTCGCCAGCCACCGAGTAGTGGCCGTAGCGCAGCGTCTCCGAGCGGAAGGGGCGGATCATCTGCGAGTGGCAGTTGTAGCAACCCTCGCGCAGGTACACGTCGCGGCCGGCCAGCTGCAGCGGCGTGAGCGGCTTCACGCCCTCCACGGCCTCGGTGGTCGACTTCTGGAAGAACAGCGGCACGATCTCCACGAGGCCGCCGATGGCCACCACCAGCAGGATCAGCACGATCATCAGCAGGTTGTTGGTCTCGACCTTCTCGTGCGTGAAGCCGGTGGCGGCGGGCGCGGAGTTCTGGTTGTCAGGTGCGTTCATCGTGCGTCCTCGGGAGCTTCAGGCGTGGGCGGCGGCAACGGCCGGGATTTCGGCGCGCACCGAGCGCCCGGTGATCACGGTCATCCAGACGTTCCAGGCCATGACCAGCATGCCGCCCAGGTAGAGCACGCCGCCGATCACGCGCACCAGGTAGTAGGGGAAGGTGGCCTTCACGCTTTCGACGAAGGTGTAGGTCAGCGTGCCGTCGGCGTTGATCTCGCGCCACATGAGGCCCTGCATCACGCCGGCGATCCACATCGCGGCGATGTACAGCACGATGCCGATGGTGGCCATCCAGAAGTGCACGTCGATGGCGCGCACGCTGTACATGGCGAGGCGGCCGTACATGCGCGGGATCAGGTAGTACAGCGACCCCATGGTGATGAAGCCCACCCAGCCCAGCGCGCCGGAGTGCACGTGGCCGACGGTCCAGTCGGTGTAGTGGCTCAGGGCGTTGACGGTCTTGATGGACATCATCGGGCCCTCGAAGGTCGACATGCCGTAGAACGACAGCGCGACGATCAGGAAGCGCAGGATCGGGTCGGTGCGCAGCTTGTGCCAGGCGCCCGAGAGCGTCATCACGCCGTTGATCATGCCGCCCCAGCTGGGCGCGAGAAGGATGAGCGAGAACACCATGCCCAGCGACTGGGTCCAGTCGGGCAGCGCGGTGTAGTGCAGGTGGTGCGGGCCGGCCCACATGTAGGTGAAGATCAGCGCCCAGAAGTGCACGATCGACAGCCGGTACGAGTACACCGGGCGCCCCGCCTGCTTGGGGATGTAGTAGTACATCATTCCCAGGAAGCCGGCCGTGAGGAAGAAGCCCACGGCGTTGTGGCCGTACCACCACTGCACCATCGCGTCCTGCACGCCGGCGTAGGCCGAGTAGCTCTTCATCCAGCCGGCCGGAATGGCCGCGCTGTTGACGATGTGCAGCAGCGCCACCGCGATGATGAAGGCGCCGTAGAACCAGTTGGCCACGTAGATGTGGCGCACCTTGCGCAGGCCGATGGTGCCGAAGAACACGATGGCGTAGGCGACCCAGACCACGGCGATCAGGATGTCGATGGGCCACTCGAGCTCGGCGTATTCCTTGCCGCTGGTGTAGCCCAGCGGCAGGCTGATGGCGGCGGCGACGATCACCAGCTGCCAGCCCCAGAACACGAACGAGGCCAGCGCCGGCGCGAACAGCCGCACCTGGCAGGTGCGCTGCACCACGTGGAAGCTCGTGGCCATGAGCGCGCAGCCGCCGAAGGCGAAGATCACGGCGTTGGTGTGCAGCGGACGCAGGCGGCCGTAGCTGAGCCAGGGAATGCCGAGGTTGAGTTCGGGCCAGGTCAGCTGCGAGGCGATGATCACGCCGACCAGCATGCCGACCACCCCCCAGACCACCGACATGAGTGCGAACTGCCGCACGACGGTGTCGTCGTAGATGGCCGCGGGAGGGTGCGTGGTCTGCTGCATCGTGGTGCCCGTAGATGTGGTTTGCGGGCAGTGTCTGCCCGCGTCGCCCGGGCAGGCTTGATGCAGATCAAGCCCGCTCCGTTCTCCACTGCGGCTTGTATCGACGGCGGCACACGAGCTCGAACGATGCCGAAGGCCGCGGAGCAGGCCGTGCCAGAACACCCGCGGAACTGGCTATGCCAGGCCGCAGGGTGTGCCCCCTGCAAGGGGGTTGGCAAAGCGACACGAAGTGCGCGTAGCCTGGGGGTTAGTCATTCTTCAGGATGCGGTCGCCTTCGACCTCGATGTCCTCGAACTGGCCGCGTTCGATGGCCCACCAAAGGCCTCCGAGGATCGCCAGAACAAGCACCACCGACAGCGGCACGAGCAGGAACAGCACGTCCATCAGGCCACCGCCGCTTTCCCTGGTGCAGCGAGCCGCGCCGCGTTGAGCACCACGAGCAGCGAGCTCGCCGCCATGCCCAGCCCCGCGAGCCACGGCGGCAGCCAGCCGGCCACGGCCAGCGGCACGCACACGGCGTTGTAGGCCGCGGCCCAGAACAGGTTCTGGCGCACCACGCGCAGCGTGCGGCGCGCCTGCGCCACGGCCGCGGGAATGGCCTGCAGCGCATCGCCAAGCACCACGAAGTCGGAGCGTGCACGCGACAGCGGCACGGCGTGGCCGAAGGCGAACGAGGCATTGGCGCGCGCCAGGCTGGGGCCGTCGTTCAGGCCGTCGCCGACCATCGCCACCTCGCGCCCGGCTGCTTGCAATTGCCACAGCACCTCGAGTTTGTCTTCCGGTGCGCAGTCGCCCTGCACCGCCGCGATGCCGGCCTGCGCGCCGATGGCACGCGCCGCGTTCTCGCGGTCGCCCGACAGCAGGCGCACCGACAGCCCCTGCGCCTGCAGCGCCGCCACGGCCTGCGTGGCGTCGGGGCGCAGCTCCTCGGCGAGCACGAAGCTGGCGAGCCAGCCGTCTTCGTCGCTCAGGTGGATCTGCGCCGCATCGACCTGCAGCGGCGGCACTTCGCAGAAGACCGCCGAGCCCAATCGCACGGGGCGCGCACCGTGGTCGTCCACCGCATCACGCCGGTGCAGCGAGGCCGCCACGCCCTGCCCCACCGTCTCGCGCAGCTGCATCGCCGACCAGGCCGGCGGCGCGCGGAACTGCGCCTGCCAGGCATTGACGAGCGCGCGCGCCGCCGGGTGCAGCGACAGCGCCGCGAGCGCCGCACCGATCTCCAGCGCATCGCCGGGGCGCAGGCCCTGGCGGCAGTACACGCGTTCCAGGCGCGGCGTGTCACCCGTGAGCGTGCCGGTCTTGTCGAACACCACGGTGTCGACGCCGGCCAGTGCTTCCAGCGCCTGCAGGTTCGACGTGAGCACGCCGCCGCGCGCCAGCGCACCCGCGCTCGCGAGCATCGCGGCGGGCGTGGCCAGCGACAACGCGCACGGGCAGGTGACGATCAGCACCGCCACCGCGGCCATCAGCGCCTTGCCGGGATCGACCGCCCACCACAGCGCGCCCGCGCCGAGCGCACAGGCCAGCACCGCGATGAGAAAAGGCCGCGCCACGCGGTCGGCCAGCCGGGCCAGGCGCGGCTTTTCGAGCGCGGCGTTCTCCATGAGCCGCACGATCTGCGCGAAGCGCGTGCCCTCGCCCACCGAGGCGATGCGCACCTGCACCACGGCCGAGAGGTTGTGGCTGCCCGCGAGCACGCGGTCGCCGCGGGGGCGCGGCACGGGGCGCGACTCGCCGGTGAGCAGCGCCTCGTCGGCGGTGGTGTCGCCGTCGATCACCGTGCCGTCGGCCGGGAAGGCCTCGCCAGGGCGCACGCGCACCACGTCGCCCGCCGCGAGCCGGCGCACCGCCACGCGGGTCCATTCGCCGTTGGGCCCGAGGCGTTCGACGCTGTCGGGCAGCCGGTGCATCAGCGCCTCGAGCGCGCCGGCCGTGCGGTCGCGCAGCCGTGCCTCGAGCCAGCGGCCGGTGAGCAGGAAGAAGACGAACATCGTCAGCGAGTCGAAGTAGACCTCGTGTCCCAGCGGCCCCGTGGGGTCGAAGGTGGCGGCGGTGCTCACCACGAAGGTGATGACCACGCCGAAGGTCACGGGCAGGTCCATGCCGACGCGGCCGATGCGCAGGTCGCGCCAGGCGCTGCGAAAGAAGGGCCCGCACGAGAACAGCACCACGGGCAGGCTGAGCACCCACGAGGCCCAGCGCAGCAGCTGCGCCGCATCGGCCGTCATGTCGCCGGGGCGCGCGACGTAGGCCGGGTAGGCGTACATCATCACCTGCATCATGCAAAAGCCCGCGACCAGCCAGCGCCACAGCGCCATGCGCAGTTCGCGCGTGCGCGTCTCGCGCGCGCTGCGGCTGCCGGCCGGCAGCAAGGGGTAGCCCGCGCGCGCGCTGGCCTCGAACCAGCGCGAAGGCCGCGTGGCCGTGGCCGACCACACGACGCGCGCGCGCCGGCTCGCGGCATTCACCTGCACCTCGGCCACGCCGGGCACCTGCGCCAGCGCGGCCTCGACGGTGAAGGCGCAGCCCGCGCAGTGCATGCCTTCGACCGCCACCTGCGATTCCCAGCGGCCCGTTCCGGCCTCCAGCGGGCGGCCGAACGCGGCCCACTCGGCGGGATCGTCGAGCAGCTGCCAGGCGTCGGCGCGGGCGTCAGCCCCCGTGGACGATGGAACGGACGGAAACGGCGCGAGCGCGGCGGAAGCTTGCATCGGGGCAGGCTAAGGGCCTTGCCGATGCAAGCGTTTGATCTGCATCAAGGTTCGTGACGACGGCCGGGGCCGCGCAGGACCGTCAGTCCGCCAGTCAGGCGGGCGTCTTCGCGAGCTCCACCGGCGGCGTACCGGCCTTGAACATGCTCGCCAGCTGCTTGCGCAGTTCGGGCGTGTCGGTGTGGCCGTGCACGGCCACGGCGTGCTGGACGGCGGCATCGAGCAGTTCGCCTTCGGAATCGGCGCAGAGCGCGACACTGCAGTTCATCGTGCTCGGGTACTCGCGGCAGTCGATGTATTGGCGGGACATGGCGCCTCCTTTGTCCTTACGGACGTGCTTCGAAGATCAGGTTGAAGGGCGTTTCGCTGGCCCGGCGGAAGTGCGAGAAGCCGCCCTGCGAGACGACGTCGCGCAGGCGCGCTTCACCGGCCTGCGCCCCCAGGCACAGCCCCACTTCCTGCGAGCGCGAGGCCGGCGTGCAGATGAAGCTGGAGGCCGAATAGAACACGCGCCCCACCGGGTTGATGTTGTCCTCCAGCCGGTCGTTGGCAAAGGGCTCGACGATCATCCACGTGCCCTGCGGCTTGAGGGTGCGCCGCACGTGCGCGGCCGCGCCGACGGGATCGCCCATGTCGTGCAGGCAGTCGAAGACGGCGACGAGGTCGTAGTCTTCGCCGGGGAAATCCTTGGCGCTCGCGACCTCGAAGCGCAGGCGTTTTTCATCGTCGACACCGGCCTTGCGCGCGGTTTCGCGCGCACGCTCGATCGAAGGCGCGTGGTAGTCGAAGCCGACGAAGCTGGATTGGGGATAGGCCTGCGCCATCAGCAGCGTCGAGGCACCGTGCCCGCAGCCCACGTCCGCCACGCGCGCGCCGCTTTTCAGCACGGGCTCGATGCCTTCGAGCGCCGGAATCCACTGGCT
The DNA here is from genome assembly GCF_059416405.1 of Variovorax sp. GW821-FHT09D04. Taxonomy (NCBI): domain Bacteria; kingdom Pseudomonadati; phylum Pseudomonadota; class Betaproteobacteria; order Burkholderiales; family Comamonadaceae; genus Variovorax; species Variovorax sp. GW821-FHT09D04. The sequence goes on from NZ_JBWKPA010000004.1 coordinate 282,651, forward strand.
CACCAGGTTGGCCGCGTAGCCGGGCCGGAAGAAGCGCTCGGTGCCATGGAACAGGGCCACGTCGTGCTCGTGCCAGCCGATGCCCAGGCCCGTGCGCATGGCCTGGACCATCTTGGGAATGATCTTGAACTGCGCCACGGCGATCTGGAACGCGCCGGGCACGAAGGCCGGGCTGCCTTCCTCGGCCAACGCGAAGGCCTGTTCCTCGGTCAGCGAGAACAGCTCGCCTTTCGGGTCGTACTCGACGTAGCCGCTGGCGGCCTGGGCCGAGAGCCATTCGCGCAGGTAGCGCGGATCGGTCTCGGTGCGGCGGGCCAGCTGCTCCGCGGTGGCGGGGCCTTCGGCCAGCGCCTTGTACAGGCCGAGCTGGTCGCCGACGACGATGGTGGCCGCATGCATCACGGCCCCGATGTCGTGGACGAAGTTACCCATGAACGCGTTAAGCCGTGTTTCGTCGATGGCCATGTGTATCCCCTTCGTCGACAAGCGACTGGCGCGCCCGCTGCCTGCCTATACTGAATTCGAGGCAAAGGGCCTGCGAGCATCCTGTCTCTCGATGCGTGCGGGCGCCATACGCAGCAATGCGTATGCACCGTGAAAGGGCATGCCATGACGCACCTGTCGCGCAACGATTGGGCGAGCGCACTTCGCCTGCTGGACAAACTGGAGTCCGGCCATGTGCCCGTGCGGCATCGCAGCGCCGACGCGCATCCCACGCGCACCACCCGCCGCATCGCCAAGGCGCCGGGCCGGCGCGAGTTGCGCCGCGCCGCCCAGCAGGCCGACTACTGCCGGCGCGTGGGGCTGGAGCATGCGATGGCGGTGGCCTTCCTGTACCGGCTGGCCTGCCGCACGCCGGCGCCGTTGCCGGATGCACAGCCCGCCGGCCTCACGCCGCGCGAGGGCGATGTCATGCACTGGCTCTCGCAGGGCAAGACCGATGCCGAGATCGCCGCGCTGCTGACGATCAGCCCCCGCACCGTGCACAAGCACCTGGAGCATGTCTACGTGAAGCTGGGCGTGGAGACGCGCACGGCCGCCGTGATGCGCGCGCTCGCCATGGGCCGATCTGTCTGAAGAAGAGAGACCGGCTCCTTCCCCCTACTCGATGCGGAAGACGAACTCCTGCGTCGCCAGCACCTCGGCGTCGCCCGTGGTCTGGCATTCATAGCGCATCACCGCGGCGCGCACGGCCGAGTGGTACACGCGCGGCCCCGACAGGAAGCGCACTTCCTGCACATGGCCGCCCTTGATGCGCACCTCGGCCTTGACCACGCCGCCGATGCCTTCGTCCATCGCCTTGCGCGGCATCTCGGGCTTGACCTGCCGCGGGCAGGCCACCGCGATGTCGGTGGTGGTCGCCTTCGGCGGGGCCGGCGGCGCGGGGGGCGCCGGCGGTGCGGCCGGCGGCGGCGGCACGGGCTCGGTGTTCTGCACGGCGGTGATCGCGGGCGCCGACGTGGCGGGCGGTGTCACGGCCGGCGGCGGCACGTAGGCCGGGCGCGGCGGCGGCGGGGCCTTGGGCGTTTCCTGGCGCACGATCTTCTTCGGCGGCGGGGGCGGCGGTGGCGGGGGGGGCGGCGGCTTGATCTCGCTGATGATGGTCGCGTCCATCGGCTTCTTGATCAGCTCGACCGTCTGGCGCGCCAGCCCCGACACGAGCGCGTAGCCCACGCCGACGTGGAACAGCACCATCACCGCGATGCCCACGGGCCCGAAGCGCGATTTCGGGTTGAAGTCCTTGCGGGAGCGCTTCATGGGATGAACTGCTCCGCGCCCACGATGCCCAGCTTGCTCACGCCCGTGCGCTGCGCCGAGGCCATCACGCCGGCCACCACTTCGTACTTGGCGCGGCGGTCGGGCCGCAGGTGCACCTCGGGCTGCACGGCCTGCGCGGCGACCTGCTCGAAGCGCCGTTCCATCTCGCTGCGGTCGGCCAGCGGCTCGCCGTTCCACTGCACGACGCTGAGTGCGTCGATGTCGATGCGCAGCACCTCGGGCTTGAACTCGCTGGGCGGCGGGTTGCCCGTGGGCATGTTCAGGTTCACCGAATGCAGCTGGATCGGGATGGTGATGATCAGCATGATCAGCAGCACCAGCATCACGTCGATGAGCGGCGTGGTGTTGATGTCCATCATCGGCTCGTCGGAAGGCGTGCTGCTGCGCCGCCCCTGCTTCTGTTTTCTTGGCATGGCTTGCTTGTCTCGCTGTCTGCTCGTCTCAGTTGCGCGCGGGCGGCTCGGTGATGAAGCCCACCTTGGCGATCCCGGCCGCCTGGCAGGCGTAGATGATCCGGCCCACCGGCTCGTAGTCGGAATGCCAGTCGCCGCGGATGTGCACCTCGGGCTGCGGGTTCAGGGCCGCCACCTTGGTGAGCCGCGCCACCAGCGCGGGCGTGTCACGCACCGGCGTGTCGTACCAGTAGGTGCGGCCGGCGGCGTCCACCGAGATCACGACGGTCTCGGGCTTGCTCTCGCGCACCTCGTTGCGCTCCTTCGGCACCGCGACGGGCACCGAGTAATTGACCACCGGGATGGTGATGAGGAAGATGATCAGCAGCACCAGCATCACGTCGACCAGCGGCGTGGTGTTGATGGCCGCGATGGCCTGTTCCTCGTCTCCCCCGGAGGCCGGGATGTTCATCGCCATGGCGCGATCCGCTTGCGTGCGTGCGCGCGCGTCAGGCCGCGGCGCTGCCGGCCAGGATCACGGAATGCAGCTCGCCGCTGAACTCGCGCACGTCGTCCATCACGGTGATGTTGCGACGCAGGAGCCAGTTGTAGCCCAGCACGGCGGGCACGGCCACGGCCAGGCCGATGGCGGTCATGATGAGCGCCTCGCCCACCGGGCCCGCCACCTTGTCGATCGACGCCTGCCCCGCCACGCCGATGGCGGTGAGCGCGTGGTAGATGCCCCAGACGGTGCCGAACAGGCCGACGAAGGGCGCGGTGGAGCCCACGGTGGCCAGCAGCGACATGCCGTTGCCCAGGCGCCGCTGCACGCGCTCGGTGGCGCGGTGGATGCACAGGTCGACGAAATCGGCGAAGTCGACCTTGCCGCGCAGGCCGTCGTGCTTCTGCGTGGCCTGCATGCCGGCGTCGGCGATGAAGCGGAACGGGCTGCCCTCGGCCAGCCGCGCGGTGCCGGCCTGCACGGTGCCCGCGTTCCAGAACTCGTTGTCGACCGCGCGCGTCTGGCGGCCCATGCGCATCTGCTCGAGCAGCTTGGTGACGATCACGTACCAGCTGCCCATCGACATGATCGCCAGGATGGCGAGCACGGCCTTGGCGACGGCATCGCTCTGCGACCAGAGCGCGCCCACGCCGTAGGGGTTGTCGACCTTGGCGGTGGCGGCCGGCGCGGCGACCGGGGCGGCAGGCTTTTCGGGCACCGCCACGGGCGCCGGCGTGGCGGCAGCAGCACTGGCCGCGGCCTGCGGTGCGGCCGGCGTCTGGGCGCCTGCGAGTTGCGGCGCGCTGCCCAGGCCGAGGGCCAGAACAAAGGGCGCGGCCACGGCCGTCAGCCGTGCAAGGAATGTCTTCGTCATCGTTGTCTTCTCCAGAAAAATTGATTGGCTTCAGGCGCCGGCCTGCCAGCCGTGCGCCTTGTCCCAGACCGCCTGCACGCCGCTGCCCGCGCCGTCCACCACGTGGTAGCGGTCGTAGGGCGCGGCCGTCATGCAGGCGTGGTGCGGCAGCACGCGCACGCGGGCGCCCAGGGGCAGCGCGCGGAACATGGCCTGTGCGTCGTCATCGCCTTCGCAGGCGATCAGCCCGTGCTCCTGGTGCAGCTCGGCCACGCACAGGCCGGGCAGCGGCACCGTGCCGTCGGCCCGGCACACCAGCCCGAAGCCCAGGCCGGCGCGGAACTCGGCCGCCGACTGGTCCTTCGACAGCGCGAGCGCGCCGGCATCGATCAGCACGCGACGCGAGCGCGGGTTGTGGCCGATCACCGTGGCCAGCACCGACAGCGCGATCTCGTCCACGCCGCAGATGCCGCGCGCCGCCTGGTCCAGGTCGAAGAAGGTGTAGACGCCGGGGCGCATCTCGGTGACGCCCTCGAGCGTCTGCGCGCACACCGCCGTGGGCGTGGAGCCCACGCTCACCACCTCGACCGGAATGCCGACCGCGCGCAGCCGTTCGGCCGCATGCACGGCGCCGGCGCGCTCGGCCTCGGCGATGGCGCGGATCGCCGTGCCGCCCTGCACGTGGTAGCTGTGGCCCGCATGCGTGAGCACGCCGGCCAGCGCCAGCGATTCGCTGCGCTGCACCTCGCGCGCGAGCGAGAGCAGGCCGTCGTCGCGCGGACCGACGCCGCCGCGGCCACCACCCGTGTCGATCTCCAGCAGCACGCGAAAGCTCGCGCCCAGCGCCCGCGCGCGGGCACCGGCCGCCTGCACGGCCTCGACGGAATCGGCCAGCAGCGTCACGCGCGCGCCGTGCGCGCGCTGGATGTCGTGCAGCGCCTCGATCTTGTTCGCGTCGATGCCCACGGCATAGGTCAGGTCGGTGAAGCCGTGGCGCGCGAAGTAAGCGGCCTCGGCCACGGTCGACACCGTGAGCCCGCCGGCCTGCCCGCGCGTGGCGCGGCGCGCCACTTCGGCCGACTTGGCCGTCTTCAGGTGCGGGCGCAGCGCCACGCCGTGGCGCGCCGCACGCTGCGCCATCGCTTCGCAGTTGCGTTCGAGCACGCCGACGTCGAGCAGCAGCGCGGGCGTGGTGAGTTCGGCCAGGGGCGTCATCGGCCGGTTCCGGACGCGATCTGCGCCATCACGCCGTCGATTTCCTCGGCCACGCGCTGCACCAGCGGCGGCAGCAGCACCAGCGTCATGTGCGCGGCGCCTTCGATGCAGGCCAGGCGGCGTTGCGTCGACAGCGCCGCATGCGCCTCCTGGAACTCGGGCCAGCGCTGCTGCACCGCGGCAATGGCCGGGTCGGCGCCGGCCGGCAGCGGCTGCTGCTTCGCCCACAGCACGGCCAGCGGACGCGCGCCGAAGTCGGGCGACGCGGCCGCCTGGCGCGCGACGTGCGGCAGGCCGCGCACCTCGGCCACCATGGTGTCGAGCGCTTCGGGCGTGTAGGTCGCCTTCATCTGGCGCAGCACCTGCGGCATGTCGGCGAACAGGGCCTCGATGGGCGCCTGCTCCGGCGGCGGCGTGCCGCCGGCCTGGAAGTCCGCGCGCTTGACGCGCTCGGCCGCGAACTGCGATTCGGGCGGGTGCTCGTACATCGCGAACTGGTCGGGGTGGCTGGCGTCGAGCATCACCACGCCTGCGACCTGCTGCGGGTACAGGCCTGCGTAGACCCGGTTCAGCAGGCCGCCGAGCGAATGGCCGACGAGCACGATCGGGCCCGTCACACCGGCGGCTGCGAGCAACGCGTGCAGGCGGTGCGCGGTGCGTTCGCCGTCGAAGGGCGCGTCGTCGGCTTCGCTCCAACCCATGCCGGCGCGGTCGTAGCTGATCACCGGGTGCTTGGCCGCCAGCGCCTGCTGCAGGCGCGCGTAGGTCGGCGAGGCGCAGCCGCCGCCGGCCTCGATCACGAGCGTGGGCTGCGCGGCGCTGGCCGGCAGGGGGCCGCTGCGCTGCAGGTGCATGGCGCGGCCGTCGATGGTGTACAGCTCGCCGGGCGCGGCCATGTGGTGCGGGCGACCGGGCTGTTCCACGCGCGGCCAGTAGTCCAGGTCGCGCACGCGGTACGGCAGGTTGGCGAAGTCGGTGCTCAGCGAGGCCGGCGTCGACACGTACAGCACCGACTTGGCCAGGGGCCCGAACTCCGCATGGAAGTGCTGCGCCGACTTCACGATGACCAGCTTCTTGGCCGCCAGGTCGATGCCCAGGCCCGTGAAGAGGTCGGCGCCGATGACCTGGTTGCGCTTGCTGATGAGCACGATGTCCACGCCGTCGGCCGCCTGCACCCACACGCACGGGCCCATGGGCGTGCGCACGCCCGAGAGGCCGCCCTGCGAGTGCGCCTCCACCACGTTCATCACGGTCACGTGCAGGTCGATCGGATCGCCCGAGGCCGGGCCGCACTTGCCGCCCAGGCGCAGCTCGAAGCTCGCGCCCACGCCCGCGTCGCGGCACAGCTGCACCGCGCCCAGGTCCCACACGCCGCCGAAGGCCACGTCGCCGATGCCGCGCTCGACCACGGCGCGCAGCATGAAGGTGCTGTCGCTGGTGGCGCCGCCGCCGGGGTTGTCGGCGGTGTCGGCGATGACCACGGGGCCGCCCTGCACGGCCATGGCCTTGGCGAGCGTCTCGTCGATCGAGAGCGAGGGCACGCCGGTCTCGTGGCGCAGGTCCCAGAAGCCGCGGCCGAGTTCTTCGGCGAGCTTGGCGGCCAGCGCGGGGTCGTTGTCGGTCACCACCCACAGCTTGGCGCCCGACTCGGGCACGTCGGCCCAGGGGAAGCCATGGCCCAGCGACACCGAGAGCACGCCCGGCAGCTTTTCGGCGTCCTGCATGCGGCGCACGAAACCGGCCATCGGTTCGCGCGTGGTGTGCCACTTGCCGACCATGCGGCAGTCGTGCACGGCCGTCACGGGCTTCACGCGGCCCTGCGCGGTGTCGACCACGATGCGGATCAGCTCGGTCAGGCGCTCGAACGCATCGGTGTGCGGATATTCCTTGTAGCAAATGATGGCGTCGGCCGTGTTCACCATCTTCTGCGTGAAGTGGCAGTGCAGGTCGAGCGACACGCCGATGGGCACGTTCGGCCCGACGATCTCGCGCACGCGCGAGATCACGTCGCCTTCGCAGTCGTCGTAGCCGTCGGCCACCATCGCGCCGTGCAGCACGAGGATCACGCCGTCGACCGGGCCGGCTTTGCGCAGGTCGTCCAGGATTTCGTCGCGCAGGCGCTCGTACACGCTGCGCACGGTGCGCCCCAGCGGCTGCGCGAAGGCCAGCAGGCTCTCGACCGTTTCATGGCCTTCGGCGGCCAGCTGCCGGCGCACTTCCACCGCGTACAGGCCGTAGCCGGTGGCGTCGCGCGTGCTGGCGTCGCCGCGGAAGATGCCGTATTCCTCGTAGCTGCCCAGGCCGGTGGGGGCCGAGACGAAGGTGTTGGTCTCGGTGGCGAACAGGGTGGTGAAGAACTTCATGCGCGGGGCTCCTGGCGGGCAAGGTGGATGTTTCGCGAGCGCGTGGTGGCAAACAGCAGTCCCACGACCCGGCCGCCCTTGCGCTCCACGTTGAGAACCGATTTGCCCAGCTGGGCCAGCACCGGGTCGACCGAGGCGAGCGTGGCCACGTCGGCCGACAGCGGCGTCAGCACGCACGCGTGCTGGCCGTGGCGGCCCTGCACGGTGAGCTGCAACCTGCCGTCGACCAACACCATCCGCGCGGTGGCGTCGAGGTCGGGGCTGGTGTAGTCGCCGCACAGTTCGTCGGCGAGCGACGCGGCATCGGGCGCGGTCTCGGGCAGGCGCTCGAAGCGGCGCGGCTGGCCACCTTCGTGCAGCACGAAGGCATCGGGTGCGCGTTGCGGATCGATGTCGACGGTGTCGATCACGAGGTCGTTCGTCGGCAGGTCCTGCAGGCCCAGCCAGAGCTTGCCGTCGCCCTGGTTCAGGGGCCTGGGCTCGCCGGCCTGCCACGACAGCGCCAGCTTGCCGGCCACGTCCGCAAAGCCCAGCAGGCCGCCGGTGGAGGGGGCGTGGTAGCGCTGGCCGGGCAGCGCGGGGAAGGCGCTGGCCAGCGGGCGCACCTCGGGCGGCGCGAGCGCGTCGCCCAGCAGCAGCTCGATCACCTTGAGGGCCAGCGCCGACGGCGACACGGGCGCGCCGTTCACCATGGCGATGATGTCCAGCCCGTGGCTGGGCACGCTGATCATCTGCGACTGCGCGCCGAGCACGGCGCCCGCGTGGTGCACGATCTCGACGCCGCGGTACGGATGGCGCGCGAGGCCGAAGCCGTAGTTCACCTTCGAGCCCGACGACAGCGTGGTGGGCGCCGACAGCAGGGCCCAGCTCTTTGCGCTGCCCACGATCTTCTCGCTGCCGTGCATGTGGGCGAGCCAGCGCAGCATGTCGTCCGCCGTCGACACCAGCGAGCCGCCGCCGTCGAGTTCGCACGGGTACAGGCCGCGGCGCCAGCCGCCGCCGGGCGCGGGCATGTACAGGCCGGCCATGCCGGGGACCACGTCCAGGTCGGTCACCACCGACGAGGTGTCCGCCATGCCCAGCGGGTCGAAGAGGCGCGCCTTCAGGAAGTCGTTGAAGCTCTTGCCGCTCACGCGCTCGACGATCTTGGCCAGCAGGAAGTAGCCGCCGTTGCTGTAGACCATGTGCGTGCCGGGCTCGAAGTTCAGCTCGCTCTGGCGCGCCATGGCCGGCAGGCCCGGGCCGGGCAGCGTGAAGGTGAGGCCGTGCGCGATGGCCCACAGCTCGTCATGGCCGCGCCAGCCGCTGGTGTGCGTGAGCAGGTGGCGCAGCGTGGGGCCGCTGGCGCTCAGTTGCGGCAGCTCGGGCAGGTACTTCTGCACCGGGTCTTCCACGTCGAGCAGGCCGTCTTCGGCCAGCAGCAGCACGGCCATGGCCGTGAAGTGCTTGCTGGTGGAGGCGATGCGCATGCGCGTGGTCGGCGTGAGCGCCACGCCCATCTCCAGGCTGGCCATGCCGACGGCGCGGCGGTACAGCAGGCGGCCATGCTGCGCGATGGCCAGCACCAGGCCGGGCGCGTCGCTGCGGTTCAGGGGCGCCACCAGCGCGTCGATGGCGGCCAGTGCGGAGGCGGTGTCAGGAAGAGAGGCTGAAGGGTGTGGTTGTGACATGGAGGAACAACGAACGATGAAAGGGGGAGCGGGATCTCGACGCGGAAGGCTCAGTTCGGCTTCGCTTCGCGCATCAGGCGAACGAACGGGCCTTCGGCGGCGCGCAGCACCATGGCGCCCAGGCTGCCGCCGACCAGCGTGGTCACGACGATGGACACCGCCAGCCCGTTGGGCATCGACTTGAGGGCGTCCGACAACATGCCCACCACCAGCGGACCCACCACGCCGAAGGGCAGGCTGGCCAGCGTGAGCATGGCGATGGTGCGGGCGCGCAGGTGCGGCGGCGCCGCGTCCTGCAGCACGTTGGGCAGCAGCACCGCGCTGCCGATGAGCGGCACCACCAAGAGGCCCAGCAGCGCGAAGTTGTGGTTGGCCGAGCTCGTGAACAGCAGCAGCGTCGACATCAGCGCCGCCGAGAGGTTGCCCAGCATGATCAGGCGCAGCGCCGCGGCCGGCCCCATGCGCGGCTGCACGTAGCGCATCGACAGCACGCCCAGCAGGCCGCCGGCCACCGTGCCGCACAGGAAGGCCAGGCCCATGCCCTGCCCCATCTGCACCGGCGTGACGCCGTAGGTGCGCGCCGTGAGGATCGGCAGCCAGGTGCCCAGCGAGCTCAGGCCCACGCTGGTCAGGCCCACGCCGACCACCAGGCCCGCGAAGGTGCGCCAGTGCTGGCGCAGGTGCTGGCGCAGGGTCGTGGCGCCCGGTGCGTCGGCGGCCGGTGCCCCCGGCTTGGCCTTGGCTTCCGGTGCGCCGCCGCGCGGCGTGCGCCGGATCGATAGCACCAGCAGCGTCACCGGAATGCCGGCGCTCGCCAGCACGAAGAAGGTCAGGCGCCAGGCTTCGAGCTGCTGCATCGCGACCGGCAGCCAGGGCCGCAGGTCGTCGGTGAGGTGCACGATGGTGCCGCCCAGCAGCGCGCCCAGTGCACTGCCGAAGATGGCCGACAGCGCGAACACCGCATTCGCCAGCACCCGCTGCGCCCGCGGGAACAGGTCGGGGATCATGCTGTTGGTGATGGGCGTGAGGCCCGCCTCGCCCACGCCCAGGCCGACGGAGGCGACGAACAGCACGCCATAGTCCATGGCCGTGCCGCGCATGGCGGTGGCGGCGCTCCACAGCACCACGCAGGCCGCGAGCACCACGCGCCGGTCGTAGCGGTCGCTGAGCCAGCCCAGCGGCAAGGTGGCGATGCCGGTGAACAGCACGATGCCCGCGCCCTGCAGCAGCCCGAGCTGCGTGTCGGACAGCGACAGCGTCTGGCGGATCGGCTCCGTCAGCAGCGTGAGGATGACCTTGTCGATCGAGCCCAGCACCGTCGCGATGATGAGCACCGCCAGCGCATACCAGGCGCTGGTGGGCGCCTTGCGGGTCGTTTCCAGGGCCGCAGGGGCGGCCGCATCCAGCGGCATCGGTGCCGCGAACGGTGGGAGGCCCGACATGTCAGAACGGAACGTTGACGTTCACGCCGATGGTGCGCGCGGGCACGAGCGCCGCGGTCACCAGGTTCGGGTTCGCGTTGAGTCCGGTTTCGATCGACACGATGCCGCGCTTGTTCGTCAGGTTGCGCACGTAGGCCGAGACGCTGAAGCGCTTGAAGTCGATGCCCGCCTGCAGGTCGACCAGCGTGTAGGCCGGCATGTTGATGCTCGGAATGGCCGTGCTGCCGCGGTAGCCCGCATCGCGCTTGCCGGTGTAGCGCGCGCTGATGCCGACGTAGGCCGGGTGGTCGGCCAGGCTGAAGTTGCGCGTCACGCCCAGCGTGGCGGCAAAGCGCGGCGTGTGCGGCAGGCGCGCGCCGGCCTTGGCGCCCAGGCCCTTGGCATCCTCGGTCAGGCGCGCATCGACGGCCGCGGCATTGGCGGTGAAGCGCCATTCCTTGCTGGGCTTCCAGTTGAGCGTGACTTCGCTGCCCTTGATGCGGGCCGCGCCCGCGTTGGTGACGAACACGAAGGCGCCGCTGCGCGTGGGCTGCTGCACGCCGGTCCACTCGATGTCGTACAGCGCCGCCTCCAGCGACAGCGTGCGGTCCAGCAGGTCGGCCTTGTAGCCCAGCTCGTAGCTCCACAGCGAGTCGGAGTTGTACATCGGCTGCACCACGTTGCGGTCGGTGTCGGCCTTGAGCACGTTGGGACCGCCGGGGCGGTAGCCGCTGGCCGCGCGGAAGTACATGGTGCTCGTGTCCGACAGCGTGTACTTGGCCGCGGCCAGGTAGGTGGTCGGGCTTTCCGACGAGGTGCCGGCGGCACTGGCGGCGACCGACCCGACGAGCTGGCCGGTCTGGCGGCTGGCGTACTTCTGGTTGTTGCGCGCCAGGCGCACGCCGCCGGTGAGCGAGAACTTGGGCGTCACGTTCCAGGTGACGTCGCCGTAGGCCGCCTCCTCGCGGTAGCGCGAGGACTGCGTCGAGGTCAGCAGGCCGAGGCTGCGGCCCCCGATCAGGTTGGCGTCCATGACGCCGTTGTTGCTGCCGCGTTCGCGGTTCAGGTACAGGCCGGCCAGCCACTCGATGGTGGTGCCCGAGCGCGAGGTCAGGCGGAACTCCTGGCTGACGCGGTGCTGCTCTACGGCGCTGTTCACCGGCACCGAGGCCACCGGCACGCGCAGCGCGCTCAGCAGCGGCCCGTAGCGGCCGGTGACGTCGACGGTGTTGTTGATCTTCACGTCCTGCGCGGAGGTGATCGAGTTCAGGCGGGCCCAGCCGAAGTCGTATTCCACGTCCAGCCCGAACAGCTGCGTGAGGTTGCTGTACGACTCGTTGGCCGACAGCTGGCGCGTGCGCTCCCGCGTCCAGGGGCGCAGCGTGCGCTGGTCCATGTCCTCGAAGCCCAGGCCCTTGCGATGCACGTCCTGCACGGTGCCCGTGAGGCGCACCGTGAGTTCGCGCGTGGGCGTGAGCAGCAGCGAGACCCGGCCGCCGTCGGTGTGGCCGCGGTCGATGTTGCGCCCGCGCGCCAGGCCCGTGGCGTCGTAGCTGCCGCCGAACTGGTCGGTGAAGGCGGCGAAGCGCACGGCCGCCACGTCTTCCTTGAGCGGCACGTTGAGCACCGCGCCGGTCGTGAAGCCCGGACCGCCGCCCTGCGTCCACGAGGTGCCCAGCTTCACCGAGCCCGCGAACTCCATGGTGTCGGGCTGGTTGGTCACGTACTTGAGCACGCCGCTCATGGCGCCCGCGCCGTACAGCGTGCCCTGCGGGCCGCGCAGCACCTCGATGTGGCTCAGGTCGAGCATGCCCATGTCCAGCGGCGTATTGCCACCGCTCGCGCCGGCCGAGCTCATGCCGGTGGCCACGTCGTCCACGTACACGCCCACGGTCGCGATGCCCTGCACCGGGCCGGTGGTCAGCCCGCGCATGGTGAGCGTGCCGCCCACGCTGCCGCTGCTGGTGAGGTTCACGCCCGGCTGCTCGGCCACGTAGTCGGCCAGGTTCTTCGCGCCCGCGCGTTCCAGTGCCTGCGCCTTCATCACGTTGACCTGCATCGGGATCTCGCGCACCGGCTCGCGGCGGCGCGTGGCGGTGATGGTGACGCTGTCGAGCGACTGCGGCGCCTCGTCGGCCTGCGGCTTCGCAGCGGCGGCCGTGTAGATCACGATGGCGCCGTCGTCACCGCGGCGCGTCTGCAGCGGCGTGCCTTCGAGCAGCCGCGCCAGCGCGTCCTGCGGCGACAGCGCGCCCTTCACGCCGCGCGTGGCCACGCCCTTCACGTCGTCGACCTTGTAGAGCAGCTGCACGCCGCCCTGCGCGATGTAGGCGTCCAGCGCGGTCTTGAGATCGCCACCGCTCACGTCGAAGCCCTGCGGCGGGGCCTGCGTCTGTGCGTGCGCGGCCATGCCGCTGGCCAGCGCCCACGCGCCGCCGATGACCCAGGGGCGCAGTGCGCCGTACGTTCGCTTCTTCTTCTGGGGCGGCAGGCCGGTGCGGGGCGCGGTGCGATTCATTGTGTGTGTCTCCAGCGTGGTTATTTGTTTGGGTACCCACTGAGACGAATGCCCCGTCACATTCCGGTAATTTACGGATTCGAAATTCTGATTTCGTTGCCGCTCTCATGCGCGGCAAGACCGAAGCCCTGCTTGAGAAGCCCCACGAAGCCGCTCATGTTGTTCGCATCGAAGCTGCCGCCGATGCGCACCTGCGCGATGACCGGGTCGGCGATCACGAGCTTGCGCAGGTTGTAGCGGTTGAACTGCGCGGCCGCGTCGCCCAGCGTGGTCTGGTCGAACACGAGCTTGCCTTCGCGCCAGCTGAGTTCGTCGTCGACCTGCTTGGGTGCCTTGGACATCACGAGCACGTTGTCGGCATGCGTGACCGCGGCCTGGTTGCGCGTGAGCACGGTGGGCTCGGCGCTTCGGGCATCGGGCTTGGCCGCGGCGATCTGTACGCGCCCCTCCTCCACCGTCACGTTCACCTGCTCGCCCTGGCGCCGCACGAGGAAGCGCGTGCCCAGCACGGTGATGCGGCGGTCGCCGGCGATGACGACGAAGGGATGGTTCTTGTCGTGCGCGATGTCGAAGTAGGCCTCGCCCGCATCGAGCCACACCTTGCGCCCGCTGTCGTTCACGGCCGTGCGCACCTGCGTGGCGGTGTTCAGCGTGAGCTTGGAGCCGTCGGACAACGCGACCGACTGGCGCGCACCCACGACTGTGGCGTAGTGCTGGCCGCGTTCTTCCTGCGTGTACTGCCAGCCGAGCCAGGCCGTGCCTGCGGCGGCCACCAGCACGCCGGCGGCGATGCGCTGCAGCGAGAAGCGCGACAGGCGTTGAGGCGGACGCGCCGTCTGCGGCTGTGGTGCAGGCGTCGGCGCGGGGATCGGGATCGCCGGCGTGCGCAGCGCGCCCAGCCGGTCGCCGCGCTCCCAGGCGCTGGACAGCCGCAGCCAGGCCACGCGGTGGGCGATGGAGGCGGCGATCCAGGCGTCCAGCTGCTGCTGGTCGGTGTCGGTCCAGTCGCCGCTGTCGCGGCGGGCCAGCCAGTCGGCGGCCAACGATTCGATGCGCTGGGCTTCGCTCATGGTGAGAGCCTCCGCTCGTTCTGCGCTCGCCCGAAGGCCTTGGTGTCCAGTTGCACGCCGCCCGACAGCAGGGCGTCGGCCAGGGCGCGCACGCCGCGCGACACCTGCCGCTCGACCGTGTCCTCGGTGATGCCCAGCTGCGTGGCGACCTCGCGCTGCGAGAGCCCGTCGATCTTGCGCATCTCGACCACGCGGCGGCACTTGGAGGGCAGCGCGTCGAGCGCCGTCTGCAGCAGCCGCAGCTCGCCGCGGCCGGCGGCGTGGCGCTCGGGCGTGAGCTCGTCGGCCGAGAAATCGAGCGCGTCGAGGTCGGCAATGATCTCGATGGAAACGATCTGCGCGCGCCGGGCGCGGTCGATCAGCAGGTTGCGCGCGGTGGCAAAAACGAAAGGCTTGACCTGGTCGGGCATGGATCTGGAGGCGGACTCGTAAATGCGCACGTAGACGTCCTGCCGCAGGTCGGGCACTTCGGCGTCGTCGCGCCAGTTGCGGCGAAGGAAGCGCGTGAGCGCGGCTTCCATCGGCAGCACCTCGCTGACGAACCAGGCATCCAAGTCACTGAGAACCACGAAGCGCTCCTGGAAATTGAAGGGCCGACACACAAAGCGGCAGGTCGCCGGGATTGGCGACAGACAGTGAGACGAACGGCCCGAAGATTTCCGGTAACGCGCGAAGGCCCGCCGGCGAAATTTCCTTGAATTCCCATGCCCGGCGGCGGACCCGGAAATTCTAGAAGGCCGGGCCCGAGGGCTTTTCCCCCTTGCCCCGTTACCGGAAAGTGCGCTCGAACTCGTCTCACCGGGGGCAGAAGAAAAACCAATTCGCGGAAAACAGACCGACATGATTCGAATCCGGAGGCAGCCCCCCACCTTCCTTGCCCTCTTGCTCACCCGCCCCCGCCTTGCCTTCGTGGCCGCCGCCGGCCTGCTGGCGACGGGGCTGGCCTGCGCCCACGCGCGGGAGTTCGACGTGAAGGGCGGCGAGCTGCGGCCCGCGCTCGACGCCTACATCGCGCAGTCGGGCGTGCAGCTCATCTACAAGATGGAAGACGTCAAGGACCTCTCGACCCGGGGCATCAGGGGAAAGGTCGCCGCCGACGCGGCGCTGGAGCGCCTGCTCGACGGCACGCGCCTGCGCGTGCGGCGCGGGCAGGACGGCGCGATGGTGCTCATCGCGCCGGCCCGCTCGCCCGCGGCCGCCCGATCGGAGCCGCCGCCGCGCGTCGAGTAATACGATTGGTTTCCCTCGCGCACCTGCGCAACACTCCGGCCCCCGGGAACCCCGCGAGATGCACCGCAATGGCGCGCATTTCTCGCACTTTCTGACACACTAGCTGCGCAACGCGCGAAGGGTGTGTGCCGTGCCCCCCTGGCCGGCCCGGCCGGTGGTCCCCGCCGCTTCGCTGCACCGCCTGCACGACGCCCATGAAACTCTTCGCGACCGCGAAACGCCGCATCAGCCTGAACACGCGCCTCAGCGTCGGCGTTGCGGCCGTCGTGCTGGCCACCACCTTCATCATCGCCACGGTGGCGCTGCACCTGGTCAAGAGCCGCATGCAGGCCTCGATCGCCAACGAGGAGTTCGCGCGGCTGTCGGCCATCGCGAGCGCGGTGGAGCAGAAGTTCGCCAGCCGGCGCATCCTGCTGAAGACGATCGCCGAGAGCGTGGGCTCGCACGGCATCACGAACGCCGCGCCGCTGCAGGCTTTTCTGGAAAAGCACCAGTCCTTGCGGGCGGCGTTCGACAACGTCGCCTTCCTGGACACGGACGGCGAGCTGGTCGCCAACCTGAACGGCGCGCGACAGATCGGCAAGGTGAACGTGAAGGACCGCGCGTACTTCAAGGACACGGTCGCCGCACGCACGGGCGTGATCTCCGAGCCTTACCGCAACCGGCTCAACGGCCTGGCGCAGGTCGCCATCACCGAGCCGGTGCTCGATGCGGCCGGCCGGGTGCTGTTCGTGATCTCGGGCTCCATCAACCTGAAGGACCGCAACATCCTGGGCGAGCTGGCCGACGTGCGCTTCGGCCAGACGGGCTACGTGTTCATCACCACCGCCGACGGCATCGTGATCGACCACCCGCTGGCCGACCGCGTGCTCAAGCAGGCCAACATGGCCATGGCCGACGACGCGCCCGACCTGGACCGCGCGATCGGCGGCTTCGAAGGCACCATCGAAGGCGTGAACCATGCGGGCGTGCCCGGCCTGTACGCCTTCAAGCGCATCCGCCAGGCCGACTGGATCATGGGCTCGATGTACCCGCGCCACGAGGCCTTTGCCCGCATCGAAGCCATCGAGCGCACCGCGTGGATCGGCGCCATCGTGCTGGCGCTGCTGGCCGGCGCGCTGGCGCTGGCCGTGGTGCGCCAGCAGCTGCGCCCGCTCACCGGGCTGCACCGCCACATGCTCGACGCCCACGCGGCGCCCGCGCAGGCGGCCGTGGCGCGCACCTACCCGGACGACGAGATCGGTGACCTCTCGCGCACCTTCGACCGGCTCATGCAGCAGCACCAGGCCAGCGAGAAGTTCCTGCGCGACATCACCGACAACCTGCCGGCCATGATCTCGCACGCCGACGCGCAGGGCCGCTACACCTTCGTGAATGCGCGGCTGTGCGAAGAGCTGGGCTACAGCGCCGAGGAGCTGGTGGGCCAGCCCGTGCAGAGCATGAGCGGCCTGCACGACGACCCGACGCTCGAGCACAACCTGCGGCGCGTGCTGGCCGGCGAGGCCGTGTCCTTCGAGCGGCGCGGCGCCGCGCACCGCGACGAGGAAGAGCACTTCTTCCAGACCGACTTCATCCCCGAACTCGACGCGCAGGGGCGGGTGTGCGGCTACTACGCGATGACCTTCGACATCACGCAGCGCAAGCACATCGAGCTCGAGCTGGCGCACAGCGAGGCGCAGATCCGCACCATCGCCGACAACATTCCCGCGCTGGTCTCGCACGTCGACGCCGCGCTGTACTACACCTTCGTCAATGCCAAGGTGCGCACGCTGCACCACGGCCAGCCGCTGGTGGGCCAGTGGATGCCGGCCGTGCGAGGCGCGGCCGATTTCGCGGTGGTGCGGCCCCACATGGAGCGCGCGCTGGCGGGCGAGACGGTGATCGTCGAGAAGGCCGGCGACGCGGCGCTGGGCATCGGCGACCGCACCTTCAAGGCCCACTACATCCCCGACCAGGACGCCGAGGGCATGGTGCACGGCGTGTTCGCGATGACCTTCGACATCACCGACGAAGTGAACATCCGCCGCGCCCTCACGCAGCAGGAAAAGCGCCTGCGCGACGTGACCGACAACATCCCCGCGCTGGTCGCCTACTTCGACCGCGACGAGAACTGCCTGTACGGCAACAGCCGCGCGCGGCGCATGGCGGGCCTGGACGAGCGCGTGCCGCTGGACGGCGTGACGCTGCGCTCGGCCGTGGGCGAGGCGGTGTACGTGCAGCACACGCCCCACCTGCCCACGGTGCTCGCCGGCAGGGCCACGCAGTACCCGGTGCAGGTGCCGATCGATGACCGGGAGGCGCACTTCCAGGTGAACCTGATTCCCGACAAGGACCTGGCGGGCCACACGGCGGGCTTCTACCTCATGACCTTCAACGTCACGGCGCTGAAGGAGGCCGAGCGCAAGCTCATCGAGCTGGCGCGCATGGACGTGCTGACCGGCCTGCCGAACCGCCTGGCCTTCAACGAGCAGCTGCCCGCGGCGATGTCGCGCGTGCGCCGCGCCGAAGGCGGCATGGCGCTGATGTTCCTGGACATCGACCACTTCAAGGCCATCAACGACACGCTCGGCCATTCCACCGGCGACGGCGTGCTGGCCGAATATGCGCGCCGCCTGCGCGCCAGCGTGCGCGAGACCGACACCGTGGTGCGCCTGGCCGGCGACGAGTTCGTGATCGTGCTGGAGAACGTGCACTCGCAGGACGCGGTGGCGGGCGTGGCGCACAAGATCGTCTCGCAGATCGCGGCGCCGGCGTTCCCCGTGGAAGGCCGGCGGCTGGACGTCACGACCAGCATCGGCATCGTGTTCGTCGAGACGGTCGATGCCACCGTCGGTGCCGGCGAACTGCTCGCGCGGGCGGACACGGCGCTCTACGCGGCCAAGTCGCAGGGCCGCAACCGTTTCGCGTTTTACCGTTAGCGTCGGCACACCCGCCGCACCCCCACAACCACCAGGAGATCGATCCATGGCAGCCACCGAAGTCGTCATGCCCGAACAGCTCGTGCAGGAGCTCGACCTGCAAAGCCGCATGCCGATCGCGCGCATCGGCCAGGCGCTGATGTCGCTGGGCATGATCACGCAGGCGCAACTCGACGCGGCGCTCCAGCAGCAGCAGCGCGAGCCCACGGTGCCGCTGGGCGAGACGCTGGTGCGCATGGGCGTCGTGAGCCGGGGCCAGCTGCAGACCGCGCTGGTGCGCAAGATGGGCTACCCGCTGGTGAACCTGCATGTGTTTCCGGCCGCGGCCGACGCGCTGCGCAAGGTGGGCCACGAAGCCGCGCGGCGCCTGCAGGTCATGCCGCTCATGCTGCACGGCGGGCGCCTGGTGCTGGCGCTCGACGACCCGGTCAACCGGCACGCGGTGATCGACGAGGTGGAGTTCATCGCGCAGACGAAGATCATTCCCGTGCTGGGCCAGTGCCTGGACCTGGACGGCGTGCTGCACAAGGCCTACGAGAAGGTCGGCCAGGTGGCGGCCGAGCGCCCGGTGATCGACATGAACGACCCGATGCGTCCGCTCGAGTTCGACATGACGGGCACCAGCACGCTGCTGAAGACGCTCGAGAAGGAAGAATCGGCCGCCGCGCCCGCCGCCGGCGAGCCGCCCGTGGAGCAGTCGGACAACTCGCTGGTGCGCATGATCAACAGCATGATCCTCGAAGCGCACCGCGAGGGCGCCTCCGACATCCACATCGAGAGCGATCCGGGACAGGAAAAGACGCGCATCCGCTTTCGCCGCGACGGCCGGCTCTACACCTACCTGGAGCTGCCGCCCAGCTACCGCAACGCGGTGGTGGCGCGCGTGAAGATCATGTGCGACCTGGACATCAGCGAAAAGCGCAAGCCGCAGGACGGCAAGATCAACTTCTCGAAGTACTCGCCGCAGCACCGCATCGAGCTGCGCGTGGCCACCATCCCGACCAACAACGGCCTGGAAGACGTGGTGATGCGCATCCTGGCCTCGGCCAAGCCCATCGCGCTCGATGCGCTGGGCTTGTCCGAGCGCAACCTGGCGCAGTTTTCGCAGGCGGTCGACCGGCCCTACGGCATGGTGCTGTGCGTGGGCCCGACGGGCTCGGGCAAGACCACCACGCTGCACTCGGCGCTCATGCGCATCAACACGCCCGAGCGCAAGATCTGGACCGCCGAAGACCCGATCGAGATCACGCAGCCGGGCCTGCGCCAGGTGCAGGTCAACCCGCGCATCGACTGGACCTTTGCCAAGGCGCTGCGCGCCTTCGTGCGCGCCGACCCCGACGTGATCATGGTCGGCGAGATCCGCGACGCCGAGACCGCCAGGACCGCCATCGAGGCCTCGCTCACCGGCCACCTCGTGCTGTCGACGCTGCACACCAACAGTGCGCCCGAAACCGTGACGCGCCTGCTCGACATGGGCATGGACCCGTTCAACTTCGCCGACTCGCTGCTGGCCGTGCTGGCGCAACGGCTGGTGCGCTGCCTGTGCCCGCAGTGCGTGCAGAGCCGCCCGGCGACGAGCGAGGCGGTCGAGGAGCTGCTGGCCGACTACATGCACGCCTTCGGCGCGCAGGACACGCCGGCCGCGCGCGACGCCGTGCGCGCCGAGTGGGTGCAGCGCCACGGGCGCGACGGCCAGCTGCAGACCTACACGAGCACCGGCTGCAAGCACTGCAACGACACCGGGTTCCGGGGCCGCGTGGGCATCCACGAACTGATGGTGATGTCGAGGGAGCTGCGCCGGCTGGTGCAGGGCGGTGCGCGCGCCGAGGAACTGCAGGACGCCGCGATGCGCGAGGGCATGCGCACGCTGCGTCAGGACGGCATCGAGAAGGTGCTGGCGGGCCGGACCACGCTCGAGGAAGTGCGCGCGACCAGCAACGTCTGACCCCCAACGTCGGAGGTCAGGGAAGGCTCAGGCGGCGGCGTCCCACGCCACTGCCGGCAGCGTGGCGATGGCCGGCCGCGCGAACAGGTAGCCCTGGAACAGCTCCACGCCGATCTCGCGCAAGGCGCGCACCTCTTCGGGCGCCTCCACGCCTTCGGCGATCACGCGGATGCGCAGCTCGTCGCAGGTGGCGACGAAGCCCCGCACGATGGTCAGCCGCACCGGGTCGGCATGGATGCCGCGGATCAGGCTCAGGTCGATCTTCACCACGTCGGGCTGGAACGCGGCCAGCAGCTCGAAGCCCGCGTAGGCGGCGCCGAAGTCGTCGATGGCCGAGGTGAAGCCGTGGCGCTTGAAGGCGCGGAAGGTGTCGGCCAGGCCGTGCAGGTCACGCACGCGCTCGCCCTCGGTGATCTCGAACATCAGCTGGCGCACGGGGAATTTGCAGCGTTTGGCGGCGGCCATGGCGGTGCGGAAGCACTCGGCCTGCCCCGCGACGTCGTTGGGCATGACGTTGAGGCTGAGGCGCGACTTCATGCCCAGGCGCGAGGCGATCTCGATGGCCTTGACGCGGCAGGCTTCGTGGAAGGCGAAGCGGTCGACCGGATCGACGCGCCCCAGCACCTCGGCGGCGCCTTCGCCCGACAGGCCGCGCACCAGCGCCTCGTGCGCATAGATCTCGTGCCGGCCCAGGTCCACGATGGGCTGGAACGCCATGGTGAACCCCGAGGCGAGGCCAGCAGGCGCGGCATCAGCATGTATTTCGGCGATCACGTTGGATGGACCTCGCGGGCAAGGTTGCAATGGCGTTGGATGGCGACTCCCAAGAGCGTAAATGTAAACGGTTCTATACACCGCACGCACCACCCCCCTCCGACAAGAGGTCGCGCCCCATGAAGACATCCGACCTAGGCCCGGCCCAGGCTGTAGACCGAAATCACTCATGAGCTCTCCCGGCCTCGGAAAAATCTGTAGCAAGCTGTCGACGACAGGGCTGCGTCCTATGTCCCATCGGGGAGAGATTGGTTAGAAAGGGGGCGCCCACTACTGGAAACGGTGGGTGGGTTTTCACTGTCGTTCCTGGGTTTCCAGTCACCGATGAAAGGTCCCGTCCGATGCGCCACCAGCCTCGCTCCCTCCTTCGCACACTGGCCCGTACTGTGCTGCCCGTCGGTGCCTTGTTGACATTGCTGCCCGCGCAGGCAGTCACGACGACCACGACCTTCCAGGTCACGGCCACGGTGCTCAAGGCCTGCCTGATGACCACGCCGGCCACGCTGGCGTTCGGGCCGTACGACCCGGCGTCAGCCACCGCCCTGGCCGGCACCACCAGCCTCAACGTGACCTGCACCTTCGGCACGCCCTACTCGCTCGGCCTGAGCGCGGGCGGCGGCTCGGGCGCGACGATCACGAACCGCCTGATGACCAGCCCCACGGCGGCCGCCGGCAACAACACGCTGGGCTACGGCCTCTTCAAGGACAGCGCGCACCAGACCAACTGGGACAACAGCGTCGCCGGCACCGGCTACGTCGGCAACGGGACGCCCCAGACGCAGACGATCTACGGCCTGATTCCCACGGGGCAGTACACCGCGGCGCCGGCCATCGACTACACGGACACGATCACGGTCTCGCTGACCTATTGAGGGCGCCGTTGACCGCCTTCACCGCAGGCCGCCACGGCATGCGTCGCGCCCTGCTGCCAGTCGCATGGGGGGCCGGCCTGCTGCTGGCCGCCCTTGCTCCCGCTCCCGCCGCGGCCACCAGCCTCAGCGTGGCGCCGCTGCGCATCGTGCTCACGCCGCAGCGCCCGGTCGCCTCGCTCACCATGGGCAACGCCGAGGACACCGAGGTCGCCGTGCAGGCCGAGGTGGTGGCGTGGTCGCAGCAGGACGGGCGCGATGCCTACGAACCCACGCGCGACGTGCTGGTCAACCCGGCCATCTTCCGGCTGCCGCCGGGCGGGCGGCAGATCGTGCGCCTCGGGCTGCAGGTGCCGGCCGACGCCGGCGAGCGCAGCTACCGCATCTTCCTGCGCCAGCTGCCGCGCGATCAGGCGCTGCCTGCGGACGGCACCGAGGGCGCGAAGGTGCAGACGCTGCTGCGCATCGGCGTGCCGATCTTCGTGCCGCCGCTGCAGCTGCGCCGTGCGCTGCAATGGTCGCTGCAGCCTTCGGGGCGCGCCACCGGCACGGCAGGCACCGCCTGGCGGCTGGTGTTCGACAACCAGGGCAGCGAGCACATCCAGGTCACGCAGCTCGTGGTGCGCCGCGAGGACGGCACCGAGCTGCTGCGCAAGAGCCTGTCGCAGTACGCGCTGGCCGGGCAGTCGGCCGGCATCGACATCGAACTGCCCGCCCTGCCGCCCGACACCCGGCTGCAGGTCGAGGCCGCCACCGATGCCCCCGAGGCGTCGTCCAGCGCCACCGTGCGCGTGCCCCGTGCGTCCGCCACGCCACGCTAGCTTGTGGGTCTGCTGCGGCTGGCTGGGCCTGCGCGTGGCCTGCGCACAGACCTCACCCGCTGACATGGCGGGCGAGGTGCAGCCCGCGATCCTCGATGTGCGCATCAACGGCCTGAGCCAGCCCGCGCCACGGCCGCTCTTGCGGCGCGGTGCGCAGCTGCTGGCGTCGGCGCCCGACTTCGCGGCCTGGCGCCTGGTGCGGCCCGCCACCGCGGCGCTGCAGCGCGACGGCACCGACTACTACGACCTGCGCGCGCTGCCGGGCGCGCAGCTGCAGCTCGACGAAGGCGCGCAGAGCGTGGACCTGAGCGTGCCCGCCGAGGCGTTCACGCTGGGCACCGTGCATGCGCACGCCGGCGACCGCCCGCCACTGTCGGCGTCGGCCTTCGGGGCCTTTCTCAACTACGACCTGGCCTTGCAGCACGACCGCGAAGGCACGCGCGCCTCGGGCTACTTCGATGCGGCGGCCTCGGCCGACTGGGGCCTGGTGGGCACGAGCCTCGTCGCCGGCCAGTCCGCATTCGGCGGACGCGGCACGACGCGGCTGGACAGCTACTTCCGCCGCGACGACCCCGCGCGGCTCACGCGCCTCACGGTGGGCGACACGATCACGCAGGCCGCCGCATGGTCCACGCCCTTTCGTTTCGGCGGCGTGCAGTTCGGCACCCGCTTCGGCTTGCAGCCCGGCTTCATCAGCTACCCGATGCCGACCCTGCGCGGCGGCGCGGCCGTGCCGTCGGCGGTGGAGGTGTATGTGAACGACACGCTGCGCTATCAACGGCGTGTCGACGCCGGCCCCTTCGCGCTCAGCGACGTGCCGGTGCTCACCGGCGCGGGCGAGATGCGCTTCGCCGTCACCGACGCGCTCGGCGTGCAGCGCACCGTGACCACGCCGTACTACGTGAGTTCGAACCTGCTGCGCGCGGGCCTGTCCGACTACTCGCTCGAAGCCGGCTGGACGCGCCTGCGCTACGGCGAGCGCAGCTTCGACTACGGCCCGCCCTTCGTCGCCGGCACCTGGCGCCACGGCGTGAACGACGGCGTGACCGTCGAGGCGCGCGGCGAGGCCAGTGCACGCAGCCAGACCGCGGGCGCCGGCGTGACCTGGGTCTGGGGCACGCTGGGCGAACTCTCGCTGCACGGCGCCGCCAGCCGCAGCAGGGACGGCGACAGCGGCCGCCTCTGGCGCGCCGCCTACACGCGCACCAGCGACGAATGGAACTTCTCGGTCAGCCGCCAGGTGGCCAGCCGCGGCTTCACGCAGATCGCCTGGCACGACAGCCCCGTGCACACCGACGCGCAGACCCAACTCTTCGCGGGCCGCTCGCTGGGCCGCTACGGCACGCTGGGCGCGAGCCACACGCGGCTGCGCTACAACACCGGCGAGCACATCGGCGTGACCACCGCCAGCTGGTCGATCGGCCTGGGCGGCAACGCCTGGCTCGGCACCTCGGTGGCCCATACGCGCCAGGACGGCAAGCGTTCCATCACCTCGGTGAACGTCAGCCTCAGCTTCACGCTCGGCGAGCGCCAGCACGCCACGCTCTCGGTGCAGCAGCAGAAGCCGGGCGGCCACTCGGCCGTGGCCGAGTGGGTGCAGCAGCCGCCCAACGACATGGGCTGGGGCTACCGGCTGCGCGCCGCCCACGGCGAGAACGCGCGCAGCGAGGCTGCGGTCGATTGGCGCGGTCGCTACGGCATGCTGACGGCCGAAGCCGCGCGCGCCCAGGGCCAGACCGCGGTGCGCCTGCGCGCCAGCGGCGCCGTGGGCTTCGCGGGCGGCGTGGGCTTTGCCACCCGCCAGTCGGACGACGCCTTCGCGCTCGTGACCGTGCCCGGCGCCGCCGGCGTGAAGGTCTACCGCGAGAACCAGCCCTGGACCACCACCGACAGCGAAGGCCGCGCCGTCGTCTCGGGCCTGCGCGCCTACGAGCCCAACCACATCAGCATCGACAACGGCGACCTGCCGATCGAAGCGCAGGTGCGCAGCGACGTGCTGCGCGTGGTGCCGCGCTACAAGGGCGTGGCACAGGCCAGCTTCGACATCGCGCGCGACGCGATCGCGAACGTCACGGTGCTGCTGCCCGACGGCAGCCCGCTGCCGCCGGGCATCGACGTGATGCGCCCGGCGCGCGGCACCTCGCTGCTGTCGGGCTTCAACGGGCTGGTGTCGGTCGACGACCCGCAGCCGAACGAACGCTTCGAGGCGCGATGGAAGCGCGGGCATTGCCGCTTCACGCTGGGCGAACCCGACCGCGCCGCCGGCGCACTGCCTTCGATGGGACCCTACCGATGCGAACCCGTGTCTTCATCTCCGCGCTGACCGCCGCGCTGGCGCTGGCGGGGATGCTGGCCCCGGACACGTCAATGGCTGCGTGCTCGGGCGTGGGCGTGTTCAGCTGCAGCGCCACCGTCAGCGCGACAGCGCTGGCCTTCGGCAACTACGACCCGGCCGCCGCGACGCCCAAGGACAACACCTCGACCGTGACCGTCGCCGGCACGGTCACGGGCCTGGGCATCCTGGTGACGCTGTCGTTCACGATCAGCCTGGACGCGGGCTCGGCCGGCAACATCACCAGCCGGCAGATGGTGGGCCCGGTCGGTGCCACACCGCTGGGCTACAACCTCTACACCACCAACGCGCGCAGCACCGTCTGGGGCCTCAACAGCGTCAGCGACAGCTACAGCGCGCTGGCAAACCTCGGTGGCGTCACCACGCTGCGCCCCCACACCGTCTACGGCCGCATTCCGGCCGCTCAGTACGTGGCGCCGGGCGCCTACAGCAGCACCATCACGGTGACCGTGACGTACTGAAAGCTCAGCCCCTCAGCATGCCCGCCAGCCGCTTGGCGATGAGCTCGTCCGCCTGCGCCATGATGCGGTCGATGAGCTCCGCGCAGCTGGGCACGTCGTGGATCAGCCCGGCCACCATGCCGCAGCTCCAGGCGCCGGCGTCCATGTGGCCCTCGGTCATCACCTTCGGGTAGATGCCGGCGACCTGGTCCATGATGTCGTCGATCTTCAGCGCGTCGCCCTTGGCGCGCTCGATCTCCATGAGGCGCTCCACGCCCGCGTTGTTGATCACGCGCTCGGTGTTGCGCAGCGAGCGCATGATCAGGCGCGTGTCGAGTTCGGAGGCGTTGACGATGGCCTGCTTGACGTTGGCGTGCACCGGCGCTTCCTTGGTGGCGATGAAGCGCGTGCCCATGTTCATGCCCTCGGCGCCCAGCGCGAGCGCGGCCACGAGGCTGCGGCCGTCGGCCATGCCGCCCGAAGCGACGAACGGGATCTTCAGTTCTTCGGCCGCGCGCGGCAGCAGGATCATGTTGGGCACGTCGTCCTCGCCGGGGTGGCCGCCGCACTCGAAGCCGTCGACGCTCACCGCGTCGCAGCCGATGCGCTCGGCCTTGAGCGCGTGGCGCACCGAGGTGCACTTGTGGATCACCTTGATGCCCGCGGCCTTCAGCGCCGGCATGTAGGCCTCGGGGCTGCGGCCCGCGGTTTCCACGGCCTTGATGCCGCCCTCGACGATGGCCGCGATGTACTCGGGGTACGGCGGCGAGGCGAAGGTCGGCAAGAAGGTGAGGTTCACGCCGAAGGGCTTGTCGGTCATCTCGTGGCAGCGCGCGATCTCGCGCGCCAGCAGCTCGGGCGTCTTCTGCGTGAGGCCCGTGATGATCCCCAGGCCGCCGGCGTTGGAGACGGCCGCGGCCAGCTCGGCGAAGCCGACATAGTGCATGCCGCCCTGGATGATCGGGTGGCGGATGCCGAAGAGTTCGGTGATGCGGGTTTTCAAGGGAACGTCCTTTGGTCGGGGTTGCTGGGAAGGAAAGAGAGAAAGAAAAAAATCAGGGCGGCGAGATGACGCGCAACACGTCGCGCGCCATCGCCTTCATCCAGGCCGTGTCGCTCTTCAGCGCGGGCTCGGCAAAGGTCTTCGCGAACGTGGGCCGTGCCATCTTTGCGTAGTTCAGCGTGCCGAAGATGAGCGTGAGCACCACCACGGCCGACAGGTCGTCGCGCACGAGGCCGGCCGCCTGCGCTGCGGCCACCAGGCCCAGGCTGGCTTGCAGGAAGCCTTCGAGCGGCCGGGTCTGCGCATGCTGGATGCGCTCGGCGTTGTCGAGCAGTTCGCGCGTGACGAGCTTGAAGCCCGTGGGCCGCGCGTGCATCCACTCGACCTGCAGCGCGACGAACGCCTGCAGCCGCGCGGGCAGGTCGGGGGCCGCCTCGACGCGCTTGCAGATGCGCGCCGTCAGGTCCTCGGCCTGCTTCTCGAGCACGGCGCGGTACAGCACCTCCTTGCTCGCGAAGTGGTGCAGCAGCCCCGGGTTGCCGACTTCGCAGTCGCGCGCAATGGCCGACAACGACGCGCCCTGGAAGCCGTGGTCGGCAAAGTGCTGCTCGGCGCGCGCGAGGATCGTTTCTTTACGGGAAGGGGCAAGGGTGGCCATCGGGCGGTTCTGGAAGGCGTCACGCCTGGCGCATGCCGCGAAGACGCGACCGGCGATCAGACGCGATGCGCGCCATTCTTTCTTGTGTCTTGTGGTCTGGTTGTTGCACGCGCGACACCCGTCCGCGTCAGCGTGCGGCCGGCATCGCCGCCACCTGCTGCGCGAGCTGCGCATGGAAGCGCGGCGCGCTGTACTCGAAGGTGCCGAAGCTGAGCGCGTCGTTCGCACCCGACGCCAGCCCGGCCTGGATCGACTCGGCCAGTGCGTAGTCTTCCGCGAGCGTGCGCCGGTACAGCGCCACGTTCGCGTCCCAGTGCGCGGTCGCCTTCTCCGAGGCCGGCGCCTCGGGGATCAGCGTGAGCTCGTGCACGCGCGTGCGCGTGGCGCCCAGCGGCTCCAGCATGCTGAGCTGCGCGTGGTCGGGCTGCACCAGGATGGTCGTGTTGGGAAAGAAGAAGTAGGTCAGGTTGCCGTAGCGGCGCGGATCGAAGCCGGCGGCGTCGGGCCGGTGTTCCTGGAACTTCGACTTGAGCAGGTACAGGCGCCGGTTCAGGTCGAACTCGTCGATGACCTGCAGGTTGTGCAGGAACATGTGGGCGATGGTCTCGCGGTGCGCCACCTTGAAGTGGTAGGCCTCGAAGGAGCCGTCGACCAGCAGCTTCCAGTTGGCTTCGACCTCGTACGTGCGCGGCGCATACGCCACGGGCGCGCGCAGCCCGGCCAGCGATTCGAGGTTGTCCATGAGCGCGCCCAGGTGCGCGCCGGGGTCGCTGTCCGCCTGCGCTGGATCGCACACGACCCAGACCACGCCCGCGCGCTCGACCGTGGCCAGCCGGCGCAGGCCCGACTCGTCCTGCTTCAGGCAGGGAAAGCCGAAGGATTCGGGCACGCCGCGCAAGGCGCCGTCGGGCTTGTAGGTCCATGCGTGGTACGGGCAGACGAAAGCACGCGCCTCGCTGCCGCTGCCCTCGGGCACCACGCGCGCGCCGCGGTGGCGGCACACGTTGAGAAACGCCTGCACCTGCCCGCTCTCCTGGCGCACCAGCAGCAACGGCACGCCGGTGTGCGTGAGCGACAGCCACGCGCCCGGCGAGGCGAGCGAGGCGCTGGCGGCCACCGGCTGCGGATGCCGCTGCAGCAGCCGCCGCTCGTCGCGTGCGATGGCCTCGTCGGTGTACTGGCCGACCGGCACGCGGTCGCCCTCCCCTTGCGCGTCGGCGCGCCCGGCCTGCAGGGCCGTGGTCGCTCGGCGATGGAGTTCGGCTGCGAAGTTCTCGCTCATCGGGGGCTTTCGGTTCGATGCGATGCAGCCCGGTGAGCTGCGCGATCGGCCCAGTCTACCGACTGACCAGTCGGTACGTCAACCGCCGCCCCAGAAGCGGTGTATCAGGCCGGCTTGCGCAGGAAGCCCTGCTGCGCCCCCTTGCGGTTGGGCGCAAAGCCGTTGGCCTGCAGCGTCTCTTCGGTGGTCTCGTAGAACACGCCGATCTTCATGATCTCGCGCGCCTGCTGCGCGGTGGCGATGGGGCGGCCGAACTCGGTCGCGATGCGCACGAGCTGCTTGATCTGCTCGACCGAGCTCATCTTGCCGGTGCGGGTCTGGTTCCACAGCACGTCCTCGATGCCGCAGCGCACGTGCAGGCCCAGGGCGATGCCGATCATGTTCACGGGCAGCACGTTGAGCACCGAGCTCTCCACGGTGACCACCGCGCCGTCGGGTGCGGCGCGCAGGAAGTTGGCCAGGTTGTAGATGTTCGCCTGGTCCATGCCGCCGCTGATGGCCACCCAGTTCATCACCAGCGGGCCCTTGTAGACGCCGCGGCGGATCATCCGCTCGATGGTCTCGAAGCTGTTGATGTTGTAGCACTGGAACTCGCTCTGGATGCCCGCGGCCGTGAGGCGGCGGATGTGCTCTTCCACCCAGCTGGGGTTCGAGGGAACGATCATGTCCCGGTACGTCGAGTACAGCCGCGGGTCGCCGCGCGACAGGCCCTTGAAGTCGTCCAGGCCCGCGTGCTCGGTCACGTTCATCTGCGTGGTGTTGACGGTCACGGTGACCTGGTCGGGCCTGGGCGTGAGCTCGGCCAGCATGTGGCGCGTGTCGTCGCTGAGCCACTTGGCGGCGGCGCCGTCGTCCTCGGGCGCGAAGCTGATGGAGCCGCCCACCTGGATGATCATCTCGGGCACGCGGGCGCGCACGCCGGCGATCAGCTCGTTGAACATCGACAGGCGCTTGCTGCCCTTGCCGTTGGCCTCGCGCACATGCAGGTGCAGCACGGTGGCGCCGGCTTCGTAGCAGTCGACCGCCTTCTGGATCTGCTCTTCCATCGTGACCGGAATGTCTTCCGGGAAGTCGGCGGGAATCCAGCCCGGCGCATAGGGCGCGGCCGTGATGATCAGGGGCTGCTGGTTCTCGGGATACAGGTGGCCGTCGAGGAAGTTCATGGGGTTGTCTCCGGTGAAAGGGTTGCGCTTGCAGTCAAAGTTTCTGGCGCAGCTGCGAAAACTTCTTGCTCATCGGGGGCGCGGTTTTGTCTTTTTGGGGCATTGAAACGGCGCGTGCAAAGACGGGTGTCGCTGTCGCGATCCGGTAAGTGGCCGACGCGTGGCGCCAAGCATTCAGCAGCGGTGGCGCCACAGAATCCGCACGCCTTTGTCTCTTCCACCTGAGGACGAACCATGTGTGTGCATCTGCTGCGAGCCTCCCTTCTCTTCCTGGCCGCGCTGTGCTGCGGCACGGCCTCGGCCCAGGCCTGGCCCGACAAGCCCATTCGGCTGATCGTTCCCGCGCCGCCGGGCGGCATCTCCGACGCGGCGGCGCGGCTGCTCGCCGAACAGCTGCGCACGAACCTCGGCCAGACCGTGCTGGTGGACAACAAGCCGGGCGGCTCCGCCGTCATTGCCGAGCGCGCGCTGATGGCCGCGCCGGCCGACGGCTACACGCTGATGGTCGGGCCGTCGAGCGTGCTGTCCGACATTCCGCTCACGGTGAAGACGCCCTTCGACCCGCTCAAGACCTTCACCTACGTCGGCGAGGTGACAGGCATGTTCCATGTGCTGGTGGCCAACGCCGGCTTCCCGCCGAACACGGTGAACGACCTGCTGGCGCATGCCAAGGCGCATCCGCGCTCGGTCAGCGTGGCCAACCTGAGCACGGGCACACGCTCCAACCTGCTGGGCGAGATGCTGCGCGCGCGCAGCGGCAACGACATCCTCGTGGTGCCGTACAAGGGCTCGGCGCCGGCGCTGGTCGACCTCATGGGCAACCAGGTGCAGCTGACCTTCGAGGTGGTGAGCAACGTCACTTCGCTGATCCGCAGCGGCAAGATCAAGGCGCTGGCCGTGGCCTCATCGAAGCGCTCGCGCTTCCTGCCCGACGTGCCCACCTTCGGCGAGCTGGGCCTGCCCGACTTCGTGATGCCCGATGCGAGCGTGGGCGTGTTCGTGCTCAGCAGCATGCCGCCGGCGCTGCAGGAGAAAATCCGCGCCGAGGTGGCCCGGGCCGTGCAGGCGCCGAAGTTCCGCGAGGCGCTGCTCGCGCAGAATTACGATCCGCCGCGCGAGGCGACGCTGGTGCAGCTGCGCCAGACGCTGGACGCCACGACCGCCCACAATCGGGCCATCATCGAGAAACTGCAACTCAAGATCAGCCCCGAGTGAACATCACGGGGCCCTTCCCACAGCCACCATGAAGCACCTCGGTCGACTGATGCGCAGCGCGAGCCTCAGCGGCTACGTGGAGCTGGTGCAGTCGCTCGGCCGCGACCCGCATGCCTTCATGCGCACCGTGGGGCTGAAGGCGCAGCTGCTCGAGCACCCCGAGACGCTGATCCCCGGCGACGCCGTGCGCGAGCTGCTCGAGATCACCGCGCGCGCCACGCGCATCGAAGATTTCGCGCTGCGGCTCGCGGCGCAGCGCAAGCTGTCGGCGCTGGGCCCCATCAGCGTCGTGCTCAAGGAAGAGCCCACGCCGCGCGACGCGCTCGACACGCTGGGCCGCTACCTGAAGCTGGTGAACGCCTCGCTGAGCTTTCGCCTGGAGGACACGGGCGACATGGTCATCATCCAGGAAGACCTGCTGCCCAGCCCGGGGCTGCCGATGCGCCAGTCGATGGAGCTGGCCGTGGGCATCATGTTCCGCATCCTCGGCGAGCTGATCGATCCGCAGTGGCGCCCGCAGCAGGTGTGCTTCACGCACCGCCCGCCGGCGGACATGGCGGCGCACCGCGCCTTCTTCGGTCGCAACGTCAAGTTCAACCAGGATTTCAACGGCCTCGTGTGCCTGGCGGCCGACCTGCGCAAGCCGCGCGAATCGGGCGACCAGGGCGTGGCGCGTTTCGCGCGCGAATACCTGGAGGCCGCGCTGAAAGACCGCGGCGAGAGCACGCGCGAAGCCTGCCGCGAACTCATCCTGGCGCTGATGCCCGGCGGCGGCTGCACCGCGCAGGAAGTGGCGCGGCACCTGCGCGTGGACCGCCGCACGCTGCACCGCCGGCTCGAGGCCGAAGGCCTCACCTTCAGCCGGCTGCTCGACGACGTGCGCTCCGACCTCGTGAAGCGCCACCTGCGCGACAGCGACCTGCCGCTGAGCGAGGTGGCGGAGCTGCTGGGGTTTTCGGGGCCCAGCAGCTTCAGCCACTGGTTCCGCCACCACTTCGGCTGCAGCGCCTCGCAGTGGAGCAAGCAGACGGCCGGCGCGGTGGCTCAGGGCGCGGTGCGCGCGTTCTGAACCAGGTCTTCGTGGCGCAGGGCATGCGCGATGCCCTCCAGCAGGCGCCAGGCGGCGCGCGTGAAACGCCTCGTCATCGCCATAGTCTTTCTTCTCAGGCCGCCTTGCGCAGGAAGCCCTGGTTGCCTCCGTTGCGGTTCGGCGCGAAGCCGTTGGCCGCGAGCGACTCTTCGGCCGTCTCGTAGAACACGCCGATCTTCGAGATCTCGCGCGCCTGCTGCGCCGTGGCGATCGGGCGGCCGAACTGGCGCGAGATGGCTACCAGCTGCTCGATCTGCGCCACGGTGCCGATCTTGGCGGTGCGCGTCTGGTTCCACAGCACGTCCTCGGTGCCGCAGCGCACATGCAGGCCCATGGCGATGCCCATCATGTTCACGGGCAGCACGTTGCGCACCGAGCTTTCCACCGTGAGCACCGCGCCGTCGGGCACGGCGCGCACGAAGTTGGCCAGGTTGTAGATGTTCGGCGCGTCCATGCCGCCGCTGATCGCCACCCAGTTCATCACCAGCGGGCCCTTGTAGACGCCGCGCCGCATGAGCCGCTCGACCGACTCGAAGCTGTTGATGTTGTAGCACTGGAAGGCGCTCTGGATGCCCGCCTTCGTGAGGCGGCGGATGTGCTCCTCGACCCAGCCCGGCTGCGCCGGCACCGTCATTTCCTTGTAGGCCTCGAAGATGGCCGGAATCTCGCGCGAGGTGCCCTTGAAGTCGGCCAGCTCGGCGTGCTCCGTGACGTTCATCTGCGAGGTGTTGACCGTCACCGTCACCTGGTCGGGCGTGGGCTCCAGCTCGGCCAGCATGTGGCGCGTGTCGTCGCTCAGCCACTTGGCGGCGGCGCCTTCGCTCTCGGGTGCGAAGCTGATGGAGCCGCCCACCTGGATGATCATTTCGGACACGCGCGCACGCACGCCGGCGATCAGCTCGTTGAACTTCGACAGCCGCTTGCTGCCCTTGCCGTCGAGTTCGCGCACATGCAGGTGCAGCACGGTGGCGCCGGCGTTGTAGCAGTCGACCGCCTTCTGGATCTGCTCTTCCATCGTGACCGGGATCTCGCCCGGGAAGTCGGAAGGAAGCCAGCCCGGCGCATAAGGCGCGGCGGTGATGATCAGCGGCTGCTGGTTTTCGGGAAAGAGGTGGCCGTCGAGGAAGTTCATGGCGTGCGTCTGTCAGGTGGCGGGGCGGGGGCGATGTTCAGTACGGCACGTCGCCGACGATGCCGGCGCGTTCCATCTTTCGTGGCGCGGGCCAGTAGTCGTTCAGCGCGTAGTGCTGCGTGCTGCGGTTGTCCCAGACGACCACGTCGCCCGGCTGCCACGACCAGCGCACCTGGTACTCGGGAATGGTGGCGCGGCTGAGCAGGTAGTTCAGCAGCAGCGCCGCACCCGGTGTCTTGTCGATGCCGTGGCGCACGTTCTCGGGGGTGCTGTAGTTCACGAAGTGGGTGGTGAAGCTGCCCACGTAGAGCACCTTCTCGCCGGTCTCGGGATGCGTGCGCACCACGGGGTGCTCCACGGGCGGATGGTCCTGGCCCAGCTTGAGGCGCGCTTCCATCGGCATCACGGCGCCGAACGAATGCTCGATGCTGGCCTTGGCGCGCAGCTTGCCGATCTTGTGCTTGATCTCATCGGGCAGCTCGTCGTGCGCCTGCACCATGTTCACCCAGATGGTGTCGCCGCCGACCTCGGGGCATTCGATGCAGCGCAGCACCGCGCCCATCGCGGGGCTCTGGCGCCACAGGCCGTCGCAGTGGTAGGTGTTCTCGTAGCTGTGCTTGTTGTCGCTGCGGTAGATGCGCACGAGGCCCGGGTGCTCGGGGTCGCTGCCGACCACAGGGTGGTCTTCCAGTTCGCCGAAGCAGCGTGCGAAAGCGACGTGCTCGGCGCGCTCGATGTCCTGGCCGCGAAAGAAAAGCACCTTGTGCTTGAGCAGCGCGGCGCGGATCGACGCAAAGCATTCGGGGTCGCGCGAGGCCTCGCCCAAATGGACGTCCGAGATTTCGGCGCCGATGGACGGCGTGATAGATCTGATCTTCATGAAAGGTCTCCGATGGAATGGCGCGTGCCGCTCAGTTCGCCTGGATGCGGTACTTCTTGACGATGGCGGCGTTGCGCTCGGACAGCGCGCGGGTCTCGGCGATGAGCGCGGGCGTGTCGACGCTGAGCTCGGGCTCCAGGCCCACATCGAGCAGCTTCTGTTGCACGGCGGGCGCCTGGCCGGCCTTCTCGATCGCGGCATGCAGCTTGGCCATCACGTCGGCCGGCAGCTTGGCCGAGCCGATGAAGCCGACCCAGCCGCGGAACTGCAGGTCGGGGTAGCCCAGCTCGGTGGTGGTCGGCAAGTCGGGCAGGAAGCGCGAGCGGGTCTTGCCGGTGAAGGCATAGGGGCGCAGCTTGCCGGCCTTGATGAGCGGCATCGAGGTGAGCATGCCGTCGAACATCAGGTCGACCTGGCCGCCCAGCAGGTCCTGCAGCGCGGGCGGCGAGCCGGGGTAACCGATGTGCTGCAGGTCGAGCCCGGCGCGGTCGCTGAGGATGAGGCCCGCGTACTGCGACACGGTGCCGGGGCTGTAGCTGGCGAAGCTGGCCTTGCCCTTGCGCGTCTTCAGTTCGGCGACGAGGCCCTGGAAGTCCTTGGCCGGGAAGTTCGCGGCCGTGACGAGCACCACGCCCGAGCGCGCCACCGAGCCGATGGGCACCACGTCCTTCAGCGGATCGAAGGGCATCTTCACGACCTGCGGCGTCTCGGCCAGCACGTTGCTGGCGGCCATCACGATGGTGTTGCCGTCGGCCGGCGCCTGCAGCATGGCCTGCAGGCCGATGGAGCCGCCCGCGCCGGGGCGGTTCTCGACGATCACGGGGCGGCCGATGTCCAGCGCCATCTGCTGCCCTACGACGCGGGCGACGATGTCCATCGTGCCGCCCGGCGGCGCGGGAACGATGAGCTTGACGGGCTTGTCGCCCAGCGCCCAGGCCCCGAGGGCCATCGAGCATCCGACCAGCGCCACGGTGGCGGCGCGTGCAAATTGCAGCAGTTTCATGGGGTGTCTCCGGTTGTTGTCTTGCAGGCCTCGGTGGGCCGATGCCGTCAGTATCCGGCGCACCCCGTCCGCATTTCTTGCTTTGTTGGGGCATCGATTTGCCAATTTGGGACATCGCCAAGACCACGCTTCCCGCCGCCGCCACGCGCCGCAAGAATCCGTTCCATCCAGCCCCCACACACCCCAGGAGACGCACCATGAACCAGGCCATCCGCTTCCACGAGACCGGCAGCGCCGACGTGCTCAAGCTCGAACACGTCGAGGTCGGCGAACCCGGCCCGGGCCAGGCGCGCGTGCGCCACAGCCTCATCGCCGTCAACTTCATCGACATCTATTTCCGTACCGGGCGCTATCCGCTGGCATTGCCCAATGGCCTGGGTTCCGATGCCGTGGGCGTGGTCGAGGCCGTGGGGCCCGGCGTGACCGACATCCGTGTGGGTGATCGCGTGGGCTACCTCATCGGGCCGCAGGGGGCGTACTCGCAGGTGCGTGTGATGCCGGCCGATGTGTTGATCCCACTGCCCGATGGGATCTCCGACCGCACCGCGGCCACGCTGATGATGAAGGGCATGACGGCGCAGTACCTGTTCCGGCAGGTCTATCCATTGAAAGGCGGCGAGACCATCCTGTACCACGCAGCCGCCGGTGGCGTGGGCCTCATCGCCTGCCAGTGGGCACGTGCGATGGGCGTGACGATGATCGGCACCGTCAGTACCGACGAGAAGGCTGCGGTCGCCAAGGCCAACGGCTGCACGCACACCATCGTGACTTCGCGCGAGAACATCGCCCAGCGCGTGCGCGAGATCACCGAGGGCAAGGGCGTGCCCGTCGTTTACGACTCGGTGGGGAAAGACACGCTGGAAGCCTCGCTCGATTGCCTGCAGCCGCGCGGCACGCTGGTGAGCAACGGCACGTCTTCTGGCGCCGTGGTCCTCGACACCAAGCTGCTGGCGGCGAAGGGCTCGATCTGGCTCACGCGACCCGCGATGGTTCACTACATCCATCCGCGTCCGCACATGCTGTCGATGGCCGACGAGTTGTTCGGCCACGTGCTGGCCGGCCGCATCGTGAGCGAGCCGCAGCAGAGCTTCGCACTGGCCGACGCGGCCGAGGCGCACCGCGCGCTCGAAGGTCGCAAGACCACCGGCGCCACCGTGCTCGTGCCCTGAGATCTGCCACGTGCGGACTTGCGATGTCCTCCCTGGTCCGCGCGGCAAGCCTCACCCACTACAGCGAGGTCGCCCGCGCCAGCGGCCTGGACCCGGTGCGCATGCTCCTGGACGCCGGCCTGAGCCCCCGCGTGCTGGACGAGCCCGACCTGATGATTCCGGTCGACCGCGTCGCCGCGCTGCTGCAGGCCTCGGCCGAGCGTTCGGGCAACGAAGCCTTCGGGCTGTGCATGGCCGAGGGCCGGCGGCTGTCGAACCTCGGGGCCGTCGGCCTGCTGGTGCGCGAGCAGCCGACGCTGCGCGATTCGCTCGACGTGCTGATGCGCTACCAGCCGCTGCTCAACGGCTCGCTGTCGCTGATGGTCGAGGCCTTCGGCCAGGTGGTGGTCATCCGCGAGGAAGTGCAGCCCGGCAAGGCGCACCGCGCCACGCGCCAGCGCATCGAACTGGCGCTGGGCGTGATGCTGCGCCTGCTGCGCCAGTTTCTCGGCGCCGACTGGCAGCCCCGGCGCGTGTGCCTGGCGCACCCCGCGCCGCGCGACCTGCGCACGCACCACCGCGTGCTGGGCGCGGCCGTCGCCTTCGACCAGGACTTCCACGGCATCGTCTGCGCGCGCGACGACCTGGACGCACCCAACCCTTCGGCCGACCCGGCCATGGCGCGCTATGCGCGGCAGCTGCTCGACGCGGCAGCGCCGGCGCCCGGCGACGCGCTGCCGGGCGACGTGCGGCGCGCGGTGCTGCTGCTCCTGCCCAGCGGGCGCTGCAGCATCGCGCAGGTGTCGGCGCACGTGGGCGTGGAATGCCGCACGATCCAGCGCCGGCTCGCGGACGACGGGCAGAGCTTCTCGGCCATCGTCAACGACGTGCGCAAGGAACTCGCCGTGCGCCACGTGCTGGAGGGCGACCGCCCGCTGGCCGAGGTCGCAGGGCTGCTCGGCTTCTGCGCGCCCAGCGGGCTGTCGCGCTGGTTCCATGCGCAGTACGGCTGCAGCGCCAAGGCCAGCCGCGCGCGGCGGGGGGTGCCGCGCCGCGCTTCGGCCTCGCGCGATTGACGTGGAGAATCGGGCCCGTTCTTCTTCTCACGAGCACGAACGAGCCTTGGCCACTTTCCCGCCCCCCGATGCGAGCGGCGCCCCGCGCGACCTGCTGCTCAAGGTGACGCCGCCCCGTGTCCCGCGTCACCTGGTCTCGCGCGCGCGGCTCCTGTCGAGCGCCGACGCGCTGCGCGACCACGCGGTGTGCGTGGTGCAGGCGCCGTCGGGCTTCGGCAAGACCTCGCTGCTGGCGCAGTGGCGCCTGGAGTACCTGGGCCTGGGCGTGCCGGTCGGCTGGGTCTCGGCGCAAA
Organism: Variovorax sp. GW821-FHT09D04; assembly: GCF_059416405.1. NCBI lineage: Bacteria > Pseudomonadati > Pseudomonadota > Betaproteobacteria > Burkholderiales > Comamonadaceae > Variovorax > Variovorax sp. GW821-FHT09D04. The sequence goes on from NZ_JBWKPA010000004.1 coordinate 319,727, forward strand.
GCCAGGACGACCCGGGTCGGCTGGTGCAGAGCCTGGCGCTGGCGCTGCGCGTCGCCATGGGCCGCCCCGCGTTCGGGCGCAGCCTGTTCCAGGACGACCGGCCCGGCACGCTGGGCAGCGTCACCGCGCTGCTGGCCGAACTGGCACAGGCGGCCTTGAACGTGGTGCTGGTCATCGACGAGGCCGACCGCCTGCCGCCGGCCTCGCGCGAGGCGCTGGCCTACCTGCTGCGCAACGCGCCGCCCAACGTGCGCACGCTCATTGCCACGCGCCCCGACGGCCGGCTCGACATCGAGGACCTCGTGGCCTACGGGCAGTGCGTGGAGATCGGCCCGGCGCTGCTGAAGTTCAGCCTCGACGAGACGCTGCAGCTGGTGCAGGCGCGCTTCGGCACGCGCGTCGACCGCAACACCGCCGCCCGGCTGCACGAGCTCACCGAAGGCTGGCCGCTGGGCCTGCAGCTGGCCACGACCATCATCGCGCGCGGGGCCGACGCGCACGCCGCGCACACGGTGCTGGGCGACATGACGGCCGCCGCCGGCGAGCTGCAGGGCGAGCTGGTGCGGCTGCTGCTGGTCAACCTCGACCCCGACGACCGCGACTTCCTGGCCCGCATCGCCGTGCTCGACCTGCTGCACCCCGAGCTGTGCCGCGCCGTCTCCGGCGTCGACGACGCCGCGGCGCGGCTGGCGCGGCTGAGCAACGACACGCCGGTGTTCGCCGCCGCCGAAGGGGGCGAGTGGCTGCGCATGCATGCGCTGGCGCGCGACGTGCTGCGCCAGCGCTTCGCCGCGCTCGACGCCGCCGAGCAGGTGGCGGCGCATGCGCGCGCGGCGCAGTGGCTGGCCGCGCACGAGCTGCTCGACGAGGCCGCCCACCACGCGCTGAGCGCGGGCCAGCACCAGACCGCCTACGAACTCGCGGAGCGCAGCCTGTACGAATCGCTCATGCGGCGCGGCCGGCAGGCCACGGTGCTCGAATGGATGGCGCAGATGCCGGCCGACGAACTCGACCGTCGCCCGCGCCTGCTGCTCGCCGCGGCATGGACGCTCGCATCGAGCGAGCGGCATGAAGAAGCCGGCCGCTTCGTGGCGCGCATCCTGGCGCAGCCCGACGTGAGCGATGCACTGCGCTGCGAATGCGCGCTGATCCTCGGCGGCGCGGCCGTGTTCGCGGACGACCCCGACCGCTTCGTCGAACTGCACGCGCCCTGGACCGAGGCCGTGCCGCTGACCGACCCGCTGCTGCTGCAGTCGCACGCCAACCGCATGGCCTACCGCGCGCTGCTCGAGGGCGAGCCGGCGCTCGCGCGCCTGCGCCAGCAGCAGGCCCTGCGCGGGCACCCGGGCCACGGCGTCGACTACATCCGGCGCTGGAGCGAGCTGGTCATCGGCCTGAGCTATGCGTGGGAAGGCCAGGTGCTGCTGGCCGAGCAGTTGCTGCGCCCCGCCGTGGCCGGTGCCGAGGCCGAGATGGGCCGGCGCCACCGTTTCAGCTGCAACCTGGCCGCGCTGCTCGCGTCGGTGGCCTGGGAGCGCGACCTGCCGGGCGACGCCGCCACGCTGCTGGCCAACCGCCTCGACGTGCTGGAGCACAGCGGCCTGCCCGAATCGCTGCTGCAGGCCTACCGCACGGCGGCGCGCATCGCGGCGGCCGAGGGCGCCGAGCACCGCGCGCTGGAACTGCTGGACGCACTCGACGCGGCCGGCGCCGCGCGGCGCCTGCCGCGGCTGCGCATCGCCAGCCTGGCCGAGCAGGTGCGCCTGCACGCGCAGCGCCACCGCGCCCAGACCTGCCGCGAACTGTGCGAGCGCATCGACGCGCAACTGGCCGACCCCACGCTGCCGCAGGGCCCGCTGTGGCGGCGCAGCGTGGAAGCGCTGCGCGACGTGGCGCGCGCCCATGCAGCCATCGCCGCGCGCGACTGGCCCGACGCCCTCGCGAAGCTGGCGCGTGCCGACGAACAGGCGCGCCAGCGCAAGCAGGGCGGCCTGCACATCGAGCTGCTGGGGCTGCGCGCGCTGGCGCTGGAGCGCTGCGGCCAGCCGGCGCAGGCGCTGCTGCGCGAGGCCATGGACCTGGCGCGCGCCTATGGGCTGCAGCGCGTGTTCTCCGACGCGCACCCCGAGCTGGGCGCCTGGGTCGGCACGCTCGCGGCCGAGGGCGCGCAGGCCGAGATCGCGGTCGCCCCACTCGCACCCGCCGTACCGCCCGTGCCCGCGCCTGCGGCACCGGCCTCGCCCGGCACCGTGCTCACGCCCAAGGAGGGCGAGGTGCTGGTGCTGCTGGCGCGCAACCTGTCGAACAAGGAAATCGGGCGCGCCATGCAGGTGGGCGAAACCACGGTCAAGTGGCACGTGAAGAACCTGTTCGCCAAGCTCGACGCCGGCACGCGCACGCAGGTGGTGCAGCGCGCGCGCATCCTGGGGTTGCTCGCCGCGGGGCACTGAGGGCTCGCCGCCGGGCACCGAGGGTTTCTCCCTCCCCTCCAGGGCCGCCGCCCCCTCCTGCGAGGAGGGGGCGCGCGCAGGGGCCCCGACCTATTCTTGCTTCCAGCACGGTCACCGCCGCACAGCGGCACCCCACGACCGGCACAGGAGACAAGACACATGGGTTCCACGATCCAGCCAGGCCTCTCGAACGGGGCCCCCGCCGTGCACACGCGCGGCATCCAGGTCCACCCCGTGACCTGCGCCATCGGCGCCGAGCTGCGCCACGTGTCGCTGGCCGAAGCCTCGCGCGACGCCGGCCTGGCGGCCGAGATCCGCGCGCTGCTGGTGCAGCACAAGGTGCTGTTCTTCCGTCAGCAGGAACTCACGCGCGCCGAGCACGTCACCTTCGCCCGCCACTTCGGCGAGCTGGAAGACCACCCCGTGGTCGGCAGCGACCCCGAGCACCCGGGCCTGGTGCGCATCTACAAGAACCCCGAGACGCCGGTCGACCGCTACGAGAACAGCTGGCACACCGACGCCACCTGGCGCGAGAAGCCGCCCTTCGGCTGCGTGCTGCGTTGCGTCGAGTGCCCGCCGGTGGGCGGCGACACCATGTGGGCCAACATGGCGCTGGCCTTCGAGAAGCTGCCCGCGCACATCCAGCAGCAGATCGCGGGGCTGCGCGCGCGCCACAGCATCGAGGCCACCTTCGGCGCCGCGATGCCGATCGAGAAGCGCCTGGCGCTGAAGGCCCAGTTTCCCGACGCCGAGCACCCGGTGGTGCGCACGCACCCCGACACGGGCGAGAAGATCTTGTTCGTCAACGGCTTCACGACCCACTTCACCAACTTCCACACGCCGGCCAACGTGCGCTACGGGCAGGACTACCAGCCCGGCGCCGCGCTGCTGCTGGCCTACCTCGTGAGCCAGGTGCAGATCCCCGAGTACCAGGTGCGCTGGCGCTGGCAGCCGGGCGACGTGGCCATGTGGGACAACCGCTCGACCCAGCACTACGCGGTCATGGACTACCCGCCCTGCCATCGAAAGATGGAACGCGCCGGCATCGTCGGCGACGCGGTCTTCTGAGCGGGCACGTCATGCGCCCTCTCCCTTCCTTCTTCCTTTCTCCCGAGGTCCTGCCATGAACTTTCTCGACGGCCATCTGTTCCCCGAAAACCAGCAGCCGCTGGTCATCACCGCCGCGCCCTACGCACCGTCGTGGGTGCCCGCCGACTTTCCGGAAGACATTCCCGTCACCATGGAGCAGCAGATCCAGAAGGCGGTCGACTGCTACAACGCCGGCGCCACCGTGCTGCATTTGCATGTGCGCGAACTCGACGGCAAGGGCAGCAAGCGGCTGTCGAAGTTCAACGAGCTGATCGCCGGCGTGCGCAAGGCCGTGCCCGAAATGATCATCCAGGTCGGCGGCTCGATCAGCTTCGCACCCGAGAGCGAAGGCGCCGCCGCCAAGTGGCTGAGCGACGACACGCGCCACATGCTGGCCGAGCTGGAGCCCACGCCCGACCAGGTGACGGTGACCATCAACACCTCGCAGATGAACGTGGTCGAGCACTGGGACGACGCCGACACCCGGGGCACCTCGATGGAAGACCCCGAGGTCTACCGCGCCTACAAGGAAATGACCGTGCCCGCGCAACCGGGCTGGGCCGAAGAACACATCCGCCGCCTCACCAAGGCCGGCATCCAGAGCGCCTTCCAGTGCTACAACATCAACAGCTTCGACTCGGTCGAGCGGCTGATGCGCCGTGGCGTCTACAAGGGCCCGCTGGTCATGAACTGGGTGGCCATCGGCGGCGGCATGGACGTGCCCAACATCTACAGCCTGGCCAACTTCGTGCGCGCCGTGCCCGACGGCGCCGTGCTCACGGTGGAGAGCTCCATGCGCAACGTGCTGCCCGTGAACATGATGGGCATCGCCATGGGCCTGCACGTGCGCTGCGGCATCGAGGACAACCTCTGGAACCAGTCGCGCTCCGCCAAGATGGGCACGGTGGCGCAGGTCGAGCAGCTGGTGGCCATCTCGCGCCAGTTCGGCCGCCCCATCGCCACCGCCAAGCAGGCGCGCGAGATATCCAAGATCGGCGTGTTCTACGACACCGTCGAGGAATCGCTGGCGGCCAACGGCTTCGCGCCGAACCGCAACGGCGCGCAGCAGGGCTTCCTGCGCAAGGCGGCCTGAGCACCCCCACCCCCGGCACCAGAACACCTGGAGACATCGCGATGAAAAAAACCCACAACATCCTTCGCCGCCTGAAGCCCTGGGCAGCCGCCCTGGCCGCCGCGCCCCTGCTCGCCCATGCCTGGACCACCAAGCCGGTGCGGATCGTGGTGCCGGCACCCGCGGGCGGCACCATGGACGTCGTGGCCCGCGTGTTGTCCGACGCCATTTCGGCCGAGATCGGGCAGCCGGTGATCGTCGACAACAAGCCGGGCGCCGGCGGCGCCATCGGGGTGCAGGCGCTCAACAGCGCGCCGCCCGACGGGCAGACCATCATGTTCATGGTCAGCAACATCCTGACCGAGATTCCCCTGGTGATGAAGACCAGCTTCGACCCGGTCAAGGACGTGAAGCCGGTGACCATGGTGGCCCGCTCGGCGATGGTGCTGGTGAGTGCGCCGTCGGTGCCGGCCAACGACCTGAAAGGGCTCATCGCCTACCTGAAGACCGGCAAGGGCAGCCCGGGCAGCTACGCCTCGTACTCCGCGGGCACCAGCTCGCACTACGCCGGCGCCATCTTTGCCCGCAAGGCGGGGCTGGACCTGCAGCACGTGCCGTTCCCGGGCTCGCCGCCGGCGCTGCAGAACCTGATGGGCAGCCAGGTCGACATCCTGTTCGACGGCATCGTCACGTCACTGCCGCTGATCAAGGCCGGCAAGGTGAAGGTCTTCGGGGTCGGGGCCAAGACCCGGCTGGCCCAGCTGCCGGATGTGCCCACGATGGCCGAGCAGGGCTTCGACGAGATCGACTTCTCGAACTGGGCCGGCGCCATCGTGTCGGCCAAGATGCCCGACGACCTCGTCAAGCGGATCAATACGGTCCTCACGAAGGCCGCCTCCTCGCCGAAGGTGCGGGAGCGGCTCATCGCGCAGAACTTCGTGCCGATGACCAGCGAGAGCCCCGAGCAGCTCGCGAAGATCACGCACGACGAGTACGAGCGCAACGCGCGGATCGTCAAGACCTACAACATCCAGCTCAACCAGTGAGGGTGCAGGCCGACATGACCGCACCCACCGTCCTCATCGTTCCCGGCCTGCGCGACGCCGTCGCCAGCCACTGGCAGACCCTGCTCGCCGCACGCCTGCCGCGCGTGCGCGCCGTGCCGCCCATGGGCCGCGACGACCTCGACTGCGCCGCGCGCGTGGAAGCCATCGAGCGCGAGGCGCAGGCGGTCGAGGGGCCGCTGGTCGTCGTGGCGCACAGCGGCGGCGTCGTGATGCTGGCGCACTGGGCGCAGCGCACGCGCCGGCCGGTGCGCGGCGCCCTGCTGGCCACGCCGCCCGACTTCGAACGGCCGATGCCCGAGGGCTACCCCAGCGTCGAAGCCCTGCGCGCCGGCGGCTGGCTGCCGGTGCCCAGCGGGCCGCTGCCGTTCCCGAGCATCGTGGCGGCGAGCCGCAACGACCCGCTGGCGCCCTTCGATCGCGTGGTGCAGATGGCGCAGGGCTGGGGCAGCCGCCTGGTCGACCTCGGCGAGGTCGGCCACCTCAACCCCGCTTCGGGCTACGGCGAATGGCCGGGCGCGCAGGCCTTCATCGACGAACTCTCGGCGGGCTGAACCCTTTCTGCCCGCCCTTCCTACCGAAAGAGATTCCCCATGGTCCAAGCCATCCGCTTCCACGAGACCGGCAGCGCCGACGTGCTCAAGCTCGAACACGTCGAGGTCGGCGAGCCCGGCCCGGGCCAGGCGCGCGTGCGCCACAGCCTCATCGCGGTCAACTTCATCGACATCTATTTCCGCACCGGGCGCTATCCGCTGGCGCTGCCCAACGGGCTCGGTTCCGACGCCGTGGGCGTGGTCGAAGCCGTGGGGCCGGGCGTGACCGACATTCGTGTGGGTGACCGCGTGGGCTACCTCATCGGGCCGCAGGGTGCGTACTCGCAGGTGCGTGTGATGCCGGCCGATGTGTTGATCCCGCTGCCCGATGGCATCTCCGATCGCACCGCTGCCACGCTGATGATGAAGGGCATGACGGCGCAGTACCTGTTCCGCCAGGTCTATCCGCTCCAGGGTGGCGAGACCATCCTGTACCACGCAGCCGCAGGTGGCGTCGGCCTCATCGCCTGCCAGTGGGCACGTGCGATGGGCGTGACGATGATCGGCACCGTGAGCACCGACGAGAAAGCTGCGGTCGCCAAGGCCAACGGCTGCACGCACACCATCGTGACTTCGCGCGAGAACATCGCCCAGCGCGTGCGCGAGATCACGGACGGCAAGGGCGTGCCCGTGGTGTACGACTCGGTGGGCAAGGACACGCTCGAGGCCTCGCTCGACTGCCTGCAGCCGCGCGGCACGCTGGTGAGCAATGGCACGTCGTCTGGCGCCGTGGTCGTCGATTCGCAGGTGCTGGCCGCGAAGGGTTCGATCTGGCTCACGCGACCTGCGATGGTTCACTACATCCACCCACGCCCGCACATGCTGTCGATGGCCGACGAACTCTTCGGCCACGTGCTGGCCGGCCGCATCGTGAGCGAGCCCCAGCAGAGCTTCGCGCTGGCCGATGCCGCCGAGGCGCACCGCGCCCTCGAAGGTCGCAAGACCACCGGCGCCACCGTGCTCGTGCCCTGAGGTTTTCATGACCGCCTTGTCTGTCGCCGCATGGCCGGCGCGCGGCCGCCTGCTCTTTCCGGGCGTGCTCGCCTGCGCGGTGGTCGCCGCCGCGTCCACCTTCTTGTCGCAGCACTACGGTGCGCCGGTGATGCTGTTCGCGCTCATCCTCGGGATGGCGATGAACTTCCTTTCGGCCGAGGGCCCGTGCAAACCCGGCATCGAGTTCACCGCGCGCCACGTGCTGCGCTGGGGCGTGGCACTGCTGGGGTTGCGCATCACGGCCGCGCAGGTGGTGGCACTGGGCTGGCACCCGGTGCTGCTGGTGGCGGTGTCGCTGGTGCTGACCATCGGCGTGTCGATGGTCGTGGCGCGGCTGATGGGTTTCAACGTGCTGTTCGGCCTGCTCAGCGGCGGCGCCACCGCGATCTGCGGCGCCTCGGCCGCGCTGGCGCTGGCCGCGGCGCTGCCGCCGCATCCGCTGAAGGAACGCGCCACGCTGTTCACGGTGGTGGGCGTGTCGGCGCTGTCGACGCTCACGATGATCGCCTACCCCCTGGTCGCGCGCGCCCTCGGCATGGACGAACACACGGCCGGCGTGTTCCTGGGCGCCACCATCCACGACGTGGCGCAGGTGGTGGGCGCGGGCTACGGCATGTCGCAGGCCACGGGCGACACGGCCACGCTGGTCAAGCTGATGCGCGTGGCGGCGCTGCTGCCGGTGATCCTGTTCGCCGTGATGTTCACGCGCGCCACCGGCAAGGCCGTGGGCGGCCAGCGCCCGCCGCTGCTGCCGTGGTTCGCGGTGGCCTTCGCCGCGCTGGTGGCGCTCAACAGCACCGGATGGCTGCCGCCCGTGCTCACCACCGCGGGCAGCGACCTGTCGCGCTGGTGCCTGGTGGCGGCGATGGCCGGCATCGGCATGAAGACGCAACTGCGCGAGCTGGTCGACGTGGGACTCAAGCCGGTGGTGCTGATGGTCGGCGAAACCGTCTTCATCGCCGCGCTGGTGCTCGCGCTGCTGCGCTGGGCGCCCTGACACGCCGCCCCTACGACGACAGAGACGACAACACACACAACAACCAGGAGACAAGCCCATGAAGAAGAAGACCCTCATCGCCGCCGCAGCCGCGACCCTCGCTGCAGGCGCGTCCCTCGCCCAATCCTCGCTCACGCTGTTCGGCGTGATGGACGCGGGCGTGAGCCACTACCGCACCACCAGCAGTTCGTACAACCCGCTGCGCCCGGCCGAACTGCGCCAGAGCCAGACCGTGCTGTCGCCCTCGGGCAATGCGTCCAGCCGCATCGGCTTTCGCGGCACCGAGGACCTGGGCGGCGGGCTGGCCGCGAGCTTCTGGCTGGAGGCGCCGCTGAGCAACGACACGGGCAGCGGCATCACCAACTTCGGACGCCGCTCCACGCTCAGCCTCAGCGGGCCCTTCGGCGAAGTGCGCCTGGGCCGCGACTACACGGCCTCGTTCTGGAACGACGCGGTGTTCGACCCCTTCAGCGTCAACGGCGTGGGCACCAACCTGATCGCGGTGGTCAACAGCAACATCGCGGCCTCGCGCGCGCTGGCCACGGGCGGCCTGCTGAACGGCGGGCTCTCGGCCGGCACCGACAGCTACCTGCGCACCAGCAACGCCATCAGCTACTTCCTGCCGCCGAACCTGGGCGGCTTCTACGGCCAGGTGCAGTACGCGCTGCACGAGAACACGAAGGTCAGCAACACGCCCGACAGCCCCTCGCAGCGCGGGCGCTACGTGGGCGGGCGCATCGGCTGGGCCAGCGGCCCGGCCGACGTGGCGCTGGGCTACGGCGAGAGCACGCTGGCCAGCGCCGCCGCGCAGAGCGAGAAGATCAAGAGCCTGAACCTCGGCGCTTCCTACGACTTCGGCGTGGTGAAGGTGTTCGGCGAATGGTCGCGCGTGCGTGACGTGCGCCACAGCGCCACGCCGTTTGCCAACGCCTCGCTGCGCCTGAGCGACCGCTACGACGGCCTCATGGCCGGCGTGAACGTGCCGCTGGGCGCGGGCGTGGTGCGCGCCTCGTATGCGCGCGTGCGCTTCGTCAACGGCTTGGGCCTGCCCGACGGCAATTCGTCGGTGAACAAGCTGGCGCTGGGTTACGTGCACAACCTCTCCAAGCGCACGGCGCTGTATGCCTCGGTGGCGCGCATCCACATCGCCAACGGCCGCAACAACCCGACGGTGATGGGCGTGACGCCGCTGGTGCTGAGCCTGCCGGCGATCTTCCCGCAGCCGGCCTACGCGACCACGAACGGCATGCAGCCGCACCGGGCGCTGGGCTACGACGTTGGCATTCGCATGGCCTTCTGACGGCCTGAAAACAGCGGCGGCGCCCCGCGCCGTCGCCTCGGTGTGGCACGATCCACGGATGCTTCAACCGTCCCGCCGCATCCCGTACCGCACCTGGCCGGGCGCGCTCGCGATCCTCCTGGCCATTGCCGCGTACGTTGGTGGCCTCACCTTCTGGAACAACCACACGCCCGGCAGCCGGCCGCTGCCCGCGGGCGAGACGGTGTCGGTCGCCCACGCACGCTTCGAGCCCGCGCCGGGCTGGCAGATGGACGTGTCGCGCTCCAAGGCCGGCCAGTCGCTCATGCTCTTCAAGGGCGGCCACAAGTTCCTCGTGACCACGCGCCTGTGGATGGGCGGGCCCGACGGCCCGATGGTGCGCCAGCAGCGGCTCATGGAGCGCGGCCAGGGCCTGACCGTCGAAGGCGACGTGTCCGACTTCGTCACCGGCTGGGGCCTGCAGGGCAAAACCTTCGCCTACTACGGCGCCAAGCTCGCCGGCCGCTTCTGGCAGGTGGTCGACACGCCGCGCCGCTCGCTGGTGCAGATCGATGTGTACGGCCCCACCGACGGCTTCAACGAAGCGCTGGCCGACGCCCGCAGGATGCTCGACTCGATGGACCTGGAGGCACCGCTGTGAGCACCACCACTGAAGCTCCCATCGCGACCCAGGAAGACGCCGACTGGCCCATCGGCACCGACTCGTTCTTCCAGCCGCAGCGCGCCGCGTTCTGGCTGCTCGCGGCGCTGATCCTCAACGGCCTGTTCTACACGGTGTCGATGTTCTCGCTGGGCTTTCGCGTGGTGCCCGTCACCGCGCTGCTGGGCCTGCTGGTGTGGGGCGGCTACACGGCGGCCTTCGTGCTGTTTTTCCGCACGCTCGACCTGCTGGAGCAGCACCCCCCCGAGGCCTACGTGCTGGCCTTTGCGTGGGGCGGGCTGGGCGCGGTGTACTTCGCGGCGCCGGCCAACATCGCCATCCAGAGCCTGTGCGCCAAGCTGGTGTCGCCGGAGTTCGTGGCGGCCTGGGGGCCGGCCATCGCGGGGCCGATCACCGAAGAATTCCTGAAGCTCGCGGGCGTGATCCTGCTGGTGCTGATCGCGCGCAACCAGTTCGAAACGTACCTGTCGGTGCTGATCGTCGGCGCCATGGCCGGGCTGGGCTTCCAGGTGATCGAGAACCTGAGCTACACGGTGAACAGCGCCGTGAACTTCCCACTCGAGAACCAGGTGTACCCGGTGCTCTACCACCTGCTCATGCGCGGGTTGCTGAGCGGGCTGTGGAGCCATGCGGCCTACACGACCATCGCCTCGTTCGGCGTCGCGTGGTTCCTGCTGAACCCGCAGCGCTCGATGGCGGCGCGCATCGGCTGCGCCCTCTTCTACTTCGCGCTGGCCTGGGCGATGCACTTCATCTGGAACTCGCCGCTGCTCGAAGACCGCTTCGACGACGGCTTTGTCGGCATCGCGCTGCTGCTCATCGTCAAGGGCATTCCGGTGGTGATCGCCGCCGCCTTCGTCTGGCGCGCCGCCGCGCGCGAGAACGGCACCTACCTGCATGCGCTGGCAGCCTACTTCGTGCCCGAGCGCGAGCTGATCCGCGACGACGAATGGGTGCGCCTGGGCGCGCCGCTGCTGCGCTACCGCGTGCGCCGCGACATGGGCAAGGAATTCGGCAAGCGCGCCCGGCGCCTGAAGGCACAGCTGCAGCGCGAACAGCTGCGGCTCATCCTGAAAGCCGGCACGCACGGGCGCGGACCGCAGACGCGGCGCCATGAAGTCGCGGTGCGGCGCCTGCGGGCCGAGCTCGACCTGCTCACCCGGCCGCAGGGCTGAGGGCCCCGTTCGCTTACTTCGCCGGCAGGTACAGGCGCGGATCGACGGCCTTGCCGCGGTAGCGGATCTCGAAGTGCAGCTTGGCGCGGCCGCCCTCGGCCGGGCCGATCTCGGCGAGCTTCTGGCCGCGCTGCACGCGCTGGCCCTGCTTCACGCCCACGGTGCCCACGTTGGTGTAGATCGACATGTACGAGCCGCCGTGGTCGACCATGATCACGCTGCCGTAGCCGCGCATCGTCTCCGTCGCGGCCACCGAGCCGGCGCCGATCGCGTGCACGGGCTCGCCGCTGCTGCCGCCGATGTCCAGGCCCTTGTTGCTGTTGCCGTTGAAGCCGGCGATGACCGCACCCTGCGTCGGCCAGCCCCAGTCGCTGCGCCGCGAGGCGGGCGGCACCACGGGGTCGCGCTCGCGGGGTGCGGGCGCGGGCTTGGCTTTTTCGGCACTGCCGCCGCTGCTGCTGCGCGGCGGGGGCGTGGCAGCCCCCGTCGCGGCGCCGCCGGGCGGCACCACGCGCAGCACCTGCCCGGCTTCGAGCTGGTCGGGGTCCTTGATCTGGTTCCAGCGGGCGATCTCGGCCGTCGTCCGGCCGTGCCGCTGCGCGATGCGGTAGAGCGTGTCGCCCGTCTGCACGACGTACTCGCCGGGGCCCGCCACCGGCGTGCTGGGCGTGGTGGAGCATGCGCCCACCAGCAATGCCGCCGTCAACGCGGCGCACGCGCCCCATCTTCTCCCTGTCACAACCACGCGCTGAGTCCTTTCTGATTCATCCGGATCGCGCGACCTCGCGGGGCGAGGCGCGCCTGAACAATCCGGCAAGGCTACCAGCAGTCGTTGCGCGGACATTGCGTCCGCGGGAGCGTCCCTATTTCTTCGGCTGCAGCAGCTGCTGCAGGTTGGCCATGTTCTCGTTCAGGCGGTCCTGCACCACCTTCCAGCTGTTGTTGCGCGCCTGCGCTTCCAGCTGCGCCAGTTCGCGGAAGTTGTCGACGGCCTGCTGCACGCCGCGCTGCGCGACCTCGGCCTGTTTGGAGATGGCGTCCTTGCCAGTGGCGTCCTTCAGTGCGTCCTGCCACTGGGCCAGCGTGTCGCGCAGGATCTCGCCGCGCCGCTGCGCCAGCGACTGGATGCCTTCGTAGGCCTGCCGGTTGGCCTCGGCCAGCGCCTCCATGTCCTTGCGCTGCCACTCCACGAGCGCGCCGACGTCCACGCCGGGCAGCTTGAGCTGCTCGATCAGCTTGCTGAAATCTTCCATCGACGGCAGCGCCGTGGGAAAGAGCGGGTTGGCGTTGGCTGCGGTCTTGCTGGTTGCCATGGATCGAATCTCCTTGTGTGAATGAAATAGCGGGTAACAAAAAAATCAGGCCGGCGCGAACTGCGTGCGCCCGGCGGCGGCGGGCCGCATCACGCGCAGCAGCACCACGCCGGACAGCAGCCACAGCCCAATCGCCAGGAACATGCTGTTGTCCGAGCTGCCGGTGGCGGTGGTGATCCACGCGGTGATCACCGGCATCACGGCGGGCCCGAGGTTGCCCAGGCTGCTGATCAGCGCGATGCCGCCGGCCGCCGACTTGCGCGGCAGGTACTCGCTGATGGCCGCGAAGAAGATCGGCGTGTTGGCCGACTGGCCGATGCTCATCACCGCGAGGCCCGCCAGCGCCAGCACCAGGTTGCCACCGCTGAAGACGGCCACCAGCAGGCCCGCCGAAGCCAGCGCCACGCAGAAGAAGAAGTGCTTGCGCCGCTCCAGGTGCTTGTCGGAGCTGCGGCCCACGAACACCATGCCCACGGCGCCGAAGACCGCCGGAATGGCCGACAGCAGGCCGACCATGAACACGTCGCCCACGCCCCAGTTCTTGATGAGCGTTGGCACCAGGAACACCAGCGTGTAGTTGGCGCCCAGGAACAGGAAGTACACGAAGGCCATCGTGAACACCTTGGGGTCGCGCAGCAGCGCCCAGAACGAACCGTGCGAGGCGGTCTCCACCGCATGCGGCTCGTTGTCCAGGTGGTTGCGCAGCGCGAGCTTCTCGGACGGCGTGAGCCAGTTGGCCTGCTCGGGCTTGTCCTTCAGGTAGAAGAACGCGACGACGCCCAGCACCGAGGCCGGCAGCCCCTGCACCACGAACAGCCACTGCCAGCCGTGGTGGCCGCCCAGGCCGTTCATGTACTTCATGATCCAGCCCGAGAGCGGGCCGGCCAGCAGGTAGCCGATGGCCGTGGCCGTCATGAAGATCGAGATCACCTTGCAGCGCCGCGCCGAGGGGTACCAGTAGGTGAGGTACAGGATGATCCCCGGGAAGAAGCCCGCCTCGAACGCGCCCAGCAGGAAGCGCAGCACGTAGAACTGCGTCGTGGTCTCCACGAACATCATGGCCGAGGCCACGAGCCCCCAGCAGAACATGATGCGCAGCAGCGTCTTGCGCGCACCGATCTTCTCGAGCATCAGGTTGCTGGGCACCTCGAAGAGGAAGTAGCCGATGAAGAAGATGCCCGCGCCCAGCGCATAGGCCTCGTTGCTGAAGGCCAGCGTCTGCTTCATCTGCAGCTGCGCGAAGCCGATGTTGATGCGGTCGATGAAGGCGACGATGTAGCAGAGGATCAACAGCGGCAGCAGGTGCCAGCTGACCTTCGAAAACAATGCCTCGTCCGCCGCGTTGTACGGCGCGCGCGCGGGGGCCTGCGCAGAAGTGGGGGTCATGGTCTTGCTTTCCTTTGGGGTCGGTCGGTGAAGGAATCGGCGGGAAGGCTAGGCCGCGGCGGCGGCGCGCTTGCCCTTGGCGGGAGCGGCCGGCTTGCGCGGCGCGCGGGGCTTCTTGCTGGCGGGTGCGGCAGCAGTGGCCGCCGCACGCGGCTTGGCGGCGGCCGGCGCCTTCGCGCGGCGCGGGGCCTTGGCGGACACGACCTCGGCTGGCGCCTCTTTCGCGACCGCCGGCTTGGCCACGCTCTCGACGCTGGGCAGCCGCTCGATCTGCCGCAGCGCCGCGCGCAGGTGGCCGATCAGCTCGTACGACTCTTCCTGCGACAGGATGCGGCGGCAGGCCGTGAGGCCGAAGTCGAGCGAACCCGCGTAGCTCTGCACCGTGATGTTCAGCGCACTGCCGTGGTACGGGATCGACACCGGGTAGAAGTGCATCATCCGCGCGCCCGCCACGTAGAGCGTGGCGCCCGGCCCCGGCACGTTCGAGATCAGCACGTTGGCCGCGGGCGGCACGCGACGCGCCAGGTTGGAGCGGCCGTAGAGCGACGCCAGGCTGGTCATGAGCCAGGGCGAGCCGGTGATCGGCATGTCCACGCCGAGCACGGGCTTGAGCTCGCGCACCACGGCCTTGGCCGCCTCCGACGAGGCATGGATCGCCTTGAAGCGTTCGGCCGCGTCGCCGATGTCGGTCGCCAGGTCGACGCGCACCATCGACACCTGGTTGTTCATCGAGTCGTCGCCCTCCGCGCGCAGGCTCACGGGCACGCCGGCGATCAGCGCTTCTTTCGGCAGCAGGTTGCGCTCCTTCAGGAAGCGGGCCAGCGCCTCGCTGCACATCGCCATCACGATGGTGTTGACGGTGCCGCCCACGCGCTTGCCCAGCGCCTTGAGTTCGTCGAAGGGCAGCGACATCGTGCTGTACGAGCGCTGGTTGGTGATGGCGTCGTTGAACATGCTCTTGGGCGCCATGCCCAGGCTCAGGCGGCGCTCGCCCTTGCCGGTCTGCTGGCTCGCCAGCACGCTGCCGGCCGCCGTGAGGGCGCGCGCGGCCGCCGGCAGCAGCTCGGCGAGCTTGCGGTACTGGCGCGCCGAGTTCGACACCGCCGCCTGCAGCAGCTCGGCCACGCCGAGCTGGTAGTGGCTGCCGCTGCCGCGCTTGCGGCGCGCGGGCGGCACCTCGCGCATCTGCGCCGTGGTGTCGTAGAGCACCTTGGCCAGCTCGGTGCCGGCCTTGCCGTCGACGCCGCTGTGGTGGGCCTTGGTGTAGAAGGCCACCTGGCCGTTCTCCAGGCCCTCGATGACATACATCTCCCACAGCGGGCGGCTGCGGTCGAGCAGGCTGGAATGCAGGCGCGCCACGAGGTGGTGCAGCTGCTCCATGGTGCCGGGGCGGCGCAGCGTGAGGCTGCGCACGTGGTAGTCCAGGTCGATGTCGTCGTCGTCGATCCACACCGGCTCGGCCAGCTCGAAGGGCATCTGCGCGAGCTTGCGCGTGAGCACCGACGCCAGGTGCAGCCGCTTGCCCAGCATGCCCTTCACGTCTTCGTAGTAGTCGCCCCGGTAGCCCTCGGGCAGGTCCAGGAGCATGAGACTGCCGACGTGCATCGGCGTCTCGGGGGTTTCAAGGTGCAGGAACGACGCGTCCATGCTGCTCAGGTGGTCCATGGCGTGGCCTCTTTCGTCGGTGGGATCGGTGGGAATTGGGGAATGCGCGCGCTCAGGCGATGGCCGCGGCGACGGCCTGCTTGCGCAGCTCTTCGTCCACGAGGTCTTTCTTGGAGAGCTTGCCCACCGCCGTCTTGGGCAGCGCGGCGCGGATCTCCAGGGCCTGCACCATCTCGTGCTTGCCCACGCGCTCCTTGAGAAAGCTTTGCAGGGCCTTGATGTCGAAGGCCTCGGCGCCGGGTTTGAGCGTGACGAAGGCCTTGGGCGACTGGCCGCGGTATTCGTCGGGCACGCCGATCACCGCCACCTCATGCACGGCCGGGTGCTGGTAGATGGCCTCTTCGAGCACGCGCGGATAGACGTTGTAGCCGCTGCACAGCAGCATGTCCTTGCAGCGGTCGACGATGAAGACGAAGCCGTCCTCGTCCATGTAGCCCACGTCGCCGGTGCGAAAGAAGCCGTCGAGGGTGGTGCTGTCGGCCGTGGCCTCGGGCTTGTTCCAGTAGCCCTTCATCACGTTGGGGCCCTGGATGCACATCTCGCCCTTCTCGCCCAGCGGCACGTAGCGCGTGGGGTCTTCGAGGTCGAGCATCTTGATGACCACGCCCGGGTGCGGAATGCCGCACGAGCCCGCCTTGCGCTGGCCGTGCGCGGGCGAGAAGGTGCCGGTGGGCGAGGTTTCGGTCATGCCCCAGCCTTCGGCCAGCCAGGTCCCGGTGATGGCGCGGAAGCGCTCGCCGACCTCCATCGGCAGCGGCGCGCCGCCCGAGTTGCACAGCTTGAGCGAGTGCAGGTCGTACTGGGGCGTGTCGGGGTCGCCGATCACCGCGGTGAACATGGTGGGCACGCCGCAGAAGGTGGTGAGCTTCTTCTCGGCGATGTCGCGCAGCGCCGCCTTGGGGTCGAAGCGCAGGTGCTGCACGATCTCGGCCGCCAGGCGCACGCCCAGCAGCAGGTTGACCGTGAGCGCGTAGATGTGAAACGGCGGCAGCACCGCGAGCAGCCGCTCGGTGCCCATCTGCAGCACGGGCGGCGTGCCCGACTGCGTGATCACCACCTGCTCGCAGGCCGACGACAGGTTGGCGTGCGTGAGCATCGCGCCCTTGGGCAGGCCGGTGGTGCCGCCCGTGTACTGCAGGATGGCCAGCACCTCGCGCGGATCGCCGATGGGGTGCGGCGTGTAGCGGCCGTCGTTGTCGAGCAGTTCGGAAAAACGCAGGTGGTGCTCGTCGCCGGAGATCTCGACCGTCTCGTTCTTCGCCTTCATCTGCGCGGCCACCTGCTCGGGCGCGCCCGTCATCTCGGCGAGGTTGCCGACGATGAGCTTCTTGAGACGTGTCTTGCCGAGCATGGCGGCCATCTGCGGGTACAGCGCCGCGAGGTCGAGCGTGATGAGGAAGTCGGTCTGGCTGTCCTCGATCTTGTGCTCGAGCACCTTCGCGGCATCGAGCGGCGAGTAGTTGACCACCGTGCCGCCCGCCTGCAGCACGCCGAACAGCGCGACCAGGTAGTGCGGCGTGTTGGGCAGGAACAGGCCCACATGCACGCCGGGGCGCACGCCCAGGGCCTGCAAGCCCTTGGCGGCACGATCGACCAGCGCGCCGAGTTCGCGGTAGTTCAGGCGTTTGCCCATGAAGTCGATGGCCGGCCGGTCGGGAAAACCGGCCACGGCGTCGGCCAGGATCTGCTGGACCGAGGTGGGCGTGATCGCGTGGTCCCACGCCACGCCTTCGGGGTAGGAAGCCAGCCAGGGCTTGCTGTTCATGTGCGTCTCCAGGAAGTGAACGGGTGGGTGAATGACTGACTGACGAAGCGCGTCAGGCGGCCTTGCGCACGTCGCGGTGCGGATCGAGGTACAGCAGGCGGCGCAGGCCTTCGCGGCGGAACGGCTTCCACTCGCCCTCGGGCTGCGCGAGCCGGTCGGCGATGGCGTAGAGCACCACGGGGTTGTGGCCGAGGCCGCAGTGGCTGCCCTCGACCTCGATGTTTTCCGAGGTCGCGGTCTCGCGTTCGCGGCAGCCCTGCCAGGCCACGATGCCGTCGCTGCGGCTGTAGATGGCGCTGGCCGGCACGGGCGGCGGCGTGCGCATGCGTTCGCGCTCGGGCCAGTCCTCGACCTTGCGCTCGCTCACCATCTCGTACAGCCGCCACGCGTTGCTCGCGCGCGGCTCGCCGGCGAACGGGCTGCCCAGCGTGATGACGCTGCGCACCTGCGAAGGCGCGCGCCGTGCCAGCTCGCGTGCGAACACGCCGCCCAGGCTCCAGCCGACGATGCTCACCTTGCGCTGGTAGCGCTCGTGCAGCTCGGCCAGGCGCTCCTGCATCTGGTCTTCCACGCCGGGGCGCGGGCCGAAGTTGGGGCCGAGCTTCCATCCGTGCGCGCGGTAGCCGCGGTCGCGCAGGAAAGCGCGCAGCGGCTGCGTCGAGGCATCGCTCGCCGAGAGGCCGGGCAGCACGAGCACGGGATGCCCGTCGCCCGCGGGCGCCATGCGCAGCATCGGGGCCATGGTGAAGAACGCGGACAGCTCCGCCACGGCGCGCCACTCGAGCATCAGCAGGCGGCGGGACGGCGGGGCCATCGAAGAAGATTCGGTCATGGTCATCTCGGGAGTGGAGGGAAAGGGAAAGAGAAAAAAGGAGAGGCGAAGAAAAAGCCCGACGTGCAGACGCGATGCACACGGCTACCCGGTCGGGCGGTCGTTCGAGAGAGGATCGAGGTCGGGGAAAAGGGTTGACGGCGCCGCGCAACGGCGGCGCCCGGCCTGTGCGGCAGCACGCATGCATGGTGTGAACCCGCCGCGTACGTCCAGTCCGTGCCGAGCATGCCGGCACGCGCGAGGTGCATCCATGTGTTGTCTCCTGTCGGCCTCGTCCGGGCCTTCAGCGAGGCTCGGATCGGGCACTTTGTTGTCGTTGCTCTGGGCGCCATCTTTTCGCGGCGACGTCGACAAGGAAAGGTGCGATGCGACCACTTCGCGGTGATTTCGGGACGTGTGTTCGAACGCCGCGCAGGCGCGACTCACAACTGCGAACAGATGTGTGGATCGACGGCCACGCGAACGCCGCACGCAGGCGCGCGCATACGAATCAGCGGTGGTTCACGATGCCCGATGCGGCATCGCCAAAGCGCGGCTCAGGCCTTCGCCGCGCGGTAGTCCTGCGGGCTGCGGCCGGTCCAGCGCACGAAGGCGTGGCGGAAGTTCGAGGCGTCGCTGTAGCCCAGCCGCTCGGCGATTTCCTCGGTGGTCATGCGCGTGGTGCGCAGGTACTCGATGGCCAGCACGCGGCGCACGTCGGCCAGGATGCCGCGGTAGGTCGTGCCTTCGGTTTCGAGCCGACGGCGCAAGGTGCGCGGATGGATCGACAGCTCCGAAGCCATCGGCTCGATGGTCGGAAAGCGCCACGGCATGTGGTCGATCAGCGTGCGCCGCACCACCGACGAGACACCGCCCGAGCGCGGCAGGTCGGCCAGCACCTGCTGGCACATCTCGCTCACCATCGCATGCGTGACCGAGTCGGGCAGCCGCGAGGGATGGCCCACCCACGGCGAGCCCACATGCAGTTCGTCGCGCGGCTGGCCGAACGCCACGGGGCAGCAGAACAGCGTGCGGTAGGCGCTCAAATCCTCGGGCTCGGCAAAGCGCACGTGCAGTGCGGAAAGACCGAACGACGAACCGAAGAGATCGCGCCCCAGCCGCAGGTGCACCGCAAAGGCGAACTCGAGCGCGAAGCGGTACAGCGGGTCTTGCGGGTCGGACGACAGCAGCACCTCGTAGGGCAGCACCGCGGTGCCGCCGCTGCAGGTGTACGACACCGGCCCGGCCACGGGGCCCATGACGCGGTTGTACTTGATGGTGAAGTCCATCAGGTCGGCGTGCGTGGGGCTGCTGAGCAGCCCGTAGCCGTACATGCCGTAGGCCGTGAGGTGCATGCGGATGCCCGCGCGAAAGGCGATAGAGGGACCGGGCGCCAGACGCACCGCGTTGCGGAAGACCACGGCCGCCTGCTCGTAGGAAATCCGCGTCGCCGGTGCGCGCAGCTGGTCTTCCGTCAGGCCACTTCCGCTCAGGGTTTGTTCCGGTGCGATGCCTTCTTCGACCAGGGTGGCGACGATGGCTGCGACGCGCTGGGGTCCGTAGACGCGTGACGCGAAGTCGGGTGGCGAACGATGCACGACGATCAATCCCTTCAGAACACATGCCTTCGATGGCGAGGCCGCCACTGGCCTCGCACTCCAAGGTCGTCGCAGGATATCGAAGCGTTCTGCACGCGCAGACTCGGAGTTTCCCGATAGCGCCAAATTGTCCCGAAGTCACTCCCGGTTGGTCTGAACGAACCTTTCTCACGCTGGTGCCCCACGGAAAGATCGTCCACGAAACACCGTCCCGGCCGCAGGGCACAAAGCGCAACGCGCGACGGTTGCCTTTCGCTTCTCTTCCTTTCTCTCCCCTTCCTTTTCACCGCCACGCCCCATGCAACGCGACCCCTCTTCCCCTTCGTTCGCTTCGTCCAACGGCATCGAGCTGGCCTACGACTGCTTCGGCGATCCGGCGGCGCCACCGCTGCTGCTCATCATGGGCCTGGGCACGCAGATGATTGCGTGGGACGAAGCTTTTTGCGAACGCCTGGCCGGTCGCGGCTACCGCGTCATCCGCTTCGACAACCGCGACATCGGACAGTCCACGCGCCTGAGCGCCGCGGGTATTCCCGACGTGGCCAAGCTGCTCGGGCAGGCGCTGGCCGGCGTGCCGGTGAGCGCGAGCCAGGTGCCGTACACGCTGGCCCACATGGCCGACGATGCGGTCGGCCTGCTCGACGCACTGGGCATCGATCGCGCCCACATCGTCGGCGCCTCGATGGGCGGCGCCATCGGCCAGGAGATCGCGCTGCGCCATCCGGCGCGCGTGCGCACGCTGGTGTCGATCATGGCCACCAGCGGCGCCCCCGACCTGCCGCCGCCCCAACCGCAGGCGCTGCAGGTGCTGCTCACGCCCACGCCGCTGGACCGCGACGGCTACATCGCGCGCCAGCAGCAGGTGATGAAGGTGCTGCGCGCCGGTTCGCATCCGGACGAAGAGGCGCTCGATGCCGCGCGCGCGGAACGCAGTTTCGAACGCGGCCTGCACCCGGCCGGCTATGCACGCCAGCTCGCGGCCATCATCGCGTCCGGCAGCCGCAGGGAGCGGCTGGCGTCGCTGAAGGCGCCGACGCTGGTGATCCATGGGGATGTCGATCCGCTGGTGCCGATCGAATGCGGGAAGGACGTGGCGCGCCACGTGCCCGGTGCGCGGATGGTGACCATCGAGGGCATGGGCCACGCGCTGCCGAAGGTGACGTGGGCGCCGGTGATCGATGCGATTGCGGGGCACGCGGTCGCGGGCCGCTGATTTCTTTCGGGCCTCGGGCTGCCCGGCCCGTCAGCGCATGCGCGCCCGGTGCGCCGCGCCGGCGCGCTCGACGAGGTCGAGGTCGAACGCCGTCAGCTCGGCGATGCGCACGTCGGCCAGGGCAAGCACCTCGGGCCCGAGCGGGAACTCCGGCCCGGGCGCCGCGATGATGCCCATGCCGGCCGCATGCAACGAACGAATGCCGTTGCCGGAATCCTCGACGCCGACGGCATGCTCGGGCTTCACGCCGATCTTCTGCAGCACGTCGAGGTAGATGTCGGGCGCGGGCTTGCCGTGCGCGACATCGTCGCCATACGTGGTGGCCAGGAAGACCTTGTCGAGGCCCGTCACCTTCATCACGTGCGCCGCCAATTCGTTCGGTGAGCCGGAGGCCAGCGCGACCTTGTAGCGGGTCGCCGCCAGGCGCACCGCGGCCATCGCACCTTCGCGCTCGGGCAGGTGCACCTCGTACTTCGCCAGCAGGCGCGCCTTGATTTCGCGGGCGATCGCGGCCTCGTCCATGCCGAGCCTGGCGCGCAGGTCGAGCCGCTCGACCATGAGACGCGACCACATGCGGGTGTTGCAGCCCATGGTGGCTTCCTGGTCCTCGGCGCTCCAGGTCATGCCGTGCTCTGCGGCGAACTCCTCGCGGGCCTGGCGCCAGAGCACTTCGGAGTCGATGAGGATGCCGTCCATGTCGAAGACGACGGCTTGGATGGTGGTCATGAAAAGGCTTTCCTTGCGTGTGACAGTCGAATTCAGGGGGCCAGCCGGCGCTGCAGCGAAGCCGCCAGCGTCTGCAGGATCAGGCAGCACGAGGTGGCGCCGGCGTCGAGCACGCCGATCGAGCGCGCACCCAGCCGCGCCGAACGGCCGATGCGGGCCTGCAGGTCCTTGGTGGCGTCGCGCCCCTGCTGCGCGGCAGCGCCCATGGCCTGCAGGCAGGCAGCGAAGCCTGCGCCGCTGGCGAGCGCGGCGGCGTAGGCCTCGCGCGCCGGCACGAGCGCGTCGATCAGCGTCTTGTCGCCGACCTGGGCATTGCCCATCGCCTGCACGTTGGCCACGGCCACGGCCAGCGCCTCGCCGAACAGCGCCGCATCGAGTTGTTCATGCGGCGCCAGGGTGTCGACAAAGCCGAGAAAGAAGCGGCCATAGAGCGGCCCCATCGAGCCGCCGATGTCGTCCATCAGCGCCTGCGACAGCTGCTCGAGGGCACCGGGCAGCGACGCGGCGCGCGGGCCGAGCGCGTCCAGGCGCGTGCCGCAGCCGGTGAAGCCCTTGGCCATGTTGATGCCGTGGTCGCCGTCGCCGATCAGGCCGTCGATCTCGCTCAGGTGCTGCCGGTTCGCGACGATGGCGTCGATGAGGTCGCGCACCACGGGCCCCGCCTCCGCGAGGGCCAGCGTGGCCCCGCTCACCGTGCGTGCGCGCGCGCCGGCGCCCGAAGACGCGGCCGCCGTGGCCACGGCAGGGTTCATGCGGGCGCTCCCGCTGTAGGTGCGGCCCTGCGCGGCGTCGCCGGGCACGCTCAGCCCGACGCTGCGGCAGGGATGCTTCAGGCAGGCCTCGAGTTCGTCGTCGAGCCTCATGAGGGTCAGCGTCACGCCCATCATCTCGAGCGAGGTGAAGAGGTTGCCGACCTGGTTGAACGCCACCGTGATGCCTTTGGCCAGCAGACGCTGCGCGATCTCTCCGTAGAGGATGTACTGCTCCATCACCGGCGTGGCGCCGAGCCCCGAGATCAGCACCGCGACCCGGTCGCCGGCGCTGAACGGCAGGTCGGGCAGCACGACATCGAGCATGAGCTGCGCCATCTCGGCGGCGCTCGCCGTCGCCCGCACGTCGATGCCGGGTTCGCCGTGGTGTCCGATGCCGACTTCCATCGTGCCGGGCTCGATGTGGAAGTTGGCCTTGCCGACTGCGGGGATCACGCAGGCGGACAGGCCCACGCCGATGCTGCGCGTGTTCGCGATGGCCTTCTGCGCCGCGGCGATCACCTCGTCGAGGGAAGCGCCGAGCGCGGCCTTGGCGGCGCCGACCTTCCACATGAAGATCTCTCCCGCGACACCGCGGCGCCGTGCTTCGTCGCCCTTCGCGGCCGAGGGCACGTCGTCGTTGGCGACCACGGTCCTGACCACGATGCCCTCGCGCTCGGCCATCTGGCGGGCCATGCCGACGTTCATGTTGTCGCCGGCGTAGTTGCCGTAGAGGCAGGCCACGCCCGCGCCGCCGTCGGCGGTGCGGATCGCGTCCAGGAAGCTTTTGGCCGTGGGCGAGGAAAAGATTTCCCCGACGGCCACGGCATCGACCATGCCGTCTCCCACGTAGCCGAGGAACGCCGGCTCGTGCCCCGACCCGCCGCCGGTCACGACACCGACCTTGCCGCGCTCGGGCGCCCGGGCGCGCTTGACGACACGCGGGTTGGCCGGCAGTGCCTCGACGCTGTCGCCGTGGGCCAGCAACCAGCCCCCGAGCATGTCCTCGACGACGCGATCGGGATGGTTGACGACACGGTTCATGGACATAAAGCAGGTCTCCTGGGTAAGGGCGGGGCCGAATGCGACCCGCGAAGGCGTGCGCGAAGATGTGGCTCTACAGGGCCGCAGCGAGAGAAGCAGCGGCAGGCGACGCAGCCAACGAAACAGCCCCGGCGGGGCCCAGCGCCGCACGCTCCGCCGCGATGAGTTCGCGGTAGGCCGCAAGCTGCCGGCGGATGTCGTCGCTCGACCAGCCCAGGTACGGCGCGATGCACCCGGCCACGAACGGGGCCAGGGCCAGCCCGCCATCGGCGAGTTCGATCGACAGGTGGGTGCGGCGCGTCATCACGTCGGTCAGCGTGTGTGCGCCCTCGGCGACGACGGCATGCACGAGTTCGGCGACCAGGTAGTGCGGTGCGCCGGGCAGCGTTGCGCGCAGCGCGGGCCTGGCCCGCGCGAGCGCCCGCAGGTCGCGCACCCGGTCGCCGTGCCGCTGCAGCAGGCGGCCCGCATCGCCGATGCCCATGCCGAAGTGCCGCGCCAGGTCGCCGGCGCTGTCGCGCACCGCGGCCCAGTCGCCGGCCCCGACCAGCGGCAGCGAGGCCGTGGACGATGGCGTGCCCACCCCCAGGGGCCGCACCGCGGCATCGACCGCGTCGGCCGCCATGCGGCGGTAGGTCGTGTACTTGCCGCCGACGACGGTGGTGAGGCCGGGCGGCCCGTCGATCACCGCGTGGTCGCGCAGCAGTGCCGACGTCGAATCGGTGGCGCCGACCGACTTCAGCAGCGGGCGCAGGCCGGCGAAGGTGCCGAGCACGTCGGCACGGCCGACCTTGCGTTCGAGGTAGGCGTTGAGGTTGTCGAGCAGGTAGTCGACATCGGCCGCTTCGGCGACCGGCTGCGACTTGTCGCCGTGCCACGGCGTGTCGGTGGTGCCGACGAGCCAGTAGCCGTACCAGCGGCGCGCGATGATGACGGAGTCGGTGGCGCGGGCGAGGATGCCGGTGTCGGACTGCAGTGCCTCCGGCCGCAGCAGGATGTGCACGCCCTTCGCGGGTTGCACCCGGAAGCTGTTGGCGCCCGCGCGCTGCTGGATGTCGTCGGCCCAGATGCCGGTGGCGCTGATCACCGCGCGGGCGGCCAGGCGATGCCGTTCGCCGGTCAGGGTGTCTTGCACCACGACGCCCGCGACCCGCTCGCCGTCCTTGATGAACTCGACCATGGGCGCCCGCGTGATGACCCGGGCGCCGCGACCGGCCGCCGTGCGCACGACCGCGAGCGTGTGGCGCGCATCGTCCATCAGCGCGTCATGGAACTGGACACCGCCGACCACGCGCCGCGCATCGATCGACGGGATGTGCCGCTTGAGCGCCGCCCGGCCGAAATGGCGCTGGCGCGGGACGGCACCGCCCTTCAGGCCGAAGAGGTCGTAGAGCAGCACGCCGGCGCCGACATAGGGCCGCTCCCACCAGGCGCGGGTGAGCGGATAGAGAAAAGACTCCGGGCGGGCAATGTGCGGGCACAGGACCTTGACCATCAGGTCGCGCTCCTCGATCGCGTGCGCCACCAGCTTGAAGTTGAGCTGCTCGAGGTAGCGCAGGCCGCCGTGAAAGGTCTTGCCCGAACGCGACGAGGTGCCGGTGGCGATGTCGCCCGCCTCGACCAGCACCACCGAGAGTCCGCGCGCGATGGCATCGAGCGCGGCGCCCGCGCCGGTCACGCCCGCGCCGATCACGAGCACGTCGGCCACGCTGCGCGAGGCTTCGGCCAGGTCGCGCCGCCGCTGCGCGGGATGGAGCCAGGTCGCGTCGGCCGGCTCGAAGGCCCGCGCCAGGATGGCGGGCGGGACGAAGTCGTTCATCGAATCTCCTGCACGGCGGCATCGAGGTGGGCACGCCGGATGTCGGCCAGGGCCTGCCAGGGCGCCCTCGCCTGCTGTGCGGTCTCGCGGTACTGCCCGTAGATCTGGTCGTAGAGTGCGGTCTGGCCCGGGTCCGGCAAGGTGACCGCTTCGTCGAGGTAAGCATCGACCCACTGGGGCAGCATCTGGTGAAGGCTGGCGTGGCTGTCGATCGACAGCGCGGCGGTGATGGCCGCGCCTGCGGCGCCGCACTCCTCGCGGTTCGACACGCGCACCGGGCGCCCGGTGACCGACGCGATCATCTGCCGCAGCGCCAGACTGCGTGCCGCGCCGCCGGACAGGCGGATCTCTTCGGGCAGCGTGCCGAGCGCGGTGTAGCAGTCGCGCGTGGCCATCGCGATGCCTTCGAAGACCGCGCGCGACAGGCCCGCCACGCCCAGCGTGGCACTGAAGCCGCTGAGCTGCGCACGGGCGCTCGCATCGACAAAGGGGCCGCGCTCGCCGCTTTGCGCGATGTAGGGGTGGTAGACCGCCTGTGCGGGTGCGGTGGACAGCACCAGCGCATCGAGCCGCTCCAGCATCTGCGCATGCGGCAACGCCGCGCCGCCGGCCAGTTCGGCCGCGCTGCCGAGCAGCCGGAGCAACCAGTCGATGTTCAGCGTCGCCGCCATGTGCGAGACCAGGCGGACCCGCAGGCCCGGCGCGGGCATCGCGATGGTGTAGCCGGCTTCGGCGCTGGGTTCGATGGCCGCCGTGTTGTCGGTGACCCAGCCGTGCATGCCGGTGCTGCCGAGCACCGAGCAGCCGACGTGCCGCAGCCCGCCCTGCGCATCGAACGCCATGCCGCCGGCGCCGAGCACGCACAGCGGCACGTCCATGAGCGGCAGCACCACCGGCAGGCCTTCGGGTAGCCCCGTCTCGGTGGCGGCAGTGCGGGTCAGCGTCGCATGACTGCGGGTGCCGTCGACGATCGGCGGCAGGAGGTGCTTGATGGCGCCCAGGCCGAGCAGTGCCAGGGTCTCGTCGTCGTAGGCCAGGCTTCGGAAGTTGCCGAAGGTGTAGACGCCTTCGCAGGGGCTGGTCGCACGCACGCCCGTGGCCTGGAAGAAGAGCCAGTCCTTGCAATGCATGGCCGATGCGGCCCGTGCCAGGCGCTCGGGCTGGTGCGCCTGCAGCCACAGCAGCTGGCCGCTTTGCATCGATGGGTTGAGCGCGTTGCCGGTGCGCGCGGCGACGAGCCGCGAGGCCGGTGTCTCCCGCAGCGCCTGCACGTGACGGCCGGCGCGCGCGTCGAGCCACAGCATCGCGGGCCCGACCGGACGGCCATCGGCATCGACGAGCCACGTTCCGTCGCCCTGGCCGGTGGCCGCCAGGGCCACCACGCGCGCCGCCAGGCCAGGGACGCGCGCGGCCAGCGCGCGCAGCGTGGCGGCCGTGTCGGTCCAGGTCCCGTCGAGGTCCTGCTCGGCTGCGCCGTCGGGGCCGAGCAGCACGCGGTTCGGCGTGCTGGCCACCGCCACCTGCCGGCCCTGCAGGTCGAAGGCCACGGCCTTGATGACCGAGGTTCCGGCGTCCACGCCGATGATGAGGTCGCGTGCCATGCGCGTCAGTGCCGGCCGTCGAACGAACGGGTTGCGTTCATCGGTGTTTCGCGTGGTACTTCTCGTCCAGCGCATCGATGGCGCGGACGTTGCGCGCCGACGTGCCGTGGGGGTCGAAGTGGGAGGACAGGTAGGCCTGCGCCACCGCCTTGGCCAGTTCGGCCCCGATCACCCGCGCCCCCATGGTGATGACCTGCGCGTTGTTGGAGAGCGCGGCGCGCTCTGCCGAGTAGGTGTCGTGCGTCTGCGCCGCGCGGATGCCGGGCACCTTGTTGGCCGAGAGGCAGACACCGATGCCGGTTCCGCACACCAGGATCGCGCGGTCGTAGAGGCCGCTGAGGATGCCCTGGCAGACCCGGTCGGAGAGATCGGCATAGAAGAAGTCGGCGTCCTCCTCGGGCAGGCCGATGTGGGTCACCTCGAGGCCCTCCCGGCCGGCGAAGTGCCTGGCCAGAACCTCTGCAAGGGGTGCGCCCGCGGTGTCCGCGGCAATGGCAATCTTCATGTGCATTCCATTTCTTCGAACCGGCTGCGCAACCGGCGGCGTCGCGTGGCGAGCGCCACCGGAACCTTGCGATGCCGGGGTGTCGTGACGTTGCGTGGGCTTACTTGTCCAGGACGAACGGCGAGGAGTACTTGGCGGCATTGCCCTTGGTGATCAGCATGCAGTCGAACAGCTGCTTCTCGGTCTTGGCACCGGTCTTGCCGGTTCGGATGAACGAGTCGGCTTGCTGCACGGCAGCGGCGGCGAACACCGCGACGGGCTGGAGCACCGTGTAGGCCAGCTCGCCGGCCTTGACCGAGGCCACCGAGTCCGGCGAACCGTCGAACCCGCCGACGACGACCCCGTTGAACTTGCCCGCCTTCTTGAGCGCGGCGATCGCGCCGAGGGCCATCTCGTCGTTGCCGCTGATGACGCCCTTGATGTCGGGGTGTGCCTGCATCAGCGACTGCATCTTGTTGTGCCCTTGCGTCCGGTTCCAGTTGGCGACCTCCGAGCCGGCCTTGGCCAGGTCCGGGTACTGGCTCAGCACGGTCTTGAAACCGTTCGACCGGGTCGCGGCGTTGTTGTCGGAGGGGGCGCCGACGAGCTCGACGTACTTGCCCTTGTTGCCCATCAGCTCGGCCCAGTGCTGGGCCCCGAGGGCGGCACCCTGGGCGTTGTTCGACACGAGCTGCGCCTGCGCCAGGCCCTCCTTGTTGATCTCGGCATTGACGAGGATCACGGGGATCTTCGCGGCCACCGCCTTCTGCACGGCACCCACCGAGCCGCTCGCGTTCGCCGGGTCGAGGATGATGGCGACCGACTTGTTGGTGATGGCCGTGTCGATCAGACGGCTCTCGGTGTTGGTGTCGCCGGTGTGCGCGGCGACGACCGCGGTGTAGCCCAGTTTCTGCGCCGTGGCCTTGGCCACTTCGCCTTCGGTGAACCAGTAGGGGTTGGCGGGATCGTTCACGATGATCGTGATCAGCCCCTTGCCCTTGCCTTGGGCCCATGCCGGGCTGGCCATCAGGGGCGTGAGCGAGAGTGCAGCAAGCAGCGTGCGGCGGGTGGTGTTCAACATGACTTCGTCTCCTTGGTGGTTTCTTCTGGACAGATGCCGCGGCTGCGGCGGACGGGAATCTTTCAGGCCGTGGGCCGTGGCTGGGCGGGCGTGCCGGACACGCCGGACACGGTCGGGGTCGCGGCACGCGCAGGCCGACG
The DNA here is from genome assembly GCF_059416405.1 of Variovorax sp. GW821-FHT09D04. NCBI lineage: Bacteria > Pseudomonadati > Pseudomonadota > Betaproteobacteria > Burkholderiales > Comamonadaceae > Variovorax > Variovorax sp. GW821-FHT09D04. The sequence continues at coordinate 348,495 of NZ_JBWKPA010000004.1, forward strand.
GCCGTACCGGATGGCGTTCAGCAGCACCGCGAGCACGATCACGGCGCCCGTGAAGACGGTCTGCCAGTAGGAAGACACGCCGATGATCACGAGCCCGTCGGACAGGAAGCCGATGACGAAGGCGCCGAGCAGCGTGCCGCGCACGTTGCCGCGCCCTCCGGTGAGCGCAGCGCCGCCCACCACGACGGCGGCGATCGCGGTGAGCTCGTAGGTGCTGCCCGCCGTCGGGCCGGCCGAAGTCAGTTGCGACGACAGGACCAGCCCCGCAATGGCGGCGCAGACACCGGACAGCACGTAGACGGTGACGGTCGTGAATCGCACGGGCACGCCCGACAGCTCGGCCGCCCGCGCGTTGCCGCCGCTCGCATACACCCAGCGCCCGAAGGCCGTGCGGTTGAGCAGCACGGCCGCCACCACCGCGACCATGGCAAGGACCAGCACGCCGACCGGCATGCCCAGGACCTGGTCGAAGCCGAGCCAGTTGAAGCCCGTGTTGCCCAACTCGGGCCGGCCGCCGAGGTTGTTGAAGGTCAACCCGTTGGTGATCAGCAGCGCCACGCCGCGCGCGACGTACAGCACGCCCAGCGTGGCCACGAAGGCCGGCACCTTGAAGAAGGCGATCAGCACGCCGTTGACGGCCCCGACGAAGGCACCCAGCGCGCAGGTCAGCAGCACCACGACCCAGACCGGCGGGTAGAGCACCAGGCCGAGCGCGTCGATCGTGACGCCCTGCATCAGGTAGCCGGCGACGACCCCGCACAGGCCGAGGGTCGATCCGACCGACAAATCGATGCCACCGGTGAGGATCACGATCAGCATGCCGATGGCCAGCAGCCCGAAGATGGCGACGTGCGACGACATGATCAGGAAGTTGCCGGTCGAGAAGTACACGGGCGACAGCAACGAGAACACGGCCACGATCGCGATCAACGCGAAGAAGGCGCGCCCTTCGAGCAGGAGGCGGACGATGTCGATGCCGCCGCCGCCTCCGCCGTTGGCAGGACCGGAAGGCAGGGCTGGGGATGGGGCTTCGCTCATGGTGATGTCCGCTCGAAGGGCTTCATTCAGGCAACCATGGCTTCGCCCGAGGCGGCCATGATCATTTCTTTGGTGGCGTCGGCGCCGAACTGGGCCGAGATCCGTCCCCGTCGCATGACGACGATCCGGTGCGCGACACCCAGGCATTCGCTCACCTCCGAGGTCGAGAACACGACCGCGAGGCCCTGCCGCGCGCGCTCGGCGAGCAGGCGGAACACCTCGGCCTTGGCGCCGACGTCGATTCCCCGACTCGGCTCATCGAGCAGCAGGACCTTCGGGTGCGTGGCGAGCATCTTTCCGATGACCACCTTCTGCTGGTTGCCGCCCGACAGCGATCCGATGGCCGCCTGGCCGCCGCGGGTCTTGACGGTGACGCGCCGGATCGATTCGTCGACGCATGCACGTTCCCGGGCCGGCGATGTGAAGCACCCGCGAACGAAGGCGCCGATGCTGGCCAGCGAGAGGTTCTGGCCGACGGTCATCGTCTGCACGAGGCCGTCGCGCTGGCGGTCTTCGGGCACCAGCGCCAGGCCCTTGGCGATGCGCTGCGCGATGCTCAGCCTCGACACGTCCTGTCCTTCGAGCAGCACGCGCCCGCCGTCGAGTGCGCACCGGCCGGCCACGGCCTCCAGCAACTCGGTGCGCCCCGCGCCCATCAACCCGTAGATGCAGACGATTTCGCCCGCCCGCACGTCGAGCGACACATGGTCGACGACGTCGGCGCCGGAGCTTTCGGTGAGGACGGCGTCCTCGATGGCCAGCGCGACTTCGCCGAAGTCGTAGCCGCCAGGTGGGCTGCCGAGATCGAAGTTCTCGCCGACCATGTGGCGCACGATCCACTCAAGATCGATCTCGGCGCGCGGCGCCCTGGCGGTCATGGCACCGTCGCGCAGCACCACCGCGTGGTCGGTGATCTGCAGCGCCTCCTCCAGGTGGTGCGAGATGTAGACGATGGACACCCCTCGCGCCGTGAGGTCGCGGATCACCTTGAACAGCGCTTTCACCTCCGCCGCCGAGAGCGCCGACGTGGGCTCGTCCATGATCAGGATGCGGCTGTTGACCGACAGCGCACGCGCGATCTCGACGATCTGCTGCTGCCCGAGGCGCAGGTCTTCGACCAAGGTCAACGGATCGATCGCTTCCTCGAGTTCCGCCATCAGCGCCCGCGTGCGCCTCGCCTCTTCGGCAAAGTCGACACCGGTGGCGCCGCGCAGCTCGCGGCCCATGAAGACGTTGTCGCGCACCGAGAGGTTCGGTGCCAGGCTCAGCTCCTGGTGGATGATCGAGATGCCGCGTTCGCGTGCGTCCGCGGCCGACGCCAGGACGACCGGCACGCCATCGAGCACGATGTCGCCCGACGTGGGCGTGACCACGCCCGAGAGGATCTTCATCAGCGTGGACTTGCCGGCGCCGTTTTCACCGAACAGCGTCGTGACCTGCCCGCGGTGGATGTCGAAGTTCACGCCCTTGAGCGCCTGCACGCTGCCGTACGACTTGGCGATGTTCCGCGCCGACAGCACGATCGCGCTGTCGGGAGGACGGGCGATGCCAGCGGCGCTCATTGCACGCCCAGCCGCACGGGCGTGACGAGCCAGCTCGACGGATTGATGAACTGGAACACACCGACGACGTCGACCTTCTTGCCGGTGAGCGTGTCGCGGTCGAGCGTGCCGAGCACCTGCGCCTTGACCTCGTTGTTCAGTGCCGAGCCCGCGTCCTGGTAGTCGATCTGGTTGGTGAACTGGCCGAAGGCCACCGTGCCCGTGGCGTCGCGCATCTCGGTGCCGTTGAGGGCCGGCCCGGTCTGCACGCGAAGCTGCAGCCCCTGCGGCAGGCCGTCGACCGCCACCGTGAAGATGCCCGCACGGCCCTCGCCGACGGTCCCGGTGAACCGGACCGGGAAGATCGGCCCGACGCTTCCGGGCTTGCCGTACATGTCGCCCGCGGCCGCCTTGTCCGCTGCGAGGGCCTGCGCCAGCACCGGGGCGTCGACGGCAGCCTTTTCGATCAGGGCCCGAATGGGTGCGAATGCCTTCTTGCCGTAGGCCTCGGCCGAGAACGCGTCGACCCGCGCGTCTTCGCTGGAGCCGATGCGGACCGCCTTGGTGTCCAGCGCCATCGCCACGAACAGCAACAGGAGCACCGCCGTCCACACGCAGACCGACGTCCGCAGACGGAACGGTCTGCGCGCGGAAATTTCGAGCTGGGCGCCCATGCGAACCTCCTCCCTGTTGATCTTCTTGAACCTGTGTGTTCCGGTCGACGTTGGCGCTCTACGGGCACCGACTCCGACGGCCGGAAGATGGCGGCCCGGTCAGCGGCGCTGACCGGCCTGATGGCGCAGGCACAGCTGCGCGGTCGCCTCGTCGACGATGAGTTCGGTGATCAGGCCGGTGTTGAGCACCGCGCAGATCGCCTCGGCCTTGTACGTGCCGCCGGCCACCGCGAGCACGTCGCGCCCGCGCAGGTCGTCCAGCGACGCACCGACCGCGCGTTCGTTCATCTCGCACTTCACCGGTTCGCCGTTCGACGCCACGAAACAGCCGGCGAGTTCGCCCACCGCCCCCGCCTTGCGCAGTGCCGCCAGCTCCTTGGCCGTGACCGACTGGGTGCGCAGCAGATGGGTGTCCGGCCCCAGGTCGCCGACACCGACGACGCACAGCTGGCACTCGCGCACGAGCTCGAGCACGTGCTGCACGCCACGCTGGGCGCGCAGCACCTGCGCGTCGGCCCGGCTGTCGGCCAGGAACGGCACCGGCATGAAGTAGCACTCGCCACCCGTGCGTTCGGCCAGCTTGGCAATCAGGTCGAACGGGTTGGCGGCGGAGCGGCGCGTCAGGCTGCCCAGGAGCGAGATGAAGCGCGTGTCCTTGCGATTCGCCGCGGGCATCCGCTCGACCATCGCGGCCAGCGTGCGACCGTGGCCCACACCGATGGTGCGCACCTCGCCGGCGTCGAGGACACGGGTCAGCTGGCGTGCGGCAGCCACTGCCAGCGCGGGGATCGCATCGGTCGCATCGTCCAGGTCGGCCTGGGTGGTCGGGACGACCACGCAGCGCTTCAGGCCGAAGGCTTCCACCAGCTTGTCTTCGAGCGCCATGCACTCGGCAGGCACACCTTCCACGAAGAACTTGATCAACCCGCTCTGCATGGCCGAGGCGATCAGCCGCTGCACCTTGACGCGCGACACGCCGAGGCGCTCGGCGATCTGCTCCTGCGTGTGGCCGCCCACGTAGGCCAGCCATGCGGCGCGGATGGAAAGACTCAGTTCGGGGTCCATGTCGTGTATTTTGTGAACATTTGATCTTCAACTGCTCAATTGATCATATGGATGAACTTTAGGGATTGCGGGTGGGCCAGTCAACGAACGCGCTCTCGGTGTTTTCCCGCGCCACCGCACACGCCGCGCCTTGACCGGGCGGGGCAATGGATGGGGAGGATGAGACCCGGCGCGAAGCGAGTTGCCCCGGGGCTTTCAGCTACTCGCTCGAGACGCCAGTCCGCCTCCACGCCTGCGCATGGCCCAGGAAGGCGCGAAGCTGCGAAGGCCGCACCGGCTTGACGAGCACCGGCAGGCCGGCCTCGCGTGCCGCGGCCAGCGAATCGCCTCCGACGTCGCCGGTCACGATCAACGCGGGCAGGTCGACTTCGTTCAACGCAAGGCGCAGGTCCGCGATGGCCTGGAGGCCGCTCGCCTGCAGGCCGAGCCGCAGGTCCACCACCAGCGCATCGGGCCGGAAGCCCGCCTGCAGGCAGCCCAGCGCACCCGCCATGTCGCTCGCGGCGCGGACCTCCGCGCCCCAGGAGGCCAGCAGCCCTTGCAGCGCCTGCAACGAACTCTGGTCGTCGTCGAGCACGAGCACGCGCGCGGCCAATGCGGCGGTCGGTGACGCGGCGAGCCGTTCGGCATCGTCCGCCCGATCGCTCTCGGCCGCATCGGCCAACGGCACCTGCACGTCGAACACGCTGCCCTGCCCCGGCTGCGAGCGCACGGTCACGCGCAGGTCGAGCAGTTCGCTCAATCGCTTCACGGTCGCAAGGCCCAGGCCGTAGCCCAGGCGGCGGTCGCGCGCGGGGTTATCGATTTGATAGAACTCGTCGAAGATGTGCGGCAAATGCTCGGGCGCGATGCCGATGCCCGTGTCTTCGATGGCCAGCCGCAGCCGGCCGTTGTCGACCCGGCCGCCGATCCGCACCGAGCCCTTGCGCGTGTAGCGGATGGCGTTCGCCAGCAGGTTGGTGACGACACGCGTGAGCAAGGCGCGGTCGCTGCGGACGGTGGCGGGGTCGATGGCCAGCTCGAACGTCAGCCCCTTGGCCGCGGCCACGGCCTGGTGCGGCCGGCAGCAGTCGCGCAGCAACTCGTCGATGGCGAAGCGCGACCACTGCGGGCTGATCGATCCGGCATCGGCGCGCGTGATGTCGAGCAGGTCGTCCACCACGTCGGTCACGCCGTCGGCGCAGGCCACCAGCTGCTCCGAGAGCGCCTGCACCTGCGGTTGCGTGCTGACCGTGTGCAGCGTCTGCGCCAGCAGCGCCATCGCGTTGAGCGGCTGGCGCAAGTCGTGGTTGGCCGAAGCGAAGAAGCGCATGCGCGCCGCGACGGCTTCCTCGGCAGTCTGGCGGGCCGAGCGGCTGCGCTCGTTTTCGGCGCTCAGCGCGGTCACCAGTTCGGCATTGCGCCGACGCTGCGTCTGAATCTCGTGCAGCGCGCGCGAGAGCTCCCGGGAACTCAGCAGCGTGTAGACGCCGATGAGCGTCACGATCATTGCCATGGCCAGGTGGTAGCTGCCGCCGAACCAGATGTCGCGCAGCACCAGCGGGCCGAGGATGAGACCCACATAGACGATGGCCGACCGCTCCATCGTCGAGAGCCGGATCGCCCCACCGAGCGAGACGGTGACCATCGTGATGTGAAGGATGGCCTCGGCCTGCGCCGGCCCGTCGTTCTGCAGCAGGACGCACAAGACGCCCCACGACAAGGCGAGGCTCTGGCTGCTGGCCATGAGGGGCAGCGCCATCGCCGCGAGGTTCGATCGAAGGCCGGGCCGCAGCGCCCATGCCACCCAGATGCCGCCCCGCACGGCCACGAGAAAGCAGTAAACGGCGAACCACGCCTGCATGCGCGCGCCGTCCACGCCCGTCGCGTATTCGCGGTAGCACAGGTACCCGCCGAGCGCGGCCAACATCCACGCCCAGGGCGTGGTGCGGATCATCTGCTCGACCTGCTGCAGCTGGAGGTCCGAGAAGCGCAGGCATGCGGCGATGCGGCCGTGCACACCGGGAACACTGAGGACAGGCGGCGCTTTCAGCGGCGATGCGAGGTCGGCAGGCACCGAAGGCTTCATCGCGGCTCCAGCAGCAGCCCTGCGCGCCGCGCCTGGACCAGCAGGTGGGTGCGGTTGCGCGCGTCCATCGTGTCGAGCAGCGCCGTGATGTGGAGCTTGACCGTGCGCTCCGCGATCGCCAACTCGGCGGCGATCTGCTTGTTCTGGCGGCCTTGCGCCACCAGCAGCAGCACTTCGAGCTGACGCGGCGTGAGGCTCGCGACCGGCAGGCCGGTGCGCGAGGTCAACACGTCGAAAGACTCGCCACCCGCGGCCACCTCGTCCAGCGCCGCCGCGATGTGTGCCACCGAGCGCGACTTGCCGATGAAGCCGGCCGCACCCGCGGCGCGTGCGCGTGCGGCGAGTGCCGGCTCTTCGTCGCCCGAGATCATCAGTCGCGACACGAGCGGATGCCGGGCACCGAAGAGGCGCAGGCCTTCGAGGCCGTCTTCACCGCCCAGGCGGTAGTCGATCAGCACGATGTCGGGCGCACACTGCGAGGCGCGCGCCACGCCCTCGGCCAGCGAGAGCGCGGTCTGCACTTCGAACTCGGGGCGGGCGTGCGTCAGCGCATGCGCAAAGCCGACTCCGAACAGCGGGTGATCGTCGACAAGCAGGAGTTTCATGGTGCCGTGATCCTCGGGTGCGGGCCCGGCCCGCGCCCTCTCCTCGTAGGGCGCCATTGTTGTCCACGCCGGCGCATCGGTGCCGCACCGGCTTTCGCGAAGCCTCAGTTGCAACGGCCGGCGGCGCGCAGCAGCGCATTGCAGGCCGGCGCAGGTGCGGTCGTCGGCCGCGTGGCGGAGCGGCGTGCGGACGCGGGGGCGTCGCTCTGGCGCATCTCCTGGCAGATGGCGTCGCTGACCACCCGGCCCACCACCGACACCGAACCCTCCACGTAGCAGCTGTAGACCCGCCCGCCGTCGGTGCGGGCCTGGAAGGTCGTCTGCACGCCGCTGTCGGCCCGATTCGAGATCGTGAAGGCCTGCGGCGGCAGGCCCAACGCACGCGAGGTGCTCGTGACGATGGCGTCGTCGGTCACGGCATGCGAAGCGCATCCGCCTGCCAGAGCGGCAGCGATGAGAAGCAAAGGCGAGCACAGGCGCGTTCGTGAAGAGGTCATGCAAGGAGCCTATCGGGACACCTTGCGCCAGCCCATAGCACCTTAGGGCAGGTGCCCGAAGGTGCTATGGGCCGCACGCGGGGCCGTCCCTACGATCCGGCCCTCTTGAACGAACAAGCACAGAAGGCGCCGGGCCCCGGCGCCAGCGGACGAGGAGGAACACGGAGATGACGAAAACGAGCAGCTACGGACGGTGGATGGTGTGGACAGGCGCGCTGGCCCTGTTGGCGGCCTGTGGCGGTGGTGGCGGGGGATCGGGCGGCGGCGCGCTGCCGCCGCTGGGCATCTTCCCGCCCGCGCCCCCGCCGGCGGCAGTGACCCATCGCCTGGAGGTCGGCATCACCGGCAACGGCCGCGTCGGATCGCAGCCCGCGGGCATCGACTGCACCGACCGCTGCAGTGCGGATTTCAACGCGGGCACCGAGGTCGTCCTCGCAGCCACACCGGCCGCAGGACAGGTGCTCGGCAGTTGGGGCGGCGCATGCAGCGGCAACGCCGGCACCTGCACCGTGCGGATGGACGCAGCGCTCGGCGTGACGGCCACCTTCGTCGCCGCACCGCCGGTGATCGGCTGGGGCGATGCGTCGGCGCTGTCGGCCGGCGGCGCCAGCCTGCCGAAGACCGCGATCGATGCGCAGGGGCGCGCGCTGGTCGTGTGGCGCCAGATCGAAGGCAACCCGCAGGTGGACCGCCTGTGGGGCAGCCGCTACCTGCCCGGCAGCGGCTGGACCGCGCCGCAGCGCCTCGAGGCCAACGCCGGCGGCGTGCGCGACATCCGCATCGCCATCGACAAGCCCAGCGGCCGCGCCGTCGTGCTGTGGACCCAGCTGAGCTCCGTGACCGGCTACGACCTGTGGGCGCTGCCCGTCGACCCCGCGGGCGGCTGGGGCAGCCCCGCGCTGCTGGAAACCGGCACCGGCATCGTCGGCAACGCCAGCGTGGGCATCGACGCCAACGGCAACGCCGTCGCCGTGTGGTCGCAGATCGGGCCGAGCACGCGCTTCAGCATCTACGCCAACCGCTACACCCCGGCCAGCGGCTGGGGCACCGCCGCCCTCATCGAGACCAACGAGGTCGTCGGCAGCGTCGACGGCGACCCAGCCGTCGTGGTCGCGGGGGCGGGCGAATCGGTCGCCGTGTGGAAGCGCTCCGACGGCAGCAGCGCCTCGCTCTGGACCAACCGCGCCAACGCAAGCGGCACCTGGACCACGGCCACCGAACTCGTGCCCGACACCGGCACCGGCCACTCGATCGGTGCCCACGACCTGGCGATCGACGCCGCCGGCAACGCCCTGCTCGCCTGGGGCCAGGCCGACCTGCCCGGCGGTAGCAACCAGTGGGAGAGCGCCGTGTGGTTCAAGCGCTTCTCGGCGGGTGCGTGGCAGAGCAGCACCGCGCGGGTGGGTGCACCGTTCGTCGCCACGCAGGCATTGCTGAGCACGCCCGTGCTGCGCATGAATGCAGCGGGCGCGGCGGTCGTGAGCTGGGGGCGGCTGGACAACGCGCTCATGGCGGCGACGTCGGCACCGGGGGCGGCTTTCGGCGCGGACCGTGTGGTGCGGGCAGCGGCTTCACAGGCGTTGGCGAGCTTGCCTGCATTAGGCGTGGACGATGCGACCAATGCGCTGGTGGCGTGGGCGCAGGGCAATGGGGTGGGGACGAGCGATCTCTATGCGACTCGGCACACGCTGGCGGATGGCTGGGGGACGCCGGTGGCTCAGGAGGGCACGGACGAAATTGCTGCGGCGCCTGATCTGGCGATGAATGAAGTGGGGGATGCGGTGCTGGTTTGGCAGCAGTTTGAGGCTGCGAGTGGGACGCGCATTCTGGTGCGGCGGTATGGGTCGGGGAGGTAGCTTCGACGCGGCGCCGAGCTCGGCGGACAGCCGCGCCAGCCCCCTGTACGAAAAAATCGGGCCGCATCGCAGCTTCGATTTTCATCAGGATTCCTCAGCGAAGTGCGACGGTCGCCGCGATCGGCCCGCCCCGTCTCAAGGTGTTGTAGATGGGGCAAGCATCGGTGAATGCATCGCCCAACGAGCGTGCGGTGACCAGATCGACACCCGTTCGCGAAGATGACCCACGGCGGCTCCAGCCACTAGATCCGTCAAATGAACCCATCCGCGAATCGCTCCGCACGTTGGGGACGGTCATTGGAAAATGGGAGGACGGCTAAAAGAGTTGCAACAGAGCCGACTTGGATCCGAATCCCCCTCGGGACAAAGGCACTGCGGCCGCTCGTCGCTGTCCTACACGACTTTGTTCATATCAATCATGAAGCCGGCGGCTCGCAATTCTTTCGCAATAGCGATTTGCCAAGCTCCATGATCGTCGAGGGAAACGTAGACGACACCGCTCATGTCATTCGGGACCTCCACGCCATTCCTGACTAGCGCGCAGACGTTTTGTCGTCCTAGCTTTGCGACCAAGTAGCCATGTTCAAACACAACGTTTTGCCTTGCGCGCGGCCTTGGAGACTCACCAACCAAGCTTCCAGTGTCGCAAGGCGTGTACAGAATAAGAGCAAATCCTACGTTCGTGTGCTCTTCAATTTTCTCGATGATCGTCTGTCCTGCGCTAACTTGCTCATGCAGGATGATCGCAGACAGACCAAGCCTTTCAATAAATCTAGCTGCAGAAACCTTCGCCAAATCATCGCGCCCATGAACGATAAAGACCTTTGAGCGATCCAGCTTCGAGGCTGCTTTATCTGGCACGGGTGCCGCCGAAGCACTGACCATCGAGGCCTTCACTCGGTCAAAGACCTCGTTTGTAATGTCCTTTGTATGCTTCTTGTAGCTGACTATGTCACTCGGCGATATGAACATGATGACGCCGCGAGGCATATTTTGATTCTCAAAACTCGACAGCTCGGCCGTTGTTTTCTCTGTCGATTTGATTGCAAGACGCTTGACCTCCTTCTTGGTAAGAAAGTAACCGTCAAACTGGAAATCATCGCCGCGGATAAAGGGAGCGACAACTCGCTCTTCAATATCCTTGAGATCATTCTTGTCTAGTTCAAAGAGCTGCCTAAACTTTCCTGCCTTGCCGACTTTTTCATTCGTCTCGATTTGTACTTGATAGAACATTTGTGTGCGCTCTGCAATATGGAAGCATGAGTATCTCTTGAACACCAGTTGCATGATCCCTTAGCGCCCCTCTTTTTTTCATGCGCACCTCCGGCCCCCACACCATCCCCTTTTCTTTCAGCTCGCCCCACAGCATCCCGCGCAGTTCGTCAACACGAACGAAGGTGTCAGCTAGGAACAGCAGGCCGAATCGAGTCGCCGAGTCTTCGTCGCCATCAATGGCGCGCATCAACGTGACCAACTCCGAACGCGGTATGGCATTGATAGGCCGCGACCCGAGCTCCGGGAACGCATCGCGCTCTAAGGTGTTCTCCATCTGAATCTGGTGCTTCCCATTGGAGAGGGTCGGCAGCTTCGCCTTGAGCCAGTCGCGTTACCGCCTCGAAGATCGGCGCCATGGCTGCGGCCGGCGGTCTCTCACGAGCAGGCGCGTGAGCCTTTCGAGCATCTGCCAAGTTCACCGCAGGATACTGGCCGTAGGTCTTCGTCTTTTGCTTTCCGCCGACGGTGTCGTTCGTTCGTTCGCCAGCTCTTCGCGCTAGCCGTAGAGGCGAACAAATATAGGCCGGCCGCGTCGGTCAGCCTGTAGGCCTTTTCGCGCGGTTTGCAGCTTTAACTGTGAGGGTCCACGGCATTGGCTCGGAAATACCACGACTAATGCCATGTTTGGCACCTGGCTAGGGGCAGTCCGCGGCCGATAGCATCGGACTCAAAGCGACGCCTCTTCCAACGAAAAAGTCCCGTCGCATGGACTGCGCGGGACTTCTTGAAACTTGCTCAGACTGATTCTTGGCGGAGAGTGTGAGATTCGAACTCACGGACGCTTTCACGTCGGCAGTTTTCAAGACTGCTGGTTTAAACCACTCACCCAACTCTCCGGAACCGTCGATTTTAAGCTGACGGCGCGGCCTTACTCGTCGTCGGGCAGGAACAGCGTCTGCAGGTCGCTCAGGAAGTCGAGTCCGCGCTCGGTGGGCCACACGCGGAACAGGTCGCGCGCGACGAGCCCCTTGCGTTCGGCCTCTTCCAGGCCGCGCTGGATCGACGTCATCGCCAGGCCCGTGCGCTCGCTGAACTGGGGCAGCGTGAAGCCCTGCTTCAGTCGCAGCGCGTTGAGCATGAACTCGAACGGCAGGTCGGCCAGTGCCACTTCGTCGCTCTGCGACACGGCCGCACCGGCGCGTGCGTTCTCCATGTAGAGGCGCGGTTCGCGATAGCGCACCTGCCGCACGATGCGGTGCGCAAAGCTCAGCTTGCTGTGCGCGCCGGCGCCGATGCCGAGGTAGTCGCCGAACTGCCAGTAGTTGAGGTTGTGCGCGCACTGGTGCCCGTCGCGCGCATAGGCCGAGACCTCGTAGCGCGACATGCCGCTCGCACCCGTGCGCTCGGTGATGCGGTCGAGCATGGCGTAGGCGATGTCGTCCTCGGGCAGCGTGGGCGGGAACTTGGCGAACCAGGTGTTGGGCTCGATGGTGAGGTGGTAGATCGAGATGTGCGGCGGCGCGAGCGCCAGGGCCTGGGTCAGATCGGCGTCGAGGCCTTCCATGGTCTGGCCCGGCAGGGCGTACATCAAATCGAGGTTGAACGTGTCGAAGGCGCTCGCGGCTTCTTCCACCGCGGCGATGGCCTGCGCGCGGTCGTGGACGCGGCCCAGCGCCGTCAGGTGTTCGTCGTTGAAGCTCTGCACGCCCACCGACAGGCGCGTGACGCCGGCCGCGCGGTAGGCGCGGAAGCGGTTGCGCTCGAAGGTGCCGGGGTTGGCCTCGAGCGTGATCTCGCACTCGGGCGCGAGTTTGAGGCGCGCGCGCACGTCGCCGAGCAACCGGTCGATGGCCTGCGGCGAGAACAGGCTGGGCGTGCCGCCGCCGATGAAGATGGTGTGGACGGTGCGACCCCAGATCAACGGCAGCGCGGCGTCGAGGTCGGCGATCAGCGCGTCGATGTAGGCGGCTTCGGGAAGGCCGTCGATGTCGGCCTCACTGGTGGCGCGCCACTCGTGCGAGTTGAAGTCGCAATAGGGGCACTTGCGCAGGCACCACGGCAGGTGGATGTACAGCGACAGCGGCGGCAGCGCGGCAAGTTGCAACGGGCCGGGGCGCATCCAGTGCAGCACGTCATTGGCCTGGGGGGCGCCGCCGGCTTGGGCGGGCTGGATCGGGAAGACGGTGGCCATGGGTCAGAACCAGCGCTCGCGCATCAGGGCGAGCATGGCCTGCGCGGCGCGGCCGCGGTGGCTGTTGGCGTTCTTCACGTCGGGCGGCAGCTGGGCGAAGGTCTTGCCGAAGGTCGGCAGGAACATGACGGGGTCGAAGCCGAAGCCGTTGTCGCCGATGGGCGCGCTTGCGATCTCGCCAACCACGCGGCCGACGGCAATGAGCGGCTCGGGGTCGTCGTGGCGACGCAGCGCGACGAGCGTGCTGACGAGCGCGGCGCGGCGGTTGACCACGCCGTCGAGCTGTTCGAGCAGCGCCTTCACGTTGTTGGCGTCGCCCTTGGCGTAGCCGAACTGCGTGGCGTAGTACGCGGTGTCGACCCCCGGCAGGCCGCCGAAGGCGTCGACGCACAGGCCGGCGTCGTCGGCGATGGCCGGCAGGCCGGTGGCGGCGCTGGCGTGGCGCGCCTTGGTGAGCGCGTTCTCGACGAAGGTGCGGAAGGGTTCTTCAGCCTCGCCCACGCCGAGTGCCGACTGCGGCACCAGGGTGACGGACAGCTCGGCAAACAGCTGCTGGAGTTCGGCGAGCTTGCCCGCGTTGTTGGAAGCCAGAACCAGTTTCATGGAAAGTCAAAGATGGCTGTGATGCCCGATGAATGAACGGGCGCCAGTAGCTAGTGGTTGTGGTCGTCGGTCGTTCAGTTCGAAAGCAGGGCCTGCTGCTGCAGGCTCACGAGTTCACCGATGCCCTTCTCGGCCAGGCCGAGCAGCAGGTTCATTTCGTCGCGCGTGAAGGCCACGCCTTCGGCCGTGCCCTGCACTTCGACGAAGTGGCCGGCGCCGGTCATGACGACGTTCATGTCGGTGTCGCAGGCCGAGTCTTCGGTGTACTCGAGGTCGAGCAGCGGCGTGCCGTCGACGATGCCCACCGAGATGGCGGCCACGTGGCCCTTGATGGGCGAGGTCTTGAGCGCGCCGGAGGCCAGCAGCTTGTCGACGGCGTCCTGTGCGGCCACGAAGGCGCCGGTGATGGCCGCGGTGCGCGTGCCGCCGTCGGCCTGCAGCACGTCGCAGTCGAGGTGGATGGTGCGTTCGCCGAGCGCGGCGAGGTCGAACACAGCGCGCATCGAGCGGCCGATGAGGCGTTGGATTTCCTGCGTGCGACCGGTCTGCTTGCCCTTGGCGGCTTCGCGGCTGCTGCGGGTGTGGGTGGCGCGCGGCAGCATGCCGTATTCGGCCGTCACCCAGCCTTCGCCGCTGCCCTTCTTGTGCGGCGGCACTTTTTCTTCGACCGAGGCGGTGCACAGCACGCGGGTCTGGCCGAACTCGATGAGCACGGAGCCCTCGGCATGGATGGTGAAGCCGCGGGTGATGCGCACGGGGCGCAGCTGGTCGGCGGCGCGGCCGCCGCTTCGTGTGAAAGCAGTCATGTGTCTGGAGGAAACCGAAAAAGAAAAAGAAAAACCGCGAGACCCGATCAGGAGATCAGGTCTTGCGGGCGGCAGAGCGGCGAATGGCTTCGTTGATCTCGGCGATGGAGCGCTCGATGGCGTCTTCGTCGAGGTCGTCGATCTCGCTGTCGGACGGCATGCCGGCCTGGATGGTCGAGGCGAACACGCCGTCGTCGATGGTTTCGGTGGACACGCCGCGGTCGTCGCCGGGCGTCTCGGGCATTTCCCACTCGAGCGCGATCAGCGTCACGTTGTCACTGTGGGCGCCGCCCTTGCGCAGCGCCATTTCGGCGAGGTCGGGCGCGGCATCGGACACGGGCTTGCCGGACGACAGGGTGTGCACGATGACGGCGTCGTCGAGCACGCCCCAGACGCCGTCGGAGCACAGCATGAGGCGGTCGCCGCGCTGCAGCGGCAGCGGTGCCGACACGTCGAACAGCGGCGTGGTGGGCGAGCCCAGGCAGGTCAGCAGCAGGTTGCGGTTGACGGGCGCATCGGTGGCACCGTGGGGCTTGGGGCGCTCGGCGTGCGAGTGGTCGCGCGTGCGGGTCAGCAGGCGGCCGTCGCGCACGACGTACAGGCGCGAGTCACCGCAATGCAGCCAGGTGGCGGTGGCGTTCTGCAGCACGGCCGCGACCACGGTGGTGCGGGGCGTGTCGAGCATCGCCTTGTGGCTGGCGTACCGCATGATCTGCTGGTGCGCCGACATGGCCGACTCGGCCAGGAAGGCCTTCACGTCCTTCACGGTGGGGCGGGCCTCGCGCTGGTACAGCGCGGCGATGGTCTGCAGCGCCAGCTGGGCCGCCACCTCGCCTTCAGGGTGGCCGCCCATGCCGTCGGCGAGCACGAACAGACCCGACTCCCGCGTGTAGCAGTAGCCCATGCGGTCTTCGTTCTTGAGACGGCCGCCCTTGCGGCTGACCTGAAACACGGAGAACTTCATGTCGATCAGGCCGGACGGGTGGTGGGCGCGGCGGCGCGCGGCAGGCTCTTCTTGTCGAAGGAGCGGATGTTGTCGATCGACAGGCGCACCTTTTCGCCGACCGTGAGCTTGGTGTAGCGGCGCTCGCCTTCGCGGCTGAGTTCTTTTTGCAGCGCAAACACCGACTGCGGACGCGAGAGCGGATCGAGCGACATGCACCACTCGACCACCTCGATGAGGTTGTCGGAATACACACCGCGCAGGCGCGAGAGCGACAGGCTCAGGCGGTCTTTCTCGATGCGACGGGGTGCGTCGTTGGGCGGATAGCCCTGCATGCAGGCGTAAATGCAGGCGCCGATGGCGTAGATGTCGGTCCAGGGGCCCATCGACGAATCGCGCCGGTACATCTCGGGGGCGGCGAAGCCGGGCGTGTACATGGGGCGGATGAAGATGCCCTCCTTGCTGAGCACTTCGCGCGCGGCGCCGAAGTCGATCAGCACGGCGCGGTCGTCGTCGGTGACGAAGATGTTGGCGGGCTTGATGTCCAGGTGCAGCATCTTGTACTGGTGGACGATGCGCAGGCCGCGCAGGATTTCGTCGAACAGCGAACGGATGGTCGATTCGCGGAACACCTTCTGCCGCTTCAGGTCGCGTGCCGTGACCACGAAATCCTGCAGGGTCGCGCCCTCCAGGTAGTTCATGACCATGTAGACGGTCTCGTTTTCGCGGAAGAAATTGAGCACGCTGACCACCGAGGCATGCGAAATCTGCGCGAGCGAGCGGCCTTCTTCGAAGAAGCTCTTGAGCCCCAGGCGGTACAGCGACAGCTTCTCGGGCGGCACCTGCGGCGCCAGCTCGCCGGGGCCCCGCGTGGCGAGCGACGAAGGCAGGTATTCCTTGACGGCGACCTGCTGGCCGTTCGGGTCGATGGCGAGGTAGACCACGCCGAAACCGCCCGCGGAAAGCCGGCGAACAACGCGATATCCGCCAATGACCGTATCGGGCAACAGGGGCGTAGGCTTGACCTTTGACATAATCCGGGAGTTTCGCCCGAAGGCGATGGTGCGGCAAGCGAACGCTGTACCGACGCCTCGGTGCTTGCAAGCAAAACCACAGTGAGGCGCAATGCCAGTTTACAGCATGACCGGCTACGCCAGCGGCCAGAACGGCCCCGCAGGCAGCCACTCCGAAGCCGATGCACGGCCCTCCGCCGCGGGCCGACTCGGGGTCGAAATCCGCTCGGTCAACAGCCGCTTTCTCGACCTCACCTTCAAGCTCCCCGAGGAGCTGCGCCAGCATGAGACCGCGCTGCGCGAGCTGCTCACGGGCAAGCTCAAGCGCGGCAAGGTCGAGGTGCGCGCGGCCATCGAGAACACGTCCCAGGCGGGCGTGGTCGAGCCCTCCGTCAAGCTGCTTCAGCGGCTGAACGGCGTGCAGGACGGCATCCGTGCCTGGCTGCCCGACGCCCGCGAGCTGAGCGTTGCCGACGTGCTGCGCCTGGCCGGCAGCGACGGCGCCACGCGCGGCGACTGGGGCCCCGACCTGCTCGACGTGGCAGGCAAGGCCCTGGAAGCCCTGATCTCCGCCCGCCAGCGCGAAGGCGCCCGGCTGGCCAAGATGCTCGAAGCGCACCTGGCGCAGCTGCGCACCCTGGTGCAGCAGGCTGGCCCGCTGGTGCCGCAGCTGGTCGAACAGCAGCGCAACCGCTTCCTGGAGCGCTGGCAGGAGGCCATGGGCCTGACCGCCGGCACGGGCGGCACGCTGCCCGAAGCCGCCCAGGACCGCGCCCTGACCGAGGCCACCGCCTTCGCGATCCGCATCGACGTGGCGGAAGAGCTCACGCGGCTGAATTCGCACCTCGACGAGATCGAGCGGCTGCTCAAGAAGGGCGGCGAGATCGGCAAGCGGCTGGATTTCCTGATCCAGGAACTGCACCGCGAAGCCAACACCCTGGGCTCCAAGTCGGCAGCCCTGGAACTCACGCGCATCGGCGTGGACATGAAGGTCCTCATCGAACAGATGCGCGAGCAGGTGCAGAACATCGAATGACGACGAGCCTCCCCATGGACTACCCCGGCAATATCTTCGTGGTCGCCGCGCCCAGCGGCGCTGGCAAATCGAGCCTGGTCAAGGCGCTCATGGAGCTCGACTCGGCCGTTCAACCCTCGGTGTCCCACACCACGCGCCCCCCCCGCGGGCAGGAAAAGCACGGCCGGGAGTACTTTTTCGCCTCCCCGAGCGAGTTCGACGCCCTCATCGCAGCCGACGGCTTCGTCGAATGGGCCCACGTGCACGGCCACCGCTACGGCACGTCGAAGAAGGCGGTCGAGGAGCGGGTGGCGCTGGGCACCGACGTGATCCTCGAAATCGACTTCCAGGGCGCGCTGCAGATCCGCAAGACCTTTGCCAACGCAGTCATGATCTTCATCCTCCCGCCCAGCTGGGAAGAGCTGCGCTCCCGCCTGGAACGGCGCGGCGAGGACAGCGCGGCGGTGATCGAACTGCGCCTGAAGAACGCGGCCGAAGAGATGGCCCAGGCCGGGAAATTCGATTTCGTTATAATCAACGAGTTATTTGAGCGCGCGCTTTTCGATCTCAAGGCGATCGTCCACGCGCAGCGGCTGCGGTATTCCGCACAGCGCAGAGCCCGTGCCGATACGTTCGCCGCACTGAACATCCCTTGAAATCCCCGCTCACCGACCGAAAGAATTCATCATGGCCCGCATCACCGTCGAAGATTGTCTCGTTCAGATCCCGAACCGTTTCCAGCTCGTTCTCGCCGCCACGTACCGTGCGCGCATGCTGAGCCAAGGCCACGCCCCCAAGATCGAGAGCAAGAACAAGCCCGCCGTCACGGCCCTGCGCGAAATCGCCGAAGGCAAGATCGGCATCGAAATGCTCAAGAAAGTGCCGGGCTGATCTTCTGACGCAGCCCTGCAACGAAAAGGCACCGCATTGCGGTGCTTTTTTTACGTCTGGACGCGCCCACAGAGCGGTCACGCTAAAGTGGTAGCCATGAGCGCGGTCGCCAAACCTACGTCCCCCACGCCGAAACCGAGTCCGGCGGCGCTGAACGCGGCCGCCGCGAGTTTTGCCGCGCTGACGGCCCGCCTCGACTACCTGAGCCCCGAAGACACCGAGCTGGTGCGCCGGGCCTACCGCTTTGCCGACGAAGCCCACCTCGGGCAGCTGCGCAACAGCGGCGAGCCGTACATCACCCACCCCATCGCCGTGGCGGCGCAGTGCGCCGAATGGAAGCTCGACGCCCAGGCGCTCATGGCCGCGCTGCTGCACGACGCCATCGAAGACTGCGGGGTCACCAAGCCGGAACTCATCGAGCGCTTCGGCGCCCCGGTTGCCGAGCTGGTCGACGGGCTCACCAAGCTCGACAAGCTGCAGTTCAACACACGCGAAGAAAACCAGGCCGAGTCCTTCCGCAAGATGCTGCTGGCCATGGCGCGCGACGTGCGCGTCATCCTGGTCAAGCTGGCCGACCGCACGCACAACATGCGCACGCTGGCCGATGCGCCGCGCGAGAAGTGGGCCCGCATCTCGCGTGAAACGCTCGAGATCTACGCCCCCATCGCGCACCGGCTGGGCCTGAACCAGACCTACCGCGAGCTGCAGGACCTGTCGTTCCGCCACCTCAAGCCCTGGCGCTACGCCACGCTGGCCAAGGCCGTCGCCAAGGCCCGCGGACGACGACGCGACCTGATCCAGAAGGTGCAGAAAGAGGTCGAGACGGCCTTCTCCGCCGCCAGCATGACGCTGCGCATCGCGGGCCGCGAGAAAACGCTCTATTCCATCTACCGCAAGATGGAAGAAAAGCACCTGAGCTTCGCGCAGGTCACCGACATCTACGGCTTCCGGCTCATCGTGCCGAACGTGATCGCCTGCTACACCGGCCTGGGCATCCTGCACCAGATGTACAAGCCGCTGCCGGGCAAGTTCAAGGACCACATCGCGATCGCCAAGCTCAACGGCTACCAGTCGCTGCACACTACGCTGGTGGGCCCTGCCGGCGTGAGCGTGGAGTTCCAGCTGCGCACCGAGGCCATGCACGTCGTGGCCGAATCGGGCGTGGCGGCGCACTGGCTTTACAAGGCCGCCGAGCCCAACGCCGCGAGCAACGACCGCCTGGGCACCAAGTGGCTGCAGTCGCTGCTCGACATCCAGGACGAGACACGCGACGCCGCCGAGTTCTGGGACCACGTCAAGGTCGACCTGTTCCCCGACGCCGTCTACGTCTTCACGCCCAAGAGCCAGATCATGGCGCTGCCGCGCGGCGCCACGGTGGTCGACTTCGCGTATGCCATCCACAGCAACATCGGCGACCACACCTCGGCCGCGCGCATCAACGGCGACCAGGTGCCGCTGCGCACCGAGCTGAAGAACGGTGATGTGGTCGAAGTGATCACCGCGCCCGTGTCCACACCCAACCCCGCGTGGCTGGGCTTCGTGCGCACCGGCCGGGCACGCTCCAAGATCCGCCACTACCTGAAGACGCTGGCGCATGCCGAGTCCGAAGGCCTGGGCGAGAAACTGCTGGCGCAGGCGCTGCGCGCCGAAGGCCTGGGCAAACTGCCCGAGGAAGACGACGAACACCAGGCGCTGTGGGAAAAGCTACTGCGCTTCACCGGCAACCGCACCCGCGCCGAGCTGCTGACCGACATCGGCCTGGGCAAGCGCATCGCGAGCATCGTCGCCAAGCGGCTCATGGCGCTGCTGGCCGAGATCGGCGAGCGCCCCGACGCCCTCCTCCTGAGCCGCGAGCGCTTCACCTCGCACGAGGCCGTGTCGCAAGGCGCGGTGACGCTCGACGGCAGCGAGAACTCTTCCGTGCGCTTTGCGCAGTGCTGCCGACCCATTCCCGGCGACCAGATCGTCGGTTACCTCGGGCACGGCGAAGGGCTGGTGGTGCACACCGACGACTGCGGCGTCGGCCAGCGCCTGCGCAACAAGGACAGCGAGCGCTTCTTCGCAGTCGAATGGGCCGACGAGCCCACGCGTGCCTTCGAGACCGGCGTGGTCATCACCGTGCGCAACGACAAGGGCGTGCTGGCCCGCGTGGCGGCCACGCTGGCCGACGCCGAGGCCGACATCACGCACGTGGAAATGGCCGACGAGACCCCGCAGGATTCGACCGACCTGCGCTTCGTGATCGCGGTGCGCGACCGCACGCACCTCGATGCCGTGCTGCGCGCTGCGCGCCGGACCGCATCGGTGCTGACCGCGGCGCGGACGATTCCGGCGCCCTGAGTTCGCTCGCCCGTCAGTTCGCCGGCGTGCGTGGCGCCGGGTAGCTCACCGACAGGATCTCCACCTCGTGCGCCCCGCCGGGCGTCACGAGCTTCACCACATCGCCTTCGCGCGCCTTGAGCAGCGCGCGTGCGATCGGGGAAATCCAGCTGACTTCCGACTTGGCGCTCTCGGCCTCGTCGATGCCGAGGATGGTGACGCTGCGCTCCTCGCCGGTCTCGTCGACATAGCGGACGGTGGCGCCGAAGAAGACCTGGTCGCGCCCGTGGTGCACCGACGGGTCGGTGATCTCCGCGATCTCGAGCCGCTTGCCGAGGAAGCGGATGCGCCGGTCGATCTCGCGCAGACGCTTCTTGCCGTAGAGGTAGTCGCCGTTCTCGGAGCGGTCGCCGTTCTTCGCGGCCCAGTGCACGGCCTCGACGACCTTGGGGCGCTCCTCGTCCATCAACTGCAGCAGTTCGTCGCGCAGGCGCGCGTAGCCCTCGGGCGTGATGTAGTTCTTGCTGCCCGCCGGCAGCGCGGGTGCGGCGCCGCCTGCGCCGTCATCGTCGTCGTCCGCATCGGCGTCCGACTCCTTGGTGAATGCCTTGTTCAATGCAGAGCCCTTCAAATCGGAAATACTGGGCGCCCTTGCCGCGCCCTACAAGCCGGTGAGTTTGCCGCAACCTCCATGCCCAGGAGACAGGAGCCCCCGTGATCGCCACCGGACATTTCCCCTGCCGTCGCCATGCCTCGGCGGGGCTTCATTTGTACGCTCTCGCGGTCTTTGCTGCCGTACTGGGCTTTCTTCCCTTCGACACCCGCGCCAGGACGCAGACCTGCTTCGTCGTGAGCATCCACAGCGGCGACACCATGACCGCCCGCTGCGGCGACGCAGCCAGCGCCGATGCGTGGCGCCGCGTGCGCCTGCAGGGCATCGAGGCGCCGAAGCCGGGGCAGCCCTTCGCCGAGCAGGCCCGGCAGAGGATGCACGACATGGTTCGCCTGAAGCCGGCAGACGTCGACTGCGACGATCCCACATCCCACGCCCACGAACGCGTCTGCCGCGTGATGGTCACGCCGGATTCAGCCCCCAATGGCCCGAGGACGCTCGACGCAGGCTTGGCATTGCTGACCGTCGGATTGGCACGCTGGCAGCCCGCGCAGGCGCAGCGCCTGTCGCCCCAGGAGCGCGGGCAGTACGAATTTGCGGAGGAAGAAGCGAAGGCCAAGCGGGCCGGCCTCTGGAAGGACGCACGGCCGGCACGTCCTTGATGCGGGCACGCCGCAATGACCGGCCAAAGAAAAAGGGTTAGCTCGAAAAACGAGCTAACCCTTGAAGAGTGGTGCGGCTGGCAGGAATTGAACCCACGACCCCTTGGTTCGTAGCCAAGTACTCTATCCAACTGAGCTACAGCCGCACAGCTTTCGATTATAGCGTGTTTTTTCTCCCGTCCCAACCTTTGTGATCGAAAGCTGAAAATACGGACGACGGCAGCCTGCCATGGGGTCTGTTGCAACGCATCCGGCCCGTGCCGTTCCAAAGAGGCCCTTCCGACCCGGTACACTCCGCCCCGCCCGGAATAAGCCTGGGCCGCCGTAGGCAACACGGCGCCATACCATCCAAGGAATACTGAATGAACCGCATCGAACTGGTCGAGAAGATCGCCACCACCCACAACCTGAGCAAGGCCGAGGCCGCACGCGTCCTCGAAACGATCACCAGCAGCGTCGTCGCTGCCGTGAAGAAGGGCGATTCGGTCCAGCTGGTCGGCTTCGGTACTTTCAAGCAAGTCGCACGCGCTGCACGCTCGGGCTTCAACCCCCAGGCCGGCACCAAGATCAAGATCGCCGCCACCAAGGTGCCGAAGTTCGTCGCCGGCGCTGCCTTCAAGGCCGCCATCGACCCCAAGGCCGCCAAGCGCAAGGCTGAAAAGGCCGCTGCTGCACCCGCCGCCAAGAAGGCCGCCGCTCCGAAGAAGGCAGCTGTCACCAAGGCTGCTGTCACGAAGGCAGTCGTCGCCAAGGCTCCCGCCAAGAAGGCCGTCGCCAAGAAGAAGTAAGACGCATGGTGCGACGCTGCACAGGCCTGGCCTGGCAGCTGTCCGTATCGACGTCAAAAAGCCGCCCTCGGGCGGCTTTTTTTGTGGGTGCCTGCCGCGCAGCGAGTGCGGGCAGCGAACCCCTCTTTGCGAGGCGCCCAAACGAAAATAGCCTGGAAGAGAAACTCTTCCAGGCTATTCGAGAGATGGTGCGGCTGGCAGGAATTGAACCCACGACCCCTTGGTTCGTAGCCAAGTACTCTATCCAACTGAGCTACAGCCGCGCAGCCTTGAATTCTACCCCGCCGAAAGCGCTGTTCCGGCGAGGCCTTCAAAAAAGCTTCACGGCCTTGTGATGCGACGGCCTCAGGCCACTTGTTCGCCGCCCTCCTCCGCCTTGCGCCCCATCAGCCTTGCGGCCACGCGCTTCACCAGCAGGTAGAACAGCGGCACGAAGAAGATGCCCAGTGCTGTCGCCGCAAGCACGCCGCCGAACACACCGGTGCCGATCGCGACCTGGCTGCCCGAGCCCGCGCCGGTGGCCACCGCCAGCGGGATCACGCCCGCCAGGAAGGCCAGCGAGGTCATCAGGATCGGCCGCAGCCGCAGGCGCGCGCCTTCGGCCACCGCTTCGAGCAGCGGCACGCCACGGCGCAGCGCGGCCTCCGCGAACTCGATGATCAGGATCGCGTTCTTGGCCGACAGGCCGATGGTCGCGAGCAGGCCGACCTGGAAGTAGATGTCGTTCGACAACCCGCGCAGCGCCGCCGCGATCACCGCGCCGAGCACGCCCAGCGGAATCACCAGCATCACCGACACCGGCACCGACCAGCTCTCGTACAGCGCCGCCAGGCACAGGAAGACCACGAGGATCGACAGCGCGAACAGCAGCGGCGCCTGCCCGCCCGACAGCCGCTCCTGGTACGACAGGCCGCTCCAGGCCTGGCCCGTGCCGCGCTGCTTCTTCGCGAGGGTCTCGATGGCCGCCATGGCCGTGCCCGAGCTCGTACCCTGCGCGGCCGCGCCCTGGATCTGCACCGCGGGCAGGCCGTTGTAGCGCTCCAGCTGCGACGCGCCCTGCGACCAGCGCGTGGTGGCAAAGGCCGAGAACGGCGTCATCGCGCCCGTGCTGCCGCGCACGAACCACTGGCCGATGTCGTCCGGCGCCGAGCGGTACGGCGCATCGGCCTGCACGTACACGCGTTTCACGCGGCCGCGGTCGATGAAGTCGTTGACGTAGCTGCCGCCCCAGGCAATGCCCAGCGTGGTGTTCACGTCGTCCAGCGACAGCCGCAGGGCCGAGGCCTTCAGCTGGTCGATGTCGACCTGCAGCTGCGGCGTGCCGGCCACGCTGTTGGCGCGCACCGACTGCAGGCGCGGGTCCTTGTTGGCCTCGCGCACCAGCTTTTCGCGCGCCTGCAACAGCCGCTCGGCGCCCATGCCCGAGATGTCCTGCAGCCAGAACTCGAAGCCGTTCGACTCACCCAGCCCCTCGATGGGCGGCGGCACTATGCCGAAGACCTCGGCGTCGCGCTGCTGCTTGGCCAGCGCCTTGCCGGCACGCTCGACGATGGCGTGCGCACGCTTGTCCGCACTGGCGCGTTCGGACCAGTCCTTCAGCGAGACAAACGCCATGCCCATGTTCTGCCCCGAGCCGCTGTAGCTCCAGCCGGTGAGCGTGAAGATGGTGTCGGTCGTGTCCTTCTCGGTCTCGAGAAAGTGCTTTTCGATCGCGCGGTTCACTTCGTCGGTGCGGCCCGAAGTGGCGCCGGCCGGCAGCGTCGCGATCACCATCACGCTGCCCTGGTCCTCTTCCGGCAGGAAGCCGCCGGGCAGGCTGAGGTACAGCAGGCCCATGCCGGCCACGATGGCGACGTACACCGCCGTGAAACGCAGCGGCTTGCGCAGGATGCGGCCCAGCACGCCCACGTAGCGGCCCTGCGCGGCGTCGAAGCGGCGGTCGAACGCGCCCAGGAAGCCGCGCGTGCGCGGCGGCACGCCGGCTTTCAGGAAGCGCGCGCACAGCGCCGGGATGAGCACGATGGCCACCACCACCGACAGCACCATCGACGCGATGATGGTCACCGAGAACTGCCGGTAGATCACGCCCACCGAGCCGCCGAAGAAGGCCATGGGCAGGAACACCGCCGACACCACCACCGCGATGCCGACCAGCGCGCCGGTGATTTCCTTCATCGACTTGATCGTGGCGGCCTTCGCATCGAGCCCCTCTTCGTGCATGACGCGCTCGACGTTCTCCACCACCACGATCGCGTCGTCCACCAGCAGGCCGATGGCCAGCACCATGCCGAACAGCGTGAGCACGTTGATCGAATAGCCGAAGGCCGCCAGCACGCCGAAGGTGCCCAGCAGCACCACCGGCACGGTGATCGCGGGGATCACCGTGGCGCGCCAGTTCTGCAGGAAGAGGAACATCACGACCACCACCAGCGCGATGGCCTCCAGCAGCGTCCGGATGACCGACTGGATCGAGATCTTGACGAAGCGCGTGGTGTCTTCCGCGTAGGCCACGCGCAGGCCGGCAGGCAGCGAGCGTTCGAGTTCGGCGATGCGCGCCTTCACCGCGCGGGCGGTGGTCAGCGCGTTGGCGCCGGGCGCCAGCATCACGGCCGAGCCCGCGGCCGGGTGGCCGTTCAGGCGCGTGGTCTCGGCATACGACTCGCTGCCGATCTCCACGCGCGCCACGTCGCCCAGCCGCACCACGGCGCCGTCGGCCTGCGTCTTGAGCACGATGGCCTTGAACTGGTCGGGCGTCTGCAGCCGCGACATCGCGGTGACGGTGGCGTTCAGGTGCTGCGTCGGCGCCGACGGCCGCGCGCCGATCTCGCCCACCGACACCTGCGTGTTCTGCGCGGTGATGGCGGCCGTGACGTCGGACGGCATCAGCTGGTAGCTCGCCAGCCGGTGCGGGTCGAGCCAGATGCGCATGGCGTACGCCGCGCCAAAGGCCTGCACCGAGCCCACGCCGTCGACACGGCTGATCGGGTCGCGCAGGTTGCTGGCCATCCAGTCAGCGATGTCGGTGTCGGTGCGCTGGCCGGTCTCGTCGTAGAGCGCCACGATCAGCAGGAAGTTGTTCTGCGACTTGGCGACCGTCACGCCCTGCTGCTGCACCGCCTGCGGCAGCCGGCTGGTGGCCTGACTGACCTTGTTCTGCACCTGCACCTGCGCGGTGTCGGGGTCGATGCCCTGGCGGAAGGTGACGTTGATCTCGGCCCAGCCGGCGGCGCTGCTGGTCGACTTGAAGTACATCAGGCCGTCGATGCCCTTGAGCTGCTGCTCGAGCACCTGCGTGACGCTGTTTTCCACCGCCTGCGCCGAGGCACCGGGGTAGTTGGCCGACACGACCACGGTCGGCGGCGCGATGTCCGGGTACTGCGACACCGGCAGCGTGCGAATGGCCACGCCGCCGGCCAGCATGATGAGGATGGCGATGACCCAGGCGAAGACGGGCCGCTGGATGAAGAAATGAGCGATCACGGAAGGTTGCGGTTTCTCGTCAATCGGCCGGGGAAGGCGCGGCGGCGGACGATGCACCCGCCGTGGACACCGACACCGGCTTCACTTTTTCGCCCGGGCGTGCGCGCTGCAGGCCATCGACCACCAGGCGGTCGCCCTCGCGCAGGCCCCGGGTCACGACCCAGTGCTCGCCCTCGGTGCTGCGCACTTCGAGCGCGCGCAGCTCGACCTTGTTGTCGGGCGCCACCACCAGCGCGGTCGGCTCGCCCTTCTCGTTGCGCGCCACGCCGCGCTGCGGTGCCAGGATGGCCTGACGCTCCACGCCAGACTCGACCTGCGCGCGCACGTACATGCCCGGCAGCAGCAGCCCTTGCGGGTTCGGGAATTCCGCGCGCAACGTGACCGAGCCGGTGGCCTCGTCGACGGCCACTTCGGAGAACTTCAGCGTGCCGGCATGCGGGTAAGGCAGGCCGTCTTCCATGCGCAGGCGGACCTGGGTGCTGGCCGGCGCCATGTCGCCCGAGATGAAGCGACGCTTGAGCTTCGTCAGTTCCAGGCTCGACTGCACCACGTCGACATAGATCGGATCGAGCCGCTGGATCGTCGCCAGTGCCATCGCCTGGCCCGGCACCACGAGCGCGCCTTCGGTCACGGCGGAACGGCCGATGCGTCCCGCGATGGGTGCGGTGATGCGCGTGAAGTCGAGGTTGATGCGCGCCGCCTTCACGGCCGCCTGCGCGGCCTTCACGCCGGCTTGCGCCTGCACCAGCGCCGCCTGCGCCTCTTCGTGTTCCTGCCTGCTCACGGCATTGGCCTTGACCAGTTCGCCAAAGCGATCGGCCTTGCCGCGCAGGCTGGCGATGGTGGCCTGCGAGGTGGCCAGCGTGGCCTGCGCCTGCTCGTGCGCGGCCTCGAACGGGCCGGGCTCGATCTCGTACAGCACCTGGCCCGCGCGGACCATGCCGCCCTCTTCGAACAGCCGCTTGCGCACGATGCCGTTGACCTGTGGCCTCACCTCGGAGACGCGGTAGGCGGCTGTGCGGCCCGCGAGCTCGGTATGCACGGCCACGTCGCTGGCGTGCAGCGCCACCACGCCGACTTCGGGCGGCGCGTCATCGGTGGTGGAAGCCTGCTTGGCGCCGCATGCAGCGAGCGCGAGCAGGGACATCGGAAGCAGGAGCTTGAAAAGCGGGGTCATGGCCATCGGGAATCGCAGTGCGGCGCGCGCAGGGATCACCCGGCTCGTTACATTTGCACTCAAATGGTGCATTCTGCCTTCGATGTTGCATTGCAACCTGAAGGAATCCTGTGTTTGCCGTAGGTGAAATCGGCGGCGGCCACAGGCCTCGCTCGCGCCCTCGCAGTTGCAAGGAAAAAGGCCGCGCAATGCGGCCTTCGTCGGAGTGTCTACAGAGGGGGAATGTGTGGTGGTAGGCCGTGAGTGGCTTGAACACTCGACCAACGGATTATGAGTCCGCTGCTCTAACCAACTGAGCTAACGGCCCACGCGGGCCCGATTCTATGCGCCGCGCGCAGCCGCTTACTTGCGGTGGCTCAGCGCGTTGCTCACCAGCCGCGACGTGATGTCGACGATCTGGATCATGCGGTCGTACGGCATGCGGGTCGGGCCGATCACGCCCAGCGTACCGACCACCTGGCCGTCCACCTCGTAGTTGGCGCTGACGATCGACAGCTCCTCGAAGGGCACGACCTGGCTTTCGCCACCGATGAAGATGCGCACGCCCTCGGCCTTGCTCGACACGTCGAGCAGCCGCATCAGCTGCGCCTTCTCTTCAAAAAGATCGAAGGCGCGCCGCAGCTGCCCCATGTCGCTGGAAAAATCGGTCACCGACAGCAGGTTGCGCTCGCCCGAAATCACGACGTCGTCAGCCTGCGCATCGGTGAGCACTTCGGAGCTGACCTGCACCGCGGCCTGCATCAACGCGGCGATTTCACCGCGCAGCTTCTCGACCTCGGACTGCAGGCGGTCGCGCACCTGCTCGATCGTCAGGCCCGCGAAGTGCGCGTTGATATAGTTCGAGGCCTCGACCAGTTGCGACTGCGAGTAGTCGGATTCCGGAAAGATCACGCGGTTCTGCACGTCGCCGTCGGGCGAGACGATGATCACCAGCAGCCGCCGCTCCGACAGGCGCAGGAATTCGATCTGCTTGAACACCGAGGCGCGGCGCGGCGCCATCACGACGCCCACGAACTGCGACAGGTTCGACAGCAGGTGCGCGGCGTTGGCGATCACCTTCTGCGGCTGGTCGGCCGCCAGGCTCGGCGTGCTCATCTGCTCGCGCTGCGCGGTCAGCATGGTGTCGACGAAGAGCCGGTAGCCGCGCGTGGTCGGCACGCGTCCGGCCGAGGTGTGAGGGCTGGCGATGAGCCCCAGCGCCTCGAGGTCGGACATGACGTTGCGGATGGTCGCAGGCGAGAGATCCAGCCCCGCCGAACGCGAGAGCGTGCGCGATCCGACGGGTTGCCCATCGGCGATGTAACGCTCGACCAGCGTCTTCAACAGCAACTTGGCACGGTCGTCCAGCATTGCAAGATTTTAGTGTTGTAATTTGTGAGCTATGACCTCACGCTTTCGTCACGTCGCCCTGATCGGCAAATACCAGGCTTCCGGCGCCCGGGCGCAAGCCGATGCGCGCGACGGCGTGATGGAGGGCATCGGCGCCTTCCTCGAATCGCAGGGTTGCACGGTGTTCGTGGAGCGTTCGTCCTGCGAGGACACCGACGCACCGCCCCACCCGCGCTACCAGGCGCTGTCGGTCGAAGAAATCGGCCAGCGCTGCGACCTCGGCCTCGTGGTCGGCGGTGACGGCACCATGCTCGGCATCGGCCGGCAGCTCGCGTGCTACGGCATCCCGCTCATCGGCATCAACCGCGGGCGGCTCGGCTTCATCACCGACATCCCGCTGGACAACTACCAGGCCACGCTGATCCCGATGCTGGCCGGCGAATACGAAGAAGACCACCGCAGCCTGATGCACGCGCAGGTGATCCGCGATGAGGCCCTGGTGTTCGACGCGCTCGCGATGAACGACGTGGTGGTCAACCGCGGCGCCACCTCGGGCATGGTCGAGATGCGCGTGTCGGTGGGCCGCCATTTCGTGGCCAACCAGCGCGCCGACGGGCTGATCATCGCGTCGCCCACGGGCTCGACGGCCTACGCGCTGTCGGCCGGCGGGCCGCTGCTGCATCCGGCGGTGCCGGGCTGGGTGATGGTGCCGATCGCGCCGCACACGCTGTCCAACCGCCCCGTGCTGCTGCCCGACGCCGACGAGATCGTGATCGAGCTGGTGAGCGGGCGCGACGCCAGCGCCAATTTCGACATGCAGTCGCTCGCCTCGCTCGCTATCGGCGACCGCGTGGTGGTGCGCCGCTCCGACTTCCGGGTGCGCTTCCTGCACCCGCGCGGCTGGAGCTACTTCGACACGCTGCGGAAAAAACTCCATTGGAACGAAGGGGGCTCCTGAATGAAGGACCACGCCCCCAGCTTGAGGACGAACTGAGATGGCTTTGCGACGCATCGCACTGCGCGACTTCGTGATCGTGCGGTCCCTTGAACTCGACCTGTCCGCCGGCTTCACGGTGCTGACCGGGGAAACCGGCGCCGGCAAGTCCATCCTGATCGACGCGCTGCAGCTGGCGCTGGGCAACCGCGCCGATGCCGGTGCCGTGCGCGAAGGCGCCGAGCGGCTCGACGTGAGCGCCGAGTTCGACGCCGACCCGGCCCTGGCCGGCTGGCTCGACGAAGGCGGTTTCGAGGCCGGCGACGGCCTGCTGCTGCGCCGCACGGTCGACCTGCAGGGACGCAGCCGCGGCTGGATCAACGGCAGCCCCGCCACCGCCACGCAGCTGCGCGAACTCGGCGACCGCCTGCTCGACATCCACGGCCAGCACGCCTGGCAGAGCCTGACCCGCCCCGAGGCCGTGCGCGGCCTGCTCGACGCCTACGCGGGCGCGCGCACCGACGCGCTCGACGCCGCCTGGCAGAGCTGGCGCCAGGCGCTCTCGGCGCTCGAGCACGCACGCTCGGCGCAAGACTCGCTGCAGCGCGAGCGCGAGCGGCTGCAGTGGCAGATTTCCGAAGTCGCGAAGCTGGCGCCGGGCGCCGACGAATGGGAAGAACTCTCGGCCCACCACTCGCGCATCTCGAACGCGCAGGCGCTCATCGACGCCGCCCAGGGCGCGAGCCAGGCGCTCGAAGACGACGACAACGGCGCCCTCGCCGCCCTCACGCGCGCCGCGACGCTGCTGCAGAACTGCGAGCACATCGAGCCCGAATTCCGCACGCTGGGCGAGGTGCTGGCCTCCTGCGTGGCGCAGGCCTCGGACGCGGCCCACTCGCTGCACGGCTACCTGCGCGACACCGACACCGATCCCAAGACCCTCGCCGAACTCGACGAACGCATGGGCCTGTGGATGTCGCTCGCGCGCCGCTACAAGCGCACGCCGGCCGAGCTGCCCGCGCTGCTGGCCGGCTGGCAGGCCGAGTTGCAGGCGCTCGACGCGCAAAGCGACCTCGAAGGTCTGGAGCGCGCCGAGCAGAACACGCAACAGGCCTACATGAAGGAAGCCAAGGCCCTCGGCAAGATCCGCAAGCAGGCGGCGCCGCGCCTGGCCCAGGCGGTCACGCAGGCGATGCAGGGCCTGGGCATGCAGGGCGGGCGCTTCGACGTCGAACTACAGCCGCTGGCACAGCCCGGCCGCGCCGGCCTCGAAGAAATCTCGTTCCTGGTGGCCGGCCACGCCGGCAGCACGCCGCGCGCCATCGGCAAGGTGGCCTCGGGCGGCGAGCTCTCGCGCATCGCACTGGCCATCGCCGTGACGACCAGCGAACTGGGCGCCGCGCAGACGCTGATCTTCGACGAGGTCGATGCCGGCGTGGGCGGCGCGGTGGCCGAAACCGTGGGCCGCCTCATGAAGCAGCTCGGCCGCGATCGCCAGGTGCTCGCCGTGACCCACCTGCCGCAGGTGGCGGCCTGCGCCGACCACCACCTCGTGGTCGCCAAGCGCCAGACGACGGCGGCCGGCACGGACGGCCCGCGCACCGAAAGCGGCGTGTCGCGCCTGGCAGCCGACGACCGCGCCCGCGAAATCGCCCGCATGCTGGGCGGCGAAAAGGTGTCGGCCACCTCGTTGGCCCATGCGCGCGAAATGCTGGGCCACAAGACGCCGGCGACCGCCCCATGAACATGAATCTCGACCTCGTCCTCATCACCGGCATGTCGGGCTCCGGCAAGTCGGTGGCGCTGCACGCGCTGGAAGACGCCGGCTACTACTGCGTCGACAACCTGCCGCCCGAACTGCTCACCGCTTTCATCGCGCTGCAGCACGAACAGCAAGCCACGCGCGTGGCGATCGCGATGGACGTGCGCAGCGGCGTGTCGCTGCCGATCGTTCCGCAGCAGCTCGAAGCGCTGCGCGCCGACGGCGTCTCGCTGCGCTCGCTGTTCCTCGACGCGACCACCGACGCGCTGCTGCGCCGCTATTCGGAAACGCGCCGGCGCCACCCGCTCTCGCGCCAGGAAAGCCGCACCGACGTACCTGAGCAGCACCGCGTGCTGGTGCAGGCCATCGAACTCGAACGCGAGCTGCTGGCCGACCTGCGCGATGGCGCCGACGTGATCGACACCAGCCTCATCCGCCCCGCGCAGCTGCAGAGCTACATCAAGGGGCTGATCTCGGCGCCGCAGAACGCGCTGACGCTGGTGTTCGAATCCTTCGCCTTCAAGCGCGGCGTGCCGCTCGATGCCGACTACGTGTTCGACGTGCGCATGCTGCCCAACCCGCACTACGTGCCGGCGCTGCGCGCACTGACGGGCCGCGACGAGCCGGTGATCGAATGGCTGCGCGAGCACGACGACGTGGCACGCATGTTCGACGACATCGAGCAGTTCCTGACGCACTGGCTCGACGCGCTGGCGCGCGACCACCGCAGCTACGTGACGGTGGCCATCGGCTGCACGGGCGGGCAGCACCGGTCGGTATTCCTGGTCGAGCAACTGGCACGCGCCTTCGGTGCGCGCTGGGGCGCGCTCAAGCGCCACCGCGAACTCGACGCCTGACGACGGAGGCCGCTCAGGCCTCGGCGGTTTCCAGCAGCTTGCGCATCGGGGCGGGCAGCCCCAGCCGGCTCCACTCCTGCGCCTCGACCCAGCGCGCGCCCTCGCCTTGCGGCTGGACGCCCTGCAGCAGCACGGGGTGCAGGTGCAGGTCCTTGTGGGTCAACACGTGCACGAAGGGCGACAGGTCTTGCATGTCGTGCGCCGCGCCCGACGGCAGGGCCGCGAGCAGGTCGTCGTGGCTGTCGAACACCGGCAGGCAATGCAGCCCCGCCCAGATGCCCTTGGCCGACCGCTTCTCCAGCCACACGCGCCCTTGCGCGTCGCGCGCCAGCAGCACCCACAGCGACTGGGCGCTGCGCTTGAGCTTGCGCGTCTTCACCGGGTAGCGCTCGGGCGCGCCCTGGCGCAGGCCCACGCAGCTCGCGTTCACCGGGCAGATCATGCAACTGGGCTTGCGCGGCAGGCAGACCGTGGCGCCCAGGTCCATCAGGCCCTGCGTGTAGTGCGCCACCGCCTCGCGCTGCCCGTCGGGCGGGAGCAGCTGCGTGGCGAGGTCCCACAGCGCGCGCTCCTGCGCCGCCGACGACATATCGCCGTCGAAGCCGAGCACGCGCGTCAGCACGCGCTTCACGTTGCCGTCGAGGATGGCCACGCGCTCGCCGAAACAGAAGGCCGCGATGGCGGCCGCCGTCGAACGACCGATGCCGGGCAGGGTCACGAGTTCGGCGGCGGTGTGCGGAAAGGCGCCGCCGAAGCGCGCAACCACCTCCTGCGCACAGCGGTGCATGTTGCGCGCGCGGCTGTAGTAGCCGAGGCCGCTCCACAGGCCGAACACCTCGTCCTCGGTGCCGGCGGCCAGCGCCGCCACGTCCGGGAAACGCTCGAGAAAGCGCGCAAAGTAGCCCAACACGGTCGTGACCTGGGTCTGCTGGAGCATCACCTCCGAAAGCCAGACGCGGTACGGATCGCGCGTGTTCTGCCACGGTAGCTCGCTGCGCCCATGGCTGCGCTGCCAGCGCACGACCTGTGCCGCAAAATCGGGGGGCAGCGACAGGGAAGGAGAGACGGCCGCCCGCGCGGCGTTGCGCTCAGGCCGCACGCAGTTGCTCGCCCGCGATGGCGGCGGCCGCAGCAGGCGGCTGGCTGCCGTGCTGCGCGATCAGCGAGGTGAACTCGTGCAGCCGCTCCTGCAGCGCGGCCAGGTGGCTTTCTTGCGCGGCGATCTCGGCCAGCCGGTCGTCGAGGCTGCCCGCGGCGTTCTGGATGCGTTCGATCGCCTCGATGCGCTTGCTGAAATTGCGGCGGCGCTCCTTGAGCTGCGCATCGATCTGCGCGCTGGCGCCCTTGCTCCAGCGCTCGACCTCGGTCATGGCGGCTTCGTTGACGAGCCGCAACCGGCTGGCCAGCGCGCGCACGAGCTTGTCGCAGAAGTCGGCCTGCGCGAGCTTGATCAGGTTGCCCACGCCCAGGTAGTGGATGTGGCTGCGCTCGATCTGGCCCAGCTCCTGCTCGAAGCCGCTCAGGTCGGGCTCGGCCGGCGCCTGCAGCGTGAAGCCCTGCTCGGCGTTGAGCTGGCGGAAGGTGGCGTGCAGCATCGACTGGATCTCGGCCGTGGTCGCCTGCACTTCGCGCAGGTTGTTGCGCAGCGCATCGAAGGTTTCGCCGTACACCTTGCGCACGTTGAACTTGACGCCGGGGCGCTTGAGCGCCGCGGCCAGCTTGACCATGTCGGCCTTGAGCGCCGTGCGCCCGAGCACCGCGTACACCTCGCGCAGCAGCTTGCCCTGTACCGAGCGCAGCGCCAGGATGCGGGTGTTGCTGCCCTCGAATTCAGCGTGTTCCTGGTCGATGCGCGCACGCATGTGGCGGATCACCGACACGTTCTTGCCGCGCAGGCCCTGCAGCTCGAGCGCCTGCTCCGACAGGTCGCGCTGGCGCACCTTCAGCAGGCGCTCGGCCTCGGTGCGCAGCGCGGTCATGCCGGCATCGACGGCGAGCCGCAGCATGGTCTCTCGCTTGCCGAGCACGCCTTCGCCGAGCAGCGCCTCGAGCGCCGGCAGCCGGCTGGCGTCGAGCAGGGCCGCGTCGTGACCGATCTTGGCCTGCAGCCCCTTCTGCGCCGACACCGGCAGCACCTGCGCCAGCGGCACCTCGAGCAGCCGGGCCGCGCCTTCGCGCTGGCGCTCGATCTGTTGCGCGAT
This sequence comes from Variovorax sp. GW821-FHT09D04, assembly GCF_059416405.1. NCBI lineage: Bacteria > Pseudomonadati > Pseudomonadota > Betaproteobacteria > Burkholderiales > Comamonadaceae > Variovorax > Variovorax sp. GW821-FHT09D04. Next base: position 382,638 of record NZ_JBWKPA010000004.1, read on the forward strand.
CTGCGCCGGGGTGCTCAGCGTGTCCCACAGCGTGTCGATCTTGTTGAGCACCACGAAACGCGTGTCGTGGCTCTCGTCGCCCGTGATCAGGTGCTCGCGCCAGATCGACAGGTCAGAGCGGGTCACGCCGGTTTCGGCGCCCAGGATGAAGACGACGGCATGCGCCTGCGGGATCAGGCTCACGGTGAGTTCGGGCTCGGCGCCGATCGCGTTCAGACCGGGCGTGTCGAGGATCACGAGGCCCTGCTCGAGCAGCGGATGCGGCATGTTGAGCACCGCATGGCGCCAGCGCGGAATCTCGACGCGGCCTTCGGCGTCCTGCACCGGGTTGTCGTCGGGCGTCTCGGGGTTCCAGAAGCCGAGCGCGCGGGCTTCGTCCTTGCTCACCCAGCGGACTTCGGCCACCTTGCCCATGGCGCGGGCCAGTTGCTCGGCGTCGCCCACCTCGATGGGCAACTCGGTCCAGCGCGTGGGCCGCTCGCGCCAGTGGGCGAGCGAATGCGGTTCCAGGCGGGTTTCGATGGGCAGCAGGCGCAGCTTGGGCGCCAGGGCGGCGTCGTAGCCCAGCTCGGTCGGGCACATCGTGGTGCGCCCGGCGCTGGCCGGCATGATCCGCCGGCCGTAGCCGGCAAAGAAGATCGCGTTGATCAGCTCCGACTTGCCGCGCGAGAACTCGGCCACGAAGGCCACCATGACCTTGCTGGTGCGGATCTGGTCTTCGAGTGCGCGCAGCCGTTCGGCCACGGCCTGGTCGAGCAGCTCGTTGTCGGTCAGCCAACGGGACAGCCACTGAAGGCGGCGTGCGAAGTTGCTCCGCCAGGCGCCGTGCTGATCGAGCTGTTGGTTGAAAGAGCGGCTCAAGGGGAAGATGTAAGTAAGAATTTACAAATATAACATCGCCACATGGCGAACGGGGTACCAACAGGAGTTTGCCCCGAAGCAGCCGCCACGGGGCCCGCCTTCCCTAGGATTTCTGGCAATGGGGGCAGTAATAAGTAGAGCGCTGCCCCTGTTTCAGCTGCCGGATCGGCGTGCCGCACACCCGGCACGGCTCGCCCGCGCGGCCGTAGACGGTCGCTTCGAGCTGGAAGTAACCGCTTTGCCCGTCCACGTTCGAGAAGTCGCGCAGGGTGCTGCCGCCCTTCTCCACCGCCCGCGCCAGGATGTCGCGCACCGCCGCATGCAGCTTGGCCGCGCGCGGCCGGCTGATGCGCGCCGCCGACAGGGTCGGCCGGATGCCGGCCATGAACAGCGCCTCCGACGCGTAGATGTTGCCCACGCCCACCACCACGTCGCCCGCGAGCAGCACCTGCTTGATGGCCGTGCGGCGTTTCTTCAGTCCAGCATGGAAGGCGTCGAGGTCGAAGGCATCGCCCAGCGGCTCCATGCCCAGCCCGCCGAGCAGCTTCAGCGCCCAGGGCGCCTCTTCATCGTCCACGTAGACCACGGCACCGAAGCGGCGCGGGTCGTTCAGCCGCAGGGTGCCAAGCTCGGTGACGAGGTCGAAGTGGTCGTGCACGCCGGGTTCCGGCAGGTGGATGTCGAAACGCAGGCTGCCCGACATGCCCAGGTGCAGCAGCAGCAGCCCGCGGTCCAGGTCGATCAGCAGGTACTTGCCGCGACGGCGCACCTCGCGCACGCGGCGCCCGACCAGCGCCTGCGGCACCACCATCAGCGCCCAGCGCAGCGGCTTGCCGATGCGCACGGACTCGATGCGCGCACCGGCGATGCGGTCGGCAAAGCCGCGTCGGGTGACTTCGACTTCGGGTAGTTCAGGCATGAAAAGTAAAACTCCGGCAGCGACGAAGCCCCATGCGGCGCTCGTTCAAATGGCTGGATTATTATGGTCAGATGAACCCATCGCCCCGCCGTCACCGCCTTGCGGCGGCCGCGTCTCTCGTGCTGCTTGCCTACACAACGCACGCACAGTCTCTTGAACCCACCGCCGCCGGCAACCCGCCTCCCGCCATTGAGCGCACGGCACCGCCGAAGCCGCCGGTGCGCCCCCGGACGACCCCTGCTGCCGCCAAGCCGGCCGCCGAAGCCGCGCAGCCGTCGGCGCTGACGGCTGACCTGTTCTACGAAATCCTCATGGGCGAGATCACCGCCCGCTCCGGCGATCCCGGCTCCGGCTATTCGCTGGTGCTCGACGCCGCCCGGCGCCTGCGCGATGGCAAGCTGTTCCAGCGCGCGGTCGAAATCGCGCTGCAGTCGCGCTCCGGCGACGCCGCCATTTCCGCGGCACGCGCCTGGCAGGAAGCACTGCCCAATTCGCGCGATGCCCGGCGCATCGAGCTGCAGATCCTGATCGCACTGAACCGCATCAGCGAAACCGTCGAACCGCTGCGCGCCGAAGTGGCTGCCACCTCGCAGATCGAGCGCCCCCTGCTGATGGCGGTGATCGCACGCACCTACGGCCGCGCCGCCGACAAGAAGCTGGCCGCCTCGGTGGTCGAGCAGGCACTGGTCGACGAACTCAAGAGCCCGACGACCGGCGGACTGGCCTGGGCCACCGTGGGCCGGCTGCGACTGAACGCCGGCGACCCCTCGGGGGCGCTGGACGCCGCGCGCAAGGGGCAAGCCATCGATCCGTCGTCCGAGGCGCCCTCGGCGCTGGCGCTCGAGCTCATCGACCCGGGCCAGCCGCTGGCCGAGCCGATCGTCACGCGCTACCTCGCGAACAACCCCAAGGCCTCGCCCGACCTGCGCATCGCCTATGCGCGCACGCTGGTCGAGAACCGCCGCTTCAGCGACGCCACCACGCAGCTGCAGACCCTGACCGCCGCGCGCCCCGAGCTGGCCGAGCCCTGGCTGCTGCTCGGCAGCCTGCAGATGCAGGCCCGCCAGGAAGCGGCGGCCGAAACCTCGCTCAAGCGCTACGTCGACCTGATGACGGCGCCGGGCCAGAGCCAGGACGCCGGTGACGTCGCCGACCGCAAGCGCGGGCTGACGCAGGCGTACCTCGTGCTGTCGCAGCTGGCCGAGCGGCGCAAGGATTTCCAGGCGGCCGACCGCTGGATCACGCGCATCGACAGCACTGACAACCAAAGCGCCATCCAGGGCCGCCGCGCCAGCCTGCTCGCGAAGCAGGGCAAGCTGCCCCAGGCCCGCGAGCTGCTGCGCGCGCTGCCCGAGCGCACGGCGGAGGAACGCAAGCAGAAACTGCTCGCCGAAACCCAGCTGCTGCGCGAAGCCAAGCAATACCAGGCCGCCTACGACCTGCTGGCCCAGGCTTCGGCCGCCGCGCCGGACGATGGCGACCTCGTCTACGACCAGGCCATGATGGCCGAGAAGCTCAACCGCCTGGACGACATGGAGCGGCTGCTGCGCCGCCTGATGACGCTCAAGCCCGAGAGCCAGAACGCGTACAACGCGCTGGGCTACTCCTTTGCCGATCGCAAGATCCGGCTCGACGAGGCCCGCACGCTCATCCAGAAGGCAGTGCAGCTCGCGCCCGAAGACCCGTTCATTGCCGACAGCCTGGGCTGGGTCGAGTTCCGGCTCGGCAACACGGCGGAGGCGATCCGCATCCTCGAGGCGGCCTACAAGACTCGGCCCGACCCCGAGATCGGCGCGCATTTCGGCGAAGTCCTGTGGTCGGTCGGCCAGAAGGACCGCGCGGTCGCGATCTGGAAAGAATCGCTGCTGACGGACGCCGAAAACGAGACGCTGCAGGAAACCCTCAAGCGCCTGCGCGTCAAACCCTGAATGGCATCGATCACGCACACGGCTCCCGCGCGGGGCGATGGGTCCCTCACCCGCCGCGCGGCGCTCGGCGCGGGCGGCAGCGCACTGCTGCTGTGGCTCGCGGGCTGCGCCCAGCTCTCGGGCGGCACCGCTGCCGCGCCCGGACGTTCGGCCAGCTGGAGCGGGCGAATGTCGCTGCGCATCGACAGCGAACCGGTCCAGACCTTTGCCGCCCTGTTCGAGCTGCGCGGCTCGGCCGAGACCGGCGACCTGACACTGACCACGCCCATCGGCAGCACGCTGGCGCAACTGCACTGGGCGCCGGGTGAAGCCCTGCTGAAGAACGGCAGCGAGACCCGCCGCTACGACTCCGTCGACGCGCTGATCGAAGCCGCCACCGGCGCCGCCATTCCGGTGGGCGCCCTGTTCGGCTGGCTCGATGGCCGCGCCGACCCGGTCCCCGGCTGGCGCGCCGACCTGGGCCAGCTGTCGAACGGCCGCCTGCAGGCCACCCGCGAATCCCCGGCGCCCCGGGCAGACCTGCGCATCGTGTTCGAACGCTCATGAAGGCGATCTACGACCTTCCCGCGCCGGCCAAGCTGAACCTGTTCCTGCACATCACCGGGCGGCGCGACGACGGCTACCACCTGCTGCAGTCGGTCTTCATGCTGATCGACTGGTGCGACACGCTCCACGTCGAACTGCGCAACGATGGCCAGCTCAGCCGCGAGGACCTCACCACGCCGCTGCCGGCCGACGACCTCGTGCTGCGCGCCGCCCGCGCGCTGCAGGCGCACGCCGCGCCGGGCCAGGGCGCGCACATCGGCATTGCCAAGCACGTGCCGGCGCAGGCGGGCATGGGCGGAGGGTCGTCGGACGCGGCCACCTGCCTGCTCGCGCTCAACCGCCTCTGGAACCTGAACCTGCCGCTGTCGCGCCTGGCGCAGATCGGGTTGAAGCTGGGCGCGGACGTGCCTTTCTTCCTCGGCGGACGCAACGCCTGGGTCGAGGGCATCGGCGAGGAAATCACCCCCGTGAACCTGCCGCCGGCACGCTTCGTGGTGGCCAAGCCACCCGAGGGACTCGATACCCGATTAATTTTTTCTGCGGATGATTTGGAACGGGCGACTCCTGTTGCTATAATCTCAGGCTTTGCTGCAGATAGCGAACAGCTAGAAGCCACAAACCTCGGCAACGGGGTTTACGACTTCGGTCACAACGACCTGCAGCCGGTTGCCCAACGGCTTTGCCCCGCAGTCACCGACGCCATCGAATGGCTCGGACTGCAAGGATTGAAGGCCCGGATGACCGGCTCCGGAAGTTCGGTGTTCGCGAAGATGCCGCAATTGCCGCAGGAAGCGGAACTGCTCGAAGCCCCCCGGGGATGGCAGGTTCGACAATGCGACAATCTGGCAGTTCATCCACTCTGGGGATGGGCAGCCTGAAGAGATAATCGGAACGCTCTGCGGTTCGATGCGACATATATCGGTGGGTGGTGCAAACCATCAACCTGTGTAGGGGAGTCGCCAAGCTGGTTAAGGCACTGGATTTTGATTCCAGCATGCAAAGGTTCGAATCCTTTCTCCCCTGCCAAATCTCTCAAACTGCGGCCTGATGGCCGCAGTGCTTCTTTTGCAGTCCACCGGCTGCAATAATCGGCGGCCCACACAGGCCGCCACGACTCGAAACCTTTGGCGGCTTTCCCGCAAGCCCATTTGCACTGCCCGGACGCGCTCATGCAGGCCAATCACCCTGACTTCTTGGTTTTCACCGGCAACGCCAATCCCGGCCTTGCTGCAGAAATCGCGCACAACCTCGGCACCTCGCTGGGCGCAGCACGCGTCGGTCGCTTCTCCGACGGCGAAGTCACCGTCGAGATCAACCAGAACGTCCGTGCGCGCGACGTGTTCGTGGTGCAGTCGACCTGCGCGCCGACCAACGAAAACCTGATGGAACTGCTGATCATGGTCGACGCGCTCAAGCGCGCCTCGGCCGAGCGGATCAGCGCCGTGATTCCCTACTTCGGCTACGCCCGCCAGGACCGCCGCCCGCGCTCGAGCCGCGTGCCGATCTCGGCCAAGGTGGTCGCCAACCTGCTGGAAACCGTGGGCGTCGAGCGCGTGCTCACCATGGACCTGCACGCCGACCAAATCCAGGGCTTCTTCGACATTCCGGTCGACAACATCTACGCCTCGCCCGTGCTGCTGGGCGACCTGCGCCAGAAGAACTACGAAGACCTGATCGTGGTCTCGCCCGACGTCGGCGGCGTGGTGCGCGCCCGTGCGCTGGCCAAGCAACTGAACTGCGACCTCGCCATCATCGACAAGCGCCGCCCGAAGGCCAACGTCAGCGAAGTCATGAACGTGATCGGCGAGATCGACGGCCGCAACTGCGTGATCATGGACGACATGATCGACACGGCCGGCACGCTGGTCAAAGCGGCCGAAGTGCTGAAAGAGCGCGGCGCCAAGAGCGTGTACGCCTACTGCACGCACCCGATCTTCTCGGGCCCGGCCATCGAGCGCCTCTCCAAGGGCACGGCCCTGGACGAAGTGGTCGTCACCAACACCATCCCTCTTTCCGACGCGGCCGTCGCGTGCGGAAAGATCCGCCAGCTCTCCGTGGCACCGCTGATCGCCGAAACGATCCAGCGCATTGCCAAGGGCGAGTCGGTGATGAGTTTGTTCTCGGACCAGGACAACCTGTTCTGAGCTGAGAACGAAAAAGCAGGCCTCCTTCGGAGGCCTTTTTGAACCGGAGTCGCACTGGTCGCGGTGGACTCTCACAGGAGCTAGTTATGAAATTCGTCGCTTATGAGCGCGCAAAGCAGGGCACGGGTGCGAGCCGCCGTCTCCGCATCACGGGCAAGACCCCGGGCATCGTCTACGGTGGTGACACCCAGCCGCAACTGATCGAAATCGATCACAACGCGCTGTGGCACGCCCTGAAGAAGGAAGCCTTCCACTCGTCGATCCTCGAAATGGACCTCGCCGGCGCCGTCACCAAGGTGCTGCTGCGCGACGTGCAATACCACCCGTTCCGTCAGCTGGTGCAACACATCGACTTCCAACGCGTCGATGCCAAGACCCGCATGAACATGAAGGTGCCGCTTCACTTCAAGGGTGAAGAAGAGTCCGACGCCGTCAAGCTGGATCACAACCTCGTGAACCACGTGATGACCGAGCTGGAAATCAACTGCCTGCCGAGCGATCTGCCTGAATTCATCGAGATCGACCTCTCGGGCCTGAAGAAGAACGCCACGCTGCACGTCAACGACATCAAGCTGCCCAAGGGCGTGAAGTTCGTGAGCCACGGCAAGACCAACCCCGTCATCGTGTCGGCCGTGCCGCCGCTGGTCTCGGAAGAGCCGGCACCTGCCGCCGAAGGCGCTGCTGCCGAAGGCGCTGCTGCTGCCGCTGGCAAGCCCGCCGCCAAGACGGCCAAGAAGAAGTAATCCTCTTTCTTTCCGTCCGCGAACAGAAGGCCCGCCCCGTGCGGGCCTTTTGCTTTGGGGGGCGGCGAGATAATTCCCGCCATGATCAAGCTGTTTGTCGGCCTCGGAAACCCGGGCCCTGAGTACGAAGCCACGCGCCACAACGCCGGCTTCTGGTGGATCGACGCCCTCGCGCGCGACTGGAAGCTCAACCTCGTGCCCGAGCGCGGCTACCACGGCCTCGCGGCGCGCGCGAACATCGGCGGCCAGAGCATCTGGCTGCTGGAGCCGCAGACCTTCATGAACCTGTCGGGCAAGTCGGTGGCCGCACTGGCGCGCTTCTTCAAGATCGCCCCCGACGAAATCCTCGTGGTGCACGACGAGCTCGACGTGGTGCCCGGCCAGGCCAAGCTCAAGTTCGGCGGCAGCCATGCAGGCCACAACGGCCTGCGCGACATCCACGCGCAACTCGGCACCGGCGACTACTGGCGCCTGCGCCTGGGCATCGGCCATCCCGGCGTGAAGTCGGAGGTCGTCAACTGGGTGCTCAAGAAGCCGCTCAAGGAACAACGAGAAGCGATCGAAGACGCCATCGTGCGCACCTTGCATGCCGCCCCCGCGCTGGTGGCCGGCGAGATGGAAAAAGCCACGCTGATGATTCACACGAGCAAACCGCCGCGGCCCAAGCCGCCGAGGCGGGAGCCCGGCGACGGAGGCACGACGCCTGCCGCCACCTAGCCGGCCACGGGAGTGCAGGGAGGGAGAGCAAACAAAAAATGAGAAAAAGAAGAACGACGACGAAGAACAAGAAGACAGCAGGCACAGCGGCAATTGCTATATTTTCAATAGCACTGTCCGCCGCCTGCATGGGCGCCTCAGCCCAGACTTGGCGATGCGGCAACACCTACTCTGACCAGCCGTGCGAAGGCGGGCGGACCGTGAAGGTGGACGACCGGCGCAGCGATGCGGACCGCAGGGCGTCGGAAGACGCCACGCGCCGCAACGAACACAGCGCGGGTCGGCTGGCACGCAACCGGGAGTCGCAGGAGCGGGAGGCGCTCGGCCGGCGCAATCCAACGACCTTCGATGCGGGGCGCTTCGCCTCAGGCGCACAACCGCTCACGCCCGCCGAACAAGCCGCCCAGGCCCGCCAGCGCAAGCACACGGCCGAGCCCCGCCCGACGAGCGCGCGCTTCAACAGCCCTTCGACTGGCGACGAGGCGCCGAAGGACACAGGCAAGAAGAAAATGAAGAAGAAGCCCGGCTCAGAGGGCGCCGGCTGACGACGACGGCGAGGCGGCATCCGAAGCTGGCGCTGCCGCCTTGTCCGCCGTGAGGCGCACGTACTTCTGCATCAGCGTCTCGCGGGTCTCCACATGGTCCGGATTCACCGGGATGCAAGCCACCGGGCAGATCTGCACGCACTGCGGCTCGTCAAAGTGGCCGACGCACTCGGTGCACTTGTGCGGATCGATCTCGTAGAACTCGGCGCCCATGTAGATCGCATCGTTCGGGCACTCGGGCTCGCAGACATCGCAGTTGATGCATTCGTCGGTGATCATGAGGGCCATCCCCCGATTATCGGCGGACCGGGCGAAGGCCTCCCAGCAGACCCTGCGGAGCCCCCGCCGGCGTCAGGGCGGTCCGGCGAGGAGCGACAAAGTTGACAGCCAAGGCACGGTTGTTGCACCAGTCAGTTATGCTGCGGCCCGCCCCATGAGTCTGTTTCTATTCAAGCGCATCGCCACGCTGATCGGCACCCTGATCGGCGCCTCGGTCATCGTTTTCCTCGTCCTCGAGATCCTGCCCGGCAATGCCGCGCAGATGCTCATGGGCCCCGACGCCTCGCCCGACGCCGTCGCCGCCCTGGCCACCAAGCTCGGCCTCGACCAGCCCGCGTGGACGCGCTACTGGCACTGGATCGGCGGCCTGCTCACCGGCAACCTGGGCGACAGCTATGCCTACAGCTCGCCCGTCATCGACCTGATCCTGGAACGCTTAGCGCTCACCGTGCCACTGGCCGTGATGGCCATGGCCCTCACCGTCGTCATCGCATTGCTCGTGGGCGTGACGGCCGCCGCGCGCCACAACAAGCTCGGCGACGTCGGCCTCATGGGCATGGCCCAGGTCGGCATCGCCATTCCCAATTTCTGGTTCGCGATCCTGTTGATCCTCGTGTTCTCGGTGCAACTGCAGTGGTTCTCCGCCGGCGGCTTCGAGGGCTGGGGTGAAGGCATCTTCGCGGGATTGAAATCGCTGCTGCTGCCGGCCTTGTCGCTGGCTGTGGTGCAAGCGGCCATCCTCGCGCGCATCACGCGCTCGGCCGTGCTCGAGGTGATGCGCGAAGACTTCGTTCGCACCGCGCGCGCCAAGGGCGTGTCGCAGCGCATGGTGCTGTGGACCCACGTGCTGCGCAACGCGATGATCCCCGTGATCACCGTCATGGGCATGCAGTTCTCCGAGTTGCTGGCCGGCACCATCGTGGTGGAGAACGTGTTCTACCTGCCCGGGCTGGGCCGGCTGATCTTCCAGGCCATCAGCAACCGCGACCTGATCGTGGTGCGCAACTGCGTGATGCTGCTCGCGGCCATGGTCGTCATCGTGAACTTCGTGGTCGACGTGCTGTACGCCGTCATCGACCCGCGCATCAAGGCGAGCGACGTATGAGCACGACCACCGTTCCCAGCGCCGTCGTTCTCAAGGTGCCGGGCTTCTGGCGCCGCGCCCTGCACCACCGCAGCTTCGCGATCGGCGGCGTGCTGAGCCTGCTGCTGTTGATCGCTGCCGTGCTCTCCCTGGTCTGGACACCCTGGTCGCCCTACGCGATGGACATGGCGAACAAGATGCAGGGCCCCTCGGCCACGCACTGGCTCGGCACCGATGCCTTCGGGCGCGATGTGGCCTCGCTGCTGCTGGTGGGCGCGCGTGCGTCCATCCTCGTGGGCGTGATCGCCGTGGGCATCGGCCTCGTGGTCGGCACCGCGCTGGGCCTGCTCGCTGCTGCGAGGCGCGGCTGGATCGAAGAGGCGGTGATGCGCCTGTCGGACTTCACGCTCGCCTTCCCCGCGATCCTGTCGGCCATCATGATGACCGCCGTGTTCGGTGCAGGCATCGTCAACGCCATCATCGCGATCGGCTTCTACAACATCCCGACCTTCGCGCGCATCACGCGCGCTTCGGCCAACGCCATCTGGTCGCGCGAATACGTCGCCGCCGCGCGCGCCTGCGGCAAGGGATCGTTCGCGATCACGATGCAGCACGTGCTGCCCAACATCTCCGCCGTGCTGATCGTGCAGATCACGATCCGCTTCGCCATTGCGATCCTGGCCGAAGCTGCGCTGTCGTACCTCGGCCTCGGCACGCAGCCGCCGCAGCCCTCGTGGGGTCGCATGCTCAGCGAAGCCCAGACCCTCATGTTCCAGCAGCCGCTGCTCGCGGTGTTCCCCGGTATGGCCATCGCCCTGGCGGTGCTCGGCCTGAACCTGATGGGCGACGGTCTGCGCGACCTGCTCGATCCGCGCCTGGCGCGCGCGAGGTAAACAAGCACGTCATGGCACTTCTCGAAGTCAACGACCTCCACATCGGCCTGCAGACGCAACGCGGCCCGGCCGAAGCCGTGCGCGGCATTTCCTTCTCGCTGGAGCGCGGCGAAACGCTGGGCATCGTGGGCGAGTCGGGCTGTGGCAAGTCGATCACCGTCATGTCGCTCATGGGCCTGCTGCCCGCGACCGCGAAGGTCACGGGTAGCATCCGCTTCGACGGCACCGAGCTGGTCGGGCGCGACGAAAAGGACATGTGCCAGATCCGCGGCAACCGCATCGGCATGATCTTCCAGGAGCCGATGACGGCGCTGAACCCCGTGCACACCATCGTGCGCCAGGTCGGTGAACCGCTGCGGCTGCACCGCGGCCTGTCGAAAGCCGAAGCGCGCAAGGAAGTGCTTGCGCTGCTCGACCGCGTCGGCATTCCCGACGCCGCCTCGCGCCTCGATGCCTACCCGCACCAGTTCTCCGGCGGCCAACGCCAGCGCATCGGCATCGCGATGGCCCTGGCTTGCAGCCCCGACCTGCTGATCGCCGACGAGCCCACCACCGCGCTCGACGTGACGATCCAGAAGCAGATCCTCGAGCTCATCCAGGGCCTCGTGGCCGAGCGCGGCATGGCGCTCATCCTGATCTCGCACGACCTCGGCGTGATCTCGCAGACGGTCTCGAAGATGCTCGTGATGTACGGCGGCAGCGTGGTCGAGAGCGGCCCCACCGACGCCGTGTTCGCCAAGCGCGCCCACCCCTACACGCAAGGCCTGTTCGCCGCGCGCCCCACCATCGGCGCGCCGCGCGGCCTGCGCCTGGCGACCATCCGCGGCAGCGTGCCCGAGCTGGTCGACCTGCCACCGGGCTGCCCGTTCGCGGGCCGCTGCGCCTACACAGTCGACGCCTGCCACACCACGCGGCCGTCCGCCACGGTGCTGCCGCCGGACCACGCGGTGCGCTGCATGCGTCTCGAAGAAATTGCAGCCGCGCAGGCTGTTGCGCCATGAATTCATCGACCCCGTTGTTGCAGGTGACCGACCTCGTGCGGCACTACGCATTGCCGCGCGAAAAACTCTTCGGCCCGCCGCCCACCGTGAAGGCCCTCAATGGCGTGAGCTTCAGCGTGCAGGCCGGCAAGAGCCTGGGCATCGTCGGCGAATCGGGCTCGGGCAAGTCGACCATCGCGCGCCTCGTGATGGCGCTGGACACGCCGACTTCGGGCAGCGTCGCGCTCGAAGGCCGCAACTTGCACGCGCTCTCGAAGGCCGAGCTGCGCACCGCGCGGCGCGACTTCCAGATGGTCTTTCAGGACCCGTACGGTTCGCTCGACCCGCGCCAGACCGTCGCCCGCATCGTCGCCGAGCCGCTCGAAGCGCTGGCCGAAACGCGCCGCGCCGAGCAGCGCGAGCGCGCCGCCGAAGCGCTCGCGGCTGTGGGCCTGCGCACCACCGACCTCGACAAGTACCCGCACGAGTTCTCGGGTGGCCAGCGCCAGCGCATCGCGATCGCACGCGCGCTCATCACGCGCCCCAAGCTCATCGTGGCCGACGAGCCCGTGAGCGCACTCGACGTGTCCGTGCAGGCCCAGGTGCTCAACCTCATGCAGGACCTGCAGCAGCAGTTCGGCATCAGCTACCTGCTCATCAGCCACGACCTCGCCGTGGTCAACCACCTGTGCGACGAGGTGTGCGTGGTGTTCAAGGGCCAGATCGTGGAGCAGGGGCCGCCGGCCGAGCTGTTCCATCACGCGCAGCATCCGTACACCCGCACCCTGCTGTCGGCGGTGCTGCACACGCCGCCCGGCGGCACGCTGCGCGCGGCCTGAAGTCCCCGGGGCGCGGCCTCGGACACATCGGTCATGAGCATCTGGTGGCGCAAGCGGTGGGCTTCGCGCAAGATCGCTCGCCCATCCGGGAACGTCCCGAGGAAAAACCGCCCGCGCCGGCGCGCACCGGAGGGCCTGCTGCGAGAGAATGATCCGCTGCACGTGGCATCTTTCGTGCTGTGTGTCTTTCTTTCGTGGCGCTGCGCTTCCCCCTGGGGCACGGTGCGCGCCGAAGCAGTCATTCGACACTGACCGTTTTCCGGAGATCACCCCGTATGTTGAACCGTCGCACCCTCCTTACCACCGCCGGCGCCACCGTCGCCCTGGCCACCCCGCTGGCCGGCATGGCGCAGGGCCGCAAGGACGCCATCGTGATCGGCATGGCCCTGGAGCCGCCGGGCCTGGACCCGACCACCGGCGCCGCCGCCGCCATCGCCGAGGTCGTGCAGTACAACATCCTGGAAACGCTGACCAAGATCAACGTCGACGGCAGCGTCACGCCGCTCCTGGCCGAGAGCTGGGAAATCTCGCCCGACCTGAAGACCTACACCTTCAAGCTGCGCAAGGGCGTCAAGTTCCAGAACGGCGAGCCCTTCAACGCGTCCACCGTCAAGTTCGCGTTCGACCGCGCCGGCGGCGAGAAGAGCACCAACAAGGACAAGCGCACCTTCGCCAACCTCGCCACGCAGGTGGTCGACGAGCACACGGTGGTGGTCATCAACAAGGAGATCGACCCCGACCTGCCCTTCGTGCTGGGCCAGGCCACGGCCGCCATCGTCGAGCCCAAGAGCGCCGAGGGCAACGCCACCAAGCCGATCGGCACCGGCCCCTACAAGCTGGACAACTGGGCCAAGGGCTCGTCGATCACGCTGAGCAAGTGGGAGGGCTTCCGCGCCCCCGCCGTCGCCAAGATCAACAAGGTCACCTTCCGCTTCATCTCGGACACCGCCGCGCAGGCCGCTGCCGTGCTCTCGGGCGACGTCGACGTGTTCACGCGCATCGGCACGCGCGCCGTGCCGCAGTTCCGCAACAACCCGCAGTTCCAGACCATCCTGGCCGGTTCGCGCGCCAAGACCATCCTCTCGATCAACAACAAGAAGAAGCCGCTCGACGACGTGCGCGTGCGCCGCGCCATCCTCGCGGCCATCGACCGCAAGGCCTTCATCGAGGGCGCGGCCGACGGCTTGGGCGTGCCGATCGGCAGCCACTACGTGCCGGGCGCCGCAGGCTATGTCGACACCACGGGCATCAACCCCTTCGACATCGAGAAGGCCAAGAAGCTGCTGGCCGAGGCCGGCGTGAAGACCCCGCTCGAGCTGCGCATGACCCTGCCCCCGCCGCCGTATGCGCGCCAGGGCGGCGAAGTCATCGTGGCCCAGCTCGCCAAGATCGGCATCAACGTGAAGATCCAGAACGTCGAGTGGGCGCAGTGGCTCAGCGGCACCTACGGCAACAAGGACTACGACCTGTCGATCATTTCGCACGTCGAGCCCTTCGACCTGGGCAACTACGCCAAGCCCGACTACTACTGGGGCTACCAGTCGAAGGCCTTCGACACGCTGTTCGACAAGATCAAGTCCACCGGCAACGCGGCCGAGCGCAACAAGCTGCTGGGCGAGGCGCAGAAGCTGCTGGCCACCGACGCGGCCAACGGCTTCCTCTACCAGCCGCAGTTCCCGACCGTGGCCAAGAAGAACGTCAAGGGCCTCTGGAAAGAGAACCCGATCTTCGTGAACGACCTGTCCGCGCTGTCGTGGGGATGAGCCCCGCAGTGCCTGACGCTTCCCTGCCTTCATTGAGCGACCTGTCGGCGCAGGAGCTCTCTGCGGCCTACCGCGAGAAGCGCCTGTCGCCGGTCGAGGTGACGCGCGCCGTCATCGCGCGCATCGAGCACTGCGAGCCCCGGCTGCAGGCCACGTGGCTGTTCCGGCCCGAGGCCGCGCTGGAGCAGGCGCGTGCCTCGGAGCAGCGCTGGCAGCGCGGCGATGCACGCGGCCCGCTCGACGGCGTGCCGACCACCATCAAGGAAAACATCGCCACGCGCGGCGACCCGCTGCCCGCGGGCACCGCCGCCGTCGACCTCATGCCCGCCGCCGCCGACGCCCCGCCGGCCGCGCGCCTGAAGGAGGCCGGCGCCGTCATCGTCAGCAAGACCACCATGCCCGACTACGGCATGTTGTCGTCGGGGCTGTCGAGCTTTCACACGCTGGCGCGCAACCCCTGGGACCTGAGCCGCACGCCAGGCGGCTCCAGTGCTGGCGCCGGAGCCGCGGCGGCGGCGGGCTACGGCCCGCTGCACCTGGGCACCGACATCGGCGGCTCGCTGCGGCTGCCCGCCAGCTGGTGCGGCATCTTCACGCTCAAGCCCAGCCTGGGACGCATCCCGATCGACCCGCCCTACATGGGCCGCGCCGCCGGCCCCATGACGCGCACCGTCGGCGACGCCGCGCTCATGATGCAGGCGCTGGCCCGGCCCGACGCGCGCGACAGCATGAGCCTGCCCGCGCAGGACATCGACTGGGCCGCCTTCGACGTCGCGCCCGACCACCTGCGCGGCCTGCGCATCGGGCTGCTGCTGGACGCCGGCTGCGGCCTCGCGGTCGAACCCGAGATCCAGGCCGCGGTCGAGCAGGCCGCGCGCCTGTTCGAGAAGGCCGGCGCCACCGTCGAGCCCATGCAGCCCTTCATGTCGCAGGCCCTGCTCGACGGCATGGACCACCTGTGGCGCATGCGCTCGCTCGTGGACCTGAAGGCCCTGCGCCCCGACCAGCGCGCCAAGGTGCTGCCCTACATCCGCGAATGGGCCGAGAGCGCCGCCGAGTTCAGCGGCGAGCATGTGTTCCGCAGCTTCAGCCAGTTCCACGCCACGCGCGTCACCACGGTGAACGCCTGCGCCCGCTTCGACTACGTGATTTCGCCGGTGTCGCCCAACATGCCGGCAGCGGCCGAGGCGCCCTCGCCCACCAACGACCCGCTGCGGCCGCTGGAGCACATCGGCTTCACGGTGCCGTTCAACATGTCGGAGCAGCCGGCGGCGTCGGTGAACTGCGGGTACTCGGCCGGCGGCCTGCCGATCGGGCTGCAGATTGCAGGACAGCGCTTCGACGACCTCGGCGTGCTGCGCGTGGCGCGTGCGTTCGAGCAGATCCGGGAAGTGCAGCGGCCCTGGCCGCAGGTCTGAGCACGGCCTTCATCAGGCCAGCTGCAACGACAGCATCTCCCGCGCCCGCGTCACGAACGCGGTCTCGCCCCGCCGCGCGGGCAGCCACTGGAACGCCACGCGCGGCAGCGCCGGCATCCCGTGGGGCGGTGCGAGCCGCGCGATGCCCTCCCCGATCGCCGATTCGTTGAGGCAGGCCACGCCCAGGCCCGCGGCCAGGGCCGACTGCAGGCCCGCCACGCCTGACGCCACGTGCGCCAGCACGTAGGGCACGCGGCGGCGGCGCAGCAGGGACACGGTGAACTGGTGCAGCGAGCAGGTGTCGGGCAGCGCCAGCAGCCGCACCGGCTCACCGCGCACGAGGCGCAGGCCGGTCGCGCCAAGCCAAGCCAGCGATTCGCGCCGCAGTACGGCACCGCTGCTGGCCGCTGCCGCATTCGCCCCCGCGATGTTCATCGCCAACCCCACGTCGAAATCGCCATGCGCGTAGGCGGTGCGCAGCGCGTCGCTCTTCAGGATGGTCACGTGCAGCCGCACCTGCGGATAGCGCTCGCCGAGCCGGCCCAGCAGGCGGGTGAGGTCGCCGGGGCGGAAGTAGTCGGTCACGGCCAGCCGCAGCTCGCCCTGCAGCGTTTCGCCGCGCAGGTCGCGAAAGGCCTCGTCGCTCAGCGCGAGGATGCGCCGCGCATGCCCCAGCAGCCGCAGGCCCGCCTCGGTGGGCGCCACGCCGGCCTTGCTGCGGGTCAGCAGCGACTGGCCGGCGCGCTCCTCGAGCTTGCGGATCTGCTCGCTCACCGACGACTGCGACAGGTACACGCGCGGCGCCGCGGCCGTGAGGCTGCCGGCGTCGGCCACCGCCACCAGGGTGCGCAACTGTTCGAGGTCGAAGCCTTGCATGGTGTCTGCCTATCCATTCGCTGATCCGATGGATTCCATCATATCTTCCCACTTTTTCGATGACTAGGCGAAGCCCACAATCACCCCATCGACCACCCGTTCTTCAACGCAAAAAGGAGTCCACCATGCCCCACATCGTCGTCCACCTCTCCGGCCAGCCTGACGCCGCCCTCACCCGCAAGACCGTCGACACGGTCGCCGAGCTCACGCAGAGCGTGCTGGGCAAGGCGCTGCCGGTCATCGCCGTCACGGTGCAGTACATCGCCGCCGACAGCTGGTTCATCGGCGGCAAGTCGCTGGCCGAGCTCGGCAAGTCGGCCTTCCACCTGGACATCAGCGTGACCGACGAGACCAACACCAAGGCCGAGAAGGCGCGCTACCTGCGCGAGGTGCACGCGGCCATGGCGCGGCTGCGGCCCGACCTGCACGAGGTGTCGTACATCCACGTGATCGATGCGCGCGCCGCGGCCTACGGCTATGGCGGCCAGACGCAGGAGTACCGCCACCAGCAGGCGGGTGTCTAGGGCGTCTCACAGGGACTTGAAAGACGCCGAGGGCGTGGCACCATGCCGCCATGCCCTCCCACGGAACCCCGCATGCCGCCGACAGCCTCGGCAATCCGCTCACGCTCGACGACGCCGCCAGCCTCGCGCTGGTCGACGACTTCGTCATGGGCTTTCTCTCGACCGAGGCGCGCGCCGTGAACCTGCTGGCGCTGGCCGAACGCGATGCCAGCCCGATCGTGCAGGCCTACTGCGCGACGCTGCACCTGTTCGCCGAATCGCGCGAGGCCGCGACCAACGCGCAGCCCTTCCTCGACAAGGCCCGCGCCGGTGCGGCGCACGCCACGCCGCGCGAGCAGCGCTACATCGCTGCCGTCCAGGCCTGGGCCGACGGCGACATCGCGCGCGCCATCGCGCTGCATGCCGAGCAGGCGCGCGAGCATCCACGCGACCTGGTGTCGGTGAAGCTGGGCCAGTACCACTGCTTCAACACCGGCGACTGCCCCGGCATGCTGCGGCTGGCGCTCGCAGCGCTGCCGGCCGCGGCCGAGGTGCCCTACGTGCACGGCATGGCGGCCTTCGGCTACGAGCAGTGCCACCTGCTGCGCGAGGCCGAGGCCAGCGCACGCCGCGCGATCGGCCTGTGCCGCAAGGAGCCCTGGGCGCACCATGCGCTGGCGCACGTGATGCTCACCGAAGGCCGGCTGGCCGAGGGGCTGGCGTTCATGCAGGGCGTGAGCGACACCTGGACCGGGCTCAACTCCTTCATGGTCACGCACAACTGGTGGCACGTGGCGCTGTTCCTCATCGACCTGGGCCGCGACGCCGAAGCGCTCGCGGTGTACGACGAGCACGCCTGGGGCGTGGTGAAGGACTATTCGCAGGACCAGATCGGCGCCGTGTCGCTGCTCGCGCGGCTCGAGCTGGCGGGCATCGACGTCGGTGCGCGCTGGGACGACGTGGCCGACCACCTGCGGCAGCGCCAGGCCGACCACGTGCTGCCCTTTCTCGACCTGCAGTACCTCTACGGCCTGGCGCGCGCCGGCCGGCCCGAGGCGCAGGTGCTGCTGCACAACATCGAGGCCTTCGCGCCCGTGGCGCCAGCGTCCACGCGCGCCGCGTGGCAGCGCGTGTGCGTGCCGGCCGCGCGCGGCCTCGTGGCCCATGCGCGCGGCGACGTGGCGGGCGCGGTCGAAGGCCTGGGCGTCGCGCTGCCGCGCATGATCGAGATCGGTGGCAGCCACGCGCAGCGCGACCTGTTCGAGCAGCTGTACCTCGACGCGCTGGTGCGCACCGGCACCGAGTCCGCGCTCGCGGGCGCGCAAGGCCTGCTGCAGCAGCAGCTCAACGGACAGCCCGAATCGCTGCGGCTGCGGCGGCAGGCGGACGCGGTCTACGCGCGACTGGGGCTCGGGCAGATCACGGCGCGCTGAGCGGCGCACGGCACCACCCATGCCTTCCGGTCATGGGGCGTGCCGCAAAAGGAATTAACGGCTGCGCGGGAGCGACTCCTAAACTGGCCGCTCCTCCCGCTCTCCTCCCGTTCGCCCATGCAGCGCTCCCTCGTCACGCTGGCCGTTCTCGCGGCCCTCGCCTCGCCCTTCCACACCACCGCCGCTGAAGCCCCCGTCGAGCTCGACCTGCTGCTGCGCGGCGGCACGATCTACACGGGCGACAGCGACACACCCGTGGTCGGCGACGTCGGCATCGCGGGCGACCGCATCGTGTTCGCGGGCCGCGCCATGCCGGCGCAGTTCAGCGCACGCCGCACCATCGACGCCACCGGCCTCGTGGTGGCGCCCGGCTTCATCGACGCCCACACGCACGCCGACGCCGACCTGCTCTCGAGCGACGCGCGCAAGCGCCTGAACATTCCCTTTCTCACGCAGGGCGTGACCACGGCGGTGATCGGCAACGACGGCTTCGGCGGCTACGACATCGCGGCGCAGACGCAGAAACTGCGCGCCGTGCCGGTCGGCACCAACGTCGCGATGTACGCGGGCTTCGGGCCGCTGCGCATCAGCCAGCTCGGCGAGGCCAACCGCGCCCCCACGCCCGCGCAGATGGACACCATGAAGCAGCACCTGAGCCGCGCGATGTGCGACGGCGCGCTCGGGCTGTCGACGGGCCTGTTCTATCCGCCGCAGAATTTCTCGAAGACCGAGGAGGTCATCGAACTGGCCAAGGTGGCGGCCGCGCACGGCGGCCTGTACGACAGCCACATCCGCGACGAGGCCATGTACAACATCGGCCTCAAAGGCTCGATCGACGAGGTGATCCGCATCGGTCACGAGGCGAAGCTGCCGGTGCACGTGGCGCACATCAAGGCGTTGGGCGTGGCGGTGCAGGGCCAGAGCGGCGACATCATCCGGCGCATCGAGAAGGAGCGCGCCGCGGGCCTGGACATCACGGCCGACCACTACCCCTGGACCGCGTCGAGCACGCGCTTCTCGGCCGCGCTGCTGCCGCCCTGGGCCAACGAAGGCGGCCGCGCCGCGACGCTGCAACGCTTCGACGATGCGGCGCAGCAGGAGCGCCTGCGCAAGGACATGCGCGAGAACCTGCGCCTGCGCGGCGGGCCCGAGGCCATCCTGTTCTCGGCCGGCAGCACGAAGTACGTGGGCAAGACGCTGGCCGACGTGGCCAAGGCCTCGAACGCCGACCCGGTCGACGCCGCCATCGCCGTGCTGCGCGACGGCGACCTGATGATCGCCTCGTTCAACATGAGCGACGACGACGTGCGCGCCTTCATGAAGCGGCCGTGGGTCATGACCTCGTCCGATTCGTCGCTGGGCCATCCGCGCGCCTACGGCACCTTCGCGCGCAAGTACGACCAGTACGTGGTGAAGGAGCGCGCGATCTCGCTGGCGCAGTTCATCCGCAGCAGCAGCGCGTACACGGCCGACACGCTGGGGCTGGTGCAGCGCGGCCACCTGCGCCCCGGCTACCACGCCGACGTGGTGGTGTTCGATCCGAAGCGCTTTGCAGCAAAGGCCACCTACACGCAGCCGACGCTGCTGTCCGAAGGCGTGGTCACGGTGCTGGTGAACGGCCGCCTCGCGGTGGACGGCGGCCAACCCACGGGCGTGGGCGCCGGCGTGCCGCTGCTGCGCACGCCGAAGCCGGGCAGCTGCCCGGCCTGAACTGGAAGATCAGTCCTTCTTCAGGTGCCGCCGCTGGTCGTAGGTCGGCTGCGGCGGTAGGTCGGCGAGGTGGCGCGTGTCGGCCCACTCGACGATCTCGATGGCGTCCGGCGCGGCCGGGTCGGCGATGCGGATGCGGTTGAAGCCCGCGTTCGGGATCTCGCTCTGGCGCGGGCCGCTGAGGCTCAGGCCGCGCGCGGTGCGCCACACCATGTCGAGCACGCCGCCGTGCGTGACGACGATCAGGCGCTGGCCGCGGTGCGCGGCGGCGACGGCGCCGAGCGCGCCGATCACGCGCGCATGGAACTCGCGCGCGCTCTCGCCCTGCGGCATGGCGTGGTCTTCGCGGAACTCCAGCCACTCTTCCCAGGCGCGCGGATGCTGGCTCTGGATCTCGTCGGCCCGCATACCCTCGACCACGCCGAAGTGCTGCTCGCGCAGCGCCACCGAGGTGACGACCGGCAGCGCGAGCTGCTGCGCCGCGGGCGCCGCGGTCTGCTGGGCGCGCATGAGGTCGCTGCTGATGAGGTGCCGTGCCGTCTCGCCCGCCAGCCGCAGGCCGAGGCGGCGCGCCTGCTCGTGGCCGATGTCGTTGAGCGGGACGTCCGCGTGGCCCTGGAAGCGCAGCTCGCGGTTCCAGGCGGTTTCGCCGTGGCGGATCAGGATGAGGTCGGTGGGGGCGGAGTCGGGGGTGGTGGTGGACATTGCATGCATTGTCCCCCGAGTGCATGACACGGCGGCTTCGTGCCAACCCGCTGTTGCACCGTCGCCACCGCGTACGGACCGTGCGCCGGGCGCGTCCGATCGCGCAAAATCGGCCCATGCCCCATCTTGTCCTGCTGCCCGGCCTTGCCTGCGACGAACGCCTCTGGGAGGCCCAGTTGCCCGCACTTCCCGCCGCCTTCGGCGCCCGCGTGAGCGACGTCCAGACGCGCCACGACACCATCGAAGGCATGGCCAGCGCCGTGCTGCGCGAGCACGACGGCCCGCTGGTGCTGTGCGGCGCGTCGATGGGCGGCATGGTCGCGATGGAAGCGGCGCGCCAGGCGCCCGAGCGCATCGCCGGGTTGATGCTGCTGGGCACCAGCGCGCGGCCCGAGACGCCCGACATGTTTGCGCTGCGCGAAGGCGCCATCGAATGGTTCGAGCGCGGCGAGGTGCGCGAGATCATCGAGCCCAATGTCGCCTTCGCCTTCCATCCCGCGCAGGCCGCCAACCCGGCGCTGGTGCAGCGCTACCTGGACATCGTGCTCGGTGCCGGCGCGGCCCAGCTCATCCGCCAGAACCACGCCGTGATGCGCCGCCCCGACGCGCGCACGCACCTGGCCCTGCTGCGCGCGCCGGTGCTGCTGATGTGCGGCGACGACGACCGCCTCGCGCCACCCGAATGCACCCGCGAGATGGCGGCGCTGCTGCCGCGCGCCCAGGTGGTGTGGGTGCCGCAGTGCGGCCACATGCTGACGATGGAGAAGCCTGCGTTCGTCAACACGGCGCTCAACG
This sequence comes from Variovorax sp. GW821-FHT09D04, assembly GCF_059416405.1. Lineage (NCBI taxonomy): Bacteria > Pseudomonadati > Pseudomonadota > Betaproteobacteria > Burkholderiales > Comamonadaceae > Variovorax > Variovorax sp. GW821-FHT09D04. Next base: position 404,319 of record NZ_JBWKPA010000004.1, read on the forward strand.
CCTGGCTGGGCAAGCACTTCCCCCGCGCTTGAGAACCCCGGTCAGTGCAGCTGGCCGCCGGTTTCCGCGACGTCCTGCTTCACCGCAAGTGCTGTCTTCACGGTGATGCGCAACGCATCGACCAGCGTCTCCAGCGACATGCTCGGCGCGCCCGGAAAGCGCGCCGCCTGCGCGGGCAGGTAGGGAATGTGGATGAAGCCGCCGCGCGCGCCCTTCGCCGCCGCGTGCGTCGCGATGCGGTGCATCAGCCCGTAGAAGAGGTGGTTGCACACGAAGGTGCCCGCACTGTTCGACACCGAGGCCGGCACACCGCCCGCGCGCAGTTCGCGCACGATGGCCTTCACGGGCAGGCTCGAGAAGTAGGCCGCCGGCGCGCCGGGCACCACGGGCACGTCGATCGGCTGGCGGCCGAGGTTGTCGGGCACGCGGGCGTCGTCGACGTTGATCGCGATGCGCTCCGGCGTGAACTCGGCGCGGCCACCGGCCTGGCCGATGCAGATCACCAGCGTCGGCTGGAGTTCGTCCATCGCGCGATCGAGTGCGGTGAGCGCCTCGCCGAAGACGCAGGGCACGAGGCGCGCATGCACGGTGGCGCGACCGCACTTCCAACCGTCTAGTGAGCGCACCGCCTCCCACGACGGGTTGAGCAGCTCCTGCTCGAAGGGCTCGAAGCCCGTCAGCAGGACGTTGGGAGAAGCGCGCTTCGCCGGCATCCTGTTCAAGCCATCGCGCGAACGTCGATGCCTTCCTGCTGCAACCGCTCGCGGATGCGCCGCGCGAAGGTCAGCGCATGCGCGCCGTCGCCGTGCAGGCACACGCTCTGGGCGTTGACGGGCACGGTGCTGCCGTCGATGGCGACCACGCGGTGGTCGCGCACCAGCGACAGGGTCTGCGCGAGCGACTGTTCCTCGCTCTCGATGAGCGCACCGGGCTGGCTGCGCGGCACGAGGCTGCCGTCGGGCATGTAGCCGCGGTCGGCGAACACCTCTTCGACCGGCTGCAGGCCGGCACGGCGGGCCGCATCGATCATGTTGCTGCCGGCCAGACCGAAGAACTTGAGCGAGGGGTCGAAGCGGCGCACCGCCTCGCACAGCGCCTCGGCCAGCTCGGGCTCCTTCACCGCCTGGTTGTAGAGCTGGCCGTGGGGCTTCACGTGCGCGAGCCGGCCGCCCTCGGCCTTGACGATCGCGGCCAGCGCGCCGACCTGGTAGAGCACGTTCGCGACGATCTCCTCGGGCGGCAGGTGCATGGTGCTGCGACCGAAGTTCTCGCGGTCGGGAAAGCTCGGGTGCGCGCCGATCGCCACGCCATGCGCCATGGCCCAGCGCACGCACTGCTGCATGGTCCTGGCGTCGCCCGCATGCCAGCCGCAGGCGATGTTGGCGGAACTCACGAGGCCGAGCAGCGCTTCGTCGCTGCCGGCGCCTTCGCCGAGGTCGGCGTTCAGGTCGATCTGCATGGGGTGTTCTCCGTCTCGGGGGCAGGTGCGGGAGCCACCTGCTTCAGGCCACAGTCTAGGCCGCGCCGGGCCAGCCCGCAGCGGCGAGCCCCTGCGCCACCTGCGCCAGGTAACGCTGCTGCGCAGCCCAGGCCGCGAGCGCGTGCGACAGGTCGGTGCGCACCAGCCGCAGCCGGCCACCCAGCGGCGCCTGCGCGAGCTTCCAGAGGTCGGCGCGGATCACCACGCCGATGCGCGGGTAGCCGCCGGTGGTCTGCGCGTCGCCCATGAGGATGATCGGCTGGCCCGAAGGCGGCACCTGGATCGTGCCGGGGATCACGCCCGACGAGAGCATGTCGCCGCCCGCCTTGCGCTGCAGCTCGGCGCCGGCGAGCCGGCTGCCCATGCGGTTGCTTTGCGGCGTGATGCGCCAGCGCTCGTTCCACAGCAGCGCCTGCGCGTCGGGCGTGAACAGATCGAACTCGGGGCCGGGCAGCACGCGCAGCGCGAGCGCGCCGTCAGGCTCGGCCGTGCCCCAGTCGGGCGCGCGCAGGCCGAAGGGACGGCGCGCGTTCTGGTCTGCACCGAGCCGCGAAGCGCCCAGCGCGAGCCGGTCGCCCTTGCGCAGCGCGCGGCCTTCGTGGCCGCCGAAGCCGGCCTTGAGGTCGGTGCTCCGCGAGCCGAGCACGGGTGCCACGTCGATGCCGCCGGCCACCGCGAGCCAGCTGCGCAGGCCGGCCTTCGGCGTGCCGGGCGCGTTGGCACCGGCCAGGCGCAAGGTCTGGCCGGCGCGCACGGGCACGCTCCAGCAGGGCCACAGCGGCACACCGTCGAGGGTGGCGCCGAAGTCGTCGCCGGTGAGCGCGATGCGGGTGTCGACTTCGAACTGCAGCTCGCAGCCGCCCATGGTGAATTCGATGCCCGCCGCCGCGTCGGCGTTGCCGGCCAGCCGGTTCGCCAGCGTGAGCGCGAGCATGTCGAGCGCACCGCCCGGGCAGATGCCGAGCTGGCGCAGGCCGGGCCGCCCGAGGTCCTGCACCGAGGCATGCACGCCGGGTTTGCGCACGAGGATCATGTCTGCAAGCTTTCGACGACGAAGCGCACGCGGTCGCCCGGACGCAGCAAGGTGGGCGACTCCGCCGACGGGTCGAACAGCTCGAGCGGCGTGCGCCCGATGAGCTGCCAGCCGCCCGGCGACACCAGCGGATAGATGCCGGTCTGCTCGCCGCCGATGCCGACCGAGCGCGCGGGCACGGCGGTGCGCGGTTCGGCACGGCGCGGTGTCGCGAGTTCGGGCGCCAGCCCGCCCATGAAGGCGAAGCCCGGCAGGAAGCCGAGCAGGTAGACCACGTAATCGCCGCCGCTGTGGCGGCGCACCACCTCGGCTGCCGAGAGCCCGGTGTGGGCCGCCACGTCGGCCAGGTCGGGACCGTGCTCGCCGCCGTAGGCCACGGGAATCTCGATGCGCCGCCCCTCGGCGGCATGGGCCGCGAGCCCCGGCCAGGCCTGGAGCACGCGCGCCGCGAGTTCCTCGAACGCCACGGCGGTCGGGTCGAAGGTCAGCGTGAGGTTGTTCATGCCCGGCAGCGCCTCGCCGACGCCGGGCCAGGCCAGCACCTCGGCGGCCAGCGCCCAGATGCGCTGCTGCTGCGCCAGCGTGGCGGGCGCGGGCAGGTCGCACACCAGCGCCGCATCGCCCAGCGGATGCAGGCGGGGCAAGGGGGTGGCGCTCACCTCAGCGCGAAGCCTGAGAGCGGGCTCATTCCCTACCGAGGCTGCGGACCTTGGCGGTCAGCTGCTGCTCGACGTTCGGCGAGACGAACTTGTTGACCTCGCCGCCGAGCATGGCGATCTCGCGCACGAAGGTGCTGGAGATGAACTGGTACTTGTCGCTCGGGGTCAGGAACACGGTCTCGACGTCGGGCATCAGCGAGCGGTTCATGCCGGCGAGCTGGAACTCGTAGTCGAAGTCGGTCACGGCGCGCAGGCCGCGCACCATGGCCTTGCCGCCGCGCGCGACCACGAAGTCGCGCAGCAGGCCCGAGAAGCTCTCGACCGTCACCTGGTCGCTGTAGGGCTTCACCGCCTCGCGGGCCATGTCCATGCGCTCGGAGAGCGTGAACAGCGCCTTCTTGTGGTGGCCCGCCGCGACGGCGACGATCACCTTGGAGAAGAGTTGGGTTGCACGCCGCACCACGTCCTCGTGACCGAGGGTGATGGGGTCGAAAGTGCCGGGATAAACCGCGATCACGTTGCTGGCCATGGTTGCTTCTTCCTCATGCTGCCGGTGCGGCTTGTCCGGCGGATTATGCAGGCACGGACACAGCGCGGCGCAGCAGATGGGCATGCACGGCGCCGGCCTTCAGGTAGCGGAATTCGGCCAGACCCAGCGCGGCGAGCTCCTCGGCGGCCCAGCGGCGCGGCGCCTCGAGGTAGATCGCGCCGTCGGCATGCAGCGCGCGCGCGGCGGCGCGCAGGGCCGGCTCGTACAGCGCGAGGTTGTCGAAGGGCGGATCGAGAAACACCGCCTGCAGGCTGCCCGCCGCCGCGCGTTCGAGCGCGGTGACGCCGTTGCCGCGCTCCACGCGCACGGCCTCGGCCGAGAGCTTGGCCTTTGCGGCCTGCAGCTGGGCGACCAGCGCGGCGTCCTGCTCGCACAGCAGCACGTGGGCCGCGCCGCGCGAGGCGGCTTCGAGGCCCAGCGCCCCAGTGCCCGCGAAGGCATCGATGCAGTGCCAGCCCGGCAATGCACCACCGCCCACGCCGGCCAGGCTCGCAAGCCAGTTGAACAGCGTTTCGCGCACGCGGTCGGGCGTGGGGCGCAGGCCGGGCTTGTCGGCCACGGCCAGGCGGGTGCGCTTCCATTCGCCGCCGATGATGCGGACCTCGCTGGGCCGCGACGGGCGCTTGGCGGCGGGGGCGCGCGCGACGGGCGCGGCGGCGTTCTTCTTCGGGGGCTTCTGGGGCATGCGGCGAGCTTAACGCCGCAGCTGGCCCCACTTCACTCAGTAGCCCATGAACGCGCGACGGGCCAGCAGCGCGGCCAGCACGAGCATCGTGCCGCCGATGAGCGCATCGAGCATCTGCCAGGCGCGCGGCCGAGCGAACACCGGCGCCAGCAGCCGCGCGCCGAAGCCCAGCGCGGTGAACCACAGCACGCTGGCCAGCGTCGACCCGACCACGAACCAGGCCTTGAGCAGGCCCGGGTACTGCGCCCCGGCCGTGCCCACGAGCAGCACGGTGTCCAGGTAGACGTGCGGGTTCAGCAGCGTGAAGCCGGCGGCCTGCGCGACCACCGCGGCGCGCGAGCGCGAGGCGCCCTGCGACACCGTCTGCAGCGCGCCCGGCTGGCGCGAGCGCCACAGCGCGCGCAGGCCGTAGCCGCAGAGAAAGGCCGCGCCGAAGCCCGCGAGCAGCGTCGCCAGCATCGGCCGCCCCTTCAGCGCCTGCGCCATGCCGGCCACGCCGGCGGCGACCAGCACCGCGTCGCAGACGGCGCAGAACAGCACCACCGCGCTCACGTGCTCGCGGCGCAAGCCCTGGCGCAGCACGTAGGCGTTCTGGGCGCCGATGGCGACGATGAGCACCAGGCTCATGAAGAGCCCGTTGAGGAAAGCGGTGGAGGCGTGAACGGCGGTCATGGTCCGAGCTTGCCGTCCGCAGTGGATTCAATCAAACTAAACTTTCTAACGCCGATTCAGTTTTACTTCATTCACCACCATGCTCGACTACGCCGCCCTGCACGCCCTTGCCGCCGTGGTGCGCGAAGGCAGTTTCGAGCGCGCCGCCCGCGCGCTGCACGTCACGCCCTCGGCGGTGTCGCAGCGCGTGAAGCTGCTCGAGGAGCGCACCGGCGGTGCGCTGCTGGTGCGCGGCCAGCCCTGCGTGGCGACCGAGGCCGGCCTGCAGCTGTGCCGGCACGTCGAGCGCGTGGGCATGCTGGAACACGAGCTGCGCGAGGCCCTGCCCGCGCTGGGCATGGGCAGCGGCGAGGCGCACGAGCGGGTCACGGTGCGGGTGGCGGTCAACGCCGACAGCCTCGCGACCTGGTTCATGGCGGGCGCCGCCGCCTTCGCCGCGCAGGCGCCCGACGCCCTGCTCGACCTCACGGCCGACGACCAAGACCACACGGCCGAGCGGCTGCGCAGCGGCGCGGTGCTGGCGGCCGTGACCGCGCTGGCCCAGCCGGTCACGGGCTGCAACAGCGAGGCGCTGGGCACGGTGCACTACGTGGCCGCCGCGAGCCCCGGTTTCGTGGAACGGTATTTCGCCAAGGGCGTGGGCGCGCGCACGCTGGCCGCCGCGCCGAACCTGGTGTTCGACCGCAAGGACCGGCTGCAGGCGCGCTGGGTGCGCCGCATCTGCCACCGCAACGTGGAGACGCCGCGCCACTGGGTGCCCTCGCCCGCCGCCTTCGTCGAGGCGGCCTGCCGCGGCATCGGCTGGGGCATGCACCCGACCAGCATGGTGGCCGATGCGCTGCGCGACGGCACGCTGGTCGAACTGGTGCCCGGCGCAACGCTGCCGGTGCCGCTGTACTGGCAGCACGCCCGCGCGGCGCCGCGCCTGCTGGCGCAGCTCGGCGCCGCGGTGCGCGAGGCCGCGCGCAGCGGGCCGCACGCGCTGGCCTGAACTTTTCTTACTGCGCTGCGGCGGCCTGCTTGCCGCCCACCACCACCGTCACCATGCGCTGCGGCTGCAGCTTGCGGGCGAACGCGGCCTGGATGTCGGCGGCCGTGACCGCGTTCATGCGCGCGGTCCAGGTGTCGAGGTAGTCCAGCGGCAGGCCGTACCAGGCGATGTTGGCGACGTTGCCGATCAGCTTGCGGTTGCTGTCCAGCAGCAGCGGGAAGCCGCCGATCAGGTTGTCCTTGGCGGCCTTCAGCTCCTTCTCGGTCGGGCCTTCGGCCACGAACTTCGCGAGCACGTCGCGCGAGACCTTCGTCGCCGCCTCGGCCTGGTCGGGCCGGGTCTGGAAGCCGATGCGGAAGGCACCCGCGTCGAGCCCCGGCGCAAAGCCGCTGTACACGCTGTAGGCCAGGCCGCGCTTCTCGCGCACCTCTTCGGTCAGCCGCGAGACAAAGCCGCCGCCGCCGAGCACGTAGTTGCCGAGCGTGAGCGCGAAGTGGTCCGGGTCCTGGCGCGGGTAGCCGGGCTGGCCGATGAAGACGTGGGCCTGCGCCGAGTCGAACGCGATGCGCTCGTCCTTCGGCGCCGTGAGCGCCACCACCGGCGCGACGGCCGGCAGCGGTGCGCAGGCGGCGGGGCTGGGCAGGCGCGACAGCAGCGTGGTCGCGAGCGCCTCGGCCTCGGCGCGCGTGACCGCGCCCACGATGCTGAGCTTGGCGCGGCACGGCAGGATCAGCTGCTCGTAGCGCTGGCGCATGGCGGCGGTGTCGATGCGCGCCAGCGTGGCTTCGGTCACTTCCTGGCCGTAGGGGTGCGTGCCGTACACGGCCTGCGCGAAGGCGCGGCCGACGACGGTGGCGGGCTTGGTGTTGGCTTCCTTGATGGCGGCGTTGATGCGCTCGCGCTCGCGCGGCCAGATGTCGTCGGGGAACGAGGGCTCGCCGATCTCGCGCGCGGCCAGCGCCACGGCCTTGGTCAGCAGCGCCGGGTCGGACAGCGTGCGCAGCGTGTAGCTGGTGCGGTCGGTGCCGGCGCTCACGTCGAAGCTGGCGCCCAGGTCGGCCCAGGCCTCGCCCAGCGCATTCTGGTCGAGCGCGGGCTCGCCGTTGCGCCCGGCGCGCACGCCCTTCTCGACCATCGCGGCGCTGGTGCTGGCCAGCCCGGCCTGCGCGGCCGGGTCGCGCCGGCTGCCGGCGTCGAAATCGATCTGCACGTCGACGATCGGCAATGCGTTGGTCGACACCAGGTACACCTTGGCGCCGTTGGCCAGCGTCCAGTGCTGGATGGGCAGCGCGGCCTGCGCGCTGCCCATGCCGAACAGCGCGGTGATGCCCGCCAGGAGGGCGGTGCTTGCAATCTTGTGGAGGTTCTTCATGAGGGGAATCCGGTGCCTTTCAGCGCATCTCGCCCACGGGGGCTGCGAAGCCGCGGCCGCGCTTGGGTTCGGGCGGCAGGGGCCGCAGCGTGGCGACCGTGAGCTGGTCATCGCCGAAGTACTTGGCGGCCACGGCCTGCACCTGCGCCGCCGTCACGGCCTGCAGCCGGGCGACGATGCGCTCGCTGGCGTCCAGCGGCAGGCCCTGGATCCAGTTGCTGCCGAGTTCGCGCGCCTGCGCCATCACCGAATCGCGCTTGTAGGTCTCGCTCGCCACCCACTGCGTCTTGACGCGGGCCAGCTCGGCCTCGCCAACGCCCTCTTTCGCCACGCGCGCCACCTGGGCGCGCAGCGCGGCCTCGACCGTCTCGGCGGTCTTGCCGGCGGCCGGCACGCCGTCGAGCATGAACAGCTGCGGACCGCGGCCGATGAAGCCCGCGTACGCGCCGGCCGAATCGGCCACGCGGCCGGGGCCCTGCGTGAGCGCGCGGTCGAGCCGCGCGCCGGCGTAGCCGTCGAGCACGGCCGAGAGCACCACCAGCGCCCAGGCGTCGCTGTTGGCGTCGTCGATGTTCGTGAGCTGCGGCACGCGGAAGGCGAGCGACACGTACGCCTGCTCGGCCGGGGCCTTGAATTCGAGGCGGCGGATGCCGCGCTGCGTGGGCTCGGTGCGCGGCTTGCGCTCCGGCACGGCGCGCGCGGGGATGCTGCCGTAGTACTTCTCGGCCAGCGCGCGCACGCGCGCCACGTCGACGTCACCGGCCACCACGAGCACGGCGTTGGCCGGCACGTACCAGCGCTGGAAGAAGGCGCGCGCGTCGGCGGGTGTCATCGATTCGAGGTCGCTCATCCAGCCCACCACCGGGCGGCGGTACGGCGACGCGGTGAAGACGGCCGCGCTCTGCTGCTCGCCGAGCAGCGCACGCGGCTGGTCGTCGGTGCGCAGGCGGCGCTCTTCCTTGACCACCTCGATCTCGCGCTTGAACTCGTCGTCGGGCCACTGGTTGTTGGCGAAGCGGTCCGATTCGAGCTTCATCACCTGCTCGAGGCTGCCGACCGGGATCTGCTGGTAGTAGCCCGTGGCGTCGCGCATGGTGAAGGCGTTTTCCTGGCCGCCCAGCGCCGCGACGCGGCGCGAGAACTCGCCGGCCGGCACGCTCTTCGTGCCCTTGAACAGCATGTGCTCCAGCACGTGCGCCACGCCCGTGGTGCCGTCGACCTCGTCCATGGAGCCGACCCGCACCCAGACCATCTGCACCGCGGTCGGCGAGCGCCGGTCGGTCTGCACGATCACGGTCATGCCGTTGGCGAGGGTGAATTGCTGGGGGCCCGGGGCCGCGGCAGCAGGGGTCGACGCGGCGGGAGCGGGGGTGGACTGGGCCTGCGCGGGCACGGTCCACAGCGCCGAAAGCGCCAGGGCCAGCACCGCACCAGACGCAGCGCGGCGTGGCGAGAGGTGTTTCATAGAATGGGTCGGATTGTAAAAAGCTCCCGATGTTCAGTTTCTTCAAGAAAAAACCACCTGCCGATGCCCCGGTGACACCGGCCCCGCCGCCGACCGCCGAACCCGCGCCGCCCCCGGCCGAGGAACCCGCGCCGGTACGCTCGGTGTTCTCTCCGTCGAGCTGGTTCGGGTCGAAGCCGGCAGCGGAAGCGCCTGCTCCCTCACCTGCACCCGCACCCGCCCCTGCGCCGGCCCCCGAGCCGGCACCGGCCGCGCCCGTGGTGGCGCCGGCGCCCGCACCAGTTCCGGTCGCTGCACCAGCGCCGACTCCTGCGCCAGCGCCCGCCCCCGTTCCTGTTCCTGCACCCGCGCCCGTCATCGCGCCACCGCCGCCCCCTCCGGCGCCCGTGCCCGCACCGCCTCCCGCGCCTGTCGCCGCCGTCGCCGAACCGGCCCCCATCGCCACCGAGCGCAAGAGCTGGTTCGACAAGCTCAAGACCGGCCTGCGCAAGACCGGCACCGGCATCCAGGCCGTGTTCGTCAACGCGCAGATCGACGACGCGCTGTATGAAGAGCTCGAATCGGCGCTGCTCATGGCCGACACCGGCGTCAAGGCCACAGAGTTCCTGCTCGACGACCTGAAGGTGCGCGTCAAGCGCCAGATGGCCACCGACGCCTCGCAGGTCAAGCGCCTGCTGGCCGATGCCGTCACCGACCTGCTCAAGCCGCTGGAGAAGCCACTGGTCATCGGCGAGTACACGCCCACCGTGATCATGGTGGCCGGCGTCAACGGCGCGGGCAAGACCACCTCCATCGGCAAGCTCACCAAGCACCTGGCCACCGAGGGCGCTTCGGTGCTGCTGGCCGCGGCCGACACCTTCCGGGCGGCGGCGCGCGAGCAGCTGCTGGTCTGGGCCGACCGCAACACCGTCGAGATCGTGAGCAACGAAGGCGGCGACCCCTCGGCCGTGAGCTTCGACGCGGTGAACGCCGGCAAGGCGCGCGGCAAGGACGTGGTGCTGGTCGACACGGCCGGCCGCCTGCCCACACAGCTGCACCTGATGGACGAGCTCAAGAAGATCAAGCGCGTCGTCACCAAGGCCGACGCCACCGCGCCGCACGAGGTGCTGCTGGTGATCGACGGCAACACCGGCCAGAACGCGCTGGCGCAAGTCAGGGCTTTCGACGAGACGCTGGGCCTCACGGGCCTCATCGTGACCAAGCTCGACGGCACCGCCAAGGGCGGCGTGCTGTGCGCCATCGCGCGCGAGCGGCCGATTCCGGTGTACTTCATCGGCGTGGGCGAAAAGCTCGAGGACCTCGAGACCTTCAACGCCCGCGAATTCGCGCAGGCGCTGCTGGGCTGACCGGCGCTTTCGCCGCTTTTCGCTTCGGTCAAAAAAAACGGTCCCCGACTCGCGCCGGGGACCGTCAGCTCCCTGTCTTTCTTTTTTCTCCCTTTGTATTTCCCCCTGCGTGTGTGCCTCTTCGGGAATCAGAAACCGAACAATGACGTCGGACCGCACACCGGGCTGGCGTTGCAGTTGGTCGGCGTGAAGTAGTAGGCCTTCTGTTCGCTGGTGCCCAGCGCCAGGTGACCGAGCAGCGCCGCCTTCTTGGCCCCTTCGGCGTTCGCCTGCTGGATGAGGGCCGTGGTGTTGGTGCTCGGTGCGAGCGAATAGAAGTTGAAGGTCGCCGACTGCGACAGGTCCTTGATGTAGACCACGCCGCCACCGTCCGAGAACACGAACTCCGTGCGGAAGCGGAAGCCGCGAGCGCCGCGCTCGTTGAACTGCGCGAGGTAGCCTGCGTGGTCGCCGATGGGATCGCCCAGTTCGTAGCCGAAGGTCGAGTTGCCCACCGAGCTCTTTTCGTAGACGGCCGCCGTGCCCGCCGAGTCGCCGGTCAGAAACGCGATGGTGCGGTTGTAGAAGCCGCTCGCGCCCTGGCTGTTCGCCTGCGCCAGGTAGGCCGCCTTGCTGGCGGGCTGCAGTTCGACACGGTAGCTGTAGGTGGCACTGTCGGCGCTGCTCTTGCGATAGACATTGAACATCTCGCCACCGATCGACTGGGCGCCCACCCACTGGAAGCCCCGCGCACCGGCTTCGTTCAGCTGGTTCTGCAAGTCCGCGTTGGATGTGGCCGGGGCCTTCTTCTCGTAGCTGTAGGTGGCGTCGACCGTCTTCACGAACCCATCGATGTGCTCGAAGGTGGTGGGGCCGGTCGTGAAAGCGAAACCGCTCAGGAAACGGAACCCGCGCGCGCCCTGCGCAGCGAGGCTGTCGAAGAAGGCCGACGCGGTGGTCGCAGCCGGCAAGCCCTCGTACAGGAAAGTGGTCGCGCCCGGATTCGGCGCCGGCGCCGGCGCCGGGGCCGGTGCTGGTGTGGGCGCAGGCGCCGGGGCTGGCGCCGGCGCGGGCGGCGGCAACACGAAGCCACCACCACCACCGCCGCCGCTGCCCCCACCTCCGCACGCCGTCAGGGCCAGCAGCGCGGCCGTCGCGGCGGCCACTGCAGCAGGTTTGAAATTCATGGGCACTCCCTTGTCGATTCTTGTTCGAGGGCAACGCGGACCGCAGTCCGTCGACGCCGTGGAAACCCGAAATTACGACGGGGCCGATGTTCCCGGCAGTGCCAAAAGTCATTGCATGTGTGCCCATCCGAATCGATCGGCACGCAATGAACTACAACGTATTCACTTTCGACCGCAAGCTGTGTACGGGACGCTACGACGCCGCTGCGAGCCCCGCCATGGCCTGCAGCAGCGCATCGGGCGCCACGGGCTTGAACAGCACGGGCACACCCGACTCGCGCACGCGCTGCAGGCGGTCGGGCGAGGTCTCGCCGGTGATCAGCAGCAGCGGCAGCTCGGTGCCCAGGTGCCGACTCAGGCGCAGGCCCACGTCGAGGCCGTCGACGCCGTCGGCCAGGCGGTAGTCGCACATCAGCAGGCCGAAGGGCCGGCCCTCGGCGCGGGCCTGGTGCAGTGCCTCGGCTGCGGCGGCCTCGTCGGCGACGGCGTGCGCATCGATCGCGTGCGAGCGCAGCAGGCCGGTCATGGCTTCGCGAATTTCAAGTTCGTCGTCCATCAACAGCACGCGACCGGGCAGCGTGACCGCGCGCCGACGTGCAGCCAGTTCGACACTGCCGGCCGGAAACGGGCCCACGAGCGCGCTGACCTGCGGCGGCACGGTCGGCAGCACGACGCGGAAGTGCGTGCCCCGGCCCGGGCGCGAATGCATCTGCACCGGATGGCCCAACAGCCGCGACAGGCGACGCACGATCGACAGGCCGATGCCCAGCCCGCGCGCGCGGTCGCGCCCCGGGTTGTCGATCTGGTAGAACTCTTCGAAGATGCGGTGCGACTGCTCGGGCGCGATGCCGATGCCGGTGTCGCGCACCTCGATCCACACGGTGTCGCCACGGTCGCGTGCCGTGACGGTCACGCCGCCCTGCACGGTGTACTTGAGGGCGTTGTCCATCAGGTTGGACAGCATGCGGTGCAGCAGTTGCGGATCGCTGCGCACCCACAGGCCGCTGGCGCGCACGCGCAGCTGCAGCTCCTTCTGCTCGGCCTGCGCCGAGAAGGTGTGGTTGAGCGGCAGGAACAGCGCATCGAGCTCCACCGGCTGCGGCGAAGGCGTGATGACGCCCGCGTCGAGCCGGGACACATCGAGCATGGTGTCCAGCGACGCGCCCAGCGAGTTCACCGCGCGCATCAGGCGCTCGGCGTTGCGGCTCTCGGGACGGCCGCGCAGCTCGTTCTCGAGCGCGGCGCCGAACAGCGCGATGGCGTGCAGCGGCTGGCGCAGGTCGTGGCTGGCGGCACCGAGGAAGCGGGTCTTTTCTTCGCTGGCGCGCTCGGTGGCGGCGATCTGCTCGCCCAGGCGCGCGGCCAGCGCCTCGTTCTCGAAGCGCAGCATGAGCGAGTCGGTCAGCAGCCGGTGCTGGCGCACGCCGGCGTGCAGCGTGAGCATCAGGTAGGCCGAGCCGGCCGCCGCCAGGAACAGGTGCAGGCCGTCGCCCTGCCAGGCCAGCGCGATGATCATGCCCAGCGACATGGGCAGCGTGTAGCCGAACAGCGCGGGCTTGAGCGGCCACAGCGACTGCGCGGCGCGCGCGCAGCTGCCGACGATCACGGCCATCAGCAGCGAGGTCATGGGCAGGTTCTCGTGCGGCACGATGAACCAGGGCACCACCGCCGTGATCATGCTCACCAGCGTGACCATGCGCGATATCTTGCGCGCCCAGTACGGGCTCTCGGAGGCCGGCTTGTCGGGCGTCCAGCGCGGCGTGAAGAACACGTAGATGTCGACCGCCACCAGCGCCGCCATCCAGAACAGCAGGCGCGCATCGCTGAGCTGCGAGTAGATGATGCAGCCGAACACGATCACGAAGCCCAGGTGGGTCAGCGTGGAGATGCCGTAGGTGTCGTAGACCGAGCCGACGTGCTCGCGCAGCACGCGCTGGCCCAGCAACTGGCCGGCGGCGGCGTCGCCGCGGCCCGCCAGCGTGGCGCCGCTCAACGCAGCATGCTGATCAGCTGGGCGCGCGAGCGCATGCCGAACAGCAGCAGGATGGTCGAGACATGGTTCTTCACCGTGCCCTCGCTCAGGTTGGCCAGTTGCGCGATCTCCTTGTTCGCCTTGCCTTCGAGCACCCACTGCAGCACCTGCATCTGGCGCGGCGTGAGCTCCTGCCAGGCGCTGGCGTGCGCGAACTCCGCGTACCCCGACAGTGACTTGGGCAGCGCCGCCGGCGGCAGCGGCTGCGGCGGCGTGCCGTCGGCCTCGAACAGGCCGCAGGCGCGGATGAAGCCCACCATCTCCTTCAGGTCGGCGGACTTGGGCAGGAAGGCGCTGGCACCGAGTGCGAGCGCGCCCTGCGCCAGCGTGCTGTTGGCGGTGCCCGAGAGCACGACGACGCGCGCCGCCGGAAAGCGCAGGCGGAACTCGGCCAGGCCGCTGAGCCCGTGCGTGTCGGGCAGCGCGAGGTCGAGCAGCACGAGGCCGATGGCCGCCTCGTTCGCCGCGTAGAGCGCGAGCGCGTCGGCGATGTTGCCGGCCTCGAACACCGAAATGCGCGCGCCCGAGGTGGCGGCCTGGGCCTGCACCAGCGCGCTCACGCCCAGGCGCAGCAGGTCGTGGTCGTCGACCACCAGGATCGCGCCGGACACGCCGGCGGGCACACCGATGTCGGTGAGGGGCGGCGGGGGTGCGGAGGGGGAGTCGAAAGAGGCCACGGATTTCATCTTAGCGGCGCAAGCCCCACGCGACAGTGCCCTAAGTCATGGCGCCCGGCCCTCATCCTCCCCCGGGACGACGCCACTTGCCATCGCCCGGCGCCGTGGGCACCATGAGACTCTTGCCGCAACGCACGGCGCCCCGGAGACCTGCCATGACCCACACTGCCGCCGCCCCGCTCGCCACCAGCGAGCGCAAGGTCGACCGCCTGCTCGCCCACTACGAGGAGAGCCACCGCCATCCGACCAACGAGCTGATCCACTTCGTGGCCATCCCCGCGATCATGCTGAGCATCGTCGGGCTGCTGTTCGCGATCCATCCGTGGGTGGCCTACGGCTTCGTGGCGGCCAGCCTCGTGTACTACGCCCTGCTGCGCTCGCCGGCCTTCCTCGTCACCATGCTGGCGCTCACGGTGCTGGCGCTGGTGGCGGTGCATGCGATGGGCACCGCGGTGGCGCCGGTGTCGGCGGCGATCTTCGTGGTGGCGTGGATCTTCCAGTTCGTCGGCCACAAGATCGAAGGCAAGAAGCCTTCGTTCTTCGAGGACATCCAGTACCTCTGGGTCGGTCCGCTGTTCGTGCTGTCGAAGCTGTTCGTCAAGCTCGGCATCCGCTGGTAGCCGGCGAGTGATCTGGTGCGCAGCGTCCGCGCGCGAGGGCTCCTTCAAGGCGACGCGAGCGGCTCGGCCTCATAGGCCCGGTGCAGCAGTTCCACGAAAGCCGGCGCTGGCGGCAACGCCACCTCGCCGATGCGGTGCACCGCCACGCCCGGCGTCCACGAGTTCATGACCACGGCGCCGGCCAGCGCGGGCAGGTCGGCCATCCGCAGCACCTGGCTGCGCTGCGGGACACCGAGGCGTTCGAGCTGCCGGCGCACGATGCCCATCGTGGTGCCGGCCAGGACCTCGGCTTCGGGCCACACCACCGCCTCGCCGTCCCAGAAGGCCAGATTCCAGATCGACGCTTCGCCGAGCCGGCCGTGCCGGTCGAGAAAGGCCGCGTCATCGAAACCCTGCGCGACGGCCTGGCGCAGCAGCTGGGTCTTGGCGCCTTCGCCGACGTGCTTCACGGCCGGCAGGAAGCGCTCGTGCTCGATCGCGGCCAGGGTCAGCGGGCCGGCGGGGCCGTTGGAAGGTGGGCCGGTGCGGATCAGCACCTCGGGCACCGCGTCGACCGCGGTGAACTCACCGGCCGGGGAGTAGACGGTGGCCGTCAGCGACAGGTCCGCCGGGCCGGCCGCGAGCGCCGCCCGCAGGTGGGCGCGCACCGTGTCGTCGGGCAGCGCCTGGCCGAACAGGGTCTGCGAGGCGAAGCGCAGCCGTGCCAGGTGGAGGTCGAGGCCCCGCACCCGGCCGCCGCGCACCTGCATGGCCGTGAAGTGCGCGTGGCCGGCGAAGGCGAGCGGGGCCAGGTCCGCGGCGGGCACCGGCTGGCCGTTGCGCTGCACGACGAAGGAAGAAGGAGAAGGGACGCTGGCGGACATGGTTTCGTGGCTCCTCGAGGGGATGGATCATCAAGTTCCTGAACTATCCCGCGTTGACTTCCCCAAGAGAAACGAATAGTTTTTGGAAAATCATCAAAAACCATTTGAATATCGATGCACCCCAGACTGCTCCCCGGCACCCGCGCCCTGCGCACCTTCGAGGCCGCCGGGCGGCACCTGAACTTCACGCGGGCTGCCGAAGAAGTCGGGCTGACGCCGGCGGCCGTGAGCCACCAGATCAAGGAGATCGAGGAGCAGCTCGGCGTGGTGCTGTTCACGCGCACCAGCCGCAGCATCCGCCTCACGCCGGCCGGTGCCGTGTGGTTCGAGGCCACCGCCGACGCCCTCGACACGCTGCGCCGCGCCGCCGGCCGCGCCCGGCGCATGGCGCGCGGGGCGGCGACGCTGCGGCTGTCGACCAGCGCCCGTTTCGCGACCAACTGGCTGCTGCCCCGGCTGCCGCAGTTCCGCGCCGCCAACCCGGGGCTGGAACTGGGTTTCGATATTTCCGACGCGCTGCGGGATTTCGGCGCCGACGACATCGATGTGGCGATCCGCTTCGGCAACGGGCAAGACCCAGGCACGCGCGCGCAGCGGCTGTTCGACACCGTCATCGTGCCGGTCTGCAGCCCCAGGCTGCTGGCCAGCGGGCCCCCGCTGGCAACGCCGCGCGACCTGCTCCAGCACACGCTGTGCTACGTCGACTGGAAGACCGACGGCATGGTCTGGCCGAACTGGCCAATGTGGATGGCCGCGGCGGGCATCGAAGGCGTCGACGACAGCCGCTGCATCGGCTTCGCCGACTCGAGCGACGTGGTGCGCGCCGTCACCGAGAGCGGCATGGTCGGCCTGGCCGACCTGGACATGATCGGCGCCGACCTCGCCCAGGGCCGGCTGGTGCGGCTGTTCGACATCGGCGTGCCCATGGCGGCGGGCTACGCCTACCACCTGGTCTACCCGGAAGGCAGCGCCCAGGACCCGCGCATCCTGGCGTTCCAGAACTGGCTGCTGGGGCAGGCCTCCAGGACTTGAAAAACGCCAAACGGCATACAAATATCCAACAAATCGCGACAAAAGCTATCGCAACGATAGAAACCCAAGGGAACCCTTGGCTTAGCACTCCCTCTAACCGAGTGCTAATATGGCCAACACAAAGGAGTTTCCCCTGATGACAACGCTGTCTGGAGTCTCTGCCAACCAGCTGGCCGTCGCCAACCCCTGGTCGATGGTCCCCCCGCTGGGCAACCTGGATGCCTACATTTCGGCCGCCAACCGCCTGCCGCTGCTCACGCTCGAAGAAGAGCAGGGCTTCGCACGCAAGTTGCGCGACCAGAACGACCTCGAAGCCGCCGGTGCGCTGATCCTGTCGCACCTGCGCCTGGTCGTGTCCATTTCCCGCCAGTACCTGGGCTACGGGCTGCCGCACGGCGACCTGATCCAGGAAGGCAACGTCGGTCTCATGAAGGCCGTGAAGCGTTTCGACCCCGACCAGGGCGTGCGGCTGGTGAGCTACGCCATGCACTGGATCAAGGCCGAGATCCACGAATACATCCTGAAGAACTGGCGCATGGTCAAGGTCGCGACGACCAAGGCCCAGCGCAAGCTGTTCTTCAATCTGCGCTCGATGAAGCAGGGTTTCAAGGCCGACTCGGCCGCGGCCGACAACGGCACGCACCGCGAGACGCTGAGCCCCGACGAGGTCTCGCAGATGGCCACGCGCCTGAACGTGAAGCCCGAGGAAGTGCTCGAGATGGAAACCCGCCTGTCGGGTGGCGACGTGCTGCTCGATCCGGGTCCGTCCGATGACGGCGACGAAGGCTTCGGCCCCATCGCCTACCTGGCCGACGCCACGCAGGAACCGACCGCTTTGCTCGAATCGCAGCAGCGCGACCGCCTGTCGAGCGACGGCATCGCCACCGCCTTGGAGGCGCTGGACGACCGCAGCCGCCGCATCGTCGAAGAGCGCTGGCTCAAGGTGAACGACGACGGTTCGGGCGGCATGACGCTGCACGACCTGGCCGCGGTGTACGGCGTGAGCGCCGAGCGCATCCGCCAGATCGAAGTGGCGGCGATGAAGAAGATGAAGAAGGCGCTGGCCGAGTACGCGTAAGCGTCACGACCGCCCTCCTCCACAAAAAAGCCCGGCAGTGCCGGGCTTTTTTTCGTTCGGGGGCGCTTCAGGGCGTCGACTTGGTCAGCGTGCGCAGCGCCCGCTTCGCGATGTAGCGGGTCTCGGCGGTCGGCGACTCGGCCACCCAGCGCGTGCACAGCGTCTCGACCCACTCGGGCTGTGTCTTGCTCGCGTCGTTGAGCCAGTTGGCGACCGAGTTCTGCACGTAGCGATGCGCGTCGGCGCGCAGCGGCTCCAGCAGCGGCAGCGCCAGCCAGGGCTCGGCCTTCAGCGTCTCGACCTGCGCGCACCACACGCCGCGCGGGCGCGTGAGCTCGCTGGCGAAGCGGCGCACGTTCGGGTCGGCATCGGCCACCCAGGGCTGCAGCAGCGCCAGCGCTTCGTCGAGCGAATCGATGACGCTGTCGCGCACCGCCATCCAGGCGAACTCGCGCACGCCGAAATGCGGGTCGGCGGCAAAGCGGCGCACGGCGTCGAGCTGGGCCGCCAGCGGCAGGCCCGACAGCGTGATCCACTGCACCGCCCAGCAGCGCGCCACGTCGCTCGCGTGCGTGGCCAGCCGGTGTGCCACGGCGTCGCGCTCGGCGTGTTCGGCCGTCATGTCGTACAGCGCCCGCGCGATGTGGCTGTGACGCTGCATGGGCTTGAAGGCGGCCAGCATGGCGAGCGTGTCGTCCAGCCGTTCGTGCGCGGCATCGAGGCCGACATGGCCCGCCACGCTGCGCGCGAGCAGCGGCAGTTCGAGCGCGAGGAATTCGTTGAGGTTGACGGTCTCGAGCAGCCCGCCGTTCAGCGCGCCCAGCACCTCGGGCGGAATGAGCGCGATGCGGAACGCGCCCTTGCGCGACTTCAGGCGCGCGACCGATGCGGCGTCCATGCCCCGGGCGCCCGGCTCAGGACGCGAGCAGCGTCTTCAGGTCCGACACCATCGCCGGCACGCCCGCGCCGTAGCGCGCGTAGAGCCGCAGCCGGCCCTGCGGGTCGTAGATGTAGCTGGCGGCCGAGTGGTCCATGGCGTAGCTGGTCGGCGTCTTGCCCTCGACCTTCTTGTAGTAGACCTTGAAGTCCTTCGCGACGGCGGCCAGTTGCTCGGGCGTGGGAATGAGTGCCACGAAGCTCGGGTCGAACGCGCCCATGTAGGCCTTGAGCACCTCGGGCGTGTCGCGCGCCGGATCGACGGTGACGAACAGCACCTGCAGCTTGCTGCCGTCGGCGCCGAGCTGCTGCTTGACCTGCGCCATCTCGGTCATGGTGGTCGGGCAGACGTCGGGGCACTGCACGTAGCCGAAGAACAGCACGACCGCCTTGCCCTTGAAGTCGGCCAGCGTGCGCACCTTGCCGTCGGCGTCGGTGAGCGAGAAGTCCTTCGCGTAGTCGGCGCCCGTGATGTCGACCGCCTGGAAGCTCTGCTTCGGCTGCTCGCTGCAGGCCGAGAGGCCCAGGCCCAGCGTGGCCGAGGCGGCCACCCAGCCGGCCGTGGCGGCGATCGATTTCAGGGCATTGCGCTTGTTCATGGGCAGGTCAGGTCCGGTCAGCGGAGGTAATGGTCGACGAGCAGCGCCGCGAACAGCACGCTCAGGTGGATGAGCGAAAACCGGAAGGTCTTGCGCGCCAGCGTGTCGGAGTAGTTGCGCCACAGCGCGAAGGCATAGCCGGTGAAGCCGATGCTCACGCCGATGGCGACCACGAGGTAGAGCCAGCCGCTCATGCCGTAGATGAAGGGCATCAGGCAGGCGGCGAACAGGATGAAGGTGTACAGCAGCACCTGCAGCCGCGTGAACTCGTTGCCGTGCGTCACGGGCAGCATCGGCAGGCCGGCCTTGCGGTAGTCCTCGACGCGGTACAGCGCCAGCGCCCAGAAGTGCGGCGGGGTCCACAGGAAGATGATCAGGAACAGGATCAGCGCCTCGGGGCCGACATCGCCCGTCATGGCGGACCAGCCCAACACCGGCGGCATGGCACCCGAGGCGCCGCCGATCACGATGTTCTGGGGCGTCAGCGGCTTCAGGATGACGGTGTAGATCACCGCGTAGCCGACGAAGGTGGCAAACGTGAGCCACATGGTCAGCGGGTTGACCGTGAACCACAGCAGCGCCGAGCCGGCCGCGCACAGCAGCGCCGAGAACACCAGCGCCTGCATGTCGCTGAGCTGCCCGCGCGCCGTGGGGCGCCAGGCGGTGCGCTTCATCTTGGCGTCGATGCCCTTCTCGACCAGGCAGTTGAATGCGGCGGCCGCACCGGCCACGAGCCAGATGCCGATGCAGGCCAGCACGCCGCGCTGCACGTCGGCCCACGACGGCAGGCCGGGCACGGCCAGCACCATGCCGATGAGCGCGCAGAACACGATCAGCTGCACCACGCGCGGCTTGGTGAGCGCGTAGAACTGGCGCAGCACGTTGGCGGTGCTGGCGTGCTGAACAGGAATCGGGGTGCTCACGCGGTGGCTTTCTTCGGGTTGGGGGTGCCGCGCGCATTGTCGGCGGCGCGCGGAATCGGTGCAGCGGCGGCGCTTTCGCGACGGCTCTCGCACAGCGCCCAGGTCAGGACCACGGCCAGCGCCGCGGCGCCGCCGGTGTGGAGCACGGCGGCGGCCAGCGGCCAGCCGAGCAGCACGTTGCCCAGGCCCGTGGCCAGTTGCAGCAGTGCCAGGCCAGCCAGCCAGTGCGCCTGCGAACGCAGCGCTTCGAGGCGGCGCAGGCGCCAGGCCAACAGGCCGAGCGCGACGAACACGGCGTACGCCATGAGGCGGTGCGCGTAATGGATGGCGGTGAGGGCGGAAAAGTCGAGCGGCTGGCCGTCGCCGGTCACGCCGAGATGGCGCCAGATCTCGAAGCCCTGCGCGAAATTCATCGGCGGCCACCAGCTGTCCTGGCAGGTCGGGAACTGCGTGCAGGCCAGCACCGCGTAGTTGGTGCTGACCCAGCCGCCCAGGGCGATCTGGAGCACCAGCAGCACCGCCGTGGCGATCAGCCCGTTGCGCAGGGCCGGCGACACGGCCGTGGGCATGCGCTGCGCGGCCACCTGGCGGTAGCGCACGGCCTGGATGCACAGCAGCGCGAGCAGCACGATGGCGCCCATGAGGTGCATCGTGACGATGGCGGGGAACAGCTTCCAGGTGACGGTCATGGCGCCAAAGGCACCCTGCAGGCAGACCCAAACCAGCGTGGCCGCCGGCCACCAGGCGCTGAGCACGACATGGTGGTGCGCGCTGTCGACCGGTGGCGCGGGCTGGCGCCGCTGGCGGCGGCGGACGATCCAGGTGGCACCGGCCAGCGTGAGGATCAGCACACCAACGCCGGTCGCGAGGTAGCGGTGGACCATCTCGATCCAGGCCTTGCTGTGCGTCACGGGGCCGGTCGGCTGGGCCGCCTGCGCCATGGCGATCTCGTGGCGTGCGCCGGCCGGGCTGGCGTTGCCGTAGCAGCCGGGCCAGTCGGGGCAGCCCAGGCCCGAATCGGTGAGCCGCGTGAAGGCGCCGAACAGCGTGAGGTCGAAGGTGAGGAACAACGTGAGCACGGTCAGCGCGTGCAGACGCCGCGCGGGGCCGGAGCCGGCGTTGCGGCGCCACACCCAGACCAGCGGTCCGAGCGCGAGCAGCACGCCGGCGCCCATCATCCAGGCGATCGGCGTGAGGTCGTAGAGGGAGCTCGTGTCCATGAGACGGTGGTGGTTCGCGCGGGCTCAGCGGCCCGCTTCGTCCCACGACGACGAGGCGCGCAGCAGGCGGTCGATGTCGCGCTTGGCGCGGCTCGCGCCGGCGGCGTCCATGCGGGCCGGGAAACGCATCATCCAGTTGCCCATCGGATCGACCACGTAGAGGTGCTCGGACAGCGCGTGCCCTTGCACGGGCGCGAGCCAACGGGCGAGTTGGTCGGCCGGCACGCGCAGCACGGTCGCGCCGTGCAGGCCGTTGGTCAGGCGCTCGGGCACGGGCGCCGCGTCGCTCACGAGCCAGACGCGGTCCAGGCGGTCTTTCTCGCGGCCCAGGCTCTCGCGCAGCTGGCGCTGCAGGTACAGCTGCTGCTCGCACAGCGCGTCGCAGGCCGCGTCGGCCACCGCCACCAGCAGCCACTGGCCCTTGAGCGTGGCCAGCTCGACCGGCGCGCCGCTGCGGTCGGTTGCCGTGAGGCGGGGCATCTCGCGTTGCGGATCGATCAGCTCGCCGTACACGCTGCGGCCCTCGGGCCGGATCACGTAGTAGGTGAAGTACGAGGCGATGACGGGCGCCGCGCACATCAGCAGCACGGCGATCATCTTCCAGCGCCCGTGGACCGTGCGGCGGTTCTCGGCCTCGTCCAGCGCCTGGCCCGGCGACGGCATCGAGTGCACGGTCAGGCCCAGCGGCTCGTCAGAGGCCGCGGCCATCGCGTGAGCGGCGCCGCGCGCGCCGGAAGGGGGAGATGAATTGGAACCAGACATAGAGGATGACAACGAGGACCGACAGGCCGAACCACTGGAATGCGTAACCGTAGTGCCTCTCCAGGCCCAACGCCGGGGCCGGCCAGTCGCGCTGCAGGCCCTCGGACGCCGGCCCGCTCTGCTGCAGCGACACGTCGGTGCGCAGCGGCAGTTGGGTCTCGCCGCGGAATGCCTCCAGGTCGAGATTTTGCCGGATGGGGGAAGACCCCTGAATGCCCGGTGCCGGAGCGCTGGCGCCGGCAGCCGAAGGGGCCGGCGCGGCGGCCGATGCCGCGGGTGCCGGTGCGGCCGCAGTCTTCGCGCCGAGTTCGAATAGATGGCTCGGCGGCGGCTCGATCAGCGCCGTGAGTTCGACGATGCCGGGCGGCGTCTCGACCACGCCGAGTTGCGTGCGGTCGACGAAATTGCGCTGCACCCAGCCTCGCTGGACCATCACGGCCTGCTCGCTGCCCTCGAGCGCGAATGGCGTCAGCACGTAGAAGCCCGGCGTGCCGTGCATCTGGCGGTTGTCCAGGTAGACCGTCTGCGCCGTGAGCCACAGGCCGCGCAGGCGCACCGGCCGGTGCATCTCGCCGGCTGCTTCGCCCAGCGCCAGGAACTCGGCCTGCGACAGCGGGGCTTTCAGCTTCTGCGCATCGATGCGGGCCTGCAGCGCTTCTTTCTGCGCGGCGCGCGACAGCTGCCAGCGGCCCAGCGACACGGTGGCCGCCAGCGCCAGCACGGCCGCCAGCGTGACGACCAGGAAACGGCCCCGGCTCGCGCGGCGGCGCGGCGTGGCAGAGGAAACGAGAGGCTCGGGGGTCACTGGAGCGGACGGGGCGTGCGGCCGATAATGCGGGTCATGAAATATTTCGTCGCCCTGATCTTTCTGGGCATCTTCGCGAGCCTCGCTTTCGCGCTCTACTTCATGCTGAAGGACGGTCGCGACGGGCAGAACAAGCGCGGCGGCATGGCCCGCGCCCTCACCTTTCGGATCGGCCTGTCGGTCTTTTTGTTCCTGTGCATGCTGCTGGCCTGGAAACTCGGCTACATCCAGCCCACCGGGCTCCCGCTCGGGAAGTAACAGATGGTGCTCGTTCCACGAGAACCATGAAAAAGGCGCCTTACGGCGCCTTTTTTCTGGAATGCCGTGAGGTTTCTCGCTCAAAGCCAATAGACCAGCACGTAGAGACCCAGCCAGACGACGTCCACGAAGTGCCAGTACCAGGCGGCGCCTTCGAAGCCGAAGTGACGCTCGGCGGTGAAATGGCCCTTCTGCAGGCGCAGCGTGATGAACAGCAGCATCAGCATGCCGATGAACACGTGCAGGCCGTGGAAGCCGGTCAGCATGAAGAAGGTCGAGCCGTAGGTGCCCGAGCTGAGCTTGAGGTTCAGTTCGGTGTACAGGTGGAAGTACTCGTAGCCCTGCACGCCCAGGAAGATCACGCCCAGCAGCACGGTGAGCCACATGAAACGGATGCACTGTGCGCGGTGGTCGGCGCGCAGCGCGTGGTGGGCGATGGTCAGCGTCACGCCCGAGCTCAGCAGCAGCGCGGTGTTGATGGTCGGCAGCCAGAACGGGCCGACGGTCTGGAAGGGCTCGATGATGCCGGCCGGCGAACCGGTCACGCCGGCGGCGACGCTGGGCCACACGGCCTTGAAGTCGGGCCAGAGGATCGCGTTGTCCAGGCTGCCGAGCGTCGGCAGCGCGTGGGTGCGGGCCCACCACAGCGCCGTGAAGAAGGCGCCGAAGAACATCACTTCCGAGAAGATGAACCAGCTCATGCTCCAGCGGTACGAGAGGTCGATCTTGTGGCCGTACTGGCCGCTCTCGCTCTCGCCGACGGCGGCGCGGAACCACACGAAGAGCGTGCCGAGCCAGATCACCATGCCCAGCAGCAGCGACCAGGCGCCCCACTGGTGGCTGTTGATCCATTGCCCCGCGCCGAGGATCACGAAGAACAAGCCGATCGCGGACACGACCGGGTAGGCCGAGGGTCCGGGCACGAAGTAGTAGGGCGTGGTGCCGTGGGTGGTTGAACTCATATCAGCTCCTGGCTTTCTTTCTTCTCTCGATTCAATGATTCTGGAGATCGTGGTTTCTTATCTTCGGCTCAGCAGGCAGCGCTCAGGCGGCCGCGACCACATGCCGCACCAGCAGCACCAGCCCGACCACGAAGACGATCACTGCGGCAAACGCCACCACGATGACGTGCAGCGGATTGAGCTTGCCCAGGTCTTCCTTGTAGGCGCTGTTGCGGCGCACCCCGAAGAACGACCAGCCCACCGCCTTCATCGTGTCCCACAGCGTGGGCTTGCGGCGCGGGGCTTCGGGCGGCAACGGCGAGGTCACGAGCGCGGCTCATCGGCGACAGCATGCGAAACGGCGGCCACCGGGGCCGGAGGCGTCTTGCCGCCCACCTCGAAGAAGGTGTACGACAGCGTGATGGTCTTGACGTCCTTCGAGATCTTCGGATCGATCACGAAGGCGACCGGCCACTGCTTCTTTTCGCCCGCATCGAGCGTGTACTGGTTGAAGCAGAAGCACTCGAGCTTGTTGAAATGCGCCGCGGCCTGCTGCGGTGCGTAGCTCGGGATGGCCTGCGCGGCCATGCGGCGATTCTGCGTGTTCTGGAACTCGTACATCACCGTGTTCAGCTGGCCCGGGTGCACTTCGATGAAGCGCTCGGCCGGCTTGAAGTCCCACAGGCCACCGCGCACGTTGGAGTCGAACTCGACCTTGATCGTGCGGGTCATGTCGACCTGCGTGTTGTCCGGCACGCGCACGTTCTTGGCGCCGCTGGCACCGCCCGGCACCTGGAGCTCGGAGAGCGCGAGGATGTTGATGCCGGTCATCTCGCAGATGGCGCGGTACATCGGCACCAGCGCATAGCCGAAGGCGAACATGCCGCAGGTCACGACGGCCAGCTTGCCGACCATGCGGACATTGGCGCGGCGAATGCGTTGACCGAGGCTCATGCTGTTGCTTCCGTTCGGGGGGTGCGATGCGGCGCGGTCAGCGACCGCTGAACCAGACCATGCGGACGATGAAGCCGATGAAGAAGATCACCGCGATGGAGGCCAGCGTGAGCCCCATGCGTCGGTTGTTCTTTCTTTGTTCGGGCGTCGTCATCGTCGTGCGGTCGTGGTGCTTGTGCGGTGAGCGCGGGTGATCAGCCGATCACCTTGGTGGCGGTCACGTCAAGCTTGGGCGGGTTCTCGAAGGTGTGGAACGGGGCCGGCGACGGCACTTCCCACTCGAGGCCTTCGGCCGCTTCCCAGGGCTTCTGAGCCGCTGCTTCACCCTTGCCGCGCATCGAAGGCAGCACGATGAACAGGAAGAAGTAGACCTGCGCGAAGCCGAAGAAGAACGCACCCACCGAAGCGATGGCGTTGAAGTCGGCGAACTGCATGGGGTAGTCGGCATAGCGACGCGGCATGCCGGCCAGACCCAGGAAGTGCATCGGGAAGAAGGTGACGTTGAACGAGATCAGCGACCACCAGAAGTGGACCTTGCCGCGCGTTTCGTTGTACATCACGCCTGTCCACTTGGGCGCCCAGTAGTAGAAGCCCGAGAACATGGCGAACAGCGAGCCGGCCACCAGCACGTAGTGGAAGTGGGCCACCACGTAATACGTGTCCTGCAGCTGCGTGTCGATCGGCGCGACCGCGAGGATCAGGCCGGTGAAGCCGCCCATCGTGAACACGAAGATGAAGCCGACCGCGAACAGCATGGGCGTCTCGAAGGTCATCGAGCCCTGCCACATCGTGGCGATCCAGTTGAAGATCTTCACGGCCGTGGGCACGGCGATCAGCATGGTCGCGTACATGAAGAACAGCTGGCCCGTGAGCGGCATGCCGGTCGTGAACATGTGGTGGGCCCACACGATGAACGACAGGATGGCGATCGACGAGGTGGCGTACACCATCGAGGCGTAACCGAAGAGCTTCTTGCGGGCGAAGGCCGGGACCACCTGGCTGATGATGCCGAAGGCCGGCAAGATCATGATGTAGACCTCGGGGTGGCCGAAGAACCAGAAGATGTGCTGGTACATCACCGGGTCACCGCCGCCGGCGGGGTTGAAGAAGCTGGTGCCGAAGTGGCGGTCGGTCAGCGTCATCGTGATGGCGCCTGCGAGCACGGGCATCACGGCGATCAGCAGGTAGGCGGTGATGAGCCAGGTCCAGCAGAACATCGGCATCTTCATCAGCGTCATGCCGGGGGCGCGCATGTTCAGGATGGTGACGATGATGTTGATCGAACCCATGATCGACGAGGCGCCCATGATGTGCATCGCGAAGATGCCGGCGTCCATCGAGGGGCCCATCTGCAGCGTGAGCGGGGCGTACAGCGTCCAGCCGGCCGCGGGCGCGCCGCCGGGCATGAAGAACGAACCCGCCAGCATGATGGCCGCCGGGATCAGCAGCCAGAAGCTGAAGTTGTTCATGCGCGCGAACGCCATGTCGGATGCGCCGATCTGCAGCGGGATCATCCAGTTCGCGAAGCCCACGAAGGCCGGCATGATGGCGCCGAACACCATGATCAGGCCGTGCATGGTGGTGAACTGGTTGAACAGTTCGGGGTTCACCATCTGCAGGCCGGGCTGGAACAGCTCGGCGCGGATCAGCAGAGCGAGCACGCCGCCGATCATCAGCATCGTGAAGCTGAACAGCAGGTAGAGCGTGCCGATGTCCTTGTGGTTGGTCGCGAACACCCAACGGCGCCAGCCGGTGGGCGCGTGGTGATCGTGATGGTCGTCGTGTGCGTGGCCGCCGGGGGCGTGACCGTGGGGGTCGAGGACTGCGCTCATGTCGTTGTTCCTTGCAATTTCTTCTTCGCGGGGCGCCGTCGGATCACTTGCCGCGCAGGGCCAGCACTTCAGCCGGTTGCACCAGCTGGCCCGTCTTGTTCGACCAGCTGTTCTTGGTGTACGTGGCCACGGCCGCGAGGTCGGTGTCGCTCAGCTGCTTCCAGGCAGGCATGGCACCGTTGTTCTGGCCGTTGAGCAGCACCAGCAGCTGCACCTTGTGGTCGGAATCGGTCACCTTGGCTGCGCCGTCGAGCGGCTTGATCGGGCCTGCGCCCTTGCCGTTGGCCTGGTGGCAGGCCGCGCAGTTGGCGGCGTAGACCTTCTCGCCGCGTGCCAGCATGTCGGGCAGCGTCCAGACCTTGGTCGGGTCGTCGAGCTTGGCTGCGGCTTCCTTGCGCTTGGTGGCGACCCAGGCGGTGTAGTCGGCAGCCGACAGCACCTTCACGTGGATCGGCATGTAGGCGTGTTCCTTGCCGCACAGTTCCTGGCACTGGCCGTAGTAGTCGCCCACGGTCTCGGCGCGGAACCAGGTGTCGCGCACGAAGCCGGGAATGGCGTCCTGCTTGAGGCCCAGCTGCGGCACGGCGAAGGCGTGGATCACGTCGTTCGCGGTGGTGATGATGCGGACCTTCTTCTGCACCGGCACGACCATCGGGTTGTCGACCTTGAGCAGGTAGTCGTCGGGCATGGCGCCCTTGGCACCGGCGTCGGACATGGCGCGCTGCGAGCTGTCGAGCGTGGAGATGAAGGCCAGGCCCTCGCCTTCGCCGTTCAGGTAGTCGTAGCCCCACTTCCACTGGTAGCCCGTGGTCTTGATCGTGAGGTCGGCGTTCGTGGTGTCCTTCTGGGCCACGAGCACCTTGGTGGCGGGCAGCGCCATCACGATCACGATGAGGAAGGGCACGATGGTCCAGATGACCTCGACCACCACCGACTCATGGAAGTTCGCGGCCTTGTGGCCCACCGACTTGCGGTGCTTCCAGATGGAATAGAACATCACCGCGAACACGGCGACGAAGATGACCGTGCAGATGATCATCATGATCGTGTGGAGCAGATGCTGCTCCTGCGCGATCTTGGTCACGCCGACCGGAAGATTCAGCTGGCGCACCGCGGGGCCGCCGGGCAGATCGTTGACTGCGTGCGCCGCGTTGCTGAACGCCGCGCCGGCCGCCAGCAACAGATTCGCCGGCCTGTACTTATTGCGCCAAATGCTCTTCATCGTGTTCACGTTTCTTCAATTTTTCGAAAACCCAACCGTGCAGCACCGCGCGAGCCCCCTCAGGCGCCACGCAACGCCATGCGAATCTCGCGCGCCAGTGCGGCTCGCAACTCCGGGCGTACATAGCGCCCCACCCTGACCGATCGACCTTGCCCCGAGACCTCGATCAGCGAACGATCGCCGGTCTGCGGTTCGATCCGCACCTGGTGCGGAAGAAATTCCGTGCGTTCGTAGTGCCCACCGTTCTCGAGCTCCACGACGAGGCGTCCGCCCTGCAGCGCGATCCGTTCGCCATCGGTGGCATGCCGCGCGTACATCATGAACGCAAAGCCCACCGCGGCCAGTTCGAGCCAGGCGAATGGCAATACCAGCGGCGCACCGTGCAGCCAGAACACCATGCCCGTTCCCAGAGATACCACGCACAGCGAGGCGTAGAGCCAGCCCAGCTGGCTCGGCGTCACCGAGCAATTGCGTTTCAGGAACCAGTGGATGTTCTGGCCTGAGACGGTGGCAAAACGAAACACGGAATTCGACACGGGCGAGTTCAGCAAATCGGTGCGTCGATGGTGGCCAAACCCCTCGTACAAACAGGATCCGACACCCCTCGATCACGGGACAATACCCGCGAGTTTCACGCAACGGCGGATTGTAGCGGGTAGAGCGCGGGGCCCGCGCACCGAATGAGGGCTGCCGGGTCGCTCAGGCGCCAGGGCGGCCGCGCTGGAGCATCGATCGCATCTCGCGCAGCGAGACCGCACTCTCGGGCGACAGCGCGACGCGCGGCGTCGGCTTGAAGGCGTGGCCGTAGATGACCTCGAAGGTCAGCGCGATGCGGCCCTCGCCTTCCGCGGCCGGCGCCAGCTCGGGCAGGGCCTGCTTGAGCGCGCGGTGCCAGGCCTTGCCGCGCAGTGCGGGGAAGCGCGCCGGATGCAGGTTGCGCCCCAGCGTGCGCAGCTCGGCCAGGGCGGCCTCGGGGGTGGCCCAGGTGAGCACGATGCGCTCCATGTCCATCACGGGCTCGGCGAAGCCGGCGTGCACGAGCATGTCGCCCCAGTCGTGCATGTCGGTGTATTCATGGCCGGCGGCGGGCCAGCCGAGCCGGGCGTGCAGGGCGCGCAGCTCGCGCACCGTGTCCGGGCCGAGGCAGGAGAACATCAGGAAGCCGTTGGTCGCGACCAGCCGGTGCCACTGCGCGATGAGCGCCTCGGGGTCGGCCGCCATGTGCAGCGACATGTTGGCCCACAGCAGGTCCACGCCGTCTTCGGGCGTTGCGTCGAAGCGGGCCTTGCCGCCCTGCCAGCGGCGCGCGCTCCACCAGGGGGCGGTCAGCGCCTCGCCGGTCCGGTCGGCCAATGCGGGTTCGGATTCGATGACGAAGGCTTCGGCGTCGCGGTAGCGGCGGGCCAGCAGCGCGTGGGCCTCGAGGCCGCCGCGCAGCGGCGACCAGTCGGCCCAGGTGCGGGGCTGGGCCTTGATCCATTGCAGCCGGTCTTCCATCCGGCGGCCGATTTCCTCGTGCAGCCAGGGCGAGCCCTCGGCGGGCGCGAGCCGGCGCCAGCGGTCGGCCGCCGTGGGATCGATGGTCGGCGGTCTTCTTGCGGGGTCGGTGGCCATGGGGCCGTGAGTATATTGAGGCATGCACAACCGCCGGGCCCTGAGGCCTTTCACCTCGCTGCTCGCGCGGCTGCCCAGCCAGTGCGAGGTCTGCCGCGCCTGGCCGGCGCAGCGCGTGTGCGACGCCTGCGTGGCCCGCTTCGCGCCGCCGACCCCGCGCTGCGGCGGCTGCGCCCTGCCGATGCCCGAGGGCGTGGCGCGCTGCGGCGAATGCATCAAACACCCGCCGCCGCTCGATGCCTGCCTCGCCGCCTGCACCTACGCCTGGCCGTGGCCCGACTGCATCGCCCAGTTCAAATTCCGCGGCGAGGCGGGTTGGGCCGGCCCGCTGGCCACCCTGCTGCGCAGCGCGCCGTGGGTGGAGCCGGCGCTGGAACAGTGCGACCTCGTGCTGCCGATGCCGCTGGCGCCCGGCCGACTGGGCGAGCGCGGCTTCAACCAGGCGCACGAGCTCGCGCGCCGGCTGGCACCGGCCAAGACCGACGCCACCCTGCTGCTGCGCACGCGCGACACGCCCGCGCAGAGCGGCCTGCCGCGCGCCGACCGGCTGCGCAACCTGCGCGGCGCCTTCGCCGTGGAACCGCTGCGCGCCGACGGCCTGCGGGGGCGGCGCGTGGTGCTGGTGGACGACGTGATGACCAGCGGCGCCTCGCTGTTCGCCGCGGCCGCCACCTTGCGCCTGGCCGGCGCGGCGCACATCACCGGCGTGGTGCTGGCGCGGACCGATCCGCCGCGCTGAACCCACCGGCGGCGCCCGCGACAATCGGCGCATGTTCCATATCGTCCTGGTCCACCCTGAAATTCCGCCGAACACCGGCAACGTGATCCGGCTCGCGGCCAACACCGGCTGCACGCTGCACCTGGTGGAGCCGCTCGGCTTTTCGATGGACGACCGCCTGCTGCGCCGCGCCGGGCTCGACTACCACGAGTACGCCGAGGTCAAGCGCCACGCCGACTGGGCCGCGCTGCTGGCCACGCAGCAGCCGCCGGCCGACCGCATGTTCGCGCTGACCACGCGCGGCACCCGCGCCGTGCACGACGTGCGCTTCCAGCCCGGCGACTGGCTGGTGTTCGGCTCGGAAACCGCCGGCCTGCCGCCGCCGATCCGCGACGGCTTTGCCGAAGCGCAGCGCCTGCGGCTGCCGATGCGCGCCGGCCAGCGCAGCCTGAATCTGTCGAACGCGGTGGCGGTCACGGTGTTCGAGGCCTGGCGGCAGAACGGTTTCGCCTGACGGCCCTTCGCACGGCAGGGGCACATCCGATCGGCACCGCGCGGCGTATGGGAAGGCATGCCGGTGATTCGCACCGGCATCCGCCCCCTCAACGCTGACTGCCAAGGAGTCCCGCCATGCACACCACTCTGCGCCTCATCACCCTCGCCGCCCTCGCCTGCGCCGGCGGCGCCCATGCCTTCCAGGGCGAGCAGAACCCGCTGCCGCCCGCGCCCTTCCAGTCGTCGCTGACGCGCGCCCAGGTCCAGCAGCAAGCCCTGCAGCCGCTGCAGATCAGCAACGGCGGCACCGGCGTGGCCCGCCCGACCGCCGGCAACGTCGACCGTGCAGCGGTGCGCGCGAGCGCCGTCGGCATCACCCGGCAGGGTGCCGCCACCTACGGCGAAGTCACCAACCGCCGGATGTAAGCAAAGAGAAGAAGAAAAAGTCCGCTCAGGGAAAACGGCGCACCACCGACTCGGCGACGCACGCCGGCTTGGCGGCGCCTTCGAGTTCGATGGTGGTTTCCCAGGTCATCTGCAGGCCGTTGTTGGGAATCGGCTCGGCGCTCAGCAGCTTCATGCGCGCGCGCAGGCGCTGGCCCACCGGCACCGGCGACATGAAGCGCACGCGGTTCAGGCCGTAGTTCACACCCATGCGCGACTCGACCACGTCGATGGCGGTCTCGAAGAACTTCGGCAGCAGCGACAAGGTGAGAAACCCGTGCGCGATCGGCGCGCCGAAGGGGCCGGACTTGGCCCGCTCCACATCGACGTGGATCCACTGGTGGTCGCCCGTCGCCTCGGCGAACTGGTTGACCTGCTGCTGCGTCACGGAAATCCAGTCGCTCACGGCGACTTCCTGGCCGACGCAGGCGGCGAGATCCTGAAGGGTCTGGAATGTCTTTTTGGTCATGCGGGGCATTCTGGTGCCAAGGGCACAAGGCTGGCTGTCGGACTTGCGACAACCGGGATTCAGGGAAATCCGGGGGATCAGTTCAGGCGTCGAGCCATTCGCAGATCGGCGCCCACTGGTCCAGGTCGCGCTGCACGCGCCCCGGCGCAATGTCGAACAGCGTGAGCCCGCGCGCGGCCAGCTGCACGTAGTTCTGCGTGTCGCGCAGCTCGCCCAGCACGGGCACGCCCAGGCCGGCGATGAACTCGTGCAGCCGGTCGGCCGCCAGCGTGCGGGCGTTCACGCGCATGCCGACCAGGCCGATGCGGGTCTTCTCGGCGCGGCGGCTTTCCAGCAGGCGGTCGAGGAAATCGCGCGTGGCGTAGATGTCGAAGATGCTCGGCTGCAGCGGCACGATCACGCGGTCGGCCAGCGCCAGCACCTCCTTGAAGCGCCAGCCGTGCAGGCCGGCCGGCGTGTCGAGCACCGCGTGGGTGGTGCCGCGCGGCGGGCGCACCACGGTGCTGTCGCCGGTGGCTTCCCAGGTGGCGATGGGGCGGGCCTGCGGCGGGCGCAGGCCGAGCCACAGCCGCGAAGACTGCTGGCGGTCCACGTCGCCGAGCATCACGGCATGGCCGCGGCTCGCGAAGTAGCCCGCAATGTTCGTTGCAATCGTCGACTTGCCCACGCCTCCCTTGGGATTGGCGACCAGAACCACCGGCATGAGGATCTCCTCCAGAACGGGAACAGGGCTGGATGGTAGTCGCCCCGGGTTGCGCGTCGGCGACGGCGGGCCGTCTGCGTTATGTTCGCCACATGACGACAACAACATCCGCGGAGAACCCCGCCAGCAGCATCTATGTGCTGGCGGCCCACCCCCACTGGCGCGATTCGCGCGTGAACCGCCGGCTGTTCGCCGCGGCCCAGCGCGTGCCCGGCGCCGACGTGAACGACCTGTACGGCAGCTACCCCGATTTCGCCATCGACGTCGAGGCCGAGCGCGAGCGGCTGGCGCGCGCGGACCTCGTGGTGCTGCTGCACCCGATCCAGTGGTATTCGATGCCGCCGCTGCAGAAGCTCTGGGTCGACGACGTGCTGGGCTACGGCTGGGCCTATGGCCCCGGCGGCACGGCCCTGCAGGGCAAGGACTGCTGGCTGGTCGCCACCACCGGCGGCCCCGAGCCGAGCTACCACCCGCAAAGCTACAACCGCTACTTCTTCGACGCCTTCCTGCCGCCCTACGAGCAGACCGCCGCGCTGTGCGGCATGCGCTTCTTGCCGCCGCTGTTGCTGCACGGCGCGCGCCGCGCCAGCGAGGCCGAGGTGGCCGCGCACGTCGAGGTGTTCGTGCAGCGCCTGGAAAGCTACCCGGTCTGGCCGGAGATGGACGAGCTCGATGCCTGCATCGCCTGCCCGGTGCCCGAGACCGACCGCCCCGCCGAATCCGACGACGTGGGCCAGGTGATGGCCGGCGCGTTCCACAGCGCGATGACGCACGGCCTGGCCGTCGCCAACGGCAGCAGCACCCACAAGGCGGCCTGAGCATGGAACACGCACCCGCCTGGCTGACCAGCAGCCTGATCTACCTGAGCGCCGCCGTGCTGGTGGTGCCGCTGTCCAAGGCCCTGGGCCTGGGCTCGATCATCGGCTACCTCGTGGCCGGCATCGCCATCGGCCCCTGGGGCCTGGGCCTCGTGTCCAGCGTCGAGGACGTGCTGCATTTCGCCGAGTTCGGCGTGGTGCTGATGCTCTTCCTCGTGGGCCTCGAACTCGAGCCCAAGCGCCTGTGGAGCCTGCGCCGCCCGATCTTCGGGTGGGGGTCGGCGCAGGTGCTCAGCTGCGCGGCGGTGCTGTTCGCCGTCGGCTGGGCCGTGGGCGCGCCGTGGCGCGTGGCGCTGGTGGCCGCGCTCGGGCTGGCGCTGTCGTCCACTGCCATCGCGCTGCAGGTGTTCGGCGAACGCAACCTGCTGAAGACGCCCAGCGGCCAGGCCGGTTTCTCGATCCTGCTGTTCCAGGACGTGGCGGCGATCCCGATCCTCGCGCTGCTGCCGCTGCTGGCCGGCGCCACCGCGGCCGAGCAGGCCGTGAGCGGGCTGGACCGCGCGCTCGAGGCGCTGAAGATCGTCGGCGTGATCGCCGGCATCATCCTTGGCGGCCGGCTGCTGCTGCGCCCCATCCTGCGCTGGATCGCGCGCAGCGACACGCCCGAGATCTTCACCGCCGCCGCGCTGCTGCTGGTGGTGGCCATCGCGGCGCTGATGCAGTTCGTCGGACTGTCGATGGCGCTGGGCGCCTTCCTTGCCGGCGTGCTGCTGGCCGAGAGCGAGTACCGGCGCGAGCTCGAGACCGACATCGAGCCCTTCAAGGGCCTGCTGCTCGGGCTGTTCTTCATCGCGGTGGGCATGTCGATCAACTTCGGCGTGCTGCTGGCCAACCCGGGCATCATGGCCTTGCTGGTCGTGAGCTTCCTGGTCATCAAGCTGGTGGTGATCTACGCGCTGGCCAAGGCCATGGGCCTGGCCTACCAGGAGCGGCCGGTGTTCACGCTGCTGCTGGCGCAGGGCGGCGAGTTCGCCTTCGTGGTGTTCCAGGCCGCCGGGCCCGACGTGCTGCCGCCGCAGACCACCTCGCTGCTGATCGGAGCGGTGGCGCTGTCGATGCTGCTGTCGCCGCTCCTGCTGGTGCTGCTCGACAAGTTCGTGCTGCCGCGCTACAGCCACGCGGGCGGGCCGCAGCTCGAAGAGATTTCGGAGCAGCAGGACGCCAAGGTGCTGATCTGCGGCTTCGGGCGCTACGGCCAGATCGTCGGTCGCCTGCTGATGTCGCAGGGCCTGCGCGTGACGGTGCTCGACCACGACGCCGACACCGTCGAAGGCCTGCGCCAGTTCGGCTTCCGGGTGTTCTACGGCGACGCCACGCGGCTGGACCTGCTGCGCACCGCGGGCGCCGGCACGGCGCGCGCCATCGTGGTGGCGGTGGACGACATCGAGCAGTCGCTGGACATCGTCGACCTGGTGCGCGAGAACTTTCCGCAGGCGCGCATCATTGCGCGCGCACGCAACGTGACCCACCTGTTCCAGCTGCGCGACCGCGGTGTGCAGGACATCGAGCGCGAGGTGTTCGAGTCGTCGCTGCGCAGCGCGCGCTCGGCGCTGGAGGCGCTGGGCTGGCCGGCGGCCGAGGCGCGCGAGGCGTCGATGCGTTTCCGCCAGCGAAACCTCAAGCTCAGCGACGAGATCTACCCGCACTACAAGGACCGCGCCAAGCTGATCGCCGCCAACAAGGCGGGCCGCCAGCAGTTCGAGGAACAGATGGCGCGCGAGCGCGAGGAGCGCAAACTGCGCTCGGGCCAGGACTGGGACCGGCTCGGCGAAGACGAGCCAACGGGCGACGCGAAGGCGCCCTGAGGCCCGGGGTCAAACCGGCACGGTCAGGTACACGCCCTCGCGGCCGATCACCGGCGCACGGGTCGGCATGAAGATCGTGCAGCCGTCGCAGGGCGAGCGGATCTCGCGCCCGGCCTGCACCGCGATCAGTGCGCCCTGGTCGAAGGTCTCGAAGCCGAGCACGGGCCGCACGAAGGCGAAGTCGTCCGACGTGACCATGTGGACCTCGAGCAGCCGGAAGCGGCGCGCGGCCACCGGCACGCGCGGCACCGGGTCGACGAGCCCGAGGTGCGCCAAAAAGCGCAGCGACACATCCGTGGCCAGATCGGCCGCCGGCTGCGCGAAGTGCTGTCCGCACTCGACCACCACCGCGCCGCCGTCGATGCCCGGCTCGCCGTGCCGGCCATACGCCGTGACGCCCGTGCCGGGCGCGGCGCCCACGGGCATCACGAGGTGCACCGCCGGGCCGCCGACGGCCTGCGCCAAGCCTGCATTGCGTTCGAACTCCGGGTAGACCCAGAAGGGCTGCACGGGGGCGCGCGTGGAATGGATGTCCAGCACGTAGTCGGCCACATCGAGCACCGGCCGCAGCTCGCGCGCGCGGCGCAGCTCAGGGCTGTCTCCGGTGCCGTCGAGCAGCTCGGGCGACCAGATGCGGTTCAGGTTGTGCACCAGCTGGCGGTTCTCGTAGGGCCGGTCGATGTCGAAGGCCTCGTAGGCCTCGACGTTCGCGAAGCTCACGGTGAGCGTGCCGATCTTCGGGCGCACGCCGGTGTCGAGCAGGTGCGTGGCCGCGACCATGCCGCAGATCTCGTTGCCGTGCGTGAGCGCGTTGACGAGCACGTGCGGGCCCGGCTTGCCGGACGCGAAGCGGTGCACGTAGTCGATGCCGGTGTTGCCCTGGCGGTAGGCCGAGAGGTCGCGCGGCAGCACCTCCAGCGGTGCGGTGTCGGGAGCGAAGGTCGGCAGTGTCTGCGTCATGGAACCAGCCGCCCGCTCACTCGCCGCGGATGCCGGCGCGCTTGACCATCTCGCCGTACAGCGCGAGCCGCTCCGACATCATGGCCGTGAACTGCGCGGGCGACTGCGCCTCGGGCGCGAGCGAGCCGCGCGCCAGCAGCGCCTCGACCATCGCCGGCTGCTCGGCCACCGTGCGCACGGCCTTGTGCAGCGCGGCGATGACCTCGGGCGGCGTCTTCGCGGGCGCGGCCAGGCCAATCCACGAGGTGGTGTTCAGCACCGGGTAGCCCAGTTCGGTGAAGGTCGGCACGTCGGGCAGCGCCGCGACGCGCGTGGGCGAAGCCACGGCCAGCGCGCGCAGCTTGCCGGCCTGGATGTGCGGCAGGAAGGGCGCGAGGTTGTCCAGGCCGAACTGCACTTCGTTGGA
Source organism: Variovorax sp. GW821-FHT09D04 (assembly GCF_059416405.1). Taxonomy (NCBI): domain Bacteria; kingdom Pseudomonadati; phylum Pseudomonadota; class Betaproteobacteria; order Burkholderiales; family Comamonadaceae; genus Variovorax; species Variovorax sp. GW821-FHT09D04. Next base: position 440,984 of record NZ_JBWKPA010000004.1, read on the forward strand.
GATCAGCGCGGTCACCAGCGGGCCGCCGCCGCGGTAGGGCACGTGCGTGGCGTTGAGCTGCAACTGCGACTTCATCAGCTCCACGTTGAGCTGGCCCATGCTGCCCGGCCCGGCGCTGCAGAAGTTGAGCTCGCCCGGGCGCGACTTCACCAGCGCCACGAACTCCTTGAAGGTCTTGGCGGGCACGGCCGGGTTCACCAGCAGCACGTTGATGGAGCGCGCGAGCTGGCTGATCGACAGGAAATCCTTGATCGGGTCGTAGCCCGGGTTGGCCTGCGTCAGCGGGTTGGCCAGGTGCGAGCTCTGCGACGACACCACGAGCGTGTAGCCGTCGGGCTTGGCGCGCGCCACTTGGGCGCTGGCGATGGAGCCGCCGGCGCCGGCGCGGTTGTCGATGACCACCGGCGTGCCCAGCGCCTTCGACAGCGGCTCGGCGTACAGCCGCGCGATCAGGTCGACCGAGCCGCCGGCCGGGAACGGCACCACCAGCGTGACCGGACGGGCCGGAAAGGCCTGGGCGCGCGCGGACAGGGGCAGCAGCGCCGCCGTCAGGCCGGCGCCGAGGATCTCGCGCCGACGCAGGGCGGGCACGGCGGGGGTGGTGGAACGCATGGCAAGGTCTTTCTGCAGAAGAAGCGGGCAATCGGGCGGACAGGTCCGGCCGAAATCGTGCATTCATTTTTGCAAGGAGGTCTAATTTTTGCAATACTCGTTGCAAACATGAGGTTTCTCCGATGCCGCACGCAGACACCCCCGCCGCCCCCAGCCTGAACCAGCGCATCTCGGGCTACGGCAAGAAGCTCACGAAAAGCGAGCGACGCCTCATCGAGGAATTGCAGGCGCACCACCCGCAGGGGCTGCTCGAATCTGCAACGAGCCTTGCAAGAAAGGTGGGCACCAGCGCCTCGACCGTGGTGCGGCTGCTCGCCAAGCTGGGCTACGAGAGCTACGCCCAGGCGCAGATGGAGGCGCGCGCCGAAGTCACCGCCCTGCTGGCCTCGCCCGCCACGCGCGCCGACGCGGTCATCGGCGACGACACCTCCGTGCGCAGCTGCCTGGACAACGCGCTGCTGCACGACCAGCACAACCTGGCCGCCACCTTCGCGGCGCTCGACGTGGGCGCGTTCGAGGCGGCGGTGAAGCTGCTCACGCAGCGCAAGGTGCGCGTGCACGTGCTCGGCCAGCGCAACGGCCTGCCGCTGGCCAGCCACCTCGCACTGAACCTGAACCTGTGCCTGCCCGACGTGCGGCTGCTGGGCGGCGCGGGCGCGCTGCCGCTCGAAGACCAGCTGCTGCGCATCGACGACAACGACCTGCTGCTCACGCTCACCTTCCGCCGCCACTCGCTCGCGATCGCGCGCACGGCGGCCTACTTCCGCGAGAAGGGCGCGAAGGTCGTCATGGTCACCGACAGCCCCACGGCGCCCGCGGCGGCCTCGGCCGATCACCTGCTGCTGGTGCGCACCTCCAGCGCCTCGCCCTTCGATTCGTACACGGCGGCGCTGTCGGTCTGCAATGCCTTGATCACCGCGGTGGCGCAGCGGCGCAAGAAGGAGCTGGCCGCCGTGTTCGAGCGCGGCGCGGCGCTGTGGGAGCCGCACTGGAACGAGGCGGCGCCGCGCGCCGCCTGAGCCTCAGGCCGCCGGGGTTCCGAGCCCCAGCAGGCGCACCGCGTTGTCCTTGAGGATGCCGGGCATCACCTCGGGCTTGAAGCCGGCGGCCTCGAAGTCCTTCATCCAGCGGTCGGGCGTGATCAGCGGGTAGTCGCTGCCGAACAGCACGCGATCTTTCAGCAGCGTGTTGGCGTACTGCACCAGCTGCTTCGGAAAGTACTTGGGGCTCCAGCCCGACAGGTCGATCCACACGTTGGGCTTGTGCGTGGCCACGCTCAGCGCCTCGTCCTGCCAGGGGAAGCTGGGGTGGGCCATGACGATCTGCATGTCGGGGAAGTCGATGGCCACGTCGTCCAGGTGCATCGGGTTGCTGTATTCGAGCCGCAGGCCGCCGCCGCAGCGCATGCCCGAGCCGATGCCGCTGTGGCCGGTGTGGAAGATGGCCGGCAGCTTGTACTCGGCGATCACCTCGTAGATCGGCCAGGCCATGCGGTCGTAGGGGTGGTAGCCCTGCACGGTGGGGTGGAACTTGAAGCCCTTCACGCCGTGCTCCTCGATGAGCCGGCGCGCCTCGCGCGCGCCCATCTTTCCCTTGTGCGGATCGACGCTGCCGAAGGCAATCATGATGTCGCTGTTCTGCTGCGCGGCCTCGGCGATCTCCTCGTTCGGGATGCGCCGGCGGCCCATGTTCGACTCGGCGTCGACCATGAACATCACCAGCCCGATCTTCCTTTCACGGTAGTACGCCACGCTCTCGGCGATGGTGGGGCGGCGGTTCGAGCCGAAGAACTTGTCGGCCGCGCGGTCGTATTCCTCGCCGTAGTTGTCGAAAGGGTTCCAGCAACTCACTTCGGCGTGGGTGTGGATGTCGATCGCGATCAGGTTCCGTGGGTCCATGTCGTTGTCTCCGGTTCGGGTAAGTCCCTAGGTTTCGGGAGGCTCCAATGCCTTGAATTGATTATTTCTCATAACCATAATCCAACGCAACCCCGAACACCATCATGACCAATCCAGACCTCCACCTCGACATCCGCGACGACGTCGCCATCGTTCGTCTCACGCGCGGCGCCAAGCGCAACGCGCTGTCCGACGGCCTGATCCTCGCGCTGCGCGACACCTTCGAGACGCTGCCCGCCACCGTGCGCGCGGCCGTGCTCGACGGCGAGGGCCCGCATTTCTGCGCCGGCCTGGACCTGAGCGAGCTCAAGGAGCGCGACGCCGGCCAGGGCATGCAGCACTCGCGCCTGTGGCACAGCGCGCTCGACCTGATCCAGCACGGCCCGGTGCCGGTGGTGGCGGCGCTGCACGGCGCGGTGGTCGGCGGCGGGCTCGAGCTGGCCAGCGCCTGCCACATCCGCGTGGCCGACCGCTCCACCTTCTACGCGCTGCCCGAAGGCTCGCGCGGCATCTTCGTGGGCGGCGGCGGTTCGGTGCGCATTCCCAAGCTGATCGGCGTGGCCCGCATGACCGACATGATGATGACCGGCCGCGTCTACAACGCCGAAGACGGCGAGCGCGCCAACTTCGCGCAGTACCTGGTCGACGAAGGCACCGCCTTCGACAAGGCCCTGGAGCTTGCCAAGCGCATCGCCACCAACGCGCCGCTCACCAACTACGCGCTGATGCACGCGCTGCCGCGCATCTCCGAGCAATCGGCCGACCACGGCTTCTTCACCGAAGCGCTGATGTCGGGCATCGTCCAGGCCGCGCCCGAGGCCAAGGCACGCGTGCGCGACTTCCTCGAAGGTCGCGGCGCCAAGGTGAGCAAGGGATGACCGCCGTCCGCTACCGCCCGCTGGCCTTCGGCGTGACGCGCGCGGTGCTGCGCGACGGCGCGCCGGGCACGCGCTACCTCACGGCCGAGACGCCGCTGCAGGCCTACCGCGAGCGCATGACCGACCGGCTCGCGCACTGGGCGCAGGTGGCGCCCGATCGCACCTTCATCGCGCGCCGCGAGCGCCTGCCCGACGGCCGCACCGGCGACTGGCTGCGCGTGAGCTACGCGCAGGCGCTGGAAGAAGCGCGCGGCATCGGACAGGCCCTGCTCGATCGCGGCCTGAATGCCGAGCGCCCGGTCGTGATCCTCAGCGAGAACGGCATCGAACACGCGCTGCTCGCGCTGGGCTGCCTCTACGCGGGCGTGCCCTACTGCCCCGTGTCGCCGCCCTATGCGATCGTGAGCCAGGACTACGACAAGCTGCGCCACGTCATCGACACGCTCACGCCCGGCCTGGTGTTCGCCGCCGACGCCGCGCGCTTCGCCAAGGCCATCGCGGCCACCGTGCCGGCCGGCACCGAGGTCGTGCTCGCCGAAGGCACGCTCGAAGGCCGCACCACCACGCGCTTCGACGTGCTTGCCGCCACGCCGGCCACGCCCGCCATCGACGCGGCGATGCAGGCCACCGGCCCCGACACCATCACCAAGTTCCTCTTCACCTCGGGCTCGACCAAGATGCCCAAGGCGGTGATCAACACGCACCGCATGTGGTGCGCCAACCAGCAGCAGCTGCGCCAGTCGATTCCCGCCCTGGGCGACGAGCCGCCCGTGCTGGTCGACTGGCTGCCCTGGAACCACACCTTCGGCGGCAACCACAACGTGGGCATCGTGCTGGACAACGGCGGCACGCTGTTCATCGACGACGGCAAGCCCACGCCCGCCGGCATGGCCGAGACGCTGCGCAACCTGCGCGAAGTCGCGCCCACCATCTACTTCAACGTGCCCACCGGCTTCGAGGCCATCGCCAACGCGATGGAAAGCGACGCCGTGCTGCGCCGCAACCTGCTGTCGCGCGTGAAGATGTTCTTCTACTCGGGTGCCGCGCTCGCGCAGCCCGTGTGGGACAGCCTGCACCGCACGCAGGAGTCGGAAGTCGGCGAGCGCATCGTGATGGGCACCGGCCTGGGCATGACCGAGTCGGGCCCCTTCGCGCTGTACGTGACCGGCCCCGACGTGAAGTCGGGCGACGTGGGCCTGCCGGCCGCCGGCATCGAGCTCAAGCTGATCGAGGTCGACGGCAAGACCGAGGTGCGCTACCGCGGCCCCAACATCACGCCCGGCTACTGGCGCGCGCCCGAGGCCACGGCCGAGGCCTTCGACGACGAAGGCTTCTTCTCCACCGGCGACGCGGTGAAGTGGATCGACGACCACGACATCCATCGCGGCCTGCGCTTCGACGGCCGCATCGCCGAAGACTTCAAGCTCGCCACCGGCACCTTCGTGAGCGTGGGTCCGCTGCGCGCGAAGATCATCGCGGCCGGCTCGCCCTACGTGCAGGACGCGGTGCTCACGGGCATCAACCTGAAGGAAGTCGGCGCGCTGATCTTCACTACGCAGAAGGTGCGCCAGCTCTGCGATTTGCCCGGCGACGCCCCGCTGCAGCAGGTGCTCGAAAGCGCGCCGGTGCAGGCGCATTTCCAGCAGGTGGTTGACACGCTCGCGGCCGGCGCCACCGGCAGCGCCAACCGCATCGCGCGGCTGCACCTGATGGCCGAGTCGCCCTCGATCGACAAGGGCGAAGTGACCGACAAGGGCTCCATCAACCAGCGCGCCGTGCTCAAGCACCGCGCCGCACTGGCCGACGCGCTGCACGCCGACACGCTGCCTTTCACGCTCAAGCCCCGCTAACCCCATCCAGGAGACAACCCATGAAGATCGAAGGACAAGCCGCACTCGTCACCGGCGGCGCCTCGGGCCTCGGCGAGGCCACCGCGCGCGAACTCGCACGCCTGGGCGCCAAGGTCGCGGTGCTCGACCGCAACGCCGCACTCGCCGAAAAGGTGGCCGCAGAGATCGGCGGCGTCGCCTGCGTCTGCGACATCACCGACACCGACAGCGTGAACGCCGCGCTCGACAAGGCCGAGGCCGCACACGGCCCCGCGCGCATCTTGATGAACGTCGCCGGCATCGGCAGCGCCAAGCGCATCGTCGGCAAGGACGGCAACCCCGCGCCGCTCGAAGACTTCGTGCGCGTGGTCAACATCAACCTCATCGGCGGCTACAACATGGCGCGCCTGTTCGCGGCGCGCTGCGCGAAGCTCGACGCGCTCGACAACGGCGAGAAGGGCGTGATGCTCTTCACCGCCTCGGTCGCGGCCTTCGACGGCCAGGTGGGCCAGCAGGCCTACAGCGCCTCGAAGGGCGGCCTCGTCGGCATGACCCTGCCGATGGCGCGCGACCTCGCGCAGCACGCCATCCGCGTGTGCACCGTGGCGCCCGGCCTCTTCGCCACGCCGCTGCTGCTGGAGCTGCCCGAGCCGGTGCAGCACTCGCTGGCCGCGTCGATCCCGTTCCCGCCGCGCCTGGGCAAGCCGTCGGAGTTCGCCGAGCTGGCCTGCCACATCGTCACCAACGGCCACTTGAACGGCGAAGTGATTCGCCTCGACGGCGCCCTCCGAATGGCGCCGCGCTGATTCCCGCCCCCGCAGACAACCAGGAGACAAGACCATGACCACCCGACGCCAATTCACGGCGGCGCTCGGCGGCACCGCCGCGCTCGCCGCATTGCATCCCCTTGCCGCACTCGCCCAGGCGGTGCAGCAGCAGGTGAAGATCTATTACGGCTTCCCGGCCGGCAGCGCGGGCGACAGCGTGGCCCGCCGCGTGGCCGACAAGCTGGGCAACACGCCCTTCACCGCCACCAACCCGGTGGTCGAGAACAAGCCCGGCGCGGGCGGGCGCATCGCGCTCGACACGCTCAAGACCTCGCCGGCCGACGGTTCGGTGCTGTGTCTCGCGCAGGCCTCGGCGCTGTCGATCTACCCGCACATCTACACCAAGCTCAGCTACGCCATCCCCGACTTCGCGCCCATCTCTATCGGCGCCGTGATGACGCACGGCCTGGCCGTCGGGCCGATGGTGCCGGCCAGCGTGAAGACGCTGAAGGACTACATCGCCTGGGCCAAGGCCAACCCCGGCCAGGCCAGCTACGGCTCGCCGGGCGCGGGCTCCACGCCGCACTTCCTGGGCGCGCTGCTGGGCCTGAGCACCGGCACCGACCTGCGCCACGTGCCCTACCGCGGCTCGCTGCCCGGCATCAACGACGTGGTGGGCGGCCAGATCGCCTCGTGCCTGACGCCCGCGGGCGACTGCCTGCCGTTCGCCAAGGCCGGCAAGCTGCGCGTGCTCGCTACCTCGGGCGCGCAGCGCCCGGCCTACCTGCCCGACGTGCCCACCTTCACCGAGCAGGGCTTCCCCGAAATCGTGGCCGACGAGTGGTTCGGTTTCTTCGCACCGGCGAAGACGCCGGCCGCGACCATCGCCGTCGCGAGCACCGCGATCCAGGCCGCGCTGAAGGACAAGGCCGTGGCCGACGGCCTGCTGTCGGTGGGCCTGATCGCGCACGGCTCCTCGCCCGAGGAGATGAAGAAGTCGCTGCAGTCCGAGTACGAACGCTGGGGCCCGCTGGTCAAGAAGATCGGCTTCACCGCCGAGTCCTGAGCCCCATGCACTACCAGCCTCACCCCGAAGACGTCCGCTTCCTGTTGAACGCGGTGCTCGATGCACCCACGCGCCTGCGCGCACTCGCGCCCTTCGCGGAGGTCGACGAGCCGCTGCAGTCGCAGGTGCTCGAAGAAGCCGCACGCTTCGTCGGCGAGGTGATCGCGCCGCTGAACCGCGAGGGCGACGAGGTCGGTTGCCGCTTCGACGGCGGCGAGGTCGTCACGCCGCCAGGCTTTCGCGCGGCCTACCAGGCCTTCGTGGACGGCGGCTGGCCCGCCCTGTCGGCCGCCACCGAAGACGGCGGCCAGGGCCTGCCCGCGGTGCTCGAGGCCATCCTCTACGAATGGCTCAGCGCCGCGAACCACGGCTTCACCATGGCGCCGGGGCTGCTGCACGGCGCGTACGCCTGCCTCAAGCACCACGGCAGCGACGAGTTGAAAGGCCGCTATCTGCAGAAGATCGCGACCGGCGAATGGCTCGCGACCATGTGCCTCACCGAAGCGCATGCCGGCAGCGACCTCGGCCAGGTGCGCACGCGCGCCACGGCGCAGGCCGACGGCAGCGTGCGCGTGAACGGCAGCAAGATCTTCATTTCGGGCGGCGAGCACGACCTCACGTCGAACATCGTGCACCTCGTGCTGTGCCGCCTGCCCGATGCACCGCCGGGGCCCAAGGGCCTGTCGCTGGCGCTGGTGCCGAAGCGGCTGCCCGACGGCGCGCGCAACGCAGTGCACTGCGAGCGCATCGAAGAAAAGATGGGCCTGCACGGCAGCCCGACCTGCACGATGCGCTTCGACGACGCCACCGGCTGGCTGGTCGGCGAACCCGGTCGCGGGCTGGCCGCGATGTTCGTGATGATGAATGCGGCGCGCCTGCACGTGGCGCTGCAGGGCATCGGCCTGCTCGACGCCGCCTGGCAGAAGGCCGACGCCTACGCCGCCGAGCGCCGCCAGATGCGCGCGCCCGGCGCCGCGCCCGCCAGCCGCGGCAGCGAGGCGGCCGACCTGATCGCCGAGCACCCGGCCGTGCGCCGCATCCTCGACACCCAGCGCGCCTGGATCGACGGCTCGCGCGCGCTGGCCTACCGCAGCGCGCTGATGCTCGACATCGCCACGCACGACAGCGACCCCAAGGCCCGCGAGCGCGCGCAGCGCTGGTGCTCGCTGGTCACGCCGGTGCTCAAGGCCGCCTGCACGCACCAGGCCTTCCACGGCGCGAGCGACTGCCTGCAGGTGTTCGGCGGCCACGGCTACGTGCGCGAATGGGGCGTCGAGCAGGTGGTGCGCGACGCGCGGGTGACCATGATCTACGAGGGCACCAACGAGATCCAGGCCATCGACCTGCTGGTGCGCAAGGTGCTGCCCGACGGCGGCGCGGCGCTGTCGGCCGTGCTGCTCGAGTTGCGCGACACGCTCGACGCCTCGCGCGAGGCCGATGCCGACGTGCAGCGCCGGCTGGCGCAGTTGCGCTACCTGGGCACCACGGTGGCGATGGCGGCGCACGCCAACCCCGTGCTGCCCTACGAGGTGGCGGACGACTTCCTGCGCGTGACCGCGCTCACGCTGATGGCGTGGGCCTGGGCCCGCATCGAGGTGGCCGCGCCCGACGATGCGGATCGCCTTCGCGCCGCGGCGGCCTTCCGGCGCTGGGTGCTGCCCGAGTTCGAGATGCGACTGGGCATCGTCAAGCGGGCTTGTGAGGGTGTCGCACTGGCGCATTCCGCACAAGAGGCGTCACGCTAGTTGTTCGAGAAAGCAACGCGCGGTTACGCTCGCCGCATGCCTCCTCCCGCGAAAACACCGTCCGCCAAAACCGAATCCGCCGCTGCGCCGTCGCCCCGCACGGACCGGCTCGACGCCCGCGTGCTCGAAGGGCTGGTCGGCTACAACGCCCGGCGCGCCTGGCTGATCGTGAGCACCGTGTTCGCCGACCGCATGGCGCCCTACGGCCTCAAGCAGATCGACTTCTCGGTGCTCTCGCTGCTGGCGCACAACCCGGGCGCCACCTCGCGGCAGCTGTGCAACACGCTGGACATCCTGCCGCCCAATCTCGTGAGCCTGGTGGCCACGCTGGACGGCCGCGGCCTCATCGAACGCCGCCCGCATCCGCACGACGGCCGCGCCGTCGGCCTGCACCTCACGCCGGCCGGCGAGACGCTGATCCGCGAGGCCGAGCAGGCCGTGGTGCAACTGGAAACCGAAGCCAGCAGCCGCCTGAGCACGCGCGAGCGCGAGACGCTCATCAAGCTGCTGCAGAAGATCTATCTCTGAGACCGGAGCGCGGCGACGCTGCGGCTACAGGCCGCGTTCCACCATGTCGATAAGGCGCTGCCCCAGCGCGTGCGTGGCCGTTGCGTCGACCCCGCGCAGCGGGCCGTCGATGATGAGCAACGCCAGCCCGTGCACCGCCGACCACGCGAGGTATTCGGCGCCCGGGCGCCGCGCCGGGTCGAGCAGGCCCGCGTCCACGAGCCGGTCGACGGCCGCGCCCAGCAACTCGAACGGGTTCATGCCGCTGGCGCCCGCGCCGTCGGGACCGACGTCGCCCTGCGCGTCTTCCGACACCACGAAGGCCGTGCGAAACAGCCCCGGCTGCGCCTGCGCAAAGCGCAGATAAGCGGTGCCGATGGCGCGCACCTGGGCGCGCGCGAAGTCGGCGGGCGGCTGGTCGCAGGGCAGCACGGCGAGTTCGCCCTCCATCGCCTTGGCCGCCTCCGACAGCGCCGCGGCGCGCACCGCCAGCAGCAGGTCGTGCCGGCTGGCGAAGTGGCGATACGCCGCGTTCGGCACCACGCCCACGCGGCGCGTGGCCTCGCGCAGCACCACGGCACTGGGGCCCCCGTCCCGCGCCAGTTCGATGCCGGCATCCAGCAGCGCACGGCGCAGATCGCCGTGGCGGTAGGTGCTGCGCGCGGGCGGCAGGCTTTCGGGAACGTTGTTGAGCTTCATCGCGACTCCATGTGGACACTGTCCATTATCTCTGCTATTCTTTGTGGACGGTGTACACAAAGTAATTCCATTGTTTTCGCGCAGACCCGTTGTGCCCGTGAACCAACCAAAAGGAAACGCCATGAAAGTCCAGTCTTACCTGTCCTTCGAAGGTCGTTGCGACGAAGCGATTGCCTTCTACAAGAAGGCGCTCGGCGCCGAAGTCGTGCAGCTCATGCGCTACAGCGAGGCGCCGGCCACCGGCGGCCCCGAGGGCAACCCCGAAGCCGGCTGCGCAGGCGGCATGCCCGGCCCTGACAAAGTGATGCATTCGGTCTTGCGCATCGGCCAGACCGAGCTCATGCTGTCCGACGGACGCTGCTCCGGCCAGGCCGAGTTCAAGGGAATCATGCTGTCGCTGTCGGCCGACAGCGACGCCGACGCCCGCAAGTGGTTCGACGCACTGGCCGATGGCGGCCAGGTGATGCAACCGCTGATCCCGACCTTCTTCACCACCAGCTTCGGCATGCTCAGCGACCGCTTCGGCGTGGGCTGGCTGCTGGTGGCGGACCCGGCCGCCGCGTGATGCGCGGGGGCTCGTTCTTCACTCTTCCCACACGCTTTTCTTCATCATGCTCAAGACCATCGTCCTCGCCGTCCTCGCGCTGATTGCCGCGCTGCTCATCTACGGCGCCACGCGGCCCGACAGCTTCCGCGTCGAGCGCACCACGCGCATCGACGCGCCGGCCGAAAAAATCTTTCCGCTGATCGACGACTTCCACCGCTGGAGCGCGTGGTCGCCCTACGAGAAGCTCGACCCGGCCATGAAGCGCACCTACGGCGGCGCCGCCAGCGGCAAGGGCGCCACCTACGCCTGGGAAGGCAACAGCAAGGCGGGCGCGGGCACGATGGAAATCACCGAGTCGCAGCCCTCGTCGAAGGTCGCGATCAAGCTCGACTTCGTGAAGCCCTTCGAAGGCCACAACACGGCCGAGTTCACGCTGCAGCCGCAGGGCGGCGCCACGCAGGTCACCTGGGCCATGTACGGCCCCAGCCCCTACATGGCCAAGCTCATGGGCATCTTCTTCGACATGGACCAGATGATCGGCAAGGACTTCGAGGCGGGCCTGGCCAATCTGAAGAGCGCAACCGAAAAGTAAACGCCTCCTCCCCTCATCGACTCACCTCAATCATTCAAGGAACTCTCATGTCCCCCATCAACGCTTACCTCACGTTCGACGGCAACGCCGCCGAGGCCATGCGCTTTTACGAGAAGACGCTGCGCGGCACCATGCAGATGATGATGACCGTCGGCGAAGCGCCCGACACCGAGCAGATGCCGGCCGAGGCCAAGAAGCGGATCATGCATGCGTCGCTCACCTACGGCGACGGCATCCTCATGGCCTCCGACACCATGCCGGGCCAGCCCTTCGAAGGCATGAAGGGCTTCGGCGTGGCGCTCACGCTCGACACCGTGGCCGAAGCGCGGCGCATCTTCGACGCCTTCGCCGACGGCGGCTCGATCGGCATGCCTTTCGAGAAGACCTTCTGGGTCGAAGGCTTCGGCATGGTGACCGACCGCTTCGGCACGCCGTGGCTCATCAACGGCGGCAAGGCACTGGTCTGAGCACGGAGCCGCCTCTCTTTACTTTTTCCCTTCTTCGCAGGAAGCACCTTCCATGACCGAAACCCTCGACAACCGAAAGCGCTGGCTCGCCCTGATGGTGCTGTGCCTGGGCGTGCTGATGATCGTGCTGGACACCACGATCGTGAACGTGGCGTTGCCTTCGATCCGCACCGACCTCGGTTTTTCCGAGACGTCTTTGGTCTGGGTGGTGAACGCCTACATGCTGACCTTCGGCGGCTTCCTGCTGCTGGGCGGGCGGCTGGGCGACCTGTACGGCCACCGCCGCGTGTTCCTCGCGGGCCTGGTGCTGTTCACGCTGGCCTCGCTGGCCTGCGGGGTCTCGACCTCGCAGGGACTGCTGGTGGCGGCGCGCGCGGTGCAGGGCCTGGGCGGCGCGGTGGTGTCGGCCGTGGCGCTCTCGCTGATCATGAACCTGTTCACCGAGCCGGCCGACCGCGCCAAGGCGATGGGCGTGTACGGCTTCGTGTGCGCGGGCGGCGGCAGCATCGGCGTGCTGCTGGGCGGCCTGCTCACGAGCACGCTGAGCTGGCACTGGATCTTCCTGGTCAACCTGCCGATCGGCGTGGCGGTGTACGCGCTGTGCGTGGCGCTGCTGCCCAACGCGCGCGGCCATGCGCACGGCGAGAAGCTCGACGTGGCCGGCGCCATCACCGTCACCTCGTCGCTGATGCTCGCGGTGTACGGCGTGGTCAACGGCAACGAGGCGGGCTGGGGCTCCACGCAGACGATGGGGCTGCTGGGCGCGGCCGTGGTGCTGCTGGCCGTCTTCATCGCCATCGAGGCGCGCGTGCAGCATCCGCTGATGCCGCTGGGTTTGTTCAAGCTGCGCAGCGTGTCGGTGGCCAACGTGGTGGGCGTGCTGTGGGCTGCGGCCATGTTCGCGTGGTTCTTCATCTCGGCGCTGTACATGCAGCTGGTGCTGCAGTACACGCCGATGCAGATCGGGCTGGCCTTCCTGCCGGCCAACGTGATCATGGCGGTGTTCTCGCTCGGCCTCTCGGCCAAGATCGTGATGCGCTTCGGCATCCGCAAGCCGCTGGCGGCGGGGCTGTGGCTCGCGGCCCTCGGGCTGGCGCTGTTCGCGCGCGCGCCGGTCAACGGCAGCTTCGTGCTCGACGTGCTGCCCGGCATGGTGCTGCTGGGCCTGGGCGCGGGCATGGCCTTCAACCCGGTGCTGCTGGCGGCCATGAGCGAGGTCGACCCGGCCGACTCGGGCCTGGCCTCGGGCGTGGTCAACACCGCCTTCATGATGGGCGGCGCCCTGGGCCTGGCCGTGCTGGCCAGTGCCGCGGCGGCACGCACCACCGCCATGGCCACCGCCGGCGCGCAGACGCCGCTGGCGCTCACCGGTGGCTACAACCTGGCATTCCTGGTCGGCGCCGTGTTCGCGGCGGCGGCGGGTCTGATCGGGGTCCTGCTGCTTCGCCCGGCCTTGCCGGGGCACACCCAGAACAACAACGAAGCAGCGTCGGCCCCGGGCGCGGCGGGCGAGACGGCGTCGTCGTGAACGCGACGGCGCCATGCAGCCCCCGCTTTTTCTTTTTCAACGTTTCTATCCCCTATTCAGGAGAACAGACATGGCTCGTTATGTAGACGGATTCATCGTCGCCATTCCCACCAAGAACGTCGAGGCCTACCGCAAGCTCGCACGCAAGGCCGGCAAGGTCTGGATGGAGTACGGCGCGCTCGAGTACGTGGAGTGCATCGCCGACGACGTGAAGCCCGGCAAGCTCACGTCGTTCCCTCAAAGCGTGAAGCTCAAGGCCGACGAGACCGTGGCCTTCTCGTGGATCACCTACAAGTCGCGCAAGCACCGCGACACGATCAACAAGAAGGTCATGGCCGACCCGCGCCTGGAGGCCATGATGGACATGAAGAACCTGCCGTTCGACGGCAAACGCATGATCTTCGGCGGCTTCAAGAGCATCGTCGAGCTCTGAGCATGCTCAGGCCAGGAAGCCGTCGTAGACGAGCTTCAGGCCCGTGAGCAGCATGCCCAGATAGACGAAGCGATAGAACCACGTCGCATCGATGCGGCGTGCGATGCGGATGCCGATCCACACGCCCAGCGGTGCGATCGGCATCAGCACGAGCGAGGTGGCCAGCGTGCGAAAGTCGAGCAGGCCGAGCCACGCGTAGGGAATCCACTTGCTGAGATTCACCACGAAGAAGAAGTAGGCCATCGTCGCCGTGAACACCACGGGCTTGAGCTTCAGCGGGATCACGTAGGCATTGATCGGCGGCCCGCCCGCATGCGCGATGAAGCTGGTGAAGCCCGACACGGTCGTCAGCACCGCGCCCACCGCGCGCGACGGCAGCGGGTCGTTGGGCTTGGGCGGAAACAGCAGGCGCTGCGCCAGAAACACCAGCGTGAACACGCCCACGATGCCCGCCACCGTGTGGGCCGACAGCACGCGAAACAGCAGCGTGCCGATCACCGTGCCGACCAGCCCGAACGGAATCAGGAACTTCAGCAGCGAGCGGTCGAAGTCGCGCCGGAACGCGGCCAGGCCCAGCAGGTCCATGAGCAGCAACAGCGGCATCAGGATGGCCGCCGCCTGCGGCACGGTGACGGCCAGCGCCATCATCGGCACGGCCAGCGACCCGAAACCGGCGCCGAAGCCGCTCTTGCTGATGCCGAGCAGCAGCACGGCGGGGACGGCGACCGCGTAGAACGACGGGTCGGTGATGAGGGGAAAAACCATGGGAAAACCAGCAGCGCAGAAAAAAGCCCGCCAGGGGCAGGCGGGCCGTCGGGGAGCGTAGCAGGAAGCCCGGATTCCTGCCGGCGGCCCGCCCGGCACACGCCTCACGGGACAACCCGCTTGACAGCGTTTTCGAGATTTATGACATTTATGATCATAAATAGACGGAACGCAGATGCCCCCTTCCCAACCCAAGCCTTCGCTCACGCGCGACAAGCGCGTGAAGCGTTCCGACCAGGTGGTCGACAACATCAAGCGCTGGGTCGTGCAGACCCAGCAGCAGGTCGGCAACAAGCTGCCGCAGGAGAAAGAGCTGATCGAGCAGCTCGGCGTGTCGCGCGGCACCGTGCGCGAGGCGCTGGCCGCGCTGCAGGTGCAGGGGCTGGTCGCGATCAGCACCGGCCCCAACGGGGGCGCCACGCTCACGCAGGCCTCGTACGAGCAGTGCCTGCAAGCGGTGTCGAACTTCCTGTACTTCCAGCCGGTCGACATCACGATGCTGTACGCGCTGCGGCGCGTGGTCGAGCCCGAGCTGGCCGCCAACGTGGCCACGCGCCTCACCGAGGCCGACCTGGCCGCGCTGGAGGCGCTGATCGGCCACAGCCACCCGGCCCACGGCGGCAGCGCCGACTGGAACGAGCGCCGCGAGGCCGACCTGCTGTTCCATGACCGCCTGGCCGAGGCCTGCAGCAGCCCCTTCCTGGCGCTGGTGTGCCGCCTGCTCAACGACGTGATCCGCCGCGTGATCATCGTGCGCAACGCGCTCACCGAGTTCGACCAGTTCGACGAGGAGATCGTCGACAGCCACACCGAACTGCTCGACGCGCTGCGCGCCCGCGACCCCGCGCGTGCGCGCGAGGTCATGCGCGTGCACATGGAACACGCCGAAGCCCTGGCCCTGGAGGCCGAATCCCGCGTCGACCGCGGCAGCCTGCTCATGAAGAAACCGACCGGCTGACGCCCGCGCGGCGCGGGCTGACCCGCCGCTGCCCTCTTCTCCTGCTCTCTCTTGCCTTCACCCCGGTCGCGCCGGGGTGCGGGGTTTCCTTTGCCTGAACTTTCCTCGAGACCACCCATGACTGCATCCCCCGCCCTCTGGCAGCGCAGCGCCACCGACCTCGCCGACGCCGTGCGCCGCCGCGAGGTGTCCTGCCGCGAAGTGACGACCAGCGTGCTCGCGCGCATCGCCGAGCTCAACCCGCGCCTCAATGCCCTGGCCGAGGTGCTGGCCGACGAGGCCCTGGCCAGCGCCGACGTGGCCGACGCCCGCACCCTGCGCGGCGAGCCGCTGGGCCCGCTGCACGGCGTGCCCGTGAGCATCAAGGTCAACGTCGACCAGGCCGGCCACGCCACCACCAACGGCGTGATCCCGCTGAAGGACCACATCGCCCGCGAAGACGCGCCGGTGGTGGCGCACTGGCGCAGCGCGGGCGCCGTCATCGTGGGGCGCAGCAACACCGCGACCTACTCGTCGCGCTGGTTCACCGACAACGGCGTGCACGGCCGCACGCTGAACCCGTGGGACGCGGCCATCACCCCCGGCGGCTCCAGCGGCGGCGCGGCCTCGGCGGTGGCCAGCGGCATGGGCGCGCTGGCGCACGGCAACGACATCGGCGGCTCGATCCGCTACCCCGCGTACGCCTGCGGCGTGGCCGGCCTGCGCCCCACCACCGGCCGCGTGCCGGCCTTCAACCCGAGCGCGACCAGCGAGCGCGGCATCACGCCGCAGCTCATGTCGGTGCAGGGGCCGCTGGCGCGCAGCATCGCCGACCTGCGCCTGGGCTACGAGGCCATGGCGCGCCCCGACGCGCGCGACCCGAACTGGGTGCCGGTGCCGCACGAGCTGCCGCGCCCCGCCGGCCCGATCCGCGTGGCGCTGTTCAAGCGCGCGCCGGGCATTCCGGTCGACCCGGCCGTCACCCAGGCCCTGGACGACGCCGCGCGCTGGCTGCAGCAGGCGGGCTACGCGGTCGACGAAGCCGAGCTGCCCTGCTTCGGCGAAGCCGCCGCCCTGTGGCGCACGCTGATCGTGGACGACACCCGCCGCAACATCATCGCGGGCGTCGAGCAGCACGGCGACGACCTCATGCGGCGCAGCCAGCGCTACCTGCTCGAAGGCATGGCCGAAACCGACCGCGACGGTTTTCTGGACGCGCTCGCGCGGCGCCAGGCGCTGCTGCGCAGCTGGTCGGTGTTCATGCAAACCCATCCGCTCGTGCTGATGCCCGTGTCGTGGCAGCGCCCCTGCCCGCAGGACGAAGACGTCGCGAGCCTGGAGCGCGCCCGCGCCCTCATCGACGCCCAGAGCCCGCTGCTCGCGACCGCCGCGCTGGGCATGCCCGGCCTCGCGGTGCCCACCGGCATGGCCGGCAGCGCGCCCATGGGCGTGCAGCTGCTGGCCTGGCGCTTCCGCGAAGACCTGCTGCTGGAGGCCGGCCAGGCGATCGAGGACGCGGCCCGCTTCATACCGCTGGTCGCACAGGCCTGAGCTTTCTTTCCCTGTTCCAACGATTCCAACCACTCGGAGACTTTCGATGAACCCCTTCTCTTTCCCCACCGGCCCCGCGCTCTCGCGGCGCGGCCTCATCCGCGCGGCAGCGGCCACGGGCCTGGGCGGCCTGCTGCCGTACGGCGCGAACGCGCAGCCGGCGGTCAACCGCCTGATCGTGCCCTTCCCCGCCGGCGGCCCGGCCGACTTCATGGGCCGGCTGCTGTCCGAAAAGCTCAAGGACGAGCTCGGCCGCTCGGTCATGGTCGACAACCGCCCCGGCGCCGGCACGCGGCTGGCGGCCGAGGTGCTGAAGAACAGCCCCGCCGACGGCACCACCATGCTGCTGGCGCCGGTCGACCCGATGTTCATCGGCCCCGCCATCTACGCCAACATGCGCTTCAACCCGGCCACCGACTTCAAGCCCGTGACCGACGTGAGCGGCATCCAGTTCGGCCTGGCCGTGAGCGCCGCCTCGCCGGTGAAGACGCTGGCCCAGTTCGTCCAGGCCGCCAAGGCCCACCCCGACCAGGGCTCGATCGGCATCACCACCGTGGGCTCGCTGCTGCACTTCCTGGCCATGGACTTCGTGGCCCTGTCGCGCAGCGGCGCCACCCTGGTGCCCTACCGCGGCGGCGCGGCCATGGTCACCGAGCTGATCGGCGGCCAGGTGGCCTCGGGCATGGACGCCACCACCACCCTCACCGAGTACCACCGCGCCGGCAAGCTGCGCGTGCTGGCCGTGGCCGGCGACAAGCGCGCCGACGGCCTGCCCGACGTGCCGACCTTCGCCGAGTCGGGCTACCCGACGCTCGTGGCCTCGTCGCGCTACGTGCTGTACGCCCACGCCAACACCGCGCCCGCCACGCTGGCGCAGTGGAACCGGGCCGTGCGCAAGGTGCTGGCCCTGCCCGACGTGCGCGAAAAGCTGGGCCGCGTGGGCTACGACCTGCTGCCCGGCGCGTCGAGCGAAGAGGTGGTGCGCTACACCGACGCGCTGGCCGCACGCTGGCTGCCGGTGATCAAGGCCTCGGGCTACAAGGGCGACTGAGGCCCGGCGGCAGCGCCCCAACCGCCGAAAAGTGTGCGTAAACGCACCGACCGGCGGCGGCGGGGCTCTCACACTGGCATGGCAACCGCCGCAGTCCGCGGCGGCCTTCTTCCTTTTTTCTTCCACTCAAGGATTCGCCATGAACACCCAGGCTGCCCCGATCGCCTCCGCCGCTTCGGCGTCTTCCTCCTCGTCGTTCCTTGCCACGCCCGCGGCCCGCGACGACGCCGGCAAGCTGGTGCTGCGCGTGTCGGTCGGCGTGCTGATGCTGCTGCACGGCATCTTCAAGCTCTCGGCCGGCGTCGGCTTCATCGGCGGCATGCTGGCCAAGGCCGGCCTGCCGGGCGGGCTGGCCTACCTCGTGTTCGTGGGCGAGATCGTCGCGCCGCTGCTGATGATCGCGGGCCTGTGGACGCGCGCCGCCGCCGCCGTGGTGGTGATCAACATGCTCTTCGCCTTCGGCCTCGTGCACATGGCCGACCTGTTCGCGCTGACCAAGCAGGGCGGCTGGGCGCTGGAACTGCAGGGCCTGTACCTGTTCGGCGCACTGAGCGTGGCATTGATGGGCGCCGGCCGCTACAGCGTGGCTGGCTCCAACGGCCGCTGGAACTGATCTAGTCCCCGCGCACCTGCGACACCATCAGCGCCAGGCGCTCGGCATCGGCCACCACCAGCGCCTTGCCGTCCTTGCGCAGCACGCCGCCGCGCACCAGCGTGTTGAGTTCGCGGGTCACCTGCTCGCGGTTGGTGCTGATCTGGCTGGCCAGCGCCGCGTGCTTGGGCGCGGGCTCCAGCCGGGCCTCGTTGCCGTCGATGCCCGCCTCGCGCGCCAGGCGCAGCAGTTCGGCATGCAGGCGGTTCTGCACGCCCAGCGTGCTCAGATCGATCACCCGCTCCGACAGCTGCCGCACCAGCGCGGCCAGCCGCTGCATCACGCGCTCGGCCACCAGCGGCTCCTCGCGCAGCAGCGCCAGGAAGGCCGTGCGGTCCAGGCTGGCGACCACGCAGGGTTCGAGCGTGACCACGTCGGCCGAACGCGGCCCGCCGTCCAATGCGGCGATGTCGCCGAAATGCGCGCCGGCTTCCGAATCGCGGAACGTCACCTGCCGGCCGTTGGCCGCGTAGGTCGTCACCCGCACCCGGCCCGACACCAGCAGGAACACCTCGCCCTGCAGGTCGGCGCGCAGCATCAGCGGCTTGCCGGCCGCCACGCTGTGCCACAGGCACTGGCGCGCCAGATGGTCGAAACGGTCGTC
Organism: Variovorax sp. GW821-FHT09D04; assembly: GCF_059416405.1. Classification (NCBI taxonomy): domain Bacteria; kingdom Pseudomonadati; phylum Pseudomonadota; class Betaproteobacteria; order Burkholderiales; family Comamonadaceae; genus Variovorax; species Variovorax sp. GW821-FHT09D04. Next base: position 460,112 of record NZ_JBWKPA010000004.1, read on the forward strand.
GGACAGGCCTTCGAGCAGCGCGATGCGGCGCAGCGCGAGGCTGGAGCGGGGGGTGGGTTCGGGTAGGGCCATGCCGGTGGTCATCGAAGCGCGCGCATTATGCTCGGGTGCCGCTTCGAACCCGTTCATGGACAGACGTTCCCCTCCTTCCCCTTTTTTGCTGAGAACGCCGACACGGCGCAACCTCCGCTGGGCGAGCGGGCTGGTGCTGATGGCCTACATCACGGCGCACCTGCTGAACCATTCGCTGGGCATCGTCTCCTTCGCCGCGGCCGAGACCGTGCTGCGCGGCGTGCAGAAGTTCTGGCACAGCCTGCCCGGCACGCTGCTGCTGTACGGCGCCGCCGTCACCCATCTCGTGCTCGCCGTGGCCGCCCTGTGGGAACGCCGCACCCTGCGCATGCCGCCACTCGAAGCCCTGCGCGTGCTGCTGGGCTTTGCGCTGCCGCTGCTGCTGGCCACCCACCTCACTGCCATGCGCGGCGCCTGGCTGGCCTACGGCATCGAGGGCTCGTACGTGCGCGTGGTCTGGGGCCTGTGGGACCTGGCCGGCGCGGGCGCGCAGCTGGGCATGATGCTCGCCGCCTGGGCCCACGGCTGCCTCGGCCTGCACTTCGCGCTGCGCGTGCGCCCGCTCTACCGACGCCTGTTCGCGCCGCTGCTCGCCGTGGCCGTGCTGCTGCCAGTGACCGCCGCGATGGGCTTCGTCTCGATGGGGCGCGAGTTCCAGTGGACCGGCGTACCGCCCGTCGTGCTGCCGACGCCCGAACAGGGCCGCGCGCTCAACACCGCCGAGACCAACCTCAAGCTCTACTACGCGCTGGCCTTGCTGGCCCTGCTCGCGGCCTACGCGGCGCGCAGCAGACTCGCGCGACGCGCAAGCGGCGCCACCGTCGCGCTGCGTTACCCCGACCGCACCGTGCACGTGCCGCCCGGCTGGAGCGTGCTCGAAGCCAGCCGCTCGCACGGCATCGCGCATGTGTCGATCTGCGGCGGGCGCGCGCGCTGCTCCACCTGCCGCGTGCGCGTGGGCGGCGCACCCGAACACATCGGCACGCCGGGCCGCGACGAGCAGCGCACACTCGAACGCGTGCGCGCCCCGCACGACGTGCGGCTGGCCTGCCAGCTGCGCCCGCGCGGCAGCATCGAGGTGACGCCGCTGTTCGCGCCGCTGCCGCGCGAAGGCCGGCCCGCGCCGGTCGGCCGCTTCGGGCACGAGCGCGACGTGGCGATTTTGTTCGTCGACCTGCGGCGTTGGTCGGGCCTGTCGGAGCGGCAGTGGCCCTTCGACCTGGCCTACGTGCTCGACCGCTACTTCGCCATCGTCGGTGCTGCCGTGCGCGAGAGCGGCGGCGTGCCCAACCAGTTCATCGGCGACAGCGTGATGGCCATCTTCGGCCTCGAGAGCGACCTGCCCACCGCCTGCCGGCAGGCCCTGCACGCCACCCAGCTCATCGGCGAGCGCATGGACGCATGGAACATCGACTTCCAGGCCCAGTTCGGCCAGCACCTGGACTTCGGCATGGGCCTGCACGCCGGACGCGCGGCCGTCGGCGAGGTCGGCTACCTCGAGACCACCACCTTCACCGCCATCGGCGAAGTGGTCAACACCGCGAGCCGCCTGCAGGACCAATCGAAGACTGCTTCAGCGCGGCTCGTGGTCTCGCAGTTCGCGGCGCAACAGGCCGGTGCCGAAGCAACGCTCGGGCCGGTCGACACGCTGAACGTGCGCGGGCGCTCCGAACCGTTGGCCGTGATGTATTCACGCGCCGGGAAAGCGGCCTGAGCACCACCTGCCGGATTCGGTGCGCAAACGCACAGCGCCTTCCGTGAAGCGGTTTCACACTGCAGCTTGTGGCAACGACGACTGTCCGCCGCCCACAGACTCAAGGGAAATCTCACCATGAACAGCAAGCAACTCCTCGCCATTTCCGCCACCGCCTTCGCCCTGCTGGGCACCGTGGGCGCGGCCCACGCCGAAACGTATGAAGGCGTGCACGCCATCACCTCGGCCGCCAGCCGTGCCGACGTGCGCACCCAGGCCGTCGCCGCCGCGCGCAATGGCAACGAGTACTCGGACGCTGCCGCCGAAGGCACTGTCGCCGTGACCTCCACGCTCGACCGCCAGGCCGTGCGCGACCAGGCCGTGGCCGCTGCCCACAACCCGCTGCAAAGCCTGGACCGCCGCGCCTTCTACCGCGACGAAGTGCCCGCCGCCTACAAGAAGCCGGCCGTGAGCTTCACGCGCCAGGCCGGCCTGTAATCACGACGCCACCTGCACCCGCGCCGCGCGCGGGCCGGTGGCCTCGGTGATCGTGAAGCGTACCGGCAGGAAGCGCTCGATCACCGCGCAGTTCGTGCGCGTGTGCGGCGTCACTTCGCTGCAGGTGAACGCGCCCGACTGCCCCGGTTGCCGGAACACCGCCAGCGCCAGCAGCAGCGCGAGCTGGTCGGCCAGGTGCGGCCCCACGGCCGCGTCCTCGTGCTTCTGGAACGCACGCACCTCCTTCACGAGGCCGTGCGCCACCTGCTCCGCGCTCAGCGTCTTCTCGCCGAAGGCCGTGAACACCTCGGTGAGGTGGGCGTAGGCCAGCGTCACCAGCAGCGCATTGCCCGGACCTTCGTTCTGGCGCGTCGGCACCGTGCGCAGCTGCTCGGCTTCCACCGACCAGCCCATCGCCGTCCCCACCGTCTCAAGTTCGCGCGCCGCCACATGGCGCGGCAGGCCGGGCGCCAGGCACTCCGCATGGCCCGCGCGCAGCTCACCACGCGACAGCAGGTCGAAGGCCTGCAGCCGCGCGCCATCCGCCGCCGGCACGATCGTCGCGTCCACCTCGCCGCCACCGGCCGGATAGAAGCCGCAGCGGCGCAGCTCGAGCTGCAGGTCGCCGCCGAGGCGACGCACCAGCGGCGCGAACGCACGCTCCAGGAAGTGGAACGGCGGCGCCATCGGGTTGTGCGTGCCACCGCTCAGCCGCAGCCGGCTCACCTGCCCCGCGGGTTGCAGCAGCAGCGGCGGCAGCACCGTCTGCAGCACCAGCATGCAGCTGCCCGCGCCGGCGATCGCAAAGCGGTAGTCACCCGCGCGCACCGGCCCCGGCACGAAGCGCAGCGACTGCGAGCCCAGCTCGGCACCTTCGACCTGCGCGCCGCTGATCTGCGCCGCCGCATGCACGCACGCCAGGTGCTGGCGCATCAGGCCCGGCTTGGCCCGGCCCGCGCGGATCTTCGCGATGGCCAGCGGCCGGCCCGTGACCATCGACAGCGCGAGGCCGGTGCGCAGGATCTGGCCACCGCCTTCGCCTTGGGAGCCGTCGAGTTCGACGGCATCGAGTGCTCGTTGTTCTTCTTGTGCTTCCGTCATCGGGACACTTCTTTCTTTTTTTGTTCAGTCGTTTGTCGTTGTTCCTGTTCGCGCGGTTCCGAGCCGGCATGCGCGGCAGCGCACCGCCGTGCTGTGGATGCTGCCGAGCGCCACCTCGTACCACCACTTCTGCTGCTTGGCCGTCCACACCTCTTGCGCGCCGCAATCGCGGCAGGTGAACGCCTTGTCGACGTAGAAGCTGGGCAGCGGGCCGTAGGTGTTGTTGTGCGCGGCCAGCAAGGCCGTGTCGGCAGCGACCATGCCTTCGGCGCGCAGCAGCCGTGCATCGGCCTGGCGCTTCTGCAGTGCCACGGCGCGCGCGGCGCGTTCGAGGCGGTGCGCCTTGATTTCGGCGCGGCGTTGTTTGTTGCTTTTCATTTTTCTTTGAACCTCCGCAATACGTCGCTACGAAGGCAGGTCGGTCTTCCGATCCCCTCCTATAGCTCTTCCACTGTCACGATACCTTCGCCCGCAGCGAGTTGAACGATGCTGCCCAACACCTGTCGTGCAAAGTCGGTGTTCGCAAGCAGGCAGACCACAAAGCCATCGGCCTCGATGCTGACCACGGCCTGCGCCCATTCCGAAGGCGTCGACGGCGGCGCCGGATAGAAATCCGCGCGCTCGCCCTCGACGTTCAGATGGCCGCCGATGCCTGCCTTCCTGCAGATGCCTTGCGCGACTTCGCGCGACGGCAATGCGACCTTGACGCGGTACTCGATGCCCACGGTCAGCCCTTCACACACACCACCTGCTTGAGCGTGTAAACCACCTCCACCAGGTCCTTCTGCGCCTCCATCACCGCGTCGATGTCCTTGTAGGCCATCGGGATCTCGTCGATCACGTCGGCGTCCTTGCGGCATTCGACGCCTTCGGTCGCGGCGATCTGGTCGGCGACGGTGAAGAGCTTCTTGGCCTTCGTCCGGCTCATCTTCCGGCCCGCGCCGTGGCTGCAGCTCATGAAGCTCTCTGGGTTGCCCTTGCCGCGCACGATGTAGCTCTTGGCGCCCATGCTGCCGGGGATGATCCCCAGCTCGCCGAGCTTCGCGCTCACCGCGCCCTTGCGCGTCACGAGCACGTCCTGCCCGAAGTGCGTCTCGCGGCTCACGTAGTTGTGGTGGCAGTTCACCGCTTCCACGTGCGCTTCGAAGGGCTTGGCGATGACCTTGCGCGCGGCCGCGACCACGCGCTGCATCATCACTTCGCGGTTCGCCCGTGCGAACTTCTGGGCCCAGCCCACTGCGCGCACGTAGTCGCCGAAGTACTGGGCGCCTTCCTCGAAGTACGCCAGGTCCTGATCGGGCAGGTTGCGCTGGTGCAGCTGCGCGTCCTTCTTCGCGAGTTCGATGAAGTGCGTGCCGATGGCATTGCCCACGCCACGCGAACCCGAGTGCAGCATGAACCACACGGCGCCCGCTTCATCGAGGCACACCTCGATGAAGTGGTTGCCGGTACCCAGCGTTCCCAGATGCTTGTGGTTGTTCGTGTTCTTGATGCGTGGATGGTCCTCGCAGATCAGTTCGAACTCGTCCACCAGCTTGGCCCAGGCGGCATCGGTTTCGTCGGGGGGGGTTTCCCACGAACCCTTGTCGCGGCCCATGCGCTTGGGGTTGCTTCCGTGCGGCACGGCCTTCTCGATCGCCGAACGCAGCGGGCCCAGGTTGTCGGGCAGGTCGCGTGCGTTGAGCGTGGTCTTGCAGGCCATCATTCCGCAGCCGATGTCCACACCGACAGCGGCGGGAATGATGGCCTTGAAGGTCGGGATCACCGAGCCCACGGTCGCACCGATGCCGTAGTGCACGTCGGGCATGGCCGCGATGTGCTTGAACACGATGGGCAGACGCGCAGCGTTCTCGAGCTGCTTCTGCGCCTCGTCTTCCACGGGCACGCCATTGGTCCACATCTTCACGGGGACGCCGTTGGCGACTTCATGCAGTTTGTAGTTCGTCATTTTTCTTTCCTCTCTATCTCTGTCTATTCTTCACACTCGTTGGTGGACACGGCGGGATTCGAACCCGCATCAATACGGCGACCATGGTGTTTGAGTCCGATGGCCCAGTCGACGATTGGAAACGCGCGCCAGTGACAGACCCGTCATCGGAGCCAGCACCTGCATCCTCAACCTTGCTCGTCAACCGACTTGCCCGCCGTACCTCGTCTTACCCAGGCTGCCGGCAATTTCAAACATTTTTGGCAGTGGCGCTCCCTTCTGTGCCTGCGTGCCCGTGTCTCTTTCTCTTTTCTCTACCGCTCAGGACCCGTTCGGCCGCAGCGTCACGAGTCCGTTGAGCACCTGGTCCAGGCCGCCGACCACCGAGATCTTGTCGATGCGCTCGGCCACGCGTTCCAGCGTCTCGAGTTCCTTCATGCGCAAGGCGACGGGGTTGCCCTCCATCACCTTGGCGGTGTTCAGCAGCGAGCGCGTGGCCGCGGTTTCCTCGCGGCGGCGGATCACGTTGGCCTGGGCCGACTTCTCGGCCTCCACCACCTGCGCGAGGATGGTCTTCATCTCGCCCGGCAAGATGATGTCCTTCACGCCCACGCTCTCCAGCACCAGGCCCGAACCTTCCAACCGCTCACGCACCTGCGCCAACACCGTCTGGTCGATGGCGGACTTGTTCTCCAGCAGGGCGTCGAGCGTCTGCTCGCCCACCGCCGCGCGCAGGCCGAACTGCAGCTCGCGGTACACATGCTCGGCCGGCTTGGGCATCTGCGCCAGGGCCTGGCGCACATCGGCAAAACGCCACACCGCCGACAGGTTCAGCCGCAGCCCCACCTTGTCGCGGGTCAGGATTTCCTGGCCGCTCACTTCGGCGATCTGCGAGCGCAGGTCCACGCTGGTCACGGCCACCTGCCGGTTGAAGCGCCAGAAGCCGTGGTTGCCCGGCGGCAGCAGGGCCTGCATCTGGCCTTCGAGGGTCAGCACGCCGGCGTGGAACTCGGGCACCTGCACCAGCAGCACGCCTTCGAGCCCCTGCACCGCACGCGGACGCAACGCCACGCTCTGCAGCTTGGCCAGCAGCTCGGCCGGCAGGCGTGCATCGGCAGCCACGTCGATCACGTCGACGCGCTGCTCGCGCAGGCCGCGCCAGTAGAGCTTGCGGGTGGCGGGCGGCAGCACCTGCACCAGCACGCCGTCTTCATGGCGCAGGCCGACCTCGGTCTCACCCAGCGACACCTGCACGAACTCGCGCTGCACCAGCTGCGGCTCGCGCGCCAGGAAGTAGTCGGCCAGCTCGTGCTCGAAGGCCGGCTCGGCCAGCGAGAAGCGCTCGAGCTGCACGGTGTCGAAGCCCGTGAACACACGGTACTTGCCGGCGGCGTACAGGCCCTCGAAATCGCCGTTGCGCAGCAGCAGCACGCGTTCGTTCTTCTTCACGGTGAATTGGGTGAATCCCAGCATTTTTTTTCCTCTCTCTTCTTCTTCGTTGCGGTTGTCGTTCGTTGTTCGTCTACGTTTCGTATCGGGGCCCACGAAGGGCAGGCGGCGGGCACCGTGGCTTGCGAGGTCAGCAACACAGCGGTCGACGGGTCGGTGCGGTGGCTGCGCCATCGCCTCCTTCTGCGTCGATGGCTGCATGCGGTTCCTTGCAGAACGCGCGATGCGCAAGCCGCCTGCACTGGCACGGTGTCGCTCGGCCGGGCCCTGCCCTGCGCCTCGCTCCGGTGTGCCGGGGCGGTGGGGCTTTCGCCCCCATCAAAGCGGCGGTGCGAACACCGCCGAAGGTTGTTTGCGGGAATCGAACCCGCCACGCCGCGTGGTTAGCACGGTGCTCCACCATGAGCAGACTGGAACAAGTCCAGTGACCAGCACAGTTCAACAGCGGCATACCGCGGACCCAAGAACAGGTCTGGCCTGCGGCACCGGGCCGCTTTCATGCGGCACCTGGGAGCGGATGAACTGCATCCGGACAGGTTCTCTATTGCAGCGAGCGTGCCAACTTGCGTGCACGCCGGCAGAAAACACGGCGACGGCGATGCAAGTCATTGACCGAAAAGGGAAATTTCTTCTTCGCCCGGTATGACACGGCGCCCATCCCTTGCTAGCATTCAGATAATTTCTAGAAATTCAGCTAGTCCTTTATCCATGAAGCCCATCGTCGTCATCGGTTTCCTCGGCACCCAGCTCGATGCCGGCCAGGGCGCGGGCCGCTGGAACAAGTGGCGCCCCACGGTCTCGCTCGCGCAGCACGACGACATGGTGGTGGCGCGCATCGAGCTGCTGCACACGCGCAAGCACACGGCGCTGGCCGAGCTGGTGAAGGCCGACATCGCCGCCGTGTCGCCCGAGACCACCGTCAACCTCGTGCCCTTCGACCTCGAAGACCCGTGGGACTTCGGCGAGGTCTACACGCGCCTGTACGACTGGGCGCGCGCCTACCCCTTCCAGCCCGAGCGCGAGCAGTACTGGACGCACATCACCACGGGCACGCACGTGGCGCAGATCTGCATGTTCCTGCTGTCGGAATCGCGCGTGGTGCCCGGCGTGCTGGCCCAGACCTCGCCGCCGCGCAAGCAGCGCCAGGGCGACGCCGGCAAGGTCGCGCTCATCGACCTCGACCTGTCGCGCTACGACCCGATTGCGCGCCGCTTCGATGCCGACCAGCGCGACGCGGTCGCCTTCCTGAAGAGCGGCATCGCCACACGCAACGCGCGCTTCAACGCGCTCATCGACGAGATCGAGCGCGTGGCCGTGCGCTCGCGCGCGCCGATCCTGCTGGTGGGGCCGACGGGCGCGGGCAAGTCGTTCCTGGCGCGCCGCATGTTCGAACTGAAGCAGGCGCGCCACCAGGTGACGGGGCCGTTCGTCGAGGTGAACTGCGCCACGCTGCGCGGCGACGGCGCGGCCTCCACGCTGTTCGGTCACAAGAAGGGTTCGTTCACCGGCGCAGCGAGCGACCGCGCGGGGCTGCTGCGCACCGCGCACCAGGGCGCGCTCTTTCTCGACGAGATCGGCGAGCTCGGCCTGGACGAACAGGCGATGCTGCTCAAGGCCATCGAGGAAAAGCGTTTCTTCCCCGTGGGCGCCGACAAGGAGGTGGAGAGCGACTTCCAGCTCATCGCCGGCACCCACCGCGACCTGCGCCGCGACGTGGCGCAGGGGCGCTTTCGCGAAGACCTGTTCGCGCGCATCAACCTCTGGACCTACGACCTGCCCGGCCTCGCGCAGCGGCCCGAGGACATCGAGCCCAACCTCGACCACCTGCTGGCCCTGCACGCGGCCGAGAACCACCGCGTGGTGCGCTTCAACGCCGAGGCGCGCACGGCCTACCTGCGCTTTGCACAAAGCAGCGAGGCGATCTGGCGCGGCAACTTCCGCGACCTGTCGGCCAGCGTGACGCGGCTTGCCACACTGGCCGACGGCGGGCGCATCGCCGTCGCGCTGGTCGAGGCGGAGATCGCGCGGCTGCGCTGGCTGTGGAAGCACGAAGGCACGGGCACATCGGCGGCAGCGGCGGGCGACGACGTCGACCTGGAAGCCCTGCTCGGCGAAGAGAAGTTCGCGGCGCTCGACCTGTTCGACCGCTTGCAGCTCGAAGCGGTGGTGCGTGTGTGCCGGCCGGCGCGCAGCTTGTCGGAGGCGGGGCGCCAGCTGTTCCAGGCCTCGCGGACGCAGCGCAGCGTGGTCAACGATGCAGACCGGCTGCGCAAATACCTGGCCAAGATGGGGCTGGACTGGGCGCGCGTTTCAGCCGATGCGCGCCCCTGAGGGCGTGGGCTATCCTCCGCCCGATGCCCATCTCCGCATTCGCCGTGAAGGTTCCCGCGGCTGAAACCATCGCCGCAGACCTTCGCCGCCGCTTCGACCCCACCGTGGCGCTCGGCGTGCCCGCGCACATCACGCTGCTCGTTCCTTTCATGGACCCCGCGTTGATCACCGACGAGGTGCTCGCCCGTGCGCGGCGCGTGCTGCAGCGCACGGCGCCGTTCTCGTTCGTGCTCGGCAAGGTTGGGCGCTTTCCCGAGACCGCCTACCTCGCACCGGAGCCCGCTGCGCCGTTCATCGAAATGACGCGCGCGCTGGTGAAAGAGTTTCCCGACTTCCCGCCGTACGACGGCGCGCATGACGACATCGTTGCGCATCTGTCGGTGGCGCACGGCAACGCGCTGCACGCGGAAGAAGCGGCCATCGAGCTGCAGGCGCGGCTGCTTGCGTCGGGGCCGGTGCAGGCGCGCTGCACGGAGGTCGTGCTCATCGAGAACGCGTCGGGGCAGTGGTTGGACATGCATGTCTTTCAGTTGCCGAGAGCCGCTACCTGATCCAGGTCGGCGGCAGCCAGGACTCGATTCACCCGAACAAGGAACTTGCATGGGCCCCGAAGCACTGATCATTCCGGGCCTCTGGCTCGGTGCCATCCTTACCGCGTACTACCTCTATCTTTGCTGTCGCTCGACCTCTCGTCCGTTCGCCGTTTCCACACTGATCGCCGCGTTGTTTCTTGCTTCACTGATTGCTGGCTCTAGCGGCAGGCCTGACTTTTTTTGGCGCGATTTCTTCATGGTCTATGTACCTGGCTTGCTTGCGTTCGGCCTGCACGCGCTTTGCATCAACCTCTTGCTGAAGTTCTTCAACCGACAGACTCCACCACCGGAAACGCCGACATCGCGCCGCATATGACCAGAACCGCGACACCCACGCGCCGCTGGTGGCAGCTGCCGCTCGCCGCCCTGCCCCTCTTCCTGCTCGGCGGCTGCGTGCAGTCGATGTTCTATTACCCCGACCGCGTGCGCTACGAAACGCCCGACGCGCTGGGCCTGCACTACGAGAACGTGCGCTTCACCAGCGCCGACGGCACGCGCCTGAGCGGCTGGTTCATTCCCGCCGCAGGCCGGGCGGACCCGAAGGCGGCCAAGGGCACCGTGGTGCATTTCCACGGCAACGCGCAGAACATGAGCAGCCACTGGCGCTTCGTGGCGTGGCTGCCCGCGCAGGACTACAACGTCTTCGTGTTCGACTACCGCGGCTATGGCGAATCGGACGGCGAGCCCGAACCCCGGGGCGTGTTCGAGGATTCGAACGCCGCGCTCGACCATGTGCGCGCCCGCGCGGACGTCGATGCGTCGCGGCTGTTCGTCTTCGGGCAGAGCCTGGGCGGCACGAACGCGATCGCGGCCGTGGGCTCGGGCAACCGGGCCGGCGTGAAGGCGGTGGCGATCGAGTCGACCTTCTATTCGTACCGCTCGATCGCCAACGACAAGCTGCCGGGCGCCGGCCTGCTGGTGCGCGACGACTACGCAGCCTCGAAGTTCGTCGCGGCCATCGCGCCGATTCCGCTGCTGCTGATCCACGGCACGGCCGACGCGGTGATTCCGCACGGCCACTCGCAGCGCCTGCTGGCCGATGCGAAAGAACCCAAGCAGCTGATCGAAGTGCCGGGCGCCGGTCACCTCGAGCCGATGGCGGCGCCGCGCTTCGGCGCCACCTACCAGCAAGCCCTCACCACCTTCTTCGACAGCGCCCCGGCGCTGCCTGCACGCCCATGAAACACTTCGACGAAGCCGCCACCGCCGCACCCCTGGGTTTCGAGCGGCTGGTGCCCGCGCTGCGCGCCGCCTTCGCGGCCGAGGCGCAGGTGCCGCCGCGCCACGTGCACAGCATCGAGACCGGCGGCGACGCGGCCACGCGCGGCACGGTGCTGATCATGCCGGCGTGGAGCGACGCGGGCTTCCTGGGCATCAAGACGATCAACATCTTTCCGGGCAACGGCGCGCGCGGCCTGCCCGGGCTGCACGCGACCTACGTGCTGTACGACGCGCGCACCGGCGTGCCGCTGGCGATGATGGACGGCAACGAGATCACCGCGCGGCGCACGGCGGCCGCATCGGCGCTAGGCGCCTCGTTCCTGGCCCGCACCGATGCGCGCAAGCTGCTGGTGCTGGGCACCGGCCGCATCGCGCGCATGCTGCCCGCCGCGCACGCGAGCGTGCGACCCATCGACGAGGTGTGGGTGTGGAACCACCGGCCGGAAGGCGCCGAGGCGCTGGCCGAGCAATGGCGTGCCGAAGGATGGAATGCACAAGCGGCCGGCACCGACCTCGAAGCGGCCGTGCGCAGTGCCGACATCGTGAGCTGCGCCACGCTGGCGACCACGCCGCTGGTGCGTGGCGAATGGCTCGCACCGGGCGCGCACCTGGACCTGATCGGCAGCTTCACGCCCGCGATGCGCGAAGCCGATGTGCGCTGTTTCGATGGCACGCGCACCTTCATCGACACGCCCGAGGCCTTGCAGAAGGCCGGCGATCTGCTCGATGCGATCGCCGCCGGCACCTTGCGCGCCGACGCGGTGCAGGGCACGCTGGCCGAGCTGTGCCGTGGCGCGCGGCCCGGGCGCACGGGCGATGCCGAGCGCACGGTGTTCAAGGCCGTGGGCAGCGCGCTCGAAGACCTGAGCGCGGCCACGCTGGTGTGGCAGGCACGCACGGACCCCTGAGGTCCGCGCCGCCCATCGCCAGCGTCAGAACGTCACGTTCGCCGACAGCCAGATCGTGCGTCCGGCCGGCGTGGTGCCCGCCACCGACGCGCCACCCTGGAAGTACTCGTTGACCCAGGCCGAGGTGCCCGCCAGGTTCACCTGCTGGAACTTGCGGAAGTCCTTGTTGAACAGGTTGTTGATGTTGGCGTTCAGGCGCACGTTCTTCGACACCTGGTAGGAGCCGCCCAGGTGGAACAGGTGGTAGGCCTTGATGTCGCCCACCGCGCGGTAGATCGCCAGGTTGTTGCCCGTGAGGCGCGCCGGGTCGCCGGTGAAGCGCGGGCTCTTGCCGCGGTACTCGCCGCGCAGCCAGAAGCGCCACTTGGCGTCGGGGTTCCAGTCGAGCTGCGCATGCAGCAGGTGGCGCGCGGTGTCGGCCAGCTTGCCGTTCTTCACGCCGCCTTCGATCACTTCGCTGTCGGTCCAGGTGTAGCCCGCCTTCAGGCCCCAGGCCTTGGTGAGCTGCACACGGCTGCTCAGTTCCATGCCCCAGGTCTTGGCCTGGTCGACGTTGACCGAGTAGTTGGCGGTCGGGTCGACCACGCAGCTGGAGATGCGCGCCACGCTGCAGTCGCCGCCGCTGGCGATCTTGTCCTTCACCTTGTTGTGGAACAGGGTCGCCGAGGCGGTCAGGCCCTTCTGGTTGTTGAACAGCGCCGACAGCTCGGTGCTGGTGCTGGTCTCGGGCTTGAGGTTCGGGTTGCCGATGTTGAGCGTGGCGCCCTGGCCGCTCACGCCGCTGATGCCGTCGATCAGCTGGTTCAGGCGCGGCGCACGAAAGCCCTTGCTGACGCCGCCCTTGAAGGTCCACTGCGGCGTGGCGTCCCAGACCAGGTAGCCGCGCGGACTCACGTGGCCGCCGAAGGCGCTGTGGTGGTCGTAGCGCCCGCCCAGTGTGGCGGTGAGGCCGGGCGCGAGGCGCCATTCGTCTTCGGCGAACAGCGCCCACATGGTCTGGCTCTGCGAGCGCGGCAGCAGGCCGTCGACCAGCTTGGCGTCCCACCACTGGCCACCGACGGTGAGCACGTGGGCGTCGCCCACCGGCGCGACGAGCTTGCTGTCGAGCACGAGGTTGGTGGTCTTGAGTTCGCGCGCGCGGCCGCGGTCGGCTTCGTTCAGCCAGTACACGGTGCGGCGGGCCGCGGCATTGCGCGGGATGGCACCGCCGGGAATCGTGCGGCCGACGGTCTCGGTGGTGGTGTGCATCAGGCTGCTTTCCACCGTGCCGAAGCCCAGACGCCCGGTATGGCCGATGGCGACCTGGTCGCGGTTGAAGCGCAGCGCGTCCAGGTAACCCGGCGGGTTGTTGCCGGTGCGGTTGGGCGCGGCGGCGTCGCGCGTGCCCAGGCGCCCGTCTTCGTTGTCGTACCAGCTGCGGCCCGATTCGACGTCGAGCCAGATGTCGTGCTGGCGGTTGGGCGTGAGCATCAGGCGCCCGCCCACGCTGTGCTGGCGGCTTTCGGCGGGCGCGGGGTTGCGCGCCGTCGCGGGTTGCGCCTGGCCGGGGGCCAGCACCCAGTCGGCGGCTTCGCGGCGGTAGATGTTGCCGCGCAGGGTCAGGCCCAGCAGGTCGGTGGCCACGGGGCCGCTCAGGTAGACGCTGGAGCGCGTCTGCGAACCCCACTCGCTGTCCTGCGGAATGCCGGTTTCCATCGTGACCTGGCCGCCCCATTCGCGCGCCACCTTGCGCGTGATGATGTTGACCACGCCGCCCATGGCGTCGGAGCCGTACAGCGTGGACATCGGGCCGCGGATGACCTCGATGCGCTCGATGGCCGCCAGCGGCGGCATGAAGCTGGTGTGCGCGGCGCCGAAGCCGTTGGGCGTCACGTCGCCGGCCACGTTCTGGCGGCGGCCGTCGATGAGGATCAGCGTGTAGTCGCTGGGCATGCCGCGGATCGAGATGTCCAGGCCCCCGGTCTTGCCGGTCGAGCCACCCACGTCGATGCCTTCGACGTTCTGCAGCGCCTCGGCCAGGTCGCGGAACTGGCGCGTTTCCAGCTCCTGGCGCGTGATCACCGAAATGGAAGCGGGCGCGTCCTTGAGCTCCTGCTCGAAGCCGGTCGCGCTGACGACGACCTCGCGCAGCTGTTGGTCAGCGGGCGTCTGGGCGAACAGGGCGGGAGAAAAAAGAGATGCGGCGGCCAGCGCCAGCACCGACGGACGCGGCCGACGGCCGCAACGCGAAAACAACATGCAAAAACTCCAGGGGAAACGGCAGGAAAAACAGGGCCGCTCTCGGGATGCGTTGTTGTTGCGTACCAACTGATCAGCATCAATTCTATTGAGAATGAAAACAAATATTATTTGCATCCAGAACCATCGAAGGGACATTGCGAGAGGCCGATGGCGCTTCGTGTAGGCCCTGCTTCCGGCCACCCAGACAAACCCCATGTCAGCCGAAAGTTCATCTTGAATTCGGAGGCGGATACGTCATCTGGCGAATGGCAGCCCACGAAGGGCGCTGTTACTCTGGAACAAGAAAAAAGAGAGGTCCGCCATGCTCACCATCCTTCAGAAAGCCGTGATCCTCGGGAAGGCCGGCGTCGACGTACCGGCCCGTCCGCTGGACGACCTGTCGACGCCGATGGCCACCGGCTCGCCGGTGAAGGCGGAAGGCGTGTCGCAGAAGGCGCACGAATGGGCGCGGGCCGTCGAGACCCTGTACGTCACCTACGTCGCGGCGCGCGCCGCGAAGAGCCTGCGCGACGCCGAAGAGGCGCGGCAGTCGGCCATGCTGCGGCAACTGTCGGCCGCGGTGCAGGCCTGAGCACCATGGGACTGTTCGATTTCCTGAAGAAGAAAAAGCAGCCGGAAGTGGAAATGCCGTCGACGCTCGAGGCCGGCATGGCCTCGCAGGCGGAAGACTTCATCGGCGCCTTCTCGCAACCCGGCGCGCCCATTGACAGCGCGGCGCTCGACTACTCCGAAGCCTCGCTGGTCCTGGTCGACCAGGTGCTCGAAGACTTCTTCCAGCAGCAGGCGCCCTTGCCCGACGACCTGCACTTCCTGGCGTCGGCCTACGTGTTCGAAACCGCACGCCGCGAGTTCGGCGGACGCTACCTGCGCGGCGACGACGACAACCCCTTCGTCCTCGTGATCGGCCCCGACAGCGCACAGGTCGGCGTCTGCGCCATGGCCAAGGTGCGCGGGCGCGCCGTCAACGGGCCGGAAGACAGCCTGGCGTTCTTCTACGCCGGCATCGCGCCCGTGGTGCAGCGCGGCGTGAGCGCCACGCTGGTCTGACACAGCGGCAGCAGCGGGCGCCTCACGGCCCGCTGCCGCCCCCTGCCACCTCCCCTTCAGTCGAACTGTGTCGCGACCTGCCGCTGGGTGCCCAACCCTTCGATGCCCAGCGTGACGACATCGCCGCCCTTCAGGTAGACCGGCGGCTTGAACCCCATGCCCACGCCGGGCGGGGTTCCGGTGGAAATGATGTCCCCCGGGCGCAGGCTCATGAACTGCGAGAGGTACGCGATCAGGTAGCGCACGCCGTAGACCATGGTGGCCGTGGAGCCGCTCTGGCGCCGCACGCCGTTGACCTCCAGCCACATGTCCAGCTGCTGCGGGTCGGGCACTTCATCGGGCGTCACGAGCCAGGGCCCGATCGGTCCGAAGGTGTCGGCCGACTTGCCCTTGGTCCACTGGCCCTGGCGTTCGGTTTGAAAGGCGCGCTCCGACACGTCGTTGATCAGGCAGTACCCCGCAACGTGCTCCATCGCATCCGCCTCGCTGACGTACTTCGCGGTCTTACCGATCACCACGCCCAGCTCCACCTCCCAATCGGTCTTCGTGGAACCGCGTGGAATCTCGAGCACGTCGTTCGGTCCGCCGATCGCCGAGGTGGCCTTCAAAAAAACGATGGGCTCGGGCGGCACCGTGGCGCCCGTCTCGGCCGCGTGGTCCGAGTAGTTGAGCCCGATGCAGATGAACTTGCCCGAGCCGGCCACGCAGGCGCCGATGCGCGGGGCGCCTTCCACCAGCGGAAGGCTCTGCGGGTCCAGCGCGGCGAGGCGCGCCAGGCCGGAAGGCAACAGCACCTCGTGTGCGATGTCGTTCACGTGCATGGAGAGGTCGCGCAAGCGGCCTTCTGCGTCGAGCATCGCCGGCTTTTCCCGGCCGACGGCCCCGTAACGCAACAGCTTCATTCGTCATTCCTTGGTGGTTGGTTGGCTGGCTATCTGGCGGCGCTGCTGCGCGCCTTGCCGAGCTCGGAGAACAGTTCCTGGGCCAGCGCCGGATCGATCTGCCTGACATGCTTGTCCGTGACCGGCGCGAGCTTCTCGCGCAGGCGCTCGCGCTCGGCGGCGGGGAACTCGGTCAACACCATGCCCTGGCCCTTCAGGAACTCGGCGGCCCTGGCGTTGACGTCGCGGTTGGCGGCGCGCTGGAAGGGCTGCGTCTCCCGGGCCGCATCGAGAAGGATCTTGCGTTCGTCGTCCGACAGCTGCTCCCACCGCTTCTTGCTGAACAGCAGCACGACGGGGTTGAACACGTGCCGCGTGTTGGAGCCGTACTTCTGGATCTCGTAGTACTTCGAGGCTTCCACCAGCGAGTACGGATTTTCCTGGCCGTCGACGGCCTTCTGCTCCAGCGCGGTGTAGACCTCGGGCAGCGGCAGCGGCGACGGGTTGGCGCCCAGCGCGCGGAAGGCATCGATCATCACGGGGATCTGCATCACGCGCAGCTTCAGGCCCTGCAGGTCTTCCATCTTCGCCACCGGCCGCCGGCTGTTGGTGACGTTGCGAAAGCCGTGCTCGAAGTAGGTGAGGCCGATCAGCCCCTTCTCGGGCAGCTTGTCCAGCAGCTTGCGGCCGACCGGACCATCGAGCACGAAGTCGGCTTCCTTCTCGTTGTTGAACAGGAACGGCAGGTCGAACAGCGAGAACTCCCGGGCCATGCCCGAGAGCAGGCCCGGGATCGCCATCGTCATTTCCACCGTGCCGCCCTGCAGCGAGGCGATGACCGAGGCATCGCCGCCCAGCACGCCCGAAGGAAAGAGCTTCACCTTCATCTTGCCGCCGCTCTTTTTCTCGACGATCTCCGAGAAGCGCTGCGCCCCCATGCCCTGCGGATGCTCCTTCTGGTTCACGAAGGCGAACTTGAAGGTGCGCTCCTGGATGTTCTGCGCAGCGGCGAGGCCGGCGGCCAGGAACGCGCTCAGGACGAGGCAGGTGGCGGCCAGGCGATGCGGCAATTTCTTGGGCATGGGCGTCTCGGTGAAAGGGTGTGGCGACCCGCGTGCGATCAGACCGCGACGCGTTCGAACTGGACGCTGCGGCAATCCATCTCGTACTCGAGATCGACCACGGGCGGGCGGTTGTAGTGCCAGGTCAGCCCGTGCCGCGCGGCACCGCGCTTGACGATCTCGTCGGCGATGAAGGGATGGATGTCGTGCACCGTGTACAGCTGCGAGCCCGTGGTGCTGGCCCAGGTGAAGCCCAGCGACGCCAGGCGGCGTTCCATTTCGTCGAGCACCCACTGCGCCTTCTTCAGGATGGCGGGCGGCGAGGTGTCGCCCAGGCGCACGGCATGGTCGCGGTAGTGCCCCTTGCCTTCCGGCGCTTCGGCGCTGCCGGCCACCACGAACGACGCCGCCGCCTCGGCGTCGGGCACGGTGTAGCTGAAGGCATGGAACGAGGGCTCCGACGGCGGCGACAGCGCGGGGCACACGTTGCTTCGCGCCACCGGGTTCAGGTCGCCGATGAAGATGCCCCACTCCTTCAAAGTGCCCACGTAGAGGTTGTTGAACTCGACGAAGCCCTGTTCGGTGAACGGTGCCGGGGACCGCAGTTCGCACGCGCAGAAGGCGGCCAGCGGACGCGAGGCCTCCTCCAGGATTTCCTTGATGCGCTGAAAGCCCTGCTTCAGGGGCAGAGGCTCCAGGAACCGCACGCGCTCGATGCGAAACCCAGGTTCGGCGGCCACGCCAGCCGAGTACTGCTGGACGCCCGGAATGAACCGATAGCCGCCTGGGAGGGAGAGTTGGAGTGCCGACACGTGATTTCCTTTTTGGAGAGCGAGAGAAAAAGAGAGAGAACGGGCAGAAGAGCTCAGGGAATCTGGCTCCAGCGCTGGTTGGCCCCGCCATGGCAGGCGTAGGTGGACAGCGCCGTGCCCTGCGTGGTGGTCGAGCCGGGCACATCGAGGCACGCACCCGAAGACACTCGGTTGCGCAGCGTCGCCCCGACCACGCTCCACTGCGTGGCCGCGCCCGCCGTGCACGCCAGCTGCACCACCGGGCCGCCGCCCGCGTTGGTGTTGCCCTGCGCCAGGCACAGGCCGCTGTGCTTCGCGACGAACTGGCTGTAGCCGCCGCTGCTGTTGACGGTGAAGGTTTCGTTGGCGCCGTTGCCGCAGGCCCACTGCACCACCGTCGTGCCGCTGGCCGTCGAGCCGCCCGACACGTTGACGCACAGGTTGTTGACTTCCGAGCGGATGCGCGTGTCGATCGCCGGTGCGGTGTCGAACGACTTCACGTACTCACCCAGCGCCAGCAGGTCGGCCGCCGGCAGGCCCGAGGCATTGCCGTGGCCGCCCGCGAGCACGTCCTGCAGCGTGGCCTTCTGCCCGTTGTGGAAGAAGCTCGGGTTGCTCCAGGTGCCGTAGAGCGTCGGGGTGTCGAAGCCCACGCCGGCCAGCGGCTGGTTGCTGCCCTTGCCCGACGAGAGCTGGATCGTGCCCACGTCGTGCCGCAGCCCGTCGCGCAGGCTGCCGGCCGTGTGGCAGGTCGCGCACTGTGCCGTGTTGAACACGGTCTGTCCGCGCACCGCGTCCACGCTGAGGTTGCCGTCCGCCGCGCGGGCCGGGCTGCGCATGTACTTGTTCAGCGAGTTCAGGTAGGCCGCGAGATCGTCGAGCTGCGCGTTGCGGCCGGCCTTCGGCACGCCGAGCGGGTCGCCCGTGGCCGAGAAGTCGGCGTTCGTCAGGAAGCCCGTGCCGCCGAATTCGTTGCGGATGTCGTGCTCGAAGTCCTGCACCTCGTCGAAGTTGGCGGTCCAGTGCAGCTTGCCGTGGCCCGTGCCGCGCCGTCCCTGCAGGCTGATGGTGCGGCGCAGGCCCTCGCCGCGCTGGGTGAAGTCCCACACCATGCCGTCGTCGCTGCCATCGGCATGGCAGCTCGCGCAGGACATGTAGTTGTTCATGCTCATGCGCCGGTCGGACGCGTTGTAGAACACCTGCTTGCCGCGCAGCGCCGCGGCGGCCATCGGCTCCTGCGCGACCGTGGTGATGTTCTGCAGGAAGGCCGGCGCGGCCGACTCCGAGGACAGCACCTGCGCCACGTCGTGCACCGACACCGAGCGCGCCAGGAAGTTGTTGACGTACAGCCGCTTGCGCGCCGCATCGAGGTACAGGCCGTGCGGCGCGCTGCTGGCGTTGATCTCGCCGCGCACCGAACGGTTGTAGGCATCGACGATGGCGATGCGGTTGCCTTCCATCTGCGCCACGAAGATGTAGTCGCCGGCCGGCGAGTACAGCGCGGCGCGTGCGGGGGCGCGGTCGTTGAAGTCGAGCTGTTCGCTGAACACTTCCGCCGCCGTCTGCAGGTTCACCTGCGACAGGATGGAGCGCACCGTCTTGTCGTGCTCCAGCGGCAGGCCGTCGCGGAAGGTGCCGCGCACGATGTTGTCCTTCTTCGAAGGCAGCAGCGCACGCGCCCCGTCGGGCGAGATCACCACCTGGCTCAGGTAGTTGGGCACGCCGCGCGAGGCGGCCTCGGTGTCGACCGTGGTCGTGTCGACCGCCAGCGCGATGGGGGTGGCGGCGCTGAAGCTCTGCAGGTTCACCTTGTGCAGCTGCCCGCCCGTCATCTTCGACTTGAAGCGCGTCACGTAGGCCGATTGCGAACCCGCATCGACCGCGATGCCGCGCACGCTGCCTTCCAGGGCGAGCGTGCCCGTAGCGGCGCCGGTGGTCGGGTCGAAGCTGACCAGCGCCGACTTGCTTTCCAGCGTCAGCAGGCCCTTGGTGCCGTTGGGCGTGAAGACGACGCCGTACGGGCCGCTGCCGTAGGCCAGCGGCACCGTCGTCGACAGCGTGCCGTCGGCGGCGTTGAGCGCCACCAGCTTGTCTTCGCCCTGCACCGTGACCCAGATGCGTCCGTCGGGCCCCACGGCCAGCGTCTTCGGCTCGTCACCCACACGTACTTCCCAGCGCTTGGCGAAGGTCTGCGCGTCGATGGCGGCCACCGTGCCGCTGTCGGGGTTCACCGAATACACCGCGTTCGCATCGCCCGCGATGTTGGTCGTGTGCGTCGGCGCCGCCGCCGTGACGGGTGCGATCACCGTGAGGTTGTAGGTGTAGAAGGTCTCCTGGCCGTTCGCGGCCTTCACCGTCAGCGTCACGGTGTAGTGGCCGGGGCTGCTGTAGGTGTGCGTGACGCCGGGTTGCGAGGCGTACGCGCTCTGCGTGCCGTCGCCGAAGTTCCAGCGGAACTGCGCGCCGGTGGCACCGAGCGTGGCCGGGTTGAAGTTCAGCTGGCCATTGACGATCTTCGGTGCGCCCACGATGCCGGGATCGCCGATCACGGCCTGCGCCCGCAGCGCCGCCACGTCGGTGTCGCCGAGCACGCGGCCGTACACGCGCACCTCGGCCAGCGTGCCCTTGAAGAGTGCGGCGTTGCCCTGGATCTGCCCCAGCAGCTGGAACTTGGTCGACAAGCCCTTGGTGCCGGTCGGGCCAGTCGAGGTGGTCTTCACGCCATCCACGTACACCGCCTGCGCGCCCGAAGCTGCATCGCGCGTGAGCACGACGTGGTGCCAGTTGTCGTCGTTCACGGCGCTTTGCGAGCGCGTGCCTGCGTGGTCGCCCACCGACAGCTTGATGTTGCCGGTGCTGTCGAGCCAGCCCCAGAACACGTCGTCGACGCCCGGCGACTGGTCGCGCCCGAAGATGCCGGGCGCGGTCCACGAGTTCGCAGCGCCGGCCTGCGTGGTCTTCATGTAGAAGCTCAGCGAGGCGGTGCCGCCCAGCGTGGTGGACACGCTGTCGTTCTTCAGCTGCACGCCCGCGGTACGGTTCGCGAAGTTCAGGCCGATGCTCTCGAACGCGTCGCCGGTGGCGGGCGTGCCGTTGTTGGCGCTGATCTGGTCACCCAGGTTGCCGGTCAGCGCCCAGTGGTGCATCAGGTTGATGTCGTTGGCGTTGCCGGTGTTGAAGGTCGAGCGGTAGTCGGCCGCGATGGCATTGCCCGCATAGTCCTTCAGGCCGTTGGCGGGCAGGAACACCTCGTAGGCGGTGCCCGGCTGCAGCGGCTGCGCGGGGTGAAAGTTGACGATGCCCAGCTGCACGCTGTAGGTGCCCGCGAGCGTGTTGCCGCCGACCGGGCGCACGATGAAGGTGTTGGCGTTCACGCTCTCGGGCCGGATGCTGTCGGTCATGCCCAGGCCGATGCGCGAGGTGAGGGCCTGCTGCTTCGCACCGTTCACGGGAGAGACCTGCTTCACTTCGGGTTTGGTGGTGTCGGGGTCCACCGCATGCACGATGAAACCGCTGCCCGAGCCGTGGTCGTTGCCGACGTAGATCAGATTGCCGAACGGCGACACCTGGCCATGGTCGGAGCTCGAGAAATCGGGATGCGTCGTTGCGAACAGTCCGCCGCGCCCGACCTCGACGTGGTTGAGCGGGTTGCTCACATCGACCTTGTGGATGTAGTTCTGCGCGCCCTGGAACACGAAGTTGTCCTGCGTGCTGCAGTACAGCTGCTGGTTGATCACCAGCCGGTTGTCCTCGGCCACGAAGCGCGAGCGGTCGCTCAGGTCGTAGCCGTACATCTTGCCGCCGCTCTCCTGTGCGGAGGCGTAGACCTTCTTGCCGTCGAAGCAGGTGGAGTAGTAGCTGGCGGTGGACCCGGAGACGGTGTCGAGCACCTTGGGATTCAGCGGGTCCGAGATGTCCAGGCTGGCGAAGCCGCTGGTGTTGGTCATGGACGTCAGCACCATGTGGTTGCCCATGGTGAAAATCGGTCCCACGCGAAAGCCGCCGAGCTCGCCGGTCGGTATCGGGTTGGGCTTGCCGGCGCCGCGGTTCGCGAGCTGTGCGTTCGCGGGGTCTGCGGCGTCGATGACGAACACGCCCTGCTCCGCCGCCGCCACGTACAGGTAGGGCGCCTGCCACCACAGCTGCCAGCTCACGTTGTTGTAGTCGCCCTTGTTGACGTTGGGCAGCACCAGCTTCTTCACTTGCTTGACGTCGTTGATGTCGGTGAAGTCCCAGAACTCGATGCCGAACACGCTGGGAACGGCAACGTACTGCTTGCCGCCGATGGTGGCGATGCCGATGGAATGCGGCTCCCTCAGTTCCTTGGTGCGGCCGTCCGGCTCGTAGATGCGCTTGACAAGCCGCAGGTTGCGCGGATCGGAGACGTCGTAGAGCAGGAAGCCGCCAGGGCCCAGCCCGCCGTCGGGCGTGAACGTCGTCAGGAAGTAGCCGTTGATCATGAGGCCCACGTTCTGGCCGTAGTGGTACTTCGTGTACCCGGCGGTGGGGTGCGTCACGCTGCCCCCGGGGATCTTCGGCACGTCGGCGCCGGTGCCGGCGCCGACGCCGGTGTCGACCTCCTCCTTGATCATCGAGATGGGCTTGAACAGCTCGGCCTGCGTGTAGGTCAGGTTGCCCAGTCCGGGGCCCTGCAGCGGCAAGGGATCGGCCACCAGGTCAGCGGCCGCGGAGGCCATGCTGGTGGCGGCCTTCTTGATCGTGTCGAGGGGGTTCACCCCGGTGATCGCCGCATGCGTCAGCAACGCACAGCCGAACAGAAAACCTACCGCAAGAACTTTCTTGGTGCTCATTTTCATCCTCGCAAATTCGATCGGACGCCATCTTTCGGTGGGAAAAGATTCGACCGGAATCTAGCAGCGGATGCGTGCGCGAACGGCATTGAATTTCGAAGGGAGAGTTCGAATATTTAGATCATTGCTCAGGGTAAATGGTGATGTTTTGGCATAGGTTGTGCTTCAAAGTTCGGGCCTGAAAAAAGTGAATTCATTGCCCACCGATCGCCCATGAAGGAACACCCCATGTCTCACGCCGGTCTTGTTGTCCAGCGCCTGCCTCGTCTGTCCAAGCGCAGCCTGCTGGGCGCTTCGCTGCTCGCCATGCTGTGCACCACGCTGCCCCACCATCCAGCCCACGCGCAAAGCCCGCGCAACTTCGCCACGCTGGCGATGGTGGCCGAGCCGCAGACGCTCGACCCGATGGCCTCCACGGCCGATCTGGTCGGAACCATCATGCAGCACGTGTACGAGACGCTGTACACCTTCGATGCCAAGTGGAACGTGGTGCCGATGCTGGCCGAGACGATGCCCAAGATCTCCGCAGACGGCAAAACCTACGCCATCACGCTGCGCAAGGGCGTGGCGCTGCACAACGGGCGCGAGCTCACGGCCGACGACGTGGTCGCCAGCCTGCAGCGCTGGATGGACCAGTCGCCGCGCGGCAAGGCCGTGGGCAAGGAAATCGAGAGCCTCAAGGCCAAGGGCCCTCTGGGCGTGGAGATCGTGCTGAAGGCGCCCTATGCACCGCTGCTCTCGCAACTGGCTTTGCCCAGCAATGGCACCGCCGCGATGATGGCCAAGGAATCGATGGCCTCGCCGCTGAAGGACTTCGTCGGCACCGGCCCCTACAAGTTCAAGGAGCGCCGCCCCGACCAGTTCGTTCTGCTCTCGCGCTTCGACAAGTACAGCCCGCGCAAGGAACCTGCGAGCGGCTACGGCGGCAAGCGCGAAGCGGTCATCGAAGAACTGCGTTTCGTGCCCGTGCCCAACGCCAGCACGCGCGTCGAGGGTGCACTCGCGGGCCAGTACGACTTTGCCGACCTGCTGCCGGTGGAAGCGCTGCCGCGCCTGGAGAAGGCCAGTGGCAAGACGCTGCCGATCATCACGCCCGCCTTCGGTTTTCCGCTGGTGGTCTTCAACACCAAGGAAGGCCCGCTCGCCAGCCAGGCCGTGCGCCAGGCCCTGCAGACGGCGATGGGCCAGGGCGAGATGCTCGCGGCCGGCTTCGGCGACACGCGCTTCTTCGTGGCCGAGGCCAACCACTTCCCCAAG